>JAEZIN010000020.1 GCA_023436585.1 Bacillota bacterium | reverse complement strand
CCCTTACCTACCTTCTCCTATGGACTAGAGGCTGTTCACCTTGGAGACCTGCTGCGGTTTGGAGTACGCCTGGGGTGTGCGAGCGGCGACGGGTTGCCCCGCCGCCGACCTACCGCCACTCACGGTTTCCAGGGCCATCCAAAGGGCACCGAACGCGGCGGTGGGGACCGCCGTGCTCTTCCCGCGGCGCCTGCGACTCTCCGGATAATCCGATTCCTCGCATAGGCGTGTTGTATTTCCGCGCGTTAACCAGCAACGAGAACGCTGGTCGGACCTTTGGCTGGCGTACGTGAGTGGCAGCACGAGAGCTGCGTTGCCGCGTTCTCGCACGGTGTGTGAAACCCAGCCCAGGAATATGAACCTGGTTCCCTTTCGATAGGCGGTGGTCACAGGGCGTACATTGCTGCACGTCTGCGCTCCACGCTTCTGAACGGACGGTGCCTATCTCTTAGGAGCGGCTAACTGACGGCTGAATGCCATTCCCGTCAAACCTTTCTCCACTTCAGTCTTCAAGGGGTGCTCTCACTTGAATACTTGCTACTCCCACCAAGATCTGCACTAGGACAGTCGTTCCAGGCGCGCTCACGCGACGCCCTTCGCTCCGACCCCCACGCCCTCCTACTCATCACCATCACGTACTTCCTGCTTGCGCAGGATGCCCATGGTGATGGCCGTGTCTAAGCCGCCCGCTCCAGCGCCATCCATTTTCAGGGCTAGTGCATTCGGCAGGTGAGTTGTTACACACTCCTTAGCGGATTTCGACTTCCATGACCACCGTCCTGCTGTCTGTATGCACCAACACCTTTTGGGGTGTCTGATGAGCGGGCAGTCCGGCGCTTTAACACGGCGTTCGGTTCATCCCGCATCGCCAGAGCTGCTTACCAGCCGTGGCCCACTAGCAACGTTCCATTCGACTCAGCGCGAGGACAGTCCGCGGTTTGGTGACTGCCTCTTCGTACCCATTGAAAGTTTGAGACGCGGGCCAGGGCGTTGCGCCCCAGCGTCCTCGAATCATTCGCTTTACCGGATACAACTGGGGTGGTACAACCCGTTGCAGCTATCCTGAGGGAAATTTCGGAGGGAACCAGCTACTAGATGGTTCGATTAGTCTTTCGCCCCTATACCCACATCCGACGATCAATTTGCACGTTAGAATCGCGACGAGCCTCCACCAGGGTTTCCCCTGGCTTCACCCTACACAGGCATAGTTCACCATCATTCGGGTCCCAACGGGTATGCTCACACTCAAATCAACGGGCCCGGGGGCACCGAGATCGGTGGAAGGTGCCAGCACCGCGCGGACGCGGACGCCTTCCCTCCCTCCTTACTTTCATTGCGCACTGACCGGGGGTAGGCACACCACCCGCGTACTCGCATGCACGTTAGACTCCTTGGTCCGTGTTTCAAGACGGGTCAGAGACGAGGATTTTGGAGGCACACGCCGTGAAGCACCATGTGGCGGCGTGCAAGAGTAACCGGTGCGGAGAACGTGAGTTACCTCACGCACCCACGCCGGACCCCTCTCACAACCCCATACATGGCAGCTCGCACGGCGGCCTCCCGGTGAGGTGCAGGCAAGCGAGCGTGGGGGTACCACACTCGCCGTCCCTACACACCCAACGTCGACACTCCGGCGCCTCTGCTTCCCTTTTGGCAATTTCAAGTCCTTGTTAACTCTCTTTTCAAAGTTCTTTTCATCTTTCCCTCACGGTACTTGTTCGCTATCGGTCTCATGCGCGTATTCAGCTTTCGATGGGATTTACCACCGACTTGGAGCTGCACTCGCAAGCAACTCGACTCGGAGAGGCGGCGCGGGGGGTGGAGGACGGCACACGCGTGAGCACGGGACTGGCACCCTCTGCGGTCCCCCATTCAAGGGGAGTTCTCACACGCACCATCCCCAAACACGCATCCGTCTCGGTCAGACTACAATTCGGGCGGGCGCCCGATTTTCAACCTGAGCTTCTCCCGCTTCACTCGCCGTTACTGAGGGAATCCTGGTTAGTTTCTTTTCCTCCGCTTAGTTATATGCTTATATTCAGCGGGTCATCTTGCTTGATTTCAGGTCCGGGACGGTAAAGCGCAGCCAAGGAATGGCAGCGACGTATGTGTGCGGTTGATGTGCGGCAGTTACGCCGCACTCCAACCTCCCAACAAACCGTTAACGCCGGTACACGCTGCCGTGCGTGGGGGAAGGTGGTTACCACACCCAACGCGGAGCAACGTGCGTAACACGGTCGCAAAGACGGGCGCGCATGTAAACACATGCGCACAGGTTGGTGAGAACGTGCGATGACGACGGACGGGCCGCCGGGATCGCAGGTACGCGCACTTCCAGGAGGGGCGCGACGGCATAATAACCGTCGGTGCTCCTCCTCAACGACCACCACGAGGGTGAGGAATGGGGGTGGACACTGAAACAAGCATACTCCCGGGTTGGCGGAAGTGCAATGTGCGTTCAAAAACTCGATGACTCGCGTTCGGCAATTCGCATTACGTATCGCATTTCGCTGCGTTCTTCATCGATGCATGAGCCT
>JAEZIN010000019.1 GCA_023436585.1 Bacillota bacterium | reverse complement strand
ACTCTGGACGGCGTGAAGATTCTGGGCGGCGGCGAACTGACCCGGAAGCTTACAGTGAAGGCGGACAAGTTCACGGAATCTGCCAAAGAAAAGATCGAGGCTCTCGGCGGGAAAGCCGAGGTGATTTAACCATGTGGGAGACCCTTCGCAATGCCTGGCGGGTGGAAGACCTGCGCAAGAAGATTCTGTACACGCTTTTCATGCTGCTTATCTTCCGGATTGTGGGTGTCATTCCCGCGCCGGGCGTTGACATCGCCAGAGTGCACGCGGAAATGGCCAAAAACAATCTTCCGCTGCTGGACCTGGTGAACATGATGACGGGTAATGCTTTCTCCAACATGACCATCATGGCCATGGGCATTACCCCGTACATCAACTCCTCCATCATTATGCAGCTCTTAACCATTGCCATCCCGGCGCTGGAGCGGATGCAGAAGGAAGGGGAGGAAGGCCGCAAAAGGATCGCGACCATCACCCGTTACGTCACTGTGGGCCTTGCCGTCATTCAGGCTATCGGCCTGGTCGCCGGCCTGGGCTATATCAAGTCTGGCTGGTTCAACTATGTGATGGTGGGTCTGAGCATGGCCGGCGGTACGTCTCTTGCCATGTGGATTGGCGAGCGCATCACCGAAAAGGGCATCGGCAACGGCATTTCCCTTTTGATTTTTGCCGGTATCGTGAACAACCTATTCACCGGTTTGGTCGTTGAAGGCATCAGCAAGGCGGCTGTCGTAACCGATTGGCTGAACATTGCGGCTATTATTCTGGCGGCTGTCGTGATGATCACCCTGATCACCTTTGTGGACATGGGCGAGCGCCGGATTCCTGTGCAGTACGCCAAGCGCGTTGTTGGCCGTAAGATGTACGGCGGGCAGAGCACGCACATCCCCATGAAGGTGAATTCCACGGGCATGCTGCCCCTGATCTTCGCTTACTCCTTCATGGCGTTCCCCGGTACCATCATCCAGCTGATCGGCGGCACCAAGAGCGGTCTCTATATGTGGTGGAGCGCATACATGGGAAGCACCCGCCCCGCATACATGATCGTTACAGCTTTGCTGATCATTGCCTTTACGTACTTCTATACTTCCATCAGCTTCAATCCCCAGGATATCAGCAAGAACGTGCAGCAGCAGGGCGGCCTCATCCCCGGCATCCGCTCGGGCAAGGCTACGGTGGACTTTTTGCAGCGCACCAGTTCCCGGCTGACATTGTTCGGCGCATTGTTCCTGGCCATCCTGGCGACGATTCCTTCCATACTGACAGTGAATTTGCAGACGCGTGTGCCGTTTGCGGCATCGTCCCTGATCATCGCGGTCAGCGTTGCGTTGGAAACCACCCGCCAGATGGAGAGCCAGCTTACCATGCGGCATTACAAGGGTTTCCTATAAAATGCACTGTCCGGCCTATGCCGCACCCTGCGTTTTAAAGCATTGGCTTTTAACCGGGATGGCATAGGCTGGACATTCCCAGCATATGTTACAAGAAGCGGCCTCGCCGGCGGAAAGGGAGAAACAGCGTGAACATCATCTTTCTGGGACCACCGGGAGCCGGCAAAGGCACCCAGGCACAGCGGATATGCGCAAACTTGGGAATTCCCCAAATCTCTACCGGCGACATTCTACGCCGGGCCATCCGCGAGGGAACGGAAATTGGTCTCAAGGCCAAATCCTTTATTGATGCCGGGCAGCTCGTTCCCGATGATGTGGTCATTGCCATTGTTGATGAGCGGCTTACGGAAAAGGATTGCGATAAGGGATACATCCTGGACGGATTTCCCCGCACCGTGCCCCAGGCCGAAGCGCTGAAGGCCATTGCACGCATTGACGTTGTACTAAATTTAGATGTGCCGGACGAGGATCTTATCTCCCGACTGTCGGGGCGAAGGGTTTGTCCAAAGTGCGGCGCAACCTACCACTTGAGTCATTTAAACGGGAAAACGGACTGTGCCGCATGCGGCGAAAGCCTCATTCAGCGGGATGACGACAAGGCGGAAACGGTCAAAAATCGACTGGCGGTATATCACCGTCAAACAGCTCCGCTGGTAACGTATTATCAAGAGGCAGGCCTTTTGAAAACCGTCAGCGGTGCTCAGGGGATGGAAGAAACGTTTGAAGCCATCCTAAAGGTTTTAGGGGTCGAATCATGATATATCTCAAAAATCCAGAGCAGATAGGCTATATGCGCGAGGCGGGGGCTATCCTGCACGAAGTCCTGCAAAAGCTTCGGGATGCCGTAAAGCCGGGTGTCACCACGGCTGCCTTGGATGTTTATGCCGAACAGCTCATCCGCAAGCATAAGGCGGTTCCTTCCTTCCTTCATTACCACGGCTACCCGGCTACGCTGTGTACCAGTGTGGATGATCAGGTGGTCCATGGCATCCCAAGCGAGGATGTGGTGCTTAAGGAAGGTTCCATCATCAGCATCGATTGCGGGTTGGTGCTTAATGGCTGGCAGGCGGATAGCGCCTTTACCGTAGGTGTTGGGGAAATCTCCGCCCAAGCCGCATCCTTGATCGAGATTACGGAAGAGTGTTTCTGGAAGGGAATTGCCCAGGCTGTGGCTGGCAATCGTCTGGGAGACATTGGCCATGCAGTGCAGACTTGGGCGGAAGCCCACGGGTATTCTGTGATCCGGGATCTGACGGGCCACGGCATCGGCAGGGCCATGCATGAGGAGCCCAGCGTATTCAACTTTGGCGAAGCGGGTCACGGCACCCGTCTGCGCAAAGGAATGACGCTGGCCATAGAGCCTATGATCGCTGCCGGAGGGTGGCCGGTGGAGGAATCGGAAAACGGCTGGACTTTCTCCACAAGGGATAAAAGCCTTGCCGCCCATTATGAACACACCATCGCCATAAACGACGGGCTGCCGGAAATCTTGACACTTCCCGGGTTTACCTGGAAGGAGGAGGACGCGTGAAGCCCATACCCTTTGATGTTGGACGCGTGGTGCAGTCCACGCAGGGGCGTGACCGCGGCCGGTTGTTCATTGTACTGTCCGTTGCTAACGATGATTACGTGCTAATGGCGGATGGGGAGCTGCGCAAAACGGAGCGTCCCAAACGCAAGAAGATCAAACACCTGCATGCCAAGCCTGTCTACTTTCCGGAGTTTGCCGACAAGCTGCGCACAAACATTGCCGTCACCGATAGTGAGCTTCGAAAGGCTCTGCAAAAGGCAGCGGCGCAGGAACTGCCCACATACAAGGAGGGTTGCGGACTTGTCCAAGAATGATGTCATAGAAATGGAAGGCCACGTGATTGAGGCGCTTCCCAACGCCATGTTCCAAGTGGAGCTGCCCAATGGCCATCGCATCATGGCCCATATCTCGGGCAAAATGCGCATGAACTTCATCCGCATCTATCCTGGCGACAAGGTCACCATAGAGCTTTCTCCCTACGACCTCACCAGAGGCCGCATCACCTGGCGCAGCAAGGGCTGAGCCTACAAACTAGTTCCCGCCCGCCGGGCGGATGCAAGGAGGATTCCCCCATGAAAGTCAGGCCTTCCGTCAAACCAATCTGCGAAAACTGCAAGATCATCAAGCGCAAAGGCCGCGTGATGGTTATTTGCGAAAATCCCAAGCATAAGCAAAAGCAAGGCTGACCAGGGGCTCTGCCCCTGGACCCCGCTCAAGGGATATAACCCCTTGAGAATCCCCATTTTGGGGTAGGGTGCAAAGTAAAAATAGAATCATCAGCGTCATTCTTCGCTGCTTGGAATGACAACCGTAGATGCTTATTGACAAGTCAGCATTCCCATAAAAAGATGGGAATTCCAAAGGGATGTATCCCTTTGGCAGGGTATTAGGGACGGGGTCCCTAAAAAGAGATGGTTAGAGCTTCGTGGGCGGCTGCATAGGGGGCGACCCCTGTGATCCACGGGCTTTCACCGATAGATCGCATCCAATCTGCCCGGGCATTTTTATGTCCGGCAAAGAAGGCACGTCCGTTTTATGCGGCGGAGCCGAACCAACATTTGGAGGTGTGTTACACACATGGCACGCATTCAGGGCGTTGACCTGCCCAGAGAAAAGCGAGTGGAAGTTGGCCTGACCTATATCTTCGGCATTGGTTTGCCTACTTCCCAGCAGATTCTCAAAGAGACCGGCATCAGTCCCGATACCCGCGTCAAGGATCTCTCCGAACAGGAAGTTTCCAAGCTGCGCGAATATATCGAGCATAACGTGAAGACGGAAGGCGATCTTCGGCGCGAAGTGTCTTTGAACATCAAGCGTCTTGTGGAAATCGGCTGCTACCGTGGCGTACGTCATCGCCGCGGCCTGCCCGTCCGCGGCCAGAACACCAAGCAGAACGCCCGCACCCGCAAGGGCCCCAAGAAGACGGTGGGCGGCAAGAAGAAGGCTGCGACCAAGTAATGCCTCGAGCGCAAATCATAACGACTGCCCCTTGGGGCACGGAGGGATGAATCCATGGCACCTAAGCAAAAGGTAAAGAAGGTTACGCGCAAACGCCGTGAGCGCAAACTGGTGGAGCGCGGCGCTGCCCATATCCGCTCCTCCTTCAACAACACCATCGTCACCATCACCGATCCCAACGGCAACGCCCTTTCCTGGGCCTCTTCCGGCGGGCTTGGTTTCCGCGGCAGCAAGAAGTCCACGCCCTTCGCCGCCCAGATGGCCGCCGAAACGGCCGCCAAGGCAGCGATGGAGTTTGGCCTGAAGACTGTCGAAGTCTTCGTAAAGGGCCCCGGCTCCGGACGTGAAGCCGCCATCCGTTCCCTGCAGGCCGCCGGCCTGGAAGTGAACATGATCAAGGACGTGACGCCGATTCCCCACAACGGCTGCCGTCCGCCCAAGCGCAGAAGGGTATAAGGAGGTAAGGACCTATGGCGAGAAATATGCAACCCATAGCAAAGCGCTGCAGGGCACTTGATATCTCCCCTGCCGCGATGGGCTATTCCAACAAAAAGTCCACCCGCAACCCCGGCAAGGACAAGCGCCGCAAGGTTAGCGAATATGCCACCCAGCTGAAGGAAAAGCAAAAGGTGCGTTTCGTGTATGGCGTGCTGGAGCGTCAGTTCCGCAACTATTACGAAAAGGCCTCCAATATGAAGGGCGTTACCGGCGAGAACCTGCTCCAGCTGTTGGAGCGCCGCCTGGATAACGTGGTGTTCCGCCTTGGCATGGGCAACACCCGCCGCCATGCCCGCCAGCTTGTGACCCATGGGCATCTGCTCGTCAACGGCCAGCGCGTGGACATCCCCTCCTACCTGGTGAGTGTGAACGACGTGATCACCATCAAGGAAAAGAGCCGGGGTTCCGAGCACTTCAAGGCCTTGCGCGAAGGCAGCAAGACCATCGTTCCCAAGTGGCTTTCCTTCAATGCCGCCGAGCTTACCGGCACCGTTATCGCCCTCCCCACCCGCGAGGATATCGACCTGCCGCTGCAGGAGAACATGATCGTCGAGTTCTACTCTCGTTAATTGCAGTGAGATTACCTCGACCGACGGTTCCATCAAGGAGGGTTTACAATGATTGAAAAATTCGAACCGGCGCGCATCGAATGCCTGGAAATGGGCGACAACAACCGCTACGGCAAGTTTGTTGTAGAACCCTTGGAGCGCGGCTTCGGCCAAACCCTGGGCAATGCGCTTCGCCGCGTGCTCCTATCCTCCCTCCCCGGCGTGGCGGTCTCTTCTGTGCACATCGACGGTGTGCAGCATGAGTTCTCTACCGTGCCCGGCGTAAAAGAGGATGTCACGGAGCTGATTTTAAACTTCAAGGAGCTGGTGGCCAAGCTGTACAGCGACCAGCCCAAGCAGGTCTTCATTGACATGCACGGCCCGTGTGAGGTAACGGCGGCGGATATCCGGGTGGATGACGAAGTTGAAATCATCAACCCCGAGCTGCATATCGCGACGCTCAACGACGGCGCGCACCTGCAGATTCAGATCATGCTGGACAAAGGCCGCGGTTATGTGTCTGCCGACAAGAACAAGATGGGAAATATGCCTATCGGCGTTATCCCTGTGGACTCCATATTCACCCCCATCAAAAAGGTGAATTACACCGTGGAGGATACGCGCGTCGGCCAGATTACGGACTATGACAAGCTGACCCTGGAGGTCTGGACCAATGGCAGCGTGATGCCTGATGAGGCCATCAGCATGGCGGCCAAGATTCTAAGCGAGCACCTTGCCCTGTTTGTGGGTCTTACGGACCACGTCATGCCGGTGAACTTCAACCTGCCGGAAGACGACAAAAAGGAAAAAGTGCTGGAAATGACCATCGAGGAGCTGGATTTGTCCGTCCGCGCCTACAATTGCCTGAAGCGCGCCGGCATTAACAGCGTGGCCGAACTGGTGCAGCGTAACCAGGAGGACATGATGAAGGTGCGTAACCTGGGCAGAAAGAGCCTGGAAGAAGTGGAACAGAAGCTGGCGGCCCTTGGTTTGGGTCTGCGGCCCAGCGAAGATTAACACGTGGCGGTTTGACGCCCATTCCGTAAAGGAGGAAACACCCCATGGCAACGCAACGTAAATTGGGCCGCACCGCTGAACAGCGCAAAGCGCTGCTTCGCAACCAGGTGACCAACCTCATCTGGCACGGCCGCATCGAAACGACATTGGCTAGGGCCAAGGAAGTGCGCAGTGCCGCCGAAAGGCTCATCACCCTGGCTATCCGCGAGTGCGACAAGAGCGTGGAAGCCACCAAGGAATTCCACAACGAAAAGGGCCAGCTGGTCAGCATCACCGTGCAGAACGACGCGCCCTCCAAGCTGCATGCCCGCCGTCTGATCATGGCTTACCTGTATGATTTGCAGGAGCAGAAGAAGGACGATGAGAGCAAGGCCGACTTCAAAGAGCGCACGAAGGACAACAAGCATCCTGTCGTGGAAAAGCTCTTCCGGGAGATCGGACCCAAGTTCAAGGCCCGCAACGCGGAAAAGGGCTGTGCCGGCGGATATACCCGCATCTACCGCTTGGGACCCCGCCGCGGCGACGCCGCTGAAATGGTCATCCTGGAGATCATGTGATAATATCAAAAAATGACGCGCAAGCGTCATTTTTTTATTTCTTTTAGACGAAGAATGGACGCGGCCTGCAGCTTCCAAGGCATATGCCATGTAAAGAACCACCCGGAAAATGCTTGAAGTGCATCACCCGGGTGGCTTTTTCACATTATTCCTCCACTAAATTCGAGGAATCGTCCTTCATCATGTCCAAGAACATATCGGTAAGAGCCGGGTCAAAATGCTTGGCACGTTCCTGGCGTATGGCTTCCAGAGCATCGTGCAGATCCATGGGAGCCCTGTTTTCCGCACCGCCAAGCTTGCGTTCAAAGCTCTCGGCCAGCGCAATGATTCTGGAGGCCCTGGGTATCTCCTCGCCTTTTAAGCCCTTGGGATAACCGGTCCCGTCCCAACGCTCCTGGTGGGCCAATATGATCTGCGCCAGGTCTACCATGTCGTCAAAGGCATTCAGTATCCTGTAGCCCACCACGGGATGACGCTTGATCTCGTTCCATTCCCTGGTGGAAAGAGGATAGTGGTTTTCCAGCAGCTTGCTGTCCAGTACGACCTTGCCGATATCGTGCAGGTAGCCGGCATCCTTCAGCTGCTTTACCTCGTCCTCCGACATGTTCAGCTTTTTGCCCATCGCTTCGCAGATGCGGCTGACGCGTACGGCGTGCTCTTCTTCCCGAGGGCTGCTGTCATGAAGCATTTGCACAATGGTCTGCAGCGTGCCCTTCATCAGCTCGCTGTGCTCCATGACCTTGGCCAGGTACATCTCTTCCTCGGCCTTGTTCACGGCTTCCAGGATATTGTCATCCACACCGGCTTTGATAGCTGCGCCCATGGAGATGCTGCCCTGAACTGCCTTGATCCGCTCTTTGGAAAATTCCTCCCTGATCCTTGCGACAATCTGCTGGGCTTCCGCAAGGCCTGTTTTGGGCAGCAGCAGCGCAAACTCGTCACCGCCCCAGCGGGCGATAATGTCATCGGCCCGGCACACCTTGCGCAGCACCATCGCCAGTCTTTTAAGCAGCATATCTCCGTACGTGTGGCCGAAGACATCATTGGTGAGCTTCAGGTTATTCACATCGCCGATGATAATAGAGACAGGCAGGTTCCTGCGCGTATCCACCCTGCGCATTTCTTCCTCGAAGAAGCGGCGGTTGTACAGGCCGGTAAGCGAGTCGTGGAAGCTCAAATACTCGATTTCCTGCTGCTGTTCCTTCTTTTCCGTTACGTTTCTAAACACCAGCACCACGCCGATGACAACGCCGGTTTCATCCTTGATGGGGGCGGCGCTGTCCTCCAGGTTGTACCGTCTGCCGTCCCTGGATGTCAATATGGCGTGGTTCTCCATCTCCTGCACTGTTTGCGTCTGCAAGGCGTCCTGGATGGGATCCTTGATGCTCATACCCAGCTGCTCGTGAGACAGGGCGAAGACTTCTTTATACGGCATGCCGATGGCGCTGTCATGGGACCAGCCGATCAGCTCCTCGGCGACAGGGTTGAGCATTTCGATCCTGCCGTCCTTATCCACCACCATAACGCCGTCGCCAATGGAAAGCAGCGTCTGGTGATACCTGTTCCGTTCAAGGTACAGCTTTTCCTGGGCTTCCCTTCTTACGACGGCGTTCCATACGCCGCTCATGAGCAGAATCGTCTGATACAGGTCGTCGTCGTCGTAGTCGGATGTTTTGTTGGCCAAGCCGATGATGGCTACGATGGCATCATCTATGATAACGGGCACCGACATGAATTTCTTCAGATGGATATGCCCCTCGGGGCATCCCTTCTTCAAGGGATTCGGCGCGTCAAAATCGTTGAGGACAATTGGCTTGCGCTGCCGGACCACTTCGCCCCAGAGGCCCGCCTTGTCCATATCGTAGTACAGATCCTCCCCGAGGCCGCAGGCTTCCATCACGCCCTTCGTCCAGGAATTGAGCGTGAACTCCTTGCTTTCCTCATCATACAGGCAGATGTACCCGTATTGGCTTTCCGTAAGCTTCAGGGCCTCCTGCAGTACAAAATCCAATTGAGACTGTTTGCTCTCGAAGCTGCGGGACAGCATGTCCGCCATGATCTTGTGGCGGTACAGTGCCTTCTCCTGTTTCTTTTCGTTTCGTCTGGCGGTGGTGATATCGGCAACATAGGCGCCGACGCCGGTGAAGCCGTTGGGGAGGGGCACGGTGAATTTCAATGTCCTGAAAATTTTTCCGTTCCATTCCACCTCGTCGCTGACGACCTCGTTCTGGCTCAGGGCACGCAAATCGGTTTCCCTGCGGCGCTTGGCAAATTCCTCTTCGGACAGGTCAAAGTCGGTGAGGCCAATAATCTGATCTGCCTTCCGGTTATAGAAGGCTTCCGTTGCGCGGTTGACAAACACATATTTCAGGTTTTCATCTTTCAGATAGATTAAGCTGTCATCCGCGTCCATAAACGTTTTGTGCAATTTTTGAGAGTGCTCGATGGAATCCTTGTCGAGCTTGATTTTTCGCTTGCTTCGTAAAAGTGCTGTAAGAAGAATGACGAGTGCCAAAATGGTGGCACCGCCGGCGACGAATATGAATGTCACCAGCTGGTCATGCTTTTGGGCAAGGAGCGTGGCTTCCGTGATATCATGTACGATGGTGAAAAGGAGCGTCCTTCCGTTTCGCTTGACCGGATAGGAAAAAACTTCAACAGTTTTGATTTCTCCGCTGCTTACTTTGTTCTGAAATACAAAAATACTTCTTTGGGCCGTGGAAGCGGCGTGCATTTCCTTAAGCGTTTTCTCGGGGGAAAGCGTATTGATCTGCGTGGCTTGCATGGATAAAAGCTGTTCCTTGGGATATCCGTAAAAGGCGACGGCCGAATTGTTTGCATATACAATATTGCCGGTAATAGGCTCAATAAGCAGGACGATGGCGCCATGCTTGTCCAGCATGGCGTGTTCGGGGATTGTCAGCTCTTCACCGCCGGCGCTGCCAGTCAGCATGGCAAATATGAGGACGGCAAAAAGCACCCATACTCTTCTCATGAGAATCTCTCCCGTTTTCAGCATCGAACAAGCTGGCATGCCTTAGCGCATGCAATGGGCGAATATTTCCACGATGGCAGGATCAAACTGCGTTCCGGAATTATTCATGATTTCTTCCATGGCTTCCTCTTTGCTTCGCTTTTTTCTGTAGACTCGCTCTTCGGTCATGGCGTCATAGGCATCCGCGACGGCAAGAATTCGGGACAACAGCGGGATTTCTTCTCCCATGAGCCCCTTGGGATAGCCCTTTCCGTCCCAGCGCTCGTGATGCGTCAGGATATACTCTGCCACGGAGGACAGCTCCGGCAGGGAAATGGCAATCCTGTATCCGATTTCCGGATGCTTTTTCATGATAACCCATTCTTCTTCGCTAAGCTTGCCCGGCTTGTTCAAAATCCGGTCATCGATACCAATCTTACCTATGTCATGCAGCATGGAAAACAGCTGCAAGTCATCCAAACTCTTTTGCGGCAGCGCCAGATGAGTTCCAATCATGCGGGACAGCGCCACAAGCCGCTGGGCGTGCTCCTCCGTCTCCTGGCTCCTGGCATTCATGGTGGCCATAATGGAGGTCAGCATGGCGTTGTGGTAACTCTTTTGCTCCAGGATCTTGTTCTTGTGAAGGTTTTCCTCCGCTTCCCTTTCTATGGAATCTATGCTTTCCCGGGATTCGGTCTTTGTGCCGCAGCCCAGGGATAGGCTGATATGTACGGAATCGCCCAGACTGCGGAAATCGGCGCCTTCGCATGCGCGCTTCATTTGCTGCACAAAGCGGTAAGATTCCTCCTGGCTGGTGCGGGGCAGCAGTATGCCAAATTCGTCGCCGCCGGTCCTGGCCAGGATATCGCCTTCCCTGCAGCATCGCTGAAGCACCTTGGCAACCTGGGCAATGACACGGTCTACCTGCTCGTAGCCAAATGCGTTGTTCAGCGTCCTGATCCCGTTGATGTCCGCGATGATGATGGATAGCGGGAGGTACTCCTGTGCATCCATGCTGCGCCGTGCTTCCTCAAAATACTTTCTGGAATATAGCCCTGTCAAGAAATCATGGTCGTTCATGTGCTGGATTTGGGCCAATTGCCGCTTGGACTCTGTGATGTCTATGACGATCCCCTCCAGGGCCTCCGCTTCCCCCTGCGGGTTATAAATACCCTGGCCCATTTCAAGCACCCATTTGCGCTCGCCGGTTGCCGTGGTGATTTCATATTCATAACGGAAGGGAGCCTTCTTTGCCAGCAGGCGGTCCCATTCTTTTCGGAGCAGCTCCCTGTAATCCGAACGGATCAGGTCGTTAAAGGAAAGGTTCCTATTGTAAAGAAGGCTGTCGGGCATATATCCGGTTAGTGCAAAACAGCCTTCCGATACGAACAGCATCGTCCAATCCCGGTCGTTCCGGCACCTGTAGGCCATGCCCGGCAGGTGCGACAGAAGCACGGATTTGCTGCGCTCGCTTTCCTGAAGCGCTTCCTGCGCCTGCTTGCGCTCCTGTATGTCGTGCAGGATGCACAGGTGGGTCTGTGTCCGGCTGTCGCTCATCAGAAGGCGCGCTACCACGATTTGCACCCAGATACTGGAACCATCGGGCCTTAAAAACCGCTTCTCCATGGTATAACCTTCGGTCTTGCCCGTTTTGAAATCATCAAACAGCGCGAGTTCTTCCTGGATATCGCCGGTATGAGTGATATCCACCCAGCTTAAGGAGCCCAGCTCGGCGGATGTCCGGCCCAGAATTTTCTGGAACATGGCGTTCACGCTGGAAAGCTCGTGATAATCGTTGATGATGGCTACGCCAAAGGGGGCCTGCTCGAACACCGTGCGGAACATCGCCTCGCTGTCGTTCAGTTTTCGGATCAGTTGTTCGCGCTCCCGGCTGCGCTTGTACACCCTGTACAATACACCCAGCAGCGAAAACATAAGCCCGATGAGCACCACGGCATTTGCCACATGCTCCAGCGTGTAGGCGGACCATTTTTTTGCGTCGTAATCCATGCCAAGCACGGCGATGACCTGATTTGTGGCAGGATCGCTTACGGGGACAAGGGCGCTGACCCAGGTGCCCCAGCGGTCAGACAATGGAGCGGTAACAACGGCGTTCCCATCCTGAAAAATTTCCCTGTCCCCCGGGGATGCCTCTTCGTAAAGCTGGCCGGGCGGGGAGTAACCCTCGGAATCAGGAAGCTCAGAATCCACCATGAAATAGATGCCGCCGTTTTTTTGCGTATACAGGTAGGTAAAAACAACATCCGGATTGGCTGCTTTCAGCCGGACCAAACTGTCCTTCAGCGTACGGTAGGTATCCTTGTCAAGATCGCTTTCATTTACATCCAGCGTCTTTATATGGTCCACCGGCAAGAAGGCCAGGGCGGATTTAGCCAGGTTCAGCGTCTGGTCTCTCAGCTGGCCGATTTCGTGTAAGTTCGTAAGGGCAATGTATACGGCGCCGCAAAGGAAGAGCGCAAGTATAAGCAAAACCACAAAGCTCTGGCGAAAAGGCCGGTGCTTGCCGGCAGATTTCCCCGATTTAAGCATTGTGGTTCATACCCCCCTGAAGCGGTTGGGATGCTTGTCCCTCCCGGTCCGCAAATGGTTATTCTTATATATTCCCTATAATTCTGCATATTCCTCCAGACTTACATGCAATTACCCCTAAACCGCCATCTTTCCCGTTATTTTTCTAACCCTAAAGCCCAGGGGCATGCTGTGCGGCACAGGTTGCAGTTGCACACCGAATAGCCCCTTGCATTGGTTGCATATGTATGCGGACGGCAATGGTCCTGTTTGGCGGTGCTCCCGTCCAGCGCGCCGGTAGGACAGGCGTCCAGGCATTTGCGGCAGCCGGGGATGCAAAGATCCTCCGCCGCAGGGTCGCTTTCCATGGGAGAATCGGCAAGCAGCGCGCCAAGATTCATTCTGTTGCCAAAGGCGCGGTTCATGACCAGCGTGTTTTTGCCCATGGAGCCGATACCGGCCAGCACGGCGGCATGGCGCATGGAGAGTATGCCCCGTCCGTGGAGGCGCTCGGGTTCCCAATGGTCATATGGGCTGTCGCAGGGGAGGGGCATGCACTTGATGCCCAGCGCTTCGATCTGCTTGCAGGCATGGAGCGTGATGCGGTCAATCTCCGAAAGCACCGTGTTGTTGCAATGGTTGTACACGATCCGTGTATTGCCTTCATAGACGGTGCGTGGCAGCGCCAGAGCAAAGACAACCACAGACTTGCACCCAGGGAATATATCCCGGGGATGGAAGCCTTCCGGAGCGTTAACAAACGCATCGGCGGAGGCGATGCCGCACGCGTCGGCACCAAGGTCCAACAGTATGTTTTTAATGCGCTGTTTCATAGGCGAACCTCCCGGATACATATTTGTGCATCATGATACCATGAGGCTGCACGTATGAAAAGAGCGCGTAAAAAAGTATTTGCAAGCGTACAAAGGCTGGCGTTTATACCCCGTCTTCCGCCGGGCTGCCGTCCTTATTGACAACGGTGAGCACTTTGTCCAGCATGGATGTAAAAAGAGAATTGCCGTCCAGTGCGAGCGTATAGGTTTTGCCCTGCACAAGCCCCGGCGCGCTCAGCAGCAAGGTTTGGAAATCCTGCTCCGGCACGCAGGAAAGGACCGTATCGCCGGTATCGGCCTTCAAATCAATGCTGCATCCCGCCCGAACGGTTTCCTCGAAGCGGACAATCAGCGTAGCCTGAATGGATTCCGGATGAAGCGCCTGCGCCAAGATGGCATTGCCCGACGCCGCGAGGGTTCCGCCTGATATCATTAAGGAACCGCCAAAATCCGCGATGCTGTTTTTGTCGCCGTTAGGTACGCAGATCACCAGCGATCCGCCTTCCAGTGTCATGCTTCCTTCGCAATCGACCCCGTCGCCCCCGGTTTTTAGGGCCACTTCGCCGCCTGTGATGCGAATGGAGGTATCGCCCGGCGCAGGCGTGCTTTCCCCTGAGGCGGAGCTGTCGCTGCTATCTGTGGAGGTATTGAAACCATCGTCCAATGCGTTTACTTGCACGGTCCCGCCGGAAACGGATATGCTGGCGGCATCGATGCCTTCGTAGCATGTTTGCAGTGCCAGCCTGCCCCCGGCGATGGATACGGAGCCGTCGGCGTGGAGGCCGTCGTCTTTGGTGGCGATATCAAATGTGCCATCCTGTATGGCAATTTTTCCGCCGGCGTTGAGGGCGTCGTCATAGCAGTAAAGCCTGAACGTGCCGCCCCGTATGTTCAAATCGCCTCCGGCCTTCAATCCCTTGCCCGCCGCGTCGGCGGAGGAATCAACATGCTGCCATTCTTCCGGCTTGATCTCGCCGGAGCCTGCTGGTGCGCCGCCCGTATACAGCGTAAACGTCCCGCCGGATATGGTCAAAACGGATTCCGCCTGAATGCCATCCTTTTCGCTTGACAAGGTGTATGTCCCGCCACTGAGCAGGATGCGGCCTTTTTCGGGATCGTCGGCGTTGTTGGACTGCAGCGCGTCGCCTTTGGCGGTGACGTGAATCTCCCCTCCTGTGATTTCCAGCGTGTCGCGGCCGCGGATGCCCACATCGGCGGCTGTCACAAAAAGGATGCCGCTTTCAATCAAAAGATCATCCTTGGATACGATGCCGTGCTTGCTGCCGGCGTTGACGGTGAGGGTGCCCCTGCCATTGATTGTCAGGCTGTCCTGTACGTACAAAGCCGCATCCGGCGCCTCTTCCCCGTTAAGCTCCCCGTATGCGCTGCCATCGGACAGCTCGTTTTTTGTTCCCTCTATGAGTGTGAGAACCACCATGTCCGCTTGGGAAGCGTATACGGGGGCGTTGTCCGGGCAATGGATGGATACGCCGTTGAAGACAAGGCGGACCACATCCTCCTTATCCGCTGCGATGCTGACCCGGCCGTTGTTCCATGTGCCTGTAAATACATATGTGCCGGCCTTGTCTATGGTCAAAATGCCGTTGGATACCGCGGCCCCGCTGCCTTGAATATCCACCGTATCGCCTTCAAACATGATAAGGACCGCATCTGCTTCGTTCCAGGTTTCCGCGGCGTCCAAAGCGGCCGAAGTGTCCTGGGCGAGGGCTGTGGCGCAAATCATCATTAGAATGGTAAGAACGGACAGAAGGGATATAAGGAATGTTTTATTGCACCGGCTGGACATTATAGAATTTCCTCCTTGGTAAAAAGCTGTTCCGCCTTGCGTATAAATGGCGGATTGAACACCTTGTAGGGTTATGCCGCTGTTCCGCCCGTCATTCGTTTTTGCTTAAATCCCTGCCGCAGCCGGGACAAAAAACAAAATCCCCGTCCAGCCTGTGACCGCATTCGGTGCAGAACTTGCCGGCGGTGTGCCTTGATTCGCTGTGAACTGTTTCTTTATTGGCATGGTAAGCGGCAGGGTCCCCCTCCTCCTTGGAATCGACAATATCTACAATAGAATACCGGTCCCTGCCCCTGTAATTGCGGTAGTGATAGACGGCGCTTAATATCCCCGCGCCAATAAACAGAACACCGAAAAAGGGAATGACAAAAGAAGCGATTTCCGCCGGCCCGCCTATGGGCATTACAGATGAAAATTCTCGGGCGGAACGCGCAATAGAGGTGGCCGCGATCATCCACACGATACCGAATAGGATACCTATAACGCTCCCGGCAACGCCCATTCCGGATGGGCCGCGGCCCGGCTTGATGCTCTTCATAAAACACCTCCCTTATAACATGTGCCAGTATATGTGAATCTGGACAGTATGGCAACAAGTGGAAACGAAAATGTCTTTTTTATTGCATGAAAACCGCCTGCGCATGGCTGGCCGCGCATAGGGAAGACTATTTTCCAGCCCGGAGGGATTCCGGACAACCATTCAGTTTGCGCACATGATTTGGAGGGAGACAGCGTGAAGGACTGGCCGCCGGATGTAAAGGAAAAAATCAGCCAATGGATGGAATCCACGGAGCGGCTCCGCCTGGCGGAGTATATCCAATATATAGACAACAAAAAAAAGATGCTGCTTAATCATTTCATCGGCGGACTGGCCCGTGGTCTTGGCATGGCGGTGGGCTTCACCATACTTGGCGCCCTGGTCGTACTGATGCTGCAGGACCTGGCGGCCCGAAACCTGCCGGTGATCGGAGATTTTCTGGCCAAGATCGTAACCATGGTGCAGGACAACCTGAAATAGATGACAGGGATAGTTGGCCATGATACAATGTGCTTGGCAAATAGGGCACTGATTGCAGGCGGCGGGCCGTGTATGGAAACGGAACGCCGATAAACAGGATACAACGGAAATAGAGGGGGAGAAAAGCTATGCTGTTACTGTTGCCCGCCGGCATTTTTCTTTTGGACAGGCTGGTCAAAATATGGGCTCAGCATTCCTTGTCCGCGGCGCCCGGCGGCATAGAACTGGTTCCAGGCATTATGCGTTTGTTCTATGCGGAAAATACGGGCATGGCTTTTGGTTTCCTGTCCGGGCAAAGGTGGCTGCTGGTGCTTTTGAGCCTGGCGGCGGTGGCCGGCGTTATCGTCTCCCTCCGCCCCTACCGGCTGGGGCTGTGGGCCAAGCTTTCCCTGATGTCGATACTGGGCGGCATGCTGGGGAATCTTGCCGACAGGGTCTTTTTCGGGTTTGTGGTGGATATGTTTGATTTTTTGTTTGTACGCTTCGCCGTGTTCAATGTAGCGGACATATTTATCAGCGCTGGCGCTGTTTTCCTTTGCATCAGCCTGCTTTTCAGGCCGGACGACTGGCGGAGGAAGGAGGGCAAGGCACAAGCGTCATGACGGAACGAATGATAACCTGCCTGGCAGACGGCCAGGAGCGCTTGGATGTGCTGCTCAGCGGGGCCGGGTCGTTGACCAGGTCACGGGTGGGGCAACTCATACGCGAGGGAAGGGCTTTGGTGAATGGCCGGGCGGAAAGCAAGCCCGGCATGAAGCCCAAGGCCGGATCCTCCCTGACACTGCTCATTCCGGAGGATAAGCCCGCGGAAGCGGCCGCCCAGGATATTCCCCTGCGCATCCTGTACGAGGACGACGATCTGGCGGTGGTGGAGAAGCCATGCGGCATGGTGGTCCATCCCGCGGCGGGCAATGAGGACGGCACGCTGGTCAATGCGCTGCTGCACCACTTGAAGAACCTCTCGGGCATCGGCGGGGTCTCGCGGCCAGGCATCGTGCACCGTCTGGACAAGGACACATCCGGGCTGCTGCTGGTAGCCAAGCATGACGCGGCTCATGTGGAGCTTTCCCGGCAGTTGAAGGACCGGGAAATGGAAAAGCATTACCTGGCTGTGGTGGAAGGGGCCATGAAAGAGCCATCCGGCGTGGTGGACGCGCCCATTTTAAGGAGCAGGACTGACCGCAAGCGCATGGCGGTGGATCCCTTGGGGAGGCCGGCGGTGACCGAGTGGAAGCTTGTGGAGGTGCTGAAAAACGCATCGCTCCTGGACGTACACCTGATTACCGGCCGCACCCATCAAATCAGGGTGCATATGGCGCATATCCACCATCCGGTGGCGGGTGATCCCATCTATGGGTTCAAACATGGCCTCCATGCGCCCCGGCTGATGCTGCATGCCAGATCGCTTTCCTTCACCCATCCCGGAACGGGCGAACGGATGCACTTTGAGGCGCCGGTACCGGAAGTTATTTCAGCCGCACTCATAAAATGGAAAAAATGACGATAAATCAACGCTTTTGCCTGCCGGCAAGTCCGGCAGGTATTTTTTTGCAGCACCTTCCTTCGCATTACAAGTTTGTGTTAGGGAAAAATATGCTCGAACCGTCCGCTTTGAATTATGAACGGCTGAAAGGAGAAAGTGGGTGACAGGCATCCAAGGTTTGATTGGCCTGCCGGTGATCCGAGATGGAAAGACCGTGGGGCTCTTGGAGCAAGCGGTTCTAGAGGAAAGTGGAAGAAAGCTGCGCGGGATTGTCGTCAGGCAAGGCTTGGGTGGAGCGAAATGGGTGGATCATGAACATATCGAAACCATTGGTGGAGTTTCTGTGCTGGTATCCGGAGAGCTGAAGAAACCGCCCAAAGAGGCCGGATTCCGCCTGGGACGCGTCCAGGATACTTCCGGCCTTCGGCTGGGCACGGTGACGGATGCGCTGATCAACCCCGAAACCCTGGAGGTGGAAGCGCTGGAAATCTCCAACGGCCCCCTGGATGACCTGCTCCATGGCCGCTGGCTGGCCAATGATTTCGTGCTGCGCCTGCCCCAGGACAACGGAAAACCGGGCCGGAAAAATGAAAAAACGACGCCATGGGTGCTGGTTCCCGCCATGGACAGGCGCAGCGGCAAAGCGGATAAAAGGAAGGGAGATGAACTGAAAAGATGAGAGCTGGGAAAATGGCTATTACAGGCGTGCTTGGTTTTGCCATCGGCGCCGGACTGATGATGATGCCCAACGGCAACAAATGGCGCAAGGCGGTACTTAGGGAAGCGGAAAACCTGCGCCGCGCCGCCAGGAATTGGTAATATATGCAAGAGTGCAGGGGACGCTGTCCCCTGCACCCCCGCTTAAGGGATCATATCCCTTAAGCATCCCTGGTTAGGGGGAATGATTTGTGACTACGTACGAGGGGGAAAAACGCAAGCCTTCCGGCGCGGACCAGCGGTTTTTGAAGGGGCTGGGGATCGCGCTTTTGTTTATTGTACTGATCTTGTGGCGCGTATTGTGGGCGCTTGTAGGCCAGGTGGCCTTAGGCGCGCTGGTGATGGCCGCGGCGCTGCCCATCTGCCGGCGGATGGAGAAAAAGTTGCCCCGCTCCGCAGCTGCCGCCCTGTCGCTGCTGCTGATGAGCGGGATTGCGGTGGCCTTTGTTTTGCTTTTTGTGCCCTTGCTGTGGCAGCAAATAGGGCAGTTGGCAGCCATGCTGCCGGATGTGCTCAGCCAGCTCCGCACAAAGCTGGAGTCGGTGCAAGCATGGCTCACCCGCCAGGGAATACCGATGGACGGCTCGCAGAAAATGATGCTGGACAAGGTTCAGGAGATTGCGGGGACGGCGCTGCCCACCTTGATGACCAGGATCGCAAGCTGGGCCGGCAGCCTGTCAAAGCTTTTCCTGGCGCCTGTTTTCGCGTTCTACTTTTTAAGGGACAGGGAGGAGCTGGGCCAAAGGCTTTCCTTATGGGTTCCATTAAGGTATAGGCGCAAGGCCGTGGTGGTGACCAGGGAGATGCGCAGGGAGATCAGCGGCTTCTGGCGCGGACAACTGATGATCTCGGGGGTCATCGCCGGGCTTACGGCACTGGGGCTTATGATCGTAGGCGTGCCGGCCTGGCTTCTCTTGGGGCTGCTAATGGGCATACTGGAAATGATTCCCTACGTCGGCCCATTTCTTGGGGGTATCCCTGTGTTTCTTTTTTCCCTGCCCTTGGGCTGGGGAAGGGTTGCCTGGGCCATTGCCGTGGTGATTCTGGTGCAGCAGCTGGAGGGCGGCATGATCTCGCCCCACTTGATGTCCGGTGCCACGAAGCTTCATCCTGTGGCCGTGCTGCTGGCCATATCCGCCGGAGGGCTTGTGGGCGGTGTGGCAGGCATGCTACTGGCGGTACCGGTGATAGTATCCCTTCGCGGGGGCCTGCGCATGTTGCGCCGAGAAAATACTCAGGCATAAAAGTGTGGTTTTGAAGCGAAAAGATGAAGAAATTGGCAATGCTACGTTGAAAAAGCGCCTGCCCTGGTGTATAATGGGTGCAAGTCAGGGAAGGGAGGTAAGACCAATGCCCGACGCATTTGAGACCACGAAACTGCCCCCGCTAACAGAGAGCGGAAACCAGGCCAGCGAGATATTGCGGTATGTTTACCGTGCGCTGCAGGCAAAGGGCTATGATCCCATCACCCAGATCGTGGGCTACCTGATTTCTGGTGATCCAACGTATATCACCAGTCACAATCAGGCACGCAGCATGATCTGCCGCGTGGAGCGGGATGAGCTTTTGGAAGAAGTTGTTCGGTATTATCTTTCCGGGCAGTCTGCCAACTAAGCCGCCGGAAAGCGATTTCCGTTAAAAGAAGGCATCCGATGGCGCCAAAGGCGCCGTGCGCCGGCGGGCTTTGATCCCGGCAGCATGGCCAGGAAGTCATCTTCCCATTGGCCGCCATGGGAGGCCTTCGATTATTATAGGCATGTGGGGGAACAGATGGACGAACGGGTACTGGCGCTGGATGTGGGGGATGTGCGCATAGGCATTGCGGTGAGCGATGCGAGCAGGTGCATCGCCCAGCCCGTATCCGTATACCGGCGGGTGGGCTACGGTCCCGATGTGCGCCATATCCTGTCTCTTTGCCAGGAGTATGACACCCATGTGGTTCTGTGCGGCTTGCCCAGGAATATGGACGGCAGCGAGGGCGGTCAGGCACAAAAGGTCCGGGCGTTTTGCGCGGAACTTACAAAGGCGGGGCTGTCTGTGCAGTTCCAGGATGAGCGCCTTTCCACCGTGGCCGCGGAAAAGGCACTTTTGGAAGGCGGCATGCGCAGGGAAGGCCGCCGGGAGACGGTGGACAAGGTGGCCGCGGCGGTAATCCTGCAGCAATGGCTCGACAGCGGCGCAATGCCTGTCGATAGAAATCTTAGAAGCGAGGACAAAATCATGGAAGGCGAAAACAGCATGATCGAACTGGTGGATGAGCAGGGCAAAGCCGTTGAGTTTGAGCACCTGATGACCGTTGAACACGAGGGGAGCTATTATATCGTCCTGATGGCCGCCCAAGAGGATGAGGACAATGAGGAAGGCGAAGTCGTCATACTCAAGATGGAGAAGGACGACAAGGGCGAGGACTGCTATGTGACCATCGAAGATGACAACGTGCTCCAGGCCGTGTTTGACAAGTTCGTGGCCGCTGTGGAGGAAGAAGACGACGCCATCCCCGCGGATGACGAGGATGAGGGCGAAGATGACGAATAATCCCCAGGCGGATTTTGACGCAGAGGCACTTGCGGATGCCGTGGTCGAGCTGACCGCCCCAGATGGCACTGTGTACCGTTTCCGGTACGGCGCAGTCTTGCCTTACGAGGGGCAGGAATATGTGGTGCTGGTGGAGCTGGAAAACGACGCAAACGGCGAGGAACAGCTTCTCATCACCAGGCTTACCGATACGGAGGAAGGCGAGCTTTCCTTCGAGGTCGTCACGGAGGATGACATCATCCAGACGATATTGCAGAAGTATACGGAAATGCAGCTTCAGGACGCCATGGGCGGGGAGGAAGGCTGCTGCTGCGGTCATGACCATGACCACGGGCACCAGGATGGTTGCTGCGGGGATTGCGGCTGTTCCCACTGAAAAGGATTTTTATTCGGCCGGCGGATAAGCACGCGTATCCGCCGGCCTGCGTATATGCATTTTTAAGACCGCTCAAGATTAGGAGGAAATGTACATGCCACATATATATGGCGACAAGATCATGCTCCGCGAGTACCGCAGGGACGATTTAAGCCACATCACCGCCTGGGTGAACGATATGGAAACCACCAAGTATCTTTCCGATCTATTCACTTGGCCGCAGACGGTAAGAAACAGCGAGGACTTTTTGGAGATGCGCCTTTCCGGCGGCAGGCGGGAAGCCGGGTTTGTGATCGCCGACAGGGAAACACAGGAATATATTGGCCAGGCCGATTTGATGGACATCAACTGGATCGACCGCTGCGGCACCGTGGGCATCGTTATCGCGGACAGGAAAAACCGCGGCAGCGGCATAGGCACAGAGGCGCTGACGCTCCTTTGCGGGTATGCCTTTATGCAACTGGGGCTGGAAAGGGTGCAGTTGGATGTATACGCCGGCAACAGCCGTGGTATTGCCTGCTATGAACGCGTGGGCTTTATAAAGGAAGGCGTCAAGCGCCACGCGAGATTTTGCCGGGGAGCGTATATGGACGTTATTCTCATGAGCGTGCTCCGGGAAGAATGGGAAGCCAGGCCAAAGGAATAAGGGATGCGGGATTGTAGCAGGATAATGCCTATCATAGGAACAGCGCGCCGGTGGTCCATTTATGGGCGGCAGGCGCGATGAACTGGAAAAGGCATAAGAAAGAGAATGTATCAGGGAGAATTGGTGCGCTTAAGGGCCTTTGAGCGTGGGGACGTGGAAGCCCATTGGGCTTTCATGAACGATTACGATACCGTGCGGGGCATGTCCTCCGGCATATTGTATCCCAGCTCCCGGGAGGATGAGGCCCGGTTCCTGGACCAGCAGACAAGCTATACCCGGGGGGAATACCAGTTTGCCATTGAAACACTGGATGGAAAGCTCATTGGCAGGTGCGGGTATACAAGGGTGGACTGGAAAAACCGGGTGGCCGAGATCGGCATCATGATCGGGGACGCATCCTTTAGGGGGCACGGCTACGGCTCCGACGCGCTGCGGCTTTTGATCCGTTTCGCGTTTGAGGAAATGAACCTGCACAAGCTGAAATTATCCGTCTTCGCCTTTAACCAGCAGGCGCTGGCCTGCTACGAAAAGTGCGGTTTTGTGAAGGAAGGGCTGTTCAAAAGTGAATTGTGGCGGGAGGGCGCTTACCATGACGTGGTGACGCTGGGCCTTTGCAAGGCGTGAACACCCCCGCCTGCCGCAAAGCATACCATGAACCATCGCCCATGTGTTTGGGGGATGGTTTTTTTCATTCCAGGCAGCCGCCCGCGGCTTTGCCGAAAACGGCTGCCTGGAATGATCGACCGGATTTTTGAATTTTCTCACGAAAATTCCGGGCGAAATCCGGCTGCAGGAATTGATTACACATGGAGGGCTCCGTAGCTGAGCGCCGCCTGTGGCGGATGAAGCATAGCGAAGGAGGCTGGCGAATGAGCCATGAAAGCGACAATGCTCCGTGGCGACGATTGACCGGATGGAATGCGGCCCTCCAAGCCATATGGTTTTACAAGCGGTTGCCTTGTTTTTTTCATAAGCAATGATTGACTTTGCAGGGCCCCTTCGCTACAATAACCTGTATGGCGCAAGGGGCGCGTCTTTCTTTATGGAGGGTGAGGAAATGGGGATCAAAGTGGCGAAATTTGGCGGCAGTTCCCTTGCGGATGCATGCCAGTTTGAAAAGGTCCGGGCCATTGTTTTGATGGATCCGGAGCGGGCATATGTCGTGCCCAGCGCACCCGGCCGCCGATATGACGGGGATGACAAGGTGACTGACCTTTTATACCGCTGTCAGCGCCTGAATACGCAGGGTAAGGAGTATGACGAAGTTTTTGATCTCATCGCTGCCCGCTATATGGATATCGCCGAGGAACTGGGCCTTTCTATAGACCTTCGCGGCGAACTCGATGAAATCAATGAAGCGATTTTAAACGGGGCCACGGCGGATTATGCCGCCAGCCGCGGCGAATATCTGAACGGACTCTTATTGGCCGATTATTTGGATATGGAATTTATCGACGCCGCCCAGGTGATCTTCTTCCGGGCGGACGGTACGTTTGACAGCGAAAAAACGCAGGAGGTACTCTCCTCCCGCCTGAAGGAATCAAAACGGGCGGTAATCCCAGGCTTTTATGGGGCTACGCCCGACGGCCGGGTCCGCACCTTCTCCAGGGGCGGCAGCGACATCTCCGGGGCCATCGTGGCCAGGGCGGTGAACGCCGAGGTGTATGAGAACTGGACGGATGTATCGGGCTTCCTTATGGCCGACCCGAGGATCGTGCCCGGGGCGATGCAGATTGAAAGCATCACCTATCAGGAGCTGCGCGAGCTTTCTTACATGGGCGCCACCGTGCTCCATGAGGATTCCGTCTTTCCGGTGCACAGGGCCGGCATCACCACCAACATCCGCAACACCAACTGCCCCGAGCATCCCGGTACCTTCATACGCTTTGGCGCGGTGGAAAAGGAAAACCCGCACGTCATTACCGGCATCGCGGGCAAGAAGGGCTTTTCCATCATCTCCGTGGAAAAGGCCATGATGAACACAGAGGTGGGCTTTGCCCGCCGCGTTTTGCAGGCCATGGAGGAACAGCACCTTTCTTTTGAGCATATGCCCACGGGCATCGATACCTTGTGCGTTGTGGTGAACAGGGAAACACTGGCTGCCTGCCGGGACGCGGTGGTCAACCGCATTATCGATCTTGCGGAGCCGGACACCATCACCATCAATGACAACCTGGCCGTGATCGCCACCGTAGGCCGCGGCATGGTCCATAACTGCGGCACGGCCGCCAGGCTCTTTGGCGCCATGAGCCGGGCCGGTATCAACGTCCGCATGATCGATCAGGGCTCCAGCGAGCTTTCCATTATCGTCGGCGTGGATGATTCGGATTTTGAGCAGACCATCCGCGCGATTTATGATGAATTCGTCAGGTAACAAATAGATGGACTTATAGGGTGCCGGCAGGTTCGGCACCCTTCCCCATAAAATGACGCAGGTGACTAAAGATGCAGGTTACGGCACAAATGCTTCTTATTGTATGCCCGCTGGCGCTGCTGGCGGGCTTTGTAGACAGCGTGGCCGGCGGCGGCGGGCTGATATCCCTGCCCGCTTATCTGCTGGCCGGACTCCCGATGTCTGCGGCGGCGGGTACCAATAAGCTCTCCGCGGCACTGGGCACCACTGTGGCATCCATACGCTACGGCCGCGCCAAACAGGTGAACTGGTTGGTGGCGCTGGCGGCGGTGATCGGCGCTCTGCCCGGCAGCGCTTTGGGGGCGATGCTTTTGCAGACCATCCCCGATCACACCATGCGCATTATTGTGATAGGTGCGATCCCGCTGGTGGCGGCCATAGTGCTGCGCCGCAGGGATTCCCTTGCCGCGCGCATGCGCATCCCGGAGAAATGGGTGCTTCCCGTCTCTTTCCTCATTGGCCTGTTCATCGGCTTTTATGACGGGCTGGTGGGGCCGGGTACAGGCACCTTCCTGATCCTGCTTTTTACCATGATCCTGGGGATTACGGCGGTTGCGGCCAGCGGCACGGCCAAAATCGTGAATCTGGCCAGCAATGTGGCCGCGCTGGCCATGCTTGTAACCAACGGCAAGGTGCTGTACCTGCTGGGCCTGCCCGCCGCGT
Organism: Bacillota bacterium; assembly: GCA_023436585.1. Lineage (GTDB taxonomy): Bacteria > Bacillota > Clostridia > Christensenellales > Aristaeellaceae > JAEWAH01. Next base: position 45,923 of record JAEZIN010000019.1, on the reverse strand, counting down.
TGTGCGCCATGGTGGGCGGGTATCTTGGCGCCGGCCTGACCATTAAAAAGGGGACAGGCTTCATTAAGTGGATGCTGATGGCTGTTTTGGCCCTTCTGCTTGCAAAAATGATCTATGATGTGGTAACATTAAGTGTTTCAGGCACCTGAAATACACTGACAAATAGGACGGTTTCACCGTTTTGGAAAGGAGCACTGCTCATGGCAGTCAAGCAGGAGAACTGTTTGTCACTCACCGTTCCTGCCGATCCCAACTGGATGCTTGTGGTCCGCATGGCCCTGGGAGGCGCGGGCGCCTTGATGGGGCTTAATATCGATCTGGTGGATGATTTGCGCACAGCGGCGGATGAGACATGTGATTTCCTTCTTCACCAGCCCCGAAAGGTAAGCAGCATCCATATTGTCTGCAGCCTGAAGGACGAGGCGGTTTGCACTGTGTTTGCCTGCGACTTTGCGCAGGATTGCCAGACCTGCGAGGAAGTGGACCTGGATGTGACACGGGGCATATTGGAAACGCTGATCCCCAAAGTGGAGCTGGAGGAAGACGGGGTTTGCATCCGCTCGGTAGCCCTGACGCTGCCGCTTCACGCGCTGTAAGGGGGACGCCATGAAGGACGAAAGATTGGTGCCGCTCTTGCTTGAATACAGGCAGGGGCCGCAGCCTGAACTGATGGCGCAGCTGGTGGAGGGATATCTTCCCCTGGCCCGCCAAATTGCGCGCCGGTTTGTGGGCCGGGGTGTGGAGCTGGAGGACTTGGAGCAGGTGGCAAGCATCGGTTTGATGAAAGCCATTCAGCGCTTCAAGCCGGAGCTTGGGCTGCGTTTTGCCACATATGCCACGCCCACCATCGCGGGGGATGTGCGCAATTACATAAGAGACAAGGGCGACGCCCTCCGCCTGCCCAGGGATGCGAAGAACCGGCTGTACCACCTGCAAAAGGCCCGGGAAAGGCTGACGCGGGAACTGATGCGGGAGCCTACCATGAGTGAGCTTTCCCAGGAAATGCGTATGCCCATGGAGGAGCTTTTGTCCCTGCTGGACCTTCGCCAGAATACCGACGTGTTCTTCCTGGATGCGCCCATGGACCCGGAGGAGGAGCAGCGCATCATTGCCCGGCTGGGCAGCGAGGATACGGGCTTTGAGTCGGTGGAGCACAGGGACTGGATTCATTGGGTGTATGATATGGTCACGCCCGAGGAAAAGAAGCTGCTGGAGCTGAGGTATGAGCAGCGGCTTGGCCAAAGGGAAACCGCGCGGCGCATGGGTGTCAGCCAAATGCAGGTTTCCCGTATGGAACGCAGGGTGCTGGCAAGGCTCAAAGGCATAGAACAGCAGGGCCTGCAATGAATTCATGTAGGTATATATTCACCAAGCCGGCTTTGCGCATTTTCTGTTTGAAAGCGGTGCGGATGCTGAAATGATATCATACATACCTTGGCAAACAACTGTAAATATTACTATTGAATTCATATATTGCAGGAGTTTTTCAAATTCGTAAAGAATATTCGCATGGCTGCGACCGGGGAGGGATGGCATGTACGGACAAAGGATGCCTCCGCGAAGGAGGTCTGGTTTTGGCCGCTTCCTGTTCGTGCTGGCTGTATTAGGCTTTTCCGGCTGGTATATATATACGACACTGGTTCCCGCCGGCATCAAGACGGCCGTCATCTCCTCCGGTTCGCTGGGTTTCAGCTATCATGGGGATGCTATGATCGTGCGCAATGAAACGGCATATGACGAGGACGGCGTTTCCAGCGTTCAATACCTGGCGGAGGAGGGCAGCAAGGTCTACCCGGGCGTGTTGATCTGCCTGGTATACTCCTCCGGTTACAGCCAGAAGGAAGTCACCTCGCTGCAGAATCTGCGGGATCAGATCAAGGATTACCACCGCAATCTGATTGCCAAGGAGCCCACCTTCGATCAAAAGATGACCAGGCTGGAGAACGATGTCGTTCAGCGGGCGCTGGAAGTCAGGCAAATGGTGCAGGGCGCCAAGGGCAATATGCTGAACCTGGAGCGGATACTGGATGCGTCCATCACCGCCCGGCAGGATTACTTAAGGGAGAAATACCGGGACGATACGCGCCTGACCCGCCTGTACGACGATGAAAGCACGCAATTAAAGCGCATTCAAAGCTATACAAAGCAGCGCTCCGCCACCCAGGAAAGCCTGGTCAGCTTTTATACCGACGGGTATGAGGAACTGAGCACCTTTAACTTTGACCAGGTATCCCCCGCGCAGGTCAGGGCCATGCTCAACGGCGCGAAACCGGAAAAACCGACTGCGGAGCGCGGCCGCACCACCATTTACCGGCTTGTAAGGCAAAACGGATGGGGCGTGCTGCTGCTTCTTGGGAACACGGACTGGACGCCCGAGCAGGGGCAGACGTATCAATTGAGGCTGGAGCAGTTTGAAAACACGGTTGTAAACGCGACAGTCACGTCCTTTACCCGTTCAGGCGGCGAGCTTTTGCTGCGTTTGTCCGTCCCCACCGATGTATCCCCGGTGCTGTTCATGCGCTCCTGCCAGGCGCAGATTGGTGAGTATGTCAACAGCATGAAGGTGCCGTCCAAGTGCATCTATACCCAGCGGGACAAGACCACAGGCGCCGCCACGACGGGCGTCGTGGTGCTGGATGGCATGAACCAGACGCTTGTCCCTGTGACGGTCATCTCCTCGGATGGCGAATTCACCTATATTGAGGCGGTACCTCCCGCGTTTTTGTACGAGGGGCAGACGGTGCGCGTGTTTTAACCGGAGGGGTGAGGATGGGGGAAGGATTGGAATCTCGGCTTGAGAATATCCGGCGGGAGCTTCATAGCGCCTCCGCTGCCTGGGGATATGCACCCCGGATCATCGCCGTCAGCAAAACGGTGGCTGCGGATGCGGTCAACCCCCTCTATGATATGGGCATCCTCGACCTGGGAGAGAACAGGGTGCAGGAAATGCTGGAAAAAATGCCGTTTCTGCATCCAAAATTTCGGATGCATCTGATAGGAAGGTTGCAAACCAACAAAGTTAAATATATAATGAATAAGGTATGCTTGATACATTCCCTGGACAGAATGGAATTGGCAGGGGAAATCCACCGCCAGGCGAAAAAAGCCGGCCTGACGATGGATGTGCTTGTGCAGGTAAACGTCGCCGGCGAAGCCCAAAAGGGGGGCATCCCCTTTGTGGAGGCGGAAAGCTTTCTCAGGGAATGCGCAAAGCTTTCCGGGCTTCATGTGCGCGGCCTGATGGCTGTTATGCCCCTTTCGGAGGACGCGCAAAGCCTTCGGCCTTTGTTTAGAAAAATGCGCGTACTCTTTGAGGATTTGCAGAGGGCAAAAATAGAAGGCGTGTGCATGGAGGAATTATCCATGGGCATGTCCCAGGATTATCTGGTCGCCGCCCAGGAAGGCGCCACCATGGTGCGTATAGGTTCGGCGCTGTTCGGGGCACGGAGCCCCAAGGCTACCAACTAGTAGGAGGGTTCCCATGGCATTGCGCGACATGATTGACCGTGTGCGGGATAACGTTACTCAAATGACCCACAGGTTTTTGCACGGGGAGGATCAGGGATATTACGACCAGCAGGGCTACGGCCCTCAGGATGGTTACTACGATCAGTCCCAGGCAGCCTATGGCCAGGAGAATGCGTACGCCAATCCCTATGACGGCGCATACCAGCGGCAGCAGCCCTATCAGCAGCAGCCCAATCCCCAGCAGCCGCCGCAGTATCAAAGCTATCAGCAGGAAGCTTATCCGCCCCAGGACGGTTACCAGTCGCCCTACGCGGGGAGCTTTGCCCGCCAGGGCCAGCCGCAGCAGAAGGCTGCGCGGCCGGCAGCTCCGGCCATGGAAAAGGTGGTCCCCTTTCCCGGCGTCATGAGCGACGCGGCGGGTAATACATACGCCCATGAGCTGCAAATTTTGCAGCTTCGGGACAGGGATGAGTGCCGTGCCATCATTGAGCATTTGAAGAACAATTGCACGGTTGCGCTGAATATGGACAATATCGCCAGCGATACGGAAAAGCAGCGCTGTGTGGATATGCTCAGCGGCGCCGCATATACTTTGAACTGCAACATCAGCCGCATCTCCACCCGCGGCGTGTACCTGATTTCGCCGGCGTCGGTCCGTGTGCAGCAGGACGAGGCCACCAGGCGCTTAAACGGCGCGGCCAGGCAGGCCGGCCAGAAGCCCAGCCGCGCCCACAGCTACGCCTCGTCCCGCAGTGCCCAGCAGGAGGGATACGAAGCGCAGGACGGCGGTTACGCGGCCTATCCGCCCCAGGGGGGATATGCTCCCCAGGAGGAATCCCAGGGGTATCAAAATCCCTATGAAAACGATGGCGAGTACAGGACCGCGGGCTATTACGCGCCGGAAGCAAGGCGTGCCGCGGGTTATGGCCGCTGAACGACTATACACGAGAGGGGGTATTGCGCTTGAGATGGCTGTTTGAACTGCTGTCGCTGGCCGCATTCCTTTATCAGATCGCGCTGATTGCTTATTTTGTCATTGGGTTTATCAAGCCGGCCCAGTCGCCCTTTACGAGATTTTTGAACAGGATTGTGGAACCGGTTTTGGTCCCGGTGCGCCGGATATTGGCCAATATGCTTCCCGCCAACTGGCAGCGCCTGGACTGGTCGCCCCTTGCGGCCGGGCTTGCCATTTCCCTGGTGCGTCAGCTTCTGGATATACTGGCCCGCATATTCCGCTGACCATGGTCCATGAGCCGGATGCCGGTGCTGCCGCAAGGCTTCAGGAATTGTGCCTACGGAGCGTCAAGCTTCAATCACCTGTCTGTACCCGTTTTTTGACGCCGCCGGAAGCTGAGCTGGCTAGGCGGGCTGCCAGGGAACACCGCGTGGTGTGCACGCTGTCCGGCGGGTATACGTCTGCGGAACGGGTAATGGCCTGTTTTCATCCCGAAGGGGAAGAACCGGTATTTCCGGTAAAGTGCGTGCATATTACCTGGGATGGGCGGTATCATCAGGCGGAGCACCGGGCGCTGTTAGGCAGCGTGCTGGGCTTGGGCATCGAGCGGAGCCTGGTGGGGGATATCTGCCTTATGGAGGATGGCGCTTACCTGATGGCGGCGGAGGACATGGCGGAGTTCATCGCCAGGAACCTCACACAAGCCGGCAGGACGCCCGTTCAAGCCAGGGTACTGGAAAGCATACCGCTTGTTGCGCCTTCGGAAGGGAAGCTGTTTCGGGAAACGGTGGCCTCCCTGCGATTGGACGCTATACTGGCAGCGGGTCTGAACTTGAGCCGGTCCGAGGCATCCAATAAGATTCTTTCGGGGCAGGTGCAGGTGAATCACCGGCCGGAATTGCGCACCGACGCACAGCTTCACGAAGGAGACCTCCTGTCCGTCCGCGGGTTTGGAAGGCTTCACGTAAAGGCGGTCGGAGCGCCCACCCGCAAGGGCCGGATTCCCATACAATTTGAAAGCCATGGCATCCATCGATCATAATGGCCATTTTCCCAGCTAGAAAGGAGACCGCGCACATGCCTATCACCATTGCAATGATTGAAGAAAAAGAGTTCAAAACCAAAGTACGCGGCTATGACCCCGTAGAGGTGGACGAATTCTTGGATGAGATCTGCGACGAGCTTATCGCGCTGCAGGATGAGGTGGCTTCCCTGCAGGAGCAGCTGAATCAGACGCGTGCCCAGGCAGCCCGCCCTGTAAGGCAGGAGCCCGCGCCTGTTGCGCCGCCTACCACGCGTCCCCAGGTGCCTGCCATTGCCAAGGAGCAGGAGGAGACGCTGCGCAAGCTGCTTGTCAATGCCCAGCGGGTGAGTGATGAGACGGTGGCGGAGGCACATTCCAGGGCAGAGGCCATCGTGGCGGAGGCTCAAAGGAAAGCGGAAGCTGCTGTGGCGGACATCGCATCCGAGCGGGAATCCCTGGCCCAGGAAGTGGATATCCTGCGCAAGGCGGCCAAGGATTACAAGGAACGCTTCCAGCGCCTGGTGGATGACCAGATGCACATCCTCAAGGGAGAATCGGAACTGTTCTCGGATTGATGCGTTATTCTGCCGGGCCTTACAGGCCTGGTGCGTACAAAAGACGGCGGCCTGGATATTTCGGGAAGCTTTTTTATGGACGCCATCTTTATAAGATGCGGGGATGATTTCGCCCCGTCATGCAAAAACCACCCTTAGGGTGGCTTTTTTGTGTGAAGGTGTATGCATTCCTAAATGGGGATTCTCAAGGGATGTATCCCTTGAGCAGGGGTCCAGGGGACGGAGTCACCTGGTGGTCAAGGAACGATGTCGCCCACGCCGGACAGCACATAGGCTGGCTGGTAGGGGAAGGATTTCATTTCTTCGATGTCGGTGACGCCGCTTAATACCAGCACGGTATCGATACCGCTTTCAATGCCGGAGATGATGTCGGTATCCATCCTATCGCCGATGATGGCGGACTCCTCCGGGGTGACGCCGAGTATCTGCAGGCCGTGCTTCATCATCAGCGGGTTGGGCTTGCCTAGATAATAGGCGGTGCGGCCGGTGGCCATGGCGATGGGCGCCATCAGGGCCCTGGTGGCCGGAATGATGCCGTTTTCCACAGGCCCGGTGAGGTCGGAGTTGGTACCGATAAGCTTTGCGCCTTTTAAGACCAGGGCAACGGCCTTCTCGATTTTATCAAAACTATAGGTCCTTGTTTCGCCAAGCACCACATAATCGGGGTTCACATCGTTCATGGTGAAGCCGGCATCATACAGCGCGCCGACCAGGCCCGGTTCGCCAATCACATAGGCACTGCCGCCGGGGCACTGGGCTTTCAAAAAGGCGGCGGTGGACAAGGCGCTGGTGTAAAAATGATCCTCCGACACGGTCAGCCCAAGCCGGGAAAGCTTTTGCGCCAGCTCCCTGGGCGCGCGTTCCGAGCTGTTGGTGAGAAACAGGTATTTCTTGTTCTCCCGCTGCAGAAAGTCCACAAACGCATGGACGCCCGGGAGCAGCTTGTTGCCGTGGTACAGTACGCCGTCCATGTCGCAGATGAAGCCTTTTTTCGCCCGGAGCTGTTCGAGGTTTGCCATCTTCCTATGCACTCTCCTGTCCTAGGTAGTATAGCGTGTTTTGGGGAAGGAGGCAAGCGATGCGGGAGAATTGTCATAAGCTCTTGTACGCATCACGCTGGTTTATGTTTTGCATGGACGATGTTTCTTGATTCTGCCGTGCCGCGCCGGCGGAATTGCAGGATTACTTCCCTTTCTGCTACAAGTGTAAAACATATGGGAAGAAGGACCAAAATGCAAAACTCCTGCGTCTAATCATTGTGCCGCCGCCATTGCGCGGCAATAGGAAGATTAGAATGGGAGTGAGTCATATGAAAAAACTGCTTTCCATCGTGATGGCAGCTGTACTGATGATCTGCGCAACGGCGTATGCGGAGCAATCCACCCAACAGGTCCCTGTGGGAGAAACCATCGAAGCGAAATTGCATCGGATGATCCCTGTTTTTGACAGCTTTGCGCGCGTCATGGGCATCGAAGGCGAAACCGCCTATGATGTGAATGATCCGGATTTTTTCTGGACGCAGCTGTATTTTCTGGGTGCGGACTGGGGCATTGACAATGACCAGGCAGTATACGCCGGCAATCAGCTCATCCTCCCCGCATCGGTGATACAGGAATACGCGGCGGCTTCTTTCAACGGTTTAACGGCCCTGCCGGAAATACCGGCGGGCGTTACATCCATCAGCCTGGAGGCTGATTCGAACTCATACCGCCTGAACACGCAATGGATGCCGCAGACCTTTATCATGGTGGAGCGTTACGCTTCAAATGCCGACGGTACTTTGCTTGTGGGCATCGGGTTGTATGACTCTTACCTGTCGGCCAGCCCGAACCGCCTGGGCGGCCTGACGATACAAGTCGCCGACTATCAAGGCACTGCCTCCGAACCAGCCTTTCCCTACAGCGTGAAAAATGTACAGGCGGAAATGGCTGCCGATTTCGAAGGCCTTGATGTGACGGATTGCCAGATTCAGCGTATCAATGAAATGCTTCAGCCTGTACCGACCGCCGAACCAACCGCCTCCCCTACGGCAACCCCTACCATGAAGCCGGCTCCCACAGAAGCACCGGCTTCGAATGAATACAAGAAGCTCTCCTTGGGCTCCAAGGGCGAATCCGTCAGGGAGTTGCAGGAGCGCCTGGAAGAGCTGGGGTATGACTGCGGCTCTGTCGACGGCGTCTTTGGCGCGAATACGAAGCGGGCCGTACGCTATTTCCAGGACGCCATCGGCACGGAACAGGATGGTATTGCCACAGCCAGCCTGCAAAAGAGGCTGTTTGCTTCCAGTGCGCCGGAATACGTAACGTATGTGCAGCTGCAGAAAGGTTCCGAAGGCGTGCGTGTGGAAAAGCTGCAAACGCGCTTGCGTGAACTTAACTATCTGGCCGAACCGGTGGACGGTGATTATGGCACCCGTACCATAGAGGCTGTGAAGCTGTTCCAGAAGAAAGCCAGCCTTACGGTCGACGGCGTGGCAGGCACCCGCACGCTCAAAGCACTGTTTAAGAAGGATGCTCCCAAATGTGATGAATACATCACATTGAAGGCGGGCGACACAGGTTTCCGGGTGAAGGAAATGCAAGCCCGTCTCCAAAAATTTGGTTTCCTTGCCAAGGCGGCCAACAGCAGTTATGACGCTGACACGGTTAAGGCGGTGCAGGCGTTTATGAAGGCGATTGGCGAAGAGAAAGACGGCAAAACCGCAGATAAGGCGCTGCTGGAGAAGTTGTTCGCTTACACGCCGCCTACTGCCACGCCTGCTCCCACACAGTCAGCAACCCCAACGCCAACCCCCACCCCGACGCCTACCCCTACCCCTACCCCCACACCGACCCCCACGCCTACACCGGCACCTGTACAGGCAATTACGGATGATCAGTTGACCACTTTTACAACTGACCTGAACACCATTCTTTCCACTGCATACAGCTCTACCGATGCTGTGAAATGGCTGCAGGAAAAGCTAAATATCACGGAAAATGGTATCTACGATGAGGCTACAAAGACTGCCGTATCCACCTATCAAAGCAGCAACGGACTAGCCCCCACAGGCATCGCCGATGCGGATACCATCAACAAATTATTGCTGTAAGGCGCATCCCATGGATGAAGGGGAAGCCGGTTCATGACACAGGTCAAGGGATAATACGCAGAGGGGGACGCTTTTGAAAAAGCGTCCCTCTCATAGCTTATCCCCCCGAAGATTACATCCCCTTATTATCCCTATCGCTTAATCCTGCGAGACAGCCCTCAACTCCTGATTACCATTGTACTTTTTTACAACACTGATCTTGAAGGCCAGATACACAATGGTGATCAATGCCATTTTGAAGAATACCTCTGGGATCCCGCGGAACAAAAGCTCCGATATGGATGTGAGATTGAGATAGTAGAGCTGAAATGCCACAACAAGCAATATTCCAAACAGTATATTCCGTGCCGTTAACAGCAGGATCAATACGCTTCCCCATGACTTTTTGCTCAACCGCAAGACACGGACCAGCAAGATGATGATGCACAGGATACCAGCCGTGAAAATTGCCAATGGCACGATGCTGCCACCAGGCATAGAACCGTTCAACTGATCTATGACCGCGGAAGTAATGATAAGGTAAGGCAGCAATAGGCAAAGGAAAATGCCTTGGGCCCGGGCAGTGCGCTTCAATAAATCAGTGGTAAACCTCAAACGCGGTATCCATACCTGCTTATCCATAATCACGCCCAGCCATTTCCGGGCAAAATACACGGCTGCCCCTGTGGCCAGGAAGCATATCACCAATAACGCCGGCAATTTCTCAAGATACACTTCAAAGTAAATCGATGTTAAATTGATGATGGGCCAGATCAAAATGCAGACCCATACATTGCCCATAAACACAGCAAATGCGATTCTGCGAAACAGCCTGAATGGCGCAGCGGAGAGGTGCGCGTTCTCATCAAGCAGTGAGCTCTCCTTCAGCGCCGAATTTCCCCGGTTAAATTAAATAATTTCCACCACCACACTGGCCAAAAGAAACAGCATAGTCACAGCAAAGGCTACCTTGGACTTGAAATAGGTGTATGTGATTGTAAAGTGGCAAACAAGCCCCAAAACAGTCAGCGCAGCAGCCACGCAGGATATGCTTACAAATTGGCTGACCGTGCGGTTTACGATATACCTGGCCTGCCTTTCCGCCTTGGCATGGCCCTTGCCTTCATCTGGTGTTCCCTGGGGTATACGCTCGCCCCGTAAAATTTCATCGCATGTGACACCGAACAGCTCCGCCAGCACCGGTATCGTGGCAAGGTCGGGGCTGCTCTCATCCCGTTCCCACTTGCTCACCGTCTTGTTGGAAACAAACAGCCGCTGCGCTACCTCTTCCTGCGTATAGCCGCTTGCCTTTCTCAGCGCGGCAAGAAAAGTTCCGATCGATTTCTTTTCCATAATTTCCCCCTCCTGTATGCCTTGATTCTACGGTCCGGCGAGAAAAAAAGCAACCCACAGGGTGGAGATTGTGTCTCCGTTTTGTGGAAAATGCATTTTTCCAGGCTAAAGTGGTACTTTTAGCAACCAAGGTCAAGAAAATTTCCATCCAATGGGATATCCTTCATCCATCACCAAATAGGAGGGTTCCCTGTGGAAACAGTCATCTCGGTACACAACTTGCATAAGGCTTACGGCGAAAAAAGAGCCGTGGACGGCATATCCTTTGACGTAGAGAAGGGCACGATATTCGGCCTGCTGGGGCACAACGGGGCTGGCAAATCCACCACCCTGGAATGCATACTGGGCACGAAAACCATCGATCAGGGCAGCGTGCTGCTGCTGGGGCAAAGCCCCTGTCAAAACCGCCAGGCGCTTTTTGAAAGAGTCGGCGTGCAGTTTCAAAACACGGCCTATCCCAACAAGATTCGGGTGGGCGAAATCTGCGATATCACCGCCTCCCTGTACAAAAGCGAACCGGATGTAAACAGGCTTTTGAAGGAGTTCGGCCTTGCGGATAAGCGTCCCTCACCGGTGGATAGCTTATCCGGCGGTGAGCGGCAGAAGCTGGATATCCTGCTGGCTGTAATGCACAAGCCGGAAGTAGTCTTTCTCGATGAGCTGACCACGGGCTTGGATCCCATGGCCAGGCGCAGCGTGTGGCAGGCCATACTGGACTTGAGAGCAAGCGGAACCACCGTGCTGTTGACATCCCACTACATGGACGAGGTGGAGCGCCTGTGCGACCGGGTCGCTATTTTAAAGCAGGGCAAAATTTTGGTTGAAGGTACTGTTCGGGAAGTCATGTCCAAGAGCGGAACAAGCAGCATGGATGACGCATTCTTGCATTTTGCACAGGAGGAAGAAGCATGAAAACCTTATGGCTCATGTATAAAACGGAAGCCAAGCTCTCCATACGGGAATTCTCTTCGGTATTGTTTGGCGTTTTGATGCCCGTCGGCCTGATGCTTTTGCTGGGGGTGTTGTACGGCGGAGCGGCCCTGGAAGGCAATGCCGCCATCCGCAAGGTGGATATGAGCTTTGCTGCAGTGGCCAGTATTGGCATCTGCGCCGCAGGGCTGATGGGCCTGCCCATCGCCCTGTCGGACTACCGATGGCGCAAAATATTGAAGCGCTACAAGGTGACCCCAGCCAGCCCGCTGATGCTTCTATCGGCCCATGTGCTGTTCAGCCTCACATTATCCATCCTCTCGTCGGTGCTGGTATACGCGGTTTGCGCGCTGTTCTTTGGCTTTCAACTGCAAGGTTCATTTGGAACATTCCTGGCGGTGTACCTGCTGGTTTTGCTCTCCATCCACGCAATCGGCATGGCCATCGCCGGCTTGGCAAAAAGCGCCCAGATGGGCGGCATCCTGGCCAGCGCCTTCTACTTTCCCATGCTGTTCCTCTCCGGCGCGACGATCCCCTATGAAATCATGCCGAAGGCTTTGCAAACCGTGGCGGACTTCCTTCCGCTGACCCAGGGCATCAAGCTGTTAAAGGCCGCCTCCCTTCACCAGGACCTGTCCTCTATGCTTTTTTCATTCATCCTGCTTGGCGTCATCGCCGTTCTTGGCACCGGTATCTCCTTGAAATTCTTCCGCTGGGAATAGCAAAATCACTGGACAACGTATCCTCCCGGCGGTATGATGGTTGCATATGATCCAATCTGCCGCCGGGAGGTACCTATGTATACGATCCAGGTTCTTGACGCATCCGGGAATGTGAAGCAATCGGCTTCCGGGCCGGATTTCGTGCGCTTCCTCTACACACAGCCTTATGAAGAAGGCGATACCATTGTTTTTTTTGCCGATGAACAGCACTGCATCCTCCAGGTAGACCAATCTGTTCCGGAGGCGATGGTCTATCTGCCCGGAAAGCAAATGTATTACCGCATTCCCAAGGGGGATTTTGCGCTGGCCTATGCGCCCCAGGCGTTTACCGGGGATATGCACATACTTCAAATCCGCCCCGCACGCAAAGAGGAGCTGTCCGCAAGGCGGAACCTGGCCCTGAATCCCGCTGACCAACGCTTTTATGAGGGCTGCTATCCCCACGCGACAGCCAGCATTGAAACAAGGGACGAGCCTGTATTTTTTGCACGCAACGTCATCGACGGGCTGAAATTCAACGCAAGCCACGGCGGCTGGCCCTATCTTTCCTGGGGCATCGGCAACAAGGATGACGCGGAGATTACGCTGCATTTTGGCCGCGCCGTTCGCATCGATGAGGTGGGGATCACGCTCCGGGCTGATTTTCCCCATGACAGCTGGTGGGAAAAGGCCACATTGACCTTTTCCGATGGGCAGATATTATCCCTTTCCCTTGTTAAAACCGACGCCACGCAATACTTCCATGTGGGTGAGCATCTGGCGGACTGGGTGCGTTTGTCCGACCTGAAAAGGGCAGATGATCCTTCTCCCTTCCCCGCGCTGACGCAGTGGGAAGTGTTCGGCCAGGAAATACTGTGACCCATAGGCGGGACATCCATCATGGAGAACAGCGATGCCTGCACCTGTCTCTTGAAAAGGAAGGAAATGCCTATTACAAATTGAGAATCCCGGTTGACAACCGGGATTTTTTTACGTATGATAATAGCATACATGAATGTGCTCGAGCACAAGTGCCGTGCCAAAGCTAAAGATGTGCGGGAGGTGCCGCAGCCTCCCCGCATGCGCGACGGAGTCTGTCTAAAGCAGGGCTCCGAATATTGGCGAAAAGGCCGATGCGCTCCCTTTTTCTCGGGCGGCGCATCTGTATATGGCGAAATGTGCTCGAGCACATCCCCGGCGAAACAACCAACAAAAAGGAGCGCGCGTATGAGCGAGATTTTCAAAAACCTGCCCAAGGTAGCCTATGAAGGCCCGCAGTCCCGGAATCCCCTCTCCTTCAAATACTATAACCCGGAGCAGCTGGTGCTGGGCAAGCCCATGAAGGAACACCTCCGCTTTGCCATGGCCTGGTGGCATACCCTTTGTGCCACCGGTACCGACATGTTCGGCCCCGGCACGGCGGACAAAGCGTTTGGCGCGAAGCCGGGCACCATGGAGCATGCCCAGGCCAAGGTGGACGCGGGTTTTGAGATCATGCAGAAGCTTGGCATCGAATACTTCTGCTTCCATGACGCCGACATCGTGCCCGAAGCGGACACCCTGGCGGAGACAAATGCCCGGCTGGATGAGATCAGCGATTATATCCTGGCCAAAATGAAGGCTACCGGCATCAAGCTTTTGTGGGGTACGGCCAACCTGTTCAGCCATGCCAGGTTCATGAACGGCGCAGGTTCCAGCAACAGCGCGGACGTATTTTGCCATGCCGCGGCGCAGATCAAAAAGGCCATCGACATCACCGTCAAGCTGGGCGGCCTGGGCTACGTGTTCTGGGGCGGCCGCGAAGGCTACGAAACGCTGCTCAACACCGACATGAAGTTCGAACAGGAGAACATTGCCGCCCTGATGAAGATGGCCGTGAAGTATGGCCGCAGCATCGGCTTCAAGGGGGATTTCTTCATCGAGCCCAAGCCCAAGGAGCCCATGAAGCATCAATATGACTATGACGCCGCCACCGCCATCGGCTTTGTCCGCCAGTACGGGCTGGACAAGGATTTCAAAATGAACATCGAGGCCAACCATGCCACTTTGGCCGGCCATACCTTCCAGCACGATCTGCGCGTATCGGCCATCAACGGCATGCTGGGCAGCATCGACGCCAATCAGGGCGACCTGTTCCTGGGCTGGGACACCGACCAGTTCCCCTCCAACGTATACGACACCACCCTGTGCATGTATGAAGTATTGAAGGCCGGCGGCCTCAAAAACGGCGGCCTGAACTTTGACGCCAAGGACCGCCGCCCCAGCTACTCCCTGGAAGACATGTTCCTGGGCTTCATCCTGGGCATGGATTCCTTCGCGCTGGGCCTTTTAAAAGCGGCCCGCATCATCGAGGACGGCCGCATTGACGAATTCGTCAAGGAGCGGTACGCAAGCTATACATCGGGCATCGGCAAAAAGATCCGCGATGGCGAAACCTCCCTGGAAGAGCTGGCCGCCTATGCCGAAAAGAAGGGCTCCGCGCCGCTGCCCGGCTCCGGAAAGCAGGAATATCTGGAAAGCGTGCTCAACAGCGTACTGTTCAGCTGATACCATGAACAAAAGGGAAAGGCGGGGGCACACATGAACCCAAAAGCAATCTGGGAGCAGGCACAAAAAATCGTCTCCCAAATGACGCTGGATGAAAAGGCTTCCCAGCTCCGTTATGATGCCCCCGCCATCCCCCGTTTGGGGATTCCCGCCTATAACTGGTGGAACGAAGCGCTCCACGGCGTGGCCCGGGCGGGCACCGCCACGGTGTTCCCCCAGGCCATCGGCCTGGCGGCCATGTTTGATGCCGAGGGACTTGGGGAAATCGCCGAAGTCATCGCCACCGAGGGCCGGGCCAAGTACAATGCCCAAAGCGCCCAGGGCGACCGCGACATCTACAAGGGGCTCACCTTCTGGTCCCCCAACATCAACATCTTCCGCGATCCGCGCTGGGGCCGCGGCCATGAAACCTACGGCGAAGACCCCTACCTTACTGCCCGCCTGGGTGTGGCCTTTGTAAAGGGATTGCAGGGCAGCGGCGAATATTTGAAAGGCGCCGCCTGCGCCAAGCATTTTGCCGTGCATTCCGGGCCGGAAGCGCTGCGCCACGAGTTCGACGCCGTGGCCTCCCCCAAGGACATGCGGGAAACCTACTTGCCGGCCTTTGAGGCGCTGGTGAAGGAGGCGAAGGTGGAGTCCGTGATGGGCGCGTACAACCGCGTGAACGGCGAACCCGCCTGCGGCTCCAAGACATTGCTAAAGGATATCCTTCGGGATGAATGGGGCTTTGAAGGCCATGTGGTCAGCGATTGCTGGGCCATACGGGATTTCCACACCAGGCACCATGTCACAGATACTGCTCCCGAAAGCGCCGCGCTGGCCTTGAAATGGGGCTGCGATTTAAACTGCGGCAACACCTACCTTCATATGATGCAGGCATATGAGGAAGGCCTTGTCACCGAAGATCAAATAACCCTGGCGGCCACGAGACTTATGGCCACCCGCATCAAGCTGGGTCTGTTTGATGAAAATTGCGAGTACAACCAGATTTCTTATTTGGAAAACGATACCGACGCTCACAATCAAAAATCGCTGGAGGCGGCGCAAAAGAGCATGGTGCTCTTAAAGAACGACGGGCTGCTGCCCCTTGACCTGGACAAGCTTTCCACCGTGGCCGTCATCGGCCCCAACGCCGACAGCCAGGCCTGCCTGGAAGGCAACTACAACGGCACGTCCTCCCGCTATGTCACGTTCCTGGAGGGAATCCGTTCCGCGTGCCGCAGCAAGGCAAGGGTTCTGTATTCCCAGGGCTGCCATCTGCACAAGGACCGCATGAGCGGGCTTTCCCAGGCCGATGACCGCCTGGCGGAGGCAGTAGCCGCCGCCAGGGAATCCGATGTGGTCATCCTCTGCCTTGGCCTGGACGCCACCATCGAGGGGGAGGAAGGCGACACCGGCAACCAATACTTCTCCGGCGACAAAGTCGACTTGGAGCTGCCCCTTTCCCAAAGAAAGCTGCTGGATGCCGTTTTGAAAACCGGAAAGCCGGTGGTGACATTGGTGGCCGCGGGAAGCGCCCTGCGGGTGGAAGAGGGCAACGCCATCCTCTATGCGTGGTATCCCGGCCAGGCCGGGGGCACCGCCGCAGCCGATATACTTTTCGGAAAGGTATCTCCTTCCGGGCGCCTGCCCCTCACCTTCTATCACAGCGTGGAGGAGCTGCCTGATTTCACCGATTACAGCATGAAAGACCGTACCTACCGGTACTTTACAAAAACGCCCCTGTATCCCTTTGGCTATGGTTTGTCCTACACCCGCTTTGTGTACGAAAAGGCAAGCGTACAGGGCGATACGCTGACGGTTACATTGAAAAACACAGGCGCGATGGATGGCGGCGAAGTGATCCAGGTGTACATTCACGCCAGCGAATCGGCCTATAAGACACCTAATCCCAGGCTGTGTGCCTTTCAGCGGGTGCATTTGAAGGCCGGGGAAGAAAAAACGGTTTCCATGGTCCTGCCGGCGGAAGCTTTTACCGTGACCGATGACTCGGGCAGGTACATATCCGGCGGAAGCAGCTTCCTTTTATCGGTGGGCGGAAGCCAGGGTGATGCAAAAAGCCTGGAATTGGCAGGGTCCGCACCGCTTACACTGCAATTAATCCGCTAAACATAGGCGGCAGTTTACTACAAATAGAAAGAAGGGGCCTTGTGCGAAGGGCTCTTCTTTCAGCATGTAACCCTTTACCTAAACCGTATTCGTAATAGCGTGACCACATTGTCTTCTTTGTCCAAACAATTGCCATAATATCGTTTCCATTCAATATCCTATTGCGCTGATTTTGGCTTTTTCAGAAAAAATTGAGAGAGGCACTTGATTTTTTTATACAATATGCTATATAATGTGTCTATAGAAAACGATTTAGCAAAATATGAAGATTTTCATGGGAAAGGAGTGCTTTTGGCCCGTGACCATCAAAGAAGTTTCCGCGCGGTGCGGCCTGTCGGTTTCCACGGTCTCCAAAGCGCTCAACAACTACAGCGATGTCAGCGAGGCCACACGGAAACTTGTGATACAAACCGCTCAAGAGGTAGGCTATTATCCCAATTCCCTGGCCAGGGCGCTGAAGACCAACCGAACCTACAACCTGGGCGTCCTGTTTGTGGATGATACCCAAAGCGGCCTGACGCACAACTACTTTGCCGCCGTGCTGGACAGCTTCAAAAGCGAAGCAGAAAACAAGGGCTACGACATTACCTTTATAAACCACAACATCGGCCGCACCAAAATGACCTACCTGGAGCACTGTCGTTACCGCAACGTGGATGGCGTATGCCTGGCCTGTGTGGACTTTTTTGCCCCCGAGGTCATTGAGCTGATTGCCTCCGACCTGCCAATCGTTACCATCGACCACGTGTTTAACAACCGCACCTGCATCCTATCCGACAACGTAAGCGGTATGCGGGATCTTGTCCATTACGTATACGAACAGGGCCACCGCCGCATCGCCTTCGTCCACGGTATGCGCTCCGCTGTCACGGAAAGCCGGGTCACAGGCTTCTTCCGCACCATGCGGGAACTGAACCTGCCCACCCCGCCCGAATACATCGTGGAATGTGCTTACCATAACCCGCCCAGCGCCAACAGGGCAGTCACGAAAATCCTGCAATTACCCAATCGGCCTACCTGCATCCTTATGTCTGACGACTATGCGGCCCTGGGCGGCATAGAAGCCATCCGCTCGGCAGGGCTATCAATCCCTGGCGATATCTCCATCGCGGGGTATGACGGAATTGAGCTGATGCAGCTCACGCAGCCCAAGCTGGCCACCATTGCACAGAACACCGGCCGCATCGGGGCGCAAGCCGCAGCCTGCCTCATTGAGCGTATCGAAAATCCCCAAACTGCCGGTTCCGACATCATGGTGGTGGAAGGAAAGCTGCTTCCCGGCGAAACCGTACAAAAAATCGCCGTCAGGGAGGCGACAGCCTGAGGCCGGTGCCGTTCAGGCAAGCGCAGAACGGTAAACATGGCCGCAGGCGAAAAGTTCTGAATCGAAAAATGACATTGTCATTTTTTCGAAAACACGTCAATAAGCAACGAAAGTTGCTTTTGAATGAAATCAGCGGCGTTGCCGCAATAAAGAGGAGGTTTCCCATGAAGAAACTGTTGGCTCTCGTCCTGGTCGTTCTCATGCTGGTGCCCATGTTTGGCGCAGCGGCGGAAGAAAAAATCACCATCACCTTCTGGTCCTTCACCGATGAGCTCTCCAAGATCGTCAACGACTATTACATTCCCGCCCATCCCAACGTAGAGATCGTTTACGTGCTTACCCCCACCGCCGACTTCCCCGGCAAGCTGGATCCCATGCTGGCCACCAACGCCGCGGAAGCTCCCGACGTATTCGCGCTGGAAGCTGACTTCGCCAAGAAGTACATTGATTCCCCCAACACCGCCAGCCTTTTGGACCTGGGCTTCACCGAGGAAGACCTGAAGGTCTCCGTGCCCGCCGTGGTGGACTTCGGCCGTGATTCCGCCGGCGTTCCCAAGGCCCTGTCCTGGCAGGCGACCCCCGGCGCCCTGTTCTATCGCGCCTCCCTGGCCGAAAAGTACCTGGGCGTGAAGACCCCCGAAGAGTTCCAAGAAGCGGTCAAGGACATTGACGCTTTCTATGACACCGCCCTGAAGCTCAAGGAAGCTTCCAACGGTGAAGTCAAAATGTTCTCCTCCCTGGGCGACATCGTGAAGCCCTTCCTGTATCTGCGCGAAAAGGGCTGGGTTGCCGACAACAAGCTGGTTGTCGAAGACGTGTTGTTTGAGCTGATGGACCTGGCCAAGGATATGAAGGCCGACGGTCTGTACAACGAATCCACTCAGTGGCAGGAATCCTGGTTCCTGGGCATGAAGAGCGATATCACCATGTGCTATTTCCTGCCCACCTGGGGCCTGCACTACGTATTGAAGCCCAACTCCCGCACCGACACCACGGTTGATCCCGCCCCCGGCAACGGCACCTATGGCGACTGGCGCATGGTCAATGGCCCGGTGGGCTACTCCTGGGGCGGCACCTGGCTGGGCGCCAACGCTGCCAAGGTTGCTGAAGCCAGCGATGCCAAGAAGGCCGCTATCAAAGACCTCATCAACTACATCACCTTGGATCCCGCGTTCCTGACCCAGTATGCTAAGGATTCCGGCGACTTCGTGTCCAACATGGACGTGGCCAAGGCCATCGCCGCCGAAGCGACCCCCAATGACTTCCTGGGCGGCCAGGACCACTACGGCGCTTTCGCCGCCAGCTCCCTGACCATCAACGCCTCCAACAAGACCGCCTATGACCTGGATATCGAGCGCTTGTTCAACGACAACTGCCTGATCCCCTATGTCAACGGCGAAAAAGACAAGGACACCGCCATCGCGGACTTCAAGGCTGCCGTGGCCGCCCTGTTCAACAACATCACCGTCGAGTAAACTATAAGGTGCAGCCTGGCGGGCATGCCCGCCAGGCTGCATCCCTATCTGCAAAGCCTGTTTTGCGCCAAAACGCCGCGAACGAAGGGGTGTGTCCATGATCAATTCCAACGTTGTTCGTGCTAACCGTAAAAAGCACAGCGCTTTGCGCAGCAGGGTGGATTACAGCCGTTACGGCTATTACTTTGTTGCGCCATTCATTCTTTCCTTTTGCGTATTTCAGCTCTATTCCATTATCTTTACGTTCCGGGTCAGCTTCAGCAGCATGGCCAACTGGAACATGAACTACGTTTTTACGGGCATCAGCAATTACTTGCAGCTGCTTAACTATAACACTGCCGCAGGGCAAAGCTTTTGGAACTCACTGGGCAATACGTTCATCATTTGGGGTGTCAATTTCATCCCCCAGATCATACTGGCACTGCTTCTGGCCCACTGGTTCACCAGCCGCCGCATGCGGCTGCATTTCCAGGGCGGGTTTAAGGTGCTGATCTTCCTTCCGAATACGATCACGGCAGCTACCATCGCCGTGTTGTTCTATTCCATGTTCAATTACCCCGTGGCGCCTATCAACACGCTGCTGCATCAATTGGGCCTGCTGGCTACGCCCTATGAATTCTATCGGGACGTGTCCTTCAGCCGCGGCATCATCAGCTTTATCCAGTTTTGGATGTGGTACGGCAACACCATGATTATCCTGACCGCCGGCATCCTGGGCATCAACCCCACGCTGTTTGAGGCGGGCATGGTGGACGGCTGCACCAGCGGGCAAATGTTCCGCAGGATCACGCTGCCGCTTCTGCGCCCCATCCTTCTGTACAACCTGGTCACTTCGCTCATCGGCGGATTGCAGATGTTCGACATCCCCCACCTTTTAACCCAGGGTAACCCCAACAACACCACCAACACCGTTGCCCGCTTTATCTACAACCAGGCCTTCACCGGCACGTACAACTTCAACACGGCTTCCGCCGCTTCGGTGATTCTGCTGTTCATCATCATCCTTTTCAGCGCCCTGCTGTTCTTCATCATGCGGGACCGCAGCGAAAAGAAGGCAAGGAGGAATTTCAGGTGAAACCGGCCATTCGGATAATCTCCATCCTTCTGCTGGCGGCGGCACTGGCGGCGTGCTTTATTCCCGCCTTCACCTTCAAGGATATTTCCATCCAGGAGACGCAGACATCCCTGGAGGCTTTAAAGGCCGGCCTTCCCGAATTGGAGAAGGCGCTGAGTGACCTGGATGCCGCCAAGGAGCCTACCGACAGCCGCAAGTATAAGCGGGCCATGTCCCGCGTCACCGAGGCGCAGGAGGATATCGCCGCCCTGGAGCAGAAAATTGCCGAAAGCGCAAGCGGCGCATCCGGCGAGGATATCACCTATCGCCTTGTTTCCTCCGGCTTTCCCGAAAAGCTAACCATGAAACAGAGTGTTTTGAACGCAACCGGCAATGTTTACAAGCCCAATCTGCCCCAACTGCCGGTGCTGGGCTATATCGGTGCGGGCCTGCTCCTCCTGGCCCTTGCATTTCAGCTCCTGGGCAGAGACAAATTGGTTTCCCAAATGTGGACCTGGTCGGCGGTGTTCACCCTTACCGCAGCGCTGGTGCTTTTCTATACGGTTTTACGCGTAAGAGCACTGCCCATTGACATGCCCTACTCCACCGCCATCCTTGGCCCCTTCACCTATGTGGCGGTGCTGGCCCCCATTGCGGTGCTGATTCTAAACGCCAATGCTTTTGTCAATACAAAACGGACGCTGCTGTACATTCTGTGCACATTCCTGTCCGTGCTGTCCATCTTCCCCTTCCTGGTGATGATCGTCAACGCTACCCGCTCCACCTACCAGATTCAGCAGGGCGTGTCATTAATCCCCAGCATCTACCTTGGAAGCAACTGGAACATACTGACCGGCACCGGCAAGAGTTTCGACGCTTTCCTGGGCCTGCGCAACAGCGCCACCATCGCCTTTGGCTCCACAGCCCTTTCGGTGTATTTCTCAGCGCTTACGGCCTACGGCCTGACGGTGTATGAATTCAAGGGACGCAGGTTCCTGTTCGCGGCGATTGTGGGCATACTGATGATTCCCCAGCAGATATCCAACGTCGGCTTCTTCCTGTTCATGTATCAGCTGGGCTGGACGGATAACTACCTGCCCCTGATCCTGCCGGCTATCGCGGCGCCGTCCACCGTGTTCTTCATGCGCCAGTACCTGCAGGCCAACTTCCAACTGTCTATTGTGGAAGCTTCCCGCATCGACGGCGCCAAGGAATTTTACACCTACAACAAGGTGGTCATGCCCATCCTTGCCCCCGCGCTGGCCACCATGGGCATCTTCTCGGTGATTACCTCCTGGAACAACTACCTGACACCCTTGATGATGATCCGCAGCGCCAGCAAGCAAACGCTGCCCATGATGGTGCAAATGCTGCGCGGCGACGTATACCGCACGGAGTTCGGCTCCATTTACCTGGGCCTCACCATTACCGCGCTGCCCCTGCTGCTGGTGTATTTTGGGCTTTCCAAATACATCATTCAGGGTGTGGCCTTGGGCGGCGTCAAGGAATAAGTTTTCAACGCCGCCGGCTGCCAAACTCATAGGATAAGAGTCCCCCTAAAAAAGTGGTCATTGCCTTTTCCCTCCTCCTGGAAAAGGCAAGAACGGAAAGAGGCGCCAAAAACGCATCGGCGTTACAGCGCCTCTTTCTTATGCATTGAGCCATTTGTTAAAAAATATTCGTTTTACCCTTGTTCTTTTGATATGATACGAATTATAATAACATGAATACGCCAAAGGTTCAGATTGAGGCAGAGAGCTTGAACAGAAAGGGTGCAATGTGACCGTGACCATCAAGGAAGTATCCATAAGATGCGGCTTATCCGTATCCACGGTAAGCAAAGCACTCAACAATTACAGCGACGTCAGCGAAGTCACCCGCGAGCTGGTGATGCGTACCGCAAAAGAGGTGGGCTATTATCCCAACTCGCTGGCCAGGGCGCTGAAGACCAACCGCACCTACAACCTGGGCGTATTGTTTGTGGATGACAACAACAACGGCCTGACCCACAATTATTTTGCCGCCGTGCTGGACAGCTTCAAAACCGAGGCGGAACGCCAGGGCTACGACATCACCTTCATTAACCACAACATCGGTCATAACAACATGACGTATCTGGAGCACTGCCGCTACCGCAATGTGGACGGCGTATGCCTGGCATGCGTGGATTTCTTCGCCGCAGAGGTGATCGATCTCATTGCCTCCGACCTGCCCATCGTTACCATTGACCATATCTTCAACAACCGCACCTGCATTCTTTCCGATAATATTAGGGGTATGCGGGACCTGATCCGGTATGTATATGATCAGGGCCACCGCCGCATCGCCTTTGTCCACGGCATGCGCTCCGCCGTTACGGAAAGCCGGATCACGGGCTTTTACCGCACCATGCGGGAATTAAAGCTTCCCATACCGCCCGAATACATTGCGGAGTGTGCCTACACCAACCCATCCAGCGCCAACAAGGCCGTTGCCCAGATTCTGCAATTGCCTGTGCGCCCCACCTGCATCTTTTTATCTGACGACTATGCGGCGCTGGGCGGCATAGAGGCCATCCATTCGGCAGGGCTGAAGATACCGGATGACATCTCCATCGCGGGGTATGACGGCATTGAACTCATGCAGCTTTTGCAGCCCAAGCTCACCACCATCCGCCAGGACACCAAGCGCATCGGCGCGGAGGCGGCCGCCAGGCTGATAGAGCGCATTGAGCATCCTCAAACCGCCGGCTCCGACATATTCGTGGTGGAGGGACAGCTGTTGCCCGGTGAGACCGTACGGCAGATTAGGGGAACAATAGCCTGATGCAGTGCTCTGGGATACCCCTCTAGCCCAATTTTTACCATTGGATGACATGATGAAAAAAGGCTGCCGGAACACCTAAGCGTTTCCGGCAGCCTTGTTTTTTGATAAAACGACATTATAGGCTTTCCAAAATCATGATCTCGTTTTGCACCAGGCAGTAATCCGGTGCCGGCTGCACGCCGCCCACCAGGTAATCGTACGCCGCCTTTACGGCCCGATAGCCCTGGGTAAAAGGGTGCTGGCAGATAACAGCCCGCACGATGCCTTTTTTCATCATTTCCACCGTATCGGGCACGCTGTCGAATCCCACCACGGCGACCCGGGTCCCAAGGTTCAGGGAGACGAGCGCCCGGCATACCCCCGCCATGCCGGCTCCCACCACGTACAGCGCGTTGATGCCCGGATTCCTTTGCATCATGCTCCTGGTGGATTCGTAGGCGATATCATCGTCATCCTCGGTCTTGGCGTAATCCGCCACGTCAATACTTTCTGTCCCTTCCTGAAGACGCCTTAAAAAGCCGTCCAGCCGCTGCTGATGGCCCAATATATTGTCCGCGCCTTTGACGATGCCCAGCCTGGCGTTTCCCTGCATGATCAGGGAGATCATGCCGGCCGCCATGCTGCCGCCCTTTTCATAATCGCTGCCGACGTAGCAAAGCCGCAAGCTGTCGGGTATATCCGTATTCACGGTGACGGTGAACGTGCCCTGTTCCTTGAGCTCGCGTATCTTCTGCGCAATGGCTGGATCGAAAATGGGATGCAGGATCAAACCGTCCATCCCCTCGTTTTCCAGCGCCGCGATTTGATGAAGCTGCTCCCTGGGCACATAGCCGCGGAGCCTGCGCATTTTCACGCGCACACCAAAGTCGCGCAGCTCCTGCTGGGCCTGATGGATGCCGCGAATTACGTCGTCGAAGAACGGATTCCCCTCCGAAGACAGCACCACGCCCAGCGTAAGCGGCCGCTTCCTGGCCGCCAGCGCCTTCCCGGCGATGTTGGGGGTATAGTTCAGCTGCGCGATTGTCTTTTCAATCAATTCCTGGGTTCTTGGATGGACCTTGCCGCGCTTGTTCAGCACCCGGTCCACCGTCCCCCGGGATACGCCGCAAAGATCGGCAATCTGCTTGATGGTTACAGACAAAGGCCCACCTTCTTCCCCGTTTTTTTCATCATAAACTGCCTTGTATTGCATTGTCAACCACATAAATCAGGGAAAGCCCCAAAGGCTGCTTACCGGGCAGGAAAATATGTTTCTCCCGTCGAAAGCAAACCCTTATCCCGGATGGCACTTGCCCGGCATACCATGTACTGTCTCTTCAGCCTCGTTATGAAGCGCATGAGACAGACCGGGCAAGACCCGCATTCCGCCTTCCATGGCCGGCTCCTTACAGCAAATGGCCCTGGGACTGAAACCAGGAGATTTATGAAGAAAAAATGCCTCATGTATATCCGCGTGCTGGATCATTGCGGAGCCATCCTATATGAAGGATTGCCTGCCAACCTTCCCTTCCCGGAGGAAATCATCCTTCAAAAGAGCGTTTATTATTTCAATGACCCGGAACCCTGCTATATCCATCGCGGCGCTGTGATCATGCGCTTGGCGGCGGAAATCCAACAGACGCTTGAAAATGCCTGTATTAATCCCATACTGGAGCCTTGGACATCCTATTTCTGCGCATTCCCGGATGCATGCAGGGTGGAAGGCTTCTACCCGTAATGGGATTTGCCGCCGTCCAAATAGCAGGGAAGCTTTATGTTTCCACCTGGCTACGTTTTTGCTTTCTTGATATAGGACGGCGGATAACCCTTCAGCTTTTTGAATGTTTTGCTGAAATAATAAATATCCGAATACCCGCAGCGGGCAGCCGCCTCGTTGATGGGTATTTTTTCATGCACGATGATGTCTTCCGCCACATTGGTTTTGATGCGGTTGATAAAATTGCGAAGCGTATGGCCCGTATGCTTTTGCACCAGCGCATTCAAATACACGGGGTGGAGCGACGTCAGCTCCACCAGCTCCCTGGTGAGGATCCGGCTGCTGATGTGGGAAAGCACATAGTCCGCCACCATTTTCACCCTGGCGTTGCCATAGGCCGTCTTTTCGGATTTTACCAACATCAGAATTGTGCTCATGATGCTCAGGAACGTGGATGCCGCCATCAAAGGATAGGTGGGTTCCTTCAGTGCCCATATACGGCCCAAGGTATCCAGGCTGTACATCAGTTCCTTGTGGATGCCGATATCGATGCATAATGGCAGGGGCGGGGCGATGGGAGTGCGCTCAAAATCATACATGTTGTAGTTCACCGCATACAATTTGAGCAGCTCCTTGGGATCGGTATATGCCTCCCGCCAGTGGCCGCTGGGAATGCTCAAAAGGCAGCCGGGATACACGTCGATCCGCTCCCCGTCTATAAGATAGTATCCCTTCCCCTCGTACACGTACGTCAGATCATTGAAGTCAATGTTCTGCCGCAGAATCACCCACTTGGGCGTGCAGATGCGGTGCACAAAAAAGTGCAGCGCGGGCATGTATTCAAACTCCGCCATGCCTTACCCTTCCTTTGCTGCGGTACAGCCTATCTGCTCCTTCATTCCCCAAAATGTGCAAGGATTCCTGCCTGTATGGGAAATATCCTGCGGCACTGCGGTGCTGCACCGCCTTCACATATAAGAGCAAGCCCAATCGCGCCGATTCAAGCCCAGCACTTGCAAAGCAAGGCCTGCCATGATATAATTTTGCATTGTCTGGAGAAGTATCGAAGTGGTCGCAACGAGCCGCACTCGAAATGCGGTTGTCCGCAAGGGCACGTGGGTTCGAATCCCACCTTCTCCGCCATCAATACCGACATTAGTTGGTGCAAATAAGCTCGCCGATTGCGGTGGGCTTATTTGTTTGCCTGCATGTTGCCCCAAAAATACTGGCCTTTGGTACTCTTTTTGCAGGAATACACGGGCGGACTCACATGGAAAAATCAAGTGCTTCTTGATAGTTGAAAAGCGCTTCAGTAAATGTGCAAAAGTACACGAAATCCAAAGGCTCCCGTGTAATCGTGTACTTATGCACCCACCCTCGAGACACAATAAAAAAACCGGCGTTGTTTTGCCGGATTTTTTTATAGCTTACTTGCCTGCATCCTCCATGGATGCCGTGTCCTTCTTGCCCTTGCCTTTTCTCACAGGCTTCTTGGTCGGTATGTCGCTCTTGAGCTGCGCTGTGGCCTCGGTGCTCTCTGGCTCTACCGTGATTACAACCAGTCGCCCTTCGCCTTCGTTCTCGGTGATCTTGATGGCCTCTCCATCTGCCATGGCCGTTGCGATTTCAACCGGCCTGCCTCCGACTTGGGCGTCCTCCAGCGCTTGCGCGTATGCCCCCACCTCCGATGCGGGTAGGGCCTCGGTCGCCTGCTCGTCCTGCGGTTGTTGCTCGTTCTGCGGTTGCTGCTCCGTCTCCGCCTGCATATCTTCCACTGTTGCCGCTTCCTGCGACTGCACATCTTGGGCCAAGGGCTTCCGCGCCCTCCGTTCACGCAGCTGTGGGAATTCCTCGGGCAGTACGCCCGGCTCGAACATAATCTTGAATGTGATAAAACCATTAAGCTGTACATCGAATTTGAAGTCCTGATACTCCAGCTTCTTGAGTTCGTCCGGGATCTCAATGTTCTTGTACCGCTTGATCTCCTTGCCATCCACTAATAAGGATACCGGAACCGCATCCCTCAATTTTGCAGTGAGCTTGCCCATTTCCATGATTCATTCCTCCGTTCGTTGTTGTATGCTGTGCCTTGAAGCTCTGTCAGCTTATACATTCACAGGTGGAATGCAAGGCTTTCCGCGTAGAAAAGCAAAAGAAATATCCGCACAGTAGACGCCCACCAACGGCATTTTTCATGGCCAAGGGTAGGTATCTGGCTGGGCCTGCGTAAAAAACGCACCTCACAGGCGTTGGTGGTCAATAGAAATTGGCAAACTTAATGAATGACCCAGCAGGATTGCTTATGCCCTTTCAAATACTACATTACAGTTGCCGCTTACCATGTTGAGTTGTTAACGCCATATGGAAAGGCCTATGCTTGGGAACAGCGTAAGTTAGGAGATGAGGCAGAAATCATCACTGGTGGAACTCCAAGCACATCTGTAGCCAGCTACTGGAATCCAAAAACTATCCCATGGTTGTCATCGGGTGAAGTAAATAAGAAGAGGATTTTCTCAACAGATAATCAGATTTCTGATGAGGGACTTCAGCATTCCAGCGCACAATGGGTAAAAGCAAAATCTGTTTTAATTGCACTTGCAGGGCAGGGAAAAACACGCGGAACGGTTGCGATATGTGAAATACCATTAACAACAAACCAGTCAATAGCAGCCGTTTGCACATCTATCCGTCTTGATCCGGAGTTTTTACTGCAAAATCTCGGAAGTCGGTACGACGAGTTGAGAACGATGTCTTCAGGAGATGGAAGCAGAGGAGGTCTAAATAAGCAGATTATCTCGGAGATAACTTTGCTTGCACCAGAAATTGGAGAACAGCGTCAGATCGGCATTTTTTTCCACAATCTCGACAACCTTATCACCCTTCATCAGCGTAAGCCATGCGGTCGTTAGGTCAAACTTGATAATGATCGCATTACTAGGTCCACGTCCTTGTTTTCGAGCTCATGAATAATGTGCAAGTATATTTTCTGAGTTGTTGTCATGCTTGCATGACCCAGCCTACGAGCAACGCTTGCTATAGAAACGCCAGCAAAGAGCAATATCGACGCATGTGTATGCCGCAAACCATGGATAGTAATCACAGGGATATCTGCTGCTCTACAGTGCCTTTCCAAGATGTCGTTGACTGTGGAGTTGTACACTTTTTCCTTATTACCAACAAAAATCATCCTGTCCTCAGGCAATCCCTTGATTAGCGCGGAGAACTGCATGATTATTTGCCAATCGAGCTGTATTTTTCGGACAGATGACTGGTTTTTGGTTGGAAGAAAGCCTCCATCTCCCTTGTAGTTCCACGTCTTGTTTACAGATAGCAACTGGTGTGTAAAGTCAAAATCCTTTGGAGTAAGAGCAAGCGCTTCAGAAAAACGCATTCCGGTCTTTGCTACCAAAAGAATAAACCAATCCCAGTTTACACGGGGTTGTAAGTCGAGATGTGTGAGCAATGTATGCAGTTCAAATTGGTTGATAAACTTAGGTTTCTTCTCCTTCGGGTTTATGCCCTTAATAATCACCTTCCTTGTTGGGTCTCTTTCAATAAGGCCTTCATCAACTGCATCCAAAATCGCACATTTCAGCTGATGATGGAAATCCATAGTTGTTTGCCGTTCATGACACATAGCATATTCGTTAAGTAACCGCTGGTATGTAATCCGCGTCAAATCGCAGATTTGGAGTGTGGGAACAAGTCTCTTAAGCCACAAGTGCGTCATGAGATACTTGTCCATAGTGACCTTTCGTATTGCACCCTCCTTATATACGGAAATCCATTGAGCATAATAATTACAGAAAATATCCGTTTTCCTTATCGGTTCAGGCATAGCCAACCCTCCATTTCATGTATTTTGGCTTACGCTGATGAAGGGTGATAAGGTTGTCGAGTTGGCGGAAGAATGCACCAACTTTCAACTGCTCGGGTAAACTGGGTGTCATAATTTCAAATCCGCTATACTCCTGAGCATTTACCCCTGGCTGTCCAGAACGCTGAGAGGTTAACCTGATGAACTTTTTATATTGACTTGTAAGCGTATTTTGAAAAATAAAATCCGCATCGTAATCTGGTATGATGTTGGCTCGAATTAGGAACCCGGCAAAGTACACAAGGCCATCAGAAGCCCGATATATATAAGTTTTTCCGACGCTGGCACCTGTGCGAGCAAACAATATGTCACCTTCACAAAGGACATATTTTTCTGCCGCACCTAACACAGTATCTGGGCTTGTAAGGTCGTCTGTCTTGAATTGGTGAGTGTTATCATCTATATCCGTGATCCGAATATACTTGCTCTTGCCATCAAAAATGGTAGCCGCAGCATTAAGCCCATATTCCAAATGGCCGCACAGATCTCCCAACTTACGCTGTTCCCAAGCATAAGAAAAAGAGCCAAAAACAGCTTTGGCTCTTTCACTTGAGTAATAATTCATACGCATCATTTACTACACTTCTGTGCCTCCGCCGAGAATGAATTTCTTAAGAAGGCTCTGAATTTTTATGTTCACCTGCAAGGGTGATAGTTTCTTCCCTTCCAGTTCATCAAAATAAGCTTTTGCCTGGAGCTTATCAACAGTGCCTTTTAGGTCATCGAAGCGCCCAAATTCATTTATGTTGGCTTCAGTCACTCCAGCCGCTAGCATTTTTCGCAATTTCCCTTCATCGAGTCTCAAAATGCTGACCAGTCGGTGTATCTGATCATCCTTTGCTCTTGCCTGGTACAGGGTTATGTAGTCACGGAAGGTTTTCCCGCATTCCATGACTACGCTTCCGCTTTGAACATCATGTATGAATATATTGGCATACTTCTGCTCTTCCTGCGTCAGGGTTGCAAATGATTTATGCAAATCGTCTAACGCTTCATCTGCACCTTCATGGCCGATCGTTCTGAGGTATTTCTCAAAACGCGAATTCATGTAGTTGGTGTCGATTACACCAGTATCGATCTCGGTCAGATAACCATCTATTTCATACGGAACGTCGCCATCTCCTGTATCACCATCGCCACCCGCACCAAACAATTCCTTGTAGCGGAGAGCAAGGATCAGATAAGACTGCTCAGTAAATTGCATTTCAACTATGTCTTTTGGCTTCCCTCGGCCATTACTGAATTCGTACCTTAGTTGATTCCACGTGAACCCCTGGATTTTTGCAGCTTCCAGATAAGCGTTCAGCTCTTTGAACAGCTTGGCAAATCGGCCCCTCTCAGAACGATCATCTGGCAATTTTTCAAATCCAGGAAAACCCGCATGAGCAAACAACTCGCTTATGTCATCATAGATTGAGTTCATCTTATCCAAATTGTAATTTAAGTGTTGGACGAAAAGTCCGATTGGTTTGTCTCCGGAATATAATTTCACCGCATCTCTTATATTACGCTCCATGGTGTGCGGTCTACGATAATAGCGTATCGTACCGAAGGGCTTATCTGGGCCAAATAAACGGTTGGTGCGAGAAAATGCCTGGATGATGTTTTCATACCGTAGCACCTTGTCCAGATAAAGCGTATTAATCCACTTAGAATCAAACCCGGTCAGCATCTGATCTACGACGATCAGCAGGTCGATTTGCATATCCGGTGTTTTCTCAATTTTTTCATAGGGTTTCTTGTGAGCAAGCCGAGAAGCAATGTCCTTCTTGAACTTTGCGTGTTTGCCAAGATCAAAATCCTGGCCATAACGCCTATTGTAATCCAGCATGAGCTCTACAAGCCCATCTTCCTTAAACGCAGCGCCACCGAGATTATCGATGTTGGGATCAAACAATGCAGTGATCTTAAGGTCAGGTTTCGTTGCCTTGAAAAGCCGATAATACTCTATCGCATCCGGAATACTGCTAGTCGCAAATATTGCATGAAATTTGCCATTATGACTGAGCCGCACCCAGTTTTGTAAAATATCGGTTAAGACGATTTGACGGTGCTCAAGCCTGTCATACTGCGTATTTGGGAGCTCGTCTTCAATGCCTTTAACATATTGCCCGTCTTCGGCTATATATCCCGCCATATTCACCTGAGTGGCATCCATATATTTATAGTATATTGCGCTTTTTTGGGGATCGGCAATGGCTTCTTCAACAGTATCTGCTTTGGCTTTTACCAATGCGACCGCATTTCTGACATCCGTGTCCCTATAGGTGGTAACCATATACGGATCAAATCCGAGCACATTCTTGTCGCGGATACCATCTGCAATGCTATAGCGATGCAGCTCATCACCAAATACTGTCGTGGTCGTATTCATCTTCTTCTGATTCTCCTCTTGAATGGGTGTCCCGGTGAATCCGAAGAACATGGCAGAGGGAAAAGTTTTCTTGATCGTGAGCAGCATTTCGCCAAAGGTTGAGCGGTGTGCCTCGTCTACGATAAAGACAATCCTCTTTTCATTCATAATCTTAATGTCTCGGGCATTTAACGCATCTTCGCCTTCTTCAATATTGCTCATCTTCTGGATAGATGTCACGATAAGCGTATCGGATGGTGCGGTGCTTTTCAGCTTTGTTATAAGCACGCCGGTATTCTCCGTAGCTTGCACATCGTCACCATCATCTGCAAAATTGCGGTATTCCTCAAGCGATTGTGTACCGAGTTCAATTCTGTCCATCAGGAAGATAACTTTGTCAGCATCCTTTGAATTGGCAATCAGCTGTGCGGACTTGAAACTGGTCATGGTCTTGCCGGAGCCAGTCGTATGCCAAATATAGCCGCCTAGCATGTGGATACTTTTCCAGTTCGTTTTTGATACGCGATCTGAGATAGCATTCGCCGCATAATATTGATAACTACGCATGACCTTCAAAACGCCATCCGAATCATCGGCAACGGTGTAAAAGCCAATCAGCTGATGCGCCATCGGAATAGATAGGAGTGAAGCGGCGATATCTTGCCATTTGTTAATCGGCTCGTTGTTGAAGTCTGCCCAATGGAAATAGAAGTCTTTATTGAACTTGCCATCAGGACCAGGATTGGAGAAATATACTGTTTCATCCGGTTCCATCGCGACAAAGACCTGAATCAACGAAAAGAGACCCGCGAAAAGACCTTCGCCTGTATACTTCTCAATCTGGTTGCAGGCCTGACTGACGGGAATGCCACTGCGCTTTAGTTCTATATGAATAACAGGCATTCCGTTAATCAACAACATCAAGTCGCCGCGCCGGTCATTTAGAATTTTAGCCTTGCGGGCAAACTTAGGCTGCTTCGCAATCTGATATCGGCTTTGCCCGGCGGCAATTTCCTGGCGATCATAAATCTTCAGGCTTACTTCTTTACCGAAATGTAAGATATCCGCTGGGTTGTCCCGTCTGATGGATACTGTTTTGCCGTTGATAAAACCATTCAGCTTTAAGGGTGTCCGCAATGTCGTAATCTGTTCGATAATCTGCTGCATTTCTCCGTCGGTCAACGGAAAATCGTTGAGGCGGTCAATCCCTCTGTTATTTTCAAACAGGATATTTGCCCAATTCTTCAGCAGATCAGCTTCTGTTGGATATTCCAGGATAGCATGTTCCCAACCCTTCTGAGGGAGCAACGCGATCAAAGCCGCTTCAAAGTCCGATTCCTTACTATATATCAAGAGATTTCCGCTCCTTTCCGCTGTAACCCTCATGAAATCATACAAACATCTTTTCAAGACAGGCTTTCTTTAGGTTTTGTAGCTTTTCTAACTTACGCTGATGAAGGGTGATAAGGCGGTCAATGTGATCAAAATACTCGACAATTCGATTTTGCTCCGGCATAGAGGGAATGGTGACATTACGTTTTTTCCAATCTTCAACGTTGAAAACCATTTTTTCGACATCGACGCCATAGGAGCTTAAAAAGAACATTCTGTACATTTCATGTCGCTTTGACATGAGCGTCCAGAATCTGGACGATATAGCATTGTTGCTTATAACAATCAGGTATTCGTTTGAAACCACTGATCTGTCAAGGCTTTCTGGCACAAGTCCGTTACCACCATGTATAACTTGCCGTTTCGAGATAATGAAGTCGCCTGCCCTGATCTCGAAATAGTTCTTTACCAGAATGTCCTTCCCTTTGAGAAAGCCGCGTGATATCACACCCTCATTGCGGCGTTTCACGGTGACAAGCTGGTAAACCTCACTATCCCTCATGGCGATTGGGCGTTCAGCATCTGAAACTATTTCACCAACCTTACGCTGTTCCCAAGCATCAGTAAAGCCAGTGAACCGGATTTCAGGAACGCATGCACCATTTTGTGGGAACATTTTTTCCAACATTGCTTTCTTGACGTTGACTAGCTTATCATACTTACGCTGATGAAGGGTGATAAGGTTGTCGAGGCTGAGAAAGAACTTTCTTATTTGTACTTGCTCATCGGAATTTCGAGGGATAATGACCGTTTTTTGCAGAAGCTCATCCTTAGTGATTCCCTTAATTGATGTACCCTGAACGTTATGAAGTTCTTTTTGTATCATCTGGTAAAGTGCATAGACAAGGAATTGACCGTCTGCTTTGAGTTTGCTCAGCGATAAAAAATCCTGGCTTGTTGCGTACACATAGGGCATGTATGCCAGTTTTCCCACCCCAACACGAGTAATAACGGCAATAGAACCCGCTGCAACGAGCTTTGTTGCGGATTTCAATAAACCTGCTTCGGTTATCCTTTTCCTTGGAGCTACATCAAAAAGGATATTTTCTGTCAAATCGGAAGACTGAATCCAAGGTAAACTTCCATTCCAATATTCACATTTTGCTGTGCTCGGAGTGCCCCCACCGATGTATTGTTCTGCTAATTCTCCAACCTTACGCTGTTCCCAAGCGTCAGTGAAACCAGTAAATCGAATCGCCGGTTTCGTACATTTTTCAGCCATTTTTTTCACCATTCAGCAGTGCTTGCAACTCATTTAGGCCCTTTCTGTCATATTCGTTACATTCCAGCTCATCAATGAGTGCGGAAAGGGCGTTCTCCGTATCGCGAATTTCGGCTTCCACGGCGGCAAAGGTCGTGGCATATTTCCCAGCAAGTGCCTGCACATGGTTAGCCAGTGTTTGGATGATCGCATCAGGGAGTTTGGCCATACTTTTTTCTAAAGGTTGAATCCATTTCAGCTCAATCAGGGTGAGTGCCTGCACGTCAGTCAAACCCTCTATGGTCGCCTTAGTCAGCAGGTGTAGCTTTTCCGCATCCGACTTAATCTGCATTTTCAGGCTCTTTTCTTCGGCCAGCAAATCACCTATTTTCAGTATTTTGGCTTCATAAGAGTCTTCGGCGAAAGCCCCTTCTTTTGAGGTTGCGGCTTTCAAAGTCTTGACAGCTTTCGCGATCGCTGCAGCGACAAAGGCATCTTTGTCCTCATTGACTGTTTCGGCCTCCTTCTCTTCCTCAGAGAGCGAATCCAGTATTTCCTCATATGCGGATGATATTTCCGAAAGCCGGCTTTCCTTTTTCTGGAGGTTCTCTACATCGACTTTCAAAAGTTCCGCCTGAGCAAGCTCAAATGGAACTACATGGCCGAGCCAACCCTCCTGAACCTCCTGATCCTTGCCATCTTTCTTCTTAAGAACCATGTTAGGATCAACTTTTCGGATCGCATCAAAGCCCTCTGTTTGGATAATTTCCAAATCGACTGCGATCTTTTCCCATTTGTCGTCAAGCAGTTGATAGGCCTCATAAGGGTCGATCAAGGGAATGGATTGCAAGCGAGAAAAGATATCGCCACTCAGAATCGCTTCTTCTTTGGTTATACTGACTGTGTCCATTTTGTCGATGAGCTCTGCTTTTAGGTACGTACCCCAGTTGTCAAAGGCGAGCTGGAAGCCCTGACAGAAACCTGCTACATCTGCGTGCCTCTCAATGGATTCACGTACATTCTCAACGGCAATTTCATAATAGCCTGCAGTGATACATTTGAATAGAGAAGAGCGCAGTCTGGGAAATGCATCCCAGTATGAACACAGTGCATCAATCTCCTTTTCAGGTATGCCTCCAAACATAGAAGCATATATGTCCCATGTCTCCGCATTTTCTGATGAATCAACATATCGCGGGATGTTCAGGTTATACTCATTTTCCCTGATGGCTTCTCTTGAAACGAGGCGTGAGTACTTTGGTATGCTGCGTCTTTCAATTACGGTATCTGCAATACGCCTAATATCCGAAGCACGCAGATTGTTGTTTTTCCCAACCTTTATGTACCCCTTGGAAGCATCTACGATAAGCACATCAGCATTTTCACGCTTTTGTTTCAATACCATAATAATCGTCGGAATTCCTGTTCCGAAGAAAATGTTAGCCGGAAGTCCGATAATCGTATCTATATGGTTATTTTCAATAAGGTTCTTGCGGATTTCACCTTCTTCGCCGCCACGGAAAAGAACACCATGCGGTAAGATGATCGTCATAATTCCATCTGGTTTGATGTGATATAGGTCATGCAGGAGAAAAGCATAATCAGCCTTCGCCTTCGGTGCAAGGCCAAAACGGGCATAACGGGGATCGGTCTCCTTATTGGAGGAGTCCCAATTTTGAGAATAAGGCGGATTAGAAACAACCGCGTCCACATACAGAGGATCATATGTACCGATCGGGTCATTGTCCTCAAAATACGGCCAATCGTCCTCAAGCGTATCCCCATTGCGCGTTACAATGTTATCCGGCCCAATTCCCCTCATAACAAGATTCATACGAGTCAGATTATATGTGTTCTGTTTCAGCTCCTGCGCATAGTACTTAATTCTGTTTGCATCATCAATATGCTTTGCGACACTGCGACCAATGTTAATTAGCAGAGAGCCCGATCCGCTTGTCGGATCATATATTTGAATTTCTTTTTTACTTTTTAGATGGTTGGCAACGATTTCTGACATAAGAAGAGACACTTCATGTGGTGTGTAGAATTCGCCAGCCTTTTTCCCTGCATTGGCAGCAAACATACCTATCAGATATTCATATATGAAACCAAGAACATCATAATCTTGTTTTCCATCCATTGGAATATCTTGAATTAGGTGAATCAAATCGCTAATGGCTTTTGTCTGGGAGCCTGAGCTATCGCCAAGTTTGCTCAATCCGGTTTGCAGAGTATCAAATATTCCTTCAAAAATTTTCTTGTGAGTTGGGTTAATCAGGCGGCTGAATGCAGATAAGGCGTCTCTAACATTAGAGACGTCAAAATCCCTTCCCATTTGAATCCACGTGGAAAACAGGTCAGTGTAAGCAATGAAATATCCAATATTACTTTGAATGTACTCTACGGTCTCTCTATTATCCTCGACAAGAGAGGTACGCATTTCATCTTCTGCGATGCCATTTTGCCGCAGGAATTTGGCTTCCTTATCCGACAGATACTTATAAAAGATGAATCCCAGAATGTAATCCTTATATTCATTCGCCTCAATCTTGGATCGCATCTTGTTCGCGGATTCCCAGATCTTATTGGCAAGCTGCTGTTTGTTCATGGCTATCTCCCGCCCATCATCAGTTTTTCGCCTATTTTCATCGTGTGTCTTATGGCCTTCAGTATGCCGGTAGAATAGGCACTATTTTAATGAGTATATCATTTTTCGTAGCCTTTGCAATCACAACTAGGATAAACCGTGTATATTTTTCGCCATATAATACCAATTTTTGACCATAAAGCACCGACCCCCTCTACTTCGACTGCAATATGCGCTTTGTGCGTTCTGACGCAATTGCATATCCTCAGGTCAAAAACCCGGACACTTAGACTTGTGGATTCAACCGAAAGTAGGTTGAGGATTGAAGATCGAACGCCACTAGTTCTGTTTAGATGACACGCCATCTGTAAGCGATGCTGCTCTCTTCAAATATTTTTTTGCCTTTTTGTACACGCATCATCATAGTTAACAAGAAAATGCATGAATTGCGTGAAGTTCTAACGTTTTTCATCCTTTTCGCCTCCAGCATCTGACATTGACAAGAACATGCGTTCCCTTTTATAATCTCCTTACTGAGCAAATATACGTTTGCAAAAGGAGGATTGGATTTGAGTTACACCCTTAGTTTTGGCGACCTTATCATAAAAAAGCGTATGGAACAAGGGCTTACCCTGCGTGGCCTGGCCGAAAAGCTGGAGATCAGCGCCCCATACTTATGCGACATGGAAAAGAACCGCCGTCAGCCACCAGAAAAACCTTTACTGGACAAACTGGCAGATGTCCTTTGCATGACCGAGTTGGAGCGTAATCAAATGTATGATCTGGCAGGTGAATACAGGGGCGAGGTCTCATCCGATCTGCCGGAATACATTATGACAAATGCGGTAGTGAGGGTAGCACTGAGAAAAGCAAAGGCGAATAACATCAGCGGGGATGAATGGTTAAGGTTCATACAAAGTATGGATCGTGGTGAGTCCTGATCTTTATGTTATCTCAGTTTGTTTCGATATGGAGAGATTATTTTGTATCAGCCAGCAATGTTATTAAGCCCAACTGGTGTGCCGATCTTAAGCAAAGCTCAGCTCGACCGTATGGCAGAAAAGTATATTATGAATTTCATGCCCGACATCCTTAAGTTGGAGCAGAGCTTCCCAGCAGAAGAATTCTGCGAATCGTATCTGAAGTTGAAAGTCGAGTATCAGTACCTCTCCCACAATGGTTGTTATCTGGGGATGGCTGTATTTTCGGATCATACCTGTATTCCCCTATATGAACCATCCAGCAATAGTGTCCGGCCTGTTTACTTCGATGCCAACACTATATTGTTGGAAAACACGTTGGTGGATGAAATGGAAGAAGCACGACTACACTTTACCCAGATGCATGAATGTGCGCATCAAATTCTTCATGCAAACTATTTTAGGCGGCTTAGTGATAAAGAAACCAATAACCATACACTATGCCGCCGGGATGAAATCGAGAGGAATAATGCAAAACCCTTTGTTGAATGGACAGATATCGACCGCATGGAATGGCAAGCCAATTATCTGGCGTCGGCCTTCCTTATGCCTGCTACCTCTGTCAGAAGCTTTTGCAATATGCTACAGGTGCAGGAGTATTACGATGCCCGAACTCGGGAAGGGTGGTCAGAACAGAGAGCTTTTGAAATGGCCGCACTGGACCTGACCTATGCGTTCGGTGTTTCCTTGATGACTGCCAAGATTAGGCTGCTGAACCTCGGTTTCAAACGGAAGAGGATAGCCGTTTAGCATTCGTAGTACCTATACCCATTATCCATAGGGAGACTTGACCCATATATTACCATCGTAAGCTTACATGCTAACACCAGATATTCCGTCCCATTATTTAATACACCGTAGGAGGAAACGGATATGCGATCCGTCAACATAAAAAAGACTGCACCGCCAGCCAGGTATCACCGCCGTATCGCTATGTTATGCCCCCGATGCAATCACCGCATTTGTGACAAAGCCCCGCAATTCCGAATGGAGCCATTCTTACCTGATGATGGCGGAAAGCCACCATGGGAACCGGACCTGTATATGAAATGCAAATGGTGTGGTGCTGAACTGGAATTGTTCCAGCGAACTGAATAACCAGTATGACATACTTTGCACGAGCTTGACGCACGTGTCCCCGCCCATGGCAATCCAGCCATGAGAAGTGGAACCGGATTGCGATTAAAAATGTCGCCGAGCCTACAAGTAGCTTATTAGCTATATGTAGGCTCGGTTTTTTTGGGCTATTAGGCTGCTTGGGGCTCCGAAAGGAGCATCCCTTGAAGTATACCTATCATTTCGCCAATGGAGATATCAACGTAATCGAAGTAACTGATGAAGATGCATTTTCCCTTTTTGAGTTGGACCGTCTGGAATACAACAACAATCGTGCCAACACAAGGCGGCATGTACACCTGGATTTTGATAAAGAAACAGGCTCGGACTGGCTGATCGTCGAGGATGAAGGCTATCAAGCCTTGTTTTCAAATGAACCCGACGCGGAGCGCATTCGCCGAGCCATTGGACAACTAACTCCGAAGCAACAAGCATTGCTCCAAGCGCTTTTCTGGAGCGGCGTATCCGTAAGCGGATATGCAAAGCAGACCGGTGTTTCCCAGTCTGCGGTTTCGCAGCAATTGGCTACCGCGATTAAAAAGCTAAAAAAAATTTTCTGACCACCCTTATATTCCGCCTTTTTCGAGGCCGGTAGGTGGAGGGACTCGAAATCAGCCCTCCGGATAGGATGGAATCAATGAGGCACAGCATTCGAATCAACCTGAAAGGCCGTGATCCTACCAGCCCAATCGTGGAGTGCCGGACGCACCCGTTGTCCACATGGTTGTGGCGGCTGCTTTTCGGGAAGCGGCACAGTGTCGTGGTACTCATGCCGGGCGGCTCTGTAGATTCGGTGAACATCACTGAGCAGCCGGAAGCGGTGCGTACATGAGCACAAACGAAAACGTGGCTCCCCCGGTTCGGGCGAAGCTATACGAACACCAGATCATGGCGTATCTCTTTGTCCTTGGACTTTTTGACGATCTGGACGAAGGTGTTGCAAACCGGGGAGGTGATGCAAATGAACGTTTCCACGGGTAAGGGCGCTGCCCTCCTTATGGAAATGGGTTGAACGGCACCGGAAAAACGATCACCTCGGTTGCTATCGTCGGCACTCTATGGCAACAAAGGCGCATTCAAAGCCTGTTGATTGTCGCACCGCTTTCTATCCTGGGTGTATGGGCGGACGAGTTTCAGAAATTCGCCGACTACGATTACAACCTCGTTATGTTGGAGGGCACCACCACCCGAAAGGTCGATACCATCCGGCACATGAACGGCTCCACGCTCCAGGTACTTGTGGTGAATTACGAAAGCGCGTGGAGGCTGGAAGCGGAGCTTGCAAAATGGAAGCCGGATATGATCGTTTGCGACGAAGGTCATAAGATCAAGACGCACAACATAGCAGCCTCGAAAGCCCTACACCGGCTGGGTGCAAAGGCGAAGTATCGCCTGTTGCTAACCGGCACAGTCATCACAAACAAGCCGGTGGACGTGTTCAGTCAGTACAAATTCGCCGACCCACATGTGTACGGCCAGAGCTTTTACCTTTT
Organism: Bacillota bacterium; assembly: GCA_023436585.1. Classification (GTDB taxonomy): domain Bacteria; phylum Bacillota; class Clostridia; order Christensenellales; family Aristaeellaceae; genus JAEWAH01. Next base: position 5,838 of record JAEZIN010000019.1, on the reverse strand, counting down.
TCGTAACCGGTTCTTCGATATGATGGGCTACGGTAATCACACCCCGATCATGAAGAAGTCGATGGAAACGGAGTTCACCGAACGGCTGCACTCCATTGCATTTCGAGCTACCAAGGCAGAATGTCTGGACCTCCCCGATACCACGGACATCGTGCAACGTGTGGAGCTGGAGCCTGCCGCTATGCGAACCTACCGCCAGCTCGTCAAAGATAGCTATACGGAGTTGGCGGGCGATACCGTGACCGTCACGAATGTGCTGACCCGGCTACTGCGGCTATCGCAGCTCACAGGTGGATTCCTCGGCGGCGATGAGTCTGCAGCCACAGAGCAGTTATCATCAGCTAAGCTGGAAGCGCTCACTGACATCATCGAAAGTGCAGAGCAGGACGGAAAGAAGCTGGTGGTCATCGCCCGTTTCATCCCCGAGATACGCGCCATAGGGAAACTACTTATGAAGAAGGGAATCCGGTTTACGCAGATTTCCGGCGAGATCAGGGACCGGGATGCGCAGGTAACGGCTTTCCAGAACGATCCTAGTGTGACCGTGTTCATCGGACAGATAGCCACAGCGGGCCTGGGTATCACACTCACCGCCGCCAGCACCATGGTTTTCTACTCCATGGACTACTCGATGAGCAACTACGAGCAAACCCGCGCCCGCATCCACCGCGTCGGCCAGCGGCAGCCCTGTACTTACATCCACCTTGTCGCCAAAGGTACGGTGGACGAAAAGGTGCTCCAGGCGCTTCGGGACAAAGCAAATCTCGCTAAGGTGCTGGTGGACGATTACCGGGCCGGGCTCAACCCCTTCACCACATAGCAGGAGGCAAGATGGAGAGCAACCGATTATTTGAAATAGCCGACGAGCTGAAAGCCCTGCGTGATCGTAAGGATTCGCTGGAGGCTGAGCTTAAGCAGGTGAACATGGACATTGACAACGTGGACTATCACCTGTCCACCCTGATGGCGGAAACCGAGACGCAGAATTTCACCCGTGCAGGCACTATGTTTTGTCTCACCAACAAAACCCGCGCTTCCGCCACGGAGGGTATGAGGGACGAGCTGTTCGCCGTACTCCGCGCCGAAGGCTTCGGTGACATGATCTATGAAACCGTAAACGCAAATTCTCTCTCTGCCTTCGTGAAGGAGCAAATGGCCGAGAGTGGGGACCAACTTCCCGCATGGCTGGACGGCCTGGTGAACGTATTCGAGAAAACAACAGTGGGTGTGCGAAAAGCAGCCCGATAAAAAACGGAGGATATGAAAATGAGTAATAAAGAGATTTCCGCCATCAATAGCTATGCCGCTTTGGAAGGCTTCAATTTGGCCGATGCACTGTCTGAAGAAATGGTCGGCATGAATATCACTTTCGACCGGGTGATGATCCCTGCCGCTGGCGGTACCGTGTTCGAGGTGCCAGGCGCGCTGCCCGGTGAGACGGATACGGTGAAGGAGTTCAGCGGCGTAATTCTATTTCACCATCCGTTGTTCTCCTACTACAAGGAACGATTTACTGGAGGCAACAATCCCCCGGATTGCGGAAGCTACGACGGCGTGACTGGCGTTGGCGATCCAGGTGGAACCTGCGAGCGCTGCCCGCTCAACCAGTTCGGGAGTGGTGATAACGGCGGCAAGGCATGCAAGAACAAGCGCCGCATCTTCATCTTGCGCGAGGGCGAGATGATACCGTTGATTCTGACGTTACCCACCGGTTCCATGAAGGAGTTCAGCGTGTACATAAAACGGCTGCTAGGCAAAGGAAGGAAATCCTGTTCCGTAGTAACGCGCTTTTCCCTTAAGAAGGCGATGAACGTAGGCGGCATCGCGTATTCGCAGGCTCAATTTGGGGTGGATCGTGTGCTTACCGAAGCAGAGCTTCCCTTGATCCTCTCGATGGCTGAACAGGTGAAGCAGTTCGCCACCCGCGTCGGATACGAGGAAGAGCCTGCCTCTGCGGAAGCCATTGACCCCGAGACTGGCGAGATCTTGGGGAACGAGCCGGTTATCCAGCCCCTGAGCTAAAGCAAAGCACCGGAGGGTGGCTTTACTGCCCTCCGGTTTTCCGAAAGGAGTAATGACAAATGAGTTATCGAATGGAAACGGACCCGCGTGCCATTGAAGCTTATCTTCAAGGTGCGCCGGTTGTGGCCTTTGACTTTGAAACGGCTCCGCTTCTTCAATATCGCAACGATCCCAAGGCTGCACTGGACGCACACCGTGCTTTTATTGTGGGCATTTCTCTCTCTATTGCAGAGGGCAGCGCCATATATGTGCCTCTCCGTCATCTTAGCGGCGGCAATGCTGACCCCGAGCAGGTAATTCTCTTTTTGCGCGACGCCTTATGGATGAATCCGGGTGTCATCAAGGTGGCACACAATCTCACTTTTGAGAGCATGTTCCTATATGCACAGAGTATCGTCCTCCAGCCGCCGTGCTATGACACCATCGCTGCCGCGCAGATGACGCTCAAGAGCACGTTCGAGTTTCGCGGCCTGTCCGACAGCGGTCTCAAGAAACTGGTGCCGGAACTGTTTGGCGACGAGCTGCCTACTTTCGAGGATGTGACGGAGGGCCGGTTCTTCGACGAGCTTGATTCCTTCAATCCCGAAACCATCTGCTATGCCTGCGCCGACGCTGATTATGCACTCCGCTTATATCATCGGTTCAATCAGTGGTTCGACGCTTTCCTCCCCAAACATCGCTTCATCGTGGAGCAGGTGGAATCCCCCACGGCGGTCTATTGCGGCCTGATGAAGTATAACGGCCTGCTTATGGATGAAGAAGCCATGATCAGCAAGCAGAGCGAATGTGCGGCCCGATTGATCGACCTACAAGGCAAAATACGCAGCATGATTGGCGACGTGGACATCGGTGCGAACGCGGGGACGCAGGCATTCAAGGACTACCTTTTCAAAGCCCTGGGTCTGCCAGTTATGAAAACCACGGAGAAGAACGCCGAGGCCGCAGACGATCAGGTGATGGTGATGCTTGCGGAATGGTGTGCGGAGCACCGTCCGGAGCTTGTGCCACTGTTCGAGTTGATACAGGCGTACCGCAAATGGTCGAAGCTCAAAACGACATATATCGACGGTTATTTGCGCTTCATGAACCCGGCGACCGGGCGCATTCATCCCGACCTGCTCCCGTTGGCAACGGAAACCGGGCGCTTCGCTGCGCGTAATCCCAACATGCAAAATTGCCCGCGCAAGACCAATGACCCGGTGGGTATCCGCTCCTTCATCATAGCGCCGGAAGGTCATGTACTGGTCTCCTGCGATTTTAACCAGATTGAGCTGCGTGTCGGTGCTTTCTATTGCCGTGATGAAAAAATGCTGGAAACCTACCGAACAGGCGGTGACATCCATGCGCAGACCACCTGCGTCATCTTCGGAATTCCCTATGTGCAGGCTGTGGACAAGGGTGTTCCAGATTACAAAGAGCGCCGGACAATTGCCAAGAACGTCAATTTCGGTGTGTTCTATGGCCTTTTCGCGCGTGGTCTCCAGCGCACCCTGAAATTCAAGGCAGGGCTTACATCGTCACTTGATGATTGTGATTGCATCATTCGTAATCTGAAAGCCGGTTATCCGAATCTGGTTCGCTGGCAGGAGCAGGCGAAGAAGGTGGCCACCACGCGCCAATACACGCAGACCATCCTCGGACGGCGGCGTTACCTGCCGGGCATTCGTTCGCAAGACTGGGGACGCCGGAGCTTTGCGGAGCGCTGTGCCTTGAACACCCCGATCCAGGGCACTGCCGCTGACATTCTCAAACTGGCATTGGGCCGCTTGGTGGAAAGGCTGCCGGAGCGCCCGTGGCTAAAACCGCTGCTGCAGATCCACGATGAGCTGGTGTTTGAGCTGCCTGCCAACCGGCTTCATGAGGCTGTTGCTTTTATACGGGAGTGCAAGGACGCGCAGCCCTTCCCGGAAATGGATGTGCCGATTGTGGCCGAGGCTGCCTATGGCACCGATTTTGGATACATGGAGGAAATAGAACCGTGATCGAACAGATGAGAAACGCTGAGGGCTATTACGATCCCACGGCCGCCACCGCTTTTCTGAACATTGAACGGGAAGAACGGGCTTTGCGGCTCGGCTACATGCCGCTGGTTTATATCTGCTCCCCATATCGTGGTGACGTTGATCAAAACATTCAAAATGCCCGCCGATATTGTGCTTTCGCCTTGACTCAAAAGGCGTTGCCTGTCGCTCCCCACCTGTTGTTCCCGCAATTCATGGGCAGCGAGGAAACAGAAGAAACCCGCGAGCTTGCACTGCACATGGGCTTGATCCTGATATCGAAGTGCCGTGAGTTGTGGTTCTTCGGCGATACGATCAGCGACGGCATGAAAAACGAGATCAACAGAGCGCGCTGGCGCGATATGATCATACGCCATTTCACAAATGATTGCCAGGAGGTCACTTTATGAGTTTTCCCAAGGAATTGACTGCGCTACCGCAGTGGATATGCTGGCGACTGGAACCCGACTCGAAGGGCGACAAGCCTCGAAAGGTTCCCTATGATCCCAAGACTGGACGCAAGGCATCCTCCACGAACCCACAGACCTGGGCGACGCTGATGGAAGCCGAGGCTGCGCGCGACAAATACATGTTCACAGGCTTAGGTTTTGTGTTCACGGAAGAATGCGGTATCGTCGGCGTGGACATTGATCATTGTCGTGAAGCAGATGGAACCCTTAACGATACCGCTCGCGCTATTCTGGAAAAGCATCCGTCCTACACAGAAATCTCGCCCTCTGGCACCGGCCTGCACATCTTTTACCACGGTTCTATGCCGGGTAAGGGCAATAAGAACAGTGCCACCGGCGTGGAAATGTATTCCACAGGCCGCTACTTCACCATGACTTGGCAACAGTTGGACGGAGCGCCGCACGACATTGCCGATGGTGTGACGGCGCTCCCGTGGATTCATGAGGCCTTTGTTGCAAAGAAGCGCAAGTCCAAAGCGGCCAAGGCCGTGCGCAAGCAGGTGCGATTGGCCGATGAGCAGGTGCTGGAAAAGGCCCGCGCTGCATCGGGCGGCGACGAGTTTGCCGACTTGTGGGAAGGTCGTTGGAAGGACAAGTATGGCTCCCAATCGGAGGCCGATCTCGCGCTTTGCTGTACGCTCGCCTTCTGGTCGGGCAAAGATGCCGAGCAGATGGACAGGCTGTTCCGCCAGTCGGCACTGATCCGGGAGAAATGGGATAATGTCCACCATGCAGATGGCTCCACTTATGGTGCGGAGACGATCCGCCAAGCTATCGAGCGCACCGATCAGACCTATTCCCCGGAGGGCGAACCGGTCATCTTTGAGCAGAACGGGCGCTACTACCGCATCAAGGGTGAACAGGTCTACCCGATCACCAATTTCATTGTCCACCCATTGGAGATGCTCATCGCCGAGGAAGAAACGCAAATGACCTGTGACCTCGTGACCATATATGGCGATACCTTCCGGCAAACCTTCATGACCACTGATTTCGGCAACCTCCAGAAATTTAAAGGTGTGTTGAACAGACGGACGATTTCACTCAGCTACACGGGCAGCGACGGCGATCTTGAATTGCTCAAAGGCTATCTCGCTGGGCTTACATGGCAGGTGAAATATGGCGTCAAGGCGCTAGGCATGCACGAGCGGGATGGCCGTTGGATCTTCGTCGGCAGAGGCGGCGCGTTCGCTGCAGGCGGCGAGGTCGTGGACGATATAGTGCAACTGGAAAAGCATGCTTCTATTGAAACCGAATTGCCTGAGCACACGGCGATCACGGCGGACCGGTTCGTTGACCTGGGCCAGTCGCTGCTCGACTATAATGAACCTGCCAAGACCGTAACA
>JAEZIN010000034.1 GCA_023436585.1 Bacillota bacterium | reverse complement strand
GAAAAGGAGTGATTTTGTTGAGCATGACGCCCGATGCACGTCAAGCCAAACTCAACGACCTGTATGAGCAGGGAAAAACCAAAGGGACCATGACGTACAAGGACATCATGAACCAGTTGGTGGAGTTTGAGATTGAGCCTGACCAATTCGATAAAATACTGGAAACATTCGAAGCCCTGGGTGTGGATGTGGTCAATGAGCTGGACCCCACCGAGCCGGAGCTGATTGCGGAGCCCCTGGAAAAAATCGATCTTTCCGTACCTGAGGGCATCTCCATCGATGACCCGGTGCGCATGTATCTAAAAGAAATCGGCAAGGTTCCCTTGCTGACCGCCGACGAGGAAATAGAGATTGCCCAGCGCATGGAGCAGGGCGATGACGATGCCAAACGCAAGCTGGCGGAAGCGAACCTGCGCCTGGTTGTATCCATTGCCAAGCGTTATGTGGGCCGCGGTATGCTGTTTCTGGACCTGATTCAGGAGGGCAACCTGGGGCTTATCAAGGCCGTGGAAAAATTTGACTACCGCAAGGGCTACAAGTTCTCCACCTATGCCACCTGGTGGATCAGGCAGGCCATTACACGTGCTATCGCCGACCAGGCCCGTACCATCCGCATCCCCGTACATATGGTGGAGACCATCAACAAGCTGATCCGTGTTTCCCGCCAGCTTCTGCAGGAATACGGCCGGGAGCCCACGCCGGAGGAAATTGCCAAATCCATGGCCATCAGCGAGGGCAAGGTCAGGGAAATTATCAAGATTGCCCAGGAGCCCGTATCGCTGGAAACGCCCATCGGCGAGGAAGAGGACAGCCATCTGGGCGACTTCATCCCCGACGACGACGCCCCCGCCCCGGCGGAAGCCGCTTCCTTCTCCCTGATGAAGGAACAGCTTCTGGATGTATTGGATACGCTGACCCCCCGGGAGGAGAAGGTGCTTCGCCTGCGCTTCGGCCTGGACGACGGGCGCCAGCGCACCCTGGAGGAAGTGGGCCGGGAGTTCAACGTGACCAGGGAGCGCATCCGTCAAATCGAGGCCAAGGCCCTTCGCAAGCTCCGCCATCCCAGCCGCAGCAAAAAGCTGAAGGATTATCTGGATTAAAGATCATATTCTTTATAGTAAAATGGGGAGCGGGCAAATCGCCCTCTCCCCCATTTCATACAAAGGAGGCGGTTTTCTGCGCCTGCCCAAGCTGGATGAGCGGCTTTTGGCCGCGGCGGAACTGTTCCCCCCCTGCCGGCTCGGCGCGGATATAGGCACCGACCACGGCCGGCTGCCCTTGTACCTGCTAGCCTCGGGCCGGTGCGAACGCATGGTGGTTTCTGACATCAGCGGTCCGGCGCTTTTGAAGGCCAGGGAACTGATCACGCGCCATCATTTTGAGGGGCAGGCGGTGTTTGCGCAGGCAGACGGCCTGAACGCGCTGCATGAACCGGCGCAGGCAATCGCCATACTGGGCATGGGCGGCGACACCATGCGCTCCATACTGGCCGCCGGACAATCAAAGCTGCAAAATGCCGCGCTGATCCTGTCCCCCCATACGGAATTGCACATCGTCAGGGAAGCGCTGCAAGGCATCGGCTACCGCATCGCCAAGGAAACCATCGCGCGGTCCGGCGGACGGTTCTATGTGATCCTCCTGGCGCAACCGGGCAATGAGGCATACACCGAAAAGGAATTGCTGCTGGGACCCTGCCTGTTGAGGGAAAAGCCGCCGCTGTTTTTAGATTACCTGCGCTGGCGGCAGCGGGTGGCGGACAAGGCGATACAGGCCATGAAGAACACGGACGATACCGATCATCGCATGGCGGAGTTTTTGAGGCTGTACGAATACATCCGGGAGGAATTGCCATGACATCCTTGACTGTGAAGGCCGTCTATGACTGGATAGACGGCTTCGCCCCCTTCCAGACGGCGGAGGATTTCGATAACGTCGGGCTGCTGGCGGGCCGGATGGACGCGCCGGTGACGCGCATTCTGACTGCCCTGGACTGTACCATGGAGGTTGTAGAAGAGGCAAAAAGGCTGAAAGCCGAGCTGATCCTCACCCACCATCCCATACTGTTCCATGCCAGGAAGAACATACGGGAGGATGACTCGGAGGGCCGAACCCTGTGCGAACTGATCCGCAGCCGCATCGCCTTGATCAGCGCCCACACGAACCTGGACAGGGCGCCCGGGGGTATCAACGATACGCTTGGGCAGTTGTTTTCCCTGAAGAACATGCGCGGAGATGGCTTCCTGCGCTGCGGGGAGCTTCCCTCTCCCATGACGGCAGCAGCGCTTCGGGATATGGCTTCCAGGCTGTTAAATGCCCCGGTTCGCTTGTTTGGCAGCCCGGATAGGCAGATAACCACCCTGGCCGCAGGCGGCGGCGCGTATGACGAGGGCTATGTTGAAGCGGCTGCCCTGGGCGCCCAGGCGTACCTTACCGGAGAAGTGCGCCACCATAACGCCCTAGCGGCGGTGGCCCAGGGTATGGTGCTGCTGGAAGGCGGCCACTATGCCACCGAGGCCCCCGGCCTTCAGGCATTTGGCTGCTGTTTACAAAAGGGATTGGATGGGTTACAATATTCAGTGGCAGTTTCCCATTTTTCGGGCGTCTCCTATCCGGGAGCGATGAATACGTAGTCTGTGTCAGGGAAAGGTGCATGCAAATCCGCCTTTTCTTGTAGCAAATACAGGGGTTTGCCCCTAATGATTCGGGGCACAACCTAGGAGGTCAAAGCATGGATCAGTTGGAAATGCTCTGGGAGTATCAGCAGGCGGACATGGAAGCGGACCGTCTGGAAAATGAAATCCGACGCTCCCCCAACCGCATCAAGCTGGTGAAGAGCCGGGATTTTTTAATGGAGCAGCAGAATACCATCAAGCGCATCGAAAATGAAGTCATGATCATGAGCGACCGCATTGATGTGATCCGGGACGCGGTTGTACGGGCCGAAGAACAGTTGAAGGCGCTGACCGCGAAATTGGAAAAGGAACCTCCGCAAACCATGGACGACGCGCGCCTGCAAACCAACGAAGCCCGCAAGCTGCTGGATACGCTCAACGGCTACGAGCAGGAGATGAAGCGCATCCGCAAGGACGCCGGCGACAGGGACCACCAGCAGCATGAGGTGCGTCTTCGCGCTGCCAAGGTGAAGGCGGAGTTTGACCAGCTGAAGGCCGCCTATGACGTGGAGTACAAGGAGCGCATGACCGCGCTGGAAAAACAGCGGTCGCTGGCCACACAAAAGGCAAGGGGCATCCAGCCGGACTATTTGGAAAAGTACAAAAACATCAAGCTCCACAGCGTGCCCCCCATGGCACGGCTGCAAAACGACCAGTGCGGAGGCTGCAACATGTCGCTGCCCTCGGTGGTGCTGAGGGCCATCAAGGCCGGCGGAACCATCGTGGAGTGCGAAACCTGCGGGCGGATGATTTTGCAGTAGGCTATTAACTCGGTTTTATCAAAACCTGCGCTTAATATGCGCAGGTTTTTGGTTATAAGCACAGTGCTCTTCATTTCAGCCTGCAAGAAATATACAACCGACATTTATTAGATCATGCAAATATCATTCTATTATGGTTTACATATATATCAAATTCAATAAGCCTGCATAATGTTACACTTTTACAAAAATTGGCTTCTATTAGAGTCATCATGCTATATGAGACTTGGTTGTGTATATAAAACGTGTAAGAACTATTTGATGATATACAAATTCATGATATAATGTTTTAAAACGGATGAGGTGGGAAAATGTTGGAATCTATTATCGGTATTGCTTTTTCAACCATCGCTACGTTTTTGGGCAGCTATTTGAGCAACAAAAATATGACGAGATTGTCAGATAAAGCTAAATGGAAAATAGCGAAGACACTCATAATAATATCCTATTCATCAGTGGCAATACTTGCTGTTTACAGTATGGCATTTATATTATCCGGACTTATGGGGATGGCTGGAGTTCACGGATGGGAGTTTCAACTTTATGACAATAAACGTCAAATTATTTTGCTTTCAGGATTATCATTTGAGAGCAGACTCGAACCAATTTGGTTCATAGTGCGCGGCGTAATATGCATCGGAGCTTGTATGATGCTTAATAAAATCGCAATACCTCGCTTAAAGAAGATTAACAAACCAGAGTTAATGATTTGATAAAATGCGCTATTTTATCATCCAATCCACAATAAAATAAAACTTCAATGCATATCAAATCAGGAACCACTTCACAAACTCATCCATCAGGGCATCCCATTCCATATCATAGCCCATGCGTTCCGGGTGGGCTTCATACCAGGCAAGCGTACTGCGGATACCCGCCTCAAAGGGAATGGTAGCTTTAAAGCCCGGCACAAACAGCTTGATCTTCGAATTGTCAAAGATGGCAGTCTGCGCCTTGTCACCGGTGAGCGGGCCGCGCTCTTCCGGAAGGTGCTTCACAAGGGCGTCGGTGGATATGTGCACAATTTGCGCTTTTTCGCCCACCGCGCCGGCAATGATATGAAGGTACGCGTCCCAGGTCATGGCCTCGTCACCGGTGATGTGGAAGGCGTGGCCTAGCGCTTGGCTTTTTCCCATCAGGCCCACAAAGGCCTTGGCGAAGTCGGTATTATGGGTCAGCGTCCAAAAGTTGGTACCGTCGCCGGGCACTACGATGGGCTTATGGGCCTTGATGCGGTGGATCAGGGAAAACCGCATGGACCGGGAATTGAGCACCCAGGGTATGCTGCTGTCGCCGTACGTATGGGAAGGGCGGACGATGGTCACGGGAAATTCCGCCTGCCTGTAAGCCTCATTGAAGCATAGCTCGCAGGCGATCTTCTGCCTGGCGTATTCCCAGTAGGGATTGCAAAGCGGCGTGCTTTCGGTGACCAGGTAATGGGCCGGGGGCTTCTGGTATACGGAGGCGCTGGAAATAAAAATATATTGCCCTGTTTTCCCGGCAAACAAGGCGATGCTCTGCCTGGCCTGCTCCGGGGTGAAGGTCAAATAGTCACAGACCACATCAAACGTTTCGCCTTTCAGCGCCGCCTGCATGGCCAAATTGTCGCGTACGTCGGCATGGATTTGCCGCACGGTATCCGGCACATCCTTTTGGCTGCCCCTGTTGAGGATCGTCACATCAAATCCCGCTTCCAGTGCTCTTGCTGTAACTGCCGTGCTGATGGTTCCGGTGCCCCCAATAATCAATGCCTTCATCGCGTTCTCCTTTGCATGTCAGCAATTTTCACGCTTGCCGCTGCCAAACCTGTAAATATGTGTTATGATATATACATAAGGCGCATATGGATAACCAAGGAGGATGCCCCATGGAGAAGAAGCGGGAAAACATTTGGAATGTGCCCAATGTGCTGACCATGCTGCGGGCAGCGCTGATCCCCGTATTTCTTGTGCTGTACTATTCCTCCCTGCGCTATCAGGCGCTGGGTGTATTTTTGCTGGCCAGTTTCACCGATCTACTCGACGGCTTCATCGCCCGAAAATATAACCTTGTCACCAACTTCGGCAAGCTGATGGACCCGCTGGCCGACAAGCTGATGGTAATATCCGTGCTGCTTGTTCAAACCTTCAGCGGAATACTTCCTCCAGCCGCCGTGATCATCGTCCTGCTCAAGGAGATCATCATGGTGCTGGGCGGCATCTATATGCTGAAAAAGGGGATCGTCGTCTACAGCGAGCCGGTGGGCAAGGCTGCGCAATTCCTTTTCATCGCCGCCATTTCCCTTTCCTTCTTCCATGCGGACTTTATTGCCATGAAGTATGTACAGTGGGATATGCTTCTGTTGTGGATCTCCGTTGGCCTGACGCTGCTGGCGTTGGCGTTTTACACCCGCCGGGCCATCGAAAAGCTGAGAGAGGCCAGGTCACAGGCATAATAATGATAATCGCGGCTGCACAAGCCTGATCACGCTTTTTTCTCTTCCGCCCATTTAAGCACCGCTTCCGCCGCCGGCTTTGTCATGCCGGGCACAGCAATCAAATCTTCAAACGATGCGTTCTTGACAGCCTGCAGGGAATGAAAGTGCTTCAGCAGCGCTTTTCTTCTTGTGGGCCCGATGCCGGGGATGTCCTCAATCTGACTGTGGACGCTTTCCTTGCCGCGCAAGTTTCTGTGGTGGGTAATGGCAAAGCGATGCGCCTCATCGCGGATGCGCTGTATGAGATGCAGCGCCGGCGAACGCTTATCCAGCAATATGGGCAGCTCCCTGTCCGGCAGGAAGATTTCCTCCAGCCGCTTGGCCAGGCCGAACATGGGCACATCAGCCCCCGATTCCCGCATGGCACGCCGTGCAAAAGCCAGCTGCTCCGGGCCGCCGTCGATGAGCACCAAATCCGGCATATCGGAGAACTTGCCGCCTTCCATGGGCAGCCCATCCTCCGCTCGCTCCTTTTGCTCCTCCATCCCGTGGCGGAACCTGCGGCCCACCACCTCGTTCATGGAGGCAAAGTCGTTGGGCCCTTCCACTGTTTTAATGCGGAAGTGCCTGTATTCCTTTTTGGCCGGCTCCCCATCGATGAAAACCACCATGGAAGCCACGCTCAATACGCCCTGGGTATTGGAGATATCATAGCCCTCGATGCGCCTGGGCGGGTTTGCAAGCCCCAGCGCCTCGCCCAGCGCGGCCGCCGCGCCGGTGGTGCGCTCCTCCTTGATGGCGCTTCTGGCATTCCGTTTTTCCAGCGCGTCCTGTGCGTTCTTTTCCGCCATCAGCACCAGGTCATGCTTCTCACCCCGCTTGGGCGTGGTCAACGTGACCGCGCCGCCCCTTGCTTCCCGCAGCCAGGCTTCCAGCTCCTCCCGGTTGTCCGGCAGCTCCTGGCACAGAACCTGCCTGGGAATGAGGTTGCCGTCCTCATAGTACTGGGTGAGGAACGCGGCCAGAACCTCTCCTTTTAAATCGCTGCCGGCCTGGGGGAGCACAAAGTGGTCGCCGCCGTTCATAAGCCCGCCTCGGACGTATAATACCTGCACCATGGCGTCCAGCCCGTCCTGGGCGATGGCCAGTATATCCTGATCCGCGCCGCTGACCTGTATGGCGCGCTGCCGCTCCATGAGGATCTCCACATCCTGCATCTTGTCGCGTAGATACGCCGCGCGCTCAAAATTCAGCGCTTTGGCCGCCGCTTCCATATCCGCCTTCATGCGGTTCACCACATCCTGGTACCGGCCGCCCAGGAAATTCAGTACCTGCTCCATCATGGCCCCATACTCTTCCCTGGTGCACTTGTTGGCGCAGGGGGCCAGGCAGCGGCCAATCTCGTACTGAACGCAGGGCCGGCGCGGCGTTTTCAGCGGCAGGTCCAGTGTGCAATTGCGCAGCGGAAAAATGTTCTGTACAGCGTCCATCACCTGGCGGACCACCGTGGCACCGATGTAGGGACCAAAGTATTTTGCCCCGTCCTTTTCGATGCGGCGCGCCACTTCCAGTCTGGGAAAGGGCTTTTGCATGTCCACCCGCACATAGGGGTAATGCTTGTCATCTTTTAGAAGGATGTTGTAATAGGGCTTGTGGCGCTTGATCAGGTTGCACTCCAGAATCAGCGCTTCCAGGTTGGTGGTGCAGAGCATGATGTCAAAATCGTCGACCTTGCCCACCATGGCCGCCACCTTGACCGTATGGCCCCGGGAGTTTTGAAAGTAACTGCGCACCCTGTTTTTCAGGTTCACAGCCTTCCCCACATAAATGATCTCCCCCTGTTGCTTCATCAGGTAGCAGCCGGGGCTGTCTGGCAGATTTTCTATTTTCAGGCGCAGTTCGTCCGTCATGGTTCTCCTGCCTTCATCAACATTAACTTGTGATAGAATTTAGATTTCGATAGTAAATCGAAAATCCCTTTCATTGGGTAAGCCAATCCCTTGTGTGCAATGCGATAATCTATCCTAATATGCTGAAATATTCAAAGCCGGGCAGCGATGCCGCCCGGCCGATCGAGACTATGCAGTTGTGGGAACCGACCCTAGGTTATTCCTCTTCCTCGTCTTCCAGTTCTTCTTCGTCGTCTTCTTCACTGAAATTGGTCTGCACCACTTGGATGAGTTTGTCCATCAGGTCTTCGTCCACAGGCACGAATTCTTCCACTTCTTCGCCGCTTTCATCGGTGGAGGTGATTACCTTCATAATATAAAGGTCTGTTTCATGTTCGTGGCCTTCTTCATGCCCGCAGGCTTCGCATTCACATTCTTCGCAATCTTCTTCGCTTTCCTCTGCATCGCCAAGGACCACATATTCCTCACCATTGTAGAAGAAGTACTCCATGACCTGCAGAAGGATTTTATTTCCCTCCTCGTCCGTTCCTTCGACGATATCCAGCTGGTCATCCTCGTACAATGGACTCACCCCCGCTTTCTTTGCATCTCCACGGCCTCCTTCGGCCGCGGCCTTGATGCACTTCGTATAAGTACTTTCCCCTTGTTCCGCCTTCATTATACCAGATACGTCCAAACCACGCAAGGTTTGGGGCAAACATTTTGCCTTTGACAGACCAGGCTGTCCAGACTATACTATTAGTTGGGGCGCTTTTTCTGAAGCGGCACTATAGAGCCGTCCGCTTCCTTGATCTTAATACCCTCCAGCATTTGCTCCATGTTTGCCCGGAAGGCTTTCAAATACTCGCTGCGCAGCGCCTGCTGCTCCTGAAGTTCCCCCTGGGTCAGCCCCACCGTTTTCTTTTTCCGGGCCAGTTCGTTGATGCGCTGTATTTTATCCTGATTCATAAATCATCCTCCTGGAAAGCAGGTGTCGGTATGGTGGAAGGAAAATGGCTCCCTCCGGGAGCCGACATCGAACCGGCGCTTTTTTTGCGCCGTGAGATTTTTGCCCTGGACCGGGATGACAAAGATGCGCTGGCCTGGCAGGCTTTGGCCTTTTGCGAAGGGCAGGCTGTGGGCACGGGCCGCATCTGGTGGGAAGGCGGCGCGTTCCATATAGGCTTCATCGGCGTACTCCCCGGCTTTAGGGGCAGAAGACTCGGTGATTTCCTGACACGCCTTTTGCTGTACAAGGCGCAGCAGCATAACGCCGTCAGGGTGGTTCTGCACGCCAAGCCTGATGCGTCCCCGTTCTTTGCGCGCTACGGCTTTGCCCCCTCCGGAGAAAAGGACCCTTATGGCGCAATTTGCCATGAACTGCGCGGGGAAGACATCACGCTGGATACCTGCACCGGCTGTAAAAAAGGATAAAGCCTTGTCACGCCTCTTCCACCAGCACTGTGCCAGGCCCTTGCAGCCTGGCTTTTTCCAATACGTCGTCCGCCCTGGTCATCCACTGGGCCGTTACCATATTGTCGCCGGGCAGGCCATATACGATGCCCATGCTCAGTGAGATGTTTTCGCCGGGTTCATCCACCCAGGCCTGCCTTTTTAGGTCATCCTGGATGCGCCTGGCCAGCATATCCGTATCCCTGCGGGCAGGCCCCGAATACAAGATAATGAACTTGCCTTCCTCGTACCGGCCCAGGAAATCGGACTGGCGGCGTACAAAGGGTTTCAAAGCCGCGGCGAACTGATTGAAGCGGGCCGCCGCCACATCGGACCCTTTTTCCGTGCGCACTTTTCCCATACCATCCGGGGCGGCGATGATTACCGCCACGGGAATGCGGTTGCGCACACAAAGGGGCCATACGGCTTCCAGCCAGGAGCTCATGGCACGCCGGTTGTTCATTTGCGTCTGCTCGTCCCAGGAGGTCATGCGTTCCAGACGCCGGCGAAGCTCCGTTATGTCCTGCTCCTTCTGCTCCGCCTTTATGCCCGATACAAACAGGGCTATCCTTTCCCTGTACCGCTCCCTGGATATAAGATAGGCTGCCATAACGGTCACCATACCGTACGCCAGCAGCGCAGGCTCCCCCACCAGCAAAAGCACGCTCAGCAGGTATCCCCCAAAGCACGTGATGCTCAGCCCGCCCGTCATGGACATCATAGTTCCCAACAGCAAGGCGGGAATCATCAAATGGGGTCCGGGCTGCATTTGGTGGTACAGGAACAGGATGCAAAGGTCCACCACCGTGTAATAGACGGCAAACGCCACCTGGCATGCCCACAAGGTGGAGGCGGGCATCTTCCCCTTCGCCTGGCGCAGAAAGAACAGCCCGAAAATGCCAAGGCCGATGACGGCCAGCAGGGTGAACCAACGCATGAGCAGGTCACGCATGATGGGAAGATCGCCAAGGGAGAACAGGATGGCACCTTGCAGAACAGCGGCCATAAGGCCGAGTATCCCCAGCCGCAGGCAGTTGTCGCGTACAAATCCCCCGAAGAAAGCATCCTCCCGCTCCTTATAAGGGGGCGGCAGCTCTCCGGTGACGAAACGGCGCAGCGCGTTGCTGTTCTCATTCATCCGCAATCCCTCCTTGGGCAGGCCAGTCACGGGTTTTGTCTTTTGTTTTTTGCCATCCTCCAAAGAAGCAGCGCTACAGCTGCCAGCACCGCCATGGCCAGCGACATCAGCGCATATTCCCTGGTCAGATTGTTGCTTGTATCGATATCAAATTCCTTGATGACACCAAGCCCGATAGCCGCTGCCGCTGTCAGCCAGGCGGCCAAGGGCTGCCAGTGGAAGCCATGGCGTTTGATCAGACGTACGCTGAACACGGCGATGGCCGCCGCCGGCAAAAGAATGCTGATGATCTGGGAAGCCCGCACAAAGCCCCACAGCATATGCCCATCGTCCCGAAGGCTTTCCAGCACCACCTGGGCGGAGCCGAACAGCGAGCCGAACACAAGGGCCAGATCGCCAGGCTTTGCCGTGGCGCGTGCTCTTCTGCCAAAGAACAGGCACAGCATCACAAGAACAAGCAGTACGGCCGCCACAGCCTCATACCGAAACACCGCGTGATAATCACCCCAGGCCTCCCGGGTGCTGAAAAACGGGCTGTCCATCATCCACTGTGTATTGATGGTCTTGCCGCGGCCCAGGATCGTATACGCTTCCCCAAGCCGCGCCAGGGCAATGAAAATCCCCGCCGGTACGGCCAGCACATCCATCAGCTCTCCGAAACGCACTTTTTTGACTTTGGCCGCCAGCAGAGCGGAAAGGCTGATGCCCAGCAGCGCACCCATCATGGAAAAGCCGCCGTCCCAGAAGTAAAGCATGGCGACAGGCTGGCCGATGGTGTCCAGATAATAGCCGAGGCTGACCAGACAGTATAGAATGCGGGCAAAGAGCAGTCCCATGGGAATCGCCAGTACGCCCGTCAGCAGCACCGCGTCATACGGCACGCTTTTCTTTTTGGCAAGATATAGGGCAGCTAAAAGCCACAAGGCCGCGCCTGCCGCCAGGCACAGCCCGTACAGGTATATGGTCAGCTGGAAAGACTGCACATCCTGAAACATGATGCTTCTCCTTTGTACAGGGCGTCACTTCTGCCAAGTGGCAGGGTCCACCGCCGAGGCAAAATAAATGATGTCACTGACGGAGCGCTCGGAGTTGTCCGTCTTGCGGCTGTAGAACGCGTTGTTGAAGATCATGGTGGCGGAATTGCCGCCATCCATGTTGAAGGCCTGTTTGCAGCCAAGCTCCGCCATGAAAGCGCCCAGCTCCTCCACGGTGACACCGGGAGAATCATCCCTGCGGCCATCCACCACCACCATCACGTATTCCAGTGGGCCAATTTGTCCGATGGCGGCGCGCGGTTCGGGCCTGCGGATGTTGAATTGGTATGATTCCGGCAGCGGCTGGACCGCGCCGTCCACAATCAGAGCCGGTCCAAAGGTGAAAGCCTGCAGGATGGGGTTTTCCTGGTCCTTCACAAGGGCGGTAAGCTTTTCCGGATCGCTTTTCACCAGCACATGAAAATCACCCTTGCTGTCGATGACCAGCATATCCAGACTCTTGTAAGGCTTTTTGCGGAAGGTCTCCCCCTGGCGGGCGATGTACCCGCCTTCGCGGTTGTTGTAGTAATCGCCGTTCATGGCCACCACGGCATTGTTGGCCTTGGCCATGGAGGATGTCTTATTGGTTTTCTTCGTGCCATAAGGGCCGGCCAGGGCGGTGCGAAGCTGGGAGGGATGGGCGATCTTGACATGGGCCACATGAAACATGGAATCGCCCACCTCGCGGCTTTCCATGGTGACGGTGATGCTTTCATCCTGATAGCTTTTTTCCGCATATCCCGCAGGGTTGGGCAAAAGGCCCGGTGTAAAGTCCATGGGCAGGCTGGCTGCGGCCACACCCGGCACGGACCCGCCGCTGGCGCTTAACCGAAGCAGCCCGGATTCAGGCACTCCGCCCTCCGGCTCCTCCTCCGGCATATCCTCAAAGAAATCCTCTTCGCCTTCATTCTCAAAGATCAAGGGGACATTCTCCGTATAGGCCCGGTCCGCGGAACTCATTATCGCCCCCGTAGGCACCACCAGCGGGAGCACAAGAAGCATCAGCGCGATTAAAGAAGCATATATGATTGTTTCCACACGGCGCTTTTTTTCCATTGCGGTCACTCCTGTTTCGCGGCGCCGTTATAAGCCGATTCCGGCACCGCCGATGCAAAATAAATGATATCCGATATGTTGCGTTCCGATTTGTCCGAAATGCTGTTGTAGCAGGCCCCGTTGAACACCATGGTGGCCGATCCGCCGCCGTCCAGGTTGAAGGCCTGCTGGCAGCCCAGTTCGCCCATGAATTCCGCAAGCATCTTGATGCTGATGCCACGGGAATAGTCTTCCTGGCGGCCATCCACCACCACCAGCACATACTCGAGCGGGCCAATCTGCCCGATGCCTACCCTGGGCGCCCTGTCCTGGGGGGCAAAGCCGTAGGTGTTGTTGATGTACTGCACCTCGCCGTCCTTGACAAGGGCGGGCCCGAAGGTAAAAGCGTTGACGGGGGTATGCTCCTGTAAGAAAGCCGTCAGCTCTTTTTTATTGGACTTTTTGAAGATGTGGAAATCACCGTTCTCGTCCACCACCAGCAGGTCCAGCTTTGTGTTGGGCGTCTTGCGCAATACCTCACCCTGGCGGACTTCATAACCGCTGCTGCGGTATTGGAAGTAGTCACCGTTGATGGCAACCACCGCGTTGTTTGCCGCCGCGATCTCCGATGTTTTGGCCGTCTTTTTCGAGCCATAGGGGCCTGCCAGCGCCGCCCGGAGCTGGGAGGGATGGGCAATCTTCACCCAGGCGATGTGGTAGACCGAATCGTCGATCTTACGGCTTTCCATCGTCACGGTGATGGACTCATCCTCGTAAACCGTTTGGGAGGTATACCCCGCAGGATTGGGTTTGGGCCCCGGGCTGCCGTCCACGGGGAGGGAATAGCCTTCCCCCATCGCGGAAGCCATCAGGATAAACGAAAGCACCAATAAGATTAGTACCGGCTTCTTGAATTTCATCCGATGTTGGCTCCTTGCTCGGCATAATGGGGGTGTTTCTTGAAAACCCAGCGCTGCTGCACACGGTAATTGACAAAGAACAAAAGTGTATCCGTCAGGATCTTGGCCAGCTTGTCCGACATGTTAAGGTACTGGTGCAGGGATGTCACAGAACCCCAGGAAACCGCCCAGACGCACACGCAGAGGATGGCATAGCGAAGCAGCGCGTCCGTCTGCTTATGCCTGGCGGTGCGGGAATGGAAAACGAAATTCTTGTTGACCAGGAAGTTAAAACCCGAGGACACCAGCCTGGCAGCGCCGGTGGCGATGGCGATACGCCATTCATTGGGAAGTGGTCCCGTACGCAGCGCGTCCATCAAAAGAAAGCTGATGCCAAGGTCGATGGCCGTGGCCAGAAATGAGGAGGACATGAACCTGAAAAAATTCTTGAAAATAACGCGGTAGATGCGCAGGCTGTCCTTGAGCGGATGAAAATGCGTGCCCTTGTTTTGGTTCTCGTACACCGTTTCAATGGGCACGGCCTTCATGGGCAGGTTGTCCCTGGCGCAGGCGATGAGCATGTTCATTTCATACTCGAAGCGGTGCCCCTCCACCTTGAGCATAAAAGCCAAATGCTGCGCGGAAAAGGCCCTAAGGCCCGTTTGCGTGTCCTTCAGCCAGCGGCCGTACAAGAGCCAGAAAATAAGTGATGTGATTCTGTTGCCTGCCCGGCTCTTCCCCGGCACATGGGCCATGGAAAAATCGCGGGTGCCCAGCAGCACGCCTTCTTCCCCTTCTGCCAAACGCTCCGCCAGGGCCCAAACGTCCTTCACGGTGTGCTGCCCATCGGAATCGGCCGTCACAACGCCGGGGCAGCCCGGAAATTCGGTCTTGATAAAGGCGAAGCCCGTCTTTAAGGCGTCGCCCTTGCCCTTGTTCTTTTCATGGTGGAGCACATGGCATCCATTTAGGGTGGAAAGCTCCGCAAAGATGGGCTGATACGACGGCCCCGAGCCATCGTCCACCACCACCACACGGGAAAAGCCCTTGGCAAGAAGCTGCCCCACATAGGGAACAAGCTTGTCATCGGGCTCCAGGGAAGGAATCAGCACCGCTACCTGCTGCGGCTCCATGATCATATGCGCACCTGCTTTTCATCCGTATTCAATTATTGATATACGTATCCAGATAATCCACCATCAAGGCGCTCCAGTCCTGTCCGGAGACTTCTTTGAGCGTTTGCTCGAAATCCCCGCGGGATGCCAGGCGGAATGACTGCTTTTGATAATAAGTCCTCAAAAAATCATGAAACTTTTCCCCCAGGGCTGTTTGAAGCGCCACCATCAGCGACGCGCCGCGGCGGTACACCACCAGGGAATACTCCGACATATCGCCGAAATAGTCGACGGGGCTTCCTGGCGTTACACCCCTGGGTATGGTCACCCGCATGGCGGTTTCAAAGCGGGAGAAGTTCATGCTGTCCCTTGCTTCCTGCCCATAATACTTCTGGGTATAGTCCAGCAGGGAGTATTCCGCCAGCGCTTCGTCCTGCCAGGGCTGGTAATACTGATCGGAGCCTACCACGGCGTACCACCACTGGTGCGCCACCTCATGCGCCGTCACATTTTCCAGGTTCTTTTCGCTGTCGGCCTCATACAGCGATTTTTGAACCAGCACAAGGCCGGGATACTCCATCCCCCCAAAGGGAAAATCCACCATAGCTACAGCAAGATGCTGGTAAGGATACGCGCCGTACTGTTCGTTAAAGCATTCCATCGCCTGCTTCGCATACTTTAGGGCCTTCCACGCGGCCTGGGTGGTCAAGGCATAGCTGGTGACCAGCGTATCCCCCACCGTTTCCTGGGCGGCGGCGAACCGGTCGCTGATGGACAGCGCAAAATCCCGCACCGCTGGCGCGTCAAACGCATAAAGCCACTTCCCATTAAGCTCCGACCTCATACCATACGCGCTTCCCACGCACTGATACCCCCTGGGCACGGTGATGGAAACGTTGTAATTGGCACAGTCCGAGTAAAACGGGTCTCCCAGCGGATAGTACTCCTCGGTCCTCCACGCACCATTTTCCCACACGGAAAGGATGGGAAACGCGTTTCCCAGCGTATAGATCCCTGAAGAATGACCAAAACGGAAGGATGAGTCCGGAATCTGGATTACATAATCCAGCGCGATATCGATCCATTCCTGCGGCTGCCAGGCGGTGTCCAGCGCGATGCGAAGCACCGTCTTGGCGGCGTCGTCAAAGGCGAATCCGGATTTTTGCCCCCCAAGCAGCACATTGGAAAGGGAGATGGAGCCTTCGCTGAAGCCTGCAGGATAGGTCTGATCGTACACTTCCTCAATGGCTGCGGGGCTGTATTCCTCCGAGGAGAAGGCGTTGGCGTAGGTACGCAGCACCACGTCATTCAATGTTTGGCCGCTTCTGTTGTAAAGCCGCATGGTTTGCCGGCCCTTTACCTGCCCCGCCTCCGGGAAAAATTCCGCCGTGATGGATACCTCGTCGAGCCCTTCAGCGGCGGCGGTCAGGGCGGCGCTCTTTTGCGGCAATGCCGGTGTGCCTGCAAAAACATTCAGGCACAGAAGCAGCGTAAGCAATGCAACGGCGCTGCCTAGAATGGCAAACCGTTTCACTGCCCGATACCGCCTTTTCCCCTCCGGGGAAGAAGTAATCCGCTCCCGCGATTTTTTCATATCGACTCCCGCCGCGGCTTTACAAGGACGCAGCCGCTCCATTGATTATACTACATTATGTGGTGGCTTTCCAGCATTTCCCCACCCATATGCGCAAAAATTCGCTTCCTCTTGGCCTATTTCCGCCAGCAAAGGTGATTTTTCTCCCGTATGCACAAGCGCCAAACGGTGCAGCGGCCTTGTGCACAGCACATACAAAAGACGGCAGTAGAATGGCTCGTCTGGATATACCTGTGCGCCGGCATCCGCCACCAGTACACAGTCAAATTCCAAACCCTTCACAATGGCTGCGGGCATCACCAGGACACCGCCTTCAAAGTGGCTGTCACCGGCTTTTATATGCCTTGCGTTCAGTTCCTTGGGCAAGGCGCGGTACAGCGCCTGGCATCTGTCTTCCGTTTTTTCGATGATGGCGATGCTGTGGTAGCCTTCCTTCACCCAGGCTTCCGCTATATCGGCTATGGCACGCACGCGCTCCTTTTCGGTTTTGCAGGCTATAACGGAAGGCAATTCCCCGTGGCGAAGAACGGGCTGCGCCTTGGGTTGATTGGGCACGGGATGCCTTAACGCGATGCGGCTGGCTACCGTCATGATCTCCACGGTGTTGCGGTAGCTGACGATCAGGTTCTTTTTAACTGCCTGGCCATGGAAGACCTCCCCGGCCACCTCGTCCCAGTCCCGTAAGCCCTCATCGCCATGGATGCCCTGCATCAGATCGCCTACCATAGTAAACGATTCATGCCCGGCCATTTCTTTCAACAGCTGGCAGTGGAAGGGAGAAAAGTCCTGCGCTTCGTCCATCACCACATGGCTGACATTCAGCCGGGGCATACCAAACACCCGCCGGCCGATGACTGTAATGGCGGGAAGATCCTCCGCCCCGGCCTCGCCGCGGGCAAGCGATTCCCTGGTACGCCGCAAAAGCTCCTCCCCATCGCCTGAAAAAGCGTCTTCGTGCTCCAGGTGGTCCAGGAAAGCAGCGTACACCTCCAGCACGTTCATGGCCGGCCACACGCCGGGATAGGCTTTCAAGAACTTCTTCTGTTCCTCTTTTAACTCCGCAAGACGCATTTCCCGGTTCTCCAGCAGTTTTTTGGTGCGCGCCCTGCGTTCGTCATTGTCCGGAAGGCGCGTCATCAGGGCGTCCAAACGGTCTCTTACTATAGCTTCCAGCTTTTCGGTCATGTGCTCCGCCGCCTTTTTCAGACGGCCCTGCATGTACTTTTGCAGTTCGGCCACCCGCTGGCGCAGGGGAAAAGGCCTCAATTGCGTGAGATAAATCCCTTCAAGCTCCGCCTGGGTATAGAGTACCTCGTTTCCGAACCGCACATCCCCGGCCGGAATAACCTTATGCTCATAGATGTTCAAAAAAAGTTCCAACTCGTTCTTGTACCGCAGCGAGCCCTTGATCCTAAGCACAGCCCCCAGGGAGGCACGTTCTGCGGCGGTCATATGAAGCTGGTCCTCCAACCGGTTCTCCCAGCGGATCTTGGTCATCTGCTTGCCAAGGCAGCGGGCGCACAGGTTCATAAATGTCGTCTGCTGCACCTGCTGCACGCCCAGGTCAGGCAACACCGCGGAAATGTAGTCCAGGAAAAGAGGGTTGGGCGCCACAATCATCATGGAGGCCGGCGAAAGCGTTTCCTGATACGCATATAAAAGCCAGGCGATTCTGTGCAGCGCGATGGTGGTTTTTCCGCTGCCCGCGACCCCCTGGACAATTAAAGGTTTCCCTATGCCGTGGCGGATGACGATGTTCTGCTCCGCCTGTATGGTGGTGACGATCTCCCGCAGCCTGTCGGTGCTTACCGAACCCAATACGCCCTGCAGGTACGCGTCCTGGCTGACGACGCCTGAA
This sequence comes from Bacillota bacterium, assembly GCA_023436585.1. Classification (GTDB taxonomy): domain Bacteria; phylum Bacillota; class Clostridia; order Christensenellales; family Aristaeellaceae; genus JAEWAH01. The sequence continues at coordinate 25,964 of JAEZIN010000034.1, read as the reverse complement.
TCGAATATGCCTGTCAAATGTCCGCCGGTGACGGTGATCATACGCTTGAGGGTCAGTTCCCCCTCTACCCTGCCGTCCGGCGCCTCGTAGGCCATGGGGCCAACCTGCCCGGAATAGTAGAGGTTGGCCACGGGGCTTCGCCAGTCCACCACCTCTACGCTGTACTCCGGCGTTTTCAATACGCCCCACCGGCCCAGGTAATGGGTTTCCGGCGTACCGCCCTTGGGAATGAAGTCCAGCCTGGAGAAAAAGGGCTGTTTTCGCGCCAGCGCCAGCTGGTGCAGCGTTTGCAGCTTCATGCGAAAGATGTTCAACGCCACCTGCTCATCGGCATCGATGCCCTCCGGCACCTTGATGATCCGCTCTTCCTCCGCGCCGACTCCCGTTTCCGCTTCCAGCTTTGCGATTTCACCGTGAATCACGGACAAAGAGTGATTCAGCCGCGCAGCCTCCGGCGCAGCATCCGGGTGGTCCGGCAGACGCCATTCCATGGGGGACACCTCCCATCGTTCTGTTTTCAAGGCGAGAACAAGTATTATAGTGATTGGTCGAAGTTTTGTCAACCATATTTTTCTTTTTCGCATCTGTTGACAGACTACATAATACGGACTACAATCTATATCATCTTGATATAGTCAAGGAGGAATACATGTCCAAGGACAACACCACCAGATACATCCTGCTTGGTTTTTTGAATCATGAGCCGATGAGCGGCTACGACATGAAAAAGCGCATTGACATGATGGTGAGCCAGTTCTGGAGCGTTGGTTACGGGCAACTCTACCCCACCCTCGCCGTTCTGGAGGAAGAGAGCCTGATTGAAAAAGTAGCGACGGAAACGTTAAAAGGCCCCAAACGGAATGTATACGCCATCACACCTTCTGGCCGGGAGCATTTAACACAGTGGCTGCTTCTGCCGGACGAGAAGGAATATACAAGGTATGAGATACTGATCAAGCTGTTTTTCGGCGGAAAACTGGACCCGGCGGCCAACGTGCAAAGGATAGAGGCCTTCCGCAAGCGGTACGAGCAGCATCAAAAGATGTTGGAGGTATTCGGGGAAAACCTCCGGCAGGTCATGGATGAGGATGAAGACCACAAAAACTACTATATGACCATGCGTTTCGGGCAGTATGTTTACAAAGCCTATCTGGACTGGGCGCAGGAAGCGCTGAACATGCTGGGCGGCAAACAGGAGTAAAACGGAGGATTTGCATCATGAGCAGAAAGACAAAGGCCAGAAAAATCATTCAGCTATTTTTCTTCATTACTTTTCCCATCACCCTCAATTATCTCTCCCCCTACCTGATCGTCCAGGGCAGCTTTGAGGGGATTTTAAGCGGCAGCGCATTGGTGTTTGCGGGATTATTCCTGACATCGCTGTTTTTCGGGCGCAGCTTTTGCTCCTGGGTGTGCCCGGCCGGCGCGCTGCAGGACGCCTGTGCCGGCATCGTCAATAAACCGGTATCCAAACGTCAAAACATCATCAAGTACTTTATCTGGGTTGTCTGGCTGGGGGCCATCGTCGCCGGTTTCCTCAGTGCGGGCGGCGTCAAAGGGGTAGACATGATCTACATGACAGACGGGGGCATATCGGTGAACGAATCCTCCCGGTACTTCATCTACCTGCCCATCGTTTTCCTGCTGGCCGTACCGGCGCTGATCTTCGGCCGCCGCTCCCCCTGCCACAGCCTTTGCTGGATGGCGCCCTTTATGGTGCTGGGCACAAAGCTCAAGGAGCATTTGCGCTTGCCCGCCCGCAGGCTGACAGCAGAGTCTTCCAGTTGCATAAGCTGCAAGGGCTGCGATAAGGTATGCCCCATGAGCCTCAATGTAAATGAAATGGTGCAAGAGAAGAAGATGTTCCACACCGAATGCATCCTTTGCGGCCAGTGCCAGGACGCGTGCCCCAAGAAGGTGCTGAGGGTGGGGTTTTTTTCAGCAAAAGATGCCAAGCCCAATGTTAATTTGAAAGCATAGCGCCAACGAGCATATATCCATGCAATATTTATAAGCAAACTAACCAATCAGTTGTACTCTTTTACTGCGAGTGAATCTTTTATTTAAATGCTACGTAAAGATCTCACTACGTTCCTCAGGATGACATTGGCCGAAGTTTGCCAGTATTCCATAGGCTTGTGTTCGCCGGGGCATTTATCATCCAAATAGCCAAAAGCAAAGCCGAAGGGAAATTCCCTCCGGCCTTTATCTTTTAGAATGGGGATTCTAAAGGGGTTTTATCCCTTTAGCAGGGGTCCAGGGGACTGCGTCCCCCGGTCAGCCGACGACGGCCTTGATGCGGCGCACGCCGGCGGAGGAGGATTCCTCCTTGAGGATTTTGAAGGATTTCAGGTCGCCGGTATTTTCGGCATGGGGGCCGCCGCAGATTTCCTTGCTGAATACGCCCATGGTGTACACCTTGACGCGCTCACCGTACTTGCTTTCAAACAGGCCGATGGCGCCCTGGGCCTTGGCTTCCTCCACGGTCATTTCCTCCATGGTGATGGGGGCCTTGGCATCAATGGCCTCATTGACCAGCTTCTCGACCTCTTTTACTTCTTCCGGCGTCATCTTGCGGCCAAAGGAGAAGTCAAAGCGCAGGCGCTCCGCCGTGATATTGGAGCCCTTTTGCGCCACTTCCTCGCCCAGCACCTGCCTTAAGGCGGCGTGCATCAAGTGCGTGGCGGTGTGCAGCCGGGCTGTCTCGTCGGTATGGTCGGCCAGGCCGCCCTTGAAGCGCTGCTCGGCGCCGGCCTGGGAGGTGGCCTGGTGCTGCTTGAAGCACTCGTGGAAGCCTTCCACGTCAACCGCAAGATTATGTTCCTTGGCCAGTTCCACCGTCATCTCAATGGGGAAGCCATAGGTGTCGTATAGATGGAACGCGCTCAAACCGTCGATGACGCCGCCTTCCACCTTTTGCGCCACCTTGTCAAACTCCTTGTTACCCTGCTTTAAGGTCCGGGCAAACCGGGCCTCTTCCAGCTTCAACTGTTCCAGCACGAAGGCGGAGTTTTTCTGAAGCTCGGGATAGACATGCTTGTACTGGTCGATGATGACCTGGGCGATTTCGGCGGTGAAGTTTTCGGGCATGCCAAGCTGCATCCCGTATCGCACGGCGCGGCGGATGATGCGGCGCAGCACATAGCCCTGATCCACGTTGGAGGGGCTGACGCCGCGGTGGTCACCCAGAATGAAGGTGGAAGTCCGTGTATGGTCGGCAATAATGCGGAAGGCTTTGGTGGTCTCCGCATCGGAGCCGTAGGTCTTGCCAGACAGTTCGGCAATCTTGCCCAGAATGCCGGCAAACAGGTCGGTTTCATACACGGTTTTCTTGCCGGTCAGAACGCAGATGGTGCGTTCCAGGCCCATGCCCGTGTCCACATTCTTCTGGGCCAGCGGAACAAACGTGCCGTCAGCTTGCTTGTTGTACTGCATGAACACGTCGTTCCAGATTTCCAGATACCGCCCGCAGGAGCAGGCCGGCGAACAATCCGGTCCGCAGGGCTCTTTGTCGGTGATGATGAACATTTCACTGTCGGGGCCGCAGGGACCGGTGAGCCCGGCAGGGCCCCACCAGTTGTTTTCCTTGGGCAGGAAGAAAATACGATCTTCCTTCACGCCGCAGTCGCGCCACAATTGATAGCTTTCCATATCGCGGGGCGCGTTTTCATCGCCGGCAAATACGGAGAAGGCAAGGCGCTCAGGAGAAAGACCCAAATATTCACTGCTGGTCAAAAACTCCCAGCTCCAGGAAATGGCTTCTTTCTTGAAATAATCGCCCAGGCTCCAGTTGCCCAGCATTTCAAAAAAGGTCAAATGCGAAGCATCGCCCACATCGTCGATATCCCCGGTGCGCACGCACTTTTGCACGTCGGTGAGCCGGGTCCCGGCGGGGTGCTTGGCGCCCATCAGGTAGGGTACCAGCGGATGCATGCCGGCGGTGGTGAAAAGCACCGTCGGGTCGTTTTCAGGAATAATGGAAGCGCTGGGGATCACAGCATGCCCCTTGGACTCAAAAAATTTCAAAAACAGAGACCGAAGCTCATTGGACGTAAGCGGCTTCATAACGTTGTTCGCTCCTTCATCCTTGCGGCCGCATGCCCCTTTGAAGCGGCCATATTCAGGCAATTTCCTGCAATTCGCTACATTATAAGGGAGACAGGCATTTGCTGTCAAGAAAGGCATTCAAAAAGCCCACCGGCCTTAACCGGCGGACACGAGAAGCAAATATGATTCCCCTATCGCCCAGCCCGGATGGCCGAGACCGTCAAAAAGCCAAGAAACGTGCACTCCACAAAAACCACCTGCGGGTTGTTCGTGGCCAGCAAGGATAGCGCCTCCACCCTCCAGGCTCCTGACTGGTGAAGGTACTGGTAAGTAACCGTCAAAAGGAGCAGTACGGCGGAAATCCAGAAGAACCCCGCGAAGGATTCCCGCTTGCGCCCGCCCATCAACGGGATCAGCATAGCCAGCGCTGCACCTAACAGTAACCCCTCAAGCACATACTCAAAAAAATCAAGGTCGGGAAAAGTCCTGCCAAGAAAGGGAAACAGCACAGCCAGCAGCAGGCACATCAAAAGCGGCAGCACCACCACCAGCAGCTTGCGTAAAAACACGTTTATCCCTCCCTAGTCCTGTTCCTGAAGAAACTTTCTGTCCGCCAAAGACAAGTCCGCCTTTTCCAACAAATCCGGGCGAAATCTTTTTGTGGCCAGCAGCGATTGCTGCCTGCGCCAGGCCTTGATCTTGGCGTGGTCACCGTTTAGCAGCACCTCCGGCACATTAACGCCTTCCCAATCCCTGGGCCTGGTGTAGTGGGGATACTCCAGAAGCCCGTCGGAGAAGGATTCCTCCTCCGGGCTTTCGTCGCTGCCCAGCACGCCGGGTATTAACCGCGCCACGCAATCCACCAGTACCAGGGCCGCCAGCTCGCCGCCGGTGAGGATATAATCGCCGATGGAGATTTCCTCATCGATGCACGTATCCAGCACCCGTTGGTCCACGCCCTCGTAATGGCCGCACAAGAGCACCAGTTCGTTTTCCCCCGCCAGCTCCCTGGCCTTTGCCTGGGTCAGCGTCTTTCCCCTTGGCCCGAGATAAATCCGTCTGCCGGAAAAAACGGGACCGGTAACGGAGGCCATGGCGGCGGCGATGGGCTGGGCCATCATGACCATGCCGGCCCCACCGCCAAAGGGGTAATCGTCTGTGTTTTGGTGCTTTTTATCGGAGAAGGGACGGATGTCCACGCACTGTATGTCCAAATGCCCGGCCTCCTGGGCTCTACCCAGGATGCTGGCGGAAAGCACGCTTTCAAACATCTGCGGGAAGATGGTCAGAATGCTAATCTTCAAAGAAGGCCACCTCTTGAAGCTTGTCCGCGTTAAGAACCATCTTACGTGCCTTCACATCCACAGTCGGGATGGCGGCTTTGAGCGCCGGCATCATCATGCGGCCGCGAGGCGTATCGAACACATACACGTCCGTGCTGCCGCCGGGCTGCAGAACGTCCACCAACTTGCCAATCACGTTCCCGTTGGTGTCCACCGCCTCGCAGCCGATGAGGTCACAGATGAAGTTCTCATCCTCGGAAAGCGCCACCGCGTGGGCCCTGTCCACATACAGCTTTAAGCCGCGCAGCTTTTCGGCCATGTCCCGGTCGGTTACGCCAGGAAACGTCAAAAACACATCCCCGCCGCCGACCCTGGCATGGGCGATAGGCTTTGGTTCGTATTCGGAGCCGCTTTGCACATAGACTTGCGTCAGGTTCAAAAAGCGGTCGGGATCGTCGGTATGGGACAGCACCTTCACTTCCCCGGCGATGCCTTGGGGCTTTGTGATTTCACCGATGAGCAGATATTCACTGAGCTTCAAAACAAATCCTCCCAAAAGCAAGGGGCCGCCCCACTCACGCGGGCCGCGCCAATACTGGCACGGCAAACCGCGTAAACAAACGGGACCGCCCCTTACGCTTACTGGATCTCCACAAACACAGGCTGGCTGTTTTTGGCCGTGGCAGCCTTGACCACCGCGCGGATGGCCTTGGCGATGCGGCCCTGCTTGCCGATGACCTTGCCCATATCCTCGGGAGCCACGTTCAGCTCCAGGATGATGGCCTCGGGGCCTTCGGTCTCGTTGACCACGACGGCATCGGGGTTATCTACCAGGGATTTGGCGACGAAAAGCACTAACTCACGCATAGCGTTCCTTTCCAGAACAGAGCTCAGCCTTCGATGGCACCGCTCTTTTTAAGCAGAGCGCGAGCGGTATCGGTGGGTTGTGCGCCGTTCCCCAGCCAGTATTTGGCCCGTTCGTTGTCGATTTTTATATCGGCGGGGTTCTTCATGGGATCATAATAGCCGATCTCCTCAATGAAGCGGCCATTGCGGGGGCTGCGGATGTCGGCGACGACGACGCGGTAGAAGGGCTTTTTCTTCATGCCCATCCTTTTGAGGCGGATTTTTACAGACATGGGGGTTCCTCCTTGTTTGTTGGGTGTGATATATGGAAATCATATTAGTATGATGACCAACAGGGTAATGGTTTCGCGTCTTCGGACGCAACCAAAGGGCTTTCCGGTCAGTCCGGCCAGTTCAATAGTCGCATTGCGGCGCTGCCGCTTGCACTGCTCCTTTTCGCTGGCTTCCTACGCCCTGCCTTTTTCCGCCACAGGCGGCGGCAGGCCTTCGGAACCTTTGAAAACCTTCGGGCGGCATCTCTAAAACGGCAGCCGCATGCGGCCCTTGCCGCCGCCCTTTTTCATGTTCATGACCTGCTTCATCATCTGCCGGGCCTGTTCGAACTGGCGGATCAAAGCATTCACGTCCTGAACGGTGGTGCCGCTGCCGGCGGCAATGCGTTTGCGGCGGCTGGCATTCAATATATCGGGATTGCGGCGCTCCTTAGCGGTCATGCTGCGTATGATGGCCTCGGGCTTTTTCATGGCGTTGTCGTCGATTTGAACATCCTTCAATTTCGCGCCGACGCCGGGGAGCATGCCCAGCACGCTTTGCAGCGGGCCCATCTTTTTCATCTGCTGCATATTTTCCAAAAAGTCTTCCAGGGTGAGCTCCGTTACCTTGGTCTTGCGGGCCAGCTTGTCGACTTCCTTCTCGTCAAAGGCTTCCTGCGCCTTTTCGATGAGGGTCATCACATCGCCCATGCCCAGGATGCGGGAGGCCATGCGCTCGGGATGGAACGGTTCAATATCGGCTAATTTTTCACCGATACCGGCAAATTTGATGGGCTTTCCGGTAACGGCCCTCACCGAAAGTGCCGCGCCGCCGCGGGTGTCGCCATCCAGCTTGGTGAGGATCACGCCACCCAGCTCCAGCTTTTCGTTGAAGGATTTGGCCACGTTCACAGCATCCTGGCCGGTCATGGCGTCCACCACCAGCAGGATTTCCTGGGGCTTGACCGCGGCACGGATCTGGGCCAGCTCCTCCATCAGCTCCTCGTCGATGTGCAGGCGGCCGGCGGTGTCGATGATCAGCACATCGCGGCCATAATAGCGGGCCTGCTCCACGGCTTCCTTGGCTGTTTGAACGGGGTTTTGCGTGCCCTTTTCAAAGACCGGTACCTTCACCTGCTGGCCAACCACCTGCAATTGCTTGATGGCGGCGGGGCGGTAGATGTCGCAGGCGGCCAGCATAGGTTTTTTCCCTTGCTTGGTGAGATACCCGGCCAGCTTGGCAGCCATGGTGGTTTTGCCGGCGCCTTGCAGACCGCAGAGCATGTAGATAGTGGGCACGCTGGAGGACCAGGTGAGCCGTGCGTTTTGCCCGCCCATCAAAGCGGTCAGTTCCTCCTGGACGATTTTGACCACCTGCTGGCCTGGGGTGAGGCTTTCGAGAATTTCCACGCCCACGCAGCGCTCGGTGACCTTTTGAATAAAGTCCTTGGCCACGGCATAGTTGACGTCGGCTTCCAGGAGCGCCATGCGAACTTCCCGCATGGCTTCCTTCACCATCTGTTCGTTCAGCTTGCCACGGCCGGTGAGCTTTTTAAAGGCATTTTGCAGTTTTTCCGACAAGCCTTCAAAGGCCATTTTGTTCCTCCTAGCCCGCTATTCAGGTCTTCGCATCTTCGGACGCGACCAAAGGGCTTTCCGGTCGCTCTTTGGAAACCTTCGGACGCCTTCATAAGATAATTATTCTTTAGCCTGGAATCTACGACCTTTTGATTCGTAGTCAAACAGTCCAGGGATTAAGATGAAGCAACGACCATCTGACTCCTTGATGAAAAGTCAAGTGCTCTACTCTTCGTCCTCTTTCAGCAGTTCGGCGATTTTTTGCTTGACGGCTGCCACCTGCTCGGGACTCGCAGACCCCTTGACTCCGTTCAGGAAGTTCAAAAGGCCATCCAACCCAAACTGCATCCGGCGGAACCTTTGCAGCATGCCCAGCTTTTCTTCCAACTGATATAGCTGCTGGGTGGCCCTGTGCAGGATGTCGTGCACGCCCTGGCGGCTGACGCCCTCCTGCTGGGCGATTTCGGCCAGGGACATGTCTTCCTCACAGCTTAGGCGAAGAAGCTCCTGCTGCCTTTGCGTCAGCAGCGGCCCATAAAAGTCCAGCAGCCAGCCAGTTTCGATCCTGCTCTGGATACCGGCGCTATCTGTTTCCATCGTTCGTACCTCCGCCGGTCGTGATGTAAAGGAGTTTTCCTTGACACCTTGATAAGTATACGGATTTTCGGAAAATTGTCAAGGGTTTTTTGGTTTCTTGATGTTCCTCTTAAGCATCATGGATAAACAAAACCTGGCCGTAAATAATAGAAAGGATCAATTATTATCGTCCCGATTCAAGGCGAGCATGCTTTGCGTCCATCCAAAAATCGTATGCCCATTATCTGTCATAATTTTGCAGGTGATATGATGGCTCCATCCGCGATAAGGCCAAGTGTTGAATTGCAAAAGAAGCTTACAAAATTGCGTATTGAGCAGTGGCTTGCCGACGATGTTTTTCATGCTCGATGGTGGATTCTCATCGGATTGCTGATCGTGCTATGTATTGCCTGGTTTTTGTTACTCGACAAGGAAAAGGCGAAGGAAGCCTGCCTGTTTCTTGCGCTTGCCATCATTGTGGTGCTCGGAATCGATGAGTATGGCGTAGAACTCATCTTGTGGGAATACCCTACCCGCCTTACTCCAATATTCCCGCCCTTAATCTCTGTAAAGCTGTTCACCATGCCACTTATCTACTCCATGGCCTTCCAGAGGTTCCCGGGCTTGAAAAGATACACCATCGCTGTTGTGATACTAACCGCAATCATCAGCTTTGTTCTGGAGCCGCTCCTTGTATGGGGAAAGCTCTATACATTGGTGAACTGGCGTCACGCTTACAGCTTCTGTGTGTATTTATTGGCGGCTCTTACTGTCAGGTTCCTTGCAAAAAAGCTGCTTCAAATCGAACAGAAGGCCTGCGGCCTTGGCCAAGTCAGGAATGGAAGGGCAGAAGATGAACACCATCAGTGAGCCATCAAATCAAGTACTTAAGCTTCAATGGGAACTGACAGCAGCCCGGATCACCGAGTGGCTGCAGCTGGAGTTATTTGGCTACAAGTGGTGGATTCTTTTGGTCCTGTTTTGCATTACAGCCATATTATTGTGGAAGAAAGCCGACAAATCAAGGATCGTGGCGTTAACGATTTACACGGCAATTGTTGTCATCTTCATTCTCGTATTGGATGAGCTGGGGCAGGAAATGACCTTATGGTACTATCCCGTGGATATCATCCCATTGTTTCCCCCGATGACTGCGGTTAATATCACATGCATGCCATTTGTCTATATGATCATCTATCAGCGGTTTGGGACATGGGGCAAATTCCTGATTGCGACCTTGATTATGTCCATCGTATTCTGCTTTGTTTTTGAGCCGATCTTTGTTTGGGGCGGTGCCTATACCATGCTGAAATGGAAGAACTATTATGGATTGCCGATCTATTTCGCGATTGCGGTGGCGGCGAAATGGCTTGTACATGTCATCTATTCATCAAAAGCAGAACACAGCCCACAGATTTAACATTGCAATTTATACCTCAACATGATATTGCTCCGGCTATAAAACACCGCATAGGTCCATTCTCTTGGGCACGCTGAGTGTCATGCAAAACAAAAAGCAGCCATCCGGCCTTGCGGCTTTGCGCAAGGCTTTTTTCACAAGCGCTTGGCGGAGCGGAAACACCGCTCCCGCCAACTAATGACCATGCGCCGCGGGTCGAAAAATGATGAATTTTGTTAGCATTTTCAGCAACAGCATGTTACAATAATCCATGTGCACAAATTTCCCAGGCAGGGTCTTGCCAGATACAGCTTTTATGAAAATGTATGGGTTTTGTGTGTGCCCCCTTTGGGAGCCATGCCGTTTTTTGCGTATGGCGAAAGCTGGATTATTTGTACCGTCCATCATGCAGCCAGATCACCGTTATGTTTAATTGGAGGAGTATCATTTGAGAAGGCATATCCTGATGATCAGCAATATCCTGATTGTTCTTTCCATTATGGCGGGGTTTGTGGCAATCGTGTACAGGGATACAACCGCCTATCAGCAGTTGGGCGAAAAGCATTTGGAGAATGTTGTAAGCCTTGCGGAAATTGATATATCGAAGCATATTGAAAACTCCATGACAAGGCCGGTGATGGTCTCCAAAACCATGGCGAACGACGTCTTTTTAAAAGGCTGGCTTCATCATGAGCTGGAAAACAAAGACGACGAAGCTTACCTTGAACAGCTATACACCTATCTGAAAGCCTATCAGAGGAAGTATGACTATACGTCGGTCTTCTGCATTTCCGCGCAGACCGGCAACTACTATTATCAGGACGGCTTGAACAAAACGCTATCCATGCAGGACGAGCATGATATTTGGTATTACAATTTTTTGTCTTCTGGCCGTGAATACGATCTTGAAGTGGATACGAATGAAGTCCATCACAATATTATCACCGTGTTTGTCAACTTTCGCGTGGAGGATGAAAACCGCAGCCTTCTGGGCGTGATCGGTGTCGGCCTTCAGGTGGCCTCCATCGAGGAGGCGATCCGCGTGTATGAGCGGGATTATGATCTGTCCGTATTCATCGTCAATACCGGCGGGGCAAAAAATTCATTCGACGGCAATACCGATACTTTTGTCAAGGAGGAAGACCTTCACGAGCGCATCGGCATTCAGGAGAAGCTTGCTCTGGCCCCCTCCATCGAACCCGTGATGCAGTGGTTTACCTCCGGGGACAAGCGCAAATGCCTGGTCACCAGGTATGACGATACGCTTGGCTGGTATTTGGTGCTGGAGAAGGATACAAGCTCCATCAGCAGCACTTTCCAAAACAGGATCAAGGCGAACATCCTTTTCATGCTCATTTCCATGGTCGTTTGCACTGCGGTGACCACGGTCATTATCCTCAATTACAATCAGCGCATGGTGGAGATGGAAAACACCGATGACCTGACTGGGCTGCCCAACAGAAAGCTGTTTACGAAGCAATGCCAGGCGTTTATCCACAGGAACCGGGAGCGGAATAAGACAATCTTCATGCTGGATGTGGACAACTTCAAAAACATCAACGATACCAAGGGCCATATCTTCGGCAATGAAGTTCTGGCCGCCGTCGGGGAACGTTTGAAGAAAGCCGTGAAAGGATACGGGATCGCGGCGCGCTGGGGCGGCGATGAGTTTTTGGGCGTTTTGAAGGCGGATACCTTGGAGGCCGAGCAGATTCTTGGCCGGTTTATGGAAACACTGAAAAACGAGGAAAAGCACGGCGATTGTAGTATTACCGTCAGCGTGGGGCTTGCCAGGATGGACGGAAGGTATACGACGGAGCAGGTGATTGACCAGGCGGATAAGGCGCTGTACTGCTCCAAGGAAGTGGGAAGGGATAGGGTAACGGTGTGGGAAGAGGGAAAAGGATTATTGGTTTGAAATATCTTTTTTCCCTTTGAATTGAATCTGAGATTGTCAGGAGACGCGGACGCAGGAGGGAACAGGGGGATTTCGATGTCCCCCTTAGTTCCCTCCTGCACCTCCCATATCCCCCTTGAGACGACCAAGGCTCCGTAGCCGAAGCGCCGCCTGTGGCGGATGAAGCGAGGCGGAGGAGGCTGGCGAAACAAGCGATGCAAGCGGCAGCGAAGCAGCGCGCCGATTGAGCCAGATGGGCAGGGCCCTGGACCCGGGGAGGATATGAATCGGACTTAAGGCATCCTTAATTAAACCGATTTTGGGGCAGTATCTATACCATGTTAAAATCGAAAGCTGCAATAAGTTCTCCCATTATTTCACTATCGCTATGATGGCGAAAACATAAATTCGACAAGAACAACAATAGAAAAGATATATTGATTTGGATGGAAATAAGTTGTATAATATTACAGTAATTTGCTAACGGGATGTGTCCGAAAACAGTTTCCTTTGAATAATGTGAATCTTCCACTGCGAGGGAGATAGACAATATGCAACTACTTGATTTTGTTAATTATTCAAATCTAGCCGGCAAGAATGAAATTGAACGTGCAAAATTGCTATGCTATTATCACCTTAAGGAAACTGGAGAAGAATTGTTTAGTTTATCAATTATTTCAGACCTAATGATACAATGTGGGTTTTGTGCGCCTAACATGTCACGCTTAAAAGAAAAACTAACAAAAGGAAAAGCGATGTTAGTTAACAAAAAGACACCAGCATCATTGGAGTTTATTCCAACAATACGCCAACAACTAGATAAAGACATTGGTCAACTATGGAAAGACACAGAAACGATTATTTCTGACAGCGAATTAATAGATGAAGTAAAGTTTTGTGGAAAGCGCAAATATCTTGACCGAATAATAAAGCAAATAAATCACTCTTATAGCCACAATTGCTTTGATGCATGTTCTGTTCTTATGCGTCGCTTATTTGAGGTAATGCTTATACTTACCTATCAAAATATTGGGATTGATGATGAAATAAAAGATGCATCTGATTCCGGTTATTTTATGCTTGATGGGATTGTTAAAAATGCCAAGAGTAACTCAAAACTAAAACTATCTCGTATAAAGAACGAGTTTGATACTTTTCGAACAGTAGGTAATTTTTCTGCTCATGGTATTACATATACAGCAGGTAAAAAAGACCTTGACGAAATTAAACTCAATTACCGAGTGATGCTCGAAGAACTATATAACAAAGCAGGCTTAATGTGAGACATAAAGAAAGGATAAAGAAATGGACAACCGTGTAAGATTCAAAATTGGAGAAATTGAGTTCGAAGCAGAAGGTAATGCAGAGATTATCGAGCGTGAACGCAACGAGTTTTTGAACAGGCTTTTGCCTGCTGCGGTTGATGCAATAGAGCGTATTCATGTTGTTGAGAAACGAATACAATATATTGATGCACAAACTAGTACAAATCTACTGCCCGATGAAACAAACACTACTCCATTTATATCGGAACCAATGGTCACAGTTCCGACAACTGACTTATCGCGAACAAACCTGTCATCATTCCTAAAACGTTACGGCACTTTAACTGACACTGATTTCACACTTATTTCTGCATATTTTGATGAAAAGAAAAATGGTACTCCCTTTTTTACATCAGATAGTGTAAAAGGATATTATGCGGAGGCTCGCCGAAGCGAGTATTCTAATAGAAGCAGTCTAATATATCAATTGGCCAAAAAAGGATATATAATGGATAATCCTGGAGCAGAAGGTAAGCTTCCCAAACAATACATACTGACCACAGAAGGAATGGCATATGTTGAGGCCTATAAACCAAAAGCAGAAAACATCGAAAAGAAGAATATTACTCTAAAATCGAGAAAGGCCGTCTCGGGTAACTCCTCCATTTACGGAAGCCTAAATCTTGATGAGATGAATCTAAAAAGCTATCCAGTAGTAAAATCATTAGACTCATTCAAGAAGCAAATGCTAGTTGTTATGTATATTATCACCAATGAGGGAAAGGGTGAATTTTTTACTATTGACGACATTTTGCATATAATGACCAATTTATGGGGCTTGCCAGCTACTGTTGATCAGGTAAAAGGCATATTTAGGCGTGAAAAAACATGGTTCAAGCAAGAGATAGATCCAACAAATAAAAAAGCTGATAGGCGAAAATTACTTGAAGGTGGTAAAGATTTTGCTCGATCGATTATTAAGTCCTGTCCAAACGAAATGACGGTAAACAACGATCTATAAATACTCCCAATGCAGCATTATTCTTATAGTACTACATCTATCAGTATATCATGCAATGTTGATTAAGTTTTCCTGGAAAGGGCGCGGGGAAACCTCCTTTTGCAAAAGGAGGTTTCCCCGCTTTATTTTCCGCGTTATCTCCCGTCCCCCATCAGTCCATCTTCAACACGGCCATAAACGCTTCGCTGGGCAGTTCGACGGAGCCGAACTGGCGCATGCGTTTTTTACCTTCCTTCTGCTTTTCCAGAAGCTTTTTCTTGCGGGTGATGTCGCCGCCGTAGCACTTGGCCAGAACATCCTTGCGCATGGCCTTGACGGTTTCCCGGGCGATGACCTTGCCGCCGATGGCGGCCTGGATGGGTATTTCGAACATCTGGCGCGGTATGACATCCTTGAGTTTTTCGGCAATGATCCGGCCCCTATTGTAGGCCTTATCCCGGTGCACGATGAGGGAGAAGGCATCGCAGATATCGCCGTTTAGCAGCATGTCCAGCTTGACCAGGTCGCTTTCCTGGTAGCCCTTGAGCTCATAGTCAAAGGAGGCATAGCCGCGGGAGCGGCTCTTGATCTGATCGAAGAAATCGTAAATGATCTCATTGAGGGGGATGTTGTAGTTGAGTTTGACGCGGGTCCCTTCGTATTGCATATCCAGGAAGGTGGCGCGCTTTTCCTGGCACAGGTCCATAATGGCGCCCACCGCGTCCTGGGGCGTGTAGATGGTGGCGTGGACGAAGGGCTCCTCCATGCCGGCGATTTCACCGGCGGGGGGCAGGTTGGTGGGGTTGTCGATGTTGATGACGTCGCCGTTGGTTTTGGTAACGCGGTAGATGACGCTGGGGGCGGTGGTGACCAGGTTCAAATCGAACTCCCGCTCCAGGCGCTCCTGTATGATCTCCATGTGCAGAAGCCCTAGGAATCCGCAGCGGAAGCCGTAGCCCAGTGCCACGGAGGTCTCCGGCTCAAAGGAGAGGGAGGCGTCGTTCATGCGCAGTTTTTCCAGGGCATCCTTCAAATCGGGATAATCCGCGCCGTCGGCGGGATAGATGCCGCAGAAGACCATGGGCGTCACCTGCCGGTAGCCGGGCAGGGCGGTTTCGGCGGGATTGGAGGCGTCGGTAATGGTATCGCCCACCCGCGTATCGCGCACATCTTTAATGGAAGCGGAAACATAGCCCACGTCGCCGGGCAGCAGCTCCTCGCAGGGGGCGTAGCCGGGGCGGAAGGTTCCCACCTCCACCACATCGAACTCGCCCTTCCCGGCCATCAGGCGCATGCGCATGCCTTGCCTTAAGCGGCCCTGCATGACCCTGATAAAGCAGATAGCGCCTTTGTAATTGTCATAGAAGGCATCAAAAATCAGCGCCTGCAGGGGCGCGTTTTCATCGCCCGTGGGCGGGGGAACGTATTTTACGACGGCCTCCAGCACTTCGTCGATGCCAATGCCCATTTTGGCGGACACCAGAGGCGCATAGGAAGCATCCAGGCCGATGATCTCCTCGATCTCGTGGCGGACTTCCTCCGGTCGGGCGCTGGGCAGGTCGATTTTGTTGATGACGGGCACGGTCTCCAGGTTATGCTCCAAAGCCATGTAGACGTTGGCCAGGGTTTGCGCCTCAATGCCCTGGGTGGCATCCACCACCAGAAGCGCGCCTTCGCAGGCGGCCAGGGCGCGGCTGACCTCGTAGGAAAAGTCCACATGGCCGGGGGTGTCGATGAGATTCAGGGTGTAGGCTTCGCCGTTTTGGGCGGTATAGGTCATGCGCACGGCCTTGCTTTTGATGGTGATGCCGCGCTCCCGCTCCAGCTCCATGCTGTCCAGAATCTGCTCCACCATTTCCCGCTGCTGGAACACGCCGGTCTTTTCCAGAAGGCGGTCGGCCAGGGTGGATTTGCCGTGGTCGATGTGGGCAATGATGCAGAAGTTGCGGATATGGTCAAGGCGTCCTGATGCCAAGATAGATCCCTCCAGGCCCGCATGGGCATAGTTTTCAATTTTAACATGATAGCGGATTTTCTATAAGAATGCAATGTCCCCGTGAAAATGACAAGTCATTTTCACGATATTATGCTTTCCACCTGTGGCTAGAGTTGGAATAAGGAGGTTTCGTGCCTGCGGGCACGACGAAAGGGCTTTCCGGTCGCCCTTTGGAAGCCTTCGGAGGCTTCCTCTTTTTAAGGTAATCATTGCGCTTCAGAAATTATAAAAAGGAAAAAGATTTCGTGCCTGCGGGCACGACCAGGGCTTTCCGGTCGCCCTGGACCTTCGGGGGCATCCTCTTTTGTTTTTTACTATTTAGTTTCGGGAATTGGCGAAGAAGAAGGTTTCGTGCCTGCGGGCACGACCAAAGGGCTTTCCGGTCGCCCTTTGGGAACCTTCGGGGGCATCCTCTTTGATTATGTTTACCATTCCGTCTCAGGATTTGGTGAATATAGAAGGGTTTCGTGCCTGCGGGCACGACCAAAGGGCTTTCCAGTCGCCCTTTGGGATCCTTCGGAGGTATCCTCTTGTAATTGTCCCCCATTTAACATAAAGATAGACAATTTGGGTGGAAGTATCATCATAATATTGTCTCATGTAATAGAAAGCGATACGTTAAAATTTGATTGGAATACCCATCCTGGTATTGACAAACCAGTCAAGGAGTGCTATCTTATCACCAGGTTAGCACTCACGAGCATCGAGTGCTAACAACAAGGAAAAGACGAACGGAAAGGAGGCGAAGCTATGGACGAGCGGAAATTCCGCATCCTGCAGGCGATCATCGATGACTACATTTTGACCGCCGTGCCGGTGGGTTCCCGCACCATATCAAAAAAATACGACATGGGCCTAAGCTCCGCCACCATCCGAAACGAAATGAGCGACCTGGAGGAATTGGGGTATCTGGATCAGCCCCACGTATCCGCCGGCCGCATCCCCAGTGTGAAAGCGTACAGGCTGTACGTGGACCAGCTATTAAAATTCGGCCAGATACCCGACGCCGACGCCGAGACGGTGCGCAACTACTTTTCCAGCCGCATGCAGCAGATGGAGGATGTGGTGGCCCACGCGGCCCAGGTGCTCTCCAGCCTCACCCACTACACCGCGCTGGTGATGCCCCCCAAGGGGCAGGAGCTGAAAATCCGCAACATCCAGCTGGTGCCGGTAAGCGGCGCATCCGCGCTGGTCATTATCGTCACCGACGCCGGCATCATCAAGGATGCGGTGATCCGCATCCCGGAGGCGCTGGACAGCGACGCGCTGTACGCCATATCCCGGATGCTGACGGACCAGCTTTCCGGCCACACCGTCATGGAGGCGCAGGCGATCCTTACCAGCGTGTCCAAAGGCCTTCAGCAGAACACCGAGCTGCTGTCGGGCATCTCCTCCCTTATTTCCCAGGTGGAAAACAAAGCGGCCGCGGGGCGCGTGCTGATAGGCGGAACCAGCAACATCCTCAATTACCCCGAATATTCTGATGTAGAAAAGGCCAGGTCCTTCCTGGCGCTATTGGAGACGAAAGAGCGGCTGGTAGAATTAATGACGCAGCAGGGGCAGATGGCGTTCACGGTGCGCATCGGCCCGGAAACAGGCATTGAGGAAATTTCGGATTGCTCCATCGTGACGGCCACCTATTCCATCGGCAGCCATTCCCACGGCACCATCGGCGTCATCGGCCCGACCCGGATGCAATATTCCAGGGTGCTGGCCATATTGAATACCATGGTACGCCAATTGGGGAACCTGTTCGATGAAGATTCATAAGACCAATTATCCAGCAGGAAGGCGAGAGGCATGAAGCTAAACAAAAAAGACAAGCAGGATGAACAAATGATGACGGAGCAGGAAACGGTTCCGGACCAGGAGCTCCTCCAGGATGAGATGCTGGAGCAGCTTCCCCTGGAGGATGAAACCCAGCGGACCATCGTAGACCAACTGGTGACCGACCTGGAAGCGGCCCAAAAGCTGAGCGACGAATACCTGAACATGGCCCAAAGGGTGCAGGCGGACTTTGACAACTACCGCCGCAGGAACAACGCGGCCAGGGCTGAGGCCTTTGACGAAGGCACCATCGCTTTTGCCAAAACGCTGCTGCCGGTGCTGGACAACATGGAGCGCGCACTGGAGGCCAGCGCAAATACATGCGATACCGCCCTTCGGGACGGGGTGACGATGGTTTTCAGGCAACTGAGCGAAGCCTTTGAAAAACGGGGCATCGAGGCCATTAACCGCCTGGGGGAAAAGTTCGATCCCGCCATGGAAAACGCCGTGATGACGGCAACCAGGGACGAGGGCGAGCCGGGCACTGTGTGCGCGGTATTGCAAAAGGGCTACAAGCTGGACAAATGCGTGCTGCGTCACGCCATGGTCAAGGTTGTGGAGGAATAAACGGGCGGACAAGGAGAGTATCTCCTATCCATAGATGAAAGCACTGACACATGATATTTACACCGGCCGGCGGCTGTCCGGCAAAAAAGAGGAGGAACTTTTATGGGAAAGATCATCGGTATCGATTTGGGTACCACCAATAGCTGCGTAGCGGTCATGGAGGGCGGCGAACCCGTCGTTATCCCCAATTCCGAAGGCGCCAGGACCACCCCTTCCGTCGTGGCCTTCACCAAGGACGGCGAGCGCCTCGTGGGCCAGGTGGCAAAGCGCCAGGCCATCACCAACCCCGACCGCACTGTTATCTCCATCAAGCGCGAAATGGGCACCGCCCACAAGGTGAATATTGACGGCAAGGGCTACACGCCTCAGGATATTTCCGCCATGATCCTTCAAAAAATGAAGGCGGAGGCGGAAGCCTATCTTGGCGAAACCGTGACGCAGGCTGTTATCACCGTGCCGGCCTACTTCTCCGACAGCCAGCGCCAGGCTACCAAGGATGCCGGCCGCATCGCCGGGCTGGAAGTGCTGCGCATTATCAACGAGCCTACCGCCGCGTCTTTGGCCTACGGCCTGGACAAGGAAGGCACCCAGAAGATACTGGTATACGACCTGGGCGGCGGTACATTTGATATTTCGCTGCTGGAGATCGGTGACGGCGTGTTCGAAGTGCTGGCCACCAACGGCAACAACCGCCTGGGCGGCGACGACTTTGACGAGCGCGTGATCAACTATATCGCCGAGACCTTCAAGAAGGACTCCGGCATCGACCTGAAAAAGGACCGCATGGCCTACCAACGCCTGAAGGAAGCCGCCGAAAAGGCGAAGATCGAGCTTTCCGGCGTGATGAGCGCCAACATCAACCTGCCCTTTATCACCGCCGACGCCAGCGGCCCCAAGCATCTGGATATGACGCTGACCCGGGCCAAGTTTGACGAACTGACCGCCGATTTAGTGGATGCCACCGTTGGCCCCACCACCCAGGCGCTCAAAGACGCCGGCCTATCTGCTTCGCAGATCGACAAGGTCATTCTGGTGGGCGGCTCCACCCGCATCCCCGCCGTACAGACGGCTGTGAAGCGCATCACCAACAAGGAGCCCTTCAAGGGCATCAACCCCGACGAGTGCGTCGCCATCGGCGCGGCCATCCAAGCCGGCGTGCTGGGCGGCGAGGTGAAGGATGTTCTGCTGCTGGACGTCACGCCCCTGTCTTTGGGCCTGGAGACGGAAGGCCACATCTTTACCAAGCTCATCGAGCGCAATACCACCATCCCCACCACCAAGTCGCAGGTGTTCTCCACCGCGGCCGACGGGCAGACCACCGTGGAAATCCACGTGCTGCAGGGCGAGCGCCCCATGGCGTATGACAACAAGACCTTGGGCCGCTTCCAATTGACCGGCATTCCCCCGGCCCCCCGCGGCGTGCCGCAGATTGAGGTCACGTTCAATATCGACCGCAACGGCATCGTGAACGTATCCGCCAAGGACAAGGGCACCGGCAACGAGCAGAAGATTACCATCACCGCCAGCACGAACCTCACCGAGGATGAGATCAAGCAGCGCGTGAAGGAAGCCGAGCAGTTCGCCGAGGCCGACCGCAAGCGCAAGGACGAGGTGGAGACCGTCAACAAGGCCGACACCCTGATCTATGAAATCGAGAAGCAGCTTCGCGACAACAGCGAAAAGCTGTCCCAAGAGGACAAAGCCACCGTGCAGAGCGAAATCGACGCCTTCAAAAAGGTTCGCGAAACCAACGATGCCGACCAGATCAAGACCGTGATCGACAGCTTCACCCAGAAGGTGTACGCGGTGTTTGGGAAGCTCTACCAGCATGAAGGCGGTGACGGGCAGGTGCCCCCGCAGGGAAATGCCGGCAGCCAGAATCCCGATGGTACCGTAAATACCGATTACGACGTAAAATAAAGGGAAGCGCCTTAGTGCCTTCCCCGCCCAGGGTTGGTAAGCAAAAATAATCCTGGGATCAACGAGGGGGAACTGTGGTTCCTCCTCGTTTGGAATGATTGGGCTGTTGCGTTATGCGCAGAATGCAAGGTTTAGGAAAGAAGGATATCGCGCTTGCCAGCGCGACCAAAGGGCTTTCCGGTCGGTCCAACCCGCTCAATAGTCGCATTGCTTCGCTGCCGCTTGCACTGCTCCTTTTTGCGGGCCTCCTCCGCCAGCCTATTGCCGCCACTGGCGGCTGTGCTTCGGAGCCTTTGGAAACCTTCGGAAGCCAACTCCTTGTAGTTTAATCAGTATGGCACGACGGTCATCCGCCTTCTGCAGAGCAATATTTTTAACGCGCATCACTGTCCGAAAAGCCGAAGGCTTTATAAGTGAAGCACGCAAACTCGAGATAATGGCGTGCAGCGTCATTATCTCGAACTAAAGTAGGTGAGTTCTTGGCAAAGCGTGATTATTACCAGGTGCTGGGCGTGGACAAATCGGCTTCCCCGGAGGACATCAAAAAGGCCTACCGGAAGCTGGCCAAGGAATGCCATCCCGACCTGCATCCCAACGACAAGACGGCCGAAGAGCGGTTCAAGGAGCTGAACGAGGCCAACGAGGTGCTGTCCGATGCGGACAAGCGCGCCCGTTACGACCAGTTCGGCTTTGACGGCCCGCAAATGGGCGGCGGCGGCAATCCTTTCGGAGGCGGCGGCGGGTTCGAGGGCTTTGGCGGATTCGGCGGCTTCGACAGCATCTTTGACCAGCTGTTCGGCGGCGCCATGGGCGGCGGCCAGCGCCGCAACGGCCCCCTGCAGGGCGGCGATCTGCGCTATGAGCTGCGGATCACATTCGAGGAGGCTGCCTTTGGCACGGAAAAATCCTTTGAATTTTACCGCAATGAATCCTGTGAAACATGCCATGGCTCCGGAGCCAAGGCTGGCACCAGGCCCCAAACCTGCCCCACCTGCAAAGGCGCCGGCCAGGTCAGGTCCGGCGGCGGCTTCATGGTCACGGTCCGCGCCTGCCCAAGCTGCGGCGGCACGGGCAAGATCATACAGGAGAAATGCACCACCTGCGCAGGCTCCGGCCAGAGCCGCCACCGCCGCACCGCTACGGTGAAGGTACCGGCCGGTATCGACGATGGCCAGACCATTGTGATGAACGGGCAGGGCGAGCACGGCCTGAACGGCGGTCCAGCCGGCGACCTGTACATTCAGGTAACTGTCAAGCCGCACAAGCTGTTCAAGCGGGAGGGGATGAACCTCCGGTTTGAGCTGCCCATCTCCTTCATACAGGCCACCCTGGGCGCGGATGTGGATGTTCCCACGCTGACCGGCCCGGTGCGCTACCATATCCCCGAAGGAACGCAGACCGAAACGGAGTTCCGTCTGAAGGGCTACGGTATCACCCAGCTTCGGGGAAGCAGCAAGGGCGACTTGTTCGTCAAGGTGCGGGTAGAAGTGCCCAAGAAGATCACCGACAAGCAAAAAGACCTTTTGCGCCAGTTCGAGGAAGCTTCCACCGGCAAGGAATACGAGGGCCGCAAGACCTTTATGGACAGAATGAAGGACCTATTCAACTCATAAGGAGAATTCCATGGAATGGATGGAAGTGGCGGTGCATACCACCACCCAGGGTTCCGACATGGTCAGCATGCTTCTGATGCAAAACGGAGCGGCAGGAACGGCCATTGAGGACAGGAACGATGTGCCGGACCCAACCAAACCCCACGGCTATTGGGAATTGATCGATCAAAGCCTGATCGACAGCATGCCCGAGGATGTATTGGTCAAGGGCTGGCTGCCCATGAACGAGCGGCTTTCCGACAGCTTAAGCGCGCTGAAGGAGCAGCTTTCGGCTTTGCCGTCCCTGAATCCGGAGATTTCTTTGGGTGCGCTTTCCCTTCAAACAAACCAGGTGGACGAGCAGGACTGGGCGGAGTGCTGGAAAAAGTTCTACAAGCCCTTCCGGGCCGGCCGCACCCTGGTGGTAAAGCCCACCTGGGAGAAGTATGAGCCGCAGGCCGGTGACAGAATCATACAAATGGACCCCGGCATGGCCTTTGGCGCCGGCACCCATGAAACAACGGGATTGTGCCTTGCTCTGCTGGAAGAGTACATGAAGCCCGGCATGCGGGTGATGGACGTGGGCACAGGCTCCGGCATACTCGCCATAGGTGCCGCGCTGCTAGGCGCGGCCGATGTGCTGGCCATCGACATCGATCCGGTGGCGGTGAAGGTCGCCAAAGAAAACGTAGTGCAAAACGGCCTGGAAGGTGGCGTGCGCGTCATGGAGGGCGACCTGGTCAGGGATGTGCAGGACACATTCGACCTGTGCCTGGCCAATATCCTGGCGGATGTCATCTGCTTTTTAAGCGTGCCGCTGAAAGAGAAAATCCGCAAAGGCGGAACGTTCATCTGCTCCGGCATCATCCGTGATAGGGAGCAGGATGTGCTGGATGCTCTTCAAGCCGCGGGTTATGCGGTAATCGAAAAGCAGTACAGAGGCGAATGGGTGGCCATCGTATCCAGATTGGAATAAGGAAGGGAACGGCGCATGCACCGTTTTTTTGTGGATGACAAGGGCATACAAGACGGTGCCGCATTCCTGGAAGCATCGGAGGCGTACCACGCCCTGAAGGTATTGCGCCTTGCAAAAGGCGATGAAGTGGTATTGATGGATGGCCGGTCGCTGTACAGAGGCGTTATAAATTCCCTTGACGGCGGGCAGGTGCGCTGTGATATCATGGAGGAACTCCCCTCCCCCGAAACAGGCTTGCGCATAACGCTGTATCAGGGCCTTCCCAAGGCGGACAAGCTGGAATGGATCATTCAAAAATGCACGGAGACGGGAGTGGCCGGCATTGTGCCTATTGCCCTGAACCGGTGCGTGAGCGTCGTGACGGACAAGGATGCGGTGAAGAAGCAGGAGCGTTGGCAGCGCATCGCGCAGGAGGCCGCCAAGCAGTCAGGCCGGGCTGTCGTACCAACGGTCAGCGTTCCTCTGTCCCTTACTAAAGCTTTGGAGCGGCTCAAAGGCCATGAACTGGTTTTGGTCCCATGGGAGGATGCCGGGGGATTCGGCCCCAAACAGGTCCAAACGCAGTTTTCCCATGTGCGGGACATCGCCGTTGTCATCGGCCCGGAGGGCGGGATTGCCCCGGAGGAAATCGAAAGGCTGAAAGCCGTCGGGGCCAGGCCCATGACGCTGGGCAGGCGCATATTGCGCACGGAGACCGCCGGGCTGGCCGCCGCGGTGGCTCTTTTCGCGTTGTGGGGAGAGATGGAGTAATCTTCGATATTTCGCGTCTGCGGACGCGACCAAAGGGCTTTCCGCTCGGTCCATCCCTCTCAATGGTCGCATTGCTTCGCTTTCGCTTGCACTGCTCCTTTTCGCGGGCCTCCTCCACATTGCCCTATTCTGCCACTGGCAGGGGCAATGTTACGGAGCCTTTGGAAACCTTCGGGCGCCGTCTCGCACGATAGCCTTTACATCCTGAATACTTGTTACGCTTGATCTATCCTTTACCCTTTGGAAATGATGTGATACATTGCAAACCGTTGCTTTTTACACCCTTGGCTGCAAAGTAAACCAGTACGACACGCAAGCCATGCTTGAAAAGTTTACACAAGCAGGCTATGAAGTCGTCCCCTTTGAGGAAAAGGCGGACGTCTATATAATCAACACCTGCACCGTTACCGGCGTGGGCGACAAAAAGAGCCTGCAAATGCTGCGGCGTGTACAGCGATTGAATCCCAACGGTGAAGTTGTGCTGGCGGGCTGCCTGGCCCAGCGCATGGGTGAGGAGCTCGCTTCCACAGGCGCGCGGCTGATCCTGGGCACACAGCGCCGGGCGGAAATCGTGACGCTGCTGGAGGACGCTGTCAGCCAAAACAAGCAGACCGTGGCGGTGGATTCCTTATCCTCCATCCCCTACGAACCTTTAACCATCCGTGCCCAGGAAGGCCATACCAGGGCAGTATTGAAAATCCAGGAGGGCTGCTCCCACCGGTGCACGTACTGCATCATCCCCAGCGTGAGAGGCCCGATCCGTTCCCGCCCCCTGGAGGAAATCAGCCTGGAAGCAAAGCGCCTTTCCGATGCCGGCTTTGTGGAGCTGGTGCTTACCGGCATTCATCTGGCCAGCTACGGCAAGGATTTCCGCAATAATACCACCCTGCTGGATGCCATCCGCGCCGTGCACGGTGTGCCAGGCATCCTTCGCATCCGTTTGGGGTCCCTGGAACCCACCATCGCATCGTCCGAATTTGTGAATGCTTTGAGGAATTTACCAAAAGTCTGCCCGCAGTTTCACCTGTCGCTGCAGTCCGGCAGCGACGGCGTTCTAAATCGCATGGCGCGAAGTTACAGCGTGGCCCAGTTTGAGGCGGCGGTTTCAAGGCTTAGGGAGGCGTTCCCCAACGCGTCTTTCACCACCGACATACTGACCGGCTTCCCCGGGGAGACGGAGGAGGAATTCCGGGAGACCGTATCCGCCTGCCGGCGTATCGGCTTTTCCAGGATGCACGTGTTCCCCTATTCCCAGCGGGCCGGCACAAAGGCGGCCCAAATGCCCGGCCAATTACCCCGCTCCGTCAAGGAACAGCGGGCCAGGTACCTGATCGCCTTGGGAGAAGAGCTGGCCGGTGATTATCACAGGAGCCTGCTGCAAACTGTTCAGCCCGTTCTTTTGGAAGAGCCTCTGCCGGATGGCAGGATGCAGGGGTATACCCCTTCCTACGTGCATGTGAAGGTTTTAGGCGGATCGCCGGGTCAAATCGTTCCTGTTTTGCTTACGGAAGCGGACGAGGAAGGAATGTCGGGTACCATTGCAGAATAATTTTCCAACACTGCATGATATGCAGGCTTGTCCCCGTTGAATGAAGGTAAGAAGGAGCGCTGTACATGGATAACTGCCTTTTCTGCAAGATTATCAAGGGTGAAATTCCTTCCCAGAAAGTGTATGAGGATGAGCACGTTTACGCTTTCAAGGACATTCATCCCCAGGCGCCGGTGCATGTGCTGGTGGTATCTAAGGTGCATGTGAAGGATGTTCTGGAAAGCGCCGCGCTGAAAGACGAAGAACTGGCTGCCATGCTGCGGGCCGCAGGTGAAGTGGCAAAAATTTCAGGAATCAGCGAAAACGGGTTCCGGGTTGTCACAAATTGCGGGCATGACGGCTGCCAGTCCGTACCGCACCTGCACTTTCATGTATTGGGCGGCGCGCTCCTTACGGAAAAAATGGCTTGACGCAAATGAAATCCATCGTTTTTTACGTAAACATCTTGCCGCCTTCACAAAAGAAGGTTGACTGGCATACAGGAACGCGATATAATGGATGCACGGTCGCCATCCGTCCGTCGAGCCGGCGTAAGGTTTAGGCGAGATGAGCGAGGGGAGGGATAACAGTGTCCGAGGTACGTATCCGCGAGAATGAATCCCTGGAAAGCGCATTGAAGCGGTT
>JAEZIN010000012.1 GCA_023436585.1 Bacillota bacterium | reverse complement strand
GCGCGAGGGTTTATGTCTGTTCCCGCCCATCTGGCTCAATCGGCGCGCTGGTTCGCTACCGCTCCCATCGCTTGTTTCGCCAGCCTCCTCCACACCGCCCATTCCCGCCACTGGCGGGGGCGGTGTTCCGGAGCCCTTCAGCGCCGATGGTACTCCGCTTCCCACGACCCGGGAGAGTAGGTCGTCGCCGGATTCCATGAAGAGCATCTAGCAATAGATGCTCTTTTTTTGTGTTGAGTCATAAATACATTCCATGTTATAAAAACAAGCATATGGCTGATCGCTTCTTGCGGCGGGAGCAAGCCCCCGCCCTACGTCCCATGGGAGAGAACCAAAATTAAATATTGAGGTTTAATGATAAATGTAAAAACAGATCAAGGCATTTGACGAATCAAATATTTCATTGCGGAAATACTGATGACAACAAGAAAAGGAGATGAGAATGATATGAAAAACGCTCCTAATCCTTCTGGTATGGGCAATGGTCCCTATGGGACAGGGCCAGGCTTTGGATCCAAAGGTTCCGGTCCTAACTTCGGGCCTAATAATATGGGGCAGGGAAGCGATATGCCCGTTGGACTTGGCATGCTGTTGATGGAAGATCGGATAGCAATGGAGAGATTTACAGCCATGTCAAAAGAAGAGAAGGATATGGTACTCAAATATGTAGAAAGCGGCGTCGATGGGGATGACGCGCAGCGCAGAATAACGCATACGGTAAAGAGCCTGCATGACGGAGTACACGGCTTTTACGTTTAGAATAAGGTACAAGGACGCGCCATATATACGATGCAGCATGTTCATAAGATCGGGCTGGATGCACTATGCTTCCAGCCCGAACTTATAGTGGACCCTGATTTTAATCCAATCAGTTACATGATGCTATCGGGCAATTCAGCAATGACATCATCCATTCGTACATAAGCGCAGCGTCTTCACTTCAAATGGCTTAAAATGCAAAGCCACTTGGCTATTTTGAAGCGCCATCTCAGACTGTTTGATTTCCAGCATATCACATTCCCATACAGAGGTTGCCGGGATACCGACATGAAGTGAGCAATTGGTGTCGCCCCTTTTGGCTTCATAAAGCCGAAGGATAATATCGCCGCTGCCGTCTTCGGCCGGCTTTACCGTGTCGATGAACACATTCGCTTTGTCCAGCGAGAACGCGCTGAAAGCCTTACAGGTTCCCGGCGCTACCTGAAGCGGCACATTGAGGGCATAGGCCTCCCTGACCACCGGAGAATCGGCAAACGGACCTTCCCAGGCGGTGAACGCATAGGTAAAGGTGTGCTCACCATTGTCGGCACGCATTTCAGGGCTGGCCGCTGCGCGCAGGAGCGTAAGCTGCAGGTCGTTGCCTAATTGGCTGATGCCATACTTGCAATCGTTCAATATAGCCGCGCCGTGGGTTTGATCGCACAGGGCGCTGTAGCGCTGCTGGCAGACCTCGAAGCGGTCGCTGTCATAGGAGCGGGAGCGGTGGGCGGGCCGGGTGAGATAACCAAACTGTATTTCGTTGATGGCCTTCGTTGCTTCAACCGCCATGGGGAAGGATACCTTCAGCAGCCGGTGCAGCTCGTGCCAGTCCACATGGGTCACGAAATCCAAACGGCGGCTGTTGGCCGTAAGTACGATTTCCTGTTTGAAGAGGGAATTCGCGATGGTGCGTTCCATTGTAAGAACGGCGCGCAGACCGTTTGCTTCATGAATGGAAAGTTTCACTGGGCCATCT
This sequence comes from Bacillota bacterium, assembly GCA_023436585.1. GTDB lineage: Bacteria > Bacillota > Clostridia > Christensenellales > Aristaeellaceae > JAEWAH01. Next base: position 287,008 of record JAEZIN010000012.1, on the reverse strand, counting down.
ATATTGACTGGCTGCAGGATGTAATTCGAATCGATATCCCAAGCATCAAACAGGCGCGGAACATCTTTGAACATAAGCAGGCGGTTCATCGGCTGCGCGGCATATTCACGTCCGGTTTGCTTATCCAAAAAGGAAATAACCTCTGCATCATTGTTGAATATTGCACGGACCAGATCGTTTTCCAGTACTGCACCGTCTTTTATCAGCTTTGCGCTGGCGACAGGGCAGACCTCATTGGTCTTTGCAGGTTTAAGGGATGTGGCACCGCAGGCAGGCACATCAACCAAGGCCAGCACGCCGCTTGCAGTGTGCTGTACGGGTATCGCAACACCATCCGCTGTTTCTGCGCCTTGCGTGAATTCCGCTGGAAGCGTTACGATCTCTTTCCGTTCAAAAGACAGGGAATTGAAAACCGTAATACCATCGCCGTACGCAATGGCATGTTGTGCGCTTTGCTGCACGTCTTGCGCTTCGCTGATGATCCAGGCATGGTCCTTTCTTGCTTCTTCATACACGCGCGCGATGGAGGAGCCTGGAAGGATATCGTGGAACTGGTTGAGCAGCAGCCGCTTCCAGGCAGCATCCATGCGGCTGAGCGGATACGAAAAGCCCTTCATTATCGCTAGGCTGCCCCACATCTCGGCCTCGCGCAGCGCAAGCTCACTCTTTCTGTTGCCCTTCTTGATGGCAGCCTGGGACGTATACACGCCGCGGTGGGCGGAGAAATACAATTCGCCCACATATGTATGCTGCGGTCCGCCATCTGCTTCCATCAGTTCGAAGAAGCGGGTTGGGGACTCCATTTGTACCTTCGGCACACCTTCCGCATCCTTTAGGCGCATGGCATACTCAATATGGTCGCGGCAGGGCCCGCCGCCGCCGTCGCCATAGCCAAACGGCAGCAGGAACGCATCCAGGCCGCGCTTTTGCACACGCTTGTTCCACGTTTCGCATAGCTCCTTGGGATCTGTGCGGTACGTATAGCTGGTGGGCAGGAAAGTATCGATCTTGGAACCATCTGCGCCCTGCCAGGTGAAGTAGTGATAGGGGAAGGTATCTCCCTCGTTGTAGGACCAGAAGATTTTTTGCGTCACAAGGTACTTGACGCCGCAGCCCCTTAATATTTGCGGTAAGGCGGCGGAATAGCCGAACGTGTCGGGCAGCCACAGCACGACGCTGTCAATGCCAAGTTCCTCCCTAAAGAAGCGCTTGCCGTGGATCAGCTGGCGCACCAGCGATTCGCCACTGGTCATGTTGGTGTCGGGTTCTACCCACATGGCGCCTTCGGCGATCCAACGGCCTTCCCCGATCGCCTTTTTGATTCGGCCGTACAGTTCGGGATAATGCTCACGGCACATGACATACGCGGCCGGCTGGCTTTGCAGGAACTGGTATTGCGGATATTCCTCCAGCAAACGAAGCTGTGCGCCAAAGGTACGGGCTGTTTTCCGGTGGGTTTCGGCCATGGGCCACAGCCAGGCAAGGTCCAGGTGCGCGTTACCCACGGCGTAGAATACAGGCGCTGTGGAACCGTTGTGGGCCTGCATTGCAGGGCGAAGCACTTTCCGGGCCTTTTTGTAATCCGCAATGCGGCCTTCAAGCGGTTGCTCAAAATCCACTGCCAGGGTGAAATTCTCCAGGGCTGCTGCAATTTTGTCTGCGCGCAGGCTTTCGGGGTCTGTCTGCTCCAAAATTTGAAGAAGTGTTTCCACATCCAGATATAGCTGATATGCATCCTCGTTCCAAATGCCGTAGGTGCAGCATTCCAGTGTTGCGCGTGCACCTTCTTTTTTGGGGTCTTGATAAGCGCTGGACAGTACAGGGCCTGTGGCACAACCGCCCAAGGGGCTATCCGGAAAGAAGTGGCCGGCATATGCTTCGATCAAAATATTGTATTGCTTATTGGCTTCGCCGCAGGACGTAAGGATATTGTCCACCAGATAATGATGGGGTTCCCTGACCCAGTCGGCCCGGTAGGTGCCAAAAGCTTGTTCATCCACAAAGATCGTGGATTCTCCGCCGGTTCGCAGGTTCATAACGATCCGCTGACCATCGGCTTCTTTAGGCAGCGTTACGCAGCCGCGTAGCCAGAAATATTCATAGGTGTGGCCCCATTTGGTGCCGAAGGATACAGGCTCAAACGGCCCATTAGCGGCTTCTTCGGGCGAAATATGCGCCATGGTGGTGAAGCCCTCCAGGCGTATGTCCCCTAAGGGAAGATACAGATCCTGCTTGAGCGTTTCCTTCCGGTGCCGAAGGCGGCCTTTCCATTCGCTGTGCATGTACTTCATCCGGTTTCCTCCATAAAGCCAATCAGGCTGCTTTTGTATGATGCCCGGGGTCCTAAGCAAGATTTACGCACTTTCATGGACGGGGAATCTCAACCCTTTTTCATGAATGGAGCGTAATTGCCTCTTGTTATTCCATACTCTGTTTCGTTTCCCTGCTCCCGATGTGTGCTTTTACAGGCAAAGGATTCATCCAGCACATGCGGGTGGCATGACGCTGCTATTGAGCATGGCTGCCCTCATAGGTTGCCTACAGCGGAAGTATGCCTGCGTCCATTCATTACTTGTATTGGTCAGCGCGCCTTTTGATCCACCGGATCGCCATCTGCATCCAGTTGGCATTGTCCGGCATCAGGTGCCCTGGATTCTGGGCTGTGGTTTCATCGCACAGGGACAAACCATGAACGCCTGTTTCATAAATGTGCATTTCAAAAGGCACCTTGGCTTTGCGCATCGCCGCAGCGAACATCAGTGAATTTTCCACGGGCACCGCGCCGTCATCAAAGGTATGCCATAAAAAGGCGGGCACGGTCTTTTCGCAAACCCTTTCTTCCAGGGACAGTTCCATTATACGCCCGGGAGACGCATCGGGTCCCAGCAACCGCTCCCTTGAACCAGCATGCGCAAATTCGCCCATGGTGATGACGGGATACGACAAGATCATGCCGTCGGGGCGCCAGGGCTTCTCACCGGCGATACCAGCACCGAAGACCTTTTCAAAAACAGGTTCATCCCACAATGTGCCCAATGTGGCACACAGATGTCCCCCCGCCGAGAAGCCGGCAATATAGATTTGATTCGGATAGATGCCATACTTTTCGGCGTTTTCCCGCACCAGCATCACAGCGGCGGCCAGCTCCAGGGCCGCGCTGGGATACCGGGAAGGCACTACGCTGTATTGAAGTACAAAAGCATGGATGCCTTCGGCCAGGAACCGCATGGCGACAGGTTCGCCCTCCCGGTCAGACTTGAAGGAGTAGCCACCGCCGGGGCATATGATCACGGCCGGCCGGCGGGAGCTTGCCGTTATATCCCGGCTCTGATCCAAAAGATACGCGTATAGAAGCGGCTGGTAACCATCCTGTTCGGCTCCGGCCTTTTGGTAATCCACATGGATCTTTTTGCATTCGTACAACATAGCGGCATTGCCTCCCGTTCATTGTGCAGTGATGGCTGCATCCATGATACCACGATTGTGCGCGGCGGGAAAGAGCCGGAAGAAATGGCATCGCATGTCACAAGATGAGGAGGCATGCACACTTTGCAATGGAGGGAAAAAGGCAGCCGGTGAAGAAAATGGAAAGGTGACGTAATACCTGATTGGAGCGCATTGCCTATGAGTGCCCTGGAATTGTTTGATCCCATCACCGCGCGCTGGTTCACGCGCTGCATCGGTGAGCCTACGGCGGTGCAGCAGGCCGCCTGGCCGATGATTGCCAATGGGGAGCATACGCTGGTATCCGCGCCTACAGGCACGGGCAAAACGCTGTCCGCCTTTTTGGTGTTCATTGACAGGCTCATGGGGGAATCAAGAAACGGCACGCTAAAGCAGGAACTGCAGTTGATCTACGTGTCGCCGCTGAAGTCCTTGGCGGGCGACATACGGGAAAACCTGCGCCGCCCGCTGGAGGGCATCGCTCAGGAGGCGCTGCTGGCTGATATTTTTACCAGCGTCTCTCTTTTGGATATCGCCATCCGTACAGGGGATACGCCCCAAAGCGAGCGCCACAGGATGGTGAAGAAGCCGCCGCATATATTGATCACCACGCCGGAATCCCTATTCCTGATGCTGACAAGCAAATCGGGCCAATCCATGCTGCGCACGGCCAAATGGCTTATTATCGATGAGCTGCACGCCATGATCGATACCAAGCGCGGCGCGCATTTGATGCTGTCCATTGCAAGGCTGGACAGGCTTTGCGCGTCCCCGCTCCAGCGAATCGGCCTTTCCGCTACCATTGAGCCGCTTTCAAGAGCGGCGGAGTATCTCTCCCCTGACAAGGTCTCCATCGCCGCGCCGAAAATGCGCAAGGAAGTCAGCCTCATCATTACCAGCCCCATAAGGGATACCAGCGAAATCAAAAAGGATGCCGCCTGGCAGGAGATCGCCAAATCGGTTTACGACCGCTGCCAGACGGCCCGCAGCGTCATCGCCTTTGTGGAGGGCCGGGCTTATGCTGAAAAGCTGGCCTATTACGTGAACGAGTTGGGCGGCGAGGGCTTTGCCAGAACGCACCACGGCAGCCTCTCCAAGGATCAGAGGCTGGAGGTGGAAATGGCCCTTCGAAGCGGCAACCTGCGCCTGCTTTGCGCCACTTCCTCCATGGAACTGGGCATCGACGTGGGCGATATTGACCAGGTGTTTCAAATCGGCTGCCCACGCACGATTTCCAGCACCATGCAGCGGCTGGGCCGCGCCGGGCATAACCCCAACCGTGTCAGCACCATGTACATCTTTCCGCGCATGCCGGTGGAGAGCCTGTTCAGCGGCCTGACGGCGGAGGTGGTGCGCAAGGGCGGCGTGGAGCATTCCCGTCCGCCCAGGCTGTGCCTGGATGTGCTGGCCCAGCACCTTGTATCCATGGCCGCATCCGGCGGGTATGATTTGGACGAGGCCATGGCTATCCTGCCCAGGGCCTACCCCTTCCGGGAGGTGACGCTGGAGGATGTACGGGAAGTGTTGCGCATGCTGGCCGGGGATTACGAGCATGACAGGGACATTCCCGTGCGTCCAAGGGTGCTGTACGACCGCATCCATGATCGGGTGGACCAGGATTCCTATAGCCGCATGCTTGCTGTCTCTGCCGGGGGCACCATACCTGACAAGGGGTTGTATGCAGCCAAAACGGAAAGCGGTGTGAAGCTGGGGGAGCTAGACGAGGAATTTGTGTATGAAAGCCGGGTGGGGGACAGGTTCCTTCTCGGTTCGTTTGCATGGCAGATCGCCAGGATTCAAAAGGATACGGTGACGGTCGTTCCCGCGGCTTCGCCCGGCGCGAGGGTGCCCTTTTGGAAAGGGGAGATGGGGGGGCGGAGGCTGAGGACAGGCTATGCTTTTGGCGAGATACTCCGCAGGCTGACGCAAGCCTCCCAAGCGGGCACACTGGAAAACGAGCTGTATGCTTTGGGTTTGGATGAGGCGGCCATGAAAGGCGCCTTTGAATTCATCATGCGTCAGGTCGAGGCCACCGGCGCTTTGCCGGATGACAGGACCATCCTGGTGGAGCACTACAGGGATGAAGCAGGGAACCCCCAAATGATGGTGCACTCCATCTTTGGCCGGCCCGTCAATGAGCCGCTGGGCATCCTCGCCATGGAGGCCGCCAAGGCGCAAACGGGCATGAACATCAATTTCGTGGCGGATGACGACGGCTTTTTGCTTTTTCCCTATGAGGACAGGCTTCTGCCCCAAAGGATATTACAAGCCGTTTCTCCTGAAACGGCCGGTGCAATACTCAAGGCGGTACTGCCGGTAACGCCGGTGTACAGCATGGCGTTTCGCTACAATGCCGCCCGGGCGCTGATGATGGGTGTCAAAAATGCGGGCCGCCAACCCCTGTGGGTGCAACGGATGCGCAGCGCCCAAATGCTGGATTCCCTGATACAGTGTGAAAAGCACCCCCTGGTGAGGGAAACAAAGCGGGAGTGCCTGGAGGACTACTGGGATGTAGGTGGTGTCGAGCAGGTATTGAACGCCATCCGCGCTGGGTCCATCAGGGTAGTGGAACTATACCCAGAGACGCCGTCGCCTATGTCGCTGACATTAAGAAGACAGACGGAGGCCTCCATGCTATACGAGTATACGCCGACGCCGTCCGGCGTATTTGTCGCGGTGGAGGAAGCTCTTAAAAATGCCAGGAGCATTGATCCGGCACCGCAGCAATTGAAGCAGGTGACGGAGCGGACGCGCCTGCCGGAAAATGAAGTGCAGCTTCACACGCTTTTGATGATCGATGGCGATCTGGAGGCCGGTGAACTGAATGTTCCGCCGGAATGGCTGGAAGCGCTGGAGCAAAGGGAGCAGGCGAAGTACATTGAGCCTGGCCTGTGGATTGCGGCGGAGCACGCCGGTGAGTATGAGGCCGCGTTCCTCCATGGGGACAGGGAAGTAAAGGAACATATTCTGCGAAGGCTCCTGCGCTACCGCGGCCCGCAGGCCGCGGAACAGGTGGCCCAGCGGTACGGTTTGATGGAGGAAGCGGCGCGAAGTGTCCTCTCATCGCTGTGCCAAAGCGGCAGCGCCGTGGAATATCAGGGGCTTTTCTATCACGCGCAGCTGTTTGACAAGGCGGTCAAGGAAACGGTATACATGCGGCGCAAGCAGACTAAAACGCTTCCGCCCGAGCGGTACGCAGCGCTGCTGGCCAGCCGCCTGTACAGCCCGGCCCCGCCCAAGGAGCAGCTGGAAGCGGCGCTCAAGCCGCTTTGCGGCGCTGCCTATCCGCCTGCCTGGTGGGAAACCGTACTGCTGCCAACAAGGGTGGGCGGTTACCGCCCGGAGATGCTGGATTCCTTGCTGGCCCAGGGCCGGATGGTCTGGCGCATTACGCCGGAATCCGAACTGAGTTTTCATCTGTATGAAGATACCGACTGGGACGCGGATATTTCGCAGTCTGGCGGTCTTCTCAATGACCGGGAAAAGCTGCTTTTTGACGCGCTTCAAAAAAGAGGCGCCAGCTTTCCGCACAGCCTTAGCTCTATGCTGGGCGACGGCGCCGTGCAGGATACGCTGCTGCACCTGGCGGAAAAAGGGCTTGCCAGGGCTGACAGCTTTGTGCCCATCCGCCAATGGCTGAACGCGGGTCAAAATGATAAAGTGACGACGAGAAGAAAGGTGAATGCCCGCGTCATGGCAGCCACCTCCGGCCGGTGGGAGCTTTTACGTCCGCTGAAGGACCTCTCCATGGAACAGCGCCTGGAGCGGGCTTTTGACAGGTGTATCATTCTTTGCAGGGAGACGGCCCAAGGCCTTGACTGGAACGAAGCGGTGAAGCTATTGCGGCTGTGGGAATATACGGGACGCGTTAGGCGCGGATATTTCATTGAAGGGCTGTCCGGTATGCAGTTCATACGGGACAATGATTTTGCTGGCGTCATGCAAAGCCTGGAACATCCCGCAGAGGAAATCATATGGCTGCCGGCGGCAGACCCAGCCCAGCCCTACGGGAAATACCTGGCGCATATTCCGGAAAGGCCGTTCATGAATCTGCCGGGCAATGCGGTGGCGCTGCGGCAGGGGGTTCCCGTCGCAGTATTCGAGCGCCAGGGAAAGACGCTGCGGGTTTTTGAAGAAGAATCGCTGGCGGAGACGCTGCGCGTCTTCGTACAGATGTACTCCAGCCGCCGCGTTTTTCCCACGCAGACGCGGCTTACCGTAAAGGAGTATCCCCCGGAGGCTGCGGATGCCTTGCATGAAGTTGGCTTTAAAAAGGAAATGCAGGATTTCGTGTTGTACAGGGCATACCGGTAACGTTATATAAAAAGTTTCTGTGAAAAGAGATGCGTAACGGATCATGCGCATCCCTTTTTTGGTTTTTCTGCCGGTTGCGGTATTGCTTCATTTGCGGAAGGCAATAAGCCTAAAAAAAACAATAAAATCACGCCAGCTAATGAACTGCCGGCGGGATGCGTTTTTCTTGAAATCAATGATCGAACCTTACTTCAAACGGCAAGTCATTCAAGGGCATTGTAAAATGCGTTTCCTGCCCGCGTGTCAGCGTCACTTTCTTCAAGGCCGGCATTTGAAAAAGCGGCGCGAAATCTTCAATGGGATTATCACACAAGGTAAGCTCCTTGATGGTGGGATTGCCCGCCAATAAGCTCAAATCGCTGATTCTATTGTCATTGATGCTCAGGCTGATCAGATTTTTGAACTCGGTAATCCCGTCAAGATTGTTCAGCTGCGTCCCAAAGAGGTTGAGATAGTTCATATCCTTCATGTTCATAAGGGGCTGCAAGGTTTTCAGTTCGCTGAAAAAGAGAAGAATGCTCCTTAAGGTTTCCACTTTGGACAGTTCGCTGATTCCTTCGGCCGGCAGGGCGCGGCTGCCGAACTCCTCCAGCTTTGAAAGCGTGTCAAGCTTCGAGTAATCCATGTTTCGCGGCATTTCATACAGCCACAGCGATCTCAAATTCATGCCTGCAATGGCGTCAAGGTTGGAGACGAGGGTATCGCTGATATTCAGCCTTTCCAGTCTTGTGAAATCAGCCATGCCGGTTATATCAGATATCGGATTGTTGCTGATATCCAGTTCCTGTAAAAGCTTCATGCCATATAAAGGCTTAATATCCGCAATCCGGTTGTCGCACAGGGATAGATGGGTAAGCGAAAGATTGCTTAAAGCCGTGATGTCGGAAAGGCCCAAACGCATCAGTGACAGCTTTTTCAGGTTCGGCATAAATTGCAGGTCCGATAAATCCGTAAGTATGGCATACCCGCCTACTTTGTCCGTTCCATGAAGGTGCAATGTAAAGCCAAAGGAATAGGCGTCGCCCCAATTCAGGTAAGGCGTGTCGCCCAATAGAAAAAATTCTGTAATGCCCCGCATTTCCTCCAGGCTGATATCGCCTTCGCTGCGGTTCAGCCGCTGCCGCACGGCTTTTTCAATGAGCTGGGATTTGAATATGTAAGCGCCTTGGTTCATTTGCTGGATGATTGTACCCATGCCGCTTAAAAGTCCGGTGCGGTTTGTGTATATGCCTGCCGCTGCGCAAGAAAGCAGAACAACGCATGCAGCCCTGATGAAAAAATTCCGCCAGCGCGCGGAATAAGCCTCCAGCCGCTTTCGCAATATGCGGACGGAGGAGTATCTTCTTTCCGGGTCAAAGCGAATACATTTTCTTACAATACGCTTGAGGGCAGGAGAAATGCGCAGCTTCTTCAGCCGGTCCGCGTCATAGCCGCCTGTCAGTAAAAATACAAGCAACATTCCGATGCCGTACACATCCGCCCGCACATCGCACCTTTTGTAACCGAACTGTTCCGGCGCGGCGGTTAAGGCAGTGCCCAGTATCTCCGTGTCATAGGATTTTTCAGGTGATTGGGCCTGTACAGTATCCAGATCGACCAGATGAATGGTACCGCTGTCGGACAATATGATGTTTTGAGGCTTGATATCCCTGTGTATAATGGGCGGGTCCATGGCATGCAGTTTTTCTACAATGCTGCACACCTTGCACGTGATAGAAAGCGCCTTGCTCACCGGTATTGCCTCGCAGCTCTCCATGTAGTCTGCCAAAGACCTGCCCGGGATGTACTCCCGAAGAAGAAAAGCGTGCTCGGCCCTGGCAAAGCAGGTGATCGGATGGGGGAAAGAGCTGTCGTGAAGTTTTAACAGCAAGCGATGCTCCCGCATCAGCTTGTTCAGGCCACCGCGCGGCGCGACCTTTAAAATACAGGAAGTTTCATCCTCCTTGCCCCGAAGCAAAAAGACCTGCTGGCTCGGGTTATGCTTGAGGCAGCCGTTCACATGATAGGATTGATCAATGCTGTCCGGCAGATCCGGTACGATGCATGTGGCTTGATAATCGGCTATAAACGCCTGCAGATCTCCCATCATCATATCTCCAAGAAAATTATGGCATCCGGACGATCAACGTAGCTTCCCCCAGACCAAGAAGCATATCTTCCATCTGGGCAAGCGTATAGCGGTGGTGTATACCGAAAATGATGGCGGCGTCGCGGCGAACCCTGGGATACAGCTCCCCCTTGTTTGCCAGCCGCAAAAGTTTCTGCGTCCAGTCAAGGTCCAGGCCCATGGCAAGCGTGATGCAGACAAGTACATCCCGGCCTGGATTGCGCTTTCCACTGAAAACCTGATAGGCATATGGGTGGCTCAACAGCGCCGCGTCGGCGATCTGCGCGATGGTAAGGCCGCTGATCTGCTGAAGGGCCGACAAAGTGGTATGAAGGGTAGGGTTATCTACCGCGCTGCCGCTTGTGTTCAGGAACTGTTCAAATTTTCCGCTTTCCCGGAGCAACTTCTGTATATCAGCCGTAGATAAATCTTTGCCCACAAAAAATCCTCCGGAGTACGGTGGTCTTTGTTATTCCATCCTATTTTCCATACATAGATAGCTTTTTCCTTCTAAAAACAAATAAATACCCTAAATTGTCCAAGAATTGACAAAATTGATGCAGCCTGCATAGCAAATGAAAAAGGGGAAGAAGTATAATTTTGCATGCTGAGTATCTGAAAGGAGAAATGAATATGATTGTTTTTCCAGTGAAAGCACTGCCGTGGTTACTGCTCATCGGGGGTCTGTGCGGGATCATTTCAGGTGAAGCGCCTTTCTTTTCCATACTGCTGGCGTTAGCTGGAGGCGCTTGGGTTTACTACATCCAAAAGAATAAGAAAACCGCAAAGTAATATTGGTACAAAGGGTTCCTGCTTCGCTTCGTAGGAGGGGTAAAAGAGATGAAGCGGTTTGCGTTGATTGTGCTTGCCATTCTTCTGACGCTTCCTATTGCCCTAGCGGAAGAAAGACCGCACGAATTTTCCTACACAATGGACACCCGGGATTACACGCCTTTGTACATAAGCTACATGGGTTTGTTTGGGTACATTCCCTACAGCATCGGCTATCAGGGGGAGGACCGATACATTCTCCATTACAGCGTAAGCCAACTGAAGCTGAATGACTATATCCGCTATTTGCAAAAATTTGATTACAGCATTGCCAGCGACACGTCGGTGACAAGTGAGCGCACCATTGTTTTCACTCTCAAATCGCTAACTGACCAGATACCTACGACCGTCACGCTGATCTATAACGCAAAGGAAGAAAGCCTTCATATCGTGTATCCGATGGCTTACGAGGAAAAAGCGCGGTTGTGGAAAGAGCAGCTGAAGCAAAACAATAGACCGGAGCTGGACATGGTTAAGGAGTATGGCGCGGACCTGTCGCTATCCGTCAAGGATGTGGCTGTTGTCAACTCCTATAGCGTGATATCGGATACAGAAACGGCTGAAAGCTCCTATCCTTCCACAAAACAGAAAGAGCTGTTTCTTCTGTCAAAGGGGCAGGACGCCGCCATCGACGGCCAAACGGTGACGCTGACTGCCGTCCAGCCCAAAGAGGATGTGGAATTCGTACTGGTGCATATGTACCTGCATAACCAGAGCGGGCAAGCCGCCCATCCCAACCGCTTTCTGATCTTGCTGAATGGGCTGCTGGTCAATGATGCGCTGCATTATGGCCGGTTGAAGCTGCTGGAAAATGGTACCTATGCATTGGATACCACGGCGCAAATCTCAGCCTTCGCCAGGGATGACATTTGGATCGCGTTCACTGTCCTCACTTATCAATGGAACAGCAATGAAGGGTCCCGCCGATTATGCGTCTCCTTCGGGGAGCAGGATTGTCAAAGGCTGGATGAGATGCTTTCCTTCGGCATTTGATCCATTATCGTATTTGCATAATTATGTTCACATGGGAGATGGTGCCTTTGGATTATCAGGCCGCGCAGTTCAAGCTCCATGAAGCGCTTGTTTTGACAAGCAATATCCTCACCCAACTGGATACGCCTCAGAGCGAGCTTACGGAGATACACGACAGCCTGGATGTGATCCGAGAAAAGCGGTTTGTCCTGGCAGTGGTGGGTGATTTCAAGCGAGGCAAGACAAGCCTCATCAACGCGCTGCTGGGTTCCTCCATACTCCCAACGGACGTGAAGCCTACCACGGCCGCTGTCAACCGCATCACCTACGGCGTTATGGCCAGGGCCTCCATATTGTTCAAGGATGGGCGAAAGGAAACGCTGCAGGACATATCGGGGCTTGCGGACTATGTGACCAAGCTCGACCAGGAAAAGGCTTCCGTGGCATCGGGTGTGCAGGAGGCCATTTTGGAATACCCGGCCATGCTTTGCATCAACCATGTGGATATTGTCGATACGCCCGGCCTCAGTGACGAAAACGACATGACGGCCGTTACGCTGTCCGCGCTGGATACGGTGGACGCCGCCATTGTGACCATCATGGCCACTTCCCCCTTCAGCGAAACGGAGGCGGCCATGGTAGGGGAAATTATCGCCTGCGACAAGATTCACCTGCTGGTGTTTGCCGTATCCTGCATCGACCTGATCTCCCTGTCAGACCAGGACCGCTTGCTACAGGTGATCCGGGACCGGATCATTACCATGGTGCCTGACTATATGGCGGGGAAATATGGGGAAAAGCATCCCGAACTGGTGAAGAAGGCAAATGATCTGCTGCAGGACCTTCACCTGTACGGCGTCTCTTCCCTACAGGCTTTGCGCGCGTTCACCACAAACGACCAGAGCCTGATGGACAAGAGCCGGTTCGACAAATTCAAAAACGACCTGCTGTCCATCGTCACCGCGAATCAGGGCAAAAGCGCCATCCGTAAAGCCAACGAGGTGCTGAAAAGGGGAATAAGCCGCATTCTTCAAACGATTCCGAAACTGAAGGAAGCGCCTGAATCCTTTACGGATGATTCCAGGCGGGAGCTTTTGCAGATCATCGGCGATTGCGGCGAGAAGGAGCAAAAGCTTCTTACCGCCTGGAATCAGACGTTCAGGCAGCTTTGGGAGATTAAGCGCTTGGAAATGGAAAAGCAGGACGCACAGCTGAAAAAATGCTTCCTGCAGGAATTGGCCAAGCTGTACAGCTCCGGAAAGAGGGAAGTGGGCAATGCCCTGACGGCGGCTGGGCTGCAGGCCAACCGGGTTATGCAGGAGTATATCGCCAGAGTACTCAAGGAGTTTGCGGACAGTTATGAACGGACCGCCTTCCTTCCGTGGCGGCTGCAAAGGCAATCGCTGTGCCAGAAGCTGAAGCCTTATGTCGACAATGAGCCGCTGATAGCGGAAGCTTATAAAAAGCTGGAGCAGATTACAACGAAAGCCCCTTCGTTGGATGTGCGCTTTTTATGGTCCGCGGCGCTGATGCCTCAGCATTACGGCAGTGGGTCAAGAGATTTGATACAGCATGTGGAAAATGTCATCAAGCAGTCGATTGCTGCCAGCAAAATGCAAATGGAGGAAGCCTTCAAAAAGTACGAGGAACATTTGCGCGCGCTATCCGCCGAGCAGGCGCCATTGCAGGCAGCCTTCCTGAGCGAAGTGCAGGCCCACAAAAAGCGCAGGGCGCAGTACAGGCAGGAGTTTCTGGGGCAGCAGCTTGAGAGCCTGATCCCCAAGGTGCAACAGCTGAAAGAAGAATGCGTTCAGATTGAGGCCATGTACATGTAATCTGATATAAGCAGATGCACTGATTCTACTCAAGAAAGGATGAGCGGCCATGAAATGCGGAACATGTGGGGCTGAACTGAAGGAAGGTGCCGTATTCTGTGAAACCTGCGGCGCACGCCAAAAGACAAGCAAAGAAGTAAAGGCCCAGGAGTTCAAAAGGGGATGCGGCAAGAGCACTTATGGGCTGGGCGCAATCTTATTTGCATTTTGTTCTATCATTTTTGTTGCATTTGCAGAAATAGATAGGCATCCGGGTATGTTAATTCCTCTTCTTCTTTTTGTTGGCATGACCGGTGTGTGCATTTACCAATACAGAAAATACTAACAATCGGCAGTTTGTTTTTGTTACATTTATAAAACAAATATGAAGTATAAGGATCATATGTAAGGAGCGATCCCATGACCTGTCAAAATTGCGGACACACGGTATTGGATGGATCAACCTATTGCCGAATGTGCGGTACAAAAATTCAGGCGGCATCCACCGCCCCGGCCACTACATGCAGCGCCTGCGGCGCCAGGCTGGAAAACGGGCAGGCATTCTGCCCGCAATGCGGCAGCCAGAAGCCGGCTGATACACAAAGGCCTCGCAATTCGGTCGTCACCTTCAAGCCCCTGAATTCTGCCGGTGTGGACAGAAGTCTCAAAACGGCAAAGGTGTATGCCTATTTTTCCTTTATACCCTTCTACGGAGTATTTGCGATGATCAGTACCTATGCGATGCTGAAGCGGACCCAAAAGAACGAGTATTTTGAGGCGCGCCATCAAAAGGAGTATGAAGGTGCGCTCAAGCTAATAAAGATTGCCCTGGCGGTTCAAGGTGGTATTGTTTTCCTGGCTGTTGCGGCATCCATGTAGGCTTCCGTTTTCCTCAAATCAATGAACGATATCATGGAAAGGATGTGTATTTTATGACCCAGGCTTCCTTCACTTCCCTATTGTCCTATAAAAAAACCATATCAGACCTGGAAATGGACCTGAATCAGCTAGGCAAATTCGCAAAGGACCTGAATCTAACCGGAAGCGCCGAGTCGGTGGAAAAGCTTCTGGAGCGTGTGCGCAACGACAATTTCAACGTGGCCGTCACAGGCGAGTTCAAGCGCGGCAAGTCCACCCTGATCAACGCCTTGCTGGGGGAAAAGATACTGCCGGCGGACGTAACGCCCACCACCGCCACCATCAACCGTATCACCTACAGCCCGGTGAAGCTGGTCAAGGTGCTTTTCAAGGATGGGACAGAGGATACCATTGATATCAACGATCTTCCCCGGTATGTGACCATGCTGGACAAGGACTCTAAAAAGACAGCGGCAACCGTTCAGGAAGCTGTGATCTGCTATCCCACCAACTATTGCCGCAACAATGTGGATATCATCGATACGCCGGGCCTCAACGACAATGAGTTCATGACCCAGGTCACCTTATCCATCCTGCCCAAGGTGGACGCCACGCTGTTTGTGGTAATGGGCGGATCGCCCCTGGCCAAATCCGAAAGCGACTTTCTGGAGAACAAGCTGCTAAGCAGCGATGTGGGCCGCGTCATTTTCGTGGTAACGCGCATGGATGATTTCTCCCCCGCCGATCAGCGCAGGATTCTGGATAGCATCCGGGAGCGTATCGAGGAGCACCTGGTGGCCCATGCCAGGGCCGTGATGGGGGAGGATACGCCGGCATTCGAAAGCTTCCAGCGCAAGCTGGGGGATATGCGCATCATCGGCGTATCGGCCAGACAGGCGCTGGAGGCCAAGGCGAAGGGCGATGATGCGCTTTTGAGGGAAAGCAATTTCCCGGCCTTTGAAGCCATGCTCAATGAGTTTTTGACCACCGAGCGCGGCGTTGTGATCCTGGATCAACTGACAAACAAGCTGCTCTCCGTTTCCGGGGAGATTGCCCGTACCATCTCCATGTACCTGAACGCGGTGCAGATGAACGAGACAGAATTCCTGGAAAAGCACAACAGCGCCATGGTGGAAATTGAAAAGACCAGGTCCCAGAAAATGAAGGAGCTCAAGCGGATCCAGGAGGCGGCCGACCAGGCCTATACGCTGGCGCTTGGCGTGGGGTCCGATTATTGGAGCACACTGCTCAAAAGGGCTGAAAGCATAGTCAATGATGAACCGATCTCGGCTTCAGAGCTGAAGGATGACAAGATCACCGCTTTGTGCTTAAGGCTACAGGAAAAGATTCAGGAGATGATGGAGAACGAAGGGCGTATCCAGGTGGAGCGCGTCAATGCCATTGTCACCGAATGCCTGGGCAAGGAATACAGCCGCCTGGCCGCCTTCGACGAGGAGCTGACGGAAAGGCTCCACCAAATCCAGGAGAGCTTTACCGTATCCCGCGATGATTCGTCAAACAAGGATTACAAGCTGGCCAAGGTGATCAGCGCACTCACCTATGGCATGGGCGGCGGCATGCTGCTGGGCTATAAGACAGCAGGCTGGAAAGGCGCGGCCGCCAGCGGCGCAGCCGGCCTGGCTACCGCCTTTGCATCCGATGTGATATTCACATCCATACTGACGGCGGTGGGTGTTACGCTCTCACTTCCGCTGGCGCTTGTTGTAATGGGTGTAGCCGGCATATTCGGCGCCTTTGGCGGCAAGAAGGTGGCGGAGCTCTTTAAAGGCAAAGCGCACGTGGCCAAGTTCAAGGAGGATTACTGCAAGCGGCTGAAGGAAGAGTTTGCCGAGATGTCCAAGAATGAGGACATCAGCCTAAAGATCAAAGCCTTTGTGAGCCAGGCCTTCGGCGAACTCAAAAATAACCTGGGCAACGAAACGGAGCGCGCGCTTAAGGATGTTGAGACGACGCTCACCAAGCTGAAGGTGGATTTTGCCCAGAACCAGCAGACCATTGAGCAAAACAAGGTGTTGTACCAGAAGATACTCGACAGCCTGACGCCCATCTCCCACAGGGCAACACAGATCCAGGAGGAGTTGAACGTACTGCTGGGCGTCGACGCCGGACAAGCCGATACGGTGGAGTCCGATGTGGATGAACTACTGCCCGAAACCCCGGATACCGGATTCGCACTGCCCGGCTGATTGAAGCCACCCCGCCGGCTTTCCCTCAAGGCCGGCGGGGAATTGTCATTTAGGCGTTTCTAACCTTGAATATGAACAGGTGTAGGGCAAGGCTTTTCAAACCCCAGACCCAATGGGAAGGTGATAAAATGGCAACCTTATGCGGCATTTACAGGACCCGGATGGACAAATTCCACTCCGGACTTTCAGAATGCAAGGATGTGACGGCCGCCGCCGATTATGCGATGGCCTTTGTGGATTCGATCCTCCATGATTTTACCGCACAGGAAAAAAACGCGCAGGCGCGGTTTGAGGCCAACAAGATGCTTCAATTCGGAAAGTCTGCCCTCGCATGCCTGTACAGCGCAAACAAAGTGCAAATATCGGCCATGCCCGAAATCAAAATACAAACAAACAACACTGCAGATATAAAATCGATTATGCGTCATAGTCCTGTCATCCTGAGCCTGCTCTTGACAGCCGCTTTGCTGGCTGGCGGGAATTTCTGGCTGATCCTGCTTGGCATAGGTTCGGCGGCTTCATGCGTGTGGCAATACATCAAAAAGCCGGAGAGGCCCGATCTGGTCCGGCCGGCGCTGCCGCAGGGAACCGTGCGTGTAAACGCTCCGGAACTTGGCGAAAAGCTGGAGCACATCTTCATGCTTGCCGATCAGCAAATTGCAAGTCTATCTGCCAGCGAACCAAACGATGAGCCCGTGGTGTGGACACAGCCCCAATACCAGGCCCTCCAGGCGCTGTGGGAAGCAAGGCATGCGCAGGATGGCGCATACGCCTTGAAATCCATCGCGCCGCTCCAGGAGGAGCTGGAGCGTCAGGGCGTTGAAATCCTAACATTCAGCCAGGATGCGAGGCCATACTTTGATTGCCTGCCGGGGATGACGAAGGACGATACCATCAGGCCAGCCATGAAAAAGGGAAGCAGGCTCATTGCCAGGGGTCAAGCCACGGCAGACATGTAAATTTGCAGCGGGGGAACATACCGATGACGGATATCAATGCACTGTACGATTATTTCGGCCTTGACCTGGGCGACGGGGAGACGGCGGTGGCCTGGCTGCGGCAGGGCAGCACCGTTCCGCCCGCCATGCTGGAGGTGCGCGGCACCAAAAACATACTGACGGCTTTGGGATCAGACCATCAGGGCAGATATTTTATCGGGGAAGAGGCCTACCAGATTTCCGATTTGAGCCGTTTGCACCTAAGGTTCAAAAGCCGTTTTCTTTTAAAGCCCCAGGAAGCATCGGAATGCGTGGAATCCTTTGCCCGAACGCTGCTCTCACATTTGCATAACGAAAAGCGGATAGGCAGCATGGATACGGCCAAATTCTATGTCGGCTGCCCTTCGGGCTGGAGTGCCGCTGACAGGAAGCGGTATGCCCTGCTGTTTGAGCGGGCGGGCTACAGGAATGTAAAAATGGTCAGCGAATCCCGCGCCGCTTTCCTGTACTCGCGCGAAAGCGGCCAATTGCACATATCCGGCGAGGTGCTGGACAAGCCATCCCTGATCATCGACGCCGGCTCATCGACGACCGATTATACGTATGTATCCCAAATGTCCGAAAAGCAGCTGCAAGATAGCGGCGAAGTCATGCTTGGCGCCGGGCTCATCGATCAGATGCTGTGGCAAACCAATCTGAAAATGCAGCGCGATTCGGAAAAACTGACAAAGCTGCTTACGCAGTACCCCCAATGGAACACGCGCTGCGAAATGGAGGCAAGAAGGGTTAAGGAAAGGTATTTCAATGCGCTAAACAACGGGTATACGCATATGGCCAATATCGAATCCTCCGTGCGCCTTTATTGTACGAACCCGGCCACCCATGTGGACATCGTCTGCAATGACGCCATGATGAAATCAATTCTGAACGCGCCGGTGCCGGAATTGAAGGGCAGCAGCTATTTGCAGGCGTACAGAAGATCGCTGCTTGGCATCCTTAAGGCGCTGACGGGCAGCCTGCCCCATGTTATCCTCATGACAGGCGGGGCGTCCAGGATGCGGTTCATGCGGGAGATTGCCTCGGAGGTATTTCCCGAATCAACGCTTGTATACGGCAACGAACCGGAATTTGCCATAGCCCGGGGCCTTTGCTATGCGCTGCGCATGGAAGAAGGCGCATCCGGATTTTATCAGGCGGTTGACGATCTGATCCAGTCCAAAAAGATCAACCAAATCGTTGAGAATGAACTAAAGCCCCTCTTTTCCCTGCTTTCGGCACCCATTGTGGAGGCGGTGATACAGTATGTGGCCAAACCGGCCCTCGCGCAATGGAAAGAGGGGCAGATACGCACGCTGAACGGCATCAGCAATCAGATGATGGTGCAGAGCGAAGAACTTCTCAAGAGCGATGGCATGAAAGAAATACTTCAGCCGTACGTGGCGCAATGGCTGGACGGGCTTCGCTCGCAGATGGAGATGCTGACCAACCCCATTTGCGATATGTATAACCTGCCCCGGACATCGCTTCGGCTGCCCGGTATGGCAATGCTGCCCGGCGGTATCAAAATGGGCGATTATAAAGTGATCAGTTTCTCGCAGATCAAGCTGATTCTGGATGTGATCATCGCGTCTGTGGTGGCGGTCCTGGCCGGCGGCGCGGAGACGGCTCTGCTGGCGGCCGGCCCTGTGGGGCTGGTGATAGGGTTCGTGATCGGCCTTGTCGTCGCGTTCGTCGGCACAAAAATGGCGGAACAGTATGTGATGGACGCGGACATCCCCAAGGCAATCCGCAAGCTGATCCCCATGAAAATCTTCTACAAGCAGCTGGACAACAAGCAGGCGGAGCTCTCAAAAAAAACGTACGCCCATCTGGCGGCCGAGGCGGACAAGCATTCGCCCGCCATCGCGGATATGACAGCCAGTGTCGCAAGCTCCATCAAACAGCAGCTGACGGCGGAAATGGAAAAAGCCATACTGCTTATCCGGTAGGATGTGCTTTGCTGTAACCCTCATGGATATCTTTTGAAGGGAGAGGAACAGAGGATGATTGCCAAGGAGTATTGGGGGATCATGAAAACAGCCATCATCGCCGCTACCGCCGCAGGGCCGATCGGCGCGATTCCTGGGGCCGGAATTGCAGACGCCGCGGCCCTTGGCGCAATCTGGACTACGCTGACAGCCGCCATTTGCAAGAAGGCGGGGAAGTCCTTAAGCTCCGACGCGGTGAAAAGCTTTGTCACTGCCAGCATCACCGGCGCCGGTGCGTATTACGTAGGCTGCAAGCTCGCCACATGGCTTCTGTTTCTCATACCTTTTCTGGGGCAGCTCGGCGCCATAGGCATCAGCAGCGCCGCAAACGCGATTTTTACATACCGGTTTGGCTATTCTATCCTTAAGTTGATAGAGAAAAACGCCGTGGACAGCAAAAACGTAACAGAAATGGCGAAGGTTGCTTTGGGCCTCATGTGCAAATTTCCATCTGTCAATGAAACAATGGAAATCATTCAGATCGTACGTACAGACAAGGCCGCCTAATTTGGCAGTGGCATATCGTAGGATGTATCGGCCTGTCCGCGTTCTTTAACAGGAGGCGGACAGTACAAAGGAGGAACTTTATGCTTGAGCTGATTATTCAAATCGAAAAAATGGATTACGGTCTTGTGGTGGAAAAAGTGCTTCCGCTTTTGCTGGAGAAACTGAATAGGGAAGGGCATAACCCCAAGCTGTATGCCGTATTGTCAAAGCTGAAGAACATGCCTGGCAAAGCGATGGCGAGGATGCTGATGTTGCTTCCCCAGACGGTGAAGGACGAAATCGCAATCAATATACTGAAAATGTACGAGGGCGATATTGTAAAAAAGCTGAATGATTATATGAGCGAACGTCAGTTGGCGATGGAATTCAGCGGGATTTCCGTAGAGAAAGCGGAATGCATGGAGCTCAAGGTGAGGATCAGCCACATCGATTATTCGTCCGTACTCTTAAAAGCGTACCCGATGCTTCTTGAAAAATTCAAGGACGATGGAAAATACAAGAACCTCTTCCGTCTGATATCGGCCGTAGGCGGCTACTCGGAAAAGCTGATCTTTGTGGCGCTGGAAGCCCTGACACAGGACGAGAGGGACAATCTGGTCATCAGCATCCTTGGCGTGTATGAGGAGGATGTGCTGCGCTATATAGGGGAATGGGTCGCGGAAAGCGGCATGAAGATCAAAATCACCGGCATGGAAGTAAGGAAAACACCCTCGGGGGAACCGCCGGCGGAGGAAGATGACACGGGAAAAGTATAAGAACGAACCGGATATATACCGTCAATCTTCCGGATATGTTGGAAATCTTCCGGACAGCGTATATTCTTCTTGAAAATACTGCGAAAATCGGAAAGGTGCCGCCCATAGACCGGAAAAAAACACCCAGCGTGGCAAATAACTTCCCAACAGAACAAACCATTTAAGGAAGCCGCTGCATTCATTCGCAGCGGTTTTCTCTATATACTTATATGTAACGGGCGCAGAATGCCCAATACGAACGGAGGTCATCGATCATGAAGAAGGTTCTTTCCTTGATCCTGGCGCTCTCCCTTGTCTTCGGCCTGTTTGTCGCAGCAGCGCATGCCGAGGAGATCACCATCGGCGTCTCCATCTGGAGTTCCACCGATACGCTAGGCAGCGAAGTCAAGCGTCTTCTGGACTCCGCCGCGCAGGCCCTGAACGTGAAAGTGATCTATGTCGACCAGGCCCACATTTCCGAACAGGTCACCGCATCCGCCGAAACGCTGGCCCTGGCTGGCTGCGACGGTATGATCATCTGCAACTCCTCCTCGGCGGAAATGGCTTCCGTCATCAATACCTGCACGCAGAACGAAATGTATGTGGCGCAGTTCTTCCGCGTGATCAACGAGGAAGCGAACCCCACCGAGTACGCGCTGGCCAAGTCCTCCCCGTATTATGTGGGTACGGTGCATGAATCCGAGCCCGACAACGGTTACCGCCTGGTGCAGATCGTTTGCGAAAAGGGCGCCCGCACCATCGGCTTGATGGGCTGGGAGCCGGGCGATGCCACGTTCCTGGGACGCTGGGAAGGCTACAAGGCCGGTGTGGAGGCCTGGAATGCCGCCCATCCCGATGATAAAGCCACCCTGCTGGAGCCCCAGTACGGCAGGACTACATCCGATACCGGACGTGCCACCGCGGAAGCCATCATCGCTGCTAATCCCGGCATCGATGCGCTGATCGTGGCCGGCGGCGGCGGCGATCCCCTCATCGGCGCCATCGCGGCCATCGACGGCCTTGGCCTCACGGGCAAGATACAGGTTGTTTCCACGGACTTCCTGCCTGACCTGGGCGAAAAGCTCAAGTCAGGAGCTATGAGTGCCGAATCCGGCGGGCACTATGCCGATCCGTTCTTCGCGTTCATGCTGGTGTACAACGCCATCACGGGCAAGTATCCAACCTCCACCGAAGGCTTCTATGAGATCGTGTTCCCGTACATGTTCGTT
Organism: Bacillota bacterium; assembly: GCA_023436585.1. Lineage (GTDB taxonomy): Bacteria > Bacillota > Clostridia > Christensenellales > Aristaeellaceae > JAEWAH01. The sequence continues at coordinate 265,026 of JAEZIN010000012.1, read as the reverse complement.
GCTTCGCCCGAGGATTACGAGGCGTATGCCAAGTACTTCACCGGCACCGAGCTGCCCTACTACCCGGAGGAGATCAAGGCCATGGCTGATTTGAGCTTTGAGGAGCTCAGTGAAACCTGTGCCAAGCTGTCCGTGGAAGACGTCGTAGCGCGCCACGCCAAATAACCCGGCGTTTCTCCCATGGGAAAAAAGCATGGGGCTGTTCTCCCGGGGACAGCCCCATATCTTGATGTATCCATGATCCGTGCAGGACAAAGGAAGTGTGCTTATGGATCTGAATGCCCGCCTTCAAAATCTCAGGACGAATAGGGTTTACGGGCGTTTCTACGGGCTTTTGCTGCTCATATTGATGGCAGCCTTTTTCTTTGCCGTATTCAAGATCCTCACCCCCTCAAATTTTGGCAGCCCGGACAATCTGTATTTCTATCTGCAATCATCAATTATCTATTCGGTTGGCGCCTGCGGGCTGTATTTCATTGTGGTCATGGGCCTGTTCGATTTTTCCATCGGCGCGAACGTAGTACTATCCTCCATCGTGGGCGTGGTGCTATCCAAGCAATTCGGCTACGCGGGATTACTGCTGGGCTGCGTGCTGTGCGGCGCGCTCATCGGCTTTTTGAACGGCTTTTTGTACATCAAGCTGAATATACCTTCCATGATCGTTACGGTCGGCTTGATGCTTATTTACGAATCTGTCGCCTATTATGCCGCCGGCGGGGTCAAGCAGGTTCTGGATGCGCCCATGCAGGCCTTTGGCAGCGCACCGGGCAATATCCTGCTGGCCTTTGCCGCGTTCCTGATGACGAATTTCATATTGAAGTACACAAGAACCGGCACGTATTGCTACGCCATAGGCAGCAACGAGCAGACCGCCAAAAATATGGGGATTAACGTAGGCAGGCAAAAGCTGAAGGGCTTTATCCTCTGCCATGTTTTTGTGGGCGTCATGGCCATTTTGTCGGTGAGCTACGGTACCTCCATGACCGCGACGACAGGCATGACATCCATGATCCGTAACTTTACACCGCTGATGGGCACTTTCTTCGGCCTTGCCTTCCGTAAGTACGGCACGGCAGTGCCTGCCATCGTCATTGGGGAATTCATCATCGCCATTATTTTCAACGGGTTTGTGGCGCTGGGAGCGCCAACCACCGTGCAAAACATCGTGACCGGCGCCGCCCTGCTGGCCATTGTCGCCCTGACTGCGCGCCCGGAAAAGGGCGCTGTCGCGAAATGAGAAGGAGGCATGACAATGGCTGAAACGATTCTGATTGCCGATGGTGTCGATAAGTACTTTGGCATAACACACGCGGTCGACCATGTTTCCCTCACGGTGGGCAAAGGCGAGATCAGGGGGTTGATCGGCGAGAACGGCTCCGGTAAATCCACCTTCTGTTCCATGCTTTGCGGTATCCATTCCATGAGCGGCGGGCGCTTCCTATTGAACGGCAAAGAGCTGAAGGTTCACAACCAGGTGGAGGCCAACAGGGCTGGCATCTCCATCATCGTGCAGGAAATGGGCACGCTCTCCGGCCTGACCGTTGCCGAGAACATTTTTTTGGGGAATGAGGACCGGTTTGTAAAGTACGGCGTCAAGCATACGGCCGCCATGAACAGGGAAGCCCAGCGCCTGCTGGACGAGTACGGTTTTTCGCATATCAAGGCATCGCTGATGATCGATAACTTCCATTTTGAGGACCGGAAGCTGATTGAGATCGTCAAGGCGACGCATTTTAAGCCGCTGATTGTCGTCATCGATGAGACGACAACAGCGCTCAGCCAGTACGGCCGCGAAGAGCTTTACAAAATCATGGATAAAACCAAAGCGGACGGGCGCACGGTGATATTCATCTCTCACGATCTGCCCGAGGTACTGGCGCATACGGATACGATCTCCATCCTGCGCGACGGCGAGCTGATCGACACGGTGCAAAGCAACCGGGTAACCGAGGATGAGTTGAAGCGCCTGATGGTCGGCCGGGAACTGAACAGCCGCTACTACCGCACCGATTACGGGGAGAAGACGGAAGGCGTGGTGCTCACTGTCAGGGGAGTCTCCGTGCCCAAACAAATCAAAGACATTTCTTTTGATCTGCACAGGGGGGAGATACTGGGCTTTGGGGGCCTCAGTGAGTGCGGCATGCACGAGGTGGGCAAGGCGGTGTTCGGTGCGTCTTTTGACCGGACAGGGACCGTGGCGCTTTGCGACGGAACCAGGATCGATTCCATCCCGGACGCCATAAGGCACTCCATCGCCTATGCGTCCAAGGACCGGGACAACGAATCGCTGATCCTCAACGACTCCATCTGCGACAACATCGTATTACCTTCGGTGGACGAACTGGCAGAGAGAGGGCTGCTGAAACGAAAAAAGCTTAAGGGATTTGCCACGGAGCATGCCCAAAGCATGAGCGTAAAGATGACCGACATCGAGCAGTTTGTATCCGACCTGTCAGGCGGCAACAAGCAAAAGGTCGTCCTTGCCCGCTGGCTGGGAAAGGCATCGGATATCCTGGTGCTGGACAGCCCCACACGGGGTATTGATGTCAAGGTCAAGGCGGATATCTACGCGCTGATGAATGAACTGCGGATGAAGGGCAAATCCATCCTCATGATCTCCGAGGAGATACAGGAACTGCTGGGGATGTGTGACCGTATTCTTATCATGAAGGACGGGGCAATATGCGCCGAATTCATGCGCGGCAAAGAGCTTGGCGAAGAAGACATCATCGCCAAAATGCTGTAGGGGGTGGCAAGTATGATGCAACAGGAGACTATTACCGGTGGCAGGCCCAAGGGCACCGGAAAGAATCATACCGCCCTCGCCGACCCCCGCATCAAGGCCATCCTTCCGCTGCTTGGCCTGGTCGTCATCATTTTTATATTCGCTGTCCTTACGCAGGGGCAGATCATCAGCCCCAAGAGCATCCGCCTGATTTTGAGCCAGGTGTATCCCCTCATGATCGCCGGCACCGGCGTGTTTATGGTGATGACGCTGGGCAGCCTGGATTTTTCCCAGGGCTCGATCCTGGGTATGGCCTCCATTGTGATCAGTGCGCTTTCCTTTTACAGCATACCGCTGGCGATTCTCGGCGGCATATTGACTGGTGCGGCCATTGGCCTGCTCAACGGCTTTTTCCATGTCCGCTTCAGGATACCATCCTTCATCGTCACCATTTGCTCCATGTACCTGTTCCGCGGCCTGTGCGCATACCTGACCACCAATGCGCCGGTGGCCGCTACGCCGAACATTACGTCACTTAACCAGGACTATTTGAAACTGCTCATTACATGCGCGGTACTTCTTTTGGTGTTCTTCCTGTTTCATTTTACCAAGCTGGGCATTGAACTCAAGGGGATAGGGGCCGGTGAAAAGGCGGCAAGGTATTCCGGTGTGCGCACGGACAGGATTAAACTGCTGGTCTTCATTGCGGCGGGAGCAATCACCGGCATCGCAGCCTTCGTGAACGTGGTCAAGGTCGGTTCCATAACAGCCACCGCCGGGAACCAGTTTGAAACGCAGATACTGATCGCCCTGGTTCTGGGCGGACTGCCCATCTCCGGCGGTGCCAAGGTTCGCTTTTCAAACATTGTCATCGGCACATTGATCTCCCTCATACTGAACAACGGGCTGGTCATGCTGGGGCTGGATACGGCGATGCAGCAGCTTATCAAGGGCTTGATATTCCTTGCCGTGGTCGCCCTTACCATTGATAGGAAATCTCTCCGGGTGATCAAATAAACATGCCGTTTTGAAACCAAGAAGTACAGCCCGCGGACCTATACGTCCGCGGGCTGAGTATATTTTGCCAAATATCATGCTATGCCGGGGTCACCGCCTGCTTTGCTGGCTTTCAATCATATCCCGGAACCAGTACCCGCTGTCACGAATAGTCCGCTGATGCGTGTCGTGGTCGACGCGGATCAAGCCCATTGGACAGGACAAGCCGGAGTTCCACTCGAAATTGTCTATCAGCGACCAGTGAAAATATCCCCGGATGTCGGAGCCCTCGTCAATCGCCTCTTTCAATGACTGCATGTAATGGGTAAGATATTGCACGCGGTACGCATCCTCCGTGCGCCTGTTTTCCTCCAAGCTGCCGCTGCCCGCCGTGCCATTTTCCGTGATATAAACAGTCGGATTGCCGTACTCCTCCCGGTAGCGCCTGGCCAGTTCCTTGAAGCCGTCGGGGTATGCGCCGGAGCCAAGCACGGGATGATCGTAGCGCCTGTCGGTGGGCATGCGGTCGATCCAGGTTTTCAAAAAGGGGATATACCATTTCCTCGCCGCGAAGAGCCTGGTGTAATAATTGACCCCCAGGAAATCCACCGGCTGGCGGATTGTTTCCATGTCTCCGGAATGCACCTTGGGCAATATGGGCCACAGCCGCTTGAACAGCTTTTCGGGATAATGGCCCTTGAACACGCCATCCAGATAAAAGCGGTTGATGAACTGGTCAGCTATCTCCACCGAATCCAGTTCCTTTTTTGTTGGCTCGAAGCCTACGGGGTAAATGGGGAACTGGCTTAGCGTGATTCCGATGTTCAAATCACTGCGGATGCTGCGCATGGCCTTGACGGCCAGACCATGGCCAAGCAGCTCATGGTGGGCGACCTTGAAATACGTCCATGGACTTTTTATGCCCGGCGCGTGCTCCCCTAAAAAATGCCCAAGCATTGCGTGCTCCCAAGGCTCGTTGAGGGTGATCCAGTCCTTGACGCGGTCGCTCAGTGTTTTTACCACAAGCGAGGAATAATCCGCGAAATAGTTTGCTGTTTCCCTGCCCGCGAACCCCTTGTACTTTTGAAACAGGGCGTAAGGCATATCCCAGTGATACAATGTGATAAACGGCCGGATTCCGTTTTGAAGCAGCGCGTCCGTAAGGCGGCTGTAGTAGTCCAGGCCCTTCTGGTTGACAGTGCCGCGTCCTTCCGGCAGCACACGGGACCAGCCTATAGAATAGCGATAGGCATCCATTTTCAAGCTGGCCATCAGGCCGATATCGGTTTGGAAATCATGATACGTATCGCAGGCTGTATCCCCGGTGCTGCCATCGCGGATTTTTCCTTTTCTGTGAGAAAAGACATCCCAGATGGACAAGCCTTTTCCATCTTCATTCCATCCGCCCTCGATCTGATAAGCGGCCGTGGCCGAACCGAACAGGAAGTCCTTTTCGAATTGCGGATACATATTTCATTTTCTGCCCTTTCTATTGTTGTTTATAGTATAATACGAAATATTGGGCATTTCAACTTTCAACAATTTTGTATTGTATTTATTATGTTGCTGATTGTATAATAAAGCAAAAAGGCCGGAGTAGAATATGGAACATCATGCATCCGCCCGTAAGCTGACAGGCTGGCAAAAGTTTCTGCTGTCCTTTCCCACCATGCCCGGAAACCTTAGTTCCGTGCTGATACACAACGCCTTTATAAAATACTATACAGATGTCATAGGCCTTGATCCAGTGTATGTAGGCATCATCTATGCGATTTTTGGCATATGGAACGCCATCAATGATCCGGCCATAGGCGTTTGGCTGGACCGGCGTAAGTACAATGATAAAAAGGGCAAATATGTGCATGTCATGAAGCTGACAGCGCCGGTCACGCTGGTTTCGTCGTTTGCGATGATCTTTGCGCAGCCCTCCTGGCATGAATGGGTCATTTTTGCTTTCCTGCTCATTCTTTTGTTTGTTTATGATACGAGTATGACAGCCTATAACATAGCCCATTCCAATTACAAGTTGATAGCCGCGCCATCCAATGAGGACCGCGTGGATATTTCGGTGTATATCACATATGTTACAAACATCGGCGGGTTCCTGGGCACATTGATACCGACGCTGCTTTTGGTCGGCGATACGGACAAGACACTGACAACGGTTTTGCTAAGCGCTGTTCTTGTCATCAATGCCATTCTTTATTATGTCGCTTTGAAGCCGCTGAAGGATGCAAAGGAAATGTACCTGCAGGAAAACGAGCAGATATCTAAAAGGAAAGGGGTCTTCGGGGACGTATTTGATAACATCAGGGATGCGGCCAAGTCGAAGTCTTTTGTTACGTTTGCGCTTACGCAATTCCTGTCCTCCGGGCCGCGCGCCTTCTATTTCACGCCTCTTTTGTACATGTCGGATTATGTTTTGAAATTACAGGGTTTTGAGGCGACTATCCTGGATATAGCGATGGGATTGGCTTTGTTTGCCGTGGCGCCGTTTCTTGGCAGATTCACAAAACGTGTGGGCATGAAAGTCTCCATGATCTGGGCAACCATCCCCTGCGCCATCGGCTATCTTTTGCTGACCTTTGTCAACGGCTTCATCGGGGCCATTCTTGCCTATACCGTCATGTACATATTCTCCAGCGCTGTCATGCTGCCGCAGGGCCCAATGCTTGGCGCTATCATCGATGAGGATGAACAGCGTACCGGAAAAAGAAAGGCCGGCATGTTTAACGGTCTCAACGCGCTTTTAACCATTCCGGTATCCGGAATTCAGGCCTCACTGTTCATGGGCCTCATCAGCGCTTTCGGTTTTCAGGCGGGAACGAAAATACAAAGCGCGCAAGCGCTGCTGGGCATCAAAATAGGCACGGGCTTGCTTCCCTTCATTTTCATGCTTCTGAGCATTATTCCGCTGCTGTTTCTGCCCATTGACAAAAAAAGAGAGCAGGAACTATCGGAATTTTCCAAGAGCAAGCAGGCGGATGGGATATTAGCAAACAGCACGGATTTCCAGGTCTAACTGCTGTTCCGGGTTCATGCCATGCCGAACATTTTTTCCTTAAGCTTAAGGTAATACAGATAGTTCTCCTGGGATACATCCGCCGGGCACCTGTGATCGCAGAAGGGGATGAAGCCGCCCCGCTCCACATACGGCACCAGGGATTCCATATAGGCCTTGATAGCTTCCTTGCCTTCTATCAATTGCATTTTGTCAAAGCCGCCCATGATGCGAAGCTGGCCGCGGTACTGGTCCAGCAGCTGCCCGGGGTGGGCGCAGCTGTTGACTTCATACGGAAACAGGCAGTTGATGCCGCAGTCCAGCAGGATTGGCAAAATGGGCCGCACATCGCCATCGCAGTCGGTGTACCACACATCGATGCCGTGCTGCGCCAGCTTTTTGTGGATGCGCTTGTACCTGGGCGCAATCACATCCTTAAAATAGGCGGGGCTTAATATCGGCCCCTTGTTAAAGCATATATCCTCCCAGCCGGAAGCAAAGTCAAATGTGAAATGGGGGAGGACATGATCCAGAAAACGCTCGATGATCTGGCAGGTGGTTTCGATCATATCCTCCAGCATTTCAGGATAGTCGTACACCGCGTAGCATAAACCCTCAAATGTAAGCAGGTCCCGGATGCGGCCGATCATGGAGCCGCAGTCCACCCCCAGCGGAAAATCTCTCGTTTCGGGATACAGCTTTTTCAGCTTCTCTATGTCCGGCAGGCGGCGCGGATCGTCCACCATAAACCGCTCTTCCTTGACGCGCTTCCAGTCCTCCGGTGTCTGAATGGAGGAATGGATAAAGTGGGGAATGGTGTCATGCCTGTCCTGGGGCACTTCGGCTGTCAAGCCGTCCCTGTTGATGATGATATTGGTCTTTGCCCGTCGTTCGATGATCTTTTCCTCAAACGGCGGATACAGAAACAGCTCGCCGCCCACATAGCCGATCCGGTCAAACGAAAAAAGCACATCCGCCTCTTCGTTATTACAGATGTTGTTGGCGCGGAATAACTCCCATTTGTCAAACAGCTCATTCCAATAACCGAATTCCATATGAAACGAGCGGTCCACTTTTTGAAAATGCATCTGCCGGTTGAACCGCTCCCTGTCCGTCATGGTGCCTTTCCACTTTTCAAGGACCGGGCGGATTTCCTTTTTCATCATGGGAAATTCCTCCTTCGCTATTCCGCCTGGGTAAGGGGATCGTAACCAATCGCTTCCTTCACCATGGCTAGGTACTTGTTTTGAGGCATATAGCTTGGCACGCTGTTGCCTGTGCCGATAAGGTAACCGCCCCGCGTTCCTGTCCGCTCGATCATGGCCCGCACCCTTTGCCGGATGGCTTCCTCGCTTTCACGGCAGATGAAGTCCACATCCATGCCGCCCGCAATGGCGATGCGCCCATGGTACTGCTCATACGCTTCCTCCACGGGCTGGATGCCGTCCTCAAAGGAATGCTTCACATCAAAGCCCATGGCGATGACATCCTCCATCACATCCTTTAAATTGCCGCAGGAGTGAAGGAGGATCGGGCGGCCGGCTGCGTGGGCAAGGTCCACAAAGCGCTTGTGCCAAGGGAAAACATATGCACGCATCTGCGCGGGGGATAGGAATGTTTGCGTATTGAAGCCCCAGTCGTCGTTGGAACTGATGAGCCCGACGGTGTCATAGTCAAGCGCACGCGCATAATAATTTTCCAATATCAGCCCGACCTGGTCAAAGAGCACCTTTACAAGATCCGTGTCCTCATACAGCATATAGCAAAGGCTTTCATACCCGACGATGGAGATCACATTTTCCAGCACGCCGCCGGGACCCATCACCATCAGCTTCATGTTTCCAGGCAGATGCTTTTTTATATCTTGAAGATGGCTGCTGTCATACTCCTCAGGCTTGGGCCAGGGATAGCTTTCGAAGCTCTCCCAGTCGGATATGAGTCCGCCTTCGTTGAGGGAAATTGTACTAAGATGCGCATGCCTGCGGGTAGGGAACGACATGCGGCTGGCGTGCGTCGTCACATAGTCATAGCCAAGTCTTGCGAACGCTTCTGCGGTAAAGGCAAGCTCGCTGAGCATATCCGCACCTGTATGCTTGCGGCCGTTCACCGTCTCATACAAGGGCATGTTCATGAACAGCTCGAACAGCGTCGGCCTTTTGGGGCATTCCCGTTTGAGCGCGCAGAGAATATTGTCAAAATCCGGTATGCGCTTATTCATTTGCAACCCTCCGCCGCGGCCTCATGCCGCAGGCCTACTCATTCGAATTTATTTCAAACATCATGCATTCTATATATTTTTCCGCGAATATACCGCTGCCCCCCAAAGGTATGGAGATGGCGCGGCGTGTTGATAACATAGTATCAGATTCGAAACCCTGCTGCAACAGCAGCATGACGGCACCCGTGAGGGGAGCGTTACCCAATACAACGGTTTTTCCCATGAGCTCCCTGGGGATCAGGCCGATGGCGGCGGCATTCTCAATATCCACATGGCTGCCAAAGCCGCCGGCAATATACAGGGTTGTTATATCCTGAACGGATATGCCCACATGGCGGCATATGGTCTTGATGCCGGCGGCGATGGCGCCTTTGGCAAGCTGAAGGTTACGTATATCCTTTTGTGTCAGGCTGATTTCTTCGCTGATGAAAACCTCGCCGCTTGCCATCAGGCCCGTTTCATCCACCAAGCCCAGCTGGAGGAGCCCAGCCACGGCATCGATCAGCCCCGAACCGCATATGCCTACAGGCTTCCTGTTGCCCAGGGTGGTATGGCGGAGCATGCCATCCTCTACATATACCCGGTCTATGGCGCCGGGAACACTGCCTGCCCCACTGCCGATATTGCCGCCTTCAAAGGCGGGGCCTGCGGCCGTGGCGCAGCAATACAGCTTCTCCTGATGCCATAGCGCGATTTCCCCGTTGGTGCCCAGGTCCACCAGCAGCGATGTTTCCGGATGCGTGCACATCTGGGAAGCCAAAACGCCGCAGGTGATATCCGCCCCCACAAAGGCGCTGACGCAGGCAGGAAGATATATTTCTATTTCTGGATTTTTGCTGAACCCTATGGAACCGGCGTCCGTCCAATAGCCGAACAGGCAGTCCGCCTGAAATGGGGCGCGTGACAGCGCAGCCGGGTTTTTTCCTGTCAGCAGGTACAGCATGGTGGTATTGCCTGTCACGACCATGGGGCCGATGTCGTTCATAAGGATACCACAGTGCTGGCACAGCTCATACATCAGCCTTTCCATTTCTCCGGCCGCAAGCTTTTGCAGCCTTGAACCTTCTCCGTTCAGGGCTGCCTCAATACGGCCTATTACATCCGCCGCAATGCCCCCCTGCGGATTGGCGGAAGTCACTGTTTCCAGCACCCTGCCGTTTTGAAGGTCAATCAATTTCAGCGCCAGGGTGGTGGTGCCGATGTCCGCCGCCACGCCAAACCTGCCCTGCATGGGGGAGTGGGGAAACGGCGGCAGGTATCCATCCGATTGGATATTGATCAATTCGGCTGCCTTTGGGAGGATAACGGATGCATCGCCTGTAAGCCTTGCCTGGCAGGCCAGCCGCATCCCATGATTAAGCTCGGTGGGAGCAAGGCATTTTCTTTCATCCGGCTCCGGCTCCGAAAGGCAGCCGGCGGTTTGCATCCTGCATTTTCCGCAAATGCCTTTGCCGCCGCAGGGCGCCGTATGAAGTAAGCCGTATTGTTTAAGTACAAAAGAAAGCACAGGCATTCCCTCAAAAGGGATGACTGTGGCGCGGTCATCGTGGTTTACTGTCAGCTTGGGCACGTGCATGCCCTCCTAAAATAGCAGTATCCCAAAGTAGGTTACGGTATTAGCGCCGTTTGCGTATTTCAATCCAGCGCTGGAGGATGTTTTATACACGTCGATGCCGTATGCTTCCAGGGAGGCCAGTGCTTCCGCAGGATTTCTGCAGGGAAGCTCCTCCCGCTTGGCGCAGGCTTCACAGGTTCGGCATCCGCCGGCCGCCAAATGCAGCCAGGGCACATGAAATAATTCGCCTGCCTTTGCCTGTATTCTGCGGGCACAGAGGTTGAAGGCATCTCCCGCCTCCAGCATGCCCTCAAAATCAAAGGAATCCTCTATGGTGTAGACCGTTTGGTACATCACGGCATTTTCAAATGCCCGCGCCTGCCTGATTAGTTCCTCAATCCCGCCCACATCCGGCGGGCACATGTGGCATTTGCCGTAATTGCCGCAGCCGTTGCTTTGGCAGATATCCCGGAACCCTTTATCAAAAACAATATCCTGCCCGGTAAGGGCGGCCGCTTTGCCGGCCCCCTGGGATATGGCCAGATTGGCGACGGTTTTACCATCCATGGATCATTCCACCTTTGCATGAAGCTCCGGATGATATTGCAGTTACGCGCGGGCCTCATTCAGGGAACCATGAAGCCGCATTGGGTTCTCATGATGCAGCGACATGATATAGATTTCCCGATGCGGCCATGCTCCTCCCGTTTCACCCGGCCAGGCAAAAGGAGGCCGCGCGTTCTGCGGCGGTGGCCGCATCGGGCGTATAGGCATCCGCGCCGATCTTTTTGCAGAAGGCATCGTTTACCGGCGCTCCGCCGATCATGATCTTGACTTTGCTGCGTATGCCCGCCGCTTCCGCTGCTTTCACCACATCCTCCATGCTGCTCATGGTGGTAGTCAGCAGCGCGCTCAGGCAAATAAGCTGGCAGTTTTCCCGGATGGCTGTCTCTACAAACGTTTCGGGAGCTACGTCCGTGCCCAGATCGATAACCTCCAGGCCCTTGCCTTCCATCATCATCTTCACCAGGTTCTTGCCGATGTCATGCAGGTCGCCCCTTACCGTTCCGATGCATGCCTTGCCGCTGGCCTTGACCCCTTCCTGCGAAAGCAGGGGCTTTAACAGCGCCATGCCCATGTTCATTGCCCTGGCCGCCACCAACACCTCGGGCACAAACACTTCGTTGTTTTTGAACTTTTCCCCGATGATACCCATGCCGCTTAATAGGCCTTCCTCCAGTATCTTTTTGGCCGGCTGCCCCTCATCGATGGCTTGCTGCACCAGTGTTTTTACGCCCCTTGCGTTGCCTTTTTGCAAGTTTTCCGAAATTTCCTGAAACAAGCTCATAAAGTGCTCCTTTCAAACTGTTTTCAATTACGTACCATTCATCTGCTACTATGTTAGCCTTTCACACTGCAAAACGTCAAGCCCATAGCGAAATATCGCTGCAAAAATGGTACACGGCCAGGACCTTGGCAGTGACGGCATCAATCTGTCCTAGAGCTGCCCGGAGATCCAAAGGCTTGCTAATGACAGCACAGCATGCGCGCAAAGCAAAAGGGCAAGCCGCCTGTTCAGCGGCTTGCCCTGGGCGAGTTTGATTGGCTCTCAAACAAGGCGGAATTTTTCGATGCTCATCAGTAGATACCCGGCAAGCCTATGCTTTTGCTGTTTGTTATTTCAGCTTGATTCTCAGGGCAATCGGGTTTTCCGTTGTCGGAATGTAGGCCAATACATTGCGGTTTTTGTTCAGCGTCAACTGGCCTGCAACAAGGATATCCATGCCGTTCTGATTGATGTGGTGAGCGCCGGCGCCCGGCTGAGAGGTGGAGGTCCAGCCGGTCCAGGGCGCTGTATGAATGGTCCTGTCCACCCCCAGAAGCGTTGCCTGCTGATTCTCCACATTGATGAGAAGTGAACCGTCATTCTGGTAGGCCAGGGTGGAGGCGGCAGCGTCATAGGGGATGATTTCTCCCTTGGACAGATAGAACACAGACAGCTTTCCGTCTCTGATGTAGGCTACGCTGGATGCATCCTTGGCCAGGTCAAACCTGCTGAGATTGTCCGTATCGGAAAGTACAACCATCTTCATGCTTGTCAAGTCGACCAGAACCAGATTGCCCTTCGTGCGGGAAGCGGCGGCATCCCAGTTGGCCAGCAGGAGGGCGGTGCCATCTTGTGAAGCGATGGATATGCGCTGGCATCCTTCCAGGGCGGGCATGGCCTGACTCATATCCACGGCATTGCTGATGACGAAGCTGTTCTTTTTGCCATATTCGAAACTGACAAGATATTGGCCAATCATGCCAACGCCCCGTTTTTCGTTCATATTGAACCAGCTAACCTGGACTTCGCCCTTCGCCTTTTTGGCCTCCGCCAGTACATCATTGCAGGTGATCAGTGTTGCAAAGCGCCAGCTTTCCAGGTCGTTGAAGATGGAGCTGCCGGTCAGTACGCTGGGAATGACAGCTTCATTTTCAAGAATGAATGAACCGTTGAGAAGCAGCTGGGCGGCTGCGGGAGGAGCGTCATTCCCAGGCAGCAGGCCAAGGGTATAGGCAGCCATGTCGTTTATGCCGTCGTTGTCGGTGTCTGCGCTGATCGGGCTGAAGCCCAATGTCAGCTCCTGCTGATCCAACAAGCCGTCGCCGTCTGTATCGGGCTTCAGGGGATCGGTCTTGTGCTTGATGAATTCGTCATAGTCGCTCAAACCGTCACCATCGGTATCCGCACTGAGGCTATCGGTAAGCAGCACGAGAGACTCGTATTCATCGCAAATGCCGTCGTTGTCGCTGTCTTCAAACCGCACGCCCTTTTCGGAGACGGTGAAAAGGCCGGCATCATCCGTGGCCTGGAAGGTATAGGTGCCAGGCGTGATCACGGTATAGCTTCCATCCGCGCCTTCTACCGTGGTAATCAGGGTGTTGTTGCGCAAGAGGTCCATCGTTACGACGCCAATATTGTCGGTGGCCGTGAACACAATGGAAGCGCCGCGCTTACTGATGGACAGGTCTTTGGGCACCTGCGTGTCGCGTTTGTATGCCGGGCTTTGTACCGCAATTGTAATCTCATTGCTGGAATTGCGCAGATAATAGGTGATTTCCCCGGCCGCGTGTATGCCGTCCGTGGTGGGGAAGAATGGCACCCAGACGGAGCCGGGGTTTTGCTCGGTGGCAATGGTTACAAATCCGGCGGGAGGCATAATCTGAACGCCGGTGACATACCAGCCGTTGCTGCCATCGGGAACGGGCAGGGAAAGAATGGGGGAAAGCAGCGTATCCAGAGCCTTGACGGTGAATACCTTTCCGGTCAGGAACTCCAATGCATAGTTGGTGTTGCCGCACACAAGAGAGCCCTGCGAGATGGCGTATTCGCCTACCAACTCGCCGGCGGTGCGCGACAGCGTGTTGGAAATCAGCAGATTGTCGGCGGCCAGCTTTCCGCGGCTTCCGTTTTGGCTCTCGATCTGGTAGGCGAGGGGGGCCTCCGTCCCTACAAAGGTACCGCAATACTTCCACTGGTTGTCGTTGGGCGTGAGCAGCACGGGGCGGGGGGTAATGGTGATATGGCTGCTGTGCAGCGGGGTATTGAGAACGTAATTGCCCGCCTGGCTGCCTGTCAGGTTTTGTGTGATATGAATGGGCTGGCTGCCTGCGCCGGGCAGGTCGGCATCCGCGGAGACAGTAACTTCAGGACCGGCTCCCACAGGGAATGATTCGGGAATACCGGGAATAATCTCATACGATGTGATGGAAATGCCGGTCGAACCGTCGTAAACCTTGCTTGCGGGCAGAACAAGTGCCACCGTAACAGGGAACGGATCAATGGTGACGGCTTCCTCCGTTACGCCCGAAATAGTTGTTAGCTCGTAACAATCATTGTCGCCGTAGCCGATATCCAGGGCAATGCCGGTCACTTCGATGGCATGATCCCCTGCCGTTGCGGCGGCGAAAGCATAGCCTGCGGCGGTGGCTTTCACATCCGTAAAGCCGGTCACAAGACCGCTGAAGGTGTAGTGGATGTCAGCGGTTGGGTCAGCAATGTCGGCTGTGTTGTCCCAATATTTTCTGTAGTTATCGACATTGTTCAAGGTGATGGCCGATATGGTTATTTCGGCAGGGGTGATTGCAGCAGCGCCTTCAAAAACATTGCCGACGCTGTAATTGGCGGAGGGGAGAACTATGTTGGTTGCGTAGACGACTTTATTGGTGCCGACGCTTGAATCGTCAAACGATAAATCTGCCGATGTAACAGCCGTCAGGTAGCCATCTATGTCATCGAAGGAAACAGAGCCGGTTGCTTCGGTCTTGCCATCAAACGTCTTGTCATCGGCTTCCACATAAACATCGACATCAAAAGGCGTGATATCGGCGAATCCGTCATACACATTATCAATTTCGTAATTCGGATCCAATACCAAATTTGTTGCGGTGACAGTTTTGTTTATGCCGACGTTTTCATCGTCATAGGTAAGCACCGCTTCGTCAATATCCACCTCAGTGATGCCCCAAATGACAAAATAGGCACGGCCTTCCGCGCTGTTGTCGCCGTCAAACACCTTGGTTGGATTGGGCGCTACAATGACGTCAACACCCAAAGGTGTGATATCGGCTAATCCGTCATACACAGTATCGATGGCGTAATTCGGATCCAGAATCAGATTTGTTGCGGTGACTGTTTTGTTTGTACCAACATTTTCGTCATCGTATGTAAGCACCGCACCGGCGATTTCCACCTCATTGCTGTCCACATCGACATAATAGGCACGGCCTTCGGCGCTGTTGGTGCCATCAAACTCCTTGGTTAGATTGGGGTCTACGATAACATCAACGGGACGCGGAGAAATGTCAGCGTAGACGGGATCTGTTGTCAATGTAACGTTGTAGTTGGAAGATACGCCACCGCTAAAGGTAGCGTCTACCCTTACCGAAAGAGCGGCATTGGGGTCTTCAAACGTCAATGTTGCTCCGGCTATATCCTGCCTGACAAGATTGACATCCCAATAATATACCGAGCCGGTTGCATCGGTTGTTCCATCATAAACCTTATCGTCGGCCTCAAAGTATGCCATGGCAGCCTTAGGGGTAATTACGCCATCATAGATCTTAAACTCATTGCCGGCCAATATATGGTAATTCATCGCGTCCATGCCGGTTAAGGTGGCCGTGATCGTTACCGTGCTCGCCGTATCCACATCCGGGCTGTTATAGACGGCAGTAGTGAACTCCACTTCCAGAACGCCTTCCTCCAAGATGTCAACACCCGGCAAGGCTGTCAATTCCAAGGTCACCGGGAAAACTACGGGGACAGTAGCGTCAGCATGTCCGTCGTATTCCTTGGTGATGGTGCTTACAGCCGCGTCGTCCGGCCATATGATTATGACCTCTTCGGTCGCTGTGGCCAAGGCGGGCAGCGCGAAGAACAAAACGACAAGGAACGGGATGATTGCCAAGAATTTGAAGACTCTTCGCTGGATGTGGTTTTGACAAGACATGCAAATGACCTCCCTACAAATCTTTGTAATGGGTTGCAGTAAAACTTGTTTGGCCAAAAGGCGTGTTTGTATGTCCCCCGGACGGTAACTTCGCTTACAGCTGGTCTGAAGGGCATTCCTACTTAAAAGGATATTTTTCCAATGTTTGCATTGTATCACGGAACAATATGTATGTCTACCTCATAATCCCAATTATTTTGTTAAATCCCAATATTTCTAGTAAAATACCAGCAAAATATTGCATTATGCTCCTTTATCTGATATAGTATTTCCAAGTCATGGCAAAGTGGCCGTTTTCCATATAATTCGCCCTATCTTTTGGGAAATATCATTCCACAATGTGTATATAGAAAAAGGGGATGTCGTCAATGTCCTTTGCATGCGTCCGAAACAGGGTAGCCATTATTCTGTTGACACTGCTGCTGGTGGTTCAGTGCCCTTTGGCTGCTGCTTCCGACAGCCTGGGTCAGGCCTCGTTTGTGCACCTTGTGCGCAAAGAGCCGGCCGGTATCCTTGAAGTTGGCGTTCTGTTCAAGGATTTTGAGAACAAGCCTGTCACCGCGCCTGAAAGCCTGGACAACTACTGCTTCACCATCGGCGGAAACATTGTGCCGGCAACCTTGATGACAGGCAAGCAGGGCGGCAAGGCTTATGTGGTGGTAGTCGATTTGTCCAGGGGCTATTCCGCCACCATTAAAACGGATGTGCTGCAGAGCCTGCTGACCCAGTTGGTCACATTTCTTGACAATGAGGACCGGATTGCCTTTATCACCGTAAAAGGCTCCGGGAATGAAACGATTCCCTTTCAGGGGCGCAGCGAGGCTTTGAAAACGGTTCAAGGCTTTGCGGTGGAAAGTGATGACGATGCCCCCTTATACGATGCCATCCGCCAGGGGCTGATTATGGCTACGGATGCGGATGAGAACACGCCGCCCTATAAAGCGCTCATCGTGATCTCCGACGGTCTGAACAACTATTCCAGCGGAAACGGCGGTACACAGCTGAATAGTCTTGGAACCAGGGTAAATCTTGCCAATCCTATGCCCATATTCCTCATCCGCCTGTACAATTCCGCCAACACGCAAAATTCTGCCAAAGAGGCGGAGACAGCTTTCAACTCGCTTACGGAAGCATTGCTGGGCAAGGCGGAAGGACGGAGTTTTCCCTTTGATTTGGTGCCAAAAGACAGGGACAAGCAATTGATTGTTGCCTCCCAAATTGCGTCTGAAATTAAGGATGTCATGGGAAACATCTGCGGTGTTACCCTGGATGTTACCGGCTTGCCGGGTACATTGGCCACCACCGCCAGCAACAGGTATACGATCGGCCTTACTTATGCTTCTGATACAACCACGGAGCTTGGCAGCAAGGATATCTCCCTATTGCTGTCCGCCATACCTACCCCTGTGATTACGCCCGCGCCTACTCCGGAGGTGACCGTCACGCCGGAGCCTGTCATAGAGGAGCCTACGCCAACGCCCGTATCGGGTCCAGTAGCTGTTATCCTTCCTGATGAAAAGGGCGTGGAAGTCCGAAAGGTGCAGTACCGTCTTCAGGAATTATTCTACTACAGCGGCCAGGGCGGCAGCTTTGATGATGAAACGCAGCGCGCCGTGGACCTTTTCTGCCAGATGAACAATCTGGAGATTATGGACGGCTTGTCCCAGGAAGCATACGATGTTCTTTTCTCGCCTTACAGCCTGCCCAATCCCACGGCAACGCCTTCGCCCACGCCCACACCGACGGCCGCGCCTGTGACCCCATCGCCTTCGCCCACCCCGAAGCCGCTGTATGTGGATATCAAGCCGGGGGATAAAAATGAATATGTTCTCAAGCTGCAATCAGCGCTGAAGAGCCTGAACTATTTTGACGCATCCTTCACGCCCGGCGTTTACGACGCAGCAACGCAGGCTGCGCAGGATCTGTTCTGCAAGGACAACCAGCTCGCCATGGAAATCGGGGCCAGTGTGTCCTTCCAAATCTTCCTGCTGGAAACCCAGCATCAGCCCCGCACGACGCCCATTCCCGTTACCCCCACCCCGGAACCTGCGTATATGGCTGTGAAGAAGGGGGACGACAGCCGGTATGTCCTCTCCATCCAATCCGCTTTGAAAGAGCTTGGTTACTTTGAAAGCTCCTTTACGCCCGGTGTATACGATGACGCCACGCAGCTTGCCCAGGATAATTTCTGCGAGGACAATAACCTTGCAAAGGAAGTGGGTGCCAGCGTAGCTTTCCAAACCTTCCTGCTGGAAAATACCCATACCCCCAGAACTACTGCTACGCCGGTGCCCGCTCCTGGTCTTGGGGATCAGGTCAGGGGCTTTATGGTCTCCCCGCTACAAATCGGCGGCATGTCGCTGCCTATGTGGATTCCCGTGGTGGCGGGCATCCTGCTTGTATGTGTGATTTTGATTATTTTACTGGTGGCTGCGGGGAAAAGGAAAAGAGACAGGGATAGCTATGACATTCCTTCATCTGCGGATGAAATGGGGGGAGACCTGCCTACCATGGTATCCCCCATGGCCGGCGGCGCATTTGACGATGATGCGATGACGGTTGGAAACAACGTTGCGGCGGCGCGGCCCGTAAGCATAGAAATCAGGTACAACAACGCGGTCCGTACGGAGATGGTGAATATCAGCGGCCGCTGTGCGGTGGGCCGGCAGAATACACAGGTCAAACTGGATCCTATGGATCGAAGCGTATCCCGCCTCCATTGTGAACTGTATTTTGTGGGCAATCATCTGATGGTCAAGGATCAGTCCCGTCTTGGCACCATGGTCAATGGGATGCCCATGCCTTCTATGGGCGAACAGCAGCTGAACAGCGGGGATATGCTTCTCATCGGCCACCATACGCTGGTAGTTCGTTACCAGTAAGGAATTGCGTGCAAGGAGATGCCATGCATGAGTTTACCACTGGAGGACTACCTGCACATTCATGTGGATGAGGTGTGTGTTTCCGGCGTGCTTCCCGAGAATGGCATGATTTCCAGCGAAGCCGGGGATTGCATACGGAGCCAGACCCGAATCCACTTTCTGCCAATGCATTCGCTTCAATTTAACAAGCAATGGAAGATATTGTTTGAAACTGCGCCATATCAATCGTTTGCTTCCATACTGCAGGGCTTAAGCGCAGAGCGTTTCACCGGTCTTCTGGCGCAGATATGTCAGGTGGCCAAGTGGGTCAGCGAGCAGCCGCAGCTCAGCCTTGAATATTTATCGCTGGATTTCGAATTGGTATTTGTACATCCCAAGGAAGAAATGGTCTTTTTGATTTACTGGCCTTTGGAGCAGTCGGTGGAATCCGAAATCCAGCCAAGGGCAGAGATGAAGCTGGTCAGAGCCTTGCAGGAGTGTCTGTATGCATGTCCCAAGCTTCAATCTCCTTTGACTTATCCGCTGCAAATGCTGTTAAAATCGCAAAAGGCGAATATGGATTCCCTGGCGGAGGTCCTGGCACCCAACATGCAGGTCACCTCGCTGATGAACCTGTTTAAAAAAAAGCCAAAGGCGCACGAGGCAGAGGAGACTGTGCTGCTGAACGGGCAGAAGCCCCTTGAGGCCTGGCCCGGCCCAGCCCCCAAAAAACCGCCTGCGGCCTACTCCCAAAGGCCGCCGGTAAAAACGGGAAATGGGAAGGGCAAGGCACCCGGGAAGGGGCAGGGTATGCACCGTGGAACAGGAAGAGCCGGGTACCAAGGCGTCATTTTGGTGGGGGGAGTTGCTTATGCACTGCTCCTTGTTGTGTCCCTGATACTGCAGCCGGTCATCGGCATACTGCTTTTTCTTCTGGGAGCATTGATGACGGCGATCGCTTATCTGAAGAAGCCTCAATGGTTTTCCGCCATCTTTCCCAAAAGAAAAAAGAAGGACAAGGATCATACGCTGGGCAAGCAGGATTTTGCGGAGGCGTTCCAGGATATTTTTTCTCCATCCATTATGTTGGTGAGCATCAATACACCGCGAAAGCATCAGATCATTATCGACAAATCAGTGTTTGTCATCGGCAAAAGTGAATCCCATGGCATATGTCACTATGCCCTGCCCTTTGATAAGGCCATCAGCCGCACCCATTGCAGGATTGTATATAACAAGTCGGCCAACCGGTATTCCGTGGAGGACCTTGGAAGCAAGAACAAAACATATCTCAACCATCAGCCTCTTCCACCGCACCGCAGGGTGGCCTTTCAAAAGGGCGACGTCATATCCATCGCGTCTTATGATTTTCTGGTACAGTCTGCAGCTTATTGAGGCAAGGAGGTAGGATTGCATGGATCCGGAACGCATTCTGCTGGCTTCCTATGACCTTACGTATCTGCAGCACCTGGAGGTTAAAGCAATCAATACATTCGGGGCCAAAATAGATATCTATTCTTTTTCCCAACCGGAACTGCTTGCTGAGCGGATTCATGAAATCGGCTCCTTTTCACTGGCTATTGTGGATGGCGCAATGTATCAGCAGTTCAAGGAATCATTTGAGAGCATCTGTATTGCGCAGCTTTATGTGCTGGAGGGAACTCCGGTAGGCAACCCTGCGGTCCATGCCCAGGGCGAGCCCATTTACTTTCACAAGGCCTCCGGGATAAAAGCCCTCTTTGAAGCGATTTTGTATGAAAAACCGGCGCAGGAAGCGAGTATGCAGCGCGTGTTCCCCAAAACCATCCTGCTGTATTCCCCGGCAGGAGGGACAGGGAAAACAACCTTGGCATTGGCCCTGTGCGCAATACTCAGGGGAATGGGCCACCGGGCCTTATATGCCAGCACAGAAGCGCTGCAGACCCACGGGCGCCTGATGTATCATCCCGAATACCTGCAAAATGATTTTGCCAAGGGTATCCTTTCCGCCAAAACCGGCCTGGTTGTAAAATTGAATGAAAATATGGATCAGGAGCCTGTACCTTGCCTTCGCCCTCTGGCCAATTCCTCCGATTTGGAGGAGAAAAACATCATTCCGGGGATCTTGGCTCTAAGCAAAGAGATTATTGCTCAAAAGGAAAAGGATTTTGTCTTGCTGGATTCCAGCTCCATACTCGATATAAGCAAGGTAAAGCTCATGCAGTCATGTGACAAAGTGCTGATCGTATGCGGGCAAAGCGAAAGCGATGCCGCAAAGCTGGAAGCTTTTCTTGGGCTGATCGATGTGGACAAAGCCAGCCGGTTCTTGTTTGTTCAAAACAAATACCAGGAGCAGCTGCGAGACTGCACGGCGGATATTCTGAATAAAAAAGGCGCAGTCCTGACATTTTCAAGTCAGACACCGTATCACCCTGTGGTGGAAAACCGGCAGCTGCTGGAACTGCTTGTAACCGATCCCGGATTATGCGGCCTTTGCAGAAGGCTGGCCTATACGTGAGGGGGAGAGGGGAGTACATATGAATATTGTGGTTGAGTTCGTAAACGTCTCTTCTAAAACATCCGTTGACCTCTTGATACCTTCTGATATTTCCGCGCAAGAGCTGATAGAGGGCCTGAATGAAGCATACCACCTGGCACTGGATATGAATGATCCCGCCCAAACATACCTGTACTCCGAAAAGCCCGTTGCGTTGGTCCGGGGGGCCGTGACATTGGAAGAGCTGGGGATCCGCAACGGCAGCATCCTTTATTATGACCGGTGAGGTAGGCTGATATGGCAGAACAGCGGTGCAAGCTCCTATTGAAACGCGGCGAATCCACGCGGGAGGTTTCTCTTCCCATGAGCGGAGGCGCTGCCATATGCATTGGCACTACCCGCAATTGCCAGGTGCGGTACGAGCGGGAAGCGTTTCCGGAGGATTTCGAGATTCAGCTGCAGCATAAGAACGCCGGCTGGGAGCTTTGCCCGTCTGAAAACTGCACCTACTGGGTGATGGACGGCCTGATGCGCATTGAGGCAAAGGCGCTTTCGCATGGCGACGCCGTCACCGTGAAGTATGCGAATCAAAACAATACCATCCTGTCCATAACACTTTTTTATGACTTTGATGTGGCCGCCCAGGATTATCGCAGAGCCATTGACATTTCCGGCGCGCAGCAGATTACTATCGGCGGCGGACCAGGATGCATGATCTACCTAGCCGATCCCCAGGTGATGCAGGAAGCCGTTGCTTTGCAGCGTGTTGGCATGCAGTGGCGCATCCATGAGGAAAACTCAAAATACGGTGTTTTTATCAATGGCTGCAAGGCGGAGGGGAACTCACTTCTACGGGATAACGACTTTTTCTTTCTGGGTGGCTTCGGGTTTTGTATCAAAAAGAACCAGCTGTTCACATCCTCCGAAAAGAACATCATCATCCGCGGCCTCCGGTATCAGGATTATTATGAACAGGCAAGCGCACTTGCCTATCCCATATTCCTGCGTTCGACACGCATCAAAAACGTCATACCCAGCTATGAAATCGATGTGCTCCCCCCTAAGCCCACACAGGAACCGCCGGAAGAAAGCTGGCTGATGGCCATCGTGCCTCCGCTGCTGATGATTGGCATGGTGGTTGTGCTGCGGGGCATGCTGGGCGGCGGCGGCACATTTGTGATTTACAGCGTGGCCTCCATGGCGCTGTCCACGGGTGTTGGCATCATCAACAGAAAGCGGGCAAAAAAGAAGCTTGATGAAAAGGATACAAAACGCAAGGAGGCCTATCTTGCCTATATACAAAAGAAGATAGAGGAGATTGTTAAAAAGCGCCAGGAGGAATACCGCATTCTTCACCGGATTTACCGCCCTATGGAGGACAACCTGGCAACTGTCCGCAATTTTGACAAAGGCCTGTTTGACAGGGCCATTCAGGACAACGATTTTCTGGATGTGCGCCTGGGCATAGGCACCGTGGCCTCCAAGTCGCCTATCAAGGTAAACCGCCAGGAATATAAGGATACCGCCGATCCCCTGATGGATATCCCTGAGGAGATTGAGCAGAAGTATCAGAATCTGGAGAACGCGCCGATCGTGTCGCGGTTTCACCATTCGAATGCCGTCGGCATCGTGGGCAACAAGATATGGCAGTATGAACTTCTTAAAAATGCCGTTCTGGACCTGGCCATACGTCAATATCACAAGGAATTGAAACTATATTTCATTTTTCCGGAGGCGGAGCAGGAACGCTTTGCGTGGCTGCGCTGGCTGCAGAATGCCACGGATGAGGTGAGCAGCCTGCGGAATTTCCTATATGACGAGGAAAGCATCAAAATGCAGCTGGAGGTTCTCTACCGCATTCTCTCATCCCGCGAGTCGGCTATCAAGCAGGATCAGGAAGAAGAATGGCCTGTATATTACGTTGTGTTTTCCTACGATTGCGAGCCGATCAGAAATCATCCTATTTCACAGTATATCGAGCAGTGCAAAAAATATGGGTTCACCTTTGTTTTCTTCGACCAGTATGAGGAAAGGATTCCCAGGGGCTGTACGGAGATCATACGGATTGATGAAGACCGGCGGGCCGGTACGCTGATACTTACAGAAAACGGGGATATCGCATCCCGGTTTCTCTTCCCGGAAGTCACCGATACTACGGCCAAGGAAATTGTATCCAAGATGTCGGCCATCCGGGTGGTGGAATCCAGCCTGGAAAGTGAAATGACAAAGAGCGTTTCCTTATTCCAGCTTCTTGGCATTTTGCGGGTGGATGATCTGGATCTTGCCGGCCGCTGGCGCGATTCGAAAATATACAAGAGCATGTCTGTACCCCTTGGCGTCAAAACAAAAAACGATGTGGTATACCTGGACCTCCATGAGAAGTTTCATGGCCCCCATGGCCTGGTGGCAGGCACCACCGGTTCGGGAAAAAGCGAAATACTGCAAAGCTATGTTTTGAGCATGGCATCAGCCTTCCATCCTCATGATGTGGGTTTCCTGATCATCGACTTCAAGGGCGGCGGCATGGCCAATCAATTCCTGGATCTGCCGCATTTGCTGGGCAGTATTACCAACATGGAAGGCCGGGAGGTGCAGCGGTCCCTAAAATCCATCAAGGCGGAGTTGATGCGCCGGCAAAGCTTGTTTGCCAAAGCCGGTGTCAACCATATCGATGCCTATATACGCCTGCATAAAGAAAATCCCAGGGAGGTTAAAGTCCCTCTTCCGCATTTGATTATCATTGTGGATGAGTTTGCCGAGCTCAAAATGGAACAGCCGGACTTTATGAAGGAGCTCATTTCGGCGGCACGCATCGGCCGAAGCCTGGGGGTTCATCTGATCCTGGCTACCCAAAAGCCTGCCGGCCAGGTCGATGATCAGATTTGGAGCAACAGCAAGTTCAAGCTTTGCCTGAAGGTGCAGACAAAAGAGGACAGCAATGAGGTATTGAAAACGCCGCTGGCGGCCGAAATAAGGGAACCGGGGCGCGCATACCTGCAGGTTGGCAACAATGAGATATTCGAATTGTTCCAGTCTGCCTATAGCGGCGCCAAGGTGCGGGATATATCCAGCGGCTCCATGCGCAATTTCAAGATTGCGGAGCTGAATTTGGGCGGCAGACAAAAGGTTGTTTACCAAAGCAGCAAGGGGAACGCCGAGGAAAGCGCAACGGAGCTTCAGACCCTGGTGGCATACACCGCCGCCTATTGCAGGCAGCATAATATCGAGAAGCTGCCCAGCATCTGTCTCAAGCCCCTTCCCGACAGCCTGGTGCTGGGGGATATCGCCTCTTCCGCCGTGCAGGACAACAGGATATGGGCTACCCTGGGAATTTATGATGATCCTGAAATGCAGACACAGGCGCCTTTGGCGTTGGATCTGACAGAAAGCAATACATTCATCCTGGGTTCGGCGCAAACGGGAAAGACCGTTTTGATCCAGACATTGATCGCTTCCCTGGCCAGGGATTATACGCCGCTTCAGGTGCATGCCTATGTGCTGGATTGCGGAAACAGCCTGCCCAAAACCATGGAACAGTCCGGTATCGTAGGCGGCATTGTCCATCTGGCGGAGGAAGACAGCCTGTTCAACCTCCTGAACATTTTGAAAAAGGAGTTCATATCCCGTCGGAACAGCTTTGGGCAGGCCAATGTAGGTAACTACAAGGCGTACCTGGAAGCAGGCATGTCTGACCTGCCTTACATATTTGTCATCATCGACAACGTGGTTTCCTTCAAGGAATACTATCCGGAGCTGTATGAGGAATACATACAGCTCTCCAGGGAAGGCATCGGGGTGGGTCTCTATCTCATCATCACATCCTCCCAGTTCTCGGTGCTGTCCTCCAAGGTGATGACCGGGTTTGGCACAAGGTTGTCCCTGAGCCTCAACGACAGCAGTGAATATTCCGCGCTGTTTGAGCGCTGCCATATGGTGCCCAAGGAGATACCAGGCCGCGGCCTGATCATGCTGGAAAAGAGAATATTGGAATATCAGACTGCCCTGTGCATCGAAGGGAACACGGAGCGGGAGCGGAACCAGAACCTGGTGGCCATGCTGGAAAATGAAAACCTGCGCTACGGCGGCCACCGTGCGAGGAAGATACCGGTCATTCCCGATTTGCTGACAGCCGCTTCCTTCTATCAGGATTACAAGATGGCCAGGCAGTATCATATCCCCCTGGGGCTTAGCTACAACACCATTGAACCTGTTGAGCTTGATCTGACCGATTGCGGGCTGATGCCTATCATTGGCCGCAGCAAGAGCGGCAAGACCAACCTGGTCAAGCAGATTCTGGCCGCCATACAAAGGACCACTCTGTTTAACCGTACAGAGTGCTACATCATAGACAGTCCCCAGCAGCCCCTTGAATTCTGCCATCTGGAGTATGGGTTTGTGGCGCAGTATTCCGTGGACATACAGGATTCCCACGCCATGATGGCCCATATCGTGGAAGAATTGGAAAAACGCCAGCAGGAGATTATTGACAGCCGTGGAAACCTAAGGGAAGAAGAAATTCTCAAGCGATACCCCCTTCTGCTCTATGTTGCGGAGCATCCGGATTTTATGGCGGAAGTCTCACGGTCCAAGGAAACCATGGCGCTGTTTGGAAAATTCGCGAAGCTGAGCAGGTTCAAGGCCGCAATTTTGATGAACAACATCGAGAACGTTTCCTTCTCCAGCATGAATATGCCGGAACTGGCCAAGAAGCTGCGGGATAACAAGCAGGCTATCCTGTTTGAGGATCTGCCGAACCTCCGTGCATACGATACGCCACCGATCAAAATACTCAGGCAATACCCCAAGCCGATCGTTCTTGGTGATGCGTACATCTATAAGGGCGGTGCCGTAATCGATAAGGTGAAAACAATCTATCTGGAGGATAACGGCCGCTGATTCAGGTCATGTGAGGTGATGGCAAATGGATATTCAGTTGGAAAGAGAAATCACAAACCCACAGGTTTCTGACGCTTCGCTTTCAAGGGCCGCATGGCTGGCGGAAAACGGGGAGAATCAGCAGGCGCTCGATATGCTCGCAGCCCTGCCAGAAGATTCCGGCGACGGGCAGAAAGAATTCCTTATGGGCAGAATCTTTCTTTCCCAAAACGATACAAAAAATGGGAATCTTTATATGGCAAAGGCCCGTTTAAAGGGGTTCGACCCTTTGGCGATTGCTTTTGAACATGCCGGCTTCCTGTATTCCGCCGGACTCACCGCCATGGCCAATGCCCTTGTGTCCGATATTGCAAAGCAATTGCCAGATCCGGCGGCCAATGCCATTTCCAAGGGAACCGATTTGTTTGAGCAGGGCATGTTCAGGGAAGCGGCGGAATTTTGCCAAAATGCGGCATCAGTGTACCCGAGCCAGTCTGCGCCATTGTACATCCTGAGCTTCGGGTCCTATCTCGCCTTGGAGGATGGCCCCTGCGCGGAGCAGGTGCTGGCAGCCTTTGACCTGGAAAACCAGCAGATGGCCGGGGCCAGCCTGTACCTGCACGCCCTTTTACTGCACCGGCAGGATAGGTATCAGGAGCTGCTGGCCTACCTTGAGAGCCATCCCTTGGAGGAAGCGCCTTTGCCGGAGGTTTTCACCTACAAAGCCTCTGCGCTGATGAATATGGGCCGCAAGGAGGAGGCGGTGGCCTCACTCCTTTCGCAGGCGAACTTGGGCAGCAGAGCCCAGGTTCAACTGCTGCAGTCCAACCATGCCTATATTGAAGCGGTTTCTTTATGCGATCGTATGCTGGTATCCGGCCTGCCGGCTGAGAGCTTCGCGGACATTACCTTTCTCAAAGCGAAATCCTTCCTGAAGGTGGGAAACAAAGCGCAGGGAGAGGCCATGTTAAAGGAACTGATTGCGTTTTGCCGGCAAAAGCTTTCCCAGGAAGGCTATCAGGAAAACTGGTATTTGCAGCGCATCGTTTGCCATACCGCTCTTTGTGAGTATAGCCAGGCGGAAGAGTTGCTTGATTTTGTAATGCTACACAATCCTGACAGCCAATCTCTTCCGGCGTACAAAAAGTATCTGGGCTCCCTCAGGGCAAAGGCCCGATAAGCAGGAGCAGGATACTTGCCATGCATTGATACGTTTATGAATTCAAACATTTTTGATTGAAATATGTAAAGCGAAGAAGAGAAAGGGATGGTCAGATGCGTTTATCTTTGAAGCCTGTTTTTTACCTGGCGGCCAACGGAGGCGGTTTTGAAACCGTTGATACCGCAGGCTTTGACGCGGCCATTGTTAGCTTTGAAAAGGCGCTGGCTGTGTATCAGGAGGCCCGTTCCGTGCTGACGATGCGGACGAATATCCTCAACCGCAACTGGGATGGCAAAGGTGCAAAGAGCTTTGAGGATGCCCAAAAATCCATAGTACGGTTTTTGGAGGACGACGGAGACTCCCTGCAGGCCATCATTGACAACCTGCGGACCATCCGGCAGGTCTATCAGGATTGGGATTCGCAAACGGCCCAGAAGATGGATAACCCCGGCTGATATAAAGGAACACCGCATGAGAGGAGATGGCCCAAATGAGTCTGAGAGGTGACAAATCCTTGCTGCTGGGGGAGCAGAACAAGCTGCAGTCATTTGAAAGCTATGCCAATGACATCAACAGGGCGCTGAAGGACCTGGAAGACAGCATCCATGATGTGATACAAAGCGATAACATTGGCAGTGTAACGGAATATGTTCACGATTTTCGTGATATGCCTGCCGCCAATGAGACGGATACGAGGATCAATGGCGCCATTGATTCCGTGAGAAAGGAAATTCAAGCCATTCAGGCCGCCATCGACGCCCAGGAAGCGGCGGCGAGAGCGGCCGCAGACGCTGCGCAGAAGTCGAAATCCATCAATATCTGAAAGGGAATCTCCTTCCTGGTATTTGGCATCCTTATGCCGCATGTAAAGATACAAGTGAAAGAAAGTAGAGGGTGTTTTGATGCAAAGTCAAGCCGAATTCTCCTTGGCACAAGAATACAATATGCAGGGCAAATCCCTTCACTCTGTCGGCAAATATAAGGATGCGCTTACCTATTACGCAAGGGCGGAAGCGGAAGATCCCATGTACCGCGAAACCTATTTGAACCAGGGCGAGACCTATATTCTGCTGGAAAGGTTCGATGAGGCCGCCAATGCTTACGAAAAGGCCTTGCTCCTGAACAAAAAGGATGGCGAGGCATATTTCAACCTGGGCAATGTTGCCTTTTTGATGGAGAAAAACGAGCTGGGCCGCAAGTATTACGCCGACGCGGTTAACAACGGGTATGACGATCCGCAGATGTACATTAATCTTGGCTTTATGTATGCCAATGGCAGCGCGTTTGAGGAAGCGGTGGATCAGTTCAACCGCGCGCTTGCGCGGGATCCCTTCCGGGCAGACGCATGGCTCTCCAAAGCAAAGGTGTTTATGCAGCAGGATAAGTACCCGGAAGCCCTGCAGGCGCTGGATGGCCTGATCGAGCACACGCCGGATGTGTTTGAAGGGCACCATTACAAGGTCATTGTCCTTATGCAGCAGCAAAGGTTCGCCGATGCCCAGAAGGCATTGGATAAGGCGATTGCCCTGTTTCCGGAGGATGAGGCCTTCTGGTACGATCAGCTTCTGCTGCTGGAGTACCAGCAAAAACTGGACGAAGCCCTTGCTTATTATGACGCACATTTCTTCGACAGCGAAAATCCCTTGTACCTGCTGGAAAAGTGCAAGCTTCTTGCCGGCCGTGAGGAGGATGACAACAAAGAAACCATGTCGCTGATAGAGAAGATTCTTGCTGGCGACGATCAGGATTGCAAAATGGACGCGCATTTCCTGGCGGCCACGCTTTTAATGCGGGAGCAGAATGCTGATGCGGCCCTTGCGCACTGCCAGGCAATCATAGATCACCATGGGAAGGATTCCAACTACTATACAGCCCTGTATATGCGGGGTTTCCTGCTGAAAAAGAAGGAGGACCCGGCCGCGATGCAAGCATACCGCTTTGCCATTGCGGAACTTCGCATGGCCAGCAGCCTTCATCCCGATATTGTGGATTACTATCTCCTTCGTGCCAATTGCCATAAGGATCTGGCGGAATACGACAAGGCATTTGATCTTGTCAATTACCTGCTGACCCTGAAATCCGATATGCCGGAAGCGCTGTATATGCGTTCCGAGCTGTATAAGGCCATATCTGAAAACGACAAATCCCGCGAAGACTTGAGCAAGGTGCGCGCCGGAGGCGGTATGATGGGCCAGTTGGCAGACATGATGGAACAGGGGGAATGATGCATGGCTGAGACTATAAGAATCGACTTTGATATTCTTCGGGAAACCATTGACGCCTATCAAAAGGCCTACGATGATTTTGTTCGGGTCTTGCAGGACATCAGCAAAACCATGACGGACCTGCAGGGAACGAAATGGTCGTCCGCGGCAAGCCAAAAGTATTTTGAGCAGTACACGGAGGATTGGAAGACATCCTTTATACAGCATCTGCAATCCATTGTTCACTTGAAAGGCGCCTTGGAATATGCCCAAAAAGAGTATGCGGCCCTGTATGACCAGATTCCAACGCTCGCCTATGAGGGATTGATCATGTAGGATTTCAAGTGACATACGTATATAAACACTTTTCAGTGTTTGTATAAACACATTTTTACGAAAGGAGGAACGTGATTATGGCTTCTGATACGATTCGTTTAACAGCGTCAGAGGTGGAAGCTGTTGCTACCAAGTTCAGCACCGCCGCCACCGAAACGCAGGATCTGCTGACCCGCCTGCAAGGCGATGTTTCCGGTATGGCTTCCGGTTGGGAAGGAGATGCCTATAACAAGTTTACCGACAATTTTGAGCAGATCCGGACCAAGCTCAATGATGTGGTGGAACTCTACGAAGGGCTTTCCGAACAGTTGAAGGGCGTCGTCAAGACGCTGCAGTCTGCCGACGAAGGGTTGGCCAGCAGCATGGGCTGATATTCTTTTGCCATTGGGGCAGCGGTATGCACATGCTGTCCGCTGCCCCCAACGAAAGCAGGCTGCGCCTGTCATAACAGAAGCAGGTTTCGCGCTTCACGAAAGAGGTGTGCTTATGGCATCGGGCATTATGCAAATACAGTATGGCAGCAGTGCCATTCAACGCAATGCGGAAAAAGTGGCCCGCCGTTTGGATGACGGCTGTTCGGAGCTGCAGAAAATCGGCCGCCGCATAGGCAGTGTCAAAGAGCACAGTTCCCATCATTATCTGGAGTCGGCCAACGCCTTTCTTACCGTAAAAAAACGCCAGTATGAACGAGAGGCGGAACAGGCGGAGGGGTTTGCAAGGAGGACCCGTTCCTTTCTGGATCGTGCGGAAAATACGGATAAGCGCGTAGCCACGCGCATCAGCCGGGATTATGAAGCCTTCCGCCGTGTTACCGGTATCGGAAAAAGCGCCATCGCGGCCTTCTTTGAGGAGTTGTGGAAGAAAGCCAAGAATGTCTTCAAGAAGGTTTTGTTCTGGATGAATCCAGTCAATCGAATATTGGCTGTCATAAAAGTATTGACCACTGTGGCGGAAGCCATCAAGAAGTTTTTCTCCAATGAAGTCGTGCGCTTCATACTCAAAGCGGTCGGCGCTTTTATACTGGCCGTTGTAGCTGTCGCCATTGCAATCATCGCGTGGCAGGCGCTCTTGGTTGCCGCGGGAGTATGGGGTACTATATTCGCGATTCTTTCTTTTGCGGGGGCGGCCATAACGGCGGCATCCGCGACCATCACGATGATGAAAAGCATGGTGACAGCCACCTATGCGGTAAATGGAAATCTGGAAGAGGCCCGACGCTTGGACAAATTGAAAACAAGCGAAGCCTTCGGAGAATACTGTGAAATGATAGGCTTGGGAGATGCCGCCACAATAACAAGGATTTTTGAAGCTGTGGAGACGATCGGCTTGGTGATGGGAACCATCGGAAGCCTTGGAAAAATAGCGTTGTCATTTGACAAAATCAAAACACTTTTCGGTTCCCGCATCTCCGACTTTAAAGCGGTGCTGAAAGCTTTCTCGGAAAATGGGAAGATTACTGACATTAAAAATGGATTTTATCAAATCTATGAGTTTACAGCGAACAGAGCCTATTATGTATTGAATTGGAATACAAACATCACGCCCATCATGCAGGGCATAGATAGTCTATTTAGCCTAACGGAAAAGGCAGGCGGTTGGATAGCAAAAGCCAAAAAGATCTTTGATTTCTTTGATAATAGCAATGGCTGGAAATGCCCGCCGCTTATTCATCCGCCTGTGATAGGGCCGGGAATTTTCATTGGCATGCCGCCGCAAATTATCGTGAACGGCAGGACAATGCCTTCGCTGTAGTTTAATTTAAAGAGTGCTCGCCTGTAAAAGCATGGGTCAAATCGACAAGGCAAAGGAGGCGCGGTGATGCGCAGGCATATTTTCATCGGCCCTGTCCTGATCCTGGTACTGCTCCTCCTGGCAGGCTGCCAGCCATCCAAACAGCAGCAGATTGATCCGCAAAAGCTCACCGCTCAGGTATCCGAAAAATATGGCCTTGACTTTTCTTTTGTAGCCGCTGTCGGGGGGAGCATAGGCAGCCCGGCGTATCAGATCAGCATGGTATCAGATGCTTTGCCCGGTGCCCGCCTCATAGCCAGCTTCCGGGATGGTTTTCAAGTGCTTGACGGCGACAATGTTACTGCGTATTTGATGCAAGACCAGGTGCAGGCCCGTTTTGACGCGCTGATCCCAGAAGTTTATGAGAACAGCCGCTGTATCTCCATACCTACAGCCAATCCGCAGAAGCTTTCCGTCGATTATCCCATGACCATTCAGGAATATATGGCGGACCCCGGTGCGTCTGTGCACGTTTATATTTTTACCGCTGGGGATCCGGCCGCCAGGGAGCAGGATGCCGTTGCGTTGCTTAACTTGTTGAAGAAAGAAGATATTTCCACCGCCGCAACCCTAAGCTACGTCAATGCCGGCATGCTGCCGGAGATTACGGCGGATACGTATGAAAAATACCTGATCCTTTCCAATTGCGTCGTGCGCGGCGAAATTCGAATGGGATCAGATGGTAAAGAAACTACTGTCTCATGGGAAAATGGGACTTTGAAACCGGCAGGAGTGTGATCGGAATGTTCAATGCTCTACTGAAATTCAGCCCAACGAAAATTATCGCGGCGCTTACCCAAAAATATGGCATGCCTTTCACGTTTGTGGAGTTTTCAGGCGGGAGCCTTGGACATCCGTCTTCCAGGGCAAGGGTTTCCTGCGAGGCCTGCCCCAAGGCCAGGCTATATGCCGAACTGGTGGAAGAAAACGGGGAGAGCGTCTGCCGGGATAACGTGATGGCCTACATGCTTCAAGGGGATGTGCAGGCGGCGCTGCAAGGTGCCGTCCGTAACGTATACCCGGATGCAAAATGTCTTGCGCTCCCGGCAAATCAGCCGCAACCCGCCTGGTTTTCCCCGGCTATGGGCCTTGAAGCTTATTTGCGGGACAGCGGAGCCGATATCCGGGGGATCTTTTTTACGGCTCAGCCGTATACAGCGCAAGAGCGCGCGGATGCCGCGGAAAGGCTGCGCCATACGCTTCGGGAGCGAGGGATCATGGCAGCCCTGACGATTGTGTACGTCACATCAGCGGACTTGGAAAAGGTTGAGCCCGAGGAATATTTGAAATATCTGCGCCCCGGCATGTGGAAGGCCGTGGGGGAGTTCCGTTTGGAGGATGACTTTTCACTTAGGACCTGTCAATGGAGGGAGCAGTCATGAGCGTATATCAGGATAATAAGGAAACGATCGACGTTACCGCCTTTTTGAATTCCGTCGCCTATTTGGAATATACGCCTCAAAGCCCTGTATCCATTGAAACGCTCTTAAGCGACGCCAGGGCAAACGTCTCAAAACTTGCGCCGGATAAGCAGGGAGATGAATTGGTCCACATCGAGAAGCTGGAGAAAATGGTGAAGGCCAATACCTCCTACAATGACATACAGTTGGAGCACAGCAGCCGTTTTTCCGGGGACCGTGACGAAGGCACCAACGGTGCTTTATATACATATACGAACGAGGCGGGGAAGCAGCAAACCATTCTATCCTTCCGCGGCACCAGCGACAGCGAGTGGATAGACAACGGCCAGGGCGCCGCGTCCGTATCCACCGTACAGCAGGAGCGGGCATTGGCCTATTTCAAAGAACTGGCGGACAACGGGTATATCACCGAAGATATGGATATGACCATCACCGGCCATTCCAAGGGCGGCAACAAGGCGCAATATATCATGCTGAATCTGTTTGACGGTGAGCATGGGTTGAACGGAAAATATGCTAACCTGATTGACAACTGCTATTCCATGGACGGGCAGGGCTTTTCTCCGGAAGCTATCGAGTATTTCCAGCGCAATCCGCAATTTGCCCAGATTCTTGAAAGAATGTACGGCATCAATGGCAACAACGACTACGTCAGCCAGTGCTTTCAAAAGATCATTCCTGCGGCTCATACTGTCTACCTGGATACCAGCGTGGATGGCTTTGACTTTGTAGGCTATCACGATATCTATTTCTTGTATCACACCGATGAAAACGGGAATTTGCTCCTCAACGGCGAAGGAGAGCGTGGGGAGTTTTCCCTTTTTGTTGAGAAAATGATGGAGCATATCATGTCCCTTACCCCGGATCAGCGGGAAAAATACGCGCTTACAATCATGCAGATCATGCAGTATAAGCAAGGGGTTCCTGCTCTCAACGGCGGGGACTTGACACTGCTGGAGTTTGCCGACGGTGGTCTGGAGGTTCTGCCCATTTTGCTGGCGCTCCTGCTGACCACCAAGGAAGGGCAGGCGCTGATTGCGGAAAACAGTGCCTGGCTCGCCCAGTGG
The DNA here is from genome assembly GCA_023436585.1 of Bacillota bacterium. Taxonomy (GTDB): domain Bacteria; phylum Bacillota; class Clostridia; order Christensenellales; family Aristaeellaceae; genus JAEWAH01. Next base: position 230,843 of record JAEZIN010000012.1, on the reverse strand, counting down.
CTGGCCAATAAACTAAAAGATCATGTGGGGGAAGAGTTTGCCCAAGTATTGCAGCTTGCGCTTACATTGGTCGTCTATATAGGCGCCAATGTCCTGTTGATGAACCTTCTGAAACTGTCTGCCAAGGTGCAAATGATCATACAAAGCATTAAGGCGTTGATTGAGGCGGCAACAATCTTATTCGAGGCAATCAAGGTCGCGTTTGAAAAAGTCGGGTTATTCCTCACCGGTGCGTATAACGATCTGGTCAACTATTTTCAAAAGCTGTACAGAGATTTGATGACCGGCGATTTGAATGCCTATACTGTATCCAACACGCGGGCGGGCAGCTTTAGCGCCGCCGGGATAATGCGCATCGAATATGGCAGCAGCGCTCCGGAGAAGTTCGCTGCCCGCGCAAGGGACAGGTATGAAGATGCCGCCGGCCGCCTGATGCAGATACGCGCAAGAATCACAAATGTGCATGAGCACAGCAGTCACCGCCATCTTGCGCATGCGGGGCAGAACTTAATGGACAAGGGCCGCTTTTATGAGGGACAGGCGGACAAAATGCAGCGCCTCCATAAGGCCATGGGGGACTTCCTGGATCATGCCAAGGAAAAAGACGCTTCTGTGGCGTCACGCATCCGTACAGATTTTCGGGAATTCAAACGAATTACCAAGATTGGAAAGTCGGCCCTGGGGAATGTTTTCTCCATGATCTGGGACGGCGTAAAGGGGCTTGCGAAGATTTTCCTGAACGGGTTTTCTGCGGTGGGCAACATTATCAAAAAGGCTGGGCAAGGGCTCATGCGTGTGGGCAATGCCATCAGGGGCGGCATTAAAAAGGCTGTGGAGTATGTGAAGCGCACAACCGGCGATTTTATCCGTACGGTATCCAACGGCTTTCAAAACGTGAAGAACGCCGCGGGCCAGGTGATCAGCGCTGCCGGACAAACGCTTCATCAGGCGGGAAATGTTATCAGGAATTCCGCACAGAAGGCTGGTTCTTTCCTTGAAAAAGGTGGAAGATGGCTTATTGAAAACGGAACAAAGGCCATCCGGCAATCATTCCCGTTCCCGTTTAACCCGTCTGGGGCAATCAGGCAGTTTTACACAAGCAAGCTCGCGATGTAAAAAAATGTGGCATTAGCGGGAAAGGAGGGGGATTTCATCCCATGCGCATGAAAAGGTACAGGCAGATCGCAGGGATCTGCTTGTTGCTTTGCTTTCTGACAGTCTTGCCTGCAGCTTTCGGCGTAGAAGAAGAGCCGCATGCGGCTTATACATATGAACACGGACATATTGTGTCATGCGCCTGGCTGGATAAAAACGGGCAGCCCGCAACGTGCCGGGAGGGTTACTCATCCTATACACGCACCTTGAATGGGCGTTTTAAACCCCTTGAGGTCTGCTACTACGACACGCAAGGGAAACTGGTGGATACAACGCATGGTTATGCCAGGCAGGTAAGCCGGTTTGATGGTTTCGGTAGGCTGCTGGAGACAGTATTTTATAAAGCTGACGGCAGCGTTTTTTTGCTTCCCCAGGGGTATGCCAAGGTGGTGAACACCTACAAAGGGCGAAAGCTGCGCAAGGTGGAGTACTTTGATACGGAGGGCAAGCCCGTAGTACCACCCGGTTTGTTTGCTACCCAAATCATTACCTACAGCGAAAACGGCCTGCTGACAAAGCAGGAATTCCTGGATGAACAGGGCCGGTATATGCTTTGCAAAGACGGATACGCCTTTGTGGATTATGAACGCAAGAGCACCAGTATTGTCCATTCCGTAAGGTATTATGACGCCGGAGGTATGCCTGTCGTAGCCAAACCGGGGTATGCGGCCATGGTGCAAACATACGACGGCTCGCGCAAGCTATCCTGCTCATATTACGACGAAAGCGGCATGCTGCTCGTCCAAAGCAGCGGCTATGCCAGGGTTGCCTATACGTATAATGCTGACAAGCTTGTGAAGCTGGAGTCCTACTTTGGCGCCGACGGCAAGCCCATATGCCTGAAGGACGGCTTTGCCGCTGTAGAGTATACCTATGATGACAGGGATCAGCCCAAAACCATCACCTATTATGGAACACAGGGTGAATTGGTAATGACGTCCATGGGATATGCCAGGCTTGTGAACACCCATCGCAGCGGCAATATCATAAGGCAGGAGTATTACGACGCCTCCCTGAAGCCTGTCCTGTCCAAGCGGGGCTATGCCGCTGTGACCCGTGCATACGACCGGAACAGAAACATCATAGAAGAAGAGTATTTTGATGCAAACGGGGATCCACGCCTGCTGTCTTCCGGCTATGCCGGGGTAAAACGCACATTCAACCGTAAAAGGCAGGTTCTCTCGGAATGGTATTACGGTGCGGATGGGCAGCTTGTCCGCTTATCATCCGGCTATGCCGGGATACAAAAAACGTATGATGAGGCAGGCAGGATTGCTGGCGAAAGCTATTTTGACGAGAACGAGGCGCCGGTGTCAGGACCGGGAGGCTTTGCCAGGGTGGTGCGGGAATACAACAATAACAATCAGATGGTGAAAGAATCTTATTTCGGCCCCGATGATAAAGCGGTCCTATGCAAGGCAGGCTATCATGAGGTAACAAAAGCATATGACAAGAGCGGCAACATAATTGAGGAGCGCTATTTTTCGCAAACTGGCGAAGCTGTGTCATGCGCTTTGGGATACAGCGCGCTTGAGAAGTCATACAACGAACAGAACAAGATGTTGGAAGAAAAGTATTTGGATGAAGAAGGGCGTTTGACCTTGTCTTCCAATGGATATGCACGCATTGAAAAGCGTTATGACGCTGCGGGCAATGTATCGTATGAAGCGTATTTCGATCAACAGGGTGCCCCTGTGGTGACAAATAAGGGGTACGCCCGTGTGGAACGGATATACAATGAAAAAAAAGCGGTTATAAGCGAGGCGTACTTTGACCAGCACGGGCAGCCCATGCTGATTAAAAACGGGTATGCCGCGGTGGAAAGGGAATACGACGGGTTTGGAAACATTGCCCTGGAACGGTATTTGGGAACAGATGGGGAGTTGTGCCTGCGCCAGCAGGGGTATGCGATGGTATACAGGCAGTATACCGAAAATGGAAGGACGATACTGGAGCAGTATTTTGATACGCTGGCTAAGCCGGTTCTTTTGGCGGCCGGTTATGCGGGAATCCGGCGCGAGTATGATGCAAAAGGGCAAATGACGTATCAGGCCTATCTGAACACGGATTGGAAGCCGCTTTTGCTTTCCAATGGCTATGCGATCCTACGCATGGAATATGACACATCAGGAAAAGTGAAGCTGGAAAGCTTTTATGATGCTGAGGATAGGCCGGTTTTTCTCTCCGGCGGCTATGCGGCCATTGCCAGGGAATATGACAAGAACGGCAAGGTGACACGGGAGTCATATCTGGATGAACAGGGGAAGGAAACCATCAACAAATCCGGCGCAAGCAGCGTAGAACGCACATATGATGCCGCTGGAAACCTGCTGACGGAGAGTTATTTTGCGCCGGGCGGTAAACTGTACAGCGCAGACCGAGGTTACGCGGCAGTCGTCCGTACGTACGATGACCGGGGGCGCATAACATCCGAAGCATACCTGGATGAAAACATGCAGCCCCAACGAAACAGCAGTGGCTATACCAGCTTCAAACGTGTGTATAACGAAGCGGGGTTTGTCATTCGGGAAATGTACTTTTCCATGAATCTCCCGGTGCGCCGCCCGGAAGGCTATGCATCCGTCTGCAGGGAGTATGATGCTTCCGGGCGTGCCATAAAGGAATGGTATCTTGATGAAAATGATCAGCCTGTTGCACTTTCAAGCGGATATTATGCTTTGGGGAACCAATATGATTCCGCGGGGAATATACGGCGCCAGTGGTATATGGATGCGTCCGGTGAAAAGATGATGACTCGGGGCGGGTATGCGCAGATTCAGCGTACATACAACGAACAGCGGAAAGTGATAGAAATATTGTACCTGGATGTGTCCGGCATGCCTGTCCTCAGGGAGGATGGCTATGCGGCCGTGCAGTACGCATACAGCGAAAAAGGCCTGGTGGCATCAGAAACATACCTGAATGCCGATCTTGCTTTGGTTTGTAACTCTTTGGGGTATGCCAGGCTGGAGAGGGGATACAATGCCAAGGGCCAGGTGGTGCGTGAAGTGTATTTTGGCACGGATGGCGAGCCTGTGGAGCGAAAAGGGGGGTACGCAAAAATGGAGAGGGTCTATGATCAAGCCGGGAATTTGGAATCTGAAGCAAGATACGATCTTTCCGGCCAGCCAATATAGAACATGAGTATCCATATTTGAAACTCGGCTACGGCGCCATGGAAGCCGCCGCTTTATAGCTATTGATTATTTTATTTCTCCCGCAATGCGCAGGGGTCACAAAGGAGGGAAACGGGCAGATGGCTTCTGATCGGCATTGCTATTATTGCATGAATATTATCGCGGATGCGTCAGCAGCAAAATGTCCATATTGCAACAGCGATTTAAACCTGCGCACCGTCAATATGATGGATTTGCCTTTGGGCAGCGTTATTCATCCGCAGAAACGGTATATCATCGGCAGGTCGCTGGGGCGCGGCGGGTTTGGGATCACCTATATAGCCTGGGATATATTCCTGGGTGTCCGAAGGGCCATAAAAGAATATTTCCCCGGATCAATTTGTACCAGGAACCCCGATTCCATGAGCATTAAAATCTTGTCCCATGATTATCAAAGCTCCTTTGACGAAAACATGAGGCACTTCCACGAGGAAGCACAGCGCCTGGAGAAAATCAAGCATATTCCGGGCGTCGTACAGATAAACGATTATTTTCTGGATAACAATACGGCTTATTTGGTCATGGAGTATTTGGATGGACGCACGCTCAATAATTACATGAAAGCATATAATGGTCATCTTGGCCTGAAGGAAGGCATGATCATTATTTTGCAGGTACTCAAAACGTTGGATGAGGTCCACAAGCGGGACTTGATACACCGGGACGTGAGCTGTGATAACATCTATTGCCTGCAAAACAACCAAATCAAGCTCCTGGATTTCGGGTCGGCGCGCTTTCACGCCAGGCAGGCCGAGCAGATATTCACCCATTCCGAAAAAGGCATCTATACTGCGCCAGAGCAGCTTCTGGATCAAAAGCAAGGCCCCTATACCGACTTGTATGCGGTGGGCATCTGTATATTCAAGCTGCTCTCTGGCCGGCTGCCTACCAAGAATGAGCAGGGGATCATCCAGCCGATCCGGTCCGTTCAGCCGGACCTTCCGGCATGGCTGGATGGCATCCTGAAAAAAGCCACCCAACCATCCTTCAAAGACAGATATCAGACGGCGGAGGAGTTCATACAGGATATTCGCCGGCATTTCCCAAGGGACAACACAAAACGGTGGGTTGTTTTACCGGTTTCGGCACTCGCTGTCCTTCTGTGCGGCGTTTTGTTCCTGATCCTTTCTTCTCCGCGGAATTCGGGTACGGTGGGACCCACACCATCCCTTTTCTCGCAGCTGCCTGTCACCATTGCGCCTTCCGTTTCTCCGGGCCTGGTTCTTTATAAACAGTTGACCGGCAGCATGGAACTGCTTGTTTTGCAGGAAAAGCTTTATGCTTTGGGATATTCGGATGTGCTTGCCAGCGGCAGCATGGATGATGTGACCATGGAGGCGCTGCATCTTTTTTACGCGGCGGCCAACCTTGATATACAGTATGAAAGTAAATTGACTCAGGAACAGCAAAATCTGCTTTTGACGTATCCCACTCCTTTGCCTGCGACGCCGACGGCCAGCCCAACCATCACGCCCGCACCGTCAATATCCATTGCCCCTTCCGTTACCCCGCGCATTACGCCGGCGCCCTCCATCTCCCGTACGCCCAAAGACACGCCGACGCCCGCAAAGCAAATAGCCACTCCCTCGCCATCGGACCTTGTTACTGCTGAACCCAAGGCTGTTTTTGCATCGGTTCAGGTCAATTACTTACTGGATGGAGTATCCATCTATCAGGAAACGGTGAGCCTCCCGGCAGGGGAAACCTCCTCCGTCTCGCCCAGCCGGGATATACAGGTAGATCATCCGCTGATGAGCTCGGCCGATGTGCAGGTATCGGTGGATGATGATGGCAATCCCAGCGCCAAGTCGGTTTCCTTCTATTATGAAAGCCTCGCGGCTCCCGCCGGTGCGCAGGCAGAATATCTGAACGGCCAGCTGGATATTGCCTGGGAAGAAAGCGATTATGCCACAGCGTATGAAGTAACTGTAACGGCACAAAACGGTGCAACTCAAGTCTACAAAATAACAGAGCCCGCCATCATGCTCCCTGATCTTGCCGTTGGGGAAACGTACGGCATTGAAGTGCGCGCCCTTATGGAGGATACAGCAGGGGAGGCCTTTTCCTCACCGCCGTCGCAGCAGCTTGCGGTGGAGACGGTTTTGCCTGCTCCTGTAATATCTACAGGTGAAATTTCCACACTGGATTATACCGCGCACATCACATGGACAGAAGTGGATGGCGCCGCAGCTTACCGTGTGGCAGTAAATGGCCAACCCCTTTCAGAACCTGTTACCCCCACAGAACTCAGCCTCCAGGTAACGCCGGGGCAGTATTTGCTTGAAGTAACCGCGCTAAACGAAATGGGGCAGGTCATAAGCAAAACGGCAGGGGAAGAATTCTCCGTTGCGGCTTCCCAGCAGTTGCGCACGCTCACTTCTGTCACATTGCAGATGGGAGAAAAGTCCGCCTATCCCATTCAGGCGGACAAGAGCAGGATCTCTTTCCATGTGGAATACAAGGATGCGAATGGCGAGCAAATTGTCCGTGTTGTGCAGGAGGATGAGGCGCTGGTTTTTGAGGGGCTCAGGCCCGGTGCCGCAAGCGTGCGCATTTACAACGATTATGGCGATGACCAAATAGTCCAGGTAAATGTGAATCTGCCCGGCTACCTGCAGGAGTTGGACACCCTCACGCTTCGCAAAGGACAAACCTTCCTTGTACAGCTGCCTCTGTCCAGGCAGGAGCTTCCTTTGGAATTATCCTGGATCAAAGACGGATCCTCTATTTCCCTTTTGCAAACGGAGGAGGGGCTTTTGATTACCGCCCTTGCTCCGGGAGAGGATCAGATACGCATCAGGGACAGCTATGGCACGGATGAGGCGGTGACTGTGCAGGTGCAGCCCATTTTGGAGGGAGTCTCCTCTACGCAGATCACCATGGCTTGCCGTACGCCTCAAACTGTCAAGTTGCTTACCAGCCAGGGTGAGGAAGTATCCGTGACAGCGAGTGTATCCGATAAGGAAGCCCTCGAGGTATACATCCAGGGGAACGAAGCGTCTATATCTGCTTTAAAGCCCGTGGAGAATGGGGAAATCCTCTTCACGGACGGCGTGGATTCCTATTCTGTCATGGTTACGGCCTATGACCCCCTTATGGGTATTACGGCCAATTATGAGCCGGTGGGCAGGGAAAGCCTCCAGAACAAGGCATTGTTGCCGGATTCCACTGAAGTATACGCTTACTACCAATTAACGCTGGGACAGCTTCAAAGCAAGTCTATGGTATTTACACCTTACACTCTTTTGGGATCAGATGTTGATTGCGATTATCAAGCATGGTCTCTGACAGGCGATGACGCCGCGGCAGGCATCCGTTGGCTGGACCTTGGCGCAAATAAGGAATGGACTTCTTTGAAGCCGGGATTGTTTGTTTGCGAATTCATATATCATGATGCGGTATACCACTGCCTGGTGGAAGTGCTGGATGGTTTCGCGCAAGAACCCCGCATATCCGGCGATCTGTTCATTGGCAAGAGTGCGACGCTGAATTATCAGTTGTACAGCGGGGGAAGACTTCCGCTTGAAGTTACTGTTGCGGATGATTCCGTGGTGGATATTTCCTATGATGGGAGCACATACATCCTCACCGGGCGGAAGGTCGGCAGCACAACCCTTCTGGTGGAACACCAAGGGAAAAGGTTCGAACTGCCTGTTACAGTGTCGCGACATATCACGGGGGTGGATCTGCCTGATTCCGGTCTTAAAGGAACTGAAGGGGACGTGGTGGAGGTGGCATTTAGGACCTCCGACGATGCCGCTATGGAGATAGCTCCCCAGGTTTGGGATGAATCCGGCCATGTCGAGATTCTTTCTGTAGATAGCGGCAAAGCTGCCCTGCGCTTGATATCTCCCGGGAATGGCACGCTGTTCATAAACGACAGCTATGGTGCTGCTGCAGGCGCTCCATTGGCAATACCATACGCGATCAAAGAACAATGGAGGCTCTCTGCAGTAACCGGTACGCCGCAAGAAATAACGCAAATGCAGGAAGCGCTTCTTGCCGTGGTTCCAACCTATAGGCACCGGCCTGACGGCGTATGGGACCAGGCGACGGAAGATGCGCTTCTGGCATACAAAGCCAATCGGGCTATGGGGAATGCCCCTTGGCTTACAGAAGAGGAACTGGCTGGTTTAAAAATTGCGGCAGAGGAAGCAAAGGCAAATAAGCTGACGGAAGTCTCGTCAGAGCAAAAACGGAAGACGCTGTCCGACCGGCAAGATCAACCTGTCCAGGCCAGGCAGGTGGCTTCCGATGGAACATATCTGTATGTTCTGGATCAGTTTGGCTGGATTATCAAGTATACACGCAGCGGAAATGCGGTTGGCCCCGCTATGGATGCTACTTTGCCCAAGGATGAAAGCGCCGCCTTCACGGCATTGTATGGAAATGGCAAGCTTGTACTGGCTGTTGACAGTACCCGGCAGCTGTATTGCTTCGGCGGGGGAAACGGATTCTTCTCGGATACGCTGGACAGCGAATGCGCGGGAGCGGCCCTTATCTATCTGGCTAATATCGAGCAGTCCATCCAGAGTGCCTCCTTCAGCGATGAGGCGATTCTGCTGCTGTTGGGGGATGGCTCAAGCGAATGGGAGCAGATCGTGAAAAACAAGGTACAGACCGTTCAGCTGGAGAAGGGAAGCCTGCTCTACTGGACAAGGGAAAGCGAACAAGAAGCAGTACCTGTTTTCTTATCCGATACAAAATCGCAAAAGAATCTGCTGACAGGCATAGAGGCTGTTGCGGCAGATGGCAAGGCGGTCGCGGCACTGTCCGGGGATACCGTATACCTTTGGGGAGAAATAGACGCGGCCCTTGCCAAGAGTCTGAAGGTGAAAAGCGTTCGTGACCTGCCCCAGAAAATCGCCATAAAAGCCGGTGTGAAGGAAGCCGGATCCGGGAAAGCCTCTCTGTCCATGGATGAAAGCAATATTTGCGCTGTATTGAGCGACGGAAGCGTATGGATGGGTGGAGACAACAGCCAATCCCAGCTTGGACCGGTTGCTTCCAAAAACGTGTTTACACAGGTGATGCTGAGTGATACCACTCCTCTTTTAAATGTGCGCCAAGCCGTGGTCTTAGATAAAGCCGTACTGGCTGTGACCCATGACGGGCAATTATACGGTTGGGGAAGCCTGTATACAAAAAGTCCCATTGCAGTACCGACACATTTGCTCAATGGTGTTTCATACATTTCCAAGCTGGATGATTCGTCATGCTGTCTTGTCATGCAGGACGGATCGGTCCGTTTGCTCAGCGCACTCCAGGAAAGCTTATACATCCAGATTCCATAACGATATCCACGGAGGTGCCCGATATGGTCTATCGCTGCCCACAATGCATGCAGGTGGCACAGGAAAGGCAAACATGCCAGTTTTGCGGGTATCATCCGGACAAGGCGGCAAGCCATCCATTTGCGCTGCCTATCGGCACAAGGCTGAAGGACCGGTATCTCCTGGGAGCATTGTTATTAAGCAGCAGGCAATCCTTCTGCTATGCCGTGTGGGATATACAGGAGAACCGTCCTTTGCTGGCGGAAGAATTTTTTCCAAGAGCCGCAGCCACGCGAAATAAAGAGACCGGGCAGATCAGGGCAATCAAGCATGAAGCCCTGTTCTTGGCCGCGGTTCGCTTCTTTCAGGAAACGAAAAACCAGAATGACCGTTCTATGCTCCTTCTGGATGCATTCTACAGCCATGGCACCGGCATACGGATATATGAACCCAAAGCGGGGGAATCCCTCATAAAACAGGGAGAAACACTTTTAAAAACGCCTATTTTCTTCCGGGATGGCAACGGGCAGCCTTTGATGACCATAAACGCCTTGCCCATACCACCGATCCTGCCGGCCAAAATGCTCAAAGGCATACGAAGCAGGGCAAGGCGTACAGCGTTGGCGGCTGCGGCTGTTTGCATTGCTGCCGTACTTTTGGTGTTTGGATTTCGCCTGCTGTCAGGATCGGGCAATCCATTGAGGATGGCTGGAATATTCCCTGCGGAGATTACAACACCGGACATCGGTGCCTCGCCGGCTGTTACCGCCGAAGCATCAGGCGCTATCACTGTGCTCCCAACTGTTATTAAGACTGCCTCTTCAACCTCTCCCGTATTGACGCCTGCGACTACTCTTAAACAAACGCCGACCTCAACGCCAACATCTGCCGCGGCCTCCACGCCCTCTCATTCCCCTGAGACAAAAAAGACATCAACGCCAACAATAAAACCGACGGTGAAATCCACCCCTTCGCCAACGCCCTCTCCTCTGCCAACGTCAACACCTTCGCCAGTTCCCATATCAACGCCCACACCCACGCCAATTCCTACGCCAACTCCCACGCCAACACCCACCCCAACGCCAACCCCAACGCCAACCCCAACGCCTTCCCCAACACCAACGCCTACACCAACGCCTACACCAACGCCTACACCAACGCCAGCCCCAACACCTACGCCAACCATCTCCCCGCTGCAAGAGGCAGAGCTAAAAGAAAAAGCTGCCCGGCAGGAGGCCGTCCTGCGCGTGATGGAAGCGAATAACCTTACAGAAAATGACTTGAGCGGCATGACGGAACTCAAGCTCATTCCGTCCGCTGATCAAAGCGGAGTATATTCTGCTTCTTCAGAGATCGCAGGCGTAGTGATCCTTGGCTGGCAGGAAGCGTTGAAAAGTATATTTGTGGAAGTGAAGGAGTTGGATGAAAGCATCCTCTCCGAGCCGGCGGGCGATCTGGATAGCGCGACTGTCGAAGCACTTGTGGCATTTGGGAGATGGATCGGGCTGCCGGAAATGGTGGATAAGGACGGCGCCGTTACCGTATCTTCTGTAATGCAGTTTCTTCTGAATAAGCGGGCCAAGGAGTTCAGCTATCCGTTGGTACCTCCTTCCGCCACTCCTGCGCCAAAGCCTACTCCAGTTCAAGAAACAGACAAGCCCTATTTGCAATGGCCGGATAGGAAGCTGACGGACATTCTCCATCTTGATAGCCAGGATGATGGGCAAGTATTGTTTTCCTTAAATGGGAACGTACTTCCGGAGGATAGCTGCATCCGTGCATTGCTGGGCAATCTTCTGCTTCTGTTGGGTACGGAGCAGTTGAAGCCAGAGAACCTGAACCAGGACAAGGCTGCCGAAGAAATAGAAAGATGGACCGGGGAAGCGCCAAAGAACGGCCAAATAACAGCCGGAATTTGGAATAAGCTGTTGAATAAGCTGGCCGGCACATATCCTGACGCCTATCCCTGCAAGCAGGATGATGGCGGTGACTATACATTCCTTCTCCTTGAAGGGTCAGGGGCTGTCGTGATACATAAGGGCATCCTTTGCGGTGCGATATCCCAAAAAGGCATCATCGATGCTACCCTGAAGGAAGCAGGAGAAATTTTCTATATGCTGGAATCGGATGTTGAACCTGTAAGGATGACAATAGTAACCGTGGAGGATATGGAGAAAACCGTCGTGCCGGAGGAGAAGATGCCCAAGCCCAATAACCCTTATCTTGTTGTGGATATGCTGGGAGATGATGTGGTTTGCATAGAGGCACAATGGCGTTATTCTCAAAGGAGGTATGATGCATGAAATCCATCCATACATCAAGCTCATTGATATGCCATAAAGGATGCGTTCGCGGCAACAACGAAGATAATTTCTACTTTCAGGGACAGTACCTGAGTCAAAAGAAAATGGACGGGGGAGCTCATTTTGCCGCCAGGTCCCACAAGGCTATGCAGGCGTACGCCATCTTTGACGGGATGGGAGGGGAGAGCAGCGGTGAACGCGCTTCCTACTTGTGCGCCAGGGAGGCTTCAAAGGCTTTCCCGAAATTTTCCCGTAAGGATGTCCAGCTGAGCCTTGCCCGATTTTGCAAGCAAACTACCCGCCTTGTTTATGAGGATGGGGTGAGGTTCAAAAACCGGCGGCAGGGCTCCACCATGGCCTCTTTGATCATCAAAGGCCCAACCGCTTACGCGGGCAATGTGGGCGACAGCCGGATATATCTGCTAAGGGCAGGTAAGCTGTACCAGGTATCCGTGGACCACACAGAATTGAACCGCTTGATAAAAAGCGGGGCAATCAAACCATCGGAGGTTCAACACCACCCCAATAACGTTATCACACAGTATCTTGGGATGGACGCGGAAAAGCTTCCTGATCCTTTTGTGGCCATTTCTTCTTTCCCGCTGTACCAAGGGGACAAGCTGCTTCTTTGCAGCGATGGTTTGACAGATCTATTGCCGGAGGACGAGATTCACAGCGCCATGCAGCTATCCGTTCCACCCGACCAAATTGCGCATCATTTGATATTGGCGGCGCTGGAGCTGGGCGGAAAGGATAACACATCCTGTATTGTTATCGAAATAACAGATGCGCGTCTGCCTGTATCCAACGAAGAAGGCTTCAAAGCGATGGAAGCGGCCGGCGATGATGCGACAACATCCGGAAACAAATAATCGTAGACCTGCGGCCGGCTATTCGTGTATACTTTATCCCAAAGAGTGAGCGAAATTAAGTTAACTATGCTTGTCTAAGGAGATGGAGCACAATATGGAGAAAAATCGTTCGTTGCGCCTGCTGGGAAAGCTGTTTGCATTTCTTGTGATGATGGGGTTGATACTGTCTTTGGTTGCCAGTGCGTTTGCCAGCGAAGCCTCTGCCACAATTGAAGCCGCAGTGGAGCAGTTCCTGAATGAGTCGATGGAGAAAGCAGCGGACAATGCAACAGACGGTTGGGAGCGTTACATCTACAGCCGGGGAGCGTCCGGCATCGAATTGCATTTGGAAAATTATGATGTCACCAAGGGGAAACCGCTGGCGGTTAACTTTATGCTGACCAGCGGCAATGTCCATATAAAGGATCAGCCCAAGTATGAGGGCGACCCGGAAGCTTATCTGAATGGAATTCTACAATCCATGTCTGCCCCTGATTTAAAGGTGAAGCTGAATTTGTCCATTGAACAATCAGGTAATGGATACACAGCGGCATTTGCGCCCAAGGCTGAGGCATCCTTGAATAAAACGGTCAAGAGTGCCGCCGCCTCCGCCAAAAAAGCATTCGGGGACAAAAAGGTATTGACAGCGCTAACGGATTACTTCATGCCTTCCCCCATAGCCGTAACAAGGAAGGTGCCTTCTGCACTCAGAGCCGGTGAAAATCAGATGACGTATATCCGATATCTGAACCGTATAGACCTTAATGAGGTGGACCAGCCGCTGCTTCCCTCGCTTCTATACGCCATCAAGGGCTGCAAGCTCGACTTGTCAGGCGGACCTCAGGCCATCGCTCTGACCTTCAGCGCTCCGGATCTTTCTGCGATGATCGGGTATGCAAACAGTGAGGTGCAAAATGAAATTCCCTATGACGTAAGAGCCAAGGAGTATACCTCCTGGGACCTTATGCTGAAGATTGTTTTGAGCGTGGAGCGGCAGGCCATCGATTTCCGCCATGGTAAGGCGAAAGGGATAACCGAGCGTTACGAGTTCGATATGTTTAACCTGCCGCAGAATGAAGATGCCTTCTCCATGTCTTCTGTCAATCATGATACGGAGGCATTGTGGGGGAAGCTGGAAAGTGCGGCCGGAGATATCGAAAGCGTGATTGGCGGTCTTCCGGACTATCCTGCTGTCAAAATCTCAAAATCAGGCCTGGTGAGCGGGAAAAGCTCGGGAACGAGATGTATCTTCGTTATGCCTAAAGATGGGTTGAACTATTGCGTCGGCGTATATTCGGCATATTCTAACGAACAGATAATGGTGTTGTACTCCAATAACGGAGGCAGGGTGACTGTACATATCCCGAAGGGCATGGTGTACTTCGTTTACGGAGAAGGTGATAGATGGTATGGTCCCGAACATCTGTTTGGTGAATCCGGGTCCTATATGAAAACGGAGGATATAGAGATTTACAGCAGCCGTTATTACCAAACATTCACATTAAGACCCAAAACAGGCGGCAATACCGAGATTTACCCGCTGAACTAGATGATGTGCTGGGTAATTAGCCAGCCTTACCAATAGCTTTCTGCCATTTTATTGATGCGTCGCACAGAAAAGAATCCGGCACAAAAATCAGGAATGCCACTCCGGCATTCCTGATTTTTATTGTGACAATAAGATTATGTTCTCGGCGACGGTAGCCGGCTGATACCTCTCAATAGGCCAGAATCTTATCAATAAAAGCATTCAGTTCTTCAGTATCCCCAATCTCGGGCAGGTCTGCCCATTCCTTGGTTGAACCATCCGACACATAGATTTCGTCGTCCAGTACGCTGGAGAGCGTTACGCTGGCGATCTTTTTATGCTTAGCCATCGTATAGGCTGTCAGCGTTACCTTGCAATTGTAGCCTTTGATCCGATGGCCATCATCCTCACTGATATATGTCCCCCGCAATGGATAGGAGACGCTGAAATTGATCAGAATGCCGGCCAGGTGAGGGTTTCCCGTAAAAGACAGCTCGTCGTCGGAATCCATCTCTATGGAATAAAGAATGTCACTCACCTGTTCATCCACCAATTCCTCTATGCTTCTTTGTTCGGAGGAATATATATCTTCGTAATCTATGGCTATTTGAGATTTATCGCCCATGGACAGAAGGCAAACCTTATTCCGTGGGTACTTGGGTACAAAGGATGCGGCGGACTTGCCAAGGCAATCCCGCAGCGCTTTATCTGTCCACAGTACAGGCCCAACAGCCGCCTCCTGGGACGGCTTATAAAGCCAGGCCAGCAAATCGTCATTCAGGCCGGCCTTCATAAGGCTCATGAGGAAGGCCTGCCGCATATTGTTCAGGGAACTGATATCATGGGCGGCCATATAATCCAGCGCCGCAGGGCAATCTTTTTGTATATCGGCATAGGCGGACATATCACTGCAAAGCTGATCGAATTCTTCTGTTTTCTTTGTCATACGCAGGATTTCCATCACTTGCTCGTACAAACCGGCACCGCCGGGGCACATGCTCCATTTCGCCAGAAAAACCTCCGGGCTTTCGCTGCCATCTCCGTATGCCTGACACAATTCTTCGGCGGAGATGCCTTCGTACACAAAGGGGATGCCGTATTCCTTTGCGTATTTTGCGCTGCCGCTGTCATTATCCCCTTTGATGCACACATAGCCGGAATCTTTAAAAATATTTCGGCCCATTTCCGTTGTGTTCCCCGGCAGATAGGCATAAAGCAGAAGGCTGCAGTTGGAAAATGCCTCATCCCCTATTTTCATCACGCTTTGCGGAATGGAAACCGACGCCAGATTGCTGTAGCCAAAGGCGTTATCTCCTATAGCCTCCAGGCTTTCGGGGAGCTTTAAGGTCCGCATGCTGCAGCCATAAAAAGCCTTGTCTCCAATACTCTTCAGGTTTTCCGGAAAGACCACGGAATCAAGGGTTGAGCAGCTGGAAAATGCTTCATCTGCAATTTCATTTACATTCTTGGGGATTTCAATGGTGGCAAGGCTTTCACAGTCCATGAAAGCCTGGGTGCCAATTTCAAGAAGCCCCTCCGGGAGAATGAGGTTCTTTAGTTGGCTGCATCCCGAAAAGGCCCCGTCTGCAATGCGCTTGACACTGGCCGGGATGGTGACGGAAGAAAGGGCATAACAGTCCTTGCATAATGAATCCTCAATGGTTTCCAGACCTGCAGGCAACTTGAGGGTTGTCAGGCTGCTGCATCCGCTGAATGCTTCCGATTCTATTGTTTTTACGCTGGAGGGTATGGTAACGGATGTAAGGTTTTCACAGTCTGAAAACGCGCCGAACTCGATGCGGACAGCACCCTTGGGTATAACGACGGAGGTGAGGCTGTCGTTCCAGAAGAAGGCACAATAGCCGATACCGGCAACGGGATGGCCATCCAGCTTGGATGGAATGGTCACCTTGGACGCCTCCCCCGCATAATCCGATATAATGGCCTTGCCATCTTCCAGGTAATACGTGTATAGACCGCTTACATATTCTTCCTCGGACTTTCCCTGTATGGGAAGAACGAGCATCAGAAGGGCGGCAAGGAACAGCACAAACCATGATTTTTTCATGAGAACCTCCACCAACTTGTTTTTTATTGGATAGAAAAAAGTGTTCAGCTCATGTGAGTAATACGGAAGAAGTATCCCATGCATAACATAAATAAATATAAAATTGGTACTGAAATATTTTATTCTATTATGACATCTTATGTATGAAAAGTCAATTTGCGGGAATGTATATTTCGCGGAGAGGGCAGTAATTTTATTGAGAAACCCCCATCTTTTTGCTGTAAATAAGCGTGTTGCAGTATGCTTTTCTATTTTTGTTTGATATGATCGCTAGGCAAAAATGCCCGTATCCCAAGGCTGAAACATAACAGCCAAGGAATACGGGGCAGCGTATGGAAATGATGTACCGGTGTTTCTTTGTGCAAGCCTTTACTTTTTGGTCTGGCCGGATATCTGTTACATAACCACAAGCAGATCGTTATCTTCCGCAAGCTCCTCTATGCGGATCAGACCCGGCGCGTGTTCCCGGCCGTTGAGCACCAGGCGGGAGACGCCGCCTTCGCGGTGTGCCTTGTTATCTACGGTAATGCGTAAAGCTTTGCCCCGGAACACCTTGCGCATGGTGAAGCCATCCCATTTGGACGGGATGGAAGGCGACACCACAAGCCCCTCCGGCGTCGGGCGCAGGCCCAGAATGCCCTCCACGCAGCCGACCATCACGGTGGAGGCGGTGCCGGTAAGCCAATGCACATGGCCGCGGCCGGCGAAGGGGCTTTCCGAACCTTCGATAAACTGTCCGTGCACGTACGGCTCAATCACGCGCAGATCGGCATTGCTGTTGAAGCTGGCCGGGGAGGATTCCGCGAATACTTCAAAGGCGCGGTCGCCGTGCCCCAGCAGCGCCTCGGCCAGGATTGCCCAGCCCTGCGGCTGGCAGAACACGCTGCCGTTTTCCTTGGTCCCTGGGTTGAACAGCAGCATCCGCGCGCCGTCAAACGCCTCAAAGCGGTAGGAAGGTGCCATAATCTGCAGGCCGTAGGGGGTGTTGAGCTTGTCAAAGGCGGTTTGCATAATCGCATCGCCCTGCGCGCCGGTGGCCGCGCCGCTGATCACTGCCCAGCTTTGCGGGTTGAGCCACATGGCGGCTTCCCTGTGCGCCTTGCTGCCAATGACTTCGCCCGCTTCGGTGAAACCGCGGATGAACCGGTCGCCTTCAAAGCAAACACTGTTGATAATCGAAAGGAGCTTCGCTCTTTCCGTATCCAGGTATACTATATAGGCATCGTCCCGCTCCAGCTCGCGCAAAAGCCGCATGGCATGGTAAAGCTGGAAGGCCACAAACGTGCTTTCGCCCTTTTCGCCCAAGCGCAGGCAGTCATTCCAGTCCGCGTGCAGACCGGCTGGCATGCCGTGGGGGCCAAGGTGCGTCATGCTGAAGCGGATGGCGCGGCGCAGGTGCTCCAGCACCGTGCCTTCCTCCTTATCCGCGAAGGGGATTACCTCATTGAGATAGTCCAAGTCCCCGGTCTCGGCCACGTATTTGTATACCGTGGGGAACAGCCACAGCGCGTCGTCCGCGCGGTAGTGGGGGTGGCCGGTCTCCTTCACATAGCTTTCCTGCTCTGGTGTATCCTCATGGCCGGGGGTATGGCTGTACTTCACCAGCGGCAGCCCGGCGCCGTGATGCACCTGCGCGGAGAGCATGAAGGTAAGCCGCTGTTTGGCCAGCGTAGGATCAAGGTGGATAATGCCTTGAATATCCTGCACGGTATCGCGGTAACCAAAGCCGTTTCGCTGCCCGCAGTACATCAGCGAGGCGGCCCGGCTCCACACCACGGTGGTGAAGCACTGGAAGGCGTTCCATGTGTTTACCATGGAGTTGAAGGTTTCATCAGGCGTATTCACCTGCAGGTTACTCAGTTCGCCGTGCCAGTAGGTTTTCAGCGCGGATAGCTCCGCTTCGGTTGCTTCTTCAGGAGCCGGAGCATAGCGGTCAAGCAGCGCGCGTGCCTCAGTTTTGTTCTTTTGGCCCAGCAAAAACACGAGCGTACGCTTTTCCCCAGGGACAAGCGCAAGCCTGGCATGCAGCGCGCCGCAGGGGTTACCGTTGTAGCACTGGCTTCCGTCGCAGCGGCCATCCTTCAATGCTTGCGGCGCATCAAAACGGTTCCTGCCCAAAAAGGATTCGCGCCGGCCGGTATGGCTTTCTATCGGTGCGCCAACAAGGCCAATAAAGCGTTCCCGGCTGTTGGAGCCGTCAGCACCCGCATCCCAATATTCGTTGATGTGCTGGAGGAGATGATCGCCCAGGAATTCCGTACGGCTGATGAACTGCGTATACTGCAGATTCACCATGTCCTGCTCGTAATTGTTCTCATTGGTAAACTCGCAGTAACTGAATGCCGAAATGGTACGCGGCTTGCTGCCCGTGTTTACAACGGAAAGCCGCCATACCTCATGGGTACCCCCAATGGGCACGTAGTACAGCGCGCGTGTGCGGATGCCGGCGTACTCGCTTTCAAATTCGGTATAGGCGGTACCGTGGCGGCACAGCGTTTTGTATTCCGACAGCGGTTTGGCCACGGGCCTCCAGGTGGCCGACCAGAAATCGCCGGTTTCGTCATCCCGCAGGTACAGGTAACGGCCCGGCTCGTCAAATTGGTTGAAGGTGTAACGCAGGATGCGTCCCATCGCTCCAGACTTGACAAAGCTGTAGCCGCCGGCATTGA
Organism: Bacillota bacterium; assembly: GCA_023436585.1. Classification (GTDB taxonomy): domain Bacteria; phylum Bacillota; class Clostridia; order Christensenellales; family Aristaeellaceae; genus JAEWAH01. The sequence goes on along the minus strand of JAEZIN010000012.1, from coordinate 211,820 downwards.
CGGTGATGATCGCCCCGTACTCGGGGGAACCCAGATAGTTGGCCCACGGAGCGGGCGTATTGGGGTTGGTGATGACATATTCGCGCGCCTTGTCGTCGAAATACCCGTACTGCATGGGAACCTCCTCAACGAAATCGTTTTAGATTTTGGGCAGAAACAACCCATAATTTTCCGCAACGTTTCATTTATCTTATCACAAAGGGGAAAAGACCGCAAGCCAGGTATAGAGGGAAGCAAGAGCCATAATCAATTCTTGCATAGCAAAAATATACTGGAAGTAACAAATTGATTGATGTTTCTGCATTCCGGCAGGTCTGCCAATTTATTAACCTTCGAAGCCGTCGAATCATTATGTTATACTCAATGAGATTGCTTGATCATGATTCACAAACGCTCATAAAGCAAACGCAGCAAACTGATTTTTTGCTTTCGGCCGACATTTTTCATATCCTGGTTGTTTCTATATTTGAAAGGTGGTGAGAGCGTGCGGAAATCTTTGTCGCGTACGGACAAGGAAATCGAAGAGATTTATGCTCGCCATGTGGATACCGTGTATCGGCTGTGTTATTCCTATATGAAAAACAAAATGAACACCGAGGACGCGGTGCAGGATACCTTCCTGAAGCTCATCGCATGCGACAAACACATGGAAGGCGCCGGGCATGAAAAGGCGTGGCTCATTGTTACAGCTTCAAACATATGCAAAAACATGCTGAAACGCTGGCACCGCAAGACGGTCAGTATGGACGATTGCGTGGCCGCAAGCAGCGATGCAGTACAGACAGATGAAACACTGGAGCTCATCCTATCCCTGCCGGACAGGTACAAACTGGCCATCTATCTGTATTACTACGAAGGTTATTCCACGAAGGATATCGCGGCGATGCTTCATAGACCGCCGGCGACCATCCGAAATCATCTCAGCGAGGGCAGGAAGATTCTCAAGGATTTGCTGAAGGAGGATCATCATGAAGAATTCGAAGTTGATCGATGCTTGGAACTGCGCGACGCCAGCCAATGAGGATAAAAAAAGGATGCTGCAAAACATTCAACAAAAGGCTTCTGCAGCCCGTGAGTCGGCAAGCCGGGGATGGCCATTCGGGATGCAGACGGGCGCTCCGTGGCGCGTGAACAGGCGTTCGTTGGTATTGGGCGTATTGATATTGGGCTTGCTGAGCGTATCCGCCTTTGCCATTTCGCAGCGGGTGAGGCTTGTTGACTGGCGGGGGAACCCGGCATCTGAAGAAGATTTCGTATCCGTTATGACCGCGGAAGATACAGCCCTGATGCAGGCGCGAGCGGTAAAAGCGAAGGAGCTAATAAAAAATGCGCCTGATGACGAGATATGGATGGCGGAAATCTGGGAGGAAACGCAGGTCACCCATTACATTAAAACAAAATGCCACTCGTTGGAACAAATGAAGCAGTATGTGAAAGGCGCGGACAAGGAGTTATTGCTCCCTGAGTGGATTCCGGATGGATACCATTTTGTTTCCGGAGAGCTTTCGTATTTTGTGTCAAAAAAGACATATGACGCGGGGCTTGAACAGTTGGGAGAAGAAACGACGGACGATGGCATACTCATAAAAAAATTCCGCGCATTAGGCCCCTACGAGTCCGACATTGAAAGCTATGGCATGATATTTTCTGATGAACAAGGAAACAGGCTGGTGTTCGGTTGTTACCGGGATCAAGCGGGGTCAAGATATTCCTTCAATTTGGGTGCGGAGGGGAAAAGCGAGGCCGTATCGGTGACGGGAATGGCGGAAGGGTTGTATACGCAGGATACAGGTTATGAGCTCCCAAACGCACTTCATCTAAAAAAAGAAGGGATGTCCCCCAAAACATATTATCCATGGCCGATTCCCTATACCTATTCGGCAATGGATGACCGCTCTGCTGTTCCCTTTGATTACGACAGCGCGGCATACACCATTCGTGCGGATCATCTTGGCAAAGAACAGCTGCTGGCTATCGCTGAAAGCTTGAAGTAACACGGAAGGCCGGCTGAAGACCATCTGGGCGATAATTTGCCCGGATGGTCTATTATTTATGGATAAGCAAATGAGCCATAATACTCAATTGCAAGGCACTGGCTGGGGGATGTGGCATGGGTTATATTGGCATGGTTCATGGCATAATTTCCAATGAGAATCACCTTTTGTTTAGCAGGTAAATGGTTGTTCTGCGACGAAAAATGGGCATGGAGACTAAGTGATACATTTGATTCTTATACGGATTCATTCGTAGGTTCTATCATCAAGGAGGAAGCGTTGCATGAAAGCACTGGTTAAGGAACGTCCCGAGCGTGGTTTGACATTCAAAGACGTCCCAATGCCCAACTATGGCGACGAAGACGTGCTGATCAAGATCACGAAAACAGCTATCTGCGGGACAGACCTTCACATATACAATTGGGACGCCTGGGCGCAGAAAACCATCAAGACCCCGCTTACCATCGGCCATGAGTTTGTGGGGGAGATCGCGGCGCTGGGCAGCCATGTGAAGGGATTTAAAATCGGGGAACGCGTATCGGGAGAAGGCCACATTGTTTGCGGGGAATGCCGCAACTGCCTGGCCGGCCGCAGGCATAACTGCCCGAACACACGTGGCGTTGGCGTCAACCGGGATGGCGCGTTTGCCGAGTATTTGAGCATCCCGTACACGAATGTCTGGCGGTGCAGCCCGGATATTCCGGATGACATTGTGGCATGCTTTGACCCGCTGGGAAACGCGGTGCATACAGCCCTGTCCTTTGACATGACGGGGGAGGACGTGCTTATCACAGGCGCCGGTCCGATTGGCATTATGGCCGCGGCTGTGGCCAAGCATGTAGGTGCGCGCAAGGTCGTCATCAGCGACATCAATCCCTTCCGTCTTGAGCTGGCTCAGAAGGTCGGTGTGACGCGTTGCGTAAACAGCGCTCAGGAGAGCCTGAAGGATGTCATGCATGAGCTGGGAATGCGCGAAGGCTTTGATGTAGGGCTTGAAATGAGCGGCGCGCCAGACGCTTTCAACGGCATGATCTCCAGCATGTCCAATCATGGGCGAATCGCCATTTTGGGTTTCATCAAGCCCGGAACTGTAATCGACTGGAATGACGTCATCTTCAAGGGGCTGATGCTCAAAGGCATCTATGGGCGTGAAATGTTTGAAACATGGTACAAGATGAGCGCCATGCTTCAAAGCGGCCTGGATATTACCCCCGTCATTACCCATCATTTTGATGTGAAGGATTTTGAAGAGGGACTCCGTGTGATGAACGAAGGCAAGGCCGGCAAGGTCGTGCTTGATTGGCGGAGCCTGTAATACAGGGGAGAGTAGAAAATGAAAAAAGCGCTTGCGAGCTTTGCCACCCGGCTGAATGAGATCAAGGAACAGGGGCTGTACAAGAACGAACGCATCATTACCTCAAAGCAAGGCGTTCGCATTGATACCACAGAGCGAAAAGGTGTGCTGAACCTGTGCGCCAACAATTATCTGGGCCTGTGCGACCATCCCCGGGTCATTGCGGCGGCCAAGGATGCGCTGGATACATGGGGCTATGGGCTGTCCTCCGTCCGGTTCATCTGCGGGACGCAGCAAATCCATAAGGATTTGGAGAACGCGTTAAGTGAGTTCCTTCAAATGGAGGATACGATTCTGTATTCCTCCTGCTTTGACGCCAACGGCGGCCTGTTTGAGACGCTTCTTAACGAAAAGGATGCCATCATCAGTGATGAACTGAACCATGCCAGCATCATAGACGGCGTCCGTTTGTGCAAGGCCATGCGCTATCGCTACAAGAACAATAATATGGAGGATTTGCAGGCGCAGCTGCAGGCGGCCAAAGCGGCGGGTGCGGAAAACATCATGATCGCTACCGACGGTGTGTTCTCCATGGATGGATACATTGCCAACCTACATGGCATCTGCGACCTGGCCGAAGCATACGACGCACTGGTCATGGTGGATGATAGTCACGCGGTAGGCTTTATGGGCGAGCATGGCCGCGGTACCCCTGAATATTGCGGCGTAATGGGACGGATCGATATCTTGACCGGCACCCTTGGCAAGGCCATGGGCGGTGCATCCGGAGGCTACACCAGCGGCAGGAAGGAAATTATCGACCTGCTGCGTCAAAGGAGCCGTCCCTACCTGTTTTCCAATACCCTGACCCCCTCGCTGGCCGCGGCGTCCCTGGAGGTTTTGAAGCTGTTAAAAGAGGATGCCTCCTATCGGGAACGGCTGTTTGATAACACCCGGTATTTCCGTCGGAAGATGGCCGATTTGGGCTTTGATATTCTTCCGGGCGAGCATCCCATTGCGCCCGTCATGCTGTATGACGCAAAATTGGCAGGCAAATTTGCCGCCAGGATGCTGGATAAAGACGTATATGTGGTGGGATTCTTCTATCCGGTGGTGCCACAAGGAAAAGCACGCATCCGGACCCAGATGTCCGCGGGCTATACCCGGGAAGATATTGATAAGGTCATACTGGCCTTTGTAGATGTCAAGGAAGAGCTGAAGCTGTAATTGAAACTGTGCAAAAGCAGCGATGATGGCGGGGATAGAGAATGGATTCACACAACAAAATGGATGAAAATGAGCCAAAGCACCAGCGGCGCGTCCGGTATAAAGGCACCCACCCCAAAACCTTTCAGGAAAAATACAAGGAACTGCAGCCGGAGCAATACGCTGATGATGTCGCAAAGGTGATTCAAAAGGGCCGTACGCCCGCCGGCATGCATCTTCCAATCTGTGTGAAAGAAATATTGGAATTTCTGCAGATTGCGCCAGGCCAAACCGGCATGGACGCAACCTTGGGGTTTGGTGGCCATACGCTGGAGATGCTTAAATGCTTACAATCAAAGGGACGATTGGTAGCTATTGATGTAGATCCTCTTGAATTGCCACGTACCAAAGAACGGTTGGAGCGTCTGGGCTATGGCCCGGAAATTCTGCAGATTAGGCAAATGAATTTTTCCCGGATAGACCAGGTCGCGGCTGAATTCGGTCCGTTCCATTTCGTGCTGGCCGACCTGGGCATTTCTTCCATGCAAATCGATAATCCGGAAAGAGGGTTTTCCTTTAAGTTTGACGGGCCGCTGGATTTGCGGCTTGATCCGAATACAGGCATATCGGCGGCAGCCCGCTTAAAGGCCATTTCCCTGGATGAACTTAAGGGCATGCTCATCGAAAATGCGGACGAGCCTTATGCCGAAGCAATCGCCCGCAGCATTGTTTCCGGCAGAAAAAGGGGAATGGACATAGCAACAACAGCACAATTGCAAACCATCATCAAAAATGCACTGAAGTCCATTCCGCATATCAGCGACGACGATATCAAAAAATCCTGTCAGCGCTGCTTCCAGGCCTTGCGGATTGATGTCAATCATGAGTTTGAAGCCCTGGATGAATTTTTGTATAAACTGCCCGATGTATTGGCTTCGGGCGGGCGTGTGGCCATACTTTCCTTTCATTCCGGTGAAGATAGAAGAGTGAAAAAATCATTTAAGCAGTTTTTTCGTGAAGGCGTGTATCGTGAAATAGCTCCCGATCCTATCCGCCCAACACCTGAAGAATGCCATGCCAACAGCCGTGCGCGTTCCGCCAAATTGCGATGGGCGGTCAAAGCGTAGGGTGCAGTGATGGCGCTCATTTTCCTAAGTAGACCGCCGCATTCGTTTAAGTGGATAGTTACTGTTTTGAAGGCTGGAAAATCAACGTTTCTCCAGTCTTTTTATTTTCTGTGCGTGTGGCTTTGGTGCTGTGCAGAACGTATTGTCAGTAAATGTTACACGCTTGACAGCTATATAAGAAAGCATTACGATACATTGTATATTCGGTTTTGCATAAAACAATAACCGATATGAAGCTATAATTTTTGGAAGAAATTCAATTTGTGTACAATTATGCAGAAATTATTCGCAATTTTTCTTCAGGAAAGGTCGATCGCATGCGGAGGCTGTTTGCAAGAAAATCTGTTTTTGTCATGTTATTGTCCGTTTTCCTGGTGGTCATGATCCCCATGTACGTGCTTGGTTTTGGCATATACAGCTGGGGCTCCGGCATGGCCAGGCAGGAGATTGTCAACTCCCTGAATGCTACCACATCGTTTTACGTAAAAACGCTGGAGTCGGAGATTCAACGCATCGTCACTTTGCAATATGAATGCTTGAATGATGAAAACGTGTTTTACTATGTAAACGCATATAGCATCATGTCCCAGTTTCAGCGCGTCAGTTCGCTGCTGGCGCTGCAGCACCGCTTAAGCGTGATGAAAAACAGCTCCCAGTATATTAAGGATGTGAACCTGTACCTGCCCAGAAGCGGAAAGATGATTTCGGCCCAGGGCGGCGTGGATAACCTGACCGATGAATGGCGGCCCATCCTGGCTGCCGAAGCGGATGATTCCGCCGCCCGCATTACCTATGTGGAAGGCAGGCTGTATCTTGCCGCGGCGTATCCCATCATTCCTGCCAATCCCGATGCGACGCCATTGTATATATTGATCATTGAACTATCCACCGGCGACATACAGAAATTCCTGATGTCCTTTAACCTGTACAAGGATGGCGGGACGCTGCTCACCAATATGGACCAGGAATTCAGCCTTCAAAGCGATGCCGCAAAGGATATGGCGGAGTACATCCAGCAAAACAGCCAGACAACCGAAAACATCCATACCGGCGGCGAGGCGGCTATCACACATAACGAAAAGAACTATCTCGTAGTAGGTGCATTCTCCAAATATCTTAATATGGGAATGTATACCTACATACCGGAGACACAGGTGTACCAGGGCATATGGCGGTACCAAAGGCTGTTTTTCATATTTTCCGCTGTAGCTTTGGTGGTGGTCATTGTGTTTTCCTACTCGAGCTATGCGCTGATCAAAAAGCCCATGAACCGCCTGGTGCGTTCGCTGCGCAAGGTGAAAACGGGCGACCTTTCCACCCGTATCGAGCACAACGCCAGCGATGAGTTCGCCTATCTGTATGATTCGTTCAACGGCATGGCCGAAGCGCTTCAAGAATTGTTTGAAATGAACTATAAGCAGCAGCTATTAACCCAGCGGGCGGAGCTGAGGCAATTGCAGGCGCAGATCAATCCGCATTTTTTGCACAACAGCTTCTTCACCCTGTACCGCATGGCCAAGGATGAAGATTATGAGAACATTACGGTTTTTTTGACCTATCTGTCCGATTACTACCGTTTCATCACCCGTAATGCCCAGATGGATGTGAAGCTGTTAAGTGAAGTCACCCATGCCTACAACTATGCCCGCATCCAGCAGATGCGCTTTTTAAGACGAATCAAAATGACTTTGCAAGAGCTGCCGGAGGATTGTGCTGAAATCATGGTGCCAAGGCTGATTCTGCAGCCTGTTTTGGAAAACGCCTTTGAGCACGGCCTCAAAGATGTGGCGGAGAATGGACAGGTCAGCGTATCATATCAGCGGACGGCGGATGCCCTGGTCATCACCGTGGAAAATAACGGCGAGGCCCTTTCAGAGGAAGAACTTTTGGAAATGAACCGCCGGCTGAATGAAACGGATGATCTGCAGGAGTGTACGGGGATCATCAACATCCACCGGCGTCTCCGGCTGAAGTTTGGGCAAGGCAGCGGCCTTGTGGTCAGCCATGGCAGCATGGGCGGGCTCAGGGTGGAAATCGTGCTGCGCATGCCGTTTGAGGACATGGATAGGACAGAAATAATCCGTGATGAAAAAGGGAGTATGTCATGTACCGATTGATGGTTGTGGATGATGAATCCTTTATTACCGATTCTCTGGCCAATATGCTGGAGACAGCCATGGAGGAAACGCTGGATGTATACAAGGCCTACTCCGCGTTTGAGGCGCTGGATTATTTGGAACGCACCAGCTTTGACATCATGGTGCTGGATATACAAATGCCTGGTATGTCGGGCATTGAGCTTTTGAAAAGGATCAATGCCCAGTGGCCCTCCTGCCGTGTAGTTTTTTTAAGCGGCCACGATGAATTTGAATACGCCTATCAGGCCATGCAGTACCATGCCGTCCGTTATGTGCTGAAAAATGAGGGCGACGAGGTTCTGCTTCATGCCATCCGCCAATGCATTGCCGATATTGAACGGGAGGAATTAAGCGATACGCTGCTCAAAAGGGCTGACGAGCAGCTGCGCATGTGCATGCCCATCCTGCGCCGGGAATTTTTGCACAGCCTGCTTACCAAAGAGATGATTCCTTTGGGGGATAGGCTTTGGCAGCTGAAAAAGCATGGCGCGTCCCTGGACGGTGCGGCGCCGGTGCTTTTGCTGTCGGCCAGGCGCGATGACAGGCGGTTGGACGATCTTTCCACCCAGGTGGATATCGTGGTCCAGGCAAAGCTTAATCATGCCATGCGGTGCGAGCTCTGCTGTGCCGATTCCGGCTTTCTGCTGTGGCTGATCCAGCCTGGCGAGGGTATCAGCATGGAGCGGGCAGCCATTACGATCCGTGGCACGGCGGAAGCGATACAGCGCACCTTATTGCAAACCCTTGGCGCACCCATCTCCTTTGTGTTTGACGCCCATCCATGTGATTGGGAGGGGCTTCGGGAAAGGAGCGAAACGCTGCGCTACGCTGTGGAATGCCTGCTGGAAAGGCGCAGCAGCATGGCGTTTGTGGACGTGGAATTCTTTGAATCCAACGGCCTCTCCAGAAAGGAAGGCATGCTGGACAAGCTGATGTTCACGCAGTTTAAGGAAACGCTGAACGATATCTCCTGGGCCATGGCCAACGGGGATACGGCGCAATTTGAATGGATGGCCTCCGCCTTTCAAAAATCGCTGGAACCGCACATGGACGGGGATGACCTGTATGTACTGGAAATATTGAACCAAATGGACTCCCTGCTGATGGCATTCATCATCGACCACGATTTGAAGACGCAAATCAAGGAGGAGCCCCTGTTTCACGCGCTACTCGGCGGCCAGGCCGCGCTTTCGGACAAGCGTATGCGCATGGAGCAGTTTGCGTTCCTGGGCAAGCGGCTGATGGAAATATGGTTCAAGGAACAAATGGACAAGGGTGATGCCTTTGTCCACAACCTGCACAGGTACATTCATAAGCATCTGGAGGATGACCTGTCTCTGGTGGCGTTGTCCGAAAAAGTGTATTTGAATCCGTCCTACCTTTCCAGGCGCTACAAGGAGCTGACCGGCAAGAACATTACAGATACCATCACTGAGGCACGTATGAACCGCGCCGCGCAGCTATTGGAGGATGAGCGGCACAAGATCCGCAGCATCGCGGAAATGATCGGTTTCGCGTCCGCGGCGCACTTTTCCCGGGTTTTCAAAAAGCATACCGGCATGACGCCCCAGGAGTACCGGGACAAACTGCAAGGGGTTACGTGATAAGTAATAATCTAGATTGCTATTTGTACAAAAGCTGCTGTGAAAGGCGGCTTTCTTTATGGCTTGGACTGTCTGTGAAAGCGGAAGCATGTATGATCTGGGAGAAAGAAAGCCATATCCGTATGCAAATGGTAAAAAACGAGCAAGGATAGTAGAATTTATACAATAGGCAAAGTGCATTTTGATGCGTTATACTGAATTCAGCCAATTTCGGGACAAATAAATAGGAGGTTTTGTATGAAAAAGGCTCAGAAACCCATGGCAGTATTGGTGGCTGCCATCCTGATGGCCAGCATGATGTTTGCTGCCACAGCGTTTGCAACCGAGGCGGATCCCTTCGGCAAGTACGAAACGCCCATCGAAATTACCACGGTCAAGAACCTGGGCTCCGGCGCTTTGGAATTCCCGCAGGGCGACTCCATTGAAAACAATGTATGGACCCGCAAGTACGAGGAAGACCTGGGCATCAAGATTCGTTACCTGTGGACAACCAACGAACAGCAGTATACCCAGAAGGTGAACATTGCCATCACCTCCAACGAACTGCCGGACGTCATGGCGGTCTCCAACACCCAGATGAAGATGATGTACGAAAACGGACAGCTGATGGACCTCACTGAGCTGCTGCCCAAGTACGCCGCTCCCTACACCTGGGACATTCTCAATTCCGACGGCGGCGTGGGCCTGAAATCCGCCACCTTTGACGGCAAGCTCTATGCCATTCCCCAGGTCAGCGCAGGCCTGATGTCTGCCAAAGTACTGTGGATCCGCACCGACTGGCTGGATAAGCTGGGCCTCACGATTCCTACGACCGTGGAAGAGTTCCAGGCTGTGGCCGATGCTTTCACCAACCAGGATCCCGATGGCAACGGCGTGAAGGATACCTTCGGTCTTGCCTTCCACAAAGATTTGTTCGGCGTGGGCTATGCCTGCCTCGAAGGCTTCTTTAATGCTTACGGCGCTTACCCCAACATTTGGGTGAACAATGGCGACAGCCTGGCTTACGGCAGCGTACTGCCCGAAATGAAGACAGCCTTGGGCGCCCTGCGCGACATGTACGCCAAAGGCCAGATCGATCCTGAATTTGGCGTCAAGGATTCCAACAAAGTGAACGAGGATGTTGGCGCCGGCCGCTTCGGCATGATGTTCGGCGACTTCTGGAATGCCGCCTGGATCAACTCCGTGAAGGTTGCCAATCCCACCATGGAATGGGTGCCGGTCGCTATCCCCAGCTTGACCGAAACACCCGCCAAGGCTCAAATTCCCTTTGGCACCAGCACATACTATGTGGTCAGCGCCAACTGCAAGAATCCCGAAGCGGTTGTGAAGCTGCTCAACATCCAGCTGGAAAAGAGCTATGGCGAAACGGCTGAACCCACCGTATACAACATCACTCCCGAAGGCTACGGCCCCTATGCCTACACGGTCGTTTCCGTGGAACCCCCAATGAAGAACTTCACCGCGGCCGAAAAGGTCACTGCCGCTGTTGAAACCGGCGACACCTCCAAGCTGAACACCGAAGAAAAGAACTACTATGACATGAGCATGCTGAGCCTAAATGGCGATCACAGCAACAATAATTGGCACCAGCTCAAAATGTTTGGACCGTTAGGATCGCTCACCGTGCAGAAAAAGTACTGGGACGAAGGCAACATCATGCGCGATGCCTTCTACGGCGCTTCCACCCAGACCATGACCGAAAAGCTTTCCACCCTTACCAAGCAGCAGCTGACCGACTTCACCGCCATCATCCTCGGCGGCTCCCTGGATGATTTCGACACCTTTGTTACAAACTGGGGCAAACTGGGCGGCACGCAGATGACTGAGGAAGTCAACGCCTGGTTTGCGGAGCAGAAGTAATTCCAGGCAAGTTTCACTACTTACGTTCCGGGCGGAGGGCTTGCGCCCTCCGCCCGGGATGTTTCAAGCACTAACAACGTTGCAGCATGGTGCTTTCTGTATGGCAAGTGTTGCGCGATCGGCAACTGCCGAGATAACGGAGGTTCTATGAATAAAAAAATCCTTCGGAATCTGCCGCTGCATATCATGCTGCTGCCGGCAATGATCCTGCTTTTGATATACAACTATATTCCCATGGCCGGCAATGTGATGGCTTTTCAAAAGTTTAACCCTGTGAAGGGATTCTTTCAATCCGCCTGGGTTGGTTTCAAAAACTTCAGCTATGTTTTGGCCATGCCTGATACATTCCAGGTATTATGGAATACCTTTTTTATCGCCATCATGAAAATGACAGCGGGCATTCTTGTGCCTGTGTTTGTTGCACTGCTGCTAAATGAGGTACGCTCCCAAAGGTATAAAAGAACGTTGCAGACCATTGTATACTTTCCGCACTTTTTAAGCTGGGTCATATTGTCGGGCATCCTCATTGATGTTTTATCCCCCTCAAAGGGGATTGTAGGTCAAATCTTCACCGCAATGGGGCTGAAGCCCATCTTCTTTCTGGGGGACCCCAAGTGGTTTCCCTACACGCTGGTCATTACGGAAACATGGAAGGAATTTGGCTTTGGCACCATTGTGTATCTGGCCGCGCTGACAGGCATTGATCCTACGCTGTATGAGGCCTCCATGATCGACGGCGCAAACCGCTGGAAGCAGGTTAAGCATATTACGATTCCCGGCATCATGCCCATTGTGGTGCTGATGATGATTCTAAGCATGGGCAATATTTTAAACGCCGGCTTTGACCCGGTATACAACCTGTATAGTCCCCAGGTCTACAAAACGGGCGATATCCTGGATACGCTGGTGTACAGGATCGGGCTTTTGGATTTCCAATACGGTGTGGCAACGGCGGTAGGCCTGTTTAAATCTGTGGTATCCTTCACGATGCTTGCCATCTCCTATGCCTTGGCCTACAAGTATACCGACTACAGGGTGTTTTAAGAGGAGGCCGAAGCAATGCGAAAAATGACATTGGGCATGCGGGTTTTCAGCATATTCAATTATCTGTTTCTTACCCTTGTCGCTTTTACTTGCCTTTTGCCGATGCTCAACCAATTGGCCATATCCTTCAGCTCCAGCGGAGCGGTGGCCATGGGCAAGGTGGGCATATGGCCGGTGGAATTTACCTTGAAGTCATACAAGTACATGGCTGAGAAGCCGCAGTTTTTTTCGTCGGTTTTGATATCCCTTCAGCGGCTGCTGCTGGCGGTTCCGCTGAGCATGCTGGTATCCGTACTGGCGGCCTACCCCCTATCCAGACAGGCGAGCGAGTTCAAGGCCCGCAAGTACTACATCTGGTACTTTGTCGTACCCATGCTGTTTTCTGGCGGGCTGATCCCGACATACATGGTTGTCAGGTATACGGGGCTCATTGATTCCGTAGGAGCTTTAGTGCTGCCGTATCTTGTGAATGTATTCAATGTGATTTTGATGATGAATTTCTTCCGCTCCATTCCCAAGGAATTGGAGGAAGCGGCACTGATGGACGGCGCGGGGCATGTACGGGTGCTTGTCTCCATCATTCTGCCGGTATCCACGCCTGTATTGGCGACCATTGCCTTGTTTTTTATCGTCAACCACTGGAACTCCTGGTTCGACGGCCTTATCTATATGAACAACCCGGACAAATACCCCCTGCAAACCTATTTGCAGACCATGGTGATATCCAGGGATTTGATGGTCATGGAATCTTTGCGTGACGTGCGAAACATCCCCGATATTTCCGACCGCACGGGCAAGGCCGCCCAGATTTTCCTGGCCGCGCTGCCGGTGCTTATGGTGTATCCCTTCCTGCAGAAATACTTCACCACAGGCATTGTCATGGGCAGCGTCAAGGGCTGATTCGCATATTGAAGGAGAACTATAAATGTGGCATGTGGATTCACCCAGCGGAAGGATCAGGGTATCTGTCTGGCAGAATGCGGAGGGCGGACTTTTTTATAACGTCGCGAACCATGGTCACAATATAATGGAACAAAGCCGTTTAGGCATCAGCACCAGCATCGGGGATTTTATGAACGGCCTCGTGTTTGGCAGCAAGGAAAATGCCTCCATTCGTGAAAGCTATTCGCTGCCGGCAGGCAAAAAGGCCCTCTATGAGAACAATGCCGAGGAAATGGCCCTTACATTCCATTTGGGGAATACGCCTTTTATTCTGCGCGTCAGGGCATATGAGGAAGGCGCTGCCTTCCGTTATGAAATTTCTTATGGTGAAGGAGCTGACCTGTTGGTCAATAGGGAAGCTACCGAATTTTGCTTTCCGGAGTCCATTGATAAGCTATGGCTGCAGGACTGGATCAAGACGTACGAAGGCCCCTACAACCTCCATGCCTGGGATGACTCCTTGCTGGGGCAGCCATACGGTATGCCCGGCCTTTTTCATGCAAGCGAAGCCGGCACATGGATACTGGTTAACGAAGCCAATATTCTTAACACGAACGGCAGCTACTGCTCTTGCCATCTAGAGGGCGCAGGCCCAAGGAGTATGAACATCGCTTTTGCTCCCGAGGAAAACGGGGAGCCCATTGTATCGCCGCTGCCCTTTTCATCCCCTTGGCGCTTAATTACCGTGGCAGACAGCCTGGATGCGCTTTTGAACACCACGCTCAATTACAATGTCAACCCGCCTTCCATCATTGAGGATGAATCCTGGATTCAGCCGGGGCGTTCCTTGTGGTCCTGGTGGGAGTATGAAAACGGCGCTCAGTTGTACTCCGAGTCAAAAGCTTATGTCGATTTCGCCGCGGCCATGGGCTTTGAGGCCGTCACCTTGGATTGCGCTTGGGATTTAAGCTGGCTCAGGGAGTTTTGCGATTACGCCCATTCCAAAAACGTGAAGGTATGGGTCTGGACGGGGATGCAGCGCATCGACACCCCGGAAAAGGCGCAGGCTCATATTCCACTGTGGGCCAGCCTTGGTGTCGATGGCCTGAAGGTAGACTTTTTTGAAAACGATTCTCGCCATACCATGGCGCAGTACCACATGATCGCCGATCTGATGATCAAGCATAAGCTCATGATCAACTTCCACGGCGCTACCAAACCCATGGGGGAGGGGCGCACCTGGCCGAATTTCCTGACCTCAGAGGGCATTATGGGCCTGGAGCATTACAAGTGGAGCAACATGCCAAACGCGCTGCACAACTGCACCGTGCCCTTTACCCGCAACGTGGCCGGGCCCATGGACTATACGCCGGTGGGTTTGTCCAACGCAAATCGAAATACTACACCGGCCCATCAACTGGCGCTGCCGGTAGTGTTTGAGTCTGGCGCCTCACATTATTCCATGTCCCTGTATTATCTGGAAGCCTGGGCCGGTACAAGGTTTCTTCAGCGCACCAAGGCCAAATACGACGGCTTGAAGGTGCTTTCCGGCTATCCCGGCGACCATGCCGCCATCCTCCGTTACAAAGGAGACGAGTGGTTCATTGGCGTGATCACGGTGAATAAACAAAAACTTCTGCTGAACATGGATTTCCTGCCGGATGGGGAGTTTGAGGCGGAAATCTATGAGGATGACGATAAGGGAGAAATGCTCACCACACGGCTCGTGAAGCTGACACGGAAAGATTCGTTGCCGCTGAACCTTTTAACTGCCGGCGGGGCCGCCATCTATGTAGCCAGAAAGATCGGGGAGCCGGCGGAGGGCATCCGTTCCGGCTACATGAGCAGCCACTTTGTGGAATATCCCGCAAGCAAGGCAAAAATGCTTCGGGGCAGCGAACCTGTACGCTGGAGCCAAGAGCTTTCGGGATTGCAGCTTATTGGTGCGGCATCCTTTTCCATCAGCATCCCGGAAACAAAACGCTATACAATGCGCTTTTTCTACGCGTCGGAAGGCGTTTGGGAGCTGGAGGCGGTAAACGGGCAACACACGGCCCGTGAACGGATGGTATCCAGCTCCGGCAGCAGAACGTTTATCACCCATGAGCTGTCCATGATCTTGGAAAAGGGTGAAAGCAGTTTCCTTATCAGCCGCCTTTTCGGTGCCATTCCTGCCATCGTAAAGCTGCTGGTCATCGACAATGATCCGCCGGAAGTATTAACCCTTGGTGCAGATCAGGCACGTTTGACGGGGGATGCTGGACTCATTAACGCCGAAACCGGAGAATGCGAGGCCGCAGGCTTGGGCTTCGGCAGCGAAATGGTTTATGAAAGTGTTGTAATACCCAAGGATGGCAAGTACATCGTAAGGGTCGATTACTGCGGCGGCGAAAGCCGTGATATATCCATCGAGACCAACGGCCACGATGTGGTTCATACTTATCTGCACTCTACCGCCGGTTGGGGCTTTCCGGTATGGAACAAGCCCGAGGGCAAGGAAATTCTGATTCCGCTGCAAAAGGGGCCAAATACCATACGCCTGTACAATGCGAATGGGCCCATGTCCCATATCCGGGGCATCGCCATCATTCCTGACAGATAAATATGGGAGGGAACCATATGTGGAAAATTGCATCGCCAAGCGGAGCACTGGTTGTTACAGTTTTGCAAGGCCCAATAGGGGAATTGCTGTACATGGTTGAAAAGTACGGCACACCCGTAACGGAGGAGTGCCGGCTGGGCCTACGGACAGACCTTGGTGATTTCACACGCGGCCTTTGCTTTCAAAGCCTTCAAATAGCGCAAATTCATGAAACATATTCCATTCCAGCCGGGAAAAAGGCTGTCTATACAAACAACGCCAACGAAACGGCGCTACGCTTTATGAAGGATGATATTCCCTTTGTGCTACGCGTACGTGCTTATGATGAAGGTATGGCCTTCCGGTATGAAATACCGCTGGAGGGGAAACCACTTTCCGTACATTCCGAAACCACAGAATTTCGCTTTCCTGAGAGCTTTGATACGCTTTGGCTGCAGGAGTGGGTCGCCTCCTATGAAGCACCCTACAACCATGCCGCCTGGGGCATCCAGCACAAGGATCGCCATTTTGGTATGCCCAGCCTTATCTATTCCCAGAAAAGCGAATGCTGGGTGATGATCAATGAAGCCAACGTGCTCAATACCAATGGCAGCTATTGCATCAGCCACCTGAAGGGCACTGCAGACCGCAGGCTGTTGTTGGAGTTTGCACCGGAGGAGCACGGCCGGCCGATACCATCCCCGCTGCCGTTTGCCTCCCCCTGGAGGCTGTTGGTGGTGGAGGATAGCCTTAACGGCATCGTTAACGCCACGCTGAACTACAACCTCAATCCCCCTTCCGTGATCGAGGACACCTCCTGGATCAAGCCTGTGCGCGCGCTATGGGCCTGGTGGTCCAGCGATATGGGGGCGCAGCTTTACTCCGAAGCCAAGCAGTACGTGGATTTTGCCGCCGCCATGGGCTTTGAGGCCGTGGTGCTGGACGCGTTGTGGGATGAAACCTGGATCAAGGAATTCTGCGCCTATGCCCATGCCCGCAATGTCTCGCCCTGGCTGTGGACGGCCATGCAAAAGATAGACACCTATGACAAGGCAAGCTATTTCCTTCCTTTATGGAAAAGCTGGGGCATCGATGGCGTGAAGATTGACTTTTTCGAGAACGACTCCCGCCACACCGCCTGGCAGTACCAGATGATGGCTGACATCATGAAGGTACAAAAGCTGATGATCAACTTCCATG
Organism: Bacillota bacterium; assembly: GCA_023436585.1. GTDB lineage: Bacteria > Bacillota > Clostridia > Christensenellales > Aristaeellaceae > JAEWAH01. The sequence continues at coordinate 194,890 of JAEZIN010000012.1, read as the reverse complement.
GCTCAACCAAGCCCATGGGAGAAGGGCGGACCTGGCCCCACTTTATGACAGCCGAAGGGATCATGGGTCTGGAGCATTACAAGTGGAGCAACATGCCAAACGCCGAACATAACTGCACTGTGCCCTTTATCCGCAATGCCGCGGGGCCAATGGATTATACACCGGTGGGCTTTTCCAACAAGAACCGCAACACGTCCCTGGCCCATCAAATAGCGCTGGCGGCAGTGTTCGATTCCGGGTGCCAGCATTATTCCGCCTCCATCTTCCACTTGGAACCCTGGGAGGGTACGAATTTCCTGCGCAGGCTCAAACCCAAGTACGATGGGGTGAGAGTGCTTTCCGGCTTCCCCGGCGATCATGTGGCCCTGCTGCGCTGGGTAGAGAAGACGGAAGAATACATCGTCGGCTGCATCACCAACTTGAACCGAACGCTGCGCCTCTCCTTCGATTTTCTGCCGGAGGGGGAATTTGAGGCGGAAATCTACGGAGACAACCGCTTTGGCAATGCTATTGTGTATGAAAAGATCAGCGTGAACAGGGACACCGTGCGGGATATCGTCATGCCCGAGCACGGCGGCGCCGGCATCTATATTGCCAGGAAAGTCAAGCCGCTGGAATACGGGATGATCGGCGGCTATATGGGCGGGCAGGCATATACCATCCTTGCTGAGGCGGCAAGGGTGCTGCATGGCAGTGAACTGGTCAGCCTTTCTGACAAGCAAAACGCGATACTGCTTAATCACAGCGCGGAATTTGTGACGGAAAGCCTTCCCTGCGCAAAGCGTTATACCCTCCGTTACGATACGCATTTGCAGCAATGAAAGCGTATTGCCCCATATTCGTGAGATCACCATAACGCCGGATGATTGATTTACAGCGGAGGAAATGAAGATGGCTATACAGGTAAAGGACAATCTTTTTTTGCTGAAAACGAAATCAGCCGCTTATGCCTTTCGGATCGATAGCCAGGGTCAGCCGGAGCATTTGTATTGGGGAAAAAGAATTGAGCGAGCGGAGGACTTTTTGCCCAGGGAGGATGCGGACCCGCGCTTTATGGAACGGGAGGCATCCGCCTTTGGCGACATGCGCTATCTGGAAACAGGAATTAAAGTTAAGTTTTCAGATGGCGTACGCGATTTCCGCTTTACAGAAATTGATTATCAGGTCAATGGTGATGTGCTGTCCGTGACCCTCAAGGATATCCATTATCCCTTTGAGGTCACACTGTTTTATAAAGTATACGAAGAACACGACGTGCTGGAACGCTGGCAGGTCGCCAGGAACCTGGGCACGGAACCGATTGCTTTGGAGCGATTTTACTCGGCGGAATTTGTGCTGCCGGGCAATGGATACCATTCCATCAATTTTAATGGGGCTTGGGGTGCGGAGTTCCGCACCTTTGACGAGCCGGTGGACAGCGGGATGAAGGTATACCAAAGCCTGGAGGGAGTCACCGGCCGCGTGGAAAACCCCACCTTCATTTTGCATAAGAACGCTACGGAAGCGAGCGGCGAAGTGTATTATGGCGCGCTCTCCTATTCCGGCAGCTTCCGCGTGGTTGCCCAGGCCGTGCCGGACAGGAGTACCCATGTGCATTTGGGTATCAGCGATCAGGACTTTGAATGGACGTTGAATGCCGGTGAAAGCTTCACATCCCCAGTTGTATATGCGGGATATACGGATGCTGGACTTGCCTGTATGTCCAACCGCATGGCCCGCTTTGCCAGGGAAGTGCTTATGCCAAAGGTAAAGGCCAATAAGCCGCTGCCGGTCTTGTATAACTCCTGGTATGCCACAGAGTTTTATGTGGAGGTCGCCTCTCAAATCGCGCTGGCGAAAAAGGCGGCCGCCATGGGGGTCGAGCTTTTTGTGATCGACGATGGCTGGTTCGGTAAACGCAACAGCGACAGGGCCGGGCTTGGGGACTGGTGGGCAAACCCTGAAAAGTTCCCCAACGGTCTCCAAGAATTGATTTCTGCCGTCAACGGCCTTGGCATGGACTTTGGCATTTGGATCGAGCCGGAAATGGTGAACCCAGACAGCGACCTGTACCGTGCCCACCCCGACTGGGTCTACCGCTATCCCACCCGGGAAGTGTTCACAAGGCGCAACCAATACATGCTGGATATGACGAATCCCCAGGTAATAGCTTACCTGACAGGTTTATTTGACAAACTGCTGAGCGAAAACAATATCGCCTATGTCAAGTGGGATTACAACAGGGCCATGGGGGAATGTGCTTCCAGTCATAACGTACCCGGCAGCAAGGAAATCTGGGTGCGCAATGTACAGGGCTTTTATGAGCTTGTGAAAATCCTGCGGGACAAGCATCCCCAGGTGGAGTTTGAGGCCTGCGCAGGCGGCGGTGGAAGGGTGGACTATGGCTGCCTGACCCGCTTTGACGAATACTGGCCCAGCGATAATACCGATGGCATCGACCGCCTGTTCATACAGGAAGGGTACAGCTTGTTGTATCCCGTCAAGTGTATGCGGGCCTGGGTAACCCATGAGGGAAACCTGCCCTTGGCTTTCCGCGCCAACAGTGCCATGTGCGGCGCGCTGGGCATCGGCCTGGATTTGACAAAGGCCACTGCCGAGGATCTGGAATTGCTGAAGGAAAAGGTCGCCCAATACAAGCGCATACGGGAAACGGTGCAGTTTGGCGATGTGTACCGCTTGCAGTCCTTGAGGCGTGGCGATCCTATACAGGCCGTGCAGTATGAAAAGGACGGCCATTCTGTGCTGCTTGCATTCCTTGTGCACAGCGCATACTACCGTTCCCGCTACAATGTGCGTTTTAAGGGCCTCGCGGAGGATGCTTTGTACAAATACAGCCTGGGTGGTACTGATTTTGTAAAGTCCGGCGCGTTTTTGATGCACCATGGCCTGGATTTGCCGCTGCGGCATAATTTTGAAAGCCTGATCGTGGAACTGGAGAAACTGTCATGACGAAGCAACCTGTGCAGAGATTCTTTGCAGAGTATAAAGGCCTACGGGCGGCAGTTTTGGAAAATGACATTTTGAAGGTTGTCGTACTTCCCGGACGTGGCGGGAAAACAGCCTCCATCCTGCATAAACCCAAGGGATTTGAACTGCTGGCTCAACCCAAGGGGGAATACCCGCCGATTTCATCCGGTATGGATTTTTCAAAGGGCGACGCTTCTGGCTTTGACGATGCCTTTCCCTCCATCGATGGGGGAACGGTGATGGTGGATGGGAAGGCAATTTTGTATCCCGATCATGGGGAAATCTGGACTATGCCCATGGAGGCGGCTCTTGGGGAGGATAGCATCCTGCTGGTTGGTGAGAGCACCATCCTGCCCTACCGGTATCAGAAAAAAATCCGGCTGGATGGGGATAGAGTCTGCTATCAATATACCATCACGCATACAGACGGGGCATCATTTCCGTGCCTATGGGCTTGTCATGGCCTTTTGCGCTACGAGCCGGATATGCGGCTTTCGTATCCCAGCGGAATGGCTTTTGCCCGGAATGTGCTTTCCGGACCGGAGCTTGGAGAAATAGGTGACCTTCACCCTTTGGCTGGCGGAGCATACGACTTTTCTGCCGTGCCGCCCAAAGAAAGCCATACCATGGTGAAATACTATCTGCAAGGGCGCTGTCCGGTAGGCAGGTGCGATGTGTTCTATCCAGCTCAAGGTATGGCCTGCGAGATGGAATTTGACCATGTGAAGCTTCCCTACCTGGGCTTCTGGCTGACGGCAGGGGGCTACCGCGGCGAATACAACTGCGCCTTTGAGCCGGCGACAGGTTTTTATGACGGCATTTCAAGGGCAGCGGAAAGCAAAACCGTCGTTATTTTGTCTCCTGGACAAACCTTGTCCTTCTCCCTTTCTTACAGACTTTTTGACGTATCAATACATGAGGCGCAGAACTTTACGGAGGGGCAATGATGAAAAGCGTACGTGTTTGGGCGGAGGATGTGCTAATACCCACCTATATGCCGGGCGAGCCGGACAAGAACCCGATTTTTTTGGAAAAGCGGGTGTACCAGGGCAGCAGTGGCAAGGTGTATCCACATAGCGTTATCGACAGCGTGGCGGATGAAAAAGTGTTAAAAACCTACCGCGCCGTATACTTGGAAAACGAATATGTGAAGGTAATGTTACTGCCGGAATTGGGCGGGCGCATCCAGCGCGCCACCGACAAAACCAACGGCTATGACTTTGTATACTACAACCAGGTCATCAAGCCGGCGCTGGTGGGCCTGGCTGGCCCCTGGATTTCCGGTGGCATCGAGTTCAACTGGCCCCAGCACCACCGGCCCAGTACCTTTGATCCCGTTTCCTTTAAGATGGAGGAGAACACGGACGGCAGTTGCTCCGTGATTGTCAGCGAAATCGAAAATATGTTCCGCACCAAGGGTATGACCCGCTTTACGCTGTATCCCGGAAAATCATACATCGAGCTGACCACCCAGCTATATAACCGCACCGATGCTCCGCAAACCTTCTTGTGGTGGGCAAATCCCGCCGTGGCTGTTAATGATGACACCCAATCCATTTTTCCGCCGGATGTACACGCGGTGATGGATCACGGTAAGCGGGATGTATCGGCTTTCCCCATCGCCAAAGGCGTTTATTACAAGGTCGATTACGCACCAGGCACGGATATTTCCCGGTACAAGAATATCCCAGTGCCTACTTCCTATATGGCGTTCCACTCGGATTATGATTTTGTGGGCAACTATGACTACGGCCGCGAGGCCGGGCTTTTGCATGTGGCGGACCACCATATCTCTCCCGGAAAAAAGCAATGGACCTGGGGCAACGGCGCCTTCGGCCGCGCCTGGGACAGAAACTTGACTGATGAGGATGGCCCATATATTGAGCTGATGACTGGCTGCTTTACCGACAACCAGCCGGATTTTAGCTGGCTGATGCCTTATGAGGAAAAGAGCTTTACCCAGTATTTCATGCCCTACAAGGGCGTTGGCGTCGTCAAGAACGCTACCAGGGACGCCGCCGTGCGCCTGGAGTGGGAGGATGGCCGGGGCAGCCTCGCGTTGTATGCCACCGGTGTGTATGAAAACGCCATGATCAGGGTTACGTGCGGGGATCAGACTGTTTTTGAAAGGACCGTTACACTGTCACCCAAGGATGCTTATTATGATTCTTTTGATTCGCTAACAGACGCGCTTCACCTTACCGTGCATGCCCAGACCGGCCGGTTACTGGTTGCCTGCGATATCCGCCGGCAAAAGGAAGAACCGCTGCCCAGCCCGGCGGAAGCGATTCCGCCCGCGGCGGAGGTCAAAACCAATGAAGAGTTGTTCCTTTATGGTCAGCATATTGAGCAGTACCGCCATGCCACCTGGGACGCGGCGGAATATTACCTGGAAGGCCTGCGCCGTGACCCTACCGACGCCCGGATCAACAATGCGTATGGCAAACTGCTATTAAAGCGCGGCCTGATCGAGGAGAGTATAGCTTATTTTAGGGCCAGCGTTGCCAAGATTACCATGAAGAATCCCAATCCCTACGATGGCGAGCCGTATTTCAATCTGGGCGCTGCGCTGACCCTATTGGGGAAATGGGATGAGGCATACGATGCCTTCTATAAATCCACCTGGAACGCGGCCTGGCAAAGCGCGGGGTATTACCGTGTGGCGGCTATCGATCTGCGCCGGGGTGAAGATGAATTGGCGCTTGAGCATTTGCAAAAGGCGCTGATACGAAACGGTCACCATATGAAAGCCCGTAACGCCATGGCGGCCGCGCTGCGCAGGCTTGGCCGCATGCAGGAGGCGGCAAAGACAGCGGAGGAGTCACTGCAAATCGATCCCATGGATCTCATCGCCATGCGGGAATACGCGCTGGCCAAGGAACAAAATGGTGATATCTGGCTGGATGTACCCGGCATTCACCACAACACGGTCATTGAGTTGGCACTGGAATACGCGGAATGGGGCATGAAACAGGACGCGGTGGAGCTTTTGCAAGCCTATGCCGCCCATATTGGGGATCCGGCCAAGGTATATCCCATGGTCTATTATCATCTGGTGCTGCTTGCGGAAGACAGTAAATGGCTTGTCTTGGCAGAGAAGGCTCTGCCCGACTATTGCTTCCCACATCGGCTGGAGGATAGGTTGGTCTTGGAGGCGGCTGTCCGCTTCGGCGCACCCTGCTCAAAGGCGCTGTACTACCTGGGCAACTTCTGGTACGACCGGCTGCAGGCGGAAAAGGCCATCGGGTGCTGGGAGGAATCCATCAGCCAAAAGGTTGATTTCGCCACACCTCACCGCAACCTTTCATTGGCTTATTTTAATAAGCGGGCCATGTATCAGCAAGCGCTTGAGCAAATGGAATTGGCTTTTGCGCTTAATCCTGATGACGCCAGGGTGTTTATGGAGCTGGATCAGCTGCGCAAGAAGCTTCAAGTATCCGCTAGCGATAGGCTGGAACACATGGAGCGCCACTTTAAGCTGGTATTGACACGGGATGACCAGTACTTGGAATACTGCGCAGTCTTGAATTCCCTGGGGGAATACGAGAAGGCACTGAAGCTGCTGCTTGCCCGCCGTTTCCATCCCTGGGAGGGCGGCGAAGGCAAGGTGCCGGCCCAGTGGCGCATTGCCATGACGCAGCTGGCGAAAATGGAAATCCGGGAAGGAAACTACCAGGCGGCTGTAGCAAGGCTCCAAACGGCTGCAGGGGAGTATCCTGAAAGCTTTGGCGAAGGCAAGCTCACCGGCGCCCAGGAGAATGATATTTATTACTTGCTGGGTGAGGCCTATACCGCGCAGGGAAATGCGCAGGCCGCAAAGGCTGCTTTTGAGCGCGCGGCTTCCGGCCTTTCGGAGCCGGTGGGGATGATGTATTACAACGATCAGCCGCCAGAAATGATCTTCTACCAGGGCCTTGCCAGGCTGAAGCTGGGGGATACGGAAGGGGCAAACCTGCGCTTTGCAAAGCTGATTGCTTATGGGGAAAAGCACTTTGAGGACCAGGTGAAGATCGAATACTTTGCCGTATCCCTGCCTGATCTGCAAATCTTTGAGGAAGACCTTCAAAAGAAGAACAAGGCCCACTGCCTGTTTATGACGGCGCTGGGGCATGCGGGTAAAGGAGACATGGAAGAGGCAAGAAACAGCCTGAAAAAGCTGTACGAGCTGGTTCCGGAGCACCAGGGGGCGAAGGTACATATTGATTCCTTGACCTCCTGCTGATTATGTTTCCACTTGGATAATACTTTGAAATCCTTTCGGAGGTATGGGAATGCGAATCCTCGTGGCACACTTATATCATGAATCCAACACTTTTTCACCCATAGCCACCTTGGAGGAGGATTTTGAAATCTGCGAAGGCGAGGCCATGATCGGCAAGCTCTATGGCTGCGAGGTGCTTGAAGAAGAGCAGGTGGAAATCGTGCCTGCACTGTACGCCGCCCGCTGGTCCTCTGGCCCTGTGGATGAAAAAGCTTTCCTGCACCTTGAAGATCGGATACTGCAGAAGGTCGCAGCAGAGATGGAATGCCTTGACGGCATTTACCTGTCCATGCACGGCGCTATGACGGTCGAAAACATAGGGTCCGGCGAATACCGCACTCTCTGCGATATCCGCCGGATTGTAGGTGAGGAGATGCCCATCTCCGTTTCCTTGGACATGCATGCGAACAATCCCAGCGGGATCGAAAATCTCGCCAACATTCTTTACGGTTATCATACCGCACCGCATGTGGATGTCAGGGAGACGCAGCATAAAGCGGTAAGGGCGCTACTTGACCTTGTCAGGTCGAGAAAGAAAACTCATCCCGCCATGGCGCGGGTACCGATGCTGCTCATCGGTGAGCGGGCCATCACTTCGGCCGAACCGCTGAAAACAGTATTTGACCGTTGCCGGGAACTGGAAGCTGATGCCAGGCTCTATAGCGCTACGCTGTTCGTTGGCATGGCCTGGGGGGATACACCCTACTCCACGGTAACGGCTGTGGTATCGCCCAAACAGGAAGAATACCGCGAATTTGCTGAGGAAGAAGCCGGAAAGCTGGCGGATTATCTCTTTGCCCACCGGGAGGAATGTGCTTACGCACATCCCTCCTATCTGCCGCATGAGGCTGTCAGGCGGGCATTGGAAAGCAAAAACACACCGCTTTTTCTTTCCGATTCGGGGGATAACCCTACCGCAGGCGGAATGGGAAACAATACGGTGCTGCTTCGGCTGATGATAAAGGCTCAGCTGCAAAAAAAACGCGTGCTTTTCGCCCCCATTTATGATCACCATGTGGTGGAGAAACTCAAGAACTTGCAGGCCGGCCAGAGGATTGAAGTCTATATCGGCATGCATGAAGATGATAACAGCGCGCCAGTAATGCTTGATGCCCTCTTTCTACGCACCGGGGAGGTGTTCGCCTATCATGAAGCGTCCTATGAAAAGATGGCTGATTATGTGATGCTCCGGCAAGATCACATTGATGTTATCGTGGTGGACAGGCAGCTTTCCTTTACGGGGATGGAATGTTTTGAGACTGCAGGAGTGAATGTTTCGGATTATGATGTTGTCGTGCTGAAAATGGGTTATATCTTTCACGAGCTCAGAAAAGCATGCAAGGAAATGATGATGGCGCTGACACCTGGATTTACGCCGCTCTTGATTACCGAAGATCAATACCAACATCTTCCCAGGCCCATTTGGCCGCTGGATGATATGGGGGAAGGAGGCTTTCCGTGCTGATTTACCCCGGACAAGTAACCTATAGGGAGCTTCCTCCGCCGCAGATGGATGAAGCCTGCATGCCGCCTGATCTTCCGCAGGCGGTGTACACGGCCCGCTTGAAACGTTTGCTTGACGCCATGGCTGCATCCGGCCTTCATGCGGCGGTGATCTATGGCGACCGGGAACACGGCACCAATTTTGGCTATTTTACCGGGTTTGAGCCCCGTTTTGAAGAGGGATGCCTGGTTGTTCATCAAAACGGCACAGCTTATGCACTGCTCGGGAATGAGAACCTAAAAATGCATCAATTCAGCCGCATTCCTGTTACCCCCATACATGTGCCGTGGTTTTCGCTGCCCAATCAGCCCATGACAGGCGCAAAGCCGCTGCGGGAGAGCTTTGCTATGGCGGAGTTGCACGCCGGCATGCGTGTTGGAATGATTGGCTGGAAGCTGTTTGCCAATACAGTGGATGATGGCCAATTATTGTTTGATGTACCTCACTTCATCGTTCAAGCTGTGGTGGATGCCATTACTCCGGGGGGAAGCCTGCAAAACGCAGCCGCGCTCATGATCCATTCAGGTTCCGGAATACGCGCAACGGCCGGTGTGGACGAGATTGCCCATTATGAATATGCCGCATCCCTTGCTTCACGGTGCGTATACCGGGTGATGGAAGCGGTTGCCCCCGGAAAAACGGAGATGGAGCTTGCCGGTCTATTGAATGCAATGGGCCAGCCCCTAACCTGTTACAGTATGTGCGCTGCCGGGGAACGCTTTTCAAACGCGGTGGTCTATCCAAGGAATAAGGCCGTGGCATTGGGGGACCGGTTCACCGTCTCCATGGGCCTAAGAGGCGGCCTGACTTGCAGGGCCGGGTATGTGGCCTATTCCGAGGCTGATCTGCCTATAGAGGTCAGTGACTATATGGATGCAATGGCAAAGCCGTATTTTACGGCTACCGCTACCTGGTTCAGCACTGTGGGGCTGCATGTTCCCGGCCGGGAAGTGTACGAGGCGGTTGAAACCGTGCTGCCCCGGAATATCTATGGCTGGACACTGAATCCTGGCCACTTAACCGCCACGGAGGAGTGGACGAGCTCCCCGATTGATAAATCTTCGGATGTACCTCTGCGCAGCGGCATGATACTGCAGATGGACATCATCCCGCGCCGCCCGCCATATGGCGGAATCAACGCGGAAGATGGCGTTTTGCTGGCGGATGACATGCTCCAGGCGGAACTCTTAGAAAAGTACCCCGATACGTTTGCACGCATGCGGCGCAGGAGAAGCTATATGCAAAACGTACTGGGGATTCCCCTCAAGCCGGAAGTGCTGCCTATGTCCGATACAGTTGGGTACCTTCGGCCTTTATTGCTGAACAGAAACATGGCCTTTTCCATTTGACACAACGCTCCCCCGCGCAAGCGGGGGAGCGTGTTTTCGTTCTTATTGTATTTGAAGGTTTACAGCTCCTGTCCCCATATCAGCTTCATGCCAAAGCCGGGCTGCTCGGGCACAAACATATTCCCGTTTACAAGGGCATACCCGGAAAAATCTACGCCCTCCGTTTCATCAACCACGCCCTCAATGGTGTCCACCAGGGGGCAACCGGCTGCAAAGGCGGCGGTGTAGTGGGTTTTGAGCTTAAATCCCCAGTTGTGGGGGGATATCAGGGCGTTTTGATCTTCGGCCCGTTTCATGGTCCTGCGCCATTTGGTAAAGCCCCAGCCCTGGATGTCCATCTGTAGCACATCCAGCAGCTTTTTTTCATGGAGCGAGAAAAGCAGGTCCTCATCCGGCCAGGATTCACCGTCGGCAATCATTGTTCCAGGCGACCGCTTTTGCAGGTGTTCTTTGAGAATTGCAAAATCCTTCTCGTTTTCTCTAAAGGGTTCCTCAATCCAGTACAGGCCAATGTCCGCCACCTGGTCAATGTATTCCTTGATGGTGTCCGTAGTGTACTGGTCGTTGCAATCCACCATGATCCTGCTTTCAGGGAAGTATTCCTTCACCAGCCTCGTCACTTCAATATCCCGCTTGATGCCCTCCCGAAGGGGCATCCACTTGGGACCCCGCCCGATCTTGAGCTTGAACATACGGTATCCCAGCTCCCAGTCGGCGCGGCATTCGTCCAGGATGGCGTAGAGCCCGCCGGGGCAGGAGTCAGGGCTTATGTCATCCATCAGGATAGCCCCGTCATAGCAGCGCACCGGGTTGCAGCCTCTGTTGCCCAGCAGCCTGTATACCGGCATGTTCAAAATAACGCCCGCCAGGTCGTGCAGCGCGAAATCAAAGGGTGCGAGTACGTCGTTCACGATTCCGGCATTAGGATCGATCAGATCGCTGACTTTCTTACCCAGCACCAGGGAATCGATGGACTTGTCCTGGTTGTAAAAGGCGCCGTGGGTCAGGCCCCACCCCATGGCTCCCTGGTTGGTATGCAGCACCTTCACGGCAAATTCGTCGCCATAGGCGTGTTCTGCCCGGCGGGAGTTCTTGCCATTCAGACGGGTATAGCGGTTACGTATCTTGAGTGTCTGTACACGGTCGATCACATGTTGTGATAGCATGGATGCTCCTCCTATAGTTCAGCCTTTCAGGCCGGATGTGGCAATGCCCTCCACGAAATATTTCTGCAGGAACAAAAAGACAAGTATGCAGGGCAGCATGGAAACCACCGACATCGCCAACACGTTTGACCAGTCAATGCGGGCAGTACCGTCAATGGCCATGCGCAGCCCAAGGGAAACGGTGTACTTGGAAACGGAGGAGATATAGATGTATTGGGCCATAAAGTCGTTCCATGTCCATATGAACTGGAAGATGGCGGCGGAGATAATCGCCGGCTTGCATAAGGGCAGCAGCACATGAAGCAATACCCCAAAGGAACCGCAGCCGTCGATGGTGGCCGCTTCATCCAGCTCCGCGGGCAGCCCCCGGAAGAACTGAACAAACATGTAGATAAAAAACGACGATGTGGCAAACAGCGCTGGGATCCAGAACGGTAAGTAGGAGTTGATCCAGCCCAGATGCGCGAACAGCAGGTAGCGGGGGATAATCAATACCGCGCCGGGTAGCATCATCAGGGCCATCATCAGGTTGAAAAACAGTTTCTTGCCGGGGAACGCGAACCGGCTGAATCCATACGCCACGCACAGGCTGGAAAGAATGGTGAACAGCACCGATGGCAGTGTCAAAACAAAAGAGTTGAGGATAAAAGTGATGAACCCTGTCTGCCCAACACCCCGCCATCCGTTTATATAACCATCCAGGGTAAACTGGTTGGGCAGGATGTTCATGGAGGCAAAAATTTCGTTATTGGTTTTGAAGGTGGCAAAGAAGATAAACATCAGCGGAAAGATGAGCACCAGCCCCAACGCTATCAATAGAAGATAATGGATCAGGTGCAGCACTAAACGGCCCTGCCTTTTTTTCATCAGACATCCCTCCCGTCGCTGTAATAGACCCAATGCCGGGAGGTGAGGCGGATAATGCCCGTTACCAAAAGGATGGCGGCAAAAAGCACCCATGACAGCGCGCTGGCGTAACCCATGCGAAAATCGGTGAAAGCCTCCCTGTACAGCTTGATGCCGTATAAGAAAGTGGCTTTGTTGGGGCCGCCGCCGGTTAATACGAACGCGGTGGAAAATTCCTGGAAGCAGCCGACAGATTGCATGATAAGGTTGAAAAGCAGGATGGGGGAGATCATAGGCATCGTGATCTTGAAAAAGGCACGGATCCTGCCGCTGCCATCAATACGCGCCGCCTCGTACAGATCCCTGGGTACGTTTTTCAGCGCCGCCAGGAATAAAACCATGGAGGAGCCGAACTGCCAGATGGGAATGATGCTGATGGTCCACAGGGCCACCTTGGGGTTTCCCAGCCAGTTTACGGCATCAAGACCCAGCGATTCCAGCATGCTGTTGACCATGCCGGCCTTTTGGAACAAAAACCGCCATACGATGGAAATGGCCACGCTGGCCCCGAAAATGGATGGCAGGTAATAGGCCGTGCGGAAAAAGTTGATGCCTTTCAAGTCGGCGTTCAGTGCCAGTGCTATCAGCAGCGCGAACAGCACCCGCCCCGGCACGGCCACCAATACATAATTCAATGTAACCGTACACACTTTTATGAAATCCCGGTCGGAGGTAAACATGTATGCGTAATTGGCGAGCCCAACAAAACCTGTTTTGGCAGCCATGCTTTTGTCGGTAAAGGATAGCACAAAGGAGTATACAAAGGGATACAGCTGGAAAACCGCGAAGCCCGCCAGCCAGGGCAGGATATATATCAGTCCCTTGTACCGCCTAAGGCGGAGCCGTGCTCCAGGCGCGGCAAGGGGGGTATTAATCATTTTGCGATTCCTCCCTTATTGCATCATGAAGACGCTTTGGTACGCGGCGGCATGAATCCCGGCAGGCCCATTTCCTAATGCCGTGAAAAAACCAATGCCGGCAGGATTGCCTTTCCATGGACAATGAGGGGGCCGAAGCCCCCTCAGTTCATTAAACAGTGCTTTGAAATGCCATGATGGTGTGTTGCGAAGGGCAATCCTGCAGTACAAGCATGCAAGAGGTTATCAGTTGTTCTTTTCTGCCGCCAGCTTCAGTTCGGCCACGCGCTCTGTCATGAGCTTCACGAATTCCTCCGCCGCCTGCTCCGCGGTGTAATCTCCGTAATACAAGCCGCTCAGGATATCGTTTTCAATGGTTTCCAGCGTGGTGTTGGTGGATATGGTGTTCTGGCCGGCGCCGCCCTTATGGGAGGAAGCCCAGTCAGCCACAGCCTTGGTGTCGGCCATCAGCTTGCCCTGCTCGCTCATGCGGGAAAGGGCGACCTCGGTGGAGGGCACGGAGCGCACAAGGCCAAGGGTATCAATGGCATCCACGTTATTGAAGAAGAAATCCACAAACTTCAGCGCTTCTTCCGCGTTGGGGGATTTGGCATTCACTGCCAGCATATTGGTGGGGCGAAGCACGATGCCGGTATTCTGGGCTTCATGATCGCCGATGGAGGGGATGGCTACCACCTGGCCTTCGGGCAGGGAGGCTTTGGCCGCCGCTTCCCCGGAGGAGAAGTCCAGAATCATCATCACTTTCTCATCCAGCCATTCCGGGCTTTGGTAGGGGCCATAGGTTCCGGTGGCCACGGTAACATCCAGGGGAACCAGAACGCCTTCCGCGTAGCACTTTTGCACAAACTCAAACGCCTTGAGGGCCGCTTCGTAGTCAAAGCCCAGGGAATAGTCCGCATTGACCAGGGGCTGGCCGGTAATGTTGAACATGTACGGCTCAAAAATGTAGCGGTTCACGCTGCCTACGGCCAGATAGGCCTCGCTGTCGTACGCCTTCAGCTTCCGCGCATTTTCGATGAGCTCATCCCAGTTCATTTGTTTGAGCTCGATCCCGGCGGCGTCCGCCAGCTTTTTGTTGGCATAAATGATGGAATAGTTCAGCCCGGTGGGCAGGCCGATCAATTCACCTGTCGGGGCGGATATACCCTCCAGCATGCCCTTGGGGAAGCCGCTCATGTTTACTGTGGTCTGCTTGTTGAAATCCACAAAGTTGTCCATTTGTCCCCAGAAGGGCTGCAGATAGGCATAGTCGATCTGCATGATATCCGGGGCGGCGTTGCCGGCCATTTGGGTGATCATCTTCTCCAGGTAGCCGTCAAATCCGCCGTACTCACCCTCGATATTTACACCGGGGTTCAGGGCTTCATACATTTCGATCACTTTCAGCGTCGCTTCGTGGCGCTGGTCACCGCCCCACCAGGAAAAGCGAAGGTTCACGTCCGCCAGGCCGGATAGGGGAATCGCCAGCAGCATCAGCGCAGCCAGCATCAAGCACATTGCTTTGGGAAGGATTCTCTTCATTAAATTCTCCTCCTTTTTTATTCGGGCACCGGTTCTTGTGCACATAGCATAACATGTATTTGTTCTTTGAGTAGGTTTCAATTCTTTCCATGCCAGTTTCATTTGACAAACACAGGTTTCATTCCTTGATATTAGTATCATTTCTTTACCTTTGGAGGAATCATTTCTTTTCATTGATTCCGTTTTATGTTTAAATGGAAGCAAGAAGCACACAGGGAAAGGGGCCGATTATGTACAAGCTGATCCTTGTGGAGGACGATTACCAGATCAGAAATGGGCTGGGCAGATTTTTTCCATGGCAACAGATCGGTTTTGAAATGGTTCAAAGCTTTGAAAACGGCCGGCAGGCGCTGGACTATATAAAGGGAAACCATGTGGATGTAGTGCTTACCGACATCCGCATGCCGGTGATGGATGGTCTTTCACTGGCTGAAGCGCTCAAAAAAGAGCATCATCCCGCGCTGGTGGTGGTGATCAGTGCCTATCGGGATTTTGAGTATGCCCGCCGTGCCGTGAACCTTGGCATACGGCATTACATGGTGAAGTCCACCAAGTATGACGAATTGATCGATGTCTTTAAAAAAATCAAGCAGGAGCTGGATGAATCCACCGCGCGGGAGCAAGCCCCTCCGCCCATTCCCGAGGAGGAGGCGGGCGACAGGATCATTGCGAAAATCACCCGCCACATTTTAAGCAATATGGCGGAAGCCAGCCTTCAGACGGCTGCAGCGCATGTGAACCTGAACCCGGTCTATTTGAGCCGCTACTTCAAGGAAAAGACGGGCACACACTTTATAGATCACCTCATCAACGTCAAAATGAAGCGTGCTGCGGAGCTTTTGCAGGACAAGGAAAACAAGATTTCCAAAATCAGCGAGATGGTAGGGTACAGCAATGAAAAAAACTTCTCCCGGGCGTTTAAAAAACACTTTGGCGTCAGCCCGAACGAATATCGAAAATTGGTTTAAGCGTACCCGCCGGCGGGGCATACGCAACCTGTCCACATCGGGGCGCTTTTTCTGGCAGCGGCTGCTGACGCTTCTGCCAGGCGCGCTGCTGCCGCTGCTGCTGTTTGGCATCGTAATTATCGTGGCTTTAAGAAGCAGCATATCCGCCTGGACAGACTCAAACAACCGCAACCGCCTTGTACAGACGCAGAGTCAGATTGAATTGATCATAGGGGAAATGGATTCCCTGAATATCACATTCAGTGTGAACTCCGATATCACCGGCATCCTCATGCGCTCCATGCTGCGGGAAAACTACAACAGCAGCCTGAAGGATGTGAACAAGCTCAAAACCAACTACCTGATCCCAGCCGTTGCTTCCCGGCCTTATGTGCATTCCTTGTATATCTATATGGACAACCCATACGGGCGATTTTTAACCGACACGGATGACCTGGTGATGCTGGATAGGTTCTATGATACCTCCTGGTACGATAGTTACCAGCATCAAAAAGAAATGGATAGACGCTTTGACAGCGATCTTCGGGAGCTGAAGCGGTATGCCTTTGAAAAGCAGTCCACCCAGGTCATTACGCTGTACAAGCGCTTCTTCCTCCACCAGGGTGTGGTGGTGCTGAACCTTCACAAAAAGTATTTCGACCGGCAGCTCCAAAAATCGGCCGCCTATCCCGAGCAGCAGCTTCTGGTATTGAGTGCGGATGGACAGGTTTTGATGCAAAGCAACGCAAGCCCCGTTCCCTCCGGGGAGGATATCGCGGCCATTGCCGCCCAAACATCCGCCACAATACCGGATTATAACCTGGATGGGCGGCATTACCAGGTTACACGCGTGACCTCCGATTTGTATGGCTGGACATATTTATCCATGACACCCCTTAAGGACCTGTACGCGCTGCCCAATCAGGTGGTGCTGATCATTTTGATGGGCATGGCGGCTGCGGCCTTCATCTGCCTGATCTATTCTGTGCTGTATGCCAAGCGATCACGTGACAGTATCATGAAGATATTTTCTTTGCTGGAGGCCATGGAGCAGCGAAAACCACTGCCTGCCATTACCCCCGGTCGCAACGATGCCTATACCACCCTGATGCACAACATCGTCAAGAATTTTGCCAGCCAGAATGAGCTGAGGCGTCTTTTAGAGGAGAAGAAGGTAGAGGCGAAGATGCTGGAGCTGGCAGCACTGAAAGCGCAGATCAATCCGCATTTTTTGTTCAACACCTTGCAATCCATTTACTGGATGAGTGTTGACCGCGCCGGCGGCCCCAATGACGTAAGCAGCATGATCGAAAATATGGCGGATATCCTGCAGTACAGCCTGGATTCCTCCGATGACCTGGTGCCGCTGTCCAGGGAAATCAAAAATACCAAGGCATATATTTCCCTTCAGCACATGCGCTACCAGAATCGCTTTTTGGTGGATTGGGAGATAGACGAAGAGGCAATGCCCTATTACACCCTCAAACTGCTGCTGCAGCCGCTGATCGAAAACGCAATCCTCCATGGCATAGACTGGGACACCCAAAGGCAGCTGAAGATTTCAATATGCATTCACCTGATGGAAGACCACATAGCGCTTACGGTAAAGGATGACGGCCGCGGCATTCCTGCAAGCAAGCTCATAGAGCTGCGAAAGCAGCTGGAAAGCCAAAGTGACGACGCGCATATCGGCCTCATCAATTGCCACCGCCGCCTGCTGTTAACCTTTGGGCAGGAATATGGACTGACGCTTTATAGCGAGCATGGGCTGCAGGTTATTATCCGATTGCCAAAAATTCTTGGCGAACAGGAAAAGCACATTTCGTGAACGAAGCGGCGCTTCAAAACGAAATATGCTGATTTGGGTTATTCACTTTTTGGTTTGTCAGCCAAACCGGCGGCTACTTCAATGCGCTTGCGCGTTTGTTTTTCTTCTCTTCATAAAGATAACGGTCAGCCTCACTGATGATTTTGCTGATCTCCAGGCCTTGACTGCAGGTAAAGGCGGCAATGCCCATGGAGGCCTCTACGTAATATGGCTTTCCGCAGGTGCGGTTGTACTCCTCAAAGGCTTCCTTGAGCCTTGACCTGAACATCACTTCAAACTCTGGATTGTCGGTTATGAACATGCCGACAAATTCGTCTCCTCCCAGCCGCGCAATCAAATCATTGGTACGTACCACTTTTTTCAGAATACCGCTGACAGCACAGATGGCCTCATCTCCTGCAGCGTGACCGAAAGTGTCGTTGATTTCCTTTAAATGATCGAGATCCATAAAAGCGCAAAAGGCATGTTTCCCGATATTTTCCCTGTTCATATGTATGGCCCGTTCAATAAATCCCCGGCGGTTGTAAACATTGCATAGCGCGTCATACTCCGACAGAAAGTTCAATATTTCAATTCTTTCACGGATAAGCTCCAGCTCTTTTCCTACAATTCTTTCTTTTCCTTTCAGGTCCAGAAAGTTGATCAGTATGCCAAGCTGCAAGCCAATCACATGAAGAAGAGGTATCTTCTCCTTGTTTGCCTCGCACAGGAGGATTCCATACTGTACATCTCCGGAGAATATGCTGAAGCTGATCAAAGGGGTGCCGCGATTCAAGTGGGGAAGAGTACGCAGTGTGCGCTCTTTATCAATGGCGGGCATCCGGGAACGCGGATAGGCTCTGGATATGCTGCCGCTTAAGTATGCCGCAAGCAATAGCCTGTCCGGAATGTCGTTTGGCTTTGATTCCCTCAGAATTTGAGGCTCCGGGAGCAGGCATATGTACAAATTGTCGAGCCCGATGCTGCGCAGCTTTCCCACAACATTTCGGAATACGCCTTCATCCTCGTCTTCCAAAACAACCAGGTCCCGTATGAATTCTGGCACAAACCAGGCCTGGCTACGGAAATTTTCAAACCGATTTGCAGCCTCACGCGTTTCATGGGAAAAGAGGAATCCCTGAACATAAAGCAGGATTCGGCAAAGGTTTTTCATGCCGGGATGTTCCGGATTGTTTGAAATCTGCAATAGATAATGATGCAAGCGCTCTGCGATCAATGCACCGGAACTGTTCAGCTGTCCGGCAAAAGCTGTGAGCCAGATATCAAGCGCCTGTTCATCCAGGTGACCGGAGGGGCTTGAAAGGGCAAGGGATGCAATGTGATCCACTAGCGATTCCAGCATGACTTTCAGGTGTTCCTGACCATCCTGGGCAAACATCCAAAAAAGATCAGCGCGTATCGTATCGATTATATGGCACAGATGCTTCTGTACATCCAACGCTTTTTCGTCAAATATGCCGGCTTCTCCCAAGGGATTGCAGCCGCAGGAAGAACGTATGTGCAGGCTGGTCTTTAGTCTCACTGACTCGGTGCGCTTTCCCTCCGCCAGGCAGATGGCCTGCATGAGAGCCAGTTCACCAGTTCTATATGCGTTTTGAGAAATGGTCGTCAGGGGAGGCGTCATGGTACGGCCTGTTGCAAAGTTATCAAACCCCGTTATCGCAATATCTTTCCCGATTCTAAGGCCTTGTTTGGCGCAAACCCTGTAGCCGGCTTTCGCCATCTCATCGTTGCAAAACGCAATGGCGTCAAGACTTGGATAATCCATGAGCAGCTCTAATACCTGCGCATCCACAAAACCGGAAAGGTCGCCGTAAACAACCATTCCCTCTTCCACCGCAAGGCCATGCTTTTTCATTGTATCACGGTATGCCCGTTCCCGTTCCTTGGCTTCGGGGTGGTCCTTCGGGCCTGAAACGAAGGCTATCTTCTGATAGCCGTGGTCCGCAATCAAATGTTCAATGCATTGGCAAAAGCTGTTGTAATTATCGATGGTAATGCATGATTTTAAAGGGCCGTCCATGATTTCTTTTTGAAGAACAACGTATGCGGTTCCCTCAAAACGTTTCAGGAATTGTTGGTATGCCGCATCGCTCTCAAAGCCGGAAAGTGAGCCGCATGAAATGATACAGGCATCCGCGCCGACCAGGCTGGCGTAATCATATATACTGTTGTAGCGGGAGGCTGTTTCATGTTCCTTGTCCGGGTCGGCGGGGCCACCGTGATTCTGCTTTCCCGTCATGTAAAAAAGATGCACTTTTTCGCGCTTGGCGGCATCGTTGATCCCGTTCATCAGTTCCAAAGTATAGTCATAGCTGACATCGCCGATCATGACACAAATCGTTCTGTCTGGCGTTTTGCTTGCCATATTTTATTATCTCCGATCTGGCATTTTGATCCACGATCTTTATGTAAGTATCGTAACTGGTTCTGTATGGATTGTCAAGGGCAGGTGGCAAGAAGGAGGCCATGCGCAAAAATAAAGTAGATAGAAAAGTAAAACATGCGCCGAATCACGAATTTTGGCAGACAAAAAGGCAGTATTGGTTTATGTTTAAATATTTTAGATAGTAAAATAATCTTTGAGTTTTCGTTGACAGCATATATGCACATTGTTATAATCGGTTAAAGAACGGCAAGGCAGAGGGGGAGCAAAAATGATTGAGGAACTTACCTGGCTGAAGTATGGCCAGGGGCTGGATGTAGAGTGGGAACAGGCTTATAGGGAAGGCCTTGATGTAGCCGGTTATAAAGAAGAATGCATGCAGATGCAAAAGCAGGCCATGGTGCGGAATGTAGAGCATCAAGCCAAAGCCTTGGGCAGCATGATATTGTCCGCTCCAAAGCGTACGGATTTTCCCTTTGAGGAGCCATCCGGATTTGAAGACATACAAAAAGCGCTGCCGGCCAGAATGGAAACTGCTTATATCCGCCCGGACCGAGAAGTGTTTTTTGATCGGCTGAAAGGCGCATGGACGGGCCGCATCGCCGGCTGCCTGCTGGGAAAACCCTTTGAATGCCTGTCTGGCAAGGAGCACATTTGGCCGCTGCTGAAAGCTTCCGGCAATTATCCCATGAACAGGTATGTCTTTAAAACGGACCTGCCCGCGGAGCAATTCGACCGTATCCCGGAGCATGCCAAGGGCTGGCTGGGGGATACCATCGGGGGAATCGCCCCCCGGGATGATGATACGGATTATACGGTGTTCGCACTGAAGCTTGTAGAAACCTATGGTTGGGATTTCACGCCCGCCAAGGTGCTGGAAGGGTGGCTTCGCTGGATTCCGGTTTTCTCCACCTGCACGGCGGAGCGTGTGGCCTACAAAAATGCGCTGCTGGGCTTGCTGCCGCCGGAAACAGCCGCGTTTGAAAACCCCTTCCGGGAATATATCGGCGCGCAGATACGGGGTGATTTCTTTGGCTATATTAACCCCGGCCGGACCAGCAAAGCGGCAGAAATGGCTTGGCGGGATGCCAGCATCTCCCATGTGAAAAACGGCATCTATGGGGAGATGTTTGTAGCGGCCATGCTGGCGGCGGCCTCCTGCGTGCAGGACGTACGTCTCGTCATCCTGGCCGGGCTTTCGGAAGTTCCTGAAAAGTCCAGGCTTCAGGCGGATATCAGGCAGGTGCTTGCCTGGTGGGAGCAGGGTGTTCCTGCGGAGGACGCAATCACAAACATCCATCAACTCTTTGACGACCATAACAGCTTTGACTGGTGCTACACAAATTCCAACGCCATGATCGTGGCCATGGCGCTTTTATACGGCGAAGGCGATTTGGGAAAGAGCATATGTCTTGCTGTGCAGGCGGCCTTTGATACAGACTGCAACGGAGCGACGGTTGGCTCCATTGTGGGCATGATGACAGGTTTTCAAAGGATAGAGGAACGATGGTATGCGCCGTTTGAAGGAAAGGTAGCCACCTCTATCGCGGATTTTCCGGTGGTGGATGTGGATGAACTCACGGAGCGGACGATGAAGCTGATAAACCTGTAAATCGGAAAGCTATAACAAAGCGCCTTCCCGGGCCGTTATGCCAAGGGAAGGCGCTTGTTTTGTGTATTATTCGCTTACTCTTTTAACAAATCCTTATAGACGCCGGGCACGGAATCCGGGATTACCGTCGCACCCACTGTTTTTTCATAGAAGCCCGTAGGCCCTGCGCCGCCGATAATGGCGTAGGCATAGCCCATCTCCCGCATGCCATGCATACAGGCGATAAGCAATCCCTTGCCGATGCCCAGGGAGCGCTGGCTTTCCAGCACGCCAACTGGGCCATAAAAATTCTTGTTGGTGGCTTCATAGCAGGAAAAGCCCAGGATTTCCTTGTCCTTCACGGCGATAAAGCAGCTTACCGGCTGGCGAGAAAAGCAAACTTCGCATTCGCTGGCCCAATGATGGCCAAAATTCTTTTCCACCCAGGCCGTAATCCTGCGCATATCCGGTACCATGGCACGCTGGATTTTGATTCCTTTTTCCTCATAGTCGGCGAGCAGGGGCTTGAGTTCCGGCAGTTTCAACAAGTGTACCAGCATATCAGGCATAAGCTTCATCCTTTCATAAGGGCGAACGGCCCTTTACATTTCGGGTGTGGAGGAGACTGAATCACCATCCAAATGGATAGGCACTTCCCCCTCAGCCTGCAAGCGGCCGGACAGCACATCCGCTACAGCTTCCATGGCCTGGTTGATGAAGGTGAACGCTCCAAGTACGGTGGCTTTAGGGTCGATCACTGTTGCCTCATAGGCAAAGCGTAGGGAAACCACGATGGTGGGGCGAAGCGCAGCCAAAGTGTTGATGAGGGACAAATACTGGGGAAACTCATTGGCGTTTTCACTGCCGATGACCACTACGTCCGATTCTGCAGCCAGGGATGTCAGCTCCTCCCGCTCTTCGCTGGTCGGGGCCAGGGATACCCTGCGCACCTTGGCTTGGGGGAACAAAAGCGCCATGTGATCCCCGAAGGTGTTGAATTCCTTGGAGTTACCGTCCAGCATGCTCAGGCTCTCCAGCACGGGGGATACGATCAAAGCACGCCGGTATTTGTCCCCCAGCGGCACCAAATGCAGCGGGTCCCGTAAAAGCGTGACGCTCTTCTGCATGGTCCGCCGCACGATGGTGCTCTTCTCCAGCTCAAAGAGCGTTTCCCTATTCTCCCGGCAGGCTTTTACATGGGCCTTGAGCTTTAGGATGCGGCGCACGTGTTCATCCAGTTCCTCCATAGTAAACTTGCCCTTGCGCAGCCCGTTCATCAATGCTTTCCATGCCGTAATCTGATGACGGATGGAACTATGGACGATGATATCGGTGCCGGCCTTGAACGCCAGCATTGTGGCCTTGGCAAAGGGGTATTGTTCTGCCACGGCGCCGTCGGCGATAGCAACGCCAGTAAATCCAAGCTTGTCTCGTAATAGATTGTTGATGATCCGGGCGGAAAGGCTGGCGGGGATGAGTTCTCCGTTTTCGTGCAGCTTGGGTAATGCGATATGTCCCACCATGATGCTTTTTGCTCCCTCGCGGATTGCCTGCCGGAATGGATGGGCGTCGAGTTCAAGCAGTTCTTCCTCGGTGCAATTATTAATGGGGAGCCCGTTTTTCATGACCGGCGCGCCGTGGCCCGGAAAATGCTTGAAGGTACAAGCGCAGCCGCCCTTTTCCACACCCTTTGCAAAGGCTGCGCCCAGCAAGGCGGTGCGCTTGGGATCGTCGCTGAAAGCACGCACGCCGATGATGCGGTTGAGGGGCGAACGGCACAAATCCAGCACTGGGCCCAGAAGCATATTGAACCCCACGTCGCTCAGCTCATTGCCCAGTATCTGCCCCATCAGGCGGATGCTTTCCACATCGTTTGCGGCTCCTAATGAAAAGTTACCGGGCATCTTCGTTACGCCGAAGGAAAACTGAGAGGCGCTGCCGCCCTCCTCATCCACGGTGATCAGCGCTTCCACCCCGCCGCTGGCCAGCGTCATCTCCTCCTGGATATTTTGCGTCATGGCCCGGACCTGCTTGAGCGTTTGTATGTTCAGGCCGTAAAGGCTGGCATTGCCGAAGCAATAACCCTGAACAGCCTCCAAAAACTCCGCGTCCACGCTGGTAGACCCCAGGCTGATGCAAAATAGCTGCCCCAGCTTTTGCTCTACCGTCATGCGGGAAAGCTGCGTTTCAATGCTGTGCATGACTTGTGTTTCCATCAGACCAGCCTCCTTACAAGCGCAGTGCCACTCAAGGCGCTGCGCAGCACAAACCGGCTGGCACCGTATAGCGGCGCAATGGCACCAAGCTGCGACGCGATGATTTTGGGCCGTAACTGACCAGGGGTGAACAGCCTGTCCATCTCCTTTTGGATACGCGTACCGGCGGCCTCCAAAAGCGATAGCACCTCGTGCTGGAGCACCATCAATGAAGGACCATACTGGCATACGGTGTTATATATCAATATGGAAAGACCGTATGCGTAATCATCAAGAAGCTTGCGTGCGGCGCTTTGTCCTGCCATGGCCAGACGCATAATGTACAGGTGAGGCGCTTCCTCTCCCATCAAGTCTTCCGGACGGAAAGGCGCATCGGGATGGGTCATGCGGTAGGCAAGCGCACTGGTCGCCAGGCTGTTCAGGCAGACTCTATCCTTGAGCATCACGGGCGGACGTCTGTCCGTATTCAGGGCATAGCCGGCGTCTCCGGATTGAAAATGGTTAAACAAGAGCTGGTCGCCAAACATGACGCCGGTACGTACCTGATATGGCGTAACAGACAGGCATGCGACACAGCTGTGCGTATCGGGATAATGCAGGTGGCCTTCCGAAAGACAGCACAGGCTGACGGCACCTGCAGCGTAGACGGGAACTGGCAGCGATTTTTCCAGCTGGGCGCAAAGCTCCTCCATGTCACTCACGTCCTGTGGCGCGCCGTCGCCTCGAATCACGCACAATCCCAGAAGACCTTGAGGCAGGACTTCCTGTAAAAATGATGTTACGCTGCTGTGCAGCGTTTTCAAGCTGTCACCCGCACTAAGGGGCGGGAGCAATAGAGAGGCAGCAATTTCATGGTGCAGATTATGTATGGTGAGACGGCTATACGTTCCCTCCAGCAAAAGCGCTGCGCTGACGCCGGCTGTGGGCGTGAGCTCCAGAAAGACGGGCTTGCGCCCGCTGAGCGTCAGCGCCCGGCCGCATTCCCGAATGAGTCCGGCCTCCATCAGCTCGTTGCTCAGTGCTGTGACGCTGGCTGGGTTCATGGCGCATAGCTGGGCGGCGTCGGTGCGGGACAAGCGTATCCACCCTTCAATCTGCTTTAAAAAGAGGGTGGAGTTATCATGCTTGTTCGGTTTGGCTGTGGTGAGGTAGTCGGTCAGCAGCATGCGTTCATCTCCTGCCATCCTTTTTAAACGAAGGAAATCATGTATCAAAAATCCTGTAATTTCAAGTGTATCATACCCCAGCCCCCTTGTAAATAGTGGATGGAGGAAAGTGGCCGACTTATTGCAATTTTAATTTCATACTAGAAATTATATGTTCTGGAAATTGTCAATAAACTCGAGGATATATTCGGATTGCTCCGTAAAACGAGCGATAAAACACGAAAAATCAAATAATAAATTTTGAAAACTAAAAAAATAAATTCAATACTTGAAGAAAATGTGTTTACAAAGAGAAAGGGATACGGTATAATGAGCCCATCAAACAAGACGGCCAAAAGCGCGAACGACCAAGTGTCAAATGAAGAATGGACGTGGTCCATTTTCAGAATAACCCCACATTTTAAAGGAGGTTTCCGGAATGAAGCTCACAGGAATGAAGCGCCTTGCAGGACTCATGCTGTGCCTGACGCTGCTGTGCGGCATGATCGTCTTGCCGGCCGCAGCCCAGGAGAAGACCTACGACTTTGGCGGCATCACCGTATCACTGTGCAACTACTGGGGCAAAGACCTGACGCCCGGCCAGAATGACGAGACGGACCGCTTTATCACTAGGGTGGCGGAACTGGAAAAGAAGTACAACGTTAAGTTCGAATACCGCAAAGGCCCCGAAGACTATTACGATAATATGGTAACCACAATTATGGCCGGCGAACCTTATGGCGATTTGATGTTCGCCTTCCCCTGGGTCTTCTCCGGCTGGGTCAATGCCGGCGCGGTGAAGGATATCACCGGCTTGGTGGAAGAATTGGGCTTGGATCTGAAGAGCTTCAATCCCGCCGCTTTGGAAGAAGGCACGCTGGGTGGTAAGCTGTACGGCCTGAACAAGGAAAAGGCCGAAATCAACAGCATGATCGCCTTCAACAAGCGTCTTGTGGAAGAAGCCGGACTGGAGAGCCCCTATGATCTGCTCGCCCGCGGCGAATGGAACTTTGAGGCGCTGCAGAAGTATGCCAAGGCAATGACCAAGTTCGATGCCAACGGCGTCAACACCCAGTGGGGCCTGTCCGCCTTTGATGCTCCCTGGCTGGCCGTTTCCATGATCTACGCCAACAATGGCAGCGTAGTGGATTACAGCGGCGAAACGCCCGCGTTCTCCATGGACTCCGCCAACTCCCTGGAAGCCTTGAACCTGGCCGCTCAAATGGCAAGCGTGGACAAATCCATATTTGTTACCGAGCTTGGCGCCGAGTGGGATACGGCCGTGAAGATGTTCACCGGCGGCCAGATCGGCATGCTGCGCGCGGAACAGTGGATCATCGAATGCTTCAATGCATGGTCTATGGAAGATGATTTCGGTCTGGTGCCCTTCCCCATGGGCCCGCAGGCCACCGGTCATATCGACGACATCTCCAGCCAGGCTGTGTACTTCATACCCTCCAACGTGGATGACGAGCATGCCAAGGCGGCGCTGCTGTTCTACAACGACCTGTTTGATGACCTGTATCCCGAACTTTCCCAGGAAGACAAAGCCGTTACGAAGTTCACCCGTTACTGCCGTGACGAGGAGTCCGTTGCGCAAATGGCGAACATCTACTACAACGGCCTGACCAAGTCTACCGGTATCTACAAAGCCGGTGTCACCGCGGAAGACGTGGTATCCATTGTCAACGCCATCTATGCCGGCACATCCACCCCCGCTGCCATCATTGCGGAAAAGAAGCCCGCAATCCAGGCGGCCATTGACGAAATTTACAAGAAGTAATTTAATACGGTCATCCGGCGGGCTTTCCCGCCGGAAGACCAGCATGGATTCTCTGCGCGGGGTGAACGTGCAAACGAAGCCGTTTGCCGTTTGCCCCGATCATTTTTACGGACAAGGAACATGTAGACTACCCCTTAAGCGGCGCGAACATGTTCACTGTCGGTATAACCCGGGGGAAAGATGTTGATGCGTAGGATCATATGGAGCGGCCTTTTGCTGGTTTTATTCCTTGTTTGGGCCGCCGCAGCCATGGCTGGGGAGATGGAATACGGGGATTACAGTGCCCGGGCTTCGTTACTGCCTGCTGCCAAAGAGGAGATTGTTCTGCTGGCGGAGGGGGACGTGGCGCTTGCCCAGGGGGATATGTACGCTTTTGCGGCGGACATCCCAACACCTGGCCGGTATATTGTTTCCGTGGTCTATACAGCTGCGCCAGGTGCGTCAGCGCCCGTGGAGGCGGAGCTTAAGGTGGATGGGGTGATTCCCTTCCGCCAGGCGGGGGCGCTTTTGTTCCGGCGTCTGTTTCAGAACGTACCCGATTCCATCGCCCGGGACGAGCAGGGCAATGACCTGCGTCCGCTGCAGCAAGAGGCCGCCATATCCCAACACACCTATGTACGGGATGCCGGAGGGTATACGGTGGAGCCGTTTGAGCTGGCCCTGGATGCCGGAAGCCATCAAATCGCACTGCGGGCAACAAGGGGCGGGTTGATTCTTCATCGTGTTTCGCTCATGCCGCCGGAAAAAATCCTTCCATATAAAATGCCCGCGGGTGAGATCGCAAAAGCAACCCTGCGCATCCAGGGAGAAAGTGCCGACTATCGCAGCGATGCGTCGCTGCTGCCTGTAGCTGACCGTGCTTCCGCGCTGACGGAACCAAACCGCGGGGCCCTCATCACTTTGAACATGATTGGCGGAACAGCCTTTAAAAAGCCGGGCAGCGCCATCACCTGGGTTTTTGACGTGCCGGAGGACGGGATTTATGAACTCAGGCTGCGGGCACGGCAGAACTATTCCCATAGTTTTTTCGCCATGCGAACGCTGTATGTGGACGGTGTGATTCCATTTGTGGAAGCGAAGGCCATTCCCTTCCACTACGACAGCGGTTTTCAAATCTATGTTCCGGGCGGGGAAACACCGTATCTGCTGCATCTTGCAAAAGGCCGCCATACCATCACATTGGAGGCCACCCTGGGCGGTCAGGCGGAACAATTGAAGCGCGCCCAGATAGCGCTGTCGGAGCTGAACAAACTGTATACCCGTGTTTTGATGCTCACAGGCGCAGGGCCTGACCCGCTGCGTGACTATGGTTTGGAAACAAAAATGCCCGATGTGATCGCCCAAATGGCGGTATGGGCCGGGGAATTGCGCACGCTGACCGGGGAAATGACGGCGGATGCCGCAACCGCGGGCGGCGATATGGTGGCAGTGGACCGGCTGATCCGCCAATTGGAACGGTTTGCCGACGCGCCTTATGAAATACCGGAACAGTTCGAATCTTTCAAAACCAACCTGTCCGCGCTGGGAGAATGGATTCAGGCCGCTTTGGAGCGGCCCCTGGACATCGATTATCTGGAGCTTGCTGTGCCTGGTTCTCCGCTGCCTCAGGCTGAGGCAGGGTTCCTCGAAAATGTGGCCTACCAGTCCCAGCTATTCACCGATTCCTTCAAGACGGATTATGCCAGTTTTGGCGGAGGAGAATCGGACAGGGCCATTACCGTGTGGGTAACAGGCTCGCGGGACAGGGCGCAGTTGCTTTACGATTTGATCCGCACCGATTTTACGCCCAGGACAAACATTGCCGTGGACCTGCAATTGGTGCAGGGTGATTTTGTCACACCCCTTGTGTCTGTGGGCGACGGACCGGATGTGCTATTGGGTGCCGCCATGGCCGATCCCGTGAACTATGCCGCCCGCCATGCTGCCATGGATCTGACTGGCTTTGAAGATTATCAGGAAACCGCAGGGCAGTTTTTACCGGAGGCTGTGAAGCCCTTCGCCTTGGAGGGCGGCGTGTATGCACTGCCTGAAACCATGAGCTTTTCCATGATGTTCTACCGCAAGGATATTCTTTCTAGCCTTGGCATTGATCCGCCGGATACCTGGGAGGACATGGTCCGCCTGATTCCGGTGCTGAGCCGCAGCAATATGCTGTTCCTGGTGGATGGTCGGATCGGCGCAGAGGTCTATGGCTCGCTGACATCGCTGAGTATGTTTTTGTTCCAAAATGGAGGCCAGGTCTATACGGAGGATGGCATGGCTTCCGCGCTGGACAGCGAGACGGCTGTAGCGTCCTTCCGCCAGTACACCAAACTGTTCACCCATTACGGCATGCCCTACGGCTTTAATACGGCGGCCAGATTCCGCTCCGGCGAAGCGCCCATTGTGATTTGTGATTACGGCCTCTTCAACACGCTCATGGTGTCCGCCCCTGAAATTGCCGGGCTGTGGGCAATGGCCCCTGTCCCTGGCACAGCGAAGGCATCGGGCGAAATTGACAGGTCCGTTCGCACCGTAGTGACGGGAAACATGATCCTGCGTGGGTGTAAGAACCCTGACGCGGCTTGGGAATTTTTGAAGTGGTGTTCGCAGAAGGAAACGCAGGTCAACTATTCCCGTCAATTGGAAAGCCTGCTGGGGTCGGCAGCCCGTTATCCAGCAGCCAATCTTCAGGCTCTTGGTGAACTGAACTGGACGGAGGAGGACTTGCGCGCTCTTAAGGCGCAGATGGAATACGCGAAAGCTGTGCCGGAGGTGCCTGGCGGCTACTACACCACCTGGCACGTGGAAAACGCCTTCCGGGCAGTGGTACTCAGCAGCCAGGACGCTAGGGAATCGCTGTTGGATTATGTGCGCGTCATCAATACCGAGATCACAGCCAAGCGCCAGGAATTGGGGCTCGGGGCAAATAAGGGGGAAGACGGCAAGTGATGGCATACAAAAAAGTCTCCCTGGGAAAGCGCATTTTTAAGTCCCGCATATCCTACCTGATGCTCCTGCCCTATGGAGTCGTTTTCCTGCTGTTCACTGTGTTCCCGGTAGCCCTGTCCATGTACAACAGCTTAACGTACAATAATTTCTTTGACCCGGCCCGGTTTGTGGGGCTGGATAATTACATCCGGCTTTTTACCAGCGACTCCGTATTTCTGATTGCGCTTCGCAATACCCTCCTGCTGGCTGCCATCACCGGACCGGTGGGTTATGCCCTTTCCTTTTTACTGGCCTGGCAGATGAACCAATTGACCAGGGGGATGCGCTCACTTTTCGTACTGCTCTTTTATGCGCCAACCATGACCTCTTCCATTTTCACGGTTTGGACCATGCTCTTTTCCAATGATGAATACGGCTATATCAATGGCCTGCTGCTTCGCTGGGGCTTCATACGGGAATCTGTGCAATGGCTGGCGGACACCCAGTATATGATGCCTGTTGTGATCATTTGCGTTCTGTGGACCAGCATGGGCGCAGGCTTCCTCTCCTTTGTGGCGGGCCTGAGCAGCATGGACAAGCAATATTACGAGGCTGGCGCGGTGGACGGGGTGCGCAACCGCTGGCAGGAATTATGGTACATCACCCTGCCCATGATGCGGCCGCAATTGATGTTCGGTGCCATTATGTCCATCACAGCTTCCTTTGCCATCCATGATGTTACCGTTGCGCTGATGGGCTTCCCCTCCACGGATTACGCGGTGCATACCGTTGTAAACCACTTGTACGACTATGGCTATCTGCGTTTCCAACTCGGCTATGCCTCGGCCATATCAACGCTGCTGTTTATGTGCATGCTGGGTGCCAACCGGCTGGTCGGCCATCTTTTGCGAAAGGTGGGGCAATGACATGCTGGCGAAAAAATCACGGGAGCATCTCCCGCTTTCTTACAGGGTTCGTGGATTTGTGCGCAGGCTGCTTCATGTGCCGCAAAACCGTTCTGCCTTAGGCAGCGTCCTTGGTACGGCACTGCTTATGCTAATGGGCGCGTTTGTGGCCCTGCCGCTTTTGTATGTGATCTCCAACGCCTTTAAGCCCCTGGATGAGTATTTTCTCTACCCGCCCAAATTCTTTGTGCAAAACCCCACGTTCCAGAATTTTTCCGATTTGATGCTGCTGATGCAAAGCAGCTGGGTACCTTTTACCCGCTATGTTTTCAACACCGTATTCATGACAGCCTCCGGCACCTTTTTGCACATCATGGCGGCTTCCATGGCGGCTTTCGTGCTGGAAAAGCATGTGTTCCCTGGCCGTAAGGCGTTCTTTACCCTGGTTACTACCACGCTTATGTTCTCTCCCGTTGTCATGTGGGTACCCAACATGCTCATCATGAGCCGCTTGGGATTGATGGATACGTATTGGGCGTTGATCCTTCCAGTGGTAGGCATGCCGCTGGGATTGTTTCTGATGAAGCAATTCATGAGCATAGTCCCCGATTCGCTGCTGGAGGCGGCACGCATGGACGGCATGAAGGAAGCAAGGCTGTTTTTCACCATCGTTATGCCCATCGTCCGACCCGCTTGGATGACGCTGATGATTTTGTGCATCAAGGATCTGTGGAACGCGACCGGTGCATTTTTCATCCGCAGTGAGCAGCTTAAAACACTGCCTTACGCTATGAACAATATCCTCTTTGCCAACGGCGGCGGCTCGGCGCGGGCCGGGGCCGGCTCGGCGGTTGGCCTGGTGCTCATCAGCGTGCCCATCCTGATCTTCTTTTTCGCGCAGCGCAGCATCATTGAAACCATGGCGACTTCGGGCATCAAGGAATGAAAGGGGGAATGTGCATGGCTTTATTGCGTGGCTTTCTTGCGCTGCTGCTTGCGCTCTTCCTTTTGACGCCCTCTGTAGGGCTGGCTGCGCCGCTTGGGCACCAAAGTTATACGTATAACGAGTACGGCGAATCGGTGCCAGGTCCTGATCCTTATGGCATCCTTGCTTATCTGGATGGCGAGACGCTTGGCTGCGGCCCCCTGCGTGGTTTGAGCGACATATGCTTCGGGCCGGACGGCAGACTGTATATTGCCGATACGGAGAACAACCGCATCGTGGTACTGGATGCTTCCTTCTCGTTGCTTTCAGTGCTTACAGGGGCGGTGGACAAGGGCGTGCTCTCGCCATTCAGCCAGCCCAGAGGCGTTTTCGCGGCGGCGGACGGCACGCTGTATGTAGCCGATACCATGAATGCCCGCGTTGTGCATATGGACGGGGAGGGAAACCTGCTCATGGAATTCGGCACGCCGCAAAGCGATTTGATCGCTGCCGATTTCAATTACCGGCCACTCAAAATCTGCGCCGATGAAAGCGGCCGGTTGTACGTGGTCGCCGCTTCGGTGAACGATGGCATCCTTTTGATGAACCCTTCAGGCTCGTTTGAAGGTTTTCTCGCTGCTGCCCGTGTGAATCCCGATCCCATCCGCATGCTGTGGAAGCGGTTTGCTACCAGGGAGCAGCGCAGCCGCATGGAGGATTTTGTGCCTGTGGAATACAACAGCGTGGAGCTGGACACCGAGGGCTTTGTATACGCCACCACCGCTGCGGTGGATGAAAAGGTGGTCATTGCCGAGGTTGGCGCCGGCCGTGGCACGGAGGAAGGCGCGGTGGTCCGCCGGCTGAACATGCTGGGCCAGGATATTCTGCGCCGCAGCGGCTATTTTCCCCAAGTGGGGGATGTGGAGAACCTCCAGGACACACAGCCGTTTTTTAAGGGCGTTTCCCAGATCATGGACGTGGCGGCGGGGGATAATGGCTGCTACTACCTGCTGGATAACAACCGCAAGCGCGTGTTTGCCTACGACCAGGACGGCTATCTGTTATATGCCTTCTCCGGACCCGGGCAGAGCCAGGGCGGCTTTCACACCCCCTCGGCGCTGGCTGTGAGGGGAAGCTTGATGGCGGTGGCGGATCGAGGCGCGGGCGTGGTAACGGTCTTTGTGCGAACTGCCTATGGGGAGGATGTCCATCAGGCCATCGCGGCCTATGCCCGGGGCGATTATGGCGCGTCGGAAGCAGTTTGGACGCGAGTGCTTACTCAAAATGCCAACATGGATATGGCATACGCCGGTATGGGCAAGGCAGCCTACCGCGCCGGCAGCTATAAAAAAGCCATGGATTACTTCTCTATGGCCAACTTGCAGGACTGGTACGGAAAAGCCTTTGAGGAATACCGCAAAACCTTGCTGCAAACCTGGTTTGGCCCCACTGTGTTCACGCTGGCCGGACTGTTCATCGGACGGAAACTCATCAAGCGTCTGCGGCGCAAAAAGGGGGGAGCATTGTGAAAGCCAGGCTGAAAAGCGCTTTTTTGGTCATGGTGCGTCCCTTTTACGGGTTTGGAGAATTAAAGTATGAAGGCAAGGGCAGCACGGGGATGGCCTGGGCACTGCTTGTATGTGCCGCGATGGCGCATCTTGTCCGGCTTTTGTACACCGGCCCCGCCTTCTCCACCTTTAACCCCAGAACCTTCCATCTTTTGCGGGAACTGGCGGGCATGGCACTGCCTTTCTTCCTGTTCGTGCTGGGCAACTGGGCCGTATCCACCATTCTGGATGGAGAAGGCTCCATGCGGGAGATTTTCCGTGCCTGCTGCTATGCCCTGCTGCCCTTTTTGCTGTGCACGCTGCTGGCCGCGGTACTAAGCCATGCGCTCACGCCCAAGGAAAGCTTTCTGATGTCAACGCTGGAGGGAGCAGGCACAATCTGGTCGCTGTTCCTTTTATTCGCCGGTCTTGCCGTAATGCATCAATATACCGCTGGCAAGACAGTGGCCATATTTTTTTTGACGCTGGTGTTCATGGGGCTGACGCTGTTTGTGCTCATCCTGCTAGCCAGCATTGCGGACCAACTGATTTCGTACATCACCAGTGTGATCAGCGAAATCAAGCTGAGGATGTAGTCTATGAAGAAATTGTATATGAAGAGATTGTGTTTGGGAATCCTGCTGGCGCTCACCCTTCTGCTTGCGGCCGGCTGTGCCGCAAGGGAAACGGCTTTTGCGCCATTTACGAAGGAGATGCTCTCGGATTACCCCGCTGGGGCCAGCAAAAAGGTACAGGGTAGTGAAGGAATGGACGGTTTCCGTCTGGCGGCACAAAACAATGCCCTACGCCTGTACTTTAATGATCGTACGGCAGAAACGGCTGTGGAAGATATCGCAACAGGTGTCATCTACCGTTCCAATCCGGTGGATTTCACGGCGGGGCCTGCGGGATCGCAGCTTTTACTCACTGTGTATAACCGGCAAGGTGTGCGCTTCACCTGGGATAGCTGCACCCAGGCTGTGGCCTTTGGACAGTTCGGCGCGGAGGAACTGCCCAGTGGCATGGATGTCACCTATGTCTTTGGCAAGACGGAGGCAGTGTACGCCGTGCCTGGTGCCGTAGTGGCGGGTACGTTTGAGCAATCCATCTTGCCGATGCTTCAAGGGTCCAGTGGAGCTACGTTTGTAAAGCTGTTGTATTCCAAAATCTCGCTTGCGGCTGTGACAAGCCCGCAGCAACGGCAAAGCTTGTTGGAGCGTTTCCCAAGCCTTGAAACCTTGGACCTGTATGTGCTGAAGAATAACGCCTCCCGGCTGGAAATGGAAAAGGCAGAAAAAGCGTTGACAGGTGCCGGCTATACCATGGAACGCAAGCTTGCCGATGAATTGGAAGCAGGCTTCGCGGCTCAAACGGAAGAACAGGTGCACGTGCGTGTGAAGCTTCGCTATGAGCTGACGGACACAGGCCTTCGTGTGACCGTACCTGCCGGGGAAATCGCTGTGGGCGGCGGAGCCAGCGTCACAGATGTGACGGTTTTGCCGTATTTCGGTTCTCCAGGCGCGCAGCGATTGGGCTTTGCTCTGGTGCCCGACGGCATGGGCGCGCTGATGGACTTTTCTATTCCTCAGGATGATCTGTATCCTGCCTTTGAGGCCAGGGTATATGGCAGGGACTACGCCAATCTGGTCACCGACAGCACCTGGGAAGGGAACCAGGTATATCTGCCCGTCTTCGGTGTGCACCAGGGCAGCGGCGCGCTGGCAGGTGTGGTGCAAAGCGGCGCCAGCTATGCAAGCATTGTGGCGGACGCACCACGTGTTGGCGGCGGCTACGGCTATTGCGCCGCCAAGTTCCTTCTGCAGGAAAGCGTTTACTATTCGCTGGATGCCAAGCCCGAAAACAGGGTGATGGTTTTCCAGCACAAAGCCAACAGGGAAGATTTATCCATCGACTACCGCTTCCTCCCCGGTGAGGACGTAACCTACAGCCGCATGGCCGTGGCAATCCGGGAAGAGCTATTGCGGGAGGGTGTTTTGCCTACACAGCACAACGGCGGGAATATGAACCTGCCCCTGGTGCTCAGCGCTGTGGGAGCCATTGATGTGACAGAGCTTGTGATGGGCATTCCAGTGAATGTGGTGCGCCCTCTTTCCACCTATGAACAGATGGGGGAAATGGCTGCCAGGTTGAAGGATTCCTCCGGTGCCAAGGGGATGAATCTTCTGGTGGCTGGTGGCAGCGCGGGCGGTTTGCGCACGACAAGGGATTTAAGTTTCTCCCCTGAAAAAAAGCTGGGCGGGAACGACGGCTTCCTAAATCTACAGAAAACCACTGCACAGCGGAACATTTCCCTGTCACTGCTGCTTAACGGCCAGCAGGTATATAAAGATACATGGCTGGACTCCTTCCATTCTTCGAATGATACGGCGAGGCTGCTGACTTCCGCCGTGGCCTACAAGCCGGAGTATACATTATCCACCATGTATCAGGATGCCAAGGGCTTGTCGGCTTATTTGATGAATCTGTCCGCCATACAAAAGACTGTGGACTCTTTCACAAAGAGCGCAAAGATGCGGGGCGTTTCCTCCTTCGCTCTTTACACCCTGGGCCGTGACCTGTACAGCGATCAAAACCGCAATGGCTTTGTTTCCAGAGAGGAAATGAAAAATGCGCTGGCGGATTTGATGGAAGGTGAAGCGCTCTCGGGGGCTGCCTTCCTGTCGGAAGGGGCCAACAGCTATCTGCTGCGATGCCTTTCCGTGGCCTACGGTCTGCCGCTTCATGCCTCGCCCCATCCGCTTTTGAACCAGGAAGTGCCGCTTTTGCAGATGGTTTTGTCCGGCCATGTGTCTTATGCCGCTACGGATGTGAATTACGCTGCCGACAAGGATGATTATTTGCTGCGGCTTGCGGAAACAGGCTCCGGGCTGTATATGCAGGCTTTTTACGCGCCAGGCAGCGCGGTGAAGTATACGGACTTTGATTCATTGTACGCGTCTTCCTTCGCAACCTCCTATGAAAGGGCTGCGGAGATATACAAAAAGGCCGAAGCTGTATTGGCCCCTGTATACGGCAAGGAAATCGTCTGCCATGAGCGCAGGGGAGACATCGTGCGCACGGCATACGAAGGAGGCGGTGCGGTGTACGTGAATTACGGCAGTGATGACGTACAAGTTGACTGGGATGGGGCGGTCTTCCTGCTGCCCGGCAAAAGCGCCTTGTACCGGAAGGAGGTCAAAACATGCGCGGTGGTAAACTGACCGCCCACAAGAACAGGGTAGGGTACTTTTATGTGATGCCCTTTCTCGTCGGCTTCGCGCTTTTCATGCTGCTGCCCATCGTACAATCGGTGGTGTTCAGCGTCAATGAAGTCAAGCTGCAAAGCGGCGGGTATACCTTGACGCCTGTCGGCCTGTACAACTATGTAAAAGCTTTCACCATCGACCCGGAGTACCGGGTGATCCTGTTCGGTTCGCTGAGCAAAATGCTGATCGACCTGCCTTTTATACTGGTGTTCAGCTTGTTTTCCGCCATACTGCTTTCCCAGCAGTTCCGGGGCCGCACGCTGGCACGTGTGCTGTTCTTTCTGCCAGTGATCGTTTCCACAGGCGTTATCGCCACCATGGAAAGCACAAATATCGTGTTTACCATGATGATGGACAGGAGCGTTGCGGCGGCCTCCGACGGGCTGAAGGAGCGGACTTCCGCCATGGCCTTTGTGCTGAACCTGTTGGGCAGCAACCTGCCGGGAGTTTTGACCGCTTTTCTCTCGGACGTCATCTCCAGGCTCTATGACATCATTACCGCATCCGGGCTGCAAATACTGATCTTTCTCTCGGGTCTTTACACTATCTCCCCGGCGTTGTATGAGGCCAGCAATATGGAGGGAGCTACTGCCTGGGAAAATTTTTGGAAGATTACATTTCCCATGCTGGGTCCCTACATCCTTCTAAACCTTGTGTATACCATCATTGATTCGCTGACCAATATGCGCAACCAGGTGGTGAGCCTCATCCGTGGCTATGTGGTTTCCTTCTCCGATTTTGGCTATGGGCTGGCCATTTCCTGGATCTATTTTCTGATTTTATTGCTCCTTCTGGCGCTAGTGCTTTCAACGGTGGGAAGGCGGGTGTTTTATCATGAATAAGGCTATACACAAACGCAAACTGCCAAGCGCGGCCAAGGTCAGGCGCAAATCTGTCCATGCGCTGGTCATATTGGGGCGTACGGCTTTTGTGGTGGGGATATGCTTCCTGATCCTCTATCCGTTGTTGACGAAAATCTCCATGTCGTTTATGGAGCAGGTCGATCTGTACGACAGGACAGTGCAAAGCATACCCAAGAACTTTACATGGCTCAACTATCCCGAGGCCATGGAGATGATGAGCTATGGCAGGGCATTTTTGTCCACCTTCTTCATCTGTTTCCTAAGCGCGGCCTGCCAGGCGTTTGCCTGCGTGCTGACAGGCTATGGGTTCGCCAGGTTCCAGTTCAAGCTTCGCGGGCCGATGTTTGTGCTGGTGGTCATCATGATGGTGATTCCGCCTCAAATCATATTGACGCCCCTGTATCTGAATTTTCAAAACTTTGATCCGCTTGGGCTGATTTCCAGGTTTAATGGGGGCAAAGGCTTGCGGCTGATAGAAAGCATCGTTCCTTTCCTGCTGATCTCCCTCACCGCTACGGGGCCAAGGAACGGGCTGTACATCTTCCTGGCGCGGCAGTTCTTCCGGGGCTTCCCCGGGGCGATCGACGAGGCCGCCACCATTGATGGGGCCACTCACAGACGGGTATTCTTCTCCATCATGCTGCCCGCGGCGGTTCCCATCCTGGCGACCATTTTCCTGTTCGCCTTCGTATGGCTGTGGAATGACAATATGTACGCCTTCCTTTTCTATTCCAAGCTCCCCACCGTGGCGAAGGCGCTGCTATCGATGGATCTGCAGTTTTCTCAGATTCATGTGAACATGTCTGCCGGCGCCAGCGACATCGGGTATTTCGCCATCATGAAATCCACTGGTGTGCTGCTGGCCATACTGCCATTGATGATCATGTATGCGCTGCTGCAAAAGGTGTTTATCCGCAGCATCGAGAGAACGGGCATGGTGGGATAAAGCTATGAAAAAAGCTCCCCTGTACTTTATTGTCTTGGTTTTAGTTATTTTTCAATGGATGATAGGAGGCAAATCCGCCATGGCAGCAGAGTTCAATAAGGATTTCGCACCCCAATCCTTGGGCACGTGGATGTGGGATGTGACGGATATCCTGTTCCCGGAAAAATCCATCACCTTTTTAACGGAGCACCATGTGACCGAAGTGTACTTGAGTTATTCCAGGGCCATGCCCAAGGCAAAATACCGGGCGTTTATCAAGGCCTGCAGTGAGCAAAAGATACGCGTGTCGCTGATCGGGGCGGAGGCGGAATGGGCGCTGCCGGCCGGACAAAAAGCATACGACAGCTATTTGAAGTGGTTTGAGGAGTATCAGGCAGGCTGTGAAACTGAGGCGGAAAAGTTCTATGGCCTGCACATGGATGTGGAGCCGCATCAGTTACCCGAATGGCTGACGGAGCGGGCAAGCGTGATTGATGGGTATGTGGCCTTTTTGCAAAAGGCACGGGAAGTTTGCAATCGCCTGGGTTCTTCCCTGGAGGCGGATATCCCCTTTTGGTTTGACGGGTTTACTGTTTCGCTGGAGGGGAAAGACATGCTGCTGTGCGAGGCGGTGATACGCCTGTGCGATGCGACGCTGCTGATGAGCTACCGGGACAACGCCGGGGACGTACTGGCTTGTGGGGAGACGGAGCTGCCCATCAGCAAGGCGCTTGCAAAGAAGCTGATTCTGGCAGTGGAAACGGGAAAGATTTACGAGTCGATCAACATTACCTTCCACCACCTGGGCACGAAAGCATTGTATCGGGAGTTGAACAAGCTTAATGATCTGGTAGCCGTTCATCCCGATGCGGGCCAGGTAGGGTATGCGATTCATTATTTCGGATCATGGAAGAATCTGCCCGAAGAAGGGCATCCCAAGGGGCCGGATTATCCATACAATGATTGATTTGAGATGTTTAATGAAAAGCTAAAGGAGAAGGCTATATGGCACTTTATATGACCGACAGCCACCAGGAAGCATTCCTGCGCCCGGCAATCCGGGAGATTGCGCCGTACTTGGAGCAGTATCTTCAACAGATAAATATTCATATGTATCCCGGGGAGGAAGGCTTCAGCGTCAAGCTGGAACAGGGGGAAGCCATACTGCTGGCGGCCGGCAGGGTGGAGGCTTTGCGGGCACTGTGCGCCCTGGCCTCCGCCATACAAAATGGCAAAACTTCCTTTTACCTGGAGCAGCAGACGCCTTTTGACACAAGAGGCGTTATGTACGACTGCTCCCGCAACTCTGTACCCAAGGTCGCGACGGTAAAGCTTTTACTTAGGCGCATGGCCTTGATGGGCCTAAACGCCCTCATGCTGTATACCGAAGATACGTATGAGGTGGCACAAACCCCCGCCTTGGGTCATTACCGGGGGCGGTACAGCCAGGCGGAAATGAAGGAGATCGACGATTACGCGAACCTGCTTGGCATTGAGGTCATTCCCTGCATACAGACGGTGGCGCATCTGGAACGCTTGCTGCGCTGGTCCTGCACGGCTGAGGTGCGGGATGATCCGACTACCTTGTATGTGGGCAAGGATGAAACCTACCAGCTGATACGGAACATGATCATTGCCGCCAGCGCGCCTGTGCGCAGCCGCCGCATCCACCTGGGTCTGGATGAGGCCCATGGCCTGGGCCTGGGGCGAAAGCTGGACGAGGAAGGCTATCACGACAAGCTCAGCCTGATGAAGGAGCACTTGAGGCGCGTTCAAAGCATCTGCCAGGAACTTGGCGTCGCCCCCATGATGTGGGGGGATATGCTGTTTCGCATGAACATATTGGGCAATGGCTATTATGATGGCAACGTCTGCCTGCCGGAGACGATGGCGGATGTTATCCCCAAGGGCATACAAGTGTTCTATTGGGACTATTACCACAACAATCAGGACTTTTACGATCTGTACATACGGGAACATCAAAAGCTGGGGATTCAGCCCCTGTTCGCGGGGGGCGTGTGCTCGTGGCTTGGCATGCAGCCCAACCTTGTAAAAACCAAGGCCAGTACCCGGGCGGGCCTTGCCGCCTGCAGAGAGGCCGGCATCAGGGAGGCTTTTACCACCGTGTGGCGGGACGATGGCGGCGAGGGGATGCCGGGCTCCGTAATCCCCGGCATTCAAATGTTTGCAGAGGAATGCTGGGAAGCGCGTCAGGGCCGGTGCGATAGCCTTTTGGATAGCCAGTCTCTTGTAGCTTCTGGCATGACCGCAAAACAGAGGGCAGCTTTGGGCAGCTTTGACGAGCTGCACGAAGGGTTATCCCTTCAAGGTCTTGAGCCGCCGAACCCTCACAAATATCTGCTGTGGCAAGACCCCCTTTTGGGTCAGTTCGACTGCGAGGCAGCCACGGGCGATTATGGCGCGTACTATCGCCAAATGGCGCAGGAGTTGGAAGATACAGACGGTTGTGCACCAGAGGCGGCGGATGCGCTGCGCCTGGCACGGGCCCTGGCCGATTTCCTCTCCTTCAAGGCGGACCTGGGTGTGCGTTTGAAAGATGCCTATGACCGGCAAGACAAGGAAGGCCTTACGGCTATCGCCTCGCAGATGGAAAGCGAAATTCTGCCCAGCCTTCGCCGGCTGTATATGCTGCACCGCAGCCTTTGGATGAAGTGGTACAAGCCCTTCGGCTGGGAGGTGCAGGACATCCGCTACGGCGGCTTAGCTTCGCGCATGGAGACAACACTTATGCGGCTGCATGCTTACCTGGGCGGTGATCTTTTGGCGCTGGAGGAGTTGGACCATCCCCGCCTTAACTGTGCGGGTCTTCCGCCCACCGGTGAGGAGACGCTGCCCAGTTACAATGTCTATCACTGTATTGCCACGGTATCGAGTTTGTGATATCGAATGAGGAGGGTCTTTCATGAATCCATGGACATCCCCGCTGGATGGCTTGAGCCGGTTATCGATGGGAAAAACGCGCTCCATCTGCCCGGAAAACAGAACCGGGGAAAAAGGGCAGGGAGCCCGCACGGAACCAGCCTTCGGCACTGCCGGAGAGGCCGCCAGGGAGCTGGGCCGGGGTTGGAAGGTGAATCCCTTTTTGCGCATCCCCGCTGGAGAAACGGAAGTGCTGGCGGATATCAAAGGGCCAGGGTCCATCCGCCACATATGGCTCACACCCACTGGGTTCTGGCGCCATCAGATCATCCGCATCTATTGGGATGATTCTACTGTTCCTTCCGTAGAATGCCCGCTGGGGGACTTCTTTGCTTGCGGCTGGGGGACATATGCACCTTTGTCTTCGCTGGCGGTTTGCGTCAACCCCGGCAGCGCCTTTAACTGCTATTGGACGATGCCCTTCAAAAGCCGCTGCAGGATTACCCTTGAAAACCTTACCTCAGATACCGTGACCACCTATTATCAGATTACCTATGTGCAGGAGGATGTAGGGGAGCAATCCGCTTACTTCCATGCCAGGTTTCACCGCTCGGGCCCTCTGCCTTATGGGCAGGTGCATACGCTGCTGGAGGGCGTTGCCGGTAAGGGACATTATGTGGGTACGTACATGACCTGGGGCAGCCATACCAACGGTTGGTGGGGCGAAGGGGAAATCAAGTTCTACCTGGATGGGGACGGGGAGTTTCCCACCATCTGCGGCACGGGAACGGAGGACTACTTTTGCGGCTCCTACAATTTTGAAAATAAAGCCGTCCACCAGTACGAAACGTTTACCACCCCCTACAGCGGCTTGAGCCAGGTGATCCTCCCCGATAGCTTGTACCGTTCCCAAATGCGCTTTGGAATGTACCGCTGGCATATTACCGATCCCATCTACTTTGAGCAGGATTTGAAGGTAACCATCCAGGCGCTGGCAATCCGCAGGGATGGGCGGTATCAGCCGCTGATGGATGATATTTCGTCCGTGTCCTTCTGGTACCAGGACCGCCCGGCAGCATTCTGCCCGCCGCTTCCGGATAAGGACGCGTTGGATATCGATTGACAGAAAACGTTGAATAGAGCTGTGAAAGGGTCTGGAGTCTGCGCTTGGCAGGTTCCAGGCCCTTTGGCTTGATCATAATTGAGCCAGGCAATTGCATGTGGCCGGAAAGCGCTATTTACACAAATGGTTCTACTTCTGTTTAATTCTGCAATTTTCTATGTTTCTTAAAGGAAATTTCACCTGAATTGAGAATATATATGTTAAACTTGTCGTAAATTGTCTATTATCATTGCCCCCATTCTGATTGGCATTTACGTTTCATCTGCCAATCGGTGAAAAACAAAAGAAAGCCTGCGACCGGAGTATAACCTTG
Source organism: Bacillota bacterium (assembly GCA_023436585.1). GTDB lineage: Bacteria > Bacillota > Clostridia > Christensenellales > Aristaeellaceae > JAEWAH01. The sequence goes on along the minus strand of JAEZIN010000012.1, from coordinate 152,785 downwards.
CACGGCACGAACAGGAAGGATATTAAAAATGTACAGCCGAAAATGCGTTCTGTTAGCACTTGTCATTCTTGCTTTGCTTTTGCATATTCCCGGAGCGTTATCCAGCGAGCTTCTCACCCCCAATATTACGCTACCAGACAAGACCGCCGTATATACCGGCCAGGCCATCTCCATCGGTTTGGCTACGGTTACAGGGGTGGAGGGGCAGGGCGCGCCTACAGGAGAAGTGACCTATGCCTACTATACCGACAGCGGCTGCACAGAGCCGTTTTCCGGCACGCCCAAAAACGCGGGCACGTATTACGCCATAGCATTCCTTGCCTCTGACGGTGTCTACAACGCCGCGCAGAGCGGCACGGCCACGCTGACCATTACCCCCGCAGCGCCTACTCTCGTTTTCGAAAATAAAACAGTTACCTACGCCGGGGAAGGGATTCCAATGGATCCCCCAATTGCGCAAGGTGTGAGTGAAACGGATGTTCCGACGGGCGCCCTCACCTATGCCTATTATACAAACAGCGATTGCACCCAACTGTTATCCTTCACGCCCAGAAACGCAGGTATATATTATGCCAAGGCTACCCTTGCTTCGGACAATAATTATGCTTCGCAAAGCAAAGTGGCCGTGCTCACCATTAACAAAAAGCTGTTGACGGGATTTGTTTACAGCATAGACGGTACCGGAAAAGTATACGACGGAACTACAGCCTATGACCGCGGTATCTCCATCAGCTTTAGGACATACGACGGACGCATCAGCAGTGATAATATCTACAGTTCGTTTGGTGTACAGGGTTCAACGGAGTTTGTGAATGCTGCTGTGGGATTTCAGGATGTAATGATTACCGCTACCTTGAGTGACTCGTATCCAGGAAGCAATTACACATTTGAGGGCGGCAGCAATCAGATGAGCCAGCTATGCTTTGTGAAAATTGAAATACGTCCCGCCACCCCCACCATACTCTTGGCAGACAAAACCGTTGCCTATACCGGTGCCGCCGCCTCCATTGGCCCTGCCACCGTGCAGGGTGTCAGCAGTACAGATGTGCCGGCTGGTTCGCTTACCTATACCTATTATACCGATGATGGATGTACGGATGCTCTGCCTGGTGCACCCACCAACGCGGGCACATATTATGCCAAGGCTGTGATCACGGCGGGCGGCAATTACACAGCCGCACAAAGCAATGTGGCCACACTGTCCATAACCCCCGCCGTGCCCACCATCACCCTTTCCAACAAAGCCGTTACATATACCGGTTTGGCGGTCTCCGCCTCTCACGCCCAGGTGCGTGGCGTCAGCGAAGCGGATGTCCCAGGCGGGGAGCTCACCTACGCCTATTATACCGATGCCGCTTGCCTGGATGCACTGCCCGGTGCGCCTACAAACGCGGGCGCATATTACGTCAAAGCCTTTATCTCAGCGCATGGCAACTACGCAGCCCGGGAAAGCGGCGTTGCTACGCTAACCATCTTTATGGTCGAGCCGACCCTGGTCTTTGAGAACAAGACGGTTCCTTATGCCGGTGTGCCTATTGAAATAGATCCCCCGGTAGTGCTGGGCGTGAGTGAAACGGATATCCCCACAGGTTCACTCACATATGGCTACTTTACAGACAGCGGCTGCACCCAGCCGTTTTACGGCATTCCCAAGAACGCGGGTACATATTATGCAAAGGCTGATTTGGCTCAAGACAACAACTACATCGCCCAAAGCAAAGTGGTCACGCTGACCATCACCAAAAAAATCCTGACCGCGATTTCACCAGCGTATTACTCAGGCGGAAAAGTGTATGATGGGACCACATCCTATAATAAATATATTGAAATCTGGTTCTGGCCAGGTGAAGGACCTGTCAACGGTGAAAACTTTGTAAGTTGGCAGGATATCTATGGAACGATGGAGTATGTAAGCCCAAATGCGGGGGAAGATGGCATTCTGATTACTGCCCACCTTATAGATACGGACAAGACAAGAAACTATACCTTTGCAACCGGCAATCAGTTTACAACGTTGGTGCATAATGGCGTTTTCATTCGACCTGCCACCCCCACCATCACCCTTAACAGCAAGACACTTTCCTATACCGGGGCGGCGGCTTCCATGGGTCCTGCGGTGGTGCACGGCATCCATGATACGGATGTTCCGACAGGGGCTGTCTCCTACACCTATTATACGGATGAGGCCTGCTTGAACGTGCTGCCAGACGCGCCTAAGAATGCCGGCACGTATTATGCCAAAGCCACCATCGCGCAGCACGGCAACTATACCGCCGCCACAAGCAGCGCAGCCCGGCTTGTCATCACGCCTGCCGCTCCAACGCTGACCCTTTTGGATAAAACAGTTGCCGCCTATACCGGGACTCAAGTTGCCATCGGCCCCGCCACGGTACAGGGCACAAGCGTGTCAGACACGCCAACCGGGGCTGTCACCTATACGTATTATACCAATAGCGGCTGTACCCAGGCGCTGCCGGATGCCCCCGTCAACGCGGGCACGTATTATGTCCAGGCCGCTATCGCGCCGGAAAACAACTACGCTGGCGCATTAAGCAATGTCGCCACGCTGACCATTCCCAAAAAGATGATAACCCTGATTGGATACTCGATAGACGGTTTGCAGGACAAGGTGTATGACGGATCCGATGCGGCCCCGGGCTCAGGAGAAAGCGTATTCCATGGCCTGATTGGCAGTGAAACCCTTTTAGCGGGAACGGATTATCTGTTCACCCTGCACTTTGAAAGCAAAGATGCAGGGCTGCATTCCATCTTCCTCAAAAACACGCTATGCAATACGGTCAATGCAAACAACTATACCTTTGCCCAAGGAAATTCCCTCAGCCTCAACACTTTCCTCAAATACAGAATCACCCCTGCCAACGTTACAATCGTCGTGCGGGACAGTACAACGACTTATTGGGGCGAGCCGGTTGGGGGCGGGACCATCTTTATCGACGGCCTCGTGGATGGCGAATTTCATTGGAAAGATTTGAAACTGTTTTATTATTTTGATGCGGCTTGTACCGAATTGATGGAGGGCAAACCCACGTATCCGGGTACATACTATCAGAGGGTTGGCTATGCGCCCATCATCAACTATACCATTGGAGAGAGCAATACGGCTGTACTTACCATTACCCCCGCCGTGCCAACCATCACCCTGGTGGATTCGTCGGTTGTGTACACAGGCTCACCGGCAGTCATCGGCCCGGCTGTTTTACAGGGCGTAAGCGATACCGACACGCCCATGGGAGATGTCACTTATGCATATTACAGCGACGCAGATTGCCTGCAAACTCTGCCAAGTGCCCCTGTTCAGGCAGGCGCGTATTATGCAAAAGCTTTCATTGAGGCGAACGGAAACTATGATGCCGCCCAAAGCAACGCTGCTTTATTGACCATCACCCCCGCCGTGCCAGGCGTTACCCTTGCAAACAAAAGCGCAGTATATACCGGTGCCCCGATTTCCATCGATCCTGCTGTTTTGACGGGTGTTCTCCCGTATGACGTACCCGCCGGTGCAGTTACCTATACATATTTCACCAATAGCACCTTGACACGTGTCACAAGCGTTCCCAGAGCTCCCGGTACGTATTATGTGGTGGCTTCCATTGCCGCGTTTGGCAATTATGGAGCGGCTGTATCAGAACCTGCCGTTTTGTCCATTGCCTTACCCGAGCGTCCTTTACAACAGGTGCAGACGAAAACAGGGCACAACGTAACTTTGCTGACAGATCCGGATACCATATTACATATGAACTGGTTGCCTGTCAGCAACATGGTGCTTGATCAAGACCAAAACCCCGGATTCTTCAGCGCGAAGATATCCAGCCTGGAGGATAAAACGCATGCCCTGACGCTGGACTTAATGCCAGATAGTGATAAAGACGGAAATGTAATATATGATGAAGCAGGAAAGCCGCTCTTTGGAAGTCGGACAATGAACCTTTCCGCGAAATTCATCAAAAGCATGCTTCATTCAGGTATTTATGTGCTGAACACCAATTACGGCCAGATAAGCATTTCCATAAGCCTTTCGGATTTTAGCAGCCTTCCGGATTTTGAAACGGCGGATTCCTTCCGTTTGGTGATCGAACCCGTGGCGGCAGAAACTCCTGCAGAAGGTGCGGCAGGTTCGCTCTTTGCTCGAGATGGATCAGGCATTTTGTATCGCGTGTCGGTGCTGGTTGTATATGAAAAGCAGGAGCAGGTAAAACCCCTGCAGCTTCCCAGTCTTGCACTTACTGTCACGGAAAAGCCGTAGTGTAAGGAGCTGCAATCTTAAAATATTTATCCGCATCCTCGACTCCTGAAAATAAAATCGCCCTAATATGGGTCAATAAACAAACTGTGCCTCCATCCGGCTTGCACTGGGTGGCGGCACATAAAATTTAAGAAAACATTGCTATCTTACGGTACGACGATGGCAGCAGCGTCTCCCAGTGTGGTATTCACTGCCTCTTTCATATTTCCAATGCTTCTCACAATTCCCGATTCATCAGACCAACGTACTAAAGTGTTAAGTGGCCGGTAAGAATGAACAGTCATACATACTCATTATATATAGTAAGCTTGTCACTTCCCTTAAGCATTGAAGGAGAAACCCATTTATATGTAATATTAATAATACAAGAAACTGAGAGGCAATATTTTCATGGAAATATTGGTATGTATCAAGCAGGTGCCGGAAACCAACCAGGTAGAAGTGGACCCTAAGACAGGGGTGCTCAAACGGGGCGGCGTTCTTTCCAAAATGAACCCATATGACTTGTACGCGCTGGAAACTGCACTTCAGCTTTGTAAGGATCATGGCGGGAGCGTCAGCGTGATCAGCATGGGCCCGCCCCAAGCGCAGCAGGTGATTCGCGAAGCGTTTGCTATGGGAGCGGACAGGGGTATACTGCTGACCGACCGGCGCTTTGGCGGGGCAGATGTTCTGGCAACCAGCTATACCCTTTCCCAGGGGATACGTTCCTCCGGCACCTTCGATCTGATCATCTGCGGGAAGCAGACCACCGATGGGGATACGGCCCAGGTAGGCCCGGAGATTGCGGAGTACCTTGACATCCCAAGCATTTCCAATGTTACCGCCATTCTGGCCGTGGGGGAAGATGCCATTATCTTAAAAGCGGATATGGGCGGTGAGGTGGAAGAAGCCCGGGTGCGTATTCCGTGTCTGATTTCCGTGGAAAAGGATATTTATCAACCAAGGCTCCCTTCCTTTATCCGCAAGATGGATACAAAGGACAGGTCCATTACATTCCTGGGCCTTAACGACATGGACGACCGGGAGGAAGCCCACTACGGCCTGACAGGGTCGCCCACCCAAGTGCAGCGTATATTCCCGCCGGAATCCCATGTGCATCAGGAAATATGGCATGGAAGCGGGCAGGAGCTGGCCGGCAGGCTCTGCGATATGCTCTTTGAGCAAAAGCTCCTTCCGCTGGGGAAAGGCGGGAACAACTGATGGCTAAGCTGATCGTGCACAAGGAGAAAATCACAGACAGGGATTCATTGATCAAGCTCTGCCCCTTTGGCGCCATCGTCTCCGAGGGGGATTCCCTAGCCATTACCGATGGCTGCAAAATGTGCCGGATTTGCGTCAAAAAAGGCCCGCCGGGGGCCGTGGAATATGTGGAAGATCAAAAACCCGCCCTGGACAAAAGTCTTTGGCGGGGCATCGCCGTTTATGTGGAAAACTCCCAGGATGGGATCCATCCGGTATCGCTGGAATTGATCGGGAAAGCGAAGGAACTGGCGGAGAAGATCGGCCAGTCAGTCATTGCCTTGCTCCCGGGCTATCCATTGGAGAAAGCCGGCAACGAGCTGCTCCATTACGGCGTTGCCCAAGTGCAGCTGTACGACCAAAAAGAGCTTGCGCGCTTCAATATCGAAACCTATGCCGCGGTGTTTGAAGATTTTATTTTGAGGGAACGCCCATCCTCCATACTCGTGGGTGCTACGGTGATCGGGCGGCAATTGGCGCCCAGGGTCGCCGCGCGCCTGCGCACAGGCCTGACGGCGGATTGCACACAGCTTGAGATCAGTGAAAACACGGACCTGATCCAAATCCGTCCCGCGTTTGGCGGCAACATCATGGCGCAGATCATAACGCCGGGCCACCGACCGCAAATGGCTACCGTACGCTACAAGGTAATGGACGCGCCGAAAAGGAGCCATGAAACGAAAGGAGAGCTTTCGTATTTCACGCTGCCCGAGGAAAAGCTTCAAAGCAGGATCGAGGTATTGTCTGTTTTCCCCAAGTTGATGGAGCAGTCCATCGAAAGCGCGGATGTTTTGGTGGTGGCGGGCCGGGGCATTCAAAAAGAAGGCGATCTTGCGATGCTCAAGGAGCTTGCGGACCTACTGGGTGGCCAGCTGGCCTGCACCCGGCCCTTGGCGGAGTGTGGCTGGGTGGAAGCCAGGCGGCAGGTGGGTTTGAGCGGCCGTACGGTGCGCCCCAAACTGATCATCACCTGCGGCGTATCCGGCGCAATACAGTTCGTGGCGGGCATGGATCGCGCGGACATCATTGTGGCTATCAACAAAGATGAAAAGGCCCCTATCTTTAAGGCTGCCCATTATGCGCTTGTGGGGGACCTGTATGATATCATTCCTCGATTGATCGAGAAACTGCGGGGCGGAAGGGAAGAAAGCCTATGACGTACAAGCGGATTACGCAGGAGGATATTTGCGCCTTGCGGACCCTGATCAAAGAGGAAGACCGCATACTCTTAGGCGAAGCCATCGGCGAGGATTACAGCCATGACGAACTGGGCGGCGCCGTCAGCTTTCCCGATGTGGTGGTGCTGCCGCTTACCTCCCTTGAGGTGTCCCATGTGATGCGCTACGCCAGCCAGCAGAAGATTGCCGTAACGCCCCGCGGGTCCGGCACTGGGTTGGTTGGAGCGGCAGTGCCCATGGAGCATGGCATCCTGCTGGATATGAGCCGCATGAACCACTTTTTAGAGCTGGACGAGGATAATCTGACGCTGACGGTGGAGCCCGGCGTGCTATTGATGGAGCTTTCCGCCTATGTGGAGGAGAAGGGCTTTTTTTACCCTCCCGACCCTGGCGAAAAAACGGCGACCATCGGCGGCAACATCAGCACCAACGCCGGCGGCATGCGGGCTGTGAAGTACGGCGTCACAAGGGATTATGTGCGAGGGCTGGAGGTCGTACTGCCCAGCGGGGAAATTGTGGAGCTTGGCGGCAAAGTCGTTAAAAACAGCACCGGATACGCCTTGAAAGACTTGATCATAGGTTCCGAAGGAACCCTTGCCGTCATTACCAAGGCCATATTGAAGCTTTTGCCCAGGCCTGCACGCGCTGTCAGTCTGCTGGTTCCTTTCCCAAGCTTAAAGCAGGCCATAGGGGCTGTGCCCGTCATCATCAAATCAAAGGTCATCCCCACAGCCATTGAGTTTATGGAGCGGGAAGTTATTTTGGACGCGGAAAAATACCTGGGAAGGAAGTTTCCCGATCACCAGGCGGACGCATACCTGCTGTTGAAATTTGACGGCGCAACCGTGGAGGATATTGAAAGGAACTATGAGGATACGGCCCGCCTGTGCTTAAGCCAGGGCGCGCTGGATGTGCTGATTTCTGATACGCAGGAGCGGGACGATTCCATCTGGAAGGCCAGGGGCGCTTTTCTGGAGGCCATCAAGGCCTCCACCACGCTGATGGACGAGGTGGATGTGGTGGTGCCCAGAAGCCGCGTGCATGAGCTGGTGGAACATGTGCATCAATTGCAGCAGGAGATTCAAATCAGGATCAAGACCTTCGGCCATGCCGGGGATGGAAACCTGCATGCCTATATTCTCAAGGATGACCTTGCGGATGCGCTTTGGGAAGAACGAATGACGCTGGCCATGGAGCGCATCTACCAAAAGGCAAGGGAACTGAAGGGTGAAGTGTCCGGTGAGCATGGCATCGGTTATGCCAAGCGGCCGTACATGAAAAAGGCCAAGGACCCGGCGCTGCTTGCCCTCATGCAGGCCGTGAAAACAGCCTTTGATCCCGATCACATATTAAACCCCCACAAGGTGTGTGAGCCTTAATGGGGGAATGCATCATTATACAAAAACGGGAATCATCGCCGCTTATCAGACTCCGGCGATGATTCCTTCTTTTATGGCGGCATGAAGCGCCATGGCCGCGGCCCCTGCGGCTGCGTTCTGCTTTGGGGAGATGATAGACAGGTTGGGATAGCGCAGGGAGATTTGGGCCGCAACGCTTTGCCTGATCGAGTCATAGCCCGTCAAAATGCCGCCCGCCAGGGCCAGCGTTCCTGCTTGCAGGGCAAGCTTTTCGATGACGGGGAAGGCCAAAGGAGCAAGGTCAGCCGCCGCTTTTTCAGCAATGTCTTGGGCTTTGCCATCTCCCTTTTCCAACGCTGTTTTCAGCAGGGGAGCCAGCGCGGCGATCTGTGATTTGTCGGTTTCCGTGGAGTAGACAAAACGTATCAGCCCACCCATGTCATCAATGCCAAGTGTGTCAAACACCATGGGATACAGGACTGTATCAGGTCCTCTTCCGTCCTGGGCCCTTGCCGCAGCCATCAGGATATCGCGACCGATGGCGTAGCCGCTGCCCTCGTCGCCGATGATATGCCCCCAGCCGCCGCAGCGGGCGGATTCGCCCCGGCTATTCTTTCCCAAACATACGGAGCCAGTGCCAGACACCAGCACTACGCCTTCTGGGCCGACGGCGCCATGCAGCATGGTCTCATGGTCGCCCGCAATATGCAGCTTTCCCGGATAGCCCTGCCCGCGCAGCGCGTCCGTCAGCAGCTGCACAACTGCCGGATTGCTGACCCCGGCACAGCCAATCTGTAAAAAGACGCAGCCGTGAAGACCACCCGGCATGCCGGCCATGTAATGAAGGGCGTCTCGGACGGTTGCAAGCACCTGCTCCTTTGTATTGCCGTTGGGATTTAAGGGGCCGAAGGTTTTCTGCCCCAGCGATTGGCCGCGCGTGTCAACGCACACCACGGCGGTTTTGGTGCCGCCGCCATCCCAGCCTGCCGCATATTGCATTGTATTCGCTCCTTACAATTTCACCGGCAGCTTGCCGCCGGCCGGGATTTTCCCTGACAAAACGCCGGCCGCTGCCATAAGGCTCAGGGCGTCGTAGCCGTATACGGCGAGGGATGATACATGGGACGGAAGGTCTCTCAAGTCGTAGGGGTTGCGAAGTGCCACGCAGGCCATGGACTTTCCTGTTTGGGCAAGATCACGCAAAAGTTGCATTTGCCCTTTTCGCATGTGCGCGTTCATCGTACCCACAACAATGCTGCTGCAGCCGGGCACTTTTTTTATTACGGCTTGTATCTCCGGTTCGTCAGGGTCGGGGGAGAGGATGATACCTTGTCCGCCCAATTCTCTTGCCATATACGTTGGGAAGGTAAGGGAATCGTTCACAGGGTCTGACGCATTGTTTGCCCGATAAGGCGGACAGCCGACGAACAGGGGGCTGTCTCCCAGCGGAAATAGGTCCGTTTCGGGGGGATTAACCCAGGTAACAGCCTCCTTGGCCATGCGCTGGGCCGCTTTGATATACGTTTCGCAGCCGGCTGCCGTGAAGGAAGGTACGCTTTGGGATTGTATTTTTTGCTTACAAGCGAGGATTTTTGAAACGGATGCTTCCATTTCCATCATGTCCAGCCGTCCGTCCTCCGCCGCATTTTGCATAAGGGCAGCCGCTTCGCCAGCCAGCGCCACGCTGTGGGAAACAAAAATCATATCTACCCCTGCTTGGGCCGCGGCCAGGCAGCCAGCCGGCGTGCCGTAATGGCTGGCGATGGCGCCCATCATCATGCAGTCGCTCAGCACCAGGCCGGCAAAGCCCAGCCGCTCTTTGAGCAGGCCGGTGACGATTTGCCGGGACATGGTTGCGGGGACATGCGCCGCTTCCAATCTCGGATACAGGATATGGGAGATCATGACGGCGGGCACGCCTGCCGCGATGGCTGCCTGAAAAGGAAGGAGCTCGCACGTTAGGAGCTCCTCTATTGTTTTGTCCACGCAGGGCAGGCCGATGTGCGAATCCACCGCCGTGTCCCCATGCCCGGGAAAGTGCTTGGCCGCGCACAGAATCCCGGCATCCATAAGCCCGCGTATCATTTGGGAGCCGTAAGCGCCAACCACATCCGGTGTGTCGCCGAAGCTGCGCACGCCAATGACCGGGTTTAAGGGATTGGTGTTGATATCCATAACGGGGGCTAAATTCACATTGACGCCAAGGGCTTTGAGCTCTGTGCCTGTCATCAACCCTGCCTGATATGCGTTGTCCGGATCCCCGGTGGCGGCGACGGCCATGGCGGAAGGGAAGACGGCCGTGCCTTCCGGCAGACGGGACACGGGGCCGCCTTCTTGATCAATGGCGATGAAAGCAGGATAGCCTGTGGATTCCATTACCAGCGTCTGTATGTCGGCGCACAGGCGGTGCAACTGTTCCCGGCCTAAAATGTTGTGGCCAAACAATATTACATTGCCGATTTTGTTTTCCCGGACATGGCGGATAAAATCTGAGTCAAGCTGCGTGCCGGGAAAGCCGGTGCATAGCCGCTGCCCTGCCTGGTGACGGATATCCATACTGCACCTCCGCCCCTTATGTCATTCCTTGGCCAGCTGCGTAACTGCCTTTCGTACAAAGCCGCTTTGCTTTTTCAGCGCCGCCATGGCTGTTGGATAGTCTGCCTTGGATAATGACATAACGATTGCGGCCTTGGTGTTTCCCTGCGCCTTTAGCAAAAGCTGTTCCGCCTCGGACCGTTCTTGAAGTTCCAGTGCGTTTTTTACGATGCGCACCGAACGGTCGCTGAGTTTGCGGTTACTGGGCTTCATATCCACCATCAGATTTTTGTACACCTTGCCAAGCTGTACCATGCTCAGGGTCGAGAGCATGTTCAATACCATTTTGGTAGCGGTGCCGGCTTTCAACCTTGTGGAACCGGAAAGGATCTCGGGGCCGGTGGGCAGCGCGATGGTCAAGTCGGCATAGGCGGAAATGACGGCGTTTTCATTGCACGTCAGGGCAATGGCATAAGCCCCTTCTTCCCTGGCGTACTGCAATGCGCCTACGCAATAGGGCGCGTATCCACTGGAACTGATGGCCACCAATACATCCTTTTCACATAGCGCGTTTTTGCGCATATCCTCCCGGCCCAGATCTTGCGAGTCCTCCGCACCTTCAATAGAAAAGCGCAGGGCACTGTCTCCGCCGGCGATCACGCCTACCACAAGGGCAGGGTCCACGCCAAAGGTTGGCGGGCATTCCGAAGCGTCCAGCACGCCAAGCCGCCCACTGGTACCGGCGCCGGCATATATAAGGCGGCCGCCCGCCTTCATGCGGGAAGAAATGATTTCAACGGCCTTGGCAATACCGGGCAGGGCGGAAGTAACCGCAGCGGCTGCCTGAGCGTCTAGGATATTCATCAGCGTGGCTGCCTGAAGCGGCGTCATTTCGTCCAAACGCGAACTCTGCTGGTTTACCTGCTCGGTGGAAAGTTCCTCAAAATTCATGCATGCCACCCTTTTTGACCGTTGCGGCCGGTATTTTGCCAAGTTACTTATTCTTTTTGAAGCTGGCCGCCATAAGCGAGCGGTCCAATACTGTTTTGGCTTCTTCATATTCCAAGGATGTCACTGCGGAAAACAGCAGGTCAACAATGTGCAGCATGGCGATGCGGGACGATGTCGCGCCTGTCCGTACGGCCACTTCAGACGTTGCTACATGCAAATTGATATCGCAGCGCTCCGACAGCGTATTCGGGGCGTATTTGGTTACGGATATGGCGGTGGCGCCCCCTTGCTTGGCAACCTGCATCGTAGCCAGGGTATCGGTGGTCTCGCCGGAATAGGAGAAGAAGACAGCCACGTCGCCTTCCTGGAGGCTGGACGCGGACACCACCTGTACATGGGGGTCCAGGGTTGTCAGGGACATTTTGTTGATGCGTAAGAATTTATGCTGGGCATCCATCGCGACCAGCGCCGAAATACCCATGCCGTAAAAATCCACCCGCCTGGCTTTGTGTATGGCCTGCACAGCTTTGTCCAGCTGTTCATAGCTGAGTACCTGCATGGTGCTTTCCAGGCCGTTCACATTACGCCTGGTCATGTCCTCCATAATGTGGTACAGGTCGCTGCCGGCCTGAACATCTGTATACTTAACCGTCAGGGGGTTCTCTTTCTTTACAGCAAGGCTGGCAGACAACGCCAGCAGGAAATCTTTAAAGCCTTTATAGCCCGCAAGCTTGCACAGCCGTACCACGGTCGTCTGGCTGGTATGGCATGCCCGTGCCACCTCCTGGATGGGGGTGCTGGCCAAGTGGAGGCGGTGGTTGAGAAAATAGGATGCTACCCGCTGCTCCGCCGGCGAAAATGTATCCATCAACTCCCGCAGCTGTAAAATGCAGTCAGTCATGCAGATCCTCCAGACCGCGCTTGACAGCGCTTTTGATTCAACCACTTCATTGTGGCTTGTTAAGCTGGCAAAGCCCATGATCCCTTCCCGGTATGATACCATTGTACCACAGGAATGAGAATACGCAATAAATTACATAAAAAATTTTTCAAACAAAAAAAATTACATTTACTTTTTCTAAAGAGACTGCTACAATAGGTTCAGAACAATCCACCTTACGAAAAAAGGCGGAGGCACATCTCGCAGGAAAGGAGATTGCCTGAATGAAAGCCAAGGTACATTGCGGGCTGGATCAGCTTCAAGCGGCGGATGCAGTGCTTCGCGGCCGGCGTCTTGGCCTGATGACAAATCCCACCGGCATCGACCGGGGCTTTCGTTCCGCCATTGATATCATCGCACAGCGGTATGACCTGCGCGCGCTGTTTGCCTGTGAGCACGGGGTAAGGGGCAACCAGCAGGCGGGGGATTCTATCGAATCCTTTTTAGACCCGGAGACGGGCGTGCCGGTATTCAGCCTGTATGGGAAAACGCATCACATGACGCATGAGATGCTGGATGCTTTTGATGTGTTTGTTTTTGACATGCAGGATGTAGGTGCCAGGTTCTATACCTACCTATATTCGCTGTCCTACGCGTTAGAAGACTGCGCTAAAGCGCAAAAACGGGCAGTAGTGCTGGACCGGCCCAATCCCCTGGGCGGAAGTGTTGTCTCCGGCACCTTGCTTAATGAGCGCTTTCACTCCTTTGTGGGGGAATACGCAATTCCCACCCGCTACGGCCTGACCATCGGTGAATACGCCCTGTGGGTCAAAAACCATCTGACGCTCAAGCTTGATCTTTCTGTCATCCCCCTGGCTGGCTGGAAGAGGACGTTCCTCTTTTCGGATACAGATCTTGCTTGGGTCGCGCCCTCGCCCAACTGTCCAACGCCGGAAACAGCCTTCGTCTACCATGGGACTTGCATCTTTGAGGGCACCAACTTGTCGGAGGGCCGTGGAACCACCCTTCCCTTCCAGCTGATTGGCGCGCCGTATGTCAATAGCGGTGAATTGGAAAGGCGCATGGAAAAGCGCCATATGAGCGGCCTTCACTTTCGCAGGGCAAGCTTTACGCCGCATTTTTCCAAGTGGGCAGGGCAAGTATGCCACGGGGTGCAGATGCATATTACCGACCTTGCGCAGGCGGATCCCTTTGCCGGCGGGCTTATGCTGATGGAAGAAATACGGAATCTGCATCCGGACGCGTTCGCTTTCAGGCCGCCGGAGGAAAATGCGGGCATCGGCAGCCTGGACCGGCTGCTGGGTACCGATGCTTACCGATTGGGGCAGAAAGATGCCCAGGGGCTGATAGACGCCCACCGGCCGCTGATAAGGGAATTCGAAGCCGAAAAAAAGCAGTTCGAGATGTATTGACCGGCAGGGAGGTGCGCAGATGATCATTCGCAGGTTCGACACGGCCGACATGCAAGCCATCCTGCGCCTGTGGAATTACAGTATCGCTGCTGGTGAGGTGGTCTATAAACCTTTGACAGAAGAAGGGTTTGCGGCGCTGTTTTTGCAAAGTCCCCATTACAGCAAGGATTTCAGCCTGGTGGCGGAGACGGATGGGGAAGTAATTGGCTTTGTGAATGGCATTGCCAAGAAAACCTTTCTGCCCAGGGAGACCCACGAAAGCACCCCCGGCTATCTCACGGTGATTTTTGTGGCTCCTCTCCACCGCCACAAAGGCATTGGCAGTCTGCTTATGCAGGCGCTCATGCAGGCCTTTGTGAATGCGGGGAAACGGGTGATTTCCTGCTCAGGATCAAACCCTGTCAACTTGCCGTGGCTGGTGCCGGGTACGGATGGGCATGACCATAACAACGCTCCGGGCATGGATCAGGATTGCGCTGGCTATCCATTTTTGCTCAGCCAGGGCTTTGAGGACAAATACAGTGAAGTGGCTATGTATCTGGATTTGAAAGACTACTCGGTATCCCCTGATTTTAAGGTCAAGCGGGATGCGCTTCATACTCAAGGAATTTACACAGGGCGCTATGATGTCTCCCTTCATTATGATTACGACCGCATGTGCGACCGGGTGGGCAGCGAATACTGGCGCAAGGTGCTGTATGATGAGACCCATTCCATTTCGCCCCGTCCGATCCTTGCGGCTACGCATGAAGGCCACATTGTCGGTTTTACAGGGCCTGTGGATAAACAGGAGAGCGGTCGTGGCTGGTTTACCGGCATCTGCACCGATCCCATGTATGAGCGCCGGGGTATTGCCACCGTCTTGTTTCATCTGCTCATGCAGGAATTCATCGCAAAGGGAGCCGGCTTCAGCACCTTGTTTACGGGCCGCGACAATCATGCCCAGCGGCTGTATCTGCGGACGGGGTTTCGGGTGATCCGCCGCTTTTGCGTGATGAGCCGCCCGCTTTGATGGCTGTTACTGTATTTCCAGCCGGGCAGGAAAGGAAGCAAGCGAAGATGAGCCAGCGATCTGTCAAAACCATTGTCGCTGTCGGCGCCCATACGGGCGACGCGCAGCTAACTTGCGGCATGCTTCTTGCCAAACACGCCATGATGGGTGATAGGATCATCACCGTGGACTTGACCGCCGGTGAACGCGGCGCGCCCAAGGGGATGCCCGTCTTAGAGTTCCGCCAGCAGAACGTTGCGTCGGCCAAGGCGTTTGCGGACCAACTGGGTGGGGAAAGCATTGTGTGGGATATTCCAGACGGGGAACTGTATCCGGATAAAGAACTGGAAAAACGACTGGCGCTGCTGCTGCGGGAAACGCAGGCCAACGCAGTACTGTATCACTGGCGTAACAGCCTGCATAAGGACCATATTTCCGCACATACAATAACCAAAAACGCGATTTTTTTCGCATCGCTGCCAACGTATGAAATGCCCCTGCCGCCTGCTCCCATCGGCCGCGCTATGTATGCGGAAAATTGGGAGGATGCGGAAGGATTTTCCCCATATTTCTACTTTGATGTGACCGACGCGTTCCCGCTTTGGGAACAAGCCATCAAAAAGCTGTGGCTGGCCGAGCATTCCACCAGCTTTAAATACTTGCGCTATTACACGGCGCTGAGCATTACAAGAGGGGCGATCATCGGCAAGGATCACGCCACTTGTTTTGGTACCAGCGATTTTGGCAAGCGCCAAACGCTGGAATGGCTGTAATCCGCCGCTTTGAAAATCCTTGACGGGAGGGTGGCGTCCATGGAAAGCTTTGGTTTTGTTGCCGACATGCTGGCGCAGGGGATCGCCGACGGCGTATTCCCGTCTGCAGCCGCAGCCGTTGGGATAGGGGATCAGGTTTTATTCATGCATGCGTCGGGCCGCCTTTCCTTGTTTGACGAGGGAAAAGCCAACACGCAGACGAGATACGATATGGCGTCCATGACCAAGATCATGGCCCCCACTATGTTGGCGCTAATGGCCTTGGAAAAGGGCCTACTGGTTTTGGACGACACCTTGTCGGCTTTTTTTGATACTCCCGCGGACAAGGCGAATATCACCGTTCTTCAGCTCATGACGCATACGGGAGGCTTTACACCCAGCTTTTTGCTGGAAGAAGCGTGCCAATCGCCGGATGAAGCTGTCGACGTCCTATTGCGCCGTCAGCTGGAGGGGCCTCCGGGGCAGATGCCGCGTTATTCCTGCATGGGGTACATCCTGCTGGGAAAAATCCTGGAAAGGGTGTACGGAAAACCTTTGAGTGATGTAAGCCGGGAGCGGATCTTTGAACCTCTTGGGATGACCATGACAGGCTATCTCCCCAAAGGCGGTAATATTGCCGCCACTGAGTTAAACGCCGCCACGGGCAAACCGTACCAGGGCGTCGTGCACGATGAAAACGCCCGCTTTTTAAAGGGCGTGTCAGGCAACGCCGGGATTTTTTCCAATATAGAAGACTGCGTACGTTTTGCGGCAATGCTGTCTGCAAGCGGCTTTCCTCTGTTGAATCCGGGCACGCTGCGCCTTGCCATAAGAGATTGGACGCCGACCCATGATATTCACCGGGGGCTTGGGTTTCACGTAAGCGGCGGTCCGGGCAGCTTTATGGGAGATTTTTTTCCGCCATCCGCCTTTGGCCATACGGGCTTTACGGGCACCAGCCTGGCCATTGACCCGCAAAGCGGGTTGTATGCCATACTGCTGACGAACGCGGTGCATTTAGGGCGGGGCAATCCCGCCATACAGCGGTTCCGCCGTCTGTTCCACAACCAAGTTTATGCTGCCGCCTTTCGGCAACGGCCATGATCTTATAGAGTTTGGTGATGCTTTTGGCAAGAAGGCTGCCTGCAATGACGGAGGCTATCGACTTGCACCATCGTATGAAGTGTTGGGAGGATGCCTATGGTACAACAAAAGTCATTGGAGACAAAGCGCAGGAAGAAACGCCTTACTGTGGATGATCTGCAGCTATTCCTGCTGTCCCTGCCTACCACCCTGTGGTATATCTTGTTTTGTTATATTCCTATGTTCGGGATTATTATTGCCTTTAAAAATTACAAGCTCGCCGCGGGCCAGGGCTTTTTATACAGCCTGTTTGTGAACAGTCCCTGGGTCGGATTTGATAATTTTGAATTCCTGTTCAAAACCAAATATGTGATGATGATGCTGCGCAACACCCTGGGCTACAATATCGTCTTTATCACCCTGGGCGTGGTGCTGCCGGTATCCCTGGCTATATTGCTGTCTGAGCTTTTATCCAGGCGGCTGGCCCGGGCCTGCCAGACGGCCATGTTCCTGCCCCACTTTTTAAGTTGGGTGGTGGTTGGGTACTTTGTGATGGCCTTCCTTTCCACCGACAAGGGGCTGGTGAATAACCTTTTGGAGTCCGCGGGGGCAAAGCCCGTCCTATGGTACCAGACGCCGCAGCATTGGCCGTACATCCTTGTCTTTTTGCAGGTGTGGAAAACCTTGGGCTACGGCATGGTGGTATACATGGCTGCCATCAGCGGCATCGATTCCTCACTGTATGAGGCGGCGGTGATCGACGGCGCGAAAAAGAGCCAGCAGATCCGCTATATCACCCTGCCCCTTTTGCGGCCCATCATGAGCATCATGTTCATCATGGCGGTAGGCCGCATCTTCAATTCGGATTTTGGCTTGTTCTACCGTGCCCCGCAAAACTCCAACTCTCTGTCCAGCGTGACGCTGACGATCGACGTATACGTGTACAACGCCCTGATGGGTTCCAGCAAGCCCCAATACAATTTCGCTTCCGCCGCGGGTTTTTTGCAGTCGGTATTCGGCTGCCTGACACTGTTGCTGGCCAACACCGTCGTCAAGCGCATTGATCCTGATAGTTCGCTGTTCTAGAAAGGAGGAGGCATATGCTGGATTCTAATGACCGCCTCCTGAAAAGGGGCGCAGGACTCAAAGAAGAAAAGCTGCAGGAGGGCATGAGCCGCTTCAACCGTATCCGTCCCCTGACCAATTTTATAGGTTCCTTGCTTTTCATCCTCATAGCGCTGATGGCAGTCTTGCCGGTGGTGTTCGTGATTATCATCTCTTTTTCTTCAGAAGCCTCCATTGCCAAGAACGGGTACAGTTTTGTGCCCGAGACCTTTGGCGTCACCGCCTACAAGTACATGTGGAACATGCGCTCGCTGATTGGCCGGGCATTCCTCAACTCCATCGGCGTGACCATCGCGGGCACGTGCCTGGGCCTTATACTCACCACGACTATGGGTTACGCCCTCTCCCGCAAGAGTTATAAGCTGCGCTCATTCTATACCTACTTTATCTTCATCCCCATGCTCTTTTCCGGCGGGCTGGTGTCCACCTATGTGGTGAACACCCAGCTTTTAGGGCTGCAAAACTCCTATCTGGGGCTGATCCTGCCCCTTTGCTGCTCCTCCTTTTACGTGATTATACTGCGCACGTTCTTTACTACAACCATTCCTGATTCCATCATAGAATCCGGCAAGCTGGACGGGGCTTCCCAACTGCGCATCTTTGTACAGCTGGTGCTGCCCATCTCTCTCCCGGCCATCGCCACTATCGGGCTTTTCTTCACCTTTGCCTACTGGAACGACTGGTATCAAGCGCTTTTGTATCTGCGCAGCACCCATACGCACCTGTACCCTTTGCAGTATGTGTTGGTCTCCATTGAGCGCAGCATTGAGTGGATGACCAAGAACGCCGCCTATATGAGCGCTGACAGCGTCGCCGACATGCCCAGCGAGACGATGCGCATGGCCGTCGTAGTGATCATCGTAGCGCCTATCGCCTGCAGCTATCCTTTCTTCCAAAAGTACTTCATCTCCGGCCTGACCATCGGCGCGGTGAAGGGATAAACCTTGGAAGCAGCGGCCGGAAGGCTGTTTGTGGAATATACGGTAAGGAGGGTCCTCTCATGAAGAAACTGGTTGCCTTGCTCCTGACGGTTGCGATGATGCTCACCATGGTATCCTTCGCTGCCGCGGAGGAACCCGTGGAACTCATCTGGTGGATGGGCACGAACGCCGACGCCCCGATTGACCAGGCGATGGTGGAAGAACAGCTGAACGCCATCACTAAGGATAAGCTGGGCATCACTGTCAAGTGTGTGTACATGACGAATGCGCAAATCGGCCTGGCCATGTCCGCAGGGGAATACTATGACATGTGCTTCACCTGCGGCTGGTACAACGATTTCGCCACCAACGTCTTCGCCGGCCAGTTCCTGGACCTCACGGAGCTGGTGAAGGAGACCCCCGCGCTTGTAGAATCCATGCCGGAAATGCTCTGGCAGGGCTCCTATGTGGGCGACAAGCTCTATGCCGTGCCCGTCATGAAGGACTACGGCATTGAGGTATTCTGGCTCGTTGACCTGGACTATTTCAAGACACAAAAGGGCATGGAGATTCCCAAGACCATGTCGTTCAATGACATGGAACCCTACCTGGCCGCCTACAAGGCCGACTATCCTGACAAGTACCCCTTGATTCTTTCCAAGGGCGGCATCACCTCCTGGGCCAACTTCATTGACTGGATCTCCGAAGACGCCCAGATCGCCCTTTCTTACAGCGACATCGGCACTGAGGCCGAAGGCACTGTACGCCTTGCCTATGAAATGCCCGAGTTTGTAGACCGCATCAAGACCATCCGCAGCTGGTATGAAAAGGGCTACATCAATCCTGACGCCGCGGTCATCGAGTCCATCGGCCGCGCGGACGCGGGCGTGATCCAGTCCGGCCAGGCATTCTACGGCGCCGACTCCATCTACTCCAACGCCAGGCAGAAGGCCACCGCCATCGTCCGCTATGACGGGCCTTTCCTCTCCACCTATTCCTTGCGCGGCGCTTTGACCGCCATCTCCGCGGCCAGCAAGCACCCCAAGGAAGCCCTGAAACTCATCGAATTCGCCAACACCAACAAGGAATACCGCAACATGATGCGCTATGGTCTGGAAGGCGTCCACTTCACTTGGAACGCGGACGGCACCGTCTCCAAGACCCCCCAGGGCGTCACCAACTACTCCCCCTGGGCTTACACCCAGGCCTCCTACTCCTTAAGTGCAGTGGAAGCCTCCAAGTTCCCCTCCGTGCCCGCTGACCCAAACATGTGGCAGGTCATCTGGGACGGTTACAAAGACGCTGTGACGAGCGCTGGCCTGGGTTTTGCCTTTGACTATAACCCCGTTGCCAACGAAGTCAACGCCGCCAAGGCCATCAAGGAACTGTACTGGTCCGAACTGATCACCGGCACCTCCGATCCCGAAGTGATCATACCCCAGATGATTTCCGAACTGGAAGGCGTAGGTATCCGCGATGTCATCGCCGAAGCCCAGAAGCAGCTGGACGCCTTCCGGGGGAAATAAGAAAAACCATTGATCAAAAAGCAGCCATCGTGCTGACAATGGTTTACGGCATGACGGCCTAAGCCCAAACAAACCCCTGTCGCGCAGAGGCGCGACAGGGGTTTGAACGATTGTGCATAATTACCCAACCCAATTGTACAAATCTGGTATAGTTGAATTTAAGCGGGTTCGACCGTGATGAGTAGACAATCATTCATAACATAAAGAAAAACCGTTGAAAACCCAATGTTTCAACGGTTTCTTTCTGGTCTGGGTGAGAGGATTTGAACCTCCGGCCTCTTGAACCCCATTCAAGCACGCTACCAAACTGCGCCACACCCAGGCATCTTTGCTCGGCTTTACGCCGTGCGAACAAAAGCTATTATACCTATGGCGGGGAGGATTGTCAAGGTTTTTTTGTGGATACAAGAACCATTTTTTTGCCGCTTCTATTCTGTGTTTTGAACAGGCTCGGAATGGTTTGCGGGTCATGCGATATCCGCATATAAGACAGAACGGATTTGGAATGAAAACATACAATGGAGCGAGACCCCTTCCATAGAAAACCGTGCTTTGCCATCGGCAAAGTTCCTGGAGGTTTTTAGCCATGGTGAACCGTCAATGTAACTGCTCTTCGTGCAGGCCGCATAAGCAGCCTGAACGTAGTCAGCCTTGTGCCTCTGCGTGGCAGTCGGTTGACAATTGCGCTCCGTGTCCACCGCCATGTCCTGCTCCATGCCCGCCGCCTTGTCCGCCGCCCTGCCCGGCACCGTGTCCTGCTCCCTGTCCGCCGCCTTGCCCCGCTCCGTGCCCCCAGCTCTGCTCTCCGCCGTTTCCGCCTTGCCCGCCCAAGGATCGCTGCAAGCATGAGCACGAACCGGCTCAGGTGCTGCTGCCCAGAATCATTTGCAGCGGCCGGGAATGGCAGCGCCGCCTGTGCACCAAGCTGAGCGTAAGCTGCCTGCCCGATTGCGCCAAGCCGCCGTTCCAGCTCATTTCAGTTCAGCAAAGCGGCGCCCAGCCATGGTGGGAGCCTTCCAAGAAAAACGCCGGATGGGGACAGGCGATTTTCCATGTCTTTATCCCCGTTTGTGCCTGCGTGCGGGATGCTTCAGGATGTGAGTATTTCTGTCCTGCAGTGGTGGAGATGGATGCCTGCCTACGCTTGAAATGCGCTCCCAACGAATGCTGGCGCTATAACTTGATCATTGTGCCTTGTGTACGCCTGGTATGTGCGCCCGTTTGCTCAAATGACCTGTGCTTCGATGTGGAACTGGAGGTTGTACTGGAACTGTTTTTGATTCATTGGGAACCTTGCTTTACCAGGCCGCCCAAGCCCGAATGCAAGGAAAAGCCCTTATACCCCCAGCCATGCCACCATGGCTGCCGCTCCTCCTGTAATCATGACTGACAATACCTAAGAAATCCGGCCTGGCATATGTTATATGGTGAGCCAAGCATTGAAAGCTCTGAAGGGTTTCGAACTCCACTGCCGGGCCTTGCACAAGCATGAGGCGGGTTCTGCTAAAAGGCGGAATACCGCCTCTTTGCATACATCATTTTACTATACACAGCATCTGGTTTATGTGCAATCTTGAAGCAGCCGGCTGGCTGGCATTTCCCATAAGGCCAACGAAGCAGGAAGCATTTCATGACCGTGTTTTTACAATTTCTGCCGAGCGGGAATAGTTGACAAAGGCTATAGGGTGCTTTACTATAACGGGGGAGAACATGTACAGTTCAGGCTGGTTATATAATATGGAATGAAAATGCCTGTATAGCAGGCTTTTCTTATGATGGAGGAACACACATGAAGCGCCGTCAAACGGGAAGGGCTTTCATCATGCGTAAAATGGGAAAAATGTTGTTGGAGGGCGGCTTGTTACTGGCTGCCCTTTTGGCGCTTTTAACATCCGGTTTTGCATCCGGGGAGGAAGTGGCACTTTTCGTTTCCTTCAAGGGTTTGAAGCTGAACGCCATGATGCAGTGGCAGACCGTTCCCTTGAACGGCACGTTTGAGGTGCTGGCGGGGGATACCGTTCTGGGGGAAATCACCGCCAACCGCACGCAAGAGCAGCGGGATATGGGGATACCAGAATCTTTGAATGTAAATAGGCAGGATGCCGCGCGCGGCCTGTCGCTGCGCCCCGTGACGGACAGCCTGCCGGCTGCCTACGTATGCCAGGACGTTATTGCCGTGGCCTGGAACGAAGAGAGCAGCATCCGGGCGGATGTGTTTGCCTATGCCAGGGAAGGCCTGTTTAGCCTGACCAATACCCAGGACGGGCAGCCCTTGGGGAGCGCAAGCTATTCCGTTATAAATGAAAGCGGTCAGACTGTTCTTTCCTTTGAGACGGATCAGGAAGGCCGCTACAGCCCGCGTACTTTGCTTCCGGAGGGCAGGTATACCCTGCACCAAGCATTGGCTCCCGAAGGAATGCTGCCCGCCGAGGATATATCCTTTGATATTGCGCCGTATATAGGCGTTGAAAATAGCGCTGCAAGCCTTACTGTCGAGAATTTCCCTGTGCCTTCGTTCAGCCGTCTTAAGGACGAGCCGGAGATGGAAACGGTGCCTGCTCAAAACCAGTATGCGGGTAATCAGACGGCGGAATTCCATGTTTCCAATAAGAACTCCATTGGCAACACCATCCCCCTTCAAAATTATTCGGTGGAAGTCGGCGGCCTGGCACTTTGGGGACCGGATGGGAATTTGCATCCTGATCAGTCCGGGACTGAGATCAAAAGCATTTCCATTGTGGCCGGCACCAAGGGCATACGGGCAAAAGCTTATGTGTTCGATGATCAGGGGCGGCAGGTTGGCGAAGAATTGCAGCTTGCGCCCGGCCAGTCTTTATCATTGAACGGCTGGCATATCGCTTCCGTAAAAATTTTATACATCGCGGATAACGGACAGCAGGAAGTGCCGGAACAGTTTATTCCCGGGGAGATTTCGCTTACCGTCGGCCTCAATCGCCGTATGCCCGCGGCTGATACGGCCGGTGTATCTCAAATAGGGATCACATTCAATCAAAAGTGGCAATACAGCTATCCCGGCCGGGATAGGAATCCTGTTACCGCTTACGGGGAAAGCGGCAGCCGTGATCTTCGTGCCCGCGTGCTGGATGGCCGGGCAGCAGTGACAGTATCCGCCGTGACCAAGGGAAAGAACAGTCTCGCCCTCACCATCCGCCACGAAGGCGGACCGGCAATCGACAGCCCGCGCCTGGCCGTGAAGTTGCCCGACGGCTGGCGTGTGCAGAAGGATGGATTAGCGGCGCCTGTTGCCGCAGTCAGCCATGGCGAACTGGCAGATATCGTCCTGCTGTCCTTTTCAGGCCAGTTGACGGCAGGCCAAGCGCAGACGGTGGAGCTGTCCGCCGCAACCGGGGCGGGGGATGGAGAAGGCGCTGTCTGGATCGAAAGCAAGCCCGGCGTATCGCCGTCCCTGGATAATCCCGATGGCCTGATGGTTTGGGGCGAACGGCTGGAAGGCTGCCCAGTGGCAGATGCCGCTTTGGGATTATCCAAGCCGGGTATGTATGCATACAGCACATGGAAGGCAAAAAACGAGACAGGCCTTCCCATGTCCCTGCAGCCGGCGGGCTTTCCGTCCGATAGCGGCGGAACATCTTTGCCCGAAAGCGGAAACGCTCTTCTCCTTTTCCAGGCCGGAGACGTTTCCTCCATATCACATATAATCAAACTCCCTGATGGCATCCGGCTCAGCGGCAAGCCGCAGGGTCAGGTATTTGTTACAACCGATCTCAATCCGCAGCCCGTATCCGTTTGGGAGGACGCGGATGCATTCACAGGCGACTGGACGCAGGTAACAGCCCTGAGTCTCAAAGCGGATACATCCTCCCTTCTTCCTGTGCAGGTATCTGCGCGCGCGGGTACGGTGCGTGTTCAGACCTTGATTCAAACGCCTCAATGGTCAGGGGAAAGCGCTTACCTAGCGGATGAGGAAGGCACCCTATCCCTGAATGTGGGCAGGACCGCGGCCATAACTGGCCGGATGTTTGACGACGCCAATCAAAACGGACGGCAGGATGACGGTGAAAATGGAGCCGGCGGCCAGCTTGTTTTATGGTATGGGTCCGGCGGAGAAAGCTACTACGCCTACACGGATGCGCAGGGTCTGTTCGACTTTTCGGGTGCACAAGCGAAGGATCAAGCAGGGAATTTGTTTGCGCAGCTTCCCGAAAACACGGCGATAGCCGGACCGCTTGGCGGGAACGGATTATTCCTGGCTGCTCAGACAGGCCTGAATAAAAAAAGTGACGTACAAATCGCCTTTTCCAGGATGAGCGCGCTGTACGGCCGTGTGTATGATCAGGAAAGCCAGGAAGGTGCTGCCGGCGTCGAAGTGACGCTGAACAAGGGCGGAAACGCCGTTGGCTACGTCATGACAGACAATGGGGGGCAGTACCGGTTTGATGCGCTGACGGCAGGGGAGCATCAGCTGACTTTGAAGCTTCCCGAGGCGCTCTCATCCCAGGCCGGCTTCTTCCCTGGCGATGGGTATGCAAAGACGGATGGTCTAATTGCTTCGCTGCCGCCTGTAACGCTTGCCTATGGCGGCGAAGCCTCGCAGGATGCGCCTGTACGCAAATATGGCACGCTGGATGTATCGATTCAGGGGTATACCTATCCCCTTGGCAGCGCCGCCCTGTATCAGGATGGTGCTCTTGTGGCGGAGTCGTCTGCCGCCGATGACAGCGCTTATCATTTCGGGAAGCTTTTCAGCGGATCATATACGCTGGCATTGCAAATCCCGCAGGGGCTTGCCATCCGGGCGGAAGGCATGCAAGCCTGGCAAAAGGGAGCCGTATCCCTGGATGTGTCCGTACCATCGGCGGATAAAAAGCAGCTTGTACTGGAAGAGACGGTTACAGGTACACTGCTTTTGCAGTTCACCGGCGCAGGGCTGGCCGATGCCCCTGTGATGCTTTCCGGGCCGGAGGAGCGCCAGGGCGTGCTTGATGCAAAAGGCAGCTGCGCATTGGCGGATTTGCTGCCCGGCTTGTATCAGGTTCGCGTGCTCCTTCCGGACACGGTGCTTGAAGATCAGGCAGGCATATGGCAGGTGGAGAAGGGGCAGGGGAATACCGCCATGTCCCTGTCGGTGGAGGTTTTCCCGGGGCAGGAAGCTGCTCCGCAGGCGGCGCAGCTTTTGCAGACTGCATCCGTATCGGGCATTGTTTTTGAGGATGGTAACCGGAACGCCCTCCAGGATTCCGGGGAAGCGCCGTTATCAGGAGCACAGGTGAGCCTGTTTACGCAAAAGGATGGGACATGGTCGCAGGTTCAAACAACGCAAACAGGCCCGGATGGCATGTATTCCTTTGGGCATTTGATTCCCGGGCAGTACAGCCTTTCCATCCTTCTGCCATCCGGAAAGGCACTTTCAGACCTTAATGTGCAGGAGCAATTCCTGTTGGAAAGCGGAAAAGCTTATCAACGCGGCATAGGGGCGGTATCGCCTGCCGCGGTTAAAGCAACTGCTTTCTGGGACAGCAACAACGACGGCATACGGGGCATTTATGAACGGGCCATAGAGGGCACGCTGGTGGAAATCCTCCCGGCGGAGGATAGCACGGATACCATCGTTGTTAAAGCCGTCACCGATAAAGACGGCCAGGCATATTTTGAGGGCGTTACGCCCGGGGAATATATCTTGCGTTTCACGCTGCCGGAGGGGTACTGGCTCGCTTCGCAGATTGTTGGGAGCGGTGAAAATCAGAACGCGGTGCCCGCAACGGACAGCCGCCAGGGGACGACGGAGCCCTTCGTTCTTGCGGAAGGCCAAACGGCCGGGTTTGGTGTAGGCGGTGTCAAAACGGGCTACATAAGCGGACGCGTCTGGCTGGATTCGAATGAAGACGGCATCATGAATGACGGCGAGCCAGGTCTTTCCGGCTGCGAGATCACACTGACAGGTGAACGCAACGGACAGCGCTATACCTATACGACAGACGAATCCGGGCTGTATGAAATCACCGCCAGGATCGATACTTACCAGTTCTCCATTAAAGGCCCGGAGGGTATGAGCTTTACCCGGCCAAGTACGGTGGGCGGCCTGAACCGTTCCATCATCACCACTGAGGGCGTCGGAGCGGGAGAACGCGAGTATGCGCTTGAATCCGGCACACGTGAAGAGAATCTGAATATAGGTTATGTTCCCGGAGTCATATTGGAGGGCGTGGCCTTCCTGGATGCCAATTACAACGGGTTGAAGGACGACGGGGAAGAACTGCTTAGCGGCGTAATACTGGAGCTTACCAAATCTAACCTTGCCAAAGAACTGGGTTCCGTAGTCACCGGGCAGGACGGTTCGTTCCGTTTTGACAGCCTGCGTGGCGGCGACTACGATCTGCGGGCTGTTCTCCCGGACAGGAACGTGGTGTTCACGCGCGTTCCCGAAGGCGATGCAGACTACAGGAATGAATTTGTCCAGCGTCCCGGCCGCCGGGAGTCCACTGTGACGTTGTCGCTTTCAAGCGGCGAGCGTTATACTTTGGGCGTAGGGGCCGTTGTGCCAGGCGGAATATCCGGCAGTGTATTTGAGGATCAAAATTACAACGGGCTGTATGATGGTGGGGAAAAGCCTGTATCCGGGATTCTTGTAAGGTTGCTGGATCAGGATGGGGAAACGGTTGCCAGCGTGAAAACCAATGCTTCCGGCCAGTACGCTTTCGGCTCCCTGATGCCTATGACTTACACCCTGGCCATAGAGAAGCAGGAAGGCTCCATGTTTACAAAGCTTGTGGATGGGCAGGCAAGAAGCCGGGTGCAATCTGCAGTGGAAAACGAGGGCTTTACCGACGCTATTCCCGTGGCGCTCGGCGAGCAGGTGGGCAGCGTATATGCCGGCATCATCCCGCCTGCCAAAGTACTGGGCCAGGTGTTTGCGGATGCCAATGACGACGGCCTTCTTACCCAGGGGGAAAGCGGTTTTGAAGGGGCGCTTGTAAGCCTTTTGAGCGAATCCGGCGAAACGGTGCAAAGCGTCGTTACAGGCGCCGATGGCCTGTTTGCCTTTGCGGATCTGCATCCGGGCCGCTATATCATATCCTATCTGATACCGGAGGACGCCGTGTATTCATTAAGGACCGCCGGCGGCAGCGAGATCACAGGTGATGGCATTGCGGCAAGCGGTGAGGCGTTTGAACTGAAAATCGGCGAAACAAAGCGGGTACCTTTGTGCGGCGCGCTTGTATTGGGACGCATTTCCGGCTCCTCCTTCCATGATGCAAACGCAAACGGAGCAAGGGAAGAAACGGAAGAAACCCTTTCCGGCGTGCGACTGACACTTGTCAGCCGTCTTACCGGCTTGGAGGCAGGCAGCGCGGTAACAGGCGATGACGGCAGCTTTTTGCTGGACCGCCTCCGTCCCGGTGCGTATACATTGAACGTATCGCTGCCCTCTGGCATGGTCTTTACCAGAAGCGGAGCAGGCATATTGATGGCTCCGGTACTTGAACAGCAATCCGGCATGGACATTGAACTGGGCATGGGGGAGAAGCAGGATGGCCGTCTAATAGGCGCTGCGCTGCCCGGTTCTCTGCAGGGTCAGCTATGGTTGGATGAGAACGACAACGGCCTGTACGAGCCCGGGGAGGCGCTTCTTGGCCATTTGAATGTGGATGTTCTGGATACGCTGACGGGGGACATTTTCGCCACACTGGAAACGGACGAAAACGGGTCCTACCTTGTGCCTGTGATCTGGCCGGGCGTATACAGCCTTACCGTGCATTTGCCTAATAACAGCATTGCCACGGATATGAGCGCCGGGGATAACATGTTCGCGGACGGTGCGCCGGGGACTATGGTATTAACCGGTCTGGCGCTCACGGAGGAGGAGGCTGTCACCGGTATCCAGGGCGGGGTAAGGCAATATACCTCCATTGCGGGCAAGGTATGGGCCGATGAGCAGGGCACGGCCGCGCCGCTTATGGGCACGCAGGTGTCACTATACAAAAACAGCGACCTTCAAACGCCGATCCAAACGGTTGTGACAGGGGAGGACGGCACATACCTGTTCACCAAGCTGATGCCCGGCGAATGCCGAATCAGTGCCGTATTGCCGCAGGGATACCTGTTTGTAAAGCCCAATGATGCGCGTCTTCACAGCGGCGAGGCTGTGAGCATCATTACCGATATCGCCGCCGGGTGGGGAGACGCGTTCCAGTTGAAAATGGGACAGGATCAGGCCGGCCTTGACATAGGTGCCGTCCAAACAGGTATGCTGGGTGATTTCGCTTGGCTGGATGAGAACGGGAACGGGCTTCAGGACGCAGGAGAACCGGGCATCCCAGGTCTGAATGTAGCCCTGATTCAGGATGGGCAGCAGGCAGCCGAGGCTGTTACCGACGAGTACGGCTACTACCTGTTTGACAATGTTTATCCCATGCTGAGCCAGGTGCAGGTGACTATGTACGCGGAGCTTACGCCTGCCACGCAGCGCACGGACTATCCTGTATTGGTGAGTGCCCTGGCCGGCTACCAGGGGACTGTGGCCAATACAGGGGAAGTGATGGTAACCAGCGGCGGGAGGAACTTCGATTGTGACCTTGGATTTGTGCTCAAGGAGGGAAGCAAACGCCCTGACGCCATTTTACCGCCGCCGGAGCAAAAATGGGATTAAGCTGATCATGCATGCGATCAAGGACGGAAAGCAAACCATGCTTTCCGTCCTTGATTTTTTAACCGGCTCCAATAACCTCATAGGAATGTCGGAACCGCGTGGCAAAAATCGTTGGATCATTGCCGATATGCCCATAAAAAAAGAACCCGCCTTCATAAGGAAAGGGGTTCTCGGGGATACGTATTCTCTATCGGGCAAATCACTGGGCCACCGCTTTGCTCAGGCTGCGGGCCAAACGGGCTTTCCTGCGGTTGGCTGTATTCTTGTGCAGAATGCCCTTGGCGGCCGCTTTATCGATGGCGGAGGTGGTTGCGCTTAACTGCACGTTGGCGGTACCGGAGTTGGAAGCCAACTCAACCTGGAATTTCTTGATGGCGGTTTTCACACCACTCTTGATCATCCGGTTGCGCAGATTCTTCTTTTCACTGACCTTTACGCGCTTGATAGCGGACTTGATGTTCGGCAATTTCGTTCACCTCCTTGAATCAGCGTGAATCAGCAAAAACTATTTTACCATGCTATTACTGGTATTGCAAGCATTTTGTCAAAAAACAAAGGGTATTTTTTACTTGCAAGCTATTAATTTGGTGTGGGGGAGAATATACTCCTTGATTTTGCAGTAATATACTGGTCAGCCTTCAGCAAATGCAGGGGCATCCCGATAAGTATTCTAAGCTTCGTACTTCCTGAATGGATAAACCTCTTGCATCTTTTACTGCGGGCACTCACAAAATAGCCGGACAAGAATGAAGGAAGGAAAAGCGTGATGGCAGTTTTCTTTTACATAATGCTCGGCATTTTTGTCCTTGTGGAGGCATATATCGCCTTCAGGTTCAAAAAAAGAGGAGAAGCGGTCTGTATCAAATATACGGTTGTGCCTTCCGTTCTTTATCTTATGTACCTTTTCATGCTGTGCATTTTGCGAATCAGCGTACCGTATCTTGTTCTTATACTTGCGTTGTTCACCATAGTCTTGCATACCTGCGTAGGCATCTATTATGACTTATACCACAAGTCAAAAATTTTTGACAGGTATCTGCATGCTTTCGGCAGCTTCTCTTTCGCGCTTTTGATCTATCTGACACTGTCGAAATTGACTGAGCCGGGCGGCACGGTGCTTTTCCGTGCCGTTTTTATGGCGGCCCTGGGCATGGCGGCAGGCGCGCTGTTTGAGATTTTTGAGTTTGCCCATGATACGCTGAACAAAACAAAGCTGCAGCGGGGCCTGAAGGATACGGACGTTGACCTGATATGCGATGCAATCGGATCGGTTGGAGCCGCCGTGCTGGCGGTCCTGATATACCTGTAAAACAAAAACCGCCGGACATAATAGTTCAGCGGTTTTTCGGCCAGACAGCCCGATTTTTTAGAATATGGCGCGAAAGCCAAGGCCCACGGCAAACAAGATCAACGGAATGCCTATGACCGCGCCGATGATGGTCATGCACAGCGCAACGCCCACAGCGCCCAGAACAAAGGCTAATATCAGCGAAAACAGGCCGCCTACAGCGCCCAGTAAAAAGCCGATGATTTTCCCGAAGAGGCCCAAAGCGCCGCCCACGATGCCTACAATCGCCGCAAATGGCCATAACAGACAACCCATACCAATCACCTCCTACGTGAAAAAGTATACGCAGGCAGGCCGGTAAAATCAAAAAGGACAGCATTAATTTTCCATGAGAAATTTCTCATTTGCAAGCGGCATCAAAAAAAGCTCCTTTCGGAGCTGTTATTTAGCTGGCGTATTTTCCCGTTGCCGTTTGCTTTCTTTTTCGGGGGAAAGGCCGCATCCATTGGAAGATCAGCCAGCCCACGCCAATACTCAGGAATATATCTCCGATGCTGGCAAGTCCGTAGTGAATAAAGGGGATCATAATGGAATCGCCCAGGAAGAGGAAGGGAGCGCCTTTTTCCACCAGAACATATTCAAACAGCTCGCCTGACTGTATGCGGGAAACCAATACAGCCATCTCGGGGAAATCATGAACGATAGGCGCGACAGGCATACGGAAGCCATACCAGGCGATTACGAAGAGGTTCAGGAAGCATGCCAGCGCCACCAGACGGACGGGCTTCCTTTTCCAATTCAGGAAACAGAATAGGAAGAGCAGAGCGTATTCCAGCAATACGGCGATCCAGAACCATTGGGATACGGGAAACGGGATTTTGCCATTCAAAAGCGGACAGGCCGCTTCTATCGCGAACGCCAGCGGAGGCAGCCAGATCAGCCGCAGCGGGTTTTCCGCAATATACTTAAACCTCCCGCCGGTGAGGAGGCTCAAAGGGATGGACAGCAGCAGGAAGTAAACGAGCATCATGTGTCTATCTTCAGCTCCTTCTGGGACCGAATGATGGACAGGAATGTTTCCACCACAGCCGGATGAAACTGTTTCCCGCTCTCCTCCACGAGTATGGACATCGCTTTTTCCTCCGACATACCGCTGCGGTATGGCCGGTCGCTGGTCATGGCGTCAAACGCGTCGGCCACTCCGAGGATGTATGCCTCAAAGGATACGGCCGTATGGTCCAGCTTGTCCGGATAACCATGGCCGTCATACCGCTCGTGATGATGGCGGATCATTTCCTTGATTTCATCGGAAAGGCCTACCTTCTCCACGATGCTGACGCCGATGGTGGGATGCTCCTCGATTCGCCGTCGCTCTTCCTCCGTCAGCCGGGCCGGCTTGCGAAGGATGATATCCTCAATGCCGATTTTGCCGATATCGTGCAGCAGCGCCGCGATTTGAATCTCCTTCACCTTTTCCTTGGGAAGCTTAAGCGCCGTGGCAATCTGGACCGCGAATGTCTCCACACGGCGGGAATGGCCTTCCGTATAGGTGTCTTTCGCTTCCATGGCGGATACGAAAGCATGGATCAATTTCATGTGCTGCACCTGGGATTCCAGGTACAGCGCCCAGGCATATCTTGCCAAAAGCAGGGGAAACAGCATTAAAATAGCCAACCAGTGGCCATTGTCCATCATGAACAATATGGCGATGAGTAGTCCAAGAGGCATAGCGAAAATCACATTGGGCAGCAAACCCCGAACCATATCCACCACTGCATTAATGGTAATCTGCTTGTCCAGCAAAAACACGATATTTAGAATGACGTAATTCGTTAGAAATGCAAAACTGGTAAATAGAAAAGCGGGCCAGATCACACCGGGCAGGGAAGCTTTGCCAGGCGTACCACCAGCGGCAAGAAACAACACGCTTGGGACCAGAATGGATATCATTAGGTTGCTGTTGTTGAAAGCCGATTTCAAAAACGAGGTGTTGTACAGATGGCGGTATGTTTTTGTGCCCTTGTCATATTCAACGGTGAAGAGCGAACTTACCAAATAGACGCACATAGCCGCGTATGGCCCTTTTGTCAGGACGGCAGCCAAAATACTAACGACCGATACATCCAACGCCTGCTGTCCATCTCCATAATAAATGGGCAATGAACGGCACAGTACGCATAATATAATCAAGCAGACCATTTGTTGGATTTCAAGTGGAAAATTTTGATGATTTAGGTTTTTTATGTATGAATAAAAGGCAAAGATAGCCAGCAGTAAACCGACGGTGATAACAAAATATACATAAAGCTTTGCTTTTTTGGACGTAAGGATCACCTCAATCACCTAGAATAGAGGAGAACCATTATATATGAAAACAGGTCCGCCACGCCCAAACCACTACCTCCAGGTTACGAACGCCCCACAGGACAGAACCAAGGAAACCAGGGACATCAACGCGACAACGATCTTGGCCTTCTTCACGGATATAGCCTCCTCTAAAGGGCTCTGCCATTCGCTAATAGGACAGGCTATATTCACTTCGCTAAGATGTAGCGCGTTTGCGGCGTGGTCGGACCTGTTTTCAACTGGGGTTGGATGCCATAAAGGCAAGCTTGCGGTTCAAGGCGGAAAGTGTGGCCCTTACGATGGCCTGGGATTCATCGCCGCCGCACTCCGCGGCGCCAATCAAAACAGGCGCGGCCTGCATATTCATGCACTCAATTGCCACCATAACCACCTTGATACTGGAAAGCTGAGTGAATTGTACGGACAGCAGCAAGAACACATCCTCCACACCGAGGAAGCTGTGGACTGCCTGAAGCACGGCTGTGGCGACGGCGCGCGGCCGCTGGATGGGTGTATTTCTGCAGGAGCAGCGGCCGGTATACTCGATATCGTCCTTTGTCAGGGAGATCTTCACATTGTATTGGTTGCCTACCACATTCTGGGTAAACTCATGCGTGCGAAGCCTGACTTCCCCGGTGGGCGTCGATACCACGTGCTCATCGGCCTGGACGGGATCCTGGCGGAGCTGCGCAATGCTGATGATGCGGTGATCCACCGTAACGCCATAGGCCGAGGCCAAGGCGGACTGGACATCCCGCATAATTTGCTTGGGGTGCCGCAGGCTGCTGCCCAGGATATGGATTTCCGTAATGGAGCCGTCCGGGGATAGATGGACGTTTGCCGCGAAAACGCCTGTGAGTCGCATGAGCAGCTGCCGGTACATATCTTCCTGAGATTTGATGGAGTCGGAAAATGCATCAATAGCCATGTGGCAGCCTCCCTATGCAAAGCGAAACTTTAGTATTGTAAGTGCTGGAAAAGTACACCATTAATCCTTGTTACATTATAGACTAAAGATGTTAATTATGCAAGGAACTGATGCAAAAAAATATTCAAATATTATCCGGAAGTAAAAATTTCGTCACAACATTGAAAAATGTTGCCTTAATTATGCAAAATATCTCAATTTATATCATATTTCGACGAATGGAAACAGAATACATTTATGGGAACATCAACACACGGGAAAGGAATGGGCTGAAAGAGGAATTTGCAGAATCATTTGTTTCGGTTTTTGTTACGGATTATGGCGGGCCTTACTGCAGGCCCGTTTATGACACGGCCGATGCTGTCGAATCGGGAACCGTGGCATGGGCAATCCCAGCTTGCGGTGGCCTGTACATATTTCAGCCTGCAGCCCATGTGCGGGCAGCGCGGCGCGTTTTTCCGCGGAAGACCTGAGACATATTTCCCGGTGGTTAAGGCCAGGGTGGAAAGCACAGGAAGGGCGCCATGCCTGACTGTGCGTGCGGGACTGAAAATCTCCGATTCGGGCAGAGGCTCGCCCAGGATACGGGCACTGATGGACTGGGCTGCAGCCATGCTGTTTGTCATACCCCATTTGGAAAATCCGGCCGCCACGAAATGATTTGGTGTTCTGCGGCTGTAAGGGCCGATGTAGGGCAAACCGTCTGCGCTTAAAAGATCCTGGCCATGCCAGGAGGTGAGGGGTTTGGAATCGGGAAATGCCTCCGCGGCTTTGCGCCTTAAAAGCTCCTCATGGTCCAC
Source organism: Bacillota bacterium (assembly GCA_023436585.1). Lineage (GTDB taxonomy): Bacteria > Bacillota > Clostridia > Christensenellales > Aristaeellaceae > JAEWAH01. The sequence continues at coordinate 118,556 of JAEZIN010000012.1, read as the reverse complement.
TTCCGTCTGCGTGCCGCAGGCATAGTCGCATGCGCCGTAGATCGTAAGGTTGTCATGCCGCCTTATGGAAAAGCCGTTCTCACCGATATGCAGGTACATTCCCTGAAAAGCGGCCGTATCTGTAAGGGCTATCACATGGCTGCGCTGCTGGCGTGCCCTTAAAAAAAACCAGCCGGGGAAGTTGATAATGGGAAAATGGGTTGCGATGACGACGAAGGGAGCATGAACGGAGCCCGTCTCTGTAGATACGCTTTGCGTATTCACGGCCCTCACACGGCTGTCTTCATAAATGCGGCCTCCCATGCTGGAAAAGGCGCCTGCAAGCGCGGTAAGGTATGCGTATGGATCAAACATGGCCTGGGCGGGGGTGGTCAAAAGCTTGCGGACAGAAATGGGGCAGTCGCCTCCGCTTTTCAGTGAGGCGGAGAGTCCGGCCTCCTGGGCTGCTTCCTCCTCCAAGGCAAGCAGTGCTTCTTCCTCCTGATTCAAAGCGGCCAGGGACGCATCCTGCCAGGTCCAGCCGCAGTTGATGTGCAGCTTCTCCACCAGCCCGGCCATGGCTTGAAGCGCACCGGCCTGGCATGTGGCATACGCCTGGGCTATATCGCGGCTCCAATGCTTTTTCAGCCGGCTGTAAATCAGTCCGTGCTGCACCGTCACCTTCGCCATGGTATGGCCGGAGGCACCATAGCCTAATTTACCGGCTTCCAAAAGCACTACGTCCAAGCCGCCCTGCGCCAAAAGATACGCTGTCGTTACGCCGCATAGGCCGCCGCCCACCACCACGGCCTCTGCCTTCTGCCTGCCCCGCAGCGGCGTATAGCCAGGCACATCACCCATAAGCCAAATGGGATGTCCGTCCATGCGCCGCTCCTTTCTGCTTAAAAAAGAATAAAGGCTTTTCCGAGTTTGCACAAATCCTTTGACGGCTATGCCTTTTTGATTGGAATAGATAAGCTTCGGCAATAAAATTTGTCCATGCATCATCTTGTGGGACGCTGCCTTGCCAACGGCTTCCTCAACTGTTATAATGGGCAGCAAAATATAAAGGAGGCGTTTTTATGGCGGAGATCGTTGTGACGCATGGCATTCCGTCCGGCGCCTTTTCCATACTGGAAGGCCATCGTGTATCCTGTCCGGAGTTTGGCCGCGCATATACGCGGCAGGAATTGTTCCCCTTACTGGCCACGGCCGACGCGGTTTTGGCCTGCGGGCAGATGAGCGCGGAAATGATCGAAGCGGCACCGAATTTGAAAATCATCAGCAATTATGGCGCTGGGTATGACAAGATCGACGTTGCCGCAGCTACAAAGCGCGGGATCATCGTGACCAACTGCCCGGAAAGCACCGCCCAGCCTACCGCCGAGGTAGCCATCGGACTGATGCTTTCCTGCGCAAGGCGCATTGGCGAGCTGGACAGGGGCGTACGCAAAGCACCGCCGGAATCTCTCTTTGGCATGGGCCGCCATATGGGCATGGGGCTTTCCGGGCGGACGCTGGGTATCATTGGTCTGGGAAATATCGGCATGGTGGTGGCCCGGTTCGGACAGTTAATGAACATGCGGGTAGTATACTTTAACCGCCGCAGGCTGCCTGTGGAGAAAGAGCAAGGCGCGCAATACATGGCTCTGGATGAATTGCTTTCATCAGCCGATATAATCAGCATCCACTGCCCGCTGACGGAGGAGACGCACAATCTTCTTTCCGCCCAACGGCTTTCCTTGCTAAAACCAACAGCCATACTCATCAATACGGCCAGGGGAGCCATCGTGGACTATCAGGAGATGGCAGGAATGCTTCGCGAAGGAAAGCTTTTTGCCGCCGGGCTGGATGTGTTTCCCCATGAGCCCCATATCCCGGAAGAACTGCTTTCGATGGACAATGTGATTTTGACGCCCCACATTGGCACCAACACGCTGGAGGCGCGAAACGCCATGGCCCATGACGCCTGTGTCCGCATCCTGGAGGGGCTATCGGGCAGGCGGCCGCCCAACGTGGTGAACCCGGAAATCTATGCATAACAAAAGGCCGGAAGCTTTATGCCTCCGGCTATTTTTATGGCAGGGATTTATTTTTGATTGGGTGCGTTCAGCTTTTCGATTTTCTTTGGCACCAGCAAGAACAGCCCGCCGCCTATGATGAACATGATAAGAACGGGAATTACGCCAAGATACGACTTGTGCGTGGCGTCCCATACCCATGCGAACAGGGCTGGACCCAGCACGGCGGAAAACTTGCCGAAGATATCGTAGAAACCGAAAAACTCATTGGCGGATTCCGGGGGAACCAGCTTGCCGTAAAAGCTTCGGCTCAGCGCCTGTATACCGCCCTGTGCCGTGCCCACCAGCACCGCCAGCGCCATAAAGCCCAGCAGCAGCGGCGTCTTGCCAAGCGCCCTTAATGGCTCCAGGAACATGGCCACGGCGCAAATCACCATATAGGTGACGATGCCGGTCAGCAGCATGGTCCGCACGCCCCATTTTCGGGCCAATATGCCATAGAGTATGGCGCAGGGAAAGGCCACCAACTGCACCACCAGCAGGATGAGGATGAGATCCGTCTGGCCAAGGCCCATGTTGCTGCCGAAGATGGATGCCATGTGGATGATGGTGCCCACGCCGTCGATGTAGAAAAAGTATGCCAGCAGGAACAGGAACACAGCTTTGTTGGTCACAATCCGGCGGGCGACGGAAGTCACCCGGGAAATAGTCTGCTTCACCAGACTGCCGCGCTGCTCCACATAATGCGTTTGTTTCACCGACCGCCACATGGGGATGGTAAAGGCAATCCACCACACGGCTGTAATGAAGAAGGAAATCTGACACGCCGTATCGGATGGGATGCCGACTGATTCGCCGAACATGATGAGCGCCAGGGCGATTAAAAGGGGAATGGTGCTACCCCCGATATAGCCCATGCCGTAGCCGTAGCTGGAGACCATGTCCATACGTTTATCCGTTGTCACATCCGGCAGGAAACCGTCATAAAAGACGCCGGAAGCGTTGAAGCCTATGGAGCCCACGATATACAGCACCAGCATCAGCTGCCAGTTGACGGTGAAGGCCAGAAGCGCCGTGGCCGAGGCGCCAAGCAGCACAAACGCGGTAAACAGCCGCATTTTGTAGCCCTTGTAATCGCCAAGCGTGCCAAGAAACGGCGCGGTCAAAGCGCCGATCAGGGAGGCGATGCTGGTGGCATAGCCCCACCAGGGACCGGCGTTATCGTGCGCTACTTTCTCGAAAAAAGGTGGCAGCACAATCGCCAGGATGATGGCGGCAAAAGAGGAATTGGCCCAGTCGTACATGATCCAGCCTTTTTCTTCCCGGGTAAACTTTTTCAGCATACGTATACCTCCTAAAAGGCGATTCAATGCTTACCATTTGAAGACCAGCACCAGGGTGCCAATGGCGATCAGGCCGCCGCCGATCAGTTTCTGGGTGTCCAGCTTTTCGCCAAGGAAAAGGAAGGCGAGCACCATGGTAATGACAACGCTGAACTTGTCGATGGGCACCACGACGCTGGCGTCGCCTATTTGCAGCGCCTGAAAGTAGAACAGCCACGAAAGGCCCGTGGCGATGCCGGACAAGATCAGGAATATCCAGTTCTGTTTTGTCAGCCCGCCAAGATTACTGTGCTGCCCTGTGATAAAGACGAGGGCCCAGGCCATGAATAGCACAACCACCGTTCTGATGGCGGTGGCCAGATTGGAATTGATGCCGGCCATGCCAATTTTGGATAGGATGGCAGTCAGGGAAGCGAATACAGCGGACAGGATGGCATAGACAATCCACATACCGTTCACTCCAAATATTTGATATAGATATGTTCGTTTACCTCATTATAACAGCGCAGGAAACAAAGAACAAGAAAGGCCGCAGTGAAATTTCAACCAGGGAATGATTAGCAGGCGGATACAGCTTTGGAAGTCTGACCATTCCTATGCTTTATGCATTCACAATTCATGCGGGATGCCATCGCCCAACCTTACGCCGAACGTCCTTGGACAATACCATTTTCACGGTAAAATGCGTTTATTTGCCCCAAATTGACAGGGGAAAAGGCTTGACACGCCATGTCATCCTTGTATAATAAATCAACGGTAACTATTTTTGTAGCTGTGCCGTAGAAGGCGTTTATTCGCTGGTTGTACGGAAGAATGGAGGCACCGCATGCAGGATATCAAGGTGACATTGACCCAGGAGAAAAAGGTGAAGCCGGCGGACGAATCCAAGCTTGGCTTTGGAAAACTGTTTTCAGACCATATGTTCCTGATCGATTACGCGCCGGAATCCGGCTGGCATGACGCGAGGATTGTCCCTTACGGTCCTTTTGCCATGGATCCGGCCTCCATGGTCCTGCATTACGGGCAAGCTATTTTTGAAGGGACCAAGTGTTATCACACAAAGGACGGCGGTCTGCAGCTGTTTCGGCCCAGGGACAACTTCCTGCGCATGAATCATTCTGCCGAGCGCATGTGCATGCCGCAATTGGATGTCGATCTGTGCATGGCGGGCCTGGTTCAATTGCTTCAACTGGAAAAAGATTGGGTACCCCATACACAGGGAACGTCGCTGTATATCCGTCCCTTCATCATTGCGACGGATCCGTTCCTGGGGGTGCATGCTTCCAAAACGTACCGCTTTGCCATCATTCTCTCGCCCAGCGGCGCGTACTATCGCGGCGGGCTTGCGCCAATCGGCATCTATGTGGAAGACGAGTTTGTCAGGGCCGTGCGCGGAGGCGTAGGCCATGCCAAGGCGGCGGGCAACTATGCGGCTTCCATACTGGCTGCGGAGATGGCCGAGAAAAAAGGTTATGTGCAGGTATTGTGGCTGGATGGTGTGGAGCGCAGGTACGTGGAAGAAGTCGGCGCCATGAACATGATGTTCGTTTATGGCGATAAGATTGTAAATCCGTCTCTGAGCGGGAGCATACTTCCCGGCATCACCAGGGACAGCATAATGAAGCTGGCCGCGTCCCTTGGCTACGGGGTGGAGGAAGGTCGTTTGGCCATCGATGTGATTTTTGAGGACATCAAGGCCGGAAGGCTGACCGAAGCGTTTGGTACAGGCACGGCGGCAGTGGTTTCCCCGGTGGGCGAACTGTGCTACAAAGGGGAAAAGGCAACCATCGGCGACGGGGGAATCGGCCGCGTAACGCGCCGGCTCTACGATATGCTGACAGGGATACAAATGGGGCAGGAGCCCGATCCGTTTGGATGGGTGGTCAAGCTCCCGGAGTAATCGGATAGTATGGGGAGGTTCGGCCATGCAGCGTGAAGACAGCGTATGCGCCTTGAATTGGTGCGAAAAAACAATGAGCGTGCTGCGCGAGAAGCAACTGGAGGCGTGTGAAAAGCGCTTGAGCAACTGTCCCCAAACGGGGCTGTTCTCCGGCTGTACCCTTTCCGATATCCAGGATCTTTGGAATATTTCCTACTATGCGCTGGAAAACCCCGAAATTCTGCGGCTGCACAAGGTGGAGGAAGTTCAGGACCTGGTTTTGCGCAGGCTGCCCAGGGAAGTATCCTTTGTTTCCGTCAAGGAGCATATGCTGCTGGAAAGGCTGCTGACCTTCGAGGGGGAAACGGAGCTTTTGGATTGGGACGAGGCCGGTGCCGCCGAAGCACTTGTGGCCAGGCTCTGGTGCACCCTGACCGTGGAAAATGAGCATATCTTTCTGCATCTGCCCCAGGCGTTGCATGTTCCCATGCTGGAGGCCATGAACCGCCCCGAGCACGCGGAAATCCGGGAAAAGGTGTTCCGCTTTGACGCCACCATGCACGGTCTTTTGTACATCGCCGGTTTCCTGCATGCCCAGCAGCCCACGCTGCATTTCTTGCAGGAAGTATGCTGCAAAATGGACGCGGAAGCCTACGATTATGCCCAGCGGTATCTTCGCGCTACATTTGATTATACTACCGATGTGCAGGGGGATATGATCCTTGTCCATCCCGGGCTGGCCGATCCGGAGCATTTGATGCGCCAGGTGCAAAGCTTTGGCATCGCCTCCATGGAGTTGTCGGAAACGATGATGCTGGGCGGCATGAACGGCATTTTCCCGGAGGAAGTCGTAATCAGCGAAGAAATGGCCGGCGTACTGAAAGGCGCGCTCCGTCCGGAGTATACCCCGGAGGAAGCGGTAGAGGATTTGCGCATGCTGGCCAAGCAGGGCGTTTCCCTTCCGGAGATGGAAAGCGTGCTATCTTCCATGCTTTGGGTGCTTCCCACCCCCGCCATGTTCAGCGCACTAAAAAAGCTCACGGCCCAGACGCCCCGTTGGGCCGGGCTGCAGGCGGCTTTGAAGCATTGATTTTGCGGAGGAGAAAGTGGCTTGTAAGGAACTGGTGATTCCCGAAGACCTACCGTCCATGCGGCTGGATAAATATTTGCTGCGCACGCTTCCCGGACTGCCCGCCTGGGCCATCCGGGAAGCTTTTTCCCGTCGTGACGTAAAGATGGATGGGCAGCGCGTAAAAGCGGACGTCCAGACAGTGCCCGGCGCCAAGGTTTTGGTGTATGGCATTCCCGATGCCGGCGAATTTCCGCTTGACGTGGTGTATGAAGATGAGAATATACTGCTTGTCAACAAGCCAGCCGGTATCAGTGTCCAGGCCGATACCAGCGGGGGTGCGACAGTGGAGAGCCTTGCACTGAACCATGTGCGCAGGAACAATGCGAACGCTATGCCCCCCAGGGCATGCCACCGGCTGGATAACCAGACCAGCGGCCTGTTGCTTTTGGCCAAGTCCATCAGGGCGGAAGAACTGATGGTGCGCGCCTTTAAGGAACGCACTATGAAAAAGACGTACACATGTCTTGTGAAGGGTACGCCGCAGGAAAGGGAAGCCACGCTGAACGCCTTTTTATTAAAGGATGCCAAGGCAGCCCATGTGCAGGTATTTGACCAGGCAAAAAAAGGCGCACTGCCCATCACCACAGGTTACCGGGTGTTGGATTCCGGAGCCGTATGCCGCCTGGAGGTGGACTTGATCACGGGGCGCACCCATCAAATAAGGGCGCACCTTGCCTACATCGGCCATCCCATCCTGGGGGATGACGCCTATGGCGACAGGGGATTCAACAAGGAACAAGGCGCCAAAAGGCTGATGCTGTGTGCCACCTCCATCACTCTTTCTGGCGGGGATGAGCTTGCCTACCTTGACGGGCAGACATTTACGATCCATACGCCATTTTGATTTTTATCATACCAAAGGAGATTTGCATGGATCATTTGCCGGTTCAACTGATTGCCCTGGATATGGACGGTACTTTATTGAACGAAGATTGCCGGATGCCGGAAGAGAATATCCAGGCCATGCGGGAGGCTGTGGAAGCGGGCATCCGCCTGGCCATCGTCAGCGGGCGCGTGCCTGAGGATATCAGCTACTTTATGTCCGACGCGGGCTTTACAGATTGTTATGTGCTGGGCCTGAACGGCGGCTATTGTCTGGACAGGCCCCACGGGGAAGCCATCTATGCGCAGTACATGGCCGACGGTGATGTGGAAAAATGTATAAGCATCCTGGAAGCGGAGTGCGTGACCTATTCCGCTTTCGGGAGAAGCCATGTGGCAATCAGCCGGCCCTTTTCCACCGGCCGTGAGCTGGACCATTGGGGAACGCACCTTACGCGCAAAGGCCATTTATTGTATACCTACGGCATGGATGGCATATTCAAGCAGCGGGAGCTGGGCACCAACAAGATCGTGTATATCGACCGGGAGGACACATCAAGGCTTGCGCGCATACGGGAGCAAATTGAAAAAATACCCGGCGTGGAAGTCACCAGCTCCTGGATCAACAATATTGAGATCATGCCAAGGAACGTCCACAAGGGAATGGCCCTGGCCATGCTTGCCGGCAGGCTGAATATGGAACAATCCAAAGTGATGGCCATAGGCGACAATGACAACGACATCCCCATGCTATTGTGGGCGGGCTATGGCGTGGCCATGGGCAACGCGTCGGAAGGCGCAAAGGCGGCTGCGGGGTTCTTTACGGATTACAATGAAAACGCCGGGGTGGCCAAGGCCATCCGGCGGTTCGCGCTGGGAAAATAGGGGAAGGTTCCACACTGACTAAGAATATTTCCTTTTTAAAGCTGGTCCTCCAGCTTTTTTTTGTATACGGTGAAGCCAATGATGCCTGTCAATATGCCCAGGATGGTAATGATCCAAGGCAGGACCATACTCATGTTGATTCCTGAAAGCGCATTTCCAAATTCTATCATCATGAGAAAGGGGGTAGATACAAACCACAAATAGGTAAAAAAATTCCATGGCCCGGCATAAAAGTAACGCTTGAAAGTCAATCTGATCCAAATGAAGATAACCACATAAGTCAGAAGAATTTGGAGTATCATCGCAATATTCGTAATTGCCGGAAGACTTGACCTAAGATCGCTGATAGACATATTTGAGAGGATGCCTTCGAGGATGCTGTTTATCAGCAGACCGCCAAGCCAGCCACTTCCCTGCATGATCAGCCACGCAAAGAACCAATGCATTCCAAAGTGCTGAGATGGCAGGGAATCATTATCCGCATGAACAAATTCCAGATTATCTCCGCAATCTGAGCAGAAGCTTGTATTGGAAAAGTTCATTTTCCCGCACTTTGGACATTTTTTCATTTTCCAGCCTCCTTATAATTTGGCATCCAATTATTTCCTCCTATTATATCACAATTTGTAATGCCAGCAATAGCCAGCGGCGTCTTGCATTGTGTGCCAATTTGAATTTGGTATGGTTCTGCCATACGGTTTAAGATTATTGCCAGCGCGTCCACTGGTGCATAAAATACGCAAAAAATCTGCGGAAGTATTGAATATATATAAAAAATGGCGTATAATAATGCAAACCCTGGTACTTGGCAGGCAAAGGCGGGATGACGGGATGCAAAAAGGGTATCTGCTGCTGGAAAACGGGCAGATTTTTGAAGGCAAGATTTTCGGCGCTTTGAAGGAGGCGGCCGGAGAGCTTGTGTTTACGACGAATATGACGGGTTATCTCGAAACACTGACGGATCCCAGCTATTACGGCCAGATGGTCGTACAAACCTTCCCCATGATAGGGAACTATGGGGTGATCCCCGGGGATTTTGAGAGCAAGGCCCCCCGGCTGTCCGCGTACATTGTGAGGGAGTGGTGCGAAGCGCCAAGCAATTTCCGCTGTGAAGGCACCTTGGATGAACCGTTAAAAAAGGCGGATATCCCGGGCCTGTATGATCTGGATACACGGGCATTGACGAAGGTAATACGGCAAAAGGGCGTCATGAACGCCATGCTGGTTCATTCGCTGCCCAATGACATCGAAAGCGCTATTCGGGAAATGAAAACATGGCCATCCCCCAAGGTTGCGGATGTAACCTGTGACACTGTCTTCACTGATACGCCGGAAACGGTGAAACACCGCGTGGTGCTGATGGACTTTGGCCTGAAGGGCAGCATCGGCAAAAACCTGTTTGATCGCGGCTGCGAAGTGATCACAGTGCCATCGTATACGCAGGCAGAAGAGATTCTTGTGTTAAAGCCCGATGGCGTCATGCTCTCCAACGGTCCCGGCGATCCGGCAGATAACGTGGGCATCATCGCTGAGCTGAAAAAGCTTTGTGAAAGCAAAACGCCCATATTCGGCATTTGTCTGGGGCATCAGCTGCTGGCATTGGCCAGGGGCGGGCAGACGGAAAAATTGAAATACGGCCATCGGGGCGGCAACCAGCCGGTGAAGGACCTGCAAACAGGGCAGATGTATATGTCCAGCCAGAACCATGGCTACGCCGTGTCCGTGGATTATCTGCCGGCTGGCAGCCGCATGCGGTTTATTAACGGCAACGATTATACCTGCGAAGGGATCGATTATCTGGATATTCCGGCCTTCTCGGTGCAGTTTCATCCCGAGGCCGCCTGCGGCCCTCTGGATACACGCTATTTATTCGACCGTTTTATCGCATTGATGGGAGGTATAAAGCATGCCTCTGAATCCTGACATCAAAAGAGTGCTAATTATCGGCTCCGGCCCCATCGTCATTGGCCAGGCGGCAGAATTCGATTACGCCGGATCCCAGGCCTGCCGCGCTTTGAAAGAAGCGGGGCTGGAAGTGATCCTCGTCAATCCCAACCCGGCCACTATCATGACAGACAGGGCCATGGCCACCAAGGTATACATTGAACCCCTCACCCTGGAGACCATCCGCCGCATTATTATCAAGGAAAAGCCCGACAGCCTGCTTTCCACCCTAGGCGGGCAGAACGGCCTCACCCTTTCCATGCAGTTGGACAAGGAAGGCTTTCTTGCTGCCAACGGCGTGAAGCTGCTGGGTGCCTGCCGGGAAACCATCGAAAAGGCGGAGGACCGCCAGCAGTTCAAGGATACCATGATATTGATCGGCCAACCGGTCATCCCCTCCAAGGTGGTGACGAAGGTTCATGATGCGCTGGAATTCGCGCAGGAGATTGGCTATCCCGTCATCGTGCGCCCGGCCTATACCTTGGGCGGCAGCGGCGGTGGCATCGCGCCGGACGAATCCTCCCTGAAGGAGATATCCGCCAGCGGGTTGCGCATGTCTCCCATCGGGCAGATTCTGGTGGAAAAATGCATCTCTGGCTGGAAGGAAATCGAGTTCGAGGTCATGCGCGACGCAGCAGGCAATGTGGTTTCCGTATGCAGCATGGAAAACTTCGATCCTGTGGGCATCCATACGGGGGACAGCATCGTGGCGGCCCCGGCGCTGACCCTTGCGGACAAGGAGTTTCAAATGCTGCGTCGGGCGGCGCTGGATATCATCAGCGCCCTGAAGGTGGAAGGCGGCTGCAATGTTCAGTTCGCGCTGCACCAAAGCAGCTTTGAATATGCAGTCATCGAGGTGAACCCCCGGGTATCCCGCTCCTCTGCCCTGGCCTCCAAGGCAACGGGTTATCCCATCGCCAAGGTATCGGCGCAGATTGCTATCGGCTACACGCTGGATGAAATCAAGAACGCCGTTACCGGCAAAACCTGTGCCTGCTTTGAGCCAGCCCTGGACTATGTGGTGGTGAAGCTGCCCAAGTGGCCCTTTGACAAGTTTGTCTACGGCCGGCGCACCCTGGGCACTCAAATGAAAGCGACAGGAGAGGTCATGGCCATCGGCACCTGCTTTGAGCAGGCGCTGATGAAGGCTGTACGCGGCGCGGAAATCGCTCAGGATACGCTGCGCATGAAAAAGCTTAAAAGCCTTTCCATACAGGAATTATTGACTTTTATAGCTGAATGTACCGACGAGCGGCTGTTCGCGCTGTATGAGGCGATGGACAGGGGCGTATCCCTGGAGGAGTTGAACAGGCTCACGAATATTGACCTGTTCTTCCTGCACAAGGTGCAAAACCTGCTGGCTATGGAAAAGCTGCTTTCTCAAGGGAATCTGACGGAAGAAACCTATCTGCAGGCAAAAAAATATGGCTATCCGGATGCGGCCATCCGGCGCATCAGCGGTTGCGAAATAGAAAATCCCCGTCTTCCTGTATACAAAATGGTGGATACCTGCGCGGCGGAATTCGAGGCGCAGACACCGTACTTTTACGCCACCTATGACCAGCAGAACGAAGCGGAGGAGTTCATTGCCCAAAAGGGCGGCAAAAAGTTATGCGTGGCTGTATTGGGCTCCGGCCCTATCAGGATCGGCCAGGGCATTGAGTTTGACTACGCGTCCGTGCACTGTGTTTGGACATTAAAGCAGCATGGCTATGACGTGGTGATGATCAACAACAACCCTGAAACAGTGTCTACCGACTTTGATACGGCCGACAGGCTGTATTTTGAGCCGCTTACCCCGGAAGACGTGATGGGTGTTCTGCGCACCGAAAAGCCCATGGGTGTAGTAGTCGCCTTCGGCGGGCAGACGGCCATCAAGCTGACAGGCTTCTTAAGCCGCGCCGGCATCCCCATCCTGGGCACCAGCGCCGACAGCATCGACGCGGCGGAAGACCGGAAGCGGTTCGACGAGATCTTGGAAAAGGTGCGCATTCGCCGGCCCGCCGGATGTACGGTGCGGAACTTGGAGGAAGCGGCGCGGGCCGCGGAGCACCTGGGATATCCCGTATTGATGCGCCCCTCCTACGTGCTGGGCGGGCAGAACATGATCATCGCCTTTACGGAGGATGATATCCGGGAATACATGCAAATCATACTCGCCCAAGGAATCGAAAACCCCATCCTCATTGACCAGTACTTGCTGGGCGTGGAGGTGGAGGTGGACGCCATCTGCGACGGGACCGATGTGCTGATCCCCGGTATCATGGAGCACATCGAGCGCGCGGGCGTCCATTCCGGTGACTCCATCGCCGTGTACCCCGCCTGGAATTTAAACGGAGCGCTAATCCAGCGACTGTTGGAGGCCACCAAAGCACTGGCCCTGGAGATGAACACGGTTGGGCTGATCAATATCCAATACGTCATCCACCACAATCAGGTGTATGTAATTGAAGCCAACCCCCGGGCCTCCCGTACGGTGCCCTATATCAGCAAGGTGACCGGCCTGCCGGTGGTTGACCTGGCCGTGCGCTGCATGCTGGGAGAAAAGCTGTCCCAAATGGGCTACGGCACGGGGTTGTACCGCCAGGCGCCGTATTACGCGGTCAAGGTGCCCACCTTCTCCTTTGAAAAGCTGGCGGATGTGGATACGCACCTGGGCCCGGAAATGAAATCCACCGGCGAGGTGCTGGGCGTTGGCCGCACGTTGGAGGAAGCACTATTCAAGGGCCTTATCGCGGCTGGGTACAAGATGAGAAAAACGGGCGGCCTGCTTGTATCGGTGCGGGATAACGACAAGCGCGAGGCCGCGGAGACGGCGCGCAAGTTTGCCTCAATGGGCTTTTCCCTATACGCAACCCCCGGCACCTGCAAGGCGCTTTTGGACGCCGGCCTGAAGGCGACGGAAGTGAAGCGGGAGGATACCCCGGCCCTGTTGGAGCAGGGGTTTGTGCACATCGTGATTTCCACCTCCAGCAAGGGGCGGTTCCCCACCAAAAGCAGCGTGAAGCTCCGCCGCAAAGCGGTGGAACGCTCCATCCCGGTGTTCACCAGCATGGATACAGCCAACGCGCTATGCAATTCTCTGGCTTCCCGCTACTCACAGGAGAGCATGGAGCTTGTGGACATGAACCATATGCGCAAAACAAGGGAGAAGCTGCATTTTATCAAAATGCGGGCCACCGGTAACGACTATATTTATTTTGACTGCTTTGAGCAGGAGATAGTAAGCCCCGAATCCCTTTGCGTCCGCGTGGCGAGCCGCCGCAAGGGCATTGGCGGCGACGGCATCGTATTGATCCTGCCCAGCGATAAGGCGGACGCGAAGATGCGCATGTTCAACGCCGATGGCAGCGAGGGGCAAGTAGCAGGCAATGCCATGCGCTGTGTGGGCAAGTACCTTTACGAATCGGGCCGTGTTCGCAAGGATTCCATCATGCTGGAGACGGGCGGCGGGCCCAAGTCGCTGCAGTTGTTTGTACGGGAGGATACGGTGTACTCCGCCTGCGTGAAGATGGGTCAGCCTGATTTCACGCCCTGGAGGGTACCGGTCAAGTTGGAGGGCGAGGTCATCCGCCGCAAGGTGACGCTAGCCGGTGGGGAGTGGGAGATCACCTGCCTTTCCATGGGCAACCCCCACTGCGTGATCTTCGTGCCGGATGTGGACCAAGTTGATTTGGAAACCATCGGCCCTGCCATGGAATATGATCCGGTCTTTCCCCAGCGGGCCAATATCTCCTTTGCCCAGGTCATCGACCGCAACACGCTGAAAATGCGGGTGTGGGAGCGGGGAATCGGAGAAACGTGGGCCTGCGGAACAGGCGCCTGCGCCGTGGCGGCGGCGGCAGTCCGGTGCGGCCTGGCCGACAGGGATACGGATATCGCTCTGCGGCTGATCGGCGGGGAGTTGGTCATCCGGTACGATGAAGAAGGTATCTGGATGACCGGCGACGCACAGAAGGATTTTGAAGGGGATATCGAGATTTGAACTGTCTGGTAATTATCGCCGTGCAAGCATGCATGGCGATTTTCATGTGCAATTTATCTGGGTAATACATGAGTGAGCACTGAAGGAAGAATAATACATTGTAAACCTTGCCTTCAATTCTCAAAATTCAATTCATGTTTGGGGAGGATTATCCATGGAAATAAGGCCGTATCTCACATTTGACGGCTCATGCGCAAGCGCAATCGAGCTATACAAGCGGGCATTTAAAACGGATGTGCTTCAGAGGATGAACTTTTCTGAATTGCCGGCGCAGCCCGGCATGCATGTTCCAGATGTATACAAAAACAGAGTCGTACAGGCGACGCTGAAAATGGGCGACGATTTTATCCGGATGTCCGACTGCGGTCCCGGCCATGAGCTGAACGACCAGGATACGGAAAAGATGTCCATTGCCGTGGAAGCAAGCGTGGAGGCTGTCAAGCATGCCTTCGCCGTTCTGGCGGAGGAAGGGACCATCGGCATGCCCTTGGCAGAAACCTTTTATAGCCCTTGCGCCGGTGTGGTCTTCGACAAATTTGGAATCATGTGGAATTTTGTGGGGCAGAAGGATGCGAAATAGTATGATTTGTGAAGGCGTATGAACCGGAGGGAGAACGCGCACACTTGACGGGATGGCAGAATTGGGATTATCATGCAATGCGGGTATGTTTGTACAAGCAGTTCTGTGCCTGCTTCAGGCAGCATATGCGGCATGCCCGTATTCCCTGTGGAATCATCCATTTTTGCTGAATGGAAAGGGCCCGTGAATGAACAAACGCGTTCTTGGCAACTCCCTGATTTATACGGTCAACGATGTTCTGCTGAAGGCATTCACTTTTTTTCTGCTGCCCCTGTATACTGCTTACCTTTCCACCGAGGATTACGGAACCACCAACCTTATCAACAGCTTTACCCAGGTATCCAGCTATATTATCGTGTTTTCCCTTTTTATGTCGGTCTCCCGTTTTTATGTGGAGTACAAGGCGGATGAGGAAAAGTTAAAACGGTATTTTGGAACCATGATTCTTTTTTCCTTTGCGTCCGGTTTCGGTTTTCTGCTTTTGTTTGTGGTGTTCAACCAGGTGCTTTCCGCACTGGTGTTTGAGGGCATCACCTTTTTCCCCGTGGTATTTGTGGCGCTTCTGGGCTTGGTTTTCGGCTGTGTATACACCATGTATTCCCGTATACTTTATGCCATGCAGGATTCCAAACGTGTCGTGATTACAAGCACTTCCTTCTTTTTCGTGAATTTTGGCTTTACATTTTTATTTGTGGTCAGAATGGGCATGGGTGCCCTAGGCGTTTTGCTGGCCACCATGATTGCCAACATCCTGTTTTGCACTTATGTGCTGATAGACTTGAAGCAAAGAAAGCTGATCGTTTTTTGCATGGACAAGGCCATCCTCAAGGAGACGCTGCAGTATTCCATACCGATCATACCGCACAATATTTCCACAAATATTGCTCAGCTGGTTTCCAGGGTATTGATTAAAAACTGGGCGACATTGTCTGTTGTAGGCCTGTTCGGGCTGGCCAGCCAGTTCGGCACGCTGACGGATATCGCCCAAAGCTCCATGAACTCCGCCTTCCAGCCCTGGTTTTTTACCCAGATGCAGGAGGGTGGCGAAAAAAAACTGGCCGCCACCCGGCAGATGGCGTCTGCCATCGCATGGCTCAGCGGCCTGATCTTCTTGCTCATTGCGCTTTTTTCCCATGAGGTCATCCTTCTTTTTCTCAATCAAAACTATCGCGAGGCCTGGACCGTGGTGCCTCTTTCCGTGGCTACCTTTGCCATCAAGAGCATGTATTATCCTTACATCAACCTGCTGCTGTATGAAAAAAAGGCCAGCCGTCTGGTTTTCATCACTACCGTCAGTTCGAGTCTTTTGAACATAGCGCTGTCGGCTTTATTGATCCCCATGCTGGACATGTATGGTTCCGCCCTGGCGGACATTATTGCCATGATGCTGCGGGTGGTGATTGCTGTCATCATCGCGCGTAAATTCAATACGGCTGGCTTCCGCATCACCGCCTTCTTGAAGGTGGTGCTGGCGGTCACCCTGCTTTCCGGGATAGGCCTGTATTTCAGCTACACAAGGTGGATGTATGATGTGAGCCTTCTCAATATCGGTTATAAGCTTCTCATTGTCGCGGCTTATGCAGGGCTCGTGGCTTGGATGAACCGGAGTACACTAAAGCGGTATATCGGCGCCATAAAAGCCAGGAGGGCATAAGGAAATTGTTGCTTGGGCAAGCAAAAGGCGCTGCCGTTTGTGGCAGCGCCTTTTTCATTTGATACCGCTCGGTTTAAGTATATCCCTTCTGCTTTTCCCGCAGCTTAATCCCGGCCGCGATCCATTCCGGCGCGTAGGAGGAGGTACAGCCCTTGGGTATAGGGCGGTCATCCAGCCTGCCCAGCTTCATGCCGATGGCAATGCACCGTTCCGTATATTCCGGCATGCGGATGCCGATCTCGCATAGGCAGTGGTTCATGGCCTCCTGCTTTGGCTTGGCGGCCTCCTTCATCTTGTTTTCGATGTGAGACAGGATTTCATCGATGGGAAGGGGAAGGGGCTTTTTCTCCGATATCACATCCACGAGAAGGTTCCAGCCTATTCTGCCCAAGGTGGCCGCAGGGGAATAGATCCACTTTAATATAAGCTGCTCCTGGTAAGGCGCCTTTGCCAGCGCGCTGAAGGCAAACTCATCAATCAGCGGCGAATAGGTAAGGGGAGCGGCCATCTTTTCCGCCTGTTCCTTCGGGAGAAGTGTGGCATCCAGGATCATACTGGCCAACAGCATGGCGTCTATGTTTCCCGTCTCCCACAGCTTCATGCCCATGGCATGATCGGTAGTTATATCCTTCGCTAGGGTACGCAATTGTCCAAAACCTACGCCGAACTGGTTGCTGCCTGCGCCGTTTTTCAGGTTGAGCCTCCACCTGGATTCGGTGCCAAGGCTTCTTAATGTCCTCATGACCTCGTCAAACGTTTTGGCCATACGTACCCTCCATTAAAGGTTATTCCTCCGGCCAAAGAGTGAACAGCTCCTCAACCAACATTTTTTCTGCTTGGCCGTCTGTCATCGTATCCACCAAAGTCAGCATTTCCGGTGCATCCTTTTCCCGTAGGAGCAGCGTGCAGGTGACCGTCGCGGCAAACTCGGTTTTTTCGATCAGCAAAGGCCTGTTTTTCAAATGGTGAAGCACCTTATCCCACTGGGGGTACGCGACCTCCACCCACCACCGCTGGCTTTTTTCCATCACCGCCACCTGTGCGGCATTCAAGGCCAGAGCGCAGGTGTGGCTGTAAGCCCGGACAAGCCCGCCGGCACCCAGTAATATACCCCCGAAATACCGCGTTGCCACAACGCACACATTTATGACACCCCGGGCGCGGATGACTTCCAATATAGGGAGCCCGGCGGTGCCGCCAGGTTCTCCGTCATCCGAATAGCGCATGATGCCTGCGTTTTGCCCGATTACATAAGCATAGCAGTTGTGATTGGCATCCTTATGTTCCTGCCGTATCTTCTGCAGAAATGCCAATGCCGTCTCCTCGCTGTCAGCGGGAGCGGCATGGCCGATGAAGCGGCTTTTTTGCACGATATACTCATCGCTGGCCGCACATTTTACGGTTTTGAAGGAGTTCATCCCTTCAAAATGAGACGGCAGTAGTTCTTCTTTCCCTTGCGAAGAAGCAGGCCGTCGGCAGTAATGGCTTCCATGAGTATGCGGTACTCGATGTCTGTCACCTTTTCTTCGGCTACCAGCACCGCGCCGGATTGCACCATTTTGCGCGCTTCCCCGCGGCTTGCGCACAGGCCGCACAAGGCCAAAAGACTGGTCAATCGGTTGTCCTCCTGAAGCTGGGCCTGTGTTACTTCAAAGCTGGGCACATGCTCGCTGTCAGCCCCGCCCGCGAAAAGGGCCTGGGCTGCATTGGCTGCCTTTTGGGCTTCTTCCTCGCCGTGGATGAGCTTGGTGATTTCAAAGGCCAGCACACGCTTGGCTTCATTGATGGCGGAATCCTTCAAACCGCCCAGCCGGCGGACCTCCTCCATGGGCAGGAAGGTCAAAAGCGCCAGGCATTTTTCCACATCCTGGTCATCCACGTTGCGCCAGTACTGGTAGAAATCAAAGGGCGAAGTTCTGTCGGCAGACAGCCACAGCGCGCCGGCTTCGGTTTTGCCCATCTTTTTGCCGTCGTGGGTCATCAATAGCTTGAAGGTCAGGGCGAAGGCGTCCTCCTGCTCCTTGCGGCGGATCAAGTCCGCGCCGGAAAGGATGTTGCTCCACTGGTCGTCGCCGCCCATCTGCAGCCGGCAGCCGTGGTCCTTGAACAAGCGCAAAAAGTCGTAGCTTTGCATCAGCATATAGTTAAATTCCAGGAAGGTGAGGCCCTTTTCCAGGCGCTGCTTATAGCATTCCGCCGTCAGCATACGGTTGACGGAGAACAGGGAGCCGATATCCCGCAAAAAATCCACGTAATTGAGGTGCAAAAGCCAGTCGGCATTGTTTACAAGAAGCGCTTTCCCATCGGAAAAGTCAATGAGCCGGGCCAATTGCTTCTTGATGGCTTGGGCATTTTGTGCGATATCCTCTTTGGACAGCATCCTGCGCATGTCCGTCTTGCCGCTGGGGTCACCTACCATGGTGGTGCCGCCGCCGCACAGCGCGATTGGGCGATGGCCGGCCCTTTGCAGGTGCGCCATGGCCATGATGGGGATGAAATGGCCCACGTGCAGGCTATCGGCGGTGGGGTCAAAGCCAACGTAGTAGGTGACCTGCTCCTTCTCCAGCAGCTTGTATAGGTCTTCCTCAAAAGTGATCTGGGCGATAAAGCCCCGTTCCTTCAATATATCCAGAATATGCAT
The DNA here is from genome assembly GCA_023436585.1 of Bacillota bacterium. Taxonomy (GTDB): domain Bacteria; phylum Bacillota; class Clostridia; order Christensenellales; family Aristaeellaceae; genus JAEWAH01. The sequence continues at coordinate 99,691 of JAEZIN010000012.1, read as the reverse complement.
GACTGCTGATCCTCCTTCAATTACATGGCTTCGGCAATGACCTGCCGAAGTATGCCCATGCCTTCGTGTATTTTTTCAATGGGACTGTTGGAAAAGTTGAGCCGCATCGTGTTTTGATGGCCGCCTTCCGCGAAAAAGTGGGTGCCGGGCACATAGGCCACCTTCCGCTCCACGGCCTTCATCAATAGGGACGTTGCATCGACGCCCTCAGGCAGTTCTGCCCATACGAACAGGCCGCCTTCGGGCCTTAAATAGTTCGTTCCCTCCGGGAAATACGACAATTCCTCCAGCATGGCGTTTAGATGCATAGCATAGCTTTTGCAGATGGCGGCCACATGGCTGTCCAGCAGGTCCTCCCTAAAGAAGGCGTCCACCACCGCCTGGTTCAATGTGGCGGTATGCACATCGGCGGATTGCTTGCCAATGACGCATTTGCGCAAAATGGCAGGATGGGCCGCGATATAGCCGACCCGCAGGCCGGGGGAAATCAGCTTGGAGAAGCTGCCCATAAAGACCACCAGCCCTGATTTATCGTAGGATTTGATGGAGGGCAGCGGTGTTCCGGAATACCGTAAATCACGGTAGGGATCATCCTCCGCTACCACAAAGCCGTACTTTTCCGCCAGGGCAGCGATTTTGGAGCGCCGGTCCGCCGCCAGCGTTTTGCCGGTGGGGTTCTGGAAGGTGGGGATGGTATAGAGCATCTTGGGCTTGTGCTTTAGGATGGCCTCCTCCAGCTTGTCGATGCGGATACCGCCCTCGTCGCTTTCCACCGGCACCACATTGGCCTGGTACAGCCGCATGCACTGCATGTTGCCAAGGAACGTGGGATTCTCCACCAGGATTACGTCTCCGGGATTGATCAGCGCCTTGCATATTAAGTCCATGGCCTGGCTGGAGCCGGAAACAGGCAGAATCTCATCCGGTTTTACTTCAAAGCCAAACTGGCGCTTGAGGTAAGGAGCGAGGCTTTCTTTAAGCGGGGCATACCCTTCCGTCGTGCCATATTGCAGTATGTTTTTGCCGTTTTCCTTCAGCACCTTCTGGCAAAGGCGGGATACGGTGTCCTCCGGCAGTGCGCTGGAGGCCGGGTTGCCGCCGCCGAAGGAGATCATGCCCGGCGTACCCATGAGCTTCAATATCTCCCGGATGGCGCTGCCTGTGATGCCGTCGAACCGTTTGGCGAAGGTCAAATCCGATGCATTCATAGTATCCTCCTTTAGTTTCGGGGAAAGAAAAACGCCTTCCCCTGTTTGGGGAAGGCGGCATAAGCCACGGTACCACTTCCATTTGGCATACCCTTGCGGGTCATACCCTTTGCGGGAAAAGCGCATTTACGTTCTTCCCAAACGCTGTATCCGGCGCACCGGCTCAGCCTACGCGGCAAATTGCTTTCGGCCTTGAGCTCCGGGAAGTATTCCCCTGAAAACCGCCGCTTCCTTGCACCGGACGGAAGCTCTCTGAAGGCTGGTACATCAAGGTACTTGGTCCCGTCATCGCTTGTTGTTCCCCATTATATGCGGGGTGGAGCGGACTGTCAAGCACCATTCGTTTCATCTTTCGCTTTTTGAGGTAAGATGCAAGTACTTACCTTATACCCTTTGGAAAGTGAGGCACTGCCATGCACATTATAAAGCGTAACGGAAGCCGGGAAGAGTACCGGAGCGACAAGATCACTGCCGCCATGGACAAGGCATTTTTAAGCGTTGGACAAGCGCCGGAAGCGGAAACGCTTGCGGGGCTTTTAAAGCATGTGGAACAGCACATGGATACAAGCGTGCCAGTTACCGTGGAGGCCATACAGGACCTGGTGGAGCAGGCGCTGATGGCCCAGGGCTTTTATCAGGTGGCCAAAAGCTATATATTGTACAGGGAGGTAAGGTCGCGCCTTCGGGCCACCTGCCGCGCTTTATCCGATGCGCTTTCCGTAAACAGGCTGCACGAATGCCTGATGCGGGTGCAGAAGGATTTCCCGGAGGACGCGTATGACCTCGCCCGCCTTCACGCCAAGTATGACTCTTTCATGAAACCGGACATGGCGGAGGACCAGCGGCTTTCAGCCCTCGTAAAGGCTGCCGTGGAGCTGACCACCCAGGAAGCGCCCAAATGGGAATTTATCGCTGCAAGGATGCACTATTTCCTTTTTGAGAAAACGTTGGGGGAGGAGCTTGCCCGCAGGAAGGTCACAAATCTCTATGAAAAAATACGCCATCTGACGGAGGAGGGGCTGTACGGCGCCTATATCCTGGAGCATTACTCCAAGGCGGAAGTCGACAGGTATGAGGCATACATAGCAAATGAGCGCAACCACTTATTGAATTACGCCGGGTTGGACCTTTTATTGCAGCGCTATGTGGTTCAAACCCACCGCCACGTTCCCCTGGAAACGCCCCAGGAGATGTACCTTGGCATTGCCATGCATTTGGCCATGGAGGAAAAGCAGGACAGGGACATGTGGGTGAAGAAATTCTACGATATGCTGAGCCTGTTGCAGCTCACCATGGCGACGCCCACCCTATCCAACGCCCGCAAGCCTTACCATCAATTGTCCAGCTGCTTTATCGACACCATGCCCGACAGCCTGGACGGCATCTACCGGACCGTTGATAATTTCGCCAGGGTATCCAAATTCGGCGGCGGCATGGGCATTTACCTTGGCAAGGTGCGCGCCAACGGCAGCAGCATCCGCGGCTTTGAAGGGGCGGCCGGCGGCGTGATCCGCTGGATCAAGCTGGTAAACGCCACCGCCGTGGCGGTGGATCAGTTAGGCATGCGGCAGGGTGCCGTGGCGGTGTACCTGGATGTATGGCACAGGGACATGCCGGAGTTTTTGCAGCTTCGAACCAATAACGGCGACGACAGGCTGAAGGCGCATGACGTGTTTCCCGCCGTATGCTACCCGGACCTTTTCTGGCGCATGGCCAAGGAAAGCCTGGACCAAAGCTGGTTTTTGATGTGCCCGCATCAAATACTCACCGTCAAAGGCTACGCGTTGGAGGATTACTGGGGAGAAGAATGGGAGAAGCGGTATCTGGACTGTTTACGGGACACGCGTATTTCCAAGCGGGAGATTTCCATCAAGGAACTGGTACGGCTTATTTTGAAATCCGCCATCGAGACGGGCACGCCCTTTGCCTTCAACCGCGACACGGTGAACCGCATGAATCCCAACAGCCACGCGGGCATCATCTACTGCTCCAACCTGTGCACGGAGATCGCTCAAAACATGAGCGGTATTGAGCTTTTAAGCAGGCAGGTGACCACCCAGGATGGGGATACCGTGGTTGTCACCGTAACGAAGCCTGGTGATTTTGTGGTGTGCAACCTGGCCAGCCTGTCCCTTGGCGCGCTGCCTGTAGAAGACAGCGGGGCCATGCGGGAGCTGGTTTCCACTGCCGTCCGTGCGCTGGACAATGTGATTGATTTGAACTATTATCCTGTAGAATACGCCGAGATCACCAACCGCCGCTACCGCAGCATCGGCCTTGGCGTGCATGGCTACCACCATATGCTGGCCAAACGGGGCATCGCCTGGGAGAGCCAGGCACATCTCGATTTCGTGGACAAGGTGTTCGAAGACCTCAATTATGCCGCCATACAGGCCAGCAGCCGCTTAGCAAAGGAGAAAGGCGCTTATTCCCTGTTTCCGGGCAGTGACTGGCAGACGGGCAAGTATTTTGAAAAGCGGGGTTATATGGAGGACAGATGGCAGGCGCTGAAAGAGGAGGTCGCGGAAAATGGTATGCGCAACGCCTACCTGATCGCCATCGCCCCCACCAGCAGCACCAGCATCCTGGCTTCCACCACCGCCGGCATTGACCCTATCATGAACCGGTTCTTCCTGGAGGAAAAGAAGGGCATCATACTGCCCAGGGTCGCGCCGGAACTGTCCATGGCCACCTACTGGTACTACAAAAACGCCCATCAAATCGATCAATCCTATTCGGTGAAGGCGGCTGGCGTGCGGCAAAGGCACATTGACCAGGGCCAAAGCCTGAACCTGTATATCACCAACGATTTCAGCCTGCGCCAGGTGCTGGAGCTGTACATAGAGGCTTGGGAAGCTGGCGTCAAAACCCTCTATTATGTGCGCAGCAAGGCTCTGGAAGTGATCGAGTGCGAAAGCTGCGCCTCATGAAATACATTGCTTGAAGGAGACGTGTTCATGGCCATCCTGACAAAAAAGCCCCTGTTCAACCCGGAAGGCGACACCCAGGTGATTAACCGCCGCATGGTCGGCGGGAATACCACCAACCTCAATGACTTCAATAACGTCAAGTATGCTTGGGTCAGCGACTGGTACAGGCAGGCCATGAACAATTTCTGGATTCCTGAAGAGATCAACTTAAGCCCCGATGTAAAGGACTACCCAAAGCTTGATAAGGCGGAGCGAACCGCCTACAACAAGATACTCAGCTTTTTGATTTTTTTGGATTCGATTCAAACCGCCAACCTTCCGGCCATCGGGGAGTATGTCACCGCCAACGAGGTGAACCTATGCCTGACCATACAAAGCTTTCAGGAATGCGTCCACAGCCAGAGCTACAGCTATATGCTGGACACCATCTGCAGCCCCGACGAGCGCAACGACATCCTCTACCAGTGGAAAACAGATGAGCATCTTTTAAAGCGCAATACATTCATTGGTGATCTGTATAACGCATTCCAGACCGACAAGGATGATTTTACGCTTTTGAAGGTGCTGGTGGCCAACTACATCCTGGAGGGCGTTTACTTCTACAGCGGTTTCATGTTCTTTTATAACCTGGGCCGCAACGGGAAAATGCCCGGCTCTGTGCAGGAAATACGCTACATCAACCGGGACGAAAACACCCATCTGTGGCTGTTCCGCAATATCCTGCTGGAGCTGAAGAAGGAGCAGCCGGAGCTTTTCACCCCGGAACGGGTTAAGTACCTGCGGGAAATGGTGGCGGAGGGCGTGCGCCAGGAAATCGCCTGGGGTGAGTATGTCATCGGCGATTCCATTCCAGGCCTCAATAGCGCCATGGTTACGGACTACATCAAATATCTTGGCAACCTGCGCTGTCTGGGCCTTGGCTTTGAGCCGCTGTTTGAGGGGTTCGACAGGGAGCCCAAATCCATGTCCTGGGTCAGCCAGTATTCCAACGCCAATATGGTCAAAACGGATTTTTTTGAAGCCAAAAGCACAGCCTACGCTAAAAGCACCGCGCTGGTGGACGACCTGTAAAGCTTTGCGGCGGGCCGCATTCCCGGCATTTATGGTTCGGCCGCAAACGGCATAAGGTAAAAGGCCACAATTCCAGTTGCGGTTTCAGGCAAAATCCTGTATACTAGGATTTGACCTTGCAGGAGGAGAGCTTTACCGCGGCTTTGCCATGGTATAAGCAGGCTCATATATCCTGCGGGCTTATTGGCGGACACGCGGCAATTGCTGCTCTAGGGAGGCAAAGATGATGGAATGCAAGATAAAGAATGACATCGGCACGATTTATATCACCGAGGACGTCATGCTCAAGGTTGTGGGCTATGCGGCGCTGGAATGCTACGGCATTGTGGCCATGTCCAGCAAGCGTGCCAAGGACGGCCTGGTGGAATGGCTCGGTCGGGAAAACCTGTCCAAAGGGGTGCAGCTGCGCCTGGTGGAAGACATGCTGGATGTTGACCTGTTCATCATCGTCGAGTACGGCATTTCTGTTGCGGAAGTCTGCAAGACCATTGTGGAAACGGTGAAATACAAGCTGGAAAGCATGACTGGCGTAACGGTTCGCCGCGTGAATATTTCGGTGGAAGGCATCCGCATTTAATAAAGCCACCCGACTGGAGGAAACATCCTTGATTCAGGCTAAAAATATAGACGGCCTTCTGCTGCGCGATATGGTGACGGCCGGGGCCGCTCTACTTGAGAAAAACCGGGAAGCTGTGGATGCCTTGAACGTATTCCCCGTACCCGATGGGGATACAGGCACCAATATGTCGCTGACGATGATGTCAGCCATCCGGGAATTAAACGGAAAGGAATATCTTTCCGCCGGTGAGGCTGCCGAGGCTTTGGCCAAGGGAGCGCTCAAGGGTGCCCGGGGAAACTCCGGCGTTATCACATCGCAATTGTACCGGGGCTTTGCCAAGGCGCTGGAAGGTGTGGACAGGATCACACCGGCCCTTTTTGCCCAGGCGCTGAAAAGCGGCGTGGATACTGCTTATAAAGCCATGATGAAGCCCAAGGAGGGCACCATATTGACGGTGGCCCGGGTGGTGGCGGAGGACGCCATCCGCCAGGTGCAGCTGGCACCCGATGATTTCGATGGCTTGTTCAATGTGATCTTGACCAGCGGCGACGCCATTTTGCGGCGCACGCCCGATATGCTGCCTGTGCTCAAGCAGGCCGGCGTGGTGGATGCGGGTGGCCGCGGGCTTTTATTGATTTATGCCGGTTATGCCGCCGCGCTCCGAGGCGAGCAGGTGGAAAATGCCGATATCGACTTTCATGCCGGCGGAAACGCTACCTTTGAAGATGACCACGACGCTTTGGAAGACATCAAGTTTGCTTATTGTACGGAATTTTTGATTCAGAATTTGCTGCCGACCATTCAGGACAGCGATGTGGATACCTTCCGCCGCAGGCTCAACCGGATCGGCGACTGTGTGTTGGTCGTGGGCGATTTGAGCCTGGTCAAGGTGCATGTGCATACCAACGACCCCGGCAAAGCGCTTCAATATGGCCTGACCCTGGGCGAGCTGATCAGCCTGAAGATTGAAAACATGGTGGAACAGCGCAGGGAACGCCAGAAGAAGATGGAAGAAGAGAAGCAGCAGCAGCCGCCCAAGGATTACGGCATGGTGGCCGTGTCGCTGGGTGACGGCTTCTCCCGTATCTTCCACGACCTGACGGTGGATGCCATCGTGGATGGCGGTCAGACCATGAACCCCAGCATCGAGGATTTGCTGGCGGCCGTCAACAAGATCAATGCCAAGTGTGTTTTCATATTCCCGAATAACGGGAATGTAATTTTGGCCGCACAGCAAGCTGCGGAGCTATCCGAAAAGGAAGTTTACGTCATTCCCACAAAGAATGTGGCCATGGGTATCGCGGCCGCAGTTGCTTTCCAGCCGGAGTTGGATAGCGCCGAAAATGTAAAGCGAATGAACGATGCTTCACAAAGGGTGAAGACGGGGACCATCACCTTTGCTGTGCGCGACACCGAGTATGAGGCCCTGAGTATCAAGGAAGGCGATATCATCGGCCTTTGCAATGGCAAGATACATTGCACCGGCTCCAGCGTGCATGATGTGGCGCTGGAACTGATGGAAGAGTTGGTAACGGATGACGACGAATTGATTACTGTCTATTACGGCAAGGATACATCCAAGGAAGACGCGGAGAACCTTTCCGGAGAAATTTCCGATTTGTACGGCCACTGTGATGTGGAAACCCATATGGGAGGCCAGCCCCTGTATTATTATCTGATTTCGGTGGAGTGACATGAATCTTTCGGATTTACGCGGCGTTGGAAAAACGCGGCTGGAAACGCTTCGCGCAGCGGGAATTATCTCGCTGCGCGATCTTTTGTTCTTTTTGCCTACCGGTTACAAGGATACGACGGAAATCACGTCCATAGGGGAGCTCATGCCGGGGCAGACCGCCGCAGTGATGGGGTCTGTCAAGGGAAAGCCAAGGCTGAGCCGTTTCAAGGGGCTTTGCAGCGTGACCGCCGCCGTTTGGGATGAGACGGGGCATATCAATTGCGTTTGGTACAACCAGCCCTGGATGGAGAAAAATCTTGCCGGCCGCGAACAGGTGCTGTTGTACGGCCGTGTGGAGGAAAGGAAGGGCAAGCGCCAGCTTTTGAATCCATCCCTGGAAGAGGCGCCTGGGATCACGCCCGTGTACAGGCCTTTGGATGGCCTGCCCGGCAAGATCATGCGCAGCCTTGTGGAGACGGCGCTTACCCAGGTGGAGGACACCTGTCCGGAAACGCTGCCCAACAGCCTTCGTCTTCGCTATGGGTTGTGCGAAAAAAACTATGCCATCCGCCAGGCGCATTTCCCCGACAGCAGGGAAGCGCTTCAAACCGCCCGCCGCCGCCTGTCCTTTGAACAGCTGCTGTTTTACCAGGCGGCACTGGGTTTATTGCGAAACCGGAAGGAACAGGGCATTTTTTTTCCGGTGGACGGCAAAGAACCGGATATTTTCTGGCAAAGCCTGCCCTTTGCGCCTACCGCGGCTCAGCGGCGTGTGCTTACGGAAATTGCGGCGGACCTTTCCGCGCCTCATCCCATGGCCAGGCTGGTGCAGGGGGATGTGGGCTCCGGCAAAACGGCGCTGGCATTCGGCGCGATGTATCTGGCTGTGCGGCATGGCTATCAGTGCGCCTTGATGGCACCCACAGAGATATTGGCCCGCCAGCATTTGAAAAGCGCGAATGCCCTATTGGAACCGCTCGGCATCCGTTGCGGCCTCTTACTGGGCGGCATGAAAGCCGCGGAGCGCAGGGAAACACTGGGCGCGATCCGGGAAGGCATATGCCAGGTGGCCATCGGGACCCACGCGCTGATCTCCGAAGGCGTGGATTATCACCGCTTGGGCCTTGTGATTACGGATGAGCAGCACCGTTTCGGCGTGCGCCAGCGCACGGCGCTGGCAGCCAAGGGGCAGGAGAAGGCGGGGGAGCTTTCGCCCAATGTGCTGGTGATGTCGGCTACGCCCATACCGCGGACGCTGGCGCTGATCCTTTACGGCGATTTGGACCTGTCCGTGGTGGACGAGCTTCCGCCTGGCCGCACGCCGGTGACGACGCGCATTGTGCCGGAAGAGAAGCGGGAAGGCATGTACGGCTTTATCAAAGATGAGGTGGCGAAGGGCCGGCAGGCGTACATCGTCTGTCCTCTGGTGGAAGAAAGCGAAGCACTGGCTGATGTGAAGGCGGCCCAGACGCATTATGCCGAGCTTGTTTCCGGTCCGTTAAAAGGGCTGAGGGTAGGATTGACCTACGGCAAGCAGCCACCCGCGGAGAAGGCGGAGGTGCTGGATGCCTTTGCGGCGGGGGATATACAGGTGTTGGTGGCCACTACCGTCATTGAGGTAGGCGTCAATGTGCCCAACGCCACCATCATGGTGATTGAGGATGCCCAGCGGTACGGCCTGTCCCAGCTTCACCAACTCCGTGGCCGGGTAGGTCGGGGAAGCCAGCAAAGCTGGTGCTTTTTGCTGGCTGAGCCCAATGAACGGCTGAAGACGCTCACTGCCACCAATGACGGGTTTGAGATTGCGAAAAAGGATTTGCAGCTTCGCGGTCCTGGGGAATTTTTCGGCACCAGGCAGCATGGCGCGCCACTTTTGCCGGGGCTTTCCATGGATGGGGACGTGAAGCTGCTGGATGAGACGCAAAAATGCCTTCGGGAGCTTCGCAATCAAAAGGAATTCCAGGTGGAATGGGCTATGGTGCAGGCACAGGCAAGGCAGGATTTTGCCCACAGGCTTCAGCAGGTGTCGCTGAGCTGAAAGTTTTGTACAAACTTATATGTATTTATTTTGATGCCGAATTTTCGTATTCGTAATGCTCCCAGCATAAGCCATCTTTAAACAATACTGTTTCTCTGCATGATGGATAACTGCATTCTTCGGGTGGAAGCTCGATTGTTTTATACTTTGGAAATACTTTGGGAAGGCTGATAGCCAGGCGTTGATCCGCCAATGGTGAATTTTTTGCTTGCTTAACGGACGGACCTTTTGAGGACTTCATACTTTCTTTCATTTGTACGCCTCCTATGTAATTGTGAGATCATTATAACATCATTCTACCGGAATATTAAGGGAATATCAATAACAATAGAGATGAATGGCGGGATATGGAAAACTGTGGAGCTGAACATGGGTTTGTACCCTAAAAATACCTGGTATGATATTGCCAAACAGGGCAAAAGATAGTATAATCAATCGGATGTTTGAAGGACGAGCCTTGCATGCTTTTTTTTGTATGCCTGATGCTTTATCCGTTTGCATGACAACATGCGCACTATAATGTGGAGGAGGACTCAAAAAAACATGGCTACCAAGTATGTGTACCTGTTTAAAGAAGGCAACGCCGGCATGAAGAATCTGCTGGGCGGCAAAGGGGCCAATCTGGCTGAAATGACAACCATCGGCCTGCCCGTTCCCCAGGGTTTCACCGTCACCACCGAAGCCTGCACCCGTTACTATCAGGACGGAAAGCAGATCGCCGCTGAAATCGTGGATCAGATTTACGAAGCTCTTGCCAAGACCGAGGTTATCTGCGGCAAGAAGTTTGGCGACCTCAGCAACCCCTTCCTGGTTTCCGTGCGTTCCGGCGCCCGCGCCTCCATGCCTGGCATGATGGATACCATCCTCAACCTGGGCCTCAATGATATCGCAGTTCAGGGCCTGGCCAAGCAGACCGGCAACGAGCGGTTTGCCTATGACAGCTACCGCCGTTTCATCAACATGTTCTCCGACGTGGTGATGGAGATTAAAAAGGCTACCTTCGAAGCCGCCTTGGACGCCGTGAAGGAAGAAAAGGGCGCCAAGTATGATACGGACCTTACCGCCGAAGACCTCAAGGAAGTTGTCCGCCGCTTCAAGGCCATCTACCTCAAGGAAAAGGGAGAAGAGTTCCCCCAGGATCCCAAAGTGCAGCTGATGGAGGCCATCAAGGCCGTGTTCCGTTCCTGGGACAACCCCCGCGCCATCTACTATCGCCGCATGAACGACATCCCCGGCGACTGGGGCACCGCCGTCAACGTGCAGAGCATGGTGTTCGGCAACATGGGCAATGACTCCGGTACCGGCGTTGCCTTCACCCGCAACCCCTCCACCGGTGAAAACAAGCTGTACGGTGAATACCTCATCAACGCCCAGGGCGAAGACGTGGTGGCCGGCATCCGCACCCCCCAGCCCATCGCCACCCTGAGGGAAGCCATGCCCGAAGTGTACAACCAGTTCACCGGCATCGCCAACACCCTGGAAAAGCACTATCGCGACATGCAGGACATGGAGTTCACCATCGAGCATGGCACGCTGTACATGCTGCAAACCCGCAACGGCAAGCGCACTGCTGCCGCCGCTTTGAAGATCGCTGTGGATCTGGTGGCCGAAGGCATGCTCACCACCGACGAAGCCGTTTTGAAGGTGGAGCCCAAGCAGTTGGATACTCTTTTGCACCCCAACTTTGACACTGCCGCCCTTAAAAAGGCCGAAGTCATCGCCAAGGGTCTGCCCGCCTCTCCCGGCGCCGCCGCCGGCTATGTCTACTTCACCGCTTCCGCCGCCGCCGATGCCGGCCGCGCCGGCAAGGCCGTCATCCTGGTGCGTGAAGAGACCACCCCCGAAGATATCGAGGGCATGGACCTGTCCAAGGGCATCCTGACTGCCCGCGGCGGTATGACCTCCCACGCGGCCGTTGTGGCCCGCGGCATGGGCCGCGCCGCCGTCGTAGGCTGCGGCGAGCTGCACATCAAGGAAGCCGCCAAGACCCTGACCGTGAAGGGCCATGTATTCCACGAGGGCGATGCCCTGTCGCTGGACGGCTCCACCGGCAATGTGTACGCCGGCCTGATCCCCACCGTGGAAGCTTCCGTCTCCGGCGATTTCGCCACGCTGATGAAGTGGGCTGACGCTGCCCGTACCCTGAAGGTGCGCACCAACGCCGACACCCCCCGCGACACCAAGCAGGCCGTGGAATTCGGCGCCGAGGGTATCGGCCTGTGCCGTACCGAGCATATGTTCTTTGAAGCCGACCGTATTGCCGCCGTGCGTGAAATGATCCTGGCCGATACCGAGGCTCAGCGCCGCGCCGCCCTGGATAAGATTCTGCCCATGCAGCAGGGTGACTTCGAAGCCATGTACAAGGCTCTGGAAGGCCGTCCCATGACGATCCGTTACCTGGATCCGCCGCTCCATGAGTTCCTGCCCCAGAAGTCCATGACCGAAGAAATCGCCGCCCTGGCCAAGGAGCTGAACACCACCAGCGAAAAGATCATCACCAAGATCGACGCGCTGCATGAGTTCAACCCCATGATGGGCCACCGCGGCTGCCGCCTGGCCGTCACCTTCCCCGAGATCGCCGAAATGCAGACCCGCGCCGTTTTGCAGGCTGCCTTGAAGGTGAAGAAGGAAACCGGCCTAGACATCGTTCCCGAGATCATGATCCCCCTGGTTGGCGCCAAGAAGGAGCTGGCCTTCGTCAAGCAGATCGTGCTGGATACCGCCAAAAAGGTGTTCGCCGAAGCCGGTCAGGAGCTGCACTTCCACATCGGCACCATGATTGAGATTCCCCGCGCAGCCGTGATCGCCGATCAGATCGCTGAAGAAGCCGAATTCTTCTCCTTCGGCACCAACGACCTGACCCAGATGACCTTCGGCTTCAGCCGCGACGACGCCGGCAAGTTCCTGGATTCCTATTACTCCAACAAGATTTTCGAGAACGATCCCTTTGCCCGCCTGGACCAGGAAGGCGTTGGCGAGCTGGTGAAGCTCTCCGTCAAGCTGGGCAAGCAGACCCGCCCCGACATCAAGCTGGGCATCTGCGGCGAGCATGGCGGCGATCCTTCCTCCATCAAGTTCTGCCACAAGGTTGGCCTGAACTACGTGTCCTGCTCTCCCTTCCGTGTGCCCATCGCCCGTTTGGCGGCGGCTCATGCGGCGATCGAAGAAAAGATGGCTGCCAAGAAGTAAGACCGGATCTGACAAGTGCAGGAGCGCCCAAAAGCGCTCCTGCTTTTTATTTTCCGCTTGACAAGACATCGCCGGGAAGTATAATAACATTGATACATAACGTTGTTATTATATGAGGTGAATCGATATGCCGCCCAAGCCGCAGTTAACAGAGCAGCAGATATTGGACAAGGCGTTTGAAATGGTGCGGGAAACAGGCTTTGACACTATAACCGCAAGGGGTCTGGCGCAAGCGCTGGAGTGCTCCACTCAGCCGGTTTTCCGGTTGTTTTCCAGCATGGAGGGGCTGAAACATGCCTTGTATGAAAAAACAATGGCGTATTTCGGCCAGCAAATGTCCAGACCTATGGAAGGTGCACCATTGTTTTTAAGCATGGGCCTTCGGTATGTTGAGCTGGCTCAAAGGGAACCGCATTTGTTCCGCCTGTGGTGTTCGCCAGGCTGTTTTCAATGGGACAGGCTGTTTGTTTTGACCCGTGGTGTCAAATGGCAGGATACCAAATTGTTCGCCAAAGTGTGGATATTTACCCACGGCATCGCCTCCATTGCTGCTGCCGACAGTGCCTCTTTCCCGCAAGAGGAAATCCGCTCCCTTTTGATAGAGGCGTATACCGCATTTATGAAAAAGGATAACTCGCCTGTGAGGCATGAGCCGTAAAGAGTGCAGATATTAGCTGCCGGCTGGCAATCCTCAGCAAGTAAGTGGCGGAATTGATGACAAAATATAATAATTCAAAAGCAAGCGCGGCAAACCTTTGGGCCGCGCAACTTGTCTATGCAGGTATTATCATGCAGCATCATCATCGAATAAGCCGGCTGGAAGGGCAGAAAATAGTCGGGAAACCTTTTTGCATGATGCTAGGAGGCTCCATGAAAGAAAAGCGCTTTATGACTGTGGTTCTTTTGGCCGTTATTTCAACCTTTATTCTCTATATTCCTTCAGCATCAGAAGATGACAGCCGTGCGGTGATGGATAGTGTGAAGGGCAAAAGCGTCAAGCTGCCGATTCTCATGTACCACAGCATTCTAAGCGATCCCAAGAAAGCGGATGTCTATGTCGCATCGCCGGAGACCTTGAGGAGCGACCTGAAATACCTGAAGGAGAACGGTTTTGAAACCGTAGTCGTGCAGGATCTGGTGGATTATGTGAACGGACAGGGCACCCTTCCTAAAAAGCCAGTCATGATTACGTTTGATGACGGGCATTACAATAATTTGTACTATGCACTTCCTATCCTTCAGGAAATGGACATGAAGGCTGTTATTTCGGTGGTTGGCATCTATGCCGAAGCTTTCACCGCCAAAGTCGACCCTGATCCCAATTACGCTTATCTTTCCTGGGAGGAGATAAAATACCTGAAGGACAGCGGCCGCTTTGAGATTCAGAATCACTCCTATGCTATGCATAACCTGAATGACAGGAAAGGCTGCCAAAGAATGAACGGGGAGTCGGCGGCATCGTATTGCACCTCTTTCAACGCGGATGCGTTGAAGCAGCAGTTTCTTTTGCAGGAACACTGCGGGATCGAACCTGCCGCATATACATATCCATTCGGCCTGATATGCAAAGAAGCGCAGGATTGTCTGAGGCAATTGAATTTCAAGGCTTCCATGACATGCCATGAACGAATCAATTATATACAGGAGGGCAACCCGGAATGCTTGTTTGATCTTGGTCGCTTCAATCGCTCCGGCAAGGTATCGACAATGAAGTTTATGAAACGGTTAATGAAGCAATTAAAGTGATCTTCTTTCTGATGTAACTTACACTAACAACTTCCCAAAGAGGCGCTTGCCAGAAGCGCTTTTTTTACAACTCTCATAAAAAGAAAATATAGGAAAATATGTAACGAAAAGCGAAAAATTCAGACATATACAGTGAAGATGGGAGGTGGGGCCGTGATCTCCATGGAGGAGATTTATACGGAGTATGCTACGCCTGTGTACCAATACCTGTGCAGCCTGACGCACAATGCGGATACAGCCCAGGAGCTTACGGCTGAAACCTTCTGCCGGGCAGTCAAATCCATGAACCGCTACAACGGGGAATGCAAGCTGATGGTGTGGCTGTGCCAGATCGCCAGGCATGTATGGTATCAGGAGCTGGACAGGCGGCGGAGAAAAGGCACCGCCAGCCTTGATTTAATTGATGAGCCGGCGGATGAAAAAGGTTCGCCGGAGGAAGCGCTGGTAAATGAGGAAAACCGTGTGACACTTTTCCGCCGGATGCAGGAGCTGGACGAAGCCACCAGGGAAGTGGTATACCTGCGGCTGATGGGCGATTTGAGCTACCGGCAGATCGGGGATATATTGGGGAAGACGGAGAACTGGGCGCGGGTGACCTTTTATAGGGGCAAGGAAAGGCTGCGGAAGGGATGGGATCATTATGTGTGATACTCTAAAATGCGAAGTGGTGCGGGATCTGCTTCCCAATTACATCGAGGAGCTGACCAGTGCGGAGACAAACGATGCTGTATACAGGCATATGGAACGCTGCGAAGCGTGCAAAAAGCTGCACGAAAAGCTCAAGGCCGACATGGCCGTGCCCAAATTTGAAAAAAAGGACTTATTGCGGCTTTTGCGGGCCATCCGCAAGGCAAGATTAACCCATATCATACTGGCTGTGCTGGGCAGTATCGTACTGATGTGGAGCATCGGGTTTGTACTTTCCGCGCCTTTAAGCCCGATTTCCCCGGAGGAGATTGCGGTACAGAACATATATGAACTTTCCAATGGGTCCTTGGTGATTGAATACAAGGTCCGGGGGATGGACCGGCACATGATGCAGGGGCAGAGCGCCACCATGGATGACAGGGGGGATTATGCCTTCGAGATGCAGACCAATTTTTGGAATCGGCTGTTTGGCGCCGCTGACCCAGAGTATGAGGTGCTGTATAGCAAGACGGGGTTTAACCCCGAGGGGCAAAATGGCGATGCGCCGCTGATCATATATTACGGCTACGGAAGGGATAAGAAAGAGCTTTGGCGAAAAGGGGAACCGGTGTTAAAGGCCACGGAAGAGTTCGAAATGTTTGCAAGGATGGGATTTCCTGCTGACTTTGAGGACTACCTATGGCGGCTTTCCGTTACGGAGCCAGCCCCGACGTTTCCTCCGGACGGTTATAAAAATTAACCGAACATGATACATTGGTACATGTCACAACATATTAAAGGAGATAGTCTATGAAAGCAAAAGCGGCAGCGATCCTAGTCATCCTCAGCCTTATCCTGGGCGTTATGTCCGGCGCATGTGCGGCGCCAGGAGACGCCGTTTTATTCAGGCCTGCGGAGGACGGAACCTACCAAAACAGCGTTCAATCCCTCGCGGCTGTGGGCGATACGCTGTATCTGCTTACATACAACGGACTCTTCGCCTGGAAGCAAAATGACACCGAACCAAAGCTTGTATCCGCAGAGGCAATCATACGCTATGCGCCGGATAAATGGGAGAACATGGTCAAGGAGGACCAGGAGCAATATCAGAACAGTGTCAATTACATTATGGAGCGCGGCGGGAAGCTGTATGGCCTGAATTCCATTAAGGGGACGCTGCTTTTGCTGGATATAACGGCGGATGGCGTAAAGTTCAGTGAAGTCTCTGTGTTGGACTGGAAGGATATGTTTATCCAGGATGGCGACCGCTCTTACACGCGGCAGATTTATGGCGCGGTGCTGATGGACGAAAGCTTGTATTTGCTGGTTCAAAAGCCGGATGACAACTGGAACGAATATGACCTGTTTGCCTTTAGCCTTGCGGCCGGAACAGTTTCAAAGGTGGATGCCGATAACGTACATGCCATTGCCCGTTATGAAAACGGCCAGCTTCTTTGCACCGTGTATGATTGGGAGAGCATGTATACAAGCGATGGCAAGCCTATATATCCTGCCCTGTCGGTGCTTGATCCCGCCGCCAAATCAATCATAAAGCTTACGGATTTCCCTGCCGAGCGTGTCGGTGGGCTGTGCTATTCCCCCGAAAATGGCATGATATATGCATTGGGCAAGGGTGAATTGTATGGCTGCAAACCAGGCAGCGCCTTTGAGACGGTCGCCTATATGCCATCGGATTATCCTAACGACCAACTGCCGGCCGCATATGTATCCGGCGGGCTTTACGCGGCCGTCCCCAATTATGGAGAGGTGCATGTGCGCAACATTGATCCGGCGTTGAAAGCCAGCCGGGTGCTGCGCATCGCGGGGGGATATTCCGATTCCGTTTCCCAAAAATTCCAGGCAGACCACCCGGAGGTACCCGTACTCTTTGAGGATATGCCCTTGAGAAGTGCCGAACAGATTTCCCAGCAGATGGTGTCCGGCAACGACAGTGCCGATCTGTTCATTATCAGCCTGTCGTTTGGCGGTTTTAGTTCCCTGCGGGATAAAGGGTACGTGACTGACTTGAGCCAAAGCGCGGTATTGACGGATACCACCTCCAAAATGTATCCGCAATATATGGCCGATTTGTTCAAGGATGGAAAGCTGATTGCCTTCCCATGCCGGTTCAACGCCTATACCCTGGGCTATTCGCCTGATTTGTTGGAGGAGTTGGGTATCGATAAGCCGCCGCGGACGGTGCCGGAACTGATGGATCTGTATGTGGACTGGGTGGATACATACAGCGTGGAGTATCCCAGCTACACCATCCAGGAGAACATATATGATGTCAGGACGGAAATGCTCAATACCATCCTGATTACCTACCTGGCCCATTATGCACGTACAGGGGAGGATCTTGCCTTTGATACGCCTCTGTTCCGGTCGCTGCTTAAAAAGCTGGACGAGGTTTCTCCCATACTGAAGGAACTGAACCCATCCGACACCGGGAACCCAAACGGCGTGGTCTATTCAAGCGGCTATGGTATGGATGAGAAACCATCTTCCCTGATTACAAATTACTACACCTTTTATCCTACGGAATATGACGATGACAGGGGATACCTGCCGCTTCCCCTTGCCCTGGAGGAGGGGCTTGAGCCGGCATTGATTGGCCAGATCGATGTGTACATCGTCAACCCCAATTCCAAGAATCAGGACCTTGCGATTTCGTACCTGGAGCATTTCGCCCAAAACATGCCAAGGGATTTTTCCATCACCTTCTGCCCGGAGGACAACACGCCTTACGAAAATCCGGGTTATGCCAAGGATATCGAGGAAGCCCAAAAAGGCCTGCAGGGTCTGAAGGACCAATTGGAAAACGCCAAACCCGAGGACAAAAGAAACCTGGAGGATGCGGTGAAAAGTCAGGAAGAATACATTGCCTGGCGGGAAAAGAGCCGCTATATTATCTCCGATAAAGTCATTGCACAGTACCGGTCGCTGGTTCCCTATGTCAGCGTGGATACGCGGAACCTGAACTTCCTGAGCAGTTCTCCGGAAGCGCTCACGCTCCTCCAAAGGTTCATGCAGGGAGAGCTTAAGACGGATCAGTTTGTACGTGAGTTTGACCGCAAGGTTCAGATGATGCGGATGGAAAACAACTGAATAAGAGGGGTGCAGTTTTTCAACTGCACCCCCTCTTTTATTGAGGCCGTTTTATTTTTGATACTACTTCACATACGGCAGCAGCTTTGCGTATCCCTTCGCTTCCATTTCCGCTTTGGGAATAAAGCGCAGCGCTGCGCTGTTGATGCAGTAACGAAGGCCGCCCAGATCCTTGGGGCCATCCTCGAACACGTGGCCCAAGTGGGCGTTTCCCACGCGGCTGCGCACCTCGGTGCGCACATGGAACAGCGACCTGTCCATAAACTCATTCACCACATGCGGATCGATGGGCCTGGAAAAGCTGGGCCAGCCGCAGCCGGACTCGAATTTGTCGGTGGAGGCAAACAGCGGCTCCCCGGTGGTGATGTCCACATAAATGCCGGGGGCGTAGTGGTTATGGAATTCATTCTGGAAGGGCGGCTCGGTGGCTGCCTCCTGGGTCACTTTGTATTGCTGGTCCGTAAGCTCCTTGCGCAATGTATGCTTGTCGGCCGGTTGATACTGCGTGGGGTCCACGCTGGCTTGAGCGGCTTTTGCGATTTTTTCCTTGCCGATATGGCAGTAGCCGTCAGGATTCTTGTCCAGATACTTTTGGTGATATTCCTCCGCGGGGTAGTAGTTGTCAAGGGGCTTGCATTCCACCGCCACGGGCTTAGTAAGCCGCGATTGCAGCCTGAAAAGCGAATCGCGGATCACCTGCTCGTCCTCCGGATGCACATAATAGACACCGGTGCGGTACTGCGTGCCCTTGTCGCCGCCCTGACGGTTTACGGAGGTGGGATCAATGCAGTCATAATACAGCTCCAGCAAAAAGGGAAGGGACACTTTGGAGGGGGCATACACCACCTTCACCGTTTCCGCGTGGCCTGTATCGTTATGGCAGACTTCCTGATAGGTGGGACGCTCCGTATTGCCGTTGGCATAGCCGACCTCTGTTTCCAGAACGCCTTTGACGGAAGCCATGTATTTTTCCGTGCCCCAGAAGCAGCCGCCGGCCAGATAGATTTCTTTTTTTATGCTGTTCATTTTTATCTCCTTTTGCATGATGCCATGCCAGATTCTTGCGTGATTTTAGCATGCCCAATTTCTATGGAATGGGAGTAAAGTAAATATAGCGCATTTTGGCAAATATGTAAACGCGTCGGGAGAAATATAAAAGCCATGTTCCGATAAGGGGATGCCCTTATGCCGTAACATGGCTTTTTATGATTAACTTGGATGAAAGCTGTTATAGAGCGGCCGGCGCGTCACACATCCGATACAAGGCGTTTTTCGCCCGCGATCTTTTGAATGGGCCCGATATCCTGTGTGACTTCCAATGTGCCCAGGTATTCGCCGCCGGCACTGCGCACCGCAAAGTAGCGGATGAGTATGAACTTTCCGTGGATGTTCAGCCAGAAGTCCTCATGGTCCTTTTTCCCGGCCTTGAAATCCTCCAGTATCTTTTCCACAACGTGCATACTGGCCGGCGGATGGCAGTTGACGACCTTGCGGCCTATGATGGCCTTGGTGCGGGGGAAGATGCGCTCGGTACCCTGGGAGAAATATTTCACGGTATCATCCTTATCCACGAAGGTGATGTCTACTGGCAGCGCATCCAGCATGGCGGACATTTCCTCCGGCAGCATGCGTCCTGTGGGCAGGACCAGCATGGAGGTGGGGACCTCAGCATCCTTCGCAGGCTGATCTCCCTTGGCAGGCGCAACGGGATGCCAGGCGGGCGGCGCGGGAATCAGGCAATAGCCCAGTTCTCCGCTCTCCCCGGCAATCTTTGCCCATTCCTCCTGGGTGAGCGTTTCCAGCGCCATGGGCAAGAGGATGTTTTCTTCTTTGAATATCATTTCGGATGTCTTGGTCATGGCGAACTCAGCCATCCGGATGATACTTTGGGTATCGCTGCCTGCCTCGTTCATCAGTCGCAAAGCTTCCTTTACCATAGCGCGGATGTCGTCATCCACACCCCACATTACCTTGGGCGGAGCAGTGATTCCGTGCTGCTCCAGATAAGGAAAGAGCAGGTTCTCTTTTTTCAGGTAATGCAGGTTTAGCTGCCGCATGGGCTCAAAGGCCTTCAGGAGGGCCTGAAGCTTTTCGGGGTTGGCGTTTTCCTTGTACTCCTGCAGCTTGGGCCGTATGGTCTCCTCCATGAGCTTTTGAAGGGCCTGGTTTTCCGCCTTCAAGGTGTGGGCGGGATGGCCGGGCAATTGGGAGAGGTCGGCCGGTTGATGAATCTCCTCAATGGAGCCTTCAAACACGGACGCGTGAATATCGCACAGCTTGCGGATTTCTTCCGGGGGAAGGCCGCCGGCAATGAGCTCGTTTTCGGCTTGGGCGATCTCCTGGGCGGATACGCCGTCAAAGGCCGCTTTGAACTGCGCCTTGACTTCTTCCGCCGGCTTGCCCTGATGCAGTTGGGTCAGCAGGTCACGTATGATGTGCTGCCTGTATTCGCTGTTGTTGATTTCGCGGCTCATATGGAGGCCTTCCTTTCCAGTATCTCATATCCGTGTTCCCGCAAGGTGTTAGCGATGGTTTCCAGGAAAATTCCTTTCATAACGGCGCCTTTGCGCAGCGTCATGAACCGGCCCACTGTGTGAAGCATACCTGGTTTTGTTATATCCGAAAAACCGATGATATGCAATAGGCCTGGCAGCTCGGGATATTTTGTGCACAGATCATGGACCGTCGCGTCAAGGTCCACAACCTTGTCCATTACGATGCCTCCTTGGGAAAGATCACCGTCAGCAGCATTTTGAAGGACTGGGAGGCAAACACGGCATGCGGTTTGCCGGAGGGCATGACAAGCACTTCGCCGGCCTTGGCCACATGGACTTTTCCATCCACAGTGAAGGTGCCTTCACCCTCCAGTACATGCACCAGGGCGTCACCCATGGATTCGTGGGCGCTGATTTCCTCGCCCTTGTCAAAGGCGAACAGTGTCAGGCTTACAGACTTGTTCTGCGCCAGTGTCCGGCTTACTACCTGCCCCTTGAGAACCTCCACCTGCTTGGCAAGGTTCAGTACGGATTCATGATCGATGTTCTTGATATATTTGGCCATGATGATACCCTCCTATTCTGATATGACTTCCCCGTCGGTGGAAAGCACGACGACCTGCCAGGGAATCCACTTTCCACTCATCTGCATGGCTTGCCGCACCGCATGCTCCAGACCGCCGCAGCAAGGCACTTCCATGCGCACCACCTTTACGCTTTGAATATCGTTCCTTGTCAGTATGTCCGCCAGTTTTTGCGTATAGTCAACGGAATCCAGTTTTGGACAGCCGATGAGCGTCACATGGTTTTTCATAAATGTCTGATGAAAGCTGCCGTGAGAAAAGGCCGTGCAATCCGCCGCAATGAGAAGCTTGGCGTTTTGAAAGTATGGGGCGTTTACGGGCACAAGCTTAATTTGCACCGGCCATTGCCTCAGTTCGCTTTGGGCTGCGGCGTCCGAAGGAGGAGCGGCCTCTTTTTCTTCCTGCCGTGCAAAGGTGCGCAGCCTGCTGCCGGGACAGCCGCCTTCGCTGTGATGGTGCAGCATTTTCTTTTCCATGTGCTGCTTTACAGCAGCTTCGTCAAAGGCGGCCGCTTCCCGTTCTTCAAAGGTGATGGCCCCCGTAGGGCACACAGGGAGGCAATTGCCCAGACCGTCGCAAAAATCATCCCTTATCAAACGGGCTTTGCCTTGTACCATGGCAATGGCCCCTTCGTGGCAAGCCTTGGCGCAAAGGCCGCAGCCGTTGCATTTTTCTTCATCAATCCTGATCACTTGTCGAAGCATTTTTCATTGCTCCCTTCTTGTATTTACACCATGATTGTAGTACACTGAATTCGTTCTATCTGTTGTTTTTACAACAAAAGGAGCGGCAAATGCAAAATTTCGTTGAGTTTTTGAAAAAAATGCCCCTGTTTCAAGGGATTGGAAGCCAGGAGTTGGAGGCATTGGTGGGATGCCTGTCGGGACGGGAACGGAGATTTGAGAAGAATGCGGTGATTTTCCGCGCGGGGGATACCCCCAAGTATCTGGGTGTCGTGCTGGAAGGAGGCGTGCGCGTATCCCGGGAGGATTTGCTGGGCAACAGGAGCATTCTGGGAGAGTTTGGCCAAGGCGACCTCTTTGGCGAGACGTTTGCATTGGCCAAAGCCGAAGCGCTGCCCGTGACGGTGACGGCCACGCAGCCAAGCCAGGTGCTTTTGATCGAGGGCTGGCGCATTATTGGCACATGCCCGCATTGCTGCGGGTTTCATACGCGGCTGATCGAGAATATGATGGCCATACTGGCAAGAAAAAACCTGATGCTCAGCGAGAAGATGGAGGTCATGTCCAAACGTTCCACCCGTGACAAGCTTCTAAATTATCTTTCCGGCCAGTCCCAACGCACGGGCAGCCTAACCTTTACGATTCCCTTCAACCGCCAGGAGCTGGCGGACTACCTGTGCGTGGACAGGAGCGCCATGTCCAGCGAGCTTTCCAAACTTCAAAAGGAAGGCATACTGATCTGTGACCGCTCCAGCTTTACGCTGAACAAAGAACTGGACCTTTCGTGAATTTATCATATTAGGGAGGGGATTGTATGCTGCGCATTTCGTTTGACGAAATAAGAGGCGAGCTGAAACGCAAATTGATGACCCGCGGCTGCCCGGAGGAGAAAGCTGAGAAAGTCGCTTATGAAATGGCTCGCAATTCCCTGGAAGGAGTATACAGCCATGGCATCAACCGCTTTCCGAGACTTGTGCGGAACATTGATTCGGGCATTGTGAATCCATTGGCGGACCCTTCTGTCGTGAACCGTTACGGCGCGCTCATGAGTATGGATGGGAATCTGGGGTTGGGCGTTGTCAACGCTTCCATTGCCATGGACCATGCCATTGCATTGGCGAAGGAGCACGGCATCGGCCTGGTGGCGCTTAGGAATACGAATCATTGGATGCGGGCAGCGACCTACGGATATCAGGCCTGCGATGAAGGCATGGCGGCCATGTGCTTTTCCAACACCATCCCCAATATGCCCACCTGGGGTGCGGTGGACGCGCGCCTGGGCAACAATCCCATGGTGCTGGCTTTGCCCAGGGCGGATGGGCATGTCTTGCTGGACATGGCGGCATCCCAATTTTCCTACGGGGCACTGGAGGTGGCGAAGCTGCAGGGCAATAAGATGCCTATCGATGCCGGCTTTGACGAGGAAGGTAACCTGACCAAGGACCCATCCGCGGTGATTCGTACGCGCAGGATACTGCCCATGGGCTATTGGAAGGGGGCAGGTCTATCCTTTCTGCTGGATTTGTTTGCGGGCTGCATGTCGCTGGGCAATACCACACTGGGCATTGGCAGGTTAAGCGGTGACGAGCATGGACTGTCTCAGATGTTCATCGCCATCCACTACCGCGCCATTGCCCCACGCGACCTGTCCGAGAAGATCGCAGATGAGGCGGTGGATTATCTGCTGGCATCCCAAAAGGACGGCAAAACGGAACGCATCGTCTATCCAGGCCAGCGCATGCGGGAAATCAAGGCGCAGAACCTTCTCCAGGGCATACCGGTGGATGAAAGAATATGGGAGGAAATCAAGGCCTTGTAACAGAAAATGGATCTGGCGGCTTTAAAAATCCGCCGGATCTTTTTTCTTGCAATGCATGGCATGATATGCTAAAATATGGATGAGTTTCCGCAGAGAATGCGGCCGAAAGGAGCTGTTGAGGAATGAAGAAGAGCAATGAGGTGGGCTTCCCGTAAAACAGCATAACCGCGGCAAGTGGGGGAGCAAAGCTCCGTACCGCCGCAAAGGCCTTTCGTGAAACCTGTAATCCCGCAGGACACATCGAAGGATGTGTTTTTTGTTTATGTAGCCGCGGATGCAGCCTGGAAAGGTGTGCCCGCGGCATTTTTCTGTCCAAATTCGGATGCTGAAAACGGGAAGCGGTAAAAAGGCGTCATCAAATAGGATATTTTGAGGAGGAACCGGATGAACTGGATTACTTTGGAGAAACAAATGGAATATCAACAGGCGATAGGGGATGACCACCTTCTTGCCCGCGTTACCGCCGTCCACAAGGAGCGGTATGAGGTTGTCAGCGAAAAGGGCGGCGGCTTCGCGGTTTTAAAGCGCGGGGGGTACCAGGGGAAGGGCGCTGCGGAGGAATATCCCGCTGTGGGGGATTATGTGGCCTTGCGCTATGAGGATAAAGGCGATAGCCTGATAGCGAAAACACTGCCAAGGACATCAAGCTTTTCCCGAAGCAACTTTTCCGGCCATGCGGCAGCCTATGTGAAAACGGTGCTGGAACAGACGGTGGCCGCTAACTTCGACTTTGTATTTCTGATGTCGTCGCTGAACCACGACTTCAGTGTAGGCAGGATGGAGCGGTACCTTACCATGTCGTACCACAGCGGCGCGCAGCCGGCGATCATACTCACCAAGGCGGACGTGGCAGTGGATGCGGAGGAGAAGCTTAAAAAGGCGCGGGCCATTGCCGGCCAGACACCCATTCATTTGGTCAGCGCCCACACAGGCGAAGGGTTAAGCGATTTGGCCGGGTATTTCGCGCCGGGCAGGACAGTTGTTTTCCTGGGCTCTTCGGGCGTAGGCAAATCCAGTCTGGTAAACGCGCTTGTGGGGGAAACGGTCATGGCGGTCAACGATATCAGGGAGGACGATTCCAAGGGTCGCCATACCACCACCCACCGGCAGATGATATTTTTGCCAAACGGAGCCGTTGTCATCGACACGCCGGGCCTTCGTGAGCTTGGCGTCGTATGGGAGGCAGAGGAAGGGATTTCGGAAACATTTGCGGATGTGGAAAGCTTCCTGAGCCAGTGCCGTTTTTCCGACTGCACTCACCAAAATGAGCCGGGCTGCGCTGTTCGGGAAGCCATGGAACAGGGAAAGCTGCCCGTGGAACGGATGGAACGGTATTTGAGGCTGAAAAGGGAAGCGCGCTTCAATGCCAGGAAGGCCAAACCGGCCAGGGAGGATGCGAAAAAACCCCGGAACAGGACGTGGGTAACGGAGGATTGATCTGATAACCGTGCAATGGAAGCATGGGTGACAAAAGAGGGCAGACTCGATTCTGAAGTCTGCCCTCTTTACGTGTCCTTTTACGCTTTCGAGTAATTGTCCTTCAAAAACGTGACCCATTCCTGGTAGATGGTTTCCTTCGTTTTTCCAAGCGAAGCACCGTAGTCGCCTGTTTTCAAAAGCGTCAGGACCTTATCCCAGCCGTACGATTTATCCAGGAATTCGATGTAGGTGTGGGCAAAATAGTACCCGCCCATATCGGAAAAGGCTACCGGGCTGCCAGTGTCCATTTGCGCGAGGGTTGGGATGGGGGAGTTGTCGTACAGATCGTCAGGCGGAGCCCCGTTGGTGAGGTAAAGTGCCGCCCCTTCGTTGAGCCACAAGGGCATTTTGGCGTTCAGGATGGAGTTGAGAGCGTGCACCATCTCATGAGGCGCGGCGTACTTGCGCCTGTCATAGGCCTCGGGATTGGTGACTTCGGCGGGGGAAGCCAGGATGACGGTGCTGCCGCGGTTGTCGCCAATGTACCAGGTCAGGTTCAAAAGCGGCGCAATGAGGCCGTACTTTTTCGTTTGGAAGGTGCTGCGCTTATCATAAATGTACAGCTTCAAATCCTGCTTTTGCGCAAAGCCCAGCTTTTGCGTCAGCCTGCCGGCTTCCGCCTCGGCCAGTTCAAACACATCCCGGGCGACATCTTCCTGGGCTTCGTAGTATACGGTAATCCAGTTGCCGGTAAGCGTATGCATGCTGCCGTTATCCAGCCACAGCGTGGGGATGAACGACGCCCCGAACAAGATAGCCAGGGCCGCGATGACAATGCCGGCGATGAGCAGCGGTTTGCGAAGCTTCCTTTTCAAAAGAACAACCTCCCTTATCAATACGGATCATTAAACCACAAAGGGGATGAACCGCTTTGTCCGTTTCATGTACAGCTCATAAGCCGGCCCGAACTCCTTGAGCATGTCACTCTCTTCACGCTTGGCCAAACGCACATACATGAACACCATCACCGGGAACAGAATCAACAGCGGCAGGGTAACCCATTCGATGAGCATACCCAGGGACAGGAGCAAAAGACCCGTGTACTGAGGATGACGGATGTAACGGTAGATGCCTGTGGTGACTAGTTCTCCCTTGCCTTTTTCCTTGGACCAGTAGGCCTTGTGGATTTCCCGCCAGCCGCAGATGATGAGCGTCAGGGCGATGATTGCGCAGCCGATGTTGATATACATGCCGAGGTGCCCGATTTGCTGAACCAGCGTGTGACCCCACAATACGCCTTCCGGCAGATTTTTGCCAACGATCCAGGAAATCAAATACATGCTGAAGGGAATGCCGTGCATTTCGATAGCAAAGGCGATGACAAAGGCCAGGTACGTGCCCCGGGGCTTTTTCTCCATCTTGCGGTAGAAGGGGAGAAAAAGAAGTACGACGGCGTAGATGACAAAGAAGAACAGCGCGCCGCCCCAGTTGTAAAAATGGCTTTCCAAAGTTTCCATCATGATTGGTACCCTCCCGTATTCTTGCAGCCGCGCTTTTCGCTTGGCTTCGTAACAAGAATAACAGGGAAAGCTAAAGTGCTTCTAAACGAAACCTTAAATCCATCTTAAGCTTTGGGTAGCGTGATCGTATATGCACAACCTTCCAACGGGGCTGTTTTCAGCGATATACTCCCAGAATGCAGGGAAATAATCTGTTTGACGATTGCCAGGCCCAGTCCTGTACCGCCGGTTTTGGAATTCCTGGCCGCATCTGCCCGTACAAATGGTTGAAAAATGGATTGAGACAGATCCTCCGGCATGCCTATGCCATCGTCCGCAAAACAGATCACATAGGATTCCTCCAGTATTGCAAGAGAAAGCGTGATACTGGTGCCCGGTTTATTGTACTTGAACGCATTGTGAAACAGATTTTGAAAAGCACGGTCCATGGCGGCTTCATCCATCTGTGCGAAAGTTTCTTCCTCCGGAATTTCAAAATCATAAATGAAACCCGCACTGTCCAAATCTGCGATATGCCGCGCGGCTGTGCGGCGCAAATACTCGCCCAGGTCGACCTTGCTTTTTTGAAGGCGGAATTCGGGGCTTTCCAACTTGGAAAGCTCGAACAGGCCTGTGATCAAGGCATTCGCCCGCTGTCCGTTTTCACTTATGGCAGACAGATAGGCGCGCTGGGAATCCTGCGGCTCCTCCGGATGGTTTGCGATGTATTCGCTGTAGCCCAGCACGGCGGCCAGGGGGTTTTTCAAATCATGGGAGATATCCAACACAAGCTGACGCCTGTTTTTCTCCGCCTGCTCCCGGAGTTTTGTCTCCTCCTGCAGCTTTTGCGCCATGCTGTTGAATGTGGTTTGCAGTTCCAGAAACTCGTTTTTCAGCTTCAGGTCTACACGGGTTGAGTAATCGCCCTCCTTCAGACGCTGCGTGCTTTGGCACAGCCTTTGCAGAGGGCGCGTAACGGTCAACGCTGTCAGCCTGGAGGAAGCCACAGCCGCCAGGGACAGCAAAAGCAGGTACAGGATCGCTGTGGCCACCACTGCACCTATGACGGCATTGGTGTCTTTGGAGGGATACATTGCGTTGTGGGCCACGGAAAAATCCATACGCAGGGAGGTGGGGAAGCTGACAATCAGCCAATAACGGCCCTCCGGGCTGTAGGCGACATCATGGCCGAATTGCACACCCACGGCGCGGCTCCCCGTAAGAAAATCCGTAAACTCCGCGGGGGTCAATTTTGCTTTTTGGAAGATGTCGAGCCCGCCGGTCATCATGATCTCATATTGATCGTTTACCACCTGAACGCCTCCGCCATTTTCAACAACACCGGACACGTCGATTTGATGATAGTCCGCCTGCAACAGCGATGATGCAGGAAACTTGTTTTTGACCAGCACCTTGGCCAGCACACTGTTGGCAAAGTCCAGCGCGGCAAAGGCGATCAGCCCGATGACGACCGAAAGCAGGAGCATCAGTCCGTAATGCATCAAAAAGCTGCGGTGCATTTTATGCGTCATGGTTTCGTACCTGCTTCCACGGAAAACCTGTAGCCTATTCCGCGCACCGTTTGGATCAGCCTGGGGTCTTTTGGATCGGTTTCGATCTTTCCCCGAAGATGGCTGATATGCACCATGACGGTGTTGTCATCATAATAGATATCCTCGTTCCACACGGCCTGATACAGCTGCCGTTTGGTAAACACGCGGCCGGGGTTTTCCATCAGGCGGCATAGCAGCAGATATTCCTTGGCGCTCAATTCCAACGGGATTCCGTTCAGCTTTGCTGAACAGCTTGTCTTGTTAAGCACCAGCGAACCGGCTTCAAGGCACGCGGCCGGCTCGTTTTCCGCGCCTTGATATTCCTGGATGCGGCGCAGCCGGGCGGCAATACGGGCCAGCAGCTCCGCCATGCTGAAGGGTTTGGTGAGGTAGTCATCAGCGCCCAGGTTCAGGCCCAGCACCTTGTCCATCTCCTCGCCCCTGGCGGTAAGCAGTATGACGGGGATGGCGCTTGTTTGCCTGAGCTTTCGCAAGAGGTTCAGGCCATCCAGCCCCGGCATCATCACATCCAGCAGGGCAAGGTCGATCCTTTCCCGCTGAAGCAACGCAAGGGCGGCAAGGCCGTCGGCCGCTTCCAGCACATCATAGCCTTCTTCCGCAAGATTCATTCTCAAAAGCGAGCGCAGGTCCTGTTCGTCCTCGGCCACCAGAATCCTCATGCGGCTGCCTCCCCTACGTGTATTATCCCATGTTAAAGTATACCATAGAATGATCGCATACAGAACTTGCCCAACACTTGCCTTGCAAAATAATTGTCAAAATCTAGCGAAGGAAGATTGAATTCCACCATATGTTGTGCTATCCTATTCCTGGCACACGAAATACATCATATACGTAGGAGGCTCGTGGTATGAAAAAATGGATAGCAATTCTGTTGGTAGCCATTTTGGCGCTGTCTGTAAGCGCCGCTGCCCTGGCGGAGACCAAGAAGATCGAAAAGCTCGTGGTAGCCTATGTGCCTTCCCGGGATCCCTAGCAGATCATGGATATGACGGCTCCCCTCAGCCAACTGCTCAAGGATGAACTGCTTGCCCAGGGTGTGGAAGTCGGCACTGTGGAAGTTGTTGTGACCACCAACTATGAAGCGGCCGGTGAAGCTCTGTCCGCCGGCACCGCCGATGTGGGCCTCATCCCCGGCGGCACCTACATCATTTATGACGAAGGCGCGGATATCATCCTCACCGCCACCCGGGACGGCCTGAGCAAGGATTTCCCCGACGCCAAGAGCTGGAATGACGGCCAGGAGACCCTGGGCGTTAAGGAAGACCAAGTGAAATACTACCGTGGCCTGATGATTGCCGGCCATACCGAAAAAGCCCAGGCTTTGGCCGCCAAAGTCAATGCCGGCGAAGCCTTGACCTGGGACGATGTGAACAACGTGACATGGGCTGTCATGAGCCCCACCTCCTCCTCCGGTTACATCTATCCCAGCCTCTGGCTGTACAACCAATTCGGCAAGACCATTGTAGACCTGACCACCGCCGTGCAGTCTGACTCCTATGCCACCTCCTTTGCCCGCTTGGCCGCCGGCGATTGCGACGTTCTGGTAGTGTATGCGGATGGCCGCCGTGATTACTCGGACGAATGGGTTGGCGAATGGGGCCGCAAAGATCCTATCTGGGCTTCCACCGAAACCAACGTCATCGGCGTCACCGATGGCATCTACAACGATGGCGTAGCAGTGAGCAAGAACTCCCCGATCATGGACGAAGCGCTCATCGCCGCCCTGCAGCAGGCGTTTATGAACATGAACAAGACCGAAGTCGGGCAGAAGGTCATCTCCATCTATAGCCATACGGGCTATGCGCCTGCCACCTCCGCTGACTATGACGGTGCCCGCGCTGTTCAGGAGATGCTTAAGTCCCTGCAGAAATAATCACAGGCATTTGTACCCTTGGCAGGGGATGGGCTCCTTTGAGTTCATCCCCTTCTTTCCATCATTTCCCCCCGGGAGGCATGCAATTATGATCCGGTTTGACCATGTAAGCAAGGTATACCCCAATGGCCTGAAAGCATTGAACAATGTATCCCTGCAGATTGCCCAAGGGGAGTTTGTGGCCATCATCGGCCTGTCGGGGGCGGGAAAGTCTACACTTATCCGTTTGATCAACCGCATGCACGACGCGACGGAGGGGAAGCTCACCGTCCATGATGTGAATGTACGTGAGTTGCGGGGGAAAAGCTTGCGCAGGTACCGCCGGGGGATAGGTATGATCTTTCAATCCTTCAACCTGGTTACAAGGACGACTGTCATCAAAAACGTGCTGGCGGCCTATGTGCCTGATATGCCTTTCTGGCGCGTGCTGACCGGCTTTTTCCCAAAGGCCGCCAAGATAGGCGCGCTGGAGGCACTGGACAAGGTAGGCATTTTGGAAAAGGCCTATATCCGGGCTGACCAGCTTTCCGGCGGCCAGCAGCAGCGTGTGGCGCTGGCCCGCACGCTGGCTCAGGACCCAAAGATCATTCTGGCGGACGAGCCTGTGGCCGCGTTGGACCCGGTGACCGCTAAGCAGGTGATGGATGATTTCAAACGCATTAACCAAGATATGAATATATCCATACTGATTAACATTCACCATGTGGACCTTGCGTTGCAGTATGCTGACAGGGTGATTGGCATACGCGCGGGAGAGATTGTTTATGATGGCCCAGCCAAGAATGTCACCAAGGAAGTGCTGGACTCCATATATGAAGGGAACAAAGAAAAGGCGGTGGCAGCCGTATGAAGCTGTACGACCGAATCTTCCCGCCAAAGAAGATCCTTCTGCCTAACGGTAAAATAGTGCTTAAGCCCCGTACACGCGTACCGTTGGTATTAACATTGTTTGCGGCGGCAATTTATTTGTCGGTGGTGATGACCAGAATAGATCTGGAGGTCTTGAGCCGCAACTGGCTGAAATTTTTTGACATTCTGGCCGCCATGTCCAAGCCCAACTGGGCGACTGCCAGCAGGGTGTGGAATCCGCTGTTTGAGACCATCAAGATGTCCCTTTTAGGCTCTATCATCGGCTGCACTTCGGCATTGCCCTTTGCTGTTGCGGCATCCACCAACATTGTCAAGGCCAGGTGGGCCACCATTACCATCCGTGTTTTAGGCTCGGTGCTGCGCACGCTGCCTACGCTGGTAATCGCCTTGCTGGCTACGTTTATATTTGAATCCAGGCCCTTTGCAGGCATGGTGGCCATTGCCATCTTCACCTTCAGCATCGTCATGAAGATACTGTATGAGCAAATTGAAACGGTGGACATGGGCGCTTTTGAGGCGGTGGAGGCCTTGGGCGGCACAAAGTTACGCTCCTTCATGTCGTCGGTACTGCCCCAGGTGCTGCCCTTTTACTTGTCCTCCTGTATCTATTGCTTTGAGATCAACGTCCGCCACGCTTCCATCCTGGGTTATGTTGGGGCGGGCGGCATTGGCATGCTGACAAAGCAGATCATCGGCTGGCAGGATTACGATCAACTGGGTACGTTGCTGATCATGCTCTACGGAACGGTATTCATTCTGGAGAATGTGAGCAAGGCGCTGCGCAGGAGGTTGGCATGAAAGCTGCAAATTCTTTGATTGGATTGGAAGAGCAATATAAAAAAGCGCCCCGTACCTGGATTTTAAAGCTCTTGGCGCTTCTTGCCGTGATGATCCTAATCGCATGGTCCGGCCAGGACATGAACAATCCCGCGATCAAGAGCAACAGCGCAAAGGTGGCTGAAAGCATTATCAGGGGCATCCTGAATCCAGATTGGTCATTGTTTGGGCTGACCACAACGGGCATACCCTATCTGCTGCTAGAGACCATCTGCATTGCTTTTTTAGGCACGCTGATCGGTGCGATCCTAGCGATCCCGCTGGCTTTCCTGGCCTCCGAAAATGTGGTTGGCAAGGTGGCGGCCTATATCACCCGCATGGTCATCA
Organism: Bacillota bacterium; assembly: GCA_023436585.1. Classification (GTDB taxonomy): domain Bacteria; phylum Bacillota; class Clostridia; order Christensenellales; family Aristaeellaceae; genus JAEWAH01. The sequence continues at coordinate 67,557 of JAEZIN010000012.1, read as the reverse complement.
TGGCCATCCGCACCATACCCGCATTTATTTACGGCTTGATGTTCATCCGTGCCACCGGGCCGGGCCCTTTTGCGGGCCTTTTGACCATGGGCCTGTCCTCCATCGGAATGGTGGCCCGTTTGTATGTGGAATCGATAGAGGATTTGGATACACGCATTTTGGAATCCCTTGACGCGGCGGGCTGCACATCCTTTCAAAAGATACGATACGGTGTCATACCGCAATTAATATCTAATTTTATGTCTACGGCCATCTACCGCTTTGATATCAACCTGCGGGATGCCACGGTGCTGGGTTTGGTGGGCGCTGGCGGAATCGGTACACCGCTGATTTTTGCCATGAGCACCTATAAGTGGAACCAAGCCGGCGCCATGCTGCTGGGGCTGGTCATCATCGTGTTTCTGGTGGAGTACATCTCCACCCATCTTCGGGTAAAGCTGGCGAGGGGTTGACCATGGCACCGAAGTTGACGGTATACTATACATCCGATATCCATGGCTTTGTTTTTCCCACCAGCCATGCGGATGACAAAATCCGCCCGATGGGGCTGCTGGGAATGATTCCCCAATTCCATAAGGATGGGAATACGCTGATTCTGGATTGCGGAGATACCATACAGGGTTCGCCGTTGACATACTACTGCCGCAAAAAGTCGCTGCCAAACCCTATGATTCCCGTAATGAACGCGGCGGGGTATGATTATGTGACACTGGGGAACCATGATTTCAACTATGGGTATGATGCTCTGGGTGAATACTTAGGCGGGATAAATGCCCGGTGCGTTTGCGCCAATGTAAAGGACAGACAGGGGAAACTGCCCATTGTGCCCTATGTGCTGCATACGCTGGAAAACGGCCTGCGCATAGGCATCACCGGCGTTGTGACGTCCTGGGTGAACAGATGGGAGCAGGAGAGCACGCTTTCGCACTTTGAAATCACTGATCCTTTTACCGCTGCCAGGGATGCTCTGGACGCGTTGCGGGGAAGTGTGGATTACACCATCTGCCTGTATCACGGCGGGCTGGAAAAGGACATCATCACAGGCCGGCTGCTTTCCGATACGGATGAGAACATAGGCTGCCGTATCTGTGAGGAGCTGGATTTTGATCTGGTGCTCACGGGGCACCAGCATATTCCCATGGAGAATATCACATACCATGGCACGCATCTGGCGCAGACGCCAGCCAGCGCCACCCATTTTCTGAAGGCCGAGGCGCTGGAGGACGGCAGCATCGTTTCCAGGCTTTTGCCCTCCGATCCTGATTGGATGCCTCCCATAGCCGGAGAGATGGAAAAGCTGAAAAGCGAGCTGGACCAATGGCTGGATGCCCCTATCGGGAAGCTGAACATGCCCTTGTGGCCGGGAGACAAGCTGCAAATGGCACTGCATGGCGCGCCTATCGCCAATTTCTTCAACCAGGTTCAGTTGGAAGCGTCCGGGGCGGATATCTCCTGCACCAGCCTGCCCAATGAAATGCGCGGCTTTGACGCGAAGGTCACCGTGCGCGACGTGGTGGCGACTTATGTGTATGCCAACACGCTTGTGGTTTTGCAGGTGAGCGGGAAGGATTTGAAGGCGGCACTGGAGCGCTGCGCGGCCTATTTTGCCGTATCAGCGCAGGGGGAAGTGTTTATCTCAGAGGAGTTTTTGAAGCCCAAGGTGGCTCATTACAACTATGACTTTTTTTCGGGGATCGCGTATACCTTTGACTTGAATGTTCCCGTCGGCCGGCGGGTGAAAAACGTCACCCTAAACGGAAGTCCGCTGGAAGACGGCCGGCAGTATACGCTTTGCATGAACAATTACCGGGCCACGGGCTCCGGTGGGTATGATGTTTATTTGAAGTGCCCAAGGATCCGGGAGATCAATACGGAAGTCAGCGAGCTGATACTGGATTATTTTTTGAAATATGAAAGTGTTTCGGTCAGCGGCGCATCGCCCCTCCATGTGATTATGCCGGACAAGAAGTAAATTCCTTTGGTTGTTCCTGACAAAAAGCGGTTTTTGCATGTCAATCCTTCAAAAACGGGGTATATAGTAGTTGCCGGTTGAAACCCGGCATGAAGATGGGGAGGATGCTCAGTGTACAGCGTACGGGAGATTGCACAGAAGCTCTATTGGGTTGGTGGCAGCGACAGAAGGCTGGAACGGTTTGAAAACATGTTTCCTTTGACCAATGGCGTGGCCTACAATTCCTATCTCCTGCTGGACGAGAAGACAGCGCTTATCGACACGGTGGATTCCTCCATCAGCGCGCTGTATATGGAAAATGTGACCCATGTGCTGAACGGGCGTGACCTTGATTATCTTGTAGTCAACCACATGGAGCCTGACCATTGCGCCAACATCGAGGAGATTGCCAGGCGCTACCCAAAGCTGCAGTTGGTGGGCAACAAGAAGACCTTCCAGCTCTTTGAACAGTTCTACAGCCTCGACCTTTCGGACAGGATGCTGACCGTGGCCGACGGCCAGGAGCTAAGCCTGGGGGAAAGCACACTGCGCTTCGTTTTTGCACCCATGGTGCACTGGCCGGAGGTGATGTTCACCTATGAGGTCTCCCGTCATGTGCTGTTTTCCGCGGATGCGTTCGGCGCGTTCGGGGCGCATGCCGGCAACCTGTTTGCCGATGAGGTGGATTTCGAAAACGCCTTCCTGGATGAGTCACGGCGCTACTATTCCAACATCGTGGGCAAATACGGGCCACAGGTGCAGGCGGTGCTGAAAAAGTTCGCGGGGGTACAGATCGATATGATTTGCCCGCTGCACGGACCTATCTGGCGCACGGATCTGAACGTGATCCTTGACAAGTATGACCTGTGGAGCCGTTATGAGCCGGAGAAGAAAGGCGTCGTCCTCTTCTACGCTTCCATGTACGGCAACACGGAGAATGCTGTTAGCGCGCTTGCCAACAAGCTGGCACAACGCGGCGTCCGCGATATGCGGATGTACGATGTATCCAAGACCCACCCCAGTTACATCATCGCCGATGCTTTCAAGTACAGCCACCTGGTGGCTGCATCGCCCACCTACAACCTGCACCTCTACATGCCGATGGACATGCTGCTGCAGGACATGGCCGCACTGGGCCTTCGCAACAGGAAGGTGGCTTTGCTTGGCAACCATTCCTGGTCCAGCGCGGCACTAAAATCCATGCAGGAAATTATTTCCGGCATGAAGGACATGGAAATCATCGGCACACCCATGGACGTACGCTCCACTTTAAAACCCCAGCGGGAGGAAGAGCTGGATCAATTGGCTGACGCCATCGCTTCATCCGTCCTTAAGGGGTGAAACACACCCAACGCAAGGAGGAAAAATGTATGTTTAAACAGATCGAACTGAAATACGGCTTTAACGCCCTGGAACCGAACATCGATGAAACCACCATGGTGACCCACTATTCCAAGCACCATGCCGCCTATACCAACAACCTGAATGCGGCGCTGGAAAAGGCGCCGGAGCTTGACGGGAAATCCATTGAGGACATATTGGGAAACCTTGGCGCCGTGAAGGATCCCGCTGTGCGCACCGCCATACAGAACAACGGCGGCGGTTTTTACAACCACAACCTGTACTTTGACATCCTTTCGCCCAATGCCGCCTTGGCGCCGGAGGGTGATCTGGCGGATGCAATCAGCAAAGCCTTTGGCAGCCTTGACGCGCTGAAGGAAAAGCTGACCGCTGCGGGTATGGGGCGCTTCGGCTCCGGCTGGGCCTGGCTGTCGGCCGACAAGTCGGGGGCTTTGAAGGTATCCTCCAGCCCCAACCAGGATAATCCGCTGATGGAGGATGGGGGATTCAAGCCCATCCTGGGCATCGACGTATGGGAGCATGCCTATTACCTCAAGTACAAGAACCTCCGGGCTGATTACTTGAAGGCTTTCTGGAACGTGCTGGACTGGAAGGAAGTGGCTAGGCGTTACAGGGATGTCCGTGACGGAAAGTAAGAAGACTTGTTTTATTCAAGCCCGCCATCCGGCGGGTTTTCTTATACATTCAAATAGCCATGAGGCCGGTCATCGCGCATGGTTCGTACCGCTGGGGGAATGGTAAGAAGGCGGATATTTAAAGCACGTATGCAGGAGGAACTTCACAGCGCATGTATTTTGAAGGATGGTATTTTAAACTACAGTCTGCCCAAGGAACGCTGGCTTTGATCCCTGCATGGCATGCGGATGCCGCGGGCAAGAAGACTGCCTCCCTTCAGATAGTTATGGAGGACAGGGCATATTGCCTGGACATGCCATGGGAGTTTTTCCGCGTGGATTCTCGGGAGTTACGCATCACGGCAGGAGACAGCCTTTTTTGTATGGACGGTATCCGCCTTTTGATTGATTCCAAGGAGGTGGAAGCGCAGGGAAGCGTGTCCTTCGGGCCGCTTTCCCCGCTCCGTTACGATATCATGGGTCCTTTTAAGTATTTGCCGTTTTTGGAGTGCCGCCACAGCGTGTTCAGTATGGCGCATACGGTGAGCGGACGCATCACGGCAGGCGGCAGGGAGTTTGTTTTTGAGAATGATTTAGGGTATATAGAAGGCGACCGGGGCAGGTCTTTCCCCAAACGCTATATGTGGACGCAATGTGTTTGGAGGGAAGACTCCCTTTGTTCCCTGATGCTCTCTGTTGCGGATATCCCTTATCTTGGGATGTGCTTTACCGGCGTCATATGTATCGTATTATTCAACGGAAGAGAATACCGGCTGGCAACATACCTGGGTGCAAAAGCACACCCTGCAGGGGATGGGGCGATGGAGATAAGGCAGGGGGGATACACACTCACGGCCAGGAAGCTGATAGGAAGCGACGTCCCGCTGCGGGCGCCCATACTCGGCGGGATGACGCGGCTGATCAGGGAAGCACCGTCCTGCAGGGTTCAGTACCGTTTTGTAAAAGACGGAGAAGTCCTGTTCGACAGGATCGCGGATAACGCCGGGTTCGAATACGAATATGAATGATAGCCAAATTGTGAAAATGCCGGACAGTAAGATTGTCCGGCATTTTTTGTGCCTTTCCGCCAGTTCCGCGAAAAGCACTTGGAAATTTGTGTGGAATAGAATGGTATTGCACGCGGTGCGGGATAGCGCATGCGTATAAAATGCAGGGAAGGGCAAAAGCGTTGACCTGCTTTATCCTATATCCCTTATGCAGGCACATGTACAAATCGCGGCTGCGGAAGGCAGCGATGATGATATCAGCTATGGGCACCTCGGGCCATGGCCGTAAACGGGATTGCTGTTGCGGCCGTCACAAGGCCGATAAATTACGCCAGGCCGGCTGTGCAGACATCCGCCAATCATGGATTTGCGGGTGCCATAACGGCCTGGCTGCGGGGAAGGAGGAGCCGTCAAATGTCTGTTCTGCATTATGTCTGGGAAGCTGTTCATGTACTGCAGGATCATCCGGACAAAAGCGATCCCTCGCTGCCTGTTGTATGTGTAGGCAATTTGGGCAGGCCATATGACACTGCCATGAAGCATGCCTTCCGTGGCGCGTGCATTGGGCTTCTTCAATTCCAGCCGCTGATGCTGCCCAAACAGGAAAAGATCGCCTCCGTTCGATTGTGCCTTTTGGTTCTGTCAGCCGGCCCCCAAGCTGTAAGGATAGGGGTGTACCGGAATCTTGCACCCTTTGAAGCAAGGTCGGTGACCTACCGTACCAGGCCGGAGGTTTCACCGTATCCCGCCGCCATGCTTCAGGTGACACCGGAAAACCAATCCAGCTATGTGGTATGCGATCTGAGTCTGCTGTTCAGGGGGCAGGCAAGCTATCTGCCGGGGTTTGGGCTGTCATTGATTCCTGTTGGAAAAAATCTGGGAGCCGTAGAGTTTTACGCCCAGATGGAAGCCTATCTCCCGTTTCTGGAGATCACCACCAGCCAGCGGGAAAATGAGCCGCCATGCTTTGGCGGCGACGGTATGATGGAAAACGTGTTCAGGGAGCGGGTATTTGAGCTGCGAGGGAAGGAAAGCGCTTTATACACGCCTTCCTTGTGCACAGCGGGCTTCAGGACCGTTACCTTTTTTGCAAGGAATGAGGGGGAGCAACCGCTGGATTTTCGTTTACAGATAAGTCCGGACGGAAGCGATTACCTGGATGATCCGCAAGAATTCAGGCTTTTGCCGGGGGAAATGAAAGCGGCGGCGCCATACCTGTTCGGGAAATTCATGCGTGCCTGCCTGAACGCAACGCAATGCGGCGAAGAGATTGCCGCCCGCGTCTGGAGCCAGGCGCAAACGAACAATTACATGGTGAAGGGATGCAGACAGGTACCATCCAGCCCGCAGGGAGGAAATACCTTTGCCATGTCAATCCCCGGCACAGAATAACCCCGGCGCCGGGATGAAAGGAGAAAACCATGAACAATCTTGTTTTCAATACTGTTGCCAGTGAGTTAAAGTCGTCCATTTATGCGCAGGGACCGGGGAACGATTTCAGGCCTTTGCAAATTGATGCTTCGGATAATCTGCTGGTGAGCGGTACTGTTACGGTTGCAAACTCCATCACCATATCCAACGCCACACTGACCGTGGCCGGCACGGTAACGGTATCGGAAATCACAAGCCCCGTGACCATAGGCAACGCGTCATTGACAGTAGCGGGGACGGTAACGGTCTCCGAGATCACCAACCCTGTGACTATCGGCAACGCAACGCTGACGGTAGCTGGAACGGTAACGGTCTCCGAGATTACCAACCCTGTGACCATCGGCAACGCAACGCTGACGGTAGCAGGGACGGTGACCATCGGCGCAAGCACCTTCACCTCGGATTCTGTTACAAGCACGGCTGTGACAGGCACCGGCATCATCTTCCCTGACAAGGATATCTCCACATTGAAAGTGGCTTCCATTTTCATTTATAACGAGGATGCCACACCCATTACCATTTCCCTTCAGATCAGCCCCACCACGGACACGGGACTGTATATGGACGATCCCTCTTATACGGATCAGGTGATCGCCGCCAACGACAGCCTGTATATGGCTGTTTCCAGCTTTGCGCATTATATCCGGCTGCAGTACAACCTGGGTGGTTCCACAGCCACATTCAGCGCCTATTTCAACGCCCAGGCATAACAATGGTTTATCCATCAGGCAGGCAGCCGGCCGGCTGCCTGCCTTTTGAAAGGAGATCACTGGATGGAAACGATGAAACCGGGCATCAGCTTGTGCATGATCGTAAGGGATGAGCAGGAATTTATGGAAGAATGCCTTTTAAGTGTAAAGGGTATTGCTGATGAGATATTGATAGCGGATACGGGTTCGGTGGATGACACAAAGGAAATAGCCAGGCTCTGCGGCGCGCAGGTATATGACTATCCGTGGAATTTCAGTTTCAGCCATGCCCGGAACTTTATCATGGGGAAGGCCGCCTATGAGTGGGTCCTGCTGCTGGACGCGGACGAGCGGCTCTTTACCCAGGATGGTGAGAAGCTGTTGGAGTTTGTGAAGGGGTCCGGCTTTGACGGCGCGCACTTTAAAGTATACAACTATGTGGGTTCATACGGGGAAGGGCAGTATACGCTGCATAATGCCTTGCGGCTTGTAAGAAACAACGGGCTGTACCGGTTTGCGGGAGACATTCACGAGCAGATCATGCGAATCGATGAGGAGCCCATGGACGGCCTCTTTGCCGTAACAGATATCCGCCTGCACCATCTTGGATATCTGGAGAGCGTCGTCAGCAAAAAAAACAAGCGGGAGAGGAATATCCCCCTGTTGCTGGCGGAGCTTGATAAGGACCCGGTCAACGCCTTCATGCTTTTCAACCTGGGCAACGAGTACATGGCAAAGAAGGAGTACGGCAAAGCGCTTGAGTGCTATGAAAAGTCAAAGACGTTCTATAAGGCGCAGGAGGCCTTCGGCCCCCATCTTTTTTTTCGAACCGCGCTGTGTCACTACAATACGCAAAGGCTACTAAAAGCGGTTGAAACGCTGGCGGAGGGGCTGCTTATCTACCCCGGCTGCACGGATATGGAGTATTTGCGCGGCAGGGTGTATATGGACCTTCACCGCGATTTTGCTGCCGCCGAGAGCTTTCAAAAAGCAATTGATATGGGGCAGCCCCATGCCACGCTGCGGTTCTCGGACGACTGCGCCACTACCAAGCCGCTCATGTCCCTGGCGGAGCTGAATATGCGCCAGCACGAGTACCACAAAGCGGCAATCTATTACACCAAGGCCATCCAGGCCGACAACAATTTGCATGCCGCGCTGTACGGCATGGCCAAGGCTTACAAAAAAATGGGGTATGCGCCGGCGGATATCGAAAAAAGGATTACATCCCTTTTCGCCACGCCCGGGCATTTGCCCAACAGGATCATGACGGCGGATATTCTTTTGTCCCAGGGGCTTTGGGAGCAGAGCCTTACGCAGTTATCCTTTCTAAATGAGGCTGGGGAAGCTTTTTTAGGAGAGGTATCCTTGCTTTGGGGCAAATACTACCTCCTGGCCGGCGATTTTGATAAGGCCCTGGAATCACTGAGTAAATCAGTGAGCTGTGCCGGGGCCGGCAGCGTGCTTGCAAGGACAGCCAAAGAGAGTGCAATGATGCAATTTGCCCTTTTGCTGATGCATAAGCCCGGTCGGACAGACGTCATGGATGAGGCGGTTGACGCCATCGGCCGGGCATTTGGGGAAATGGGAAGGCTGCTTTGCGGGCAGGTATTGATTGTATTGTCATCAGGTCAGGAGGATTTGCTGCATGGGCAAGAGCCTGCAGGGTTGATGGTCTTCTTCTCCGTGCTTTTGAGGATCATACTGGAATGCGGTGCCTTTGACCTATTCGAAAGAGTACTTTACGTGTACAACTACGTGGATAGCAGGAATGTTTTGATTTCACTGGCGCAGTTGTATATGGAATGCGGCTTCCCGCAGCTGGCGGGGCAGACCGTGCTGCGCTCCATCAAGGAACTGGATGCCATCGATGATTTTGGTGCGCAGGTCCTGCTTGACTCGCTCGTTTACCAAAGAGCTCAGGGGAATGGTTCATCGATTGACATCAAGAACGCCAAGATATGATATCAATGGCGGACATAGGCAAGCAGCATCCACAATATTACTACAATGGATAAAAGGATGGTGGCAATGGAAATGCCGCGGTGGAATTTACGGGAGGAAGCCAATTCCTCTCCCGACAGGTTCTGGCCGGAAATCCAAAGCCCGCAGATCATGGTAGACAGAAGCAGGATGATATCCAGTATGGCCAATATTGTAACAATGGTTTTCATTTTCTTTACTCCTTTTTTTCTATTGGTGATGCGATGATGGTATCCACAAGTTTATCCAGTATTTCATCCCGCTGTGTTTTATCAAAAAGGTCATACCCGGTATAGCTGCGGAAGGTTTCCTGGCGGACCAGTACCGACTGCAGGCCGGAGATGAAGACGAAGGACAAAAGGCGGACTTCCCTTTCATCCCTGCCAGGGTCAATGGCCCGCAAGAGCGGAAGGATCATTTGGGCAACCTCCGCCCCGCCTTGCGTGAGAGCAAACTCCAACGACACCTTTGTGAATTGAAAGTAGCCAATCACCATGTCGGACATTTGCCTCAGCATTTCCTTGAGGCGTTTTATAGGATCAGCCTCATTATCCGGCGGGGCAAGCCAGTTTCCCGCCTCTGCGCGCAGAATGGCATCCACCGCCGCATGGATCAAATCTTCTTTGGAACCGTAATAGTAGCTGACAAGCGCGGAATTTACACCGGCGCGTTCGGCGATCTGCCGCACTGTCAGGCGCTGCGGGTCCTGCGTTTCACGCATCAGCGATATTGCCGCATCCATCAGCGCTTGCTTCGCGTCTTCATTTCGTGAGATATCTGACCACTCCTTTTCATGTTTAAATATGTTTTAAACGAGTTTAATTATATCTGGGATTTTTTAAATGTCAACACCTCCTGAAAAATATTTTTTGCTTTACATTCTCATCATTTTCGCGTATAATAAAAGCGAACAAATGTTCTTGTATCTATGGATGGCAGGTGAAACTCATGGATCTGATGGACAAGCTTACGATACTTGCGGACAGCGCCAAGTATGACGCCGCCTGCACCTCGTCCGGGGTGGACAGGCCCGGCGGGAAAGGAATCGGCAGTGCCGTAGCGGCCGGCTGCTGCCATACGTTCGCGGCGGACGGGCGGTGCGTGTCGCTATTGAAGGTACTATTTAGCAACCATTGCATATACGACTGCAAATACTGCGTCAACCGCTGCACCAACGATGTGCCCAGAACCGCTTTTACGCCCACTGAATTGGCCGAGCTGACCATACAGTTCTACCGCCGGAACTATATTGAAGGCCTGTTCCTTTCCAGCGGTGTGCTGAAAAGCCCGGACCATACCATGGAACAGATGATACGGGCTTTGGAGATATTGCGGCACAAGTATCAGTTCTGGGGATACATCCACTGCAAAACCATTCCAGGCGCGTCGGACGAATTGGTACAACGGCTGGGAATCCTGGCGGACCGGCTGAGCATCAACATAGAGCTTCCCAGCGAGGAAAGCCTCATGCGGCTGGCTCCCAACAAGACGAAGAAGGCCATTCTGGCACCTATGACGCAGATTCGCAAATGCATCGAAACAAGCAGCCAGGAAATTGTGCGATACAAAAGCGCGCCGCGTTTTGTGCCCGCCGGCCAGGCGACGCAGATGATTATCGGCGCAAGCCCGGAAACCGATTATCACATTTTAAAGCTGTCCTCCGGCCTGTATGATAAATACCAGCTGAAGCGTGTTTTCTACTCCGCTTATATCCCCGCGGTGGAGGATACCATGCTGCCGTCCTTGAATACAAAGCCGCAGCTGTTAAGGGAGCACAGGCTGTATCAGGCGGATTTTCTTCTTCGCCAGTACCAGTTTACCGCGGATGAGATTTTAAGCGAGCAAACGCCCAATTTTAATCCTTATCTGGATCCCAAGTGCAACTGGGCAGTGCACAATATGCAGTTTTTTCCGGTGGATGTGAATACCGCCTCCCTGGCCGAGCTGCTAAGGGTGCCCGGTATCGGCCCCACCAGTGCCCGGCGCATAGTGACAGCCCGAAAAAACAGCAGGCTGGACCTGACGGCGCTCAAGCGTATAGGCGTTGTATTGAAGCGGGCCCAGTACTTTATACGCACCGGCGATCTGCCTTTGGGCATGAAGGCGGGCCGTGAGGCCACGGTGCGGGCGCTTATTGACCCCAATCTTCATGCCTTTGGTATGGAACAGCTCACACTTTTTCCCGATATGTCCAAATACGGGCTGAATTTGCCGGCCGGCGGACAAACATGGAGCATTCAAAGCGCGGTGGAGGAGGCTGTACTGTGCCTGACCCAAAGCCATTGATGAAGCAAAGTGAAGTGGTGTATCTGTACGACGGCAGCCTGCCGGGTTTTTTGTGCTGCGTTCATGAAAGCGTCTATGCGCATGAGATGCCTTTTGCCATTCAGGCAGAGGGAGAGGCGCAAATGGCGCTTTTCTTTCGAAAGCGTGTACAGACAGATTTGAAAAAGGCACAAAGGGTAAGCGACGCACTGCTTAAGAAGGTGTCCCAGCGCGCATTTGACCTGATGCGGACCGCGTTTTACAGCTGCATGCCTGAGAGAGAAATCGCCTTGCTGCGCTTTGCGCTGCTGGCGTTTTCTATGGGACCCAAGGTAACGGATATGCTGGCCCATCCGGATGTGGCATCCCTTTTGGAAGCGGAACGCCATCTGCTGCGCGAAGGTCATTTGCTGACGGGCTTCGTAAGGTTCTCCGATTGCGATGGCAAGCTGGTGGCTGCCATCAGCCCCAAAAACTTTATACTGCCGTTCATCGCGGGGCATTTCACCGACCGGTACCAGAACGAAACATTTGCCATCTATGACAAGACCCATAAGGCGGCGCTGTATTATCAGGATGGGAAAATGGAGCTCGTGCAGCTTGAGGAGTCCCTGCTGCCCGAGGCATCAGATACCGAGGAGCGGTACCGTGCCCTGTGGCGGCAGTTTTATAGAACCATCGCCATCGAGGACCGTTACAACCCCAAATGCCGCATGACGCATATGCCCAAGCGGTACTGGGAGAACATGACCGAAATGCGCGACCTGCTATAGACTTATGCACCGTTTGAGGTGCTATCTGCACACATTCCGCCCTTTAAAAGAGAACAAATGTTTGCTATACTATCTATGTGATGAATGGCAGGGGCAGGATAGAGATGGCAGCAGAAGCAGCAAAAACATATGTACGTGTGGAGGCATGGTTTTCGGAAGATGGTTCGGTGCACCCGACCTGCATCATCTGGAATGACGGCATCCGCTATTCGGTTCAAAATGTACTGGATGTCCGGCCCGGCGTTAGCCTCCCCGCCAGTGCGGCGGGTCTTCGGTATACGGTGTGCATCGGCAGCCGGATAACATATCTGTATCAGGCAGGAAACAGGTGGTTTGTGGAGCAGAAGCATGCCTGATTTTCATTGATTTCGAATTTTGGTATAATAGGGATAGCGTACACAGAAAGGAAGCATTGTCATGAAGCATGTATGGGCATATGAAACAGAGCTGGGGCAAGTGGCCATTGCGGAGGAGCACGGAAGGGTGACGAATCTCTTCTTCTCCGGGGAGCAGGTGCCGGACCAGATGCTCAGGGAGGAAACAGAAACGCTGAAAAAGGCTGCTATCCAGCTTCAGGAGTACCTGCAAGGAAAGCGGAGTGCTTTCGATCTGCCGCTTTCGCCCGAGGGGACAGATTTTCAGAAACGGGTGTGGGAGGAGCTAATGAAGATTCCATATGGGGAAACATCCTCCTATGGGAAGCTGGCTGGGAATATCGGCAAGCCCGGCGCGGCCCGCGCGGTGGGGCTGGCCAATAACCGCAACCCCATCCCGGTGATCATTCCATGCCACCGTGTGATTGGCGCCAACGGGAGCCTGGTTGGATATGGTGGAGGCCTGCCGATGAAAGAAAAGCTGCTGGCCCTGGAAAAGGGGAAGCGGGTATAAGAAAACGCTTGGATGTTCACGCATCCAAGCGTTTTTTATTTGGATCAGAGGACATTGCGCCCCTCCCAGCGGCCGGATCTGTACCGGACATAAAATGCCGCTGAACGGGCCAGCCAGTCGATCATCATGGCGATCCAGACGCCCATTAAGCCCATATGAAAGCCCTGCACCAGAAGATAGCTGAAGCCTATACGGAATAACAGCATGGACAGGCCGGAAACGACCATGGTGAATTTCACATCGCCGGCGGCCCTAAGGGCGTTGGGCAGCGCGAAGGAGGAGGACCAGAAGAACGCGCAGACGATGGTGTATACAAGAATCAGTTGTCCTACGCTTTCCGCCGTTTCGGGGCTCAAGCCATAGCTTTGTATCACCGAAGGGCAGGCCAGCAGGATCACGCCGACCAACAGTGTCATGGTAAGATAGGAAAAACCCATCAGCTTTTTCACATACTGCCTGGCTTGGCCCCACTCTCCTGCGCCAGCGCACCTGCCTACTACTGTAATCAGCGCCAGGCTGACGGCGGATCCGGGTATGGTTTGAAATCCGGCCAGGTTGCTTGCCACCGCATTGGCCGCGATGGCCACACCGCCCAGGGAAGACACAAGGCTTTGCAGCAATATCTTGCCCAGCTGGAAAAGGCTGTTCTCCAGCCCGTTGGGTATGCCTATGCCCAGAATGCGCTTCACCATCTGCCCTTCCCATTCCAGCTTCAAAAGGGAGGGAATGCGCAGCAGCGGATGATGGGGATCCTTCAATAAGCGCAGCATGATGGCCGAACCGATGATTCTGGACACAAGAGCAGCGATGGCCGCGCCTTCCACGCCCAGGCGGAAAACGTAGATCAGCAAGGCGTTGCCGGCCACATTGAACAGGTTGATCATCAGCGTTGTATTCAGGGAAGCCTTGGAATTACCCACTGCACGCAAAAGGGCGGAACCGCCGTTGAATATGGAGAGGAAGGGAAAGCTGAATAGGATAATGAAGAAATACGTTTGGGAATACTCCATGACGGCCGTTTCCACACCGGGAAAGACAGCCGTCAGTAAGCCGCGGTAGAAAAAAAGGGACAGCACGCTGATCAGCAAGGATACGGCCAGCATGACGTATAGAAGCTGCTTTGCCGCCCTGCCAGCCATATCGAATTCCCTGCGGCCAAGATACTGGGCTGTTACCACAGCGCCGCCCGTAGCCAAGGCGGCAAATACGTTGATCAACAATATGTTGATGCTGTCTACAAGGGAGATTGCCGAAACGGCCGCCTCGCCTACGGAGGATACCATCACGGAATTGATAATGCTCATGGCCACGACCAGAAGCTGCTCCAGCAAGAGGGGAAGCATTAATCTTCGCAGTTCTTCTCCCGAAAACAGCATGGAGTGATCGTCGTTTCGCCTGCCTGCAAATAATCGCATTATGATTCTTCTTTATCAATTAATAAGCCGCCATGAGTTGTTTGGCCGTAACATGGATTGTATCACAATCTCCAAAGCATGCATAGCAAGCTTCGGGAATCTGTGTTAAAATACCACTTGGAGCAATATGTGCGCGGGAGAGGGAATGCGGGTGGAAAAAAGCAGGAGCACCGTTGTTTTGGTACCATGTGCCACCTATGAGGAAGAAAGCGTTTATCAGGCGGTTGCCAAAGGCGTATCGCTGCTGGGCGGCATAGACAAGTTTTTTGGCAAAGAGGAAAAAGTGCTGTTAAAGCCCAATATGCTGGGGAAAGCCGAGCCATCCAGGGCAATGACAACGCATCCTTCTGTGTTGAAGGCTGTTGTAAGACTATTGCAGGAAAGTGGTTTTTCGAACATCGCCTATGGCGACTCGCCCGGGCCGACGTCCGTCAGCGTATCCAAGGTGGCGGAGGGCTGCGGCATAGCACAGGCGGCCCATTCGCTTGGCATCCCTATGGCCGATTTTACCCACGGCACGCAGGCCAATGCGCCGGATGGCTTGATTTGCAAGCATTTCACGCTGTGCAACGGTGTTTTGGAAGCAGATGCCATTTTGAACTTATGCAAGATGAAGACGCATGCCCTGGAACGGGTGACAGGCGCCGTGAAAAACCTGTACGGCTGCGTCCTGGGGCTGAACAAGGGAGCGGGCCATGCCAAGTATCCCGATGCCATCCGGTTTGCCAGGATGGTGGCGGACCTGAACGTGCTTTTGAAGCCACGCCTGCACATCATGGATGGAATTGCCGCCATGGAAGGGAACGGGCCATCCTCCGGTACACCTGTGGAGATGAAGGTACTGCTTTTTTCGCAAGACCCAGTGGCACTGGACAGCGTTTTCTGCCGCTTGGTGAACCTGTCCCCGGCACTGGTTCCCACCAATGTGGCCGGCGAGCAGGCGGGCATCGGCACATGGCATGAGAGCAACATAGATATTATCACACCGGATGGCAGGATCACCTTCCAGCAGGCGGCGGATAGGTATGGCAAGGCCGATTTTGATGTGTTCCGGGGCTCTGGCCCGAAGGGGTATGCCTTCCGGCTGACGCGTTTGATACCGGCCTTGCGGGAGCGGCCTGTGGCTGACCAAAGCCTGTGCATCCGCTGCGGCGAATGTGTCAAAAGCTGCCCGGTGGATGGGAAGGCTATCTTTTTGAATCCCAAGGTGGATAAAGTGCCCAGGTATGATTACAAGCGCTGCATACGCTGCTACTGCTGTCAGGAAGCATGTACACTTGGTGCAATTAGTGTTAAAAAGAGGATTTAGTAAGGATATTGTTTGTGCAAGTTAACAACTAGTTTAGTGCATATCCTGTCAACGAGTTATGATATATAAAAATAATGGGGACATAACTATAAGCCATATCACCATTTTTCGGTTCAAATATAGTCAATAAATTGGGCATTTATAATAATGGTGCATTTCCTGACAGTTGTGGGTTAATTTACACTACTAACTATTGCTAAGCGCAGTATATAATTGGAGATTTGGTTTTTATGCCAACTTAACCATAGAACAGCATAGTAACAGTTTACAATTCACTTAAAGATCATGATGGTGATGTCCAAGCTTTACTATGGATTTCTTTTAGCGGTCTTATGAAATCTTCTCTGCTTTAATGACTTCCCATGATATGAGTTGGTTATCGTAGAGTATATAATATTCAATTTCGCCTGCACGTTGGCATTAAAATCGGTTTGTAGTTCTGGATCAAACGTACGATTTGATGCATTGACAACATAATCTTCTAAATCAGACATACTAGTTTTTAGTTTTTGATAGAATTCTGGATTAGTCCATCTGTAATATGCAGAATCATGCCTCATGTTTGTAAGGCATTCCTGTAAAGACTCAGAACCACTAATTTTTTGTTCTGGAAAAGAAATCTGTTGTAGAGCTTCTGGTATCTTTTTTAGAAGGTATTTTGAATATATCTCTCGGAAATATTGAGATTCTAGATCAAGTAATGATGATATCCGTATTTGTGAAGATTGAAGATATCCAACTAAGCCCGCTACGAATATGGCTATGATTGACAAAATCAGCGTAATTATATCTAGAGTTGGTATCCTTGATAGTGCATTACCAAATTCTATTCTCATGTACATACCTCACTATAGCATATTACTATAAAAACTCTGAGTGAGTTTTTCGTTACTGGTAACGATCGTTACCTTTTCTGATATTTCTTGAATTGCATATTTTGTCATCCAATAGTTCATAAACCCTTGTACAAATGATGATGCGATTTTGATAATCTGGGGAGGAAATACGATAGTTATATCATCGGAATCATCAATTTTGCTCTTAACCTGTTCATCAAACGTCCTTTGACCAAAGGGATTACCAGCAAGAGCTACAAGTGTCTTATCAAAAGTGAGACATATTTTAGTACTCATTGTCATTCTCCTTCATAACAAAATTTAAATTGTAAGCAGTTCCAGGGAAATATACTGGAATAGATGAAAAAATAGAAGTATCTGGCCTTGTATTAATAAAATCATGTGATTTGTTGAAACCGATCCATCCATCAGCATCGTATTCCAAATACTCGTGAACGAAGGACATTTTCCGGTTGCCACCGATAACATAGCAAGTATGTGCCTCTGACCTCTCTTCTAAAGAACATATTAGCTTTGTTAGTCCTGTGCCTCCTGAGGCAACATTATTCTTGCGACTTGAAATCTTATCTTGAAATGCCGCCACCATAAAAAAGTCGCTCTCAAAATATTGATCGTCAAAAAACCTTGAATGATTATGTAAAGCGGTCTTTACAATATTATATCTTGATTCACCAAGATCACCAAGCTTAATTTTTTCCTGTAGAGCTGTGCCCATTAACGATTCTGAAAAATTCAATAATGATAGATTTAAACCTCGATATACTCCTCCTGCATCGCGTTTACAGTATATACTTGTTACATCAATATCAACTAGACAATCAGAATTACCATGCTCACTAGCATTTCCAGCCAACTCAACAATTACCTCTGATATTGCATCTCTGTAATCTTCCTCAACATTGAATAACTTTAAGAATGAGTCAATGTCTGACATGATTATGCAAAGTTCACCACTAAATGCGGCAGTAGCAGGAATTATCTTACGATAGTGATTCTTATATATTTCACTTAGAAATTTTTTTTCAAAGTCTTCTACTCTATTTGCTTTCAGAAGCATTAGGGGAGAAGATTGTATTCCTTCAGCAACAATATTTTTACTAAATGTAAAATTTATACGAACATAGTATTTGTAATAATGTGTTAAGATATAGCATATGCATTCCAACATCGTAATAGATAGTTTGTCAATTGCCTCAACATTACCCAGTTCAATCCACAATGGTAAGCGTGCTCCTACATACCTATTATGCAGAGCATTGATATACTGAATGAGTCTTGTAACACCAAAAATATCCCAGTTTGGGTATGAATATGAGAACTTAAAATATCCATTAGATAATCTAGACTTACTTTGCGTGGTGGATGGATTCTTATCTAAAAGATCTAGGCAAGCAAGCATAAAGTCACTTCTTACATGTTCTTTGATAAATATCCATATTATAACACAATAACCGCCAAGTGGGAAAGGAGAACGGATGTACGGTACACCTTATACTATTGATCTGGTTTATCTCGACAATTCATAATTGTCCCTATGTAATGCATATATATGAGAAACAAAATATTGAAGGGAGAAGCATATGAAAACTGGTATTTACAATCATGCTGAAGCAACAGAAAAACTACAACAGAAAACCATTCCATTCCCTTGTCCTTATTGCGGAGGCAATGACTTTGGTGTTTCTGATAGATTGGGGATGCTGCTATCATCCACTAATTACAGCAGCGTTGACACCAATAAAGCCTTATCGCTTGTATTACTCACATGCTCAACTTGCGGATATACTGCTCTATTCGATGCCAATAAGTTAACAAGATAATGCTCATTTGAAATTCAATAAAAAATGGCACTCAACCTTCACATGTATTCCAGACACTCATGACAACCTTCTTTTCGCTGTGGAGGGATCAAACCCGCATATTTTGCATTTATTTTGATCATAGGAAAACTGGAAACATGAGTAGGTAGAAAGTGCATTTTTTGCTTGTCACTGTTGCCAGGAAATGTGCCCCGCGAAGGCCATTTCGGTGCATAAGCCATTGACTAGGGGAAGGTAAGTCATCACGAGATAGGTGCCGATGGCAATATAGAAATAAATCAAAAGGCCTGTGTCAACAACCGGCACAGGCCTTATACTTTTTGTGGCTATACTATTTGTTACTTGCCCGGCCCAGATACGCCTCCCTTACCTGCGGGTTCTCCAGCAGTTCCCTGCCTGTTCCGGCAAGCGTGATGCGGCCGGTCTGCAGTACATAACCCTGGTCGGAGATTTTCAAGGCGGCATTGGCGTTCTGCTCCACCAGCAAAATGGTGATACCTTCGCCATGAAGCTTTTTTACGGTATTGAAGATGTCGCGTACGACCAGCGGGGCAAGGCCCAGGGAAGGTTCATCCATCATCAAAAGCTTGGGGCGGGCCATTAGCGCGCGGCCCACCGCTAGCATCTGCTGTTCGCCCCCGGACAGTGTGCCGGACAGCTGCCAATGGCGCTCCTTCAAGCGGGGGAAGAGCGTATACACTTTTTCGATATCGCTGGCGATGCCGGCAGCATCCTTGCGGGTGTACGCGCCAACCTTGAGGTTTTCCAGTGTGGAGAGGTTGGGGAAAACCCTCCGGCCCTCGGGTACCAGAACAATGCCCCTTTGAATCATCTGCTGCGTATCCAGTGTGCTGATATCTACGCCTTCATACTCGATCCGCCCGCCCGCCATGGGCACAAGGCTGGTGATGGCCCGAAGTGTGGTGGATTTGCCTGCGCCGTTGGCCCCGATGAGGGATACGATTTGCCCTTTTTCCACCTGGAAGGAGATGCCTGACAGCGCTTGAATGCCGCCGTACTGGACCTTCAAGCCGTTTACATTCAGCAAGCTCATGCTTCTTCCACCCCCAGATAGGCCGTGATGACGTCCTGATTGTTTTGGATTTCGCTGGGCGGGCCCTGGGCGATCAACTTGCCGTAATCCAGCACATAGATGCGGTCGGAAATATCCATCACGATCTGCATATGGTGCTCGATGAGCATGATGGTGAGCTTCAGGTCATCCCGAAGCTGTTTCACGAAGGTGGTCAGGTCCTCCGTCTCCTTGGGGTTCATGCCCGCGGCAGGCTCATCCAGCAAAAGCAGTCTGGGGCGCGTGGCCAGCGCCCTGGCGATTTCCAGGCGGCGCTGCTCGCCGTAGGGCAGGGAGGTGGCCATTTCACCGGCGGCATGGGCAAGGCCTACGCGATGAAGGATCGCCATGGCTTCTTCTTTCAAAGCTCGTTCTTCGCTGCCGTAGGGGAAAGGGCGCAGCTTTTGAAGCTTCGGTATGCCGGTAATGGCGTTCACGAATCCGTTTTTCAAGTGCAGGTGCTGGGCGATGCGTACGTTATCCAGCACCGTCATGCTTTTGAACAGGCGTATATTTTGATATGTTCTGGCGGCACCCAGAGCCGTGATCCTGTCGGGGCGCATGCCGGTGATGTTTTCCATTTCGCCTTTGCTGTCTGAAAGAAATACCTTGCCCTGGGTGGGCGTGTACACGCCGGTAATCATGTTGAAGGCGGTGGTTTTGCCGGCTCCGTTTGGGCCGATGATGGCTACGATCTCGCCGCTGTCCACATGCAGGCTTAAATTATCCACGGCGACCACGCCGCCAAAGCGCATGGTGATATGGGAGGTTTCCAGTATGCGCATCACTTTTTGCCCCCCTTCTTCTTCGCCGGCCTAAAGGGCTTTTTGAAAAACTCTCCGGCAGCCTTCAACGCGTGGCTGCAGGCTGCCCAGGAAAACTCATTGGAACCGAACAGCCCCTTGCGGTAGAAGAGGATGACACACATCAAAAGCAGGGAGAAGATTACCATGCGCAGCCCGGCGATGGCGGGGACCTGCACAAACCCCAGGGAAAAGCCGTTGTCCAGCCAACGCAGCCATTCCTTGGCGATGGTGATGACGAAAGCGCCGACAATGGTACCGGAAATGCTGCCCATGCCGCCCAGCACCACGATGAGCAGGATGTCGTACGCCAGTACGAAACGGAACAGCAGGGGATTGATGGACCCTACCACGCTGGCCAGAAGGCCGCCGCCGATGCCCGCCAGGACACTGGAGAGGATGAAAGAAAACATCTTGTGCTTGAAAAGGGATATGCCCATGCCCTCCGCAGCCACTTCATCATCCCGGACCGCTTTGAAGGCGCGGCCGTAGCTGGTGCGCATCAAACGCAGCATCAGCACGACGCACAGGGCCATGATGCCAAAGGTCCACCATAGGTTGGCGACGGGAGGAATATTCTTGATGCCCACCGCGCCGTTGGTGATGGTTTGCAGGTTGGTGAATATCACCCGTACGATCTCTGAAAAACCCAGGGTGGCGATAGCCAGGTAATCACCGCGCAGCCGCAGCACCGGGAAGCCGATGAGGAACGCGAACGCGCCGCTGGACAGCCCGCCCATCAGCAATGCGATGGGGAAGGGAAGCTGGATGGAGCCCAGCCAGGGGACGATAGGCTCCAGGTAAAACACGCTTTCCTTGGCTTCGGGGGACATGAATAAAAGCGTTGTCACATAGGCGCCGATGGCCATAAAACCCGCCTGCCCCAGGGAGAATAGGCCTGTAAAGCCGTTTACCAGGTTCATGGAAAGGCCCAGGATCGCATAGATGGCGCACATGTTCAGGATGCGAATCTGATAAGCATCGCCAATTTGCTTACTGCTTAAAAGCATCAAAAAAACCAGCACAGCCAACAGCGCCACTGCCGTCAGCAATGCGTTGGTGCGGCCTTTTTTTGTCATTCTGGAAGCGATGCCCATAAAGGCGGGGGAAGCATTTTTCTTCATATTCCCATGCCTCCTTACACCTTGTCGGTGACCGCTTCGCCCATCAGGCCTGTAGGCCTGACCAGGAGAATGACGATCAGTGCGACAAAGGCAAACGCGTCTTTATAGCCGGACAGGGACGGAGCGAAGAAAACGATCAGTATTTCCATCACGCCAAGGATGAGGCCGCCGATGACCGCGCCTGTCACATTGCCGATACCGCCGAGAACGGCGGCGATAAAGCATTTTAAACCTGGCATCACGCCAGCGTAGGGCTCGATGCGTGGATACTTGATGCCCCACATGATGGCACCCACGGCGGCCAGGAGTGAGCCGATACCGAAGGTGACAGCAATGACCCGGTTGATCTTGATGCCCATGAGCCGGGCTGTTTCAAAATCCTTGCTGACGGCGCGCATTCCCATGCCCACCTTAGTCCTGTGAATCAGGAACTGAAGGCCAAGCATCAAAGCCGCCATGATCAGCGGCACAAAGATGGATAGGCGGGAGAAGCGCACATTGCCAAGGATGATAACTTCCTGTAGAAGCGGAAAATCGGGGAACTGCCTCGGGATGCCCGTAAAGAGTACGGTGGCCAGGTTCTCCAATAGATAGGAAACGCCGATGGAGGAAATCAATAGGGAGATTCTCGGGGCGCTACGAAGGGGGCGGTACGCCGCGCCTTCAATCAGCATGCCCAGCAGGGCCGTGGCGAAAAGTACAAGCAGAACGGATGCCCACCACGGTATGAAGAAAACGGATACGCCGAAGAAAAGAAAGTACATGGACATCATGAAGATGTCGCCATGGGCAAAATTGATCAGGCGCAAAATGCCGTAGACCATGGTATATCCTACAGCGATCAGCGCATACAAGCTGCCGACCGTCAGGCCGTTGATGAGCTGCTGCAGGAAAAGCACAAACGTCATTGGGAAAGCACCATCCTCACCGCAGGCGTCCGGCCTCCCGGCGCAAACAATGCGTGCCGGCCTGCGCATTTCCAAAAAACGAAAAAAAGGAATGCGGGCGGCGACAAAATCGCCGCCCGCAAGGGTTAGCTTTGCGGCTTATTCGACAACAACGGTGTCGAGGTATACGAACTTGCCATCCTTCACAGTCTTGATGACGGCCATGTTCTTAATGGCGTCGCCATTGGCGTCAAACTTCAAGGCGCCGGTAACGCCCGTCATCTCCAGCTTGGAAAGCGCATCCTTCAGGGCGGGGCCGTCGGTGGTGCCGGCCAGCTCGATGGCCTTCACAGCCGCCATGTAGGCGTCATAGCCCAAAGCCGTAACGGAACCCTTGGGCTTTTCGCCATTGAACATCTTGGCATAAGCATCCAGGAAGGCGGTGATTTCGGCGGTGGGTGCCGCGTCGGCGTCAAAGAAGGTGGTGAAGCGGCAGGATTCCACAGCGGCGCCGCCGATGTCGATCATGGCCTGGGTTTCCCAGGTGTCGCCGCCCAGGAAGGGAACATCTGTATAGCCCATGTCGCGGGCCTGCTTCATCAGAAGGCCGGGCTCGGTGAAGTCGCTGGGCATGAAGATGACGTCGGGGTTGGCGGCCATGACCGTGGTGATCTGGGAGGAGAACTCCTGATCGCCGACGTTGAAATAGGCTTCCGCCACGATGTTCGCCTCGCCGAAGGCTTCCACAAAGTACTTGCGAAGGCCGATGGCGTACACGTTGGACTTGTCGCAGATGACGGCCGCCGTCTTGGCGCCCAGGTTGTTCTTGGCATAGTTGGCCAGCAGCGTGCCCTGGAAGTCGTCCAGATAGCAGACGCGGAAGTAGTACTCGTTGCCCAGGGTGACGTTGGGGTTGGTGCAGGAAGTGCCGATGGCCGGAACTTGCGCCGCTTCAAAGGCGGGGCCGCCGGCGATGGAGAGGCTGGAGCCCCAGGAGCCGATGACGATATCCACCTTTTCGGCTTCTACTAGGCGGGAGCCAGCGGTAGCAGCTTCCACGTCGTCGGACTTGTTATCCACAGGAACCAGTACGATGGGCCTGCCCAGAACTTCGCCCACTACGGAATGAGCGGCCTGGATGCCTTCATATTCCATCATGCCGCCGGCAGCCTTGGAACCGGTGAGGGGTTCGAATACGCCGATTTTGATGGGTTCCGCTTCCGAAAGCGCCAGAGCGGGAACCATGAGGAGCGTTGCAAGAATGAGGGCAAGGACCTTCTTCATAGAGTCAACTTCCTTTCCAATTGTCTTCCCTTGGTGCTGTCATCTATTATAATCACAAAACGTAAAATATGCAATAGATATACCGGATGGATGAAATTAAGTACAATGAAACGGGCTGTTATCCCGAAAAAACGACGCTTTATTACATGTGCATTGCAGAATTCGTGTCAAAAAAAAGCCCGGCGCAATGCCGGGCCAAAAAACTGTCAAACTTGAAAATGAATCATGTGCTATGCTTTTTTGGCAAAGCGGGCCGAAAGGCCGCCGGCGAGAAGAAAGAGGGGAAGCAGCAGCAGCAAACACCAAATCCATGTAAGGCTGCCCAAATCCGGCAATCCGCTGCGAATGGCCAGCCCCGCAAGGCCTATGCCCGACACGCATCCCGATACTGTGCCCATTGCCAAAAGGAAAAGGGTAGTATCACAAAGCGTAAGGAGAAGCCTGTTTCTCGCCAGAGGAAACAAAACGCGGCGGAGGATGGAGAGGTTTAAAAGGCCGGAGGACAGCGCCATCTCCAGGGTCGATGCATCCAGCGCGTGGAACGAACCGAATACATGCACGGCCATATAAACCGCTGCGCCAAGGGACAGAAGCAGTATGACCGCCGTGCTCTCCGCAATGCCTGGAATCTGCCGGAGCAACAGAAAAAGCAGCGGCAAAAGCCCAAGATAGGCCGTAGAACGCAGGTAGGGTGCCAGCTTGACAGAGGCGAAAGCATGCTTCGGATTTTTTGCGAACAGGGGATGGCGGCGGAAAAATAGAAGGACACCCAATGCCCCACCCAACAAAACGGCGATGACTAGCGGGCAAAAGAGAAGCAAAAGCGTTTGCAGCAGCGCATTGACAAGCGGCGCAGCCTGCGCAATCGGGAAATTATACATCCTGTATCACCTCCGCGCGGTAGGTATGCGCTTTTAAGTATCCCAGCACGGAAACCATCAAGGCCGGTTCCGCGTTGAAGGAAACATACATTTTGCCCAGGGGCTTTCCGCCGATGTATTCGATGCGGCCCTGCAGAATATTGAATTCCACACCGAAGCGCTGGGCTGTCTCGTACAGCACGGGCTCATTGGCCGGGTCGCCCATGTATTCAATGCGCACGATGGTGCCGCAGGCATGCTCCTTCACATCTGGCGGGAGATCGAAGGAAAGCTGCTGGTTGAGAAAATCCCTGGTAAAAGGGTGCTGGGGAGTGGAGAAAAGGGAGAAGGTGTCGCTCAACTCCACCACTTTGCCGGCCTGCATAATGGCTGCCCGGCCGCAGAGGTGCTTGATGACATGCAGATCACGTGTAGACAAAACAAGCGTCAGTTGAAGCTCCCTGTGTATGCGATGCAGCAGCTTTAATATGTCTTCCCCCGCGGAAGGCGTAAGGCCCAGCGTCGGCTCCATGCAAAGCAGTATCTTTGGTTTCGATGCCAGCGCCCTGGCGACAGATGCCCGCTTTTGCTGCTCCAGGGTAAGCGCACCGGGATAAGCGCTTCCCAAACCCTCCAGGCCTGTCAGTGCCAACAGCTCTTCCACCCGTCCGGAGGCTTTCTTTTCATCTATATTGGAAGATACAAGCGGGAGGGCAATGCTGTCACTCAAGGGGAGGTTGTTTAAGAGAGCAGGGGAAGGTAGTACCATGCCGGTTTGCTGGCGCAGGGATGCAAGCTCCCGCTTGCTCAAGCGCGTTACTGTATGGCCTGCCACCACAACTTCACCCTGTGTTGGCGCAACCAGACCGTTTACTGTGCGAAGAAGCGTGGATTTGCCGGCGCCTTCGTGACCGGCGATGCCGAATTTCTCTCCCTTTTCAATGGTAAAGGAGACATCCTCCACCCAAAGCGGCCTGCCGCTTGGGGCGGTTCGGGCTACTGACACATGCTGAAAAGCGATCATGAGAAGTCCTTCCTCCCGTTAGGCCGGTTTGGGCTATATGATATAGTTGTCCGATGCATGACGGTTGTAATCTTCCACCAGTTCGGCCAGGGTGATATGATCTACTACCTGCTCGATGGCATCATTGATACGGGTCCAGACGCTGTTCACCACAATATGAGCGGCGATGTCGCCCGTTTCCTGGCCGCTGTCCACAGGGCTGACCACCGAAAGATCGCCTTCCATGGTGCGAAGGATCATGCCCACCGTATATTCATTGGCGTTGCGGGTCAGTTGATATCCTCCCTGCGCGCCGCGGACACCCCGCAAAAAGCCGGCCCGGCTTAAGGGGGTGATGATCTGCTCCATGTACTTTTCCGGAAGCTCCTGTCGGCTGGCCACTTCCTTTAGGGGAATGTAGGAGCCGTTGTTGTGCAGGGCCAGGTCCAGCATCAGCCGCATGCCATACCGGCCTTTTGTGGAGATTTTCATGGAAGGGCGCCTCCCACAATCCAATAGTAAAATTCCGATGGAAATACCATGAAAGTATGCTATCATTGGCGGAAGCATTTGTCAACGGCCATAAGAAAGATGTGGAAATTTGGGATGATGCGGCTAAATGCCTTGACAGCCCTTTTCCGTATGGCATATCATGGATTCGTTATAATTATACCAAAGGAAGCGGTAGCATGTCTGTAGAACGTGTAAAGGCTTATCTGGAAAAGTACCATATGGCAGGCCGTGTGATGGAGCTTGCAGTATCCAGCGCCACGGTGGAACTGGCGGGCAAGGCTTTAAATACCCAGGAGGCCAGAATCGCCAAAACGCTGTCCTTTCAGGGGCCGGAGGGGCCGATCCTGCTGGTAGCGGCAGGGGATGCGAGAATTGACAACGCAAAGTTCAAGGCAGCTTTCGGCCTGAAGGCCAGGATGCTGGCTCCCCAGGAAGTAGCCGAAAGCGTAGGCCACGCAGTGGGCGGCGTATGCCCATTTGCGATTGAGAACCCACTGGTGAAAGTATACCTGGACGATTCCCTCAAACGGTTTGCGACTGTGTTCCCCGCCTGTGGCTCCGGCAACAGCGCGGTGGAAATGACCATGCAGGAGTTGGAGCTTACCAGCCAATGCGCGGGATGGGTGGATGCATGCAAGGGATGGCAGGAGGAAATAAGCGCATGACAGGTAAGCAGGAAGCAATCGTAACTGCGGAAACGACCGCCAGGCACATGGGCAGCGGAAGCCTTAATGTGTTTGCAACGCCGGCTTTGGTGGCCTTGATGGAGAAGGCGGCCTGCAACGCGCTGGCGGGTTCGCTGGAGGATGGTGTAACCACCGTAGGAACACGTATCGAGGTAAGCCATGAGGCGGCTACGCCCATAGGCATGAAGGTATGGGCGGAAGCAAAGCTTGTATCCCAGGAAGGGCGCGCTTATGAGTTTGAGATTTCGGCATATGATGCGTGCGGCCTAATCGGAAAAGCCTTTCACCAGCGCGTGGCCGTCAAGGCTGCCCGTTTCCAGGAAAAAACAGACTTAAAGCGCGGATGAATGATTGGGTATCATTTGTGACTGGGGATATCAAAATGCAAAAAGAAGGAATTTCCCAAAGAGTTTCCCATATATGAAGGATGGGCGGAAGCGTACATGCAGAACTCTTTCTTGCATAGGTCGTGGGTGGAGATCGATCTGGACGGGATCGTGCATAATTATAAGGAAGCATGCAGACTGTGCGGGCCGGGGACGAAGGTCACCTGCGTACTGAAATCCAACGCCTACGGGCATGGGGCGGTGGAGGTGGCGAACGCTCTTAAGGAGGCCGGAGCGGACAGCTTTGCCGTAAGCTGCATCAGGGAAGCCTTCGAATTGCGAGCGGCAGGTATATCAAAAGAGATCCTCGTCATGACCGTGACCGAGGAGGAGGCGCTTTTGGAATCCGTGCGGCAGAATATACAACTAACCGTTGCCTCCCTGGGCCAGGCTGTTTCTATCGACCGTGCCGCCGCCAAAGCACGTACAAAGGGAGTCATCCATATCAAAGCCGATACAGGCATGCACAGGCTGGGTTTTGTGCCGGGGCCTCAGGCTATCCAAGATATATTGAAGATTGGGCAGCTGAAGCATATTTTTGTACAGGGGCTGTTTACGCATCTTGCCTTGACCAATAAGGAACGGGACGGGAAGCAGCACGATTTGCTTAAGGGTATGTATGATGCTCTGGCGGAACAGGGGATGCGTATCCCCGAAATGCACCTGTGCGATTCCATCGGTATGGTCAGGTATCCCCAGTGGCAGTACAACCGTGTACGTACCGGTGCGCTGCTTTTTGGCGTCCGGCCCATGGGCAGCGAAAGTATCGATTTTCAATGCCATGAAACGCTGTGCTTGAAGACCAATGTCGCCCAGGTGACGGATGTGGCCGCCGGGGAAACGGTGGGCTACGACAGCGGATCACCTCTTACTCGAAATTCCCGCGTGGCCACACTGTGCGCGGGTTATGGAGACGGGTATCCCCGGTGCATGTCCAGGGTGGCCAGTGTTTTGATCCGGGGGAAGCTCGCCCCTGTGCTCGGCCTGGTTTGCATGGACCAGATGATGGTGGACGTAACTGAAATCCCTGGTGTGTGTGAAGGGGATGAGGTTACTCTGCTGGGGGGCGGCATTTCCTATATGCAATATGCCGACTGGGCCCATACCAACAGGAACGAGGCCATCACCATCGTCAGCCGGAGGCCGCTGCGGGTATACATGAAAAACGGGAAGGTCTTAAAGGTACTTGATTATCTTTCATCGGACGGGAGAATGATGTATGGCCTATGATTATGTGAAGCGTCAAGCGGATGAAATTGAAGCCTGGATCATCGACATTCGAAGGCAGCTGCATATGCAGCCGGAGCTGAGTGGCCAGGAAGAGAAAACCCAGCGTTTTATTCTGGATAGACTGGCCGAACTGAACATTGAAACGATCACGTATCCTAACCAGTACGCGGTGGTGGGGCTGATCCGCGGAACATTTCCCGGGAAAACCATTGCCCTGCGGGCGGATATGGACGCGCTGCCCGTCCAGGAGGCAACGGATCTGCCATTTACCTCGCAGATACCGGGCAGGATGCATGCCTGCGGACACGATGCCCATATGGCCATTGCGTTAGGCGCAGCCAAAATTTTGATGGCGAACAGGGATAAGCTTCACGGTCAGGTGAAGCTCCTTTTCGAGCCGGCGGAAGAAACAACAGGCGGCGCCCAGGACATGGTGGCCGCCGGATGCCTTCAAAATCCGCTTGTTGATGCGGTGTTCGGGCTACATATGCTGCCGGACCAGCCGGCAGGCGTGGTGTATTCCAGGGAGGGCTGCGTCAGCGGCGCCAGCAATGCGTTGAGCATTCATGTTTCCGGCTTGGGCTGCCATGGCGCGTATCCTGAGCGGGGAGTGGATGCCATCGCCATCGCATCCCAGATCATCACGGCGCTGCAGACGCTGGTAAGCCGCAATGTTTCCCCCTTGGACAGCGCGGTGGTGACCTTCGGCAAAATCACGGGCGGTACGGCGCGCAATGTGATTTGCGATCATGTGGAAATTGAGGGTACCCTGCGTACGCTAAAGCCCGAGACGCGGGCACTGCTTAAGGAAAAGCTGCAGGAGATACCCGCCGCCATTGCCAGGGCCATGGGGGGGAGCGCTACCATCGCCGCGCCGGATGGATACGGGGCTGTGTACAATGATGAAGCGCTCCATGATCAATTCCTGACGGTTGCCAAAGATATGATCGGCGATAAGAATATCATCACCCGGGAGCATCCCAGCCTGGGGGTGGAAAGCTTCAGCTTCTTTGTAGAGAAAACGCCCGGTGTGTATTACGATCTGGGCTGCGGCGTAGGTTCCGCGCTGCACACCTGCGATTTTCATGTGGACGAAGGCTGCCTGAAAATCGGCGCGTCGCTGCAGGCGGCGATGGCGCTGGACTTTTTGAAAGGATAATGCAAATGAAGAAGATTTTTCTCTCCGCAGATATGGAAGGTACTTGCGGCATCGTCCATTGGGATGAAACGGGCAAGAACAAACCGGATTACACGCCGTTCGCCAGGCAGATGACCAGGGAGGTGGCTGCCGCCTGCGAAGGCGCGGCTTCCGGCGGGGCGGATGCCATACTTGTGAAGGATGCCCATGATTCCGCCAGGAACATTGATCCAGCGGAGCTGCCTGAAACGGCGAGCATCTTCCGCGGGTGGGCCGGGAACCTGTTCAGCATGATGGCAGGGCTGGACGAAAGCTATTCCGGTGTATTTTTCACTGGTTACCATTCCGCTGCCGGTATTAATGGCAACCCGCTCTCACACACCATGAACACGCAAAACGTGTTTGTGAAGATCAACGGCCAGCTGGCGTCGGAGCTGATGATCAACAGCCTCACCGCCGCCATGATGAAGGTGCCTGTTTTGCTGGTAACGGGAGACAAGGCGCTATGCGACTGGATTACATCCGTCAATCCTAACATATTGACCGTGCCGGTGAATGAGGGAATGGGCAGGGGAGCGGTCTCCATCCATCCGAACGTGGCGGTGCGGCTCATCAAGGAAGCGGCGCAAAAAGCCATGACGCTGGATGCGAGCAAATGCATGTTTCCTATACCGGAGCATTTTATGGTTGAGATATGCTATAAGGAACACGCGGCGGCCTTCAGCAACAGCTTCTATCCAGGATGCGTGCAAACGGATGCGCGCACGGTACGCTTTGAAACGGATGATTATTTGGAGGTTCTGCGTTTCTTCCATTTCTGCCTGTGATGATTTCAAGAGGGAAGTATGATCGTCGTTCCTTTTGACAAAAGCCAACCCGAATACCGGCGCGAGCTATCTGATCTGCTGACCGCATGCTTTCCCCATTGTTATACGGACAGTGCGATGGAAGAAGTGGAAGAATGCCTGTCGGATAATCGGATATCCCTGATGGCATTGGTGGATGGACGTCTGGCAGGATTTGTGGGCGCTGCGCCTCATTACGGTGTCACAGGCTGGGAGCTGCATCCCCTGGCGGTTTTTCCGGGATATCAGGGCCAAGGCCTTGGGAGGGCGCTGGTCAAGGCGCTGGAGATTGAAGTGCTCCATAAGGGCGGTATTACGCTGTATCTAGGTACGGACGACGAGTTCGACAAGACTTCTTTGTCCAATGTGGACCTGTATGACCATCTTTGGGAGCGGATTGCAAACATACGGAACCTGAAAAAGCATCCGTATCAATTTTATCAGAAGCAGGGTTTTCAGATCGTAGGTGTGCTGCCTGATGTGAATGGAGTTGGCAAGCCGGACATCTATATGGCCAAGAGGCTGACAAAACAAAATAACGGATAAGCAAAAAAAACCGCCGCGCTTTCTAATGAAAACGCGGCGGATTTTTTCACATCAGACAGCAGCCATGGCCTGGCGGATATCCTCCAATATGTCGTCAATATGCTCAAGACCTACGGAGATGCGGATGAGGCCGGGATTGACGCCGGCGGCCACAAGCTGCTCTTCCGTCAGCTGCCTGTGGGTGGCACTGGCGGGATGCAGGACGCAGGTGCGTATGTCCGCCACATGGACTTCCTTGGAGGCCAGCTTGAGGCTGTCCATAAAACGGACCGCCGGCTCACGGCCGCCCTTCATCACAAAGGAAATGACGCCGCAGGTGCCGTTAGGCAGGTACTTTTGCGCCAGATCGTGGTAGCGGTCACCTGGCAGCGCAGCATAGCGCACCGACTCCACCTGCGGGCAGCTTTGCAGATATTTTGCGGCTGCCAGGCCGTTTTCGCAGTATTTGTGCATGCGCACAGGCAGCGTCTCCAGACCAAGATTCAAAAGGAAAGCGGAATGGGCCGCGGGATAGCAGCCAAAGTCCCGCATGAGCTGCATACGCGCCTTGATGATATAGGCCAGCTT
Source organism: Bacillota bacterium (assembly GCA_023436585.1). Taxonomy (GTDB): domain Bacteria; phylum Bacillota; class Clostridia; order Christensenellales; family Aristaeellaceae; genus JAEWAH01. The sequence continues at coordinate 36,249 of JAEZIN010000012.1, read as the reverse complement.
GCCAAAATCACGGGTGTAAATAACACCGTGGTAGGATGCATCCGGCTCCGTGAACTCCGGGAACTTGCCGTTTGCCCAGTCAAAGGTACCCCCGTCTACGATGACACCGCCCACCTGCAAGGCGTGGCCGTCCATATATTTGGTGGTGGAATGGACGATGATGTCTGCCCCGAAGGTGAAGGGCTTGCACAGAATGGGCGTGGCAAAGGTGTTGTCGATAATCAGCGGCACACCGTTTTTGTGGGCGATGTCCGCGAACTTTTCGATATCCAGTACGCAAAGGGCGGGGTTGGCCAGCGTTTCGCCGAAAACCGCCCGGGTGTTGGGCCTGAAGGCCTTTTGAATCGTATCCGCATCCGCGTCGGCGTCCACAAAGATGGCTTCAATCCCAAGACGTTTGAGCGTTACCGCGAACAGGTTCACGGTGCCCCCGTATATGGTGGATGCGCAAACGAAGCTCTCCCCGCTTTTGCAAAGATTCAGGATGGAAAGAAGAGACGCCGCCTGTCCGGAGGACGTGCACATGGCCCCCACGCCGCCTTCCAGGTCGGCGATCTTTTTTTCCACTGCTTCCACCGTGGGGTTGGAGAAGCGGGAATACATGTGGGCGGTGGGCATATCAAAAAGAGCGCCGATTTGTGCGGTAGAGTCAAAGACATAGGTGGTGCTTTGTACGATGGGAGGGACCCTGGGTTCGCCGTTTTTGGGGGTATAGCCGGAATGGAGGCATTTGGTTTCGTCGTGAAGCATAGAGCAAGTCTCCTTTGTTTTGAAAATGTAACCTATTTCGTGCCTACGGGCACGACCAAAGGGCTTTCCTACCCTTCTGGCTCAATCATCGCGATGGTTCGCTTCCGCTCCCATCGCTTGTTTCGCCAGCCTCCTGCGCCTAGCCCCATTGCCGCCACAGGCGGCGGCTAAGCTCCGGAGCCCTTTGGAAACCTTCGGTCGCCGTAATGCATTGCTAATCACATTACAACGTAATGCTTACTGAAGCTATTTCAGCATTTGCTCGTATTTTTCCCATTCCCGCTTGTTGGCGTGGATGAAGTGCCCCGGCCGGATCTGCCGGAAAAACGGCGCATCGATCTCATAATCATGAACGGACGGATTGTACACCTCCAGCACCTTTTGCTTCTCCGCAATGGGGTTGGGCTGGGGAATGGCGGAAAGCAGTGCCCTGGTATAGGGGTGGAGGGGATGGGCGAACAGTGTTCCCGTATCCGCCATCTCCACCAGCACGCCCTTGTGGATGACGGCGATCCTGTCGCAGATGAAGCGCATCACCGACAGGTCGTGGGAGATGAACAGATAAGTAAGCCCGTGTTTTTTTTGCAGCTCGCTGAGCAGATTGAGCACCTGCGCCCGGATGGATACATCCAGGGCGGAGATGGGCTCGTCGGCGATAATGAACTCTGGGTTCATGATCAGCGCTCTGGCGATGCCGATGCGCTGACGCTGGCCGCCGGAAAACTCATGGGGGAAACGGCTGGAGAATTCGGGCAGAAGGCCCACATCCTGCAGCGCATCCATGACCATGCTTTGAAGCTTTGCTTTGGGGATATGGCGGCCCTGCATGCCTTCGGATACGATGTAATCGATCTTGGCCCGCTCGTTCAGCGAGGCCATGGGGTCCTGGAAGATCATCTGGATCTTGCGGGTAACCCCCAGGTCCTCACTTTTGTTCAGCTTGCCGCTGATGACTTTTCCATTAAACTTGATTTCTCCGCCGGAGGCCGGATGCACCCGGACGATGGCGCGGCCGATGGTGGTTTTGCCGGAGCCGGACTCGCCCACAACCCCAAAGGTTTCGCCCCGGAAAACATGAAACGTGACGCCCTTGACCGCCTCAAATTTGCGGCGCCCGCGGCCGAAGGTGACGGACAGATTATTGACCTCCAGGAGCTTTTCCCGGTATTCACTTTGCATCACGGGAAACACCTCCCAGGTCTCTTAGTTTCTGAATGGATTCTGGCGGGGATACCTTGGGCGCGCGCTTATCCAGCAGCCAAGTGCGGGCCACATGGGTGGGGGAGACGGAAAAATACGGCGGCTGCTCCGCATGGTCGATTTTCAAGGCCATGGGGTTGCGCTGGGCAAAGGCGTCGCCGGGAATCTGCTTGAACAGGTTGGGCGGCGTGCCCTGTATGGAGTACAGCTTTTCGCCCTTTTGCCCAAGCTGCGGCAGCGAGGACAAAAGCGCCCAGGTATACGGATGCCTGGGATCATAGAAAATTTCGTTTACCTGGCCCAGTTCCACCACATCGCCGGCATACATGACGGCCACGCGCTCAGCGATATTGGCCACCACGCCCAGGTCGTGGGTGATAAACAAAAGCGTCAGGTGATACTTGTCCTTCAGTTCCTTCAGCAGGTTCAGTATCTGCGCCTGGATGGTTACATCCAGCGCGGTGGTGGGCTCGTCGCAGATAAGTATTTTGGGCCGGCAGGCGACGGCAATGGCGATTACAATCCTCTGGCGCATGCCGCCGGACAGCTCGTGGGGGTATTGGCTGTACCTGCGCCTGGGGTTGTCAATGCGGACATCCTCCAGGATGCGGATAGCGGCTTCCCTGGCAGCCATGCCCTTCAGGCCGCTGTGCAGCTTCAATGCTTCGGATATCTGCGCGCCAACGCTCTTTAAAGGGTTCAGGCTGGTCATGGGGTCTTGGGGGATCATGCAGATTTCACGGCCCCTGATTTTCAGCCAATCTTTTTCCGCTTTGAAAAGGGCGAGGTCAACATATGGACGGCCATCTTCATCTGCACCAAGCAGAAGAGGACTGATTTCGCCGGGCTCCTTGAGGCCGTAATAACGGATGGAACCACCGGTAACCATGCCGTTGGGGTCCAAAAGCCCGATGAAATTCTTGTTCAGCACTGATTTGCCGCTGCCGGACTCGCCGACGATGGCCAGGCTTTCCCCTTCATACACATTAAGGGATACGCCGCGTATGGCGTGGAGGATGCGGCCCCGGAGGCTGAATTTTACGTTCAGGTCCCGGACGGAAAGGATGGGTTTTGCGGTATCCATGGCTGTATCCCCCTTTCATTACAAATGATTCTTGGGATCGGCGGCATCAGAAAACGCGTTGCCAATCACATAGAACGATATCGTCACGATGGACAGAATGATGGTGGGGTAGATAAGCTGATAGCGAAGGCTGGGGCTCATCATCAATTGCCGGCCCACGTTGATCAGGTTTCCCAGGCTGGGGATGGTGGCGGGGACGCCCAGGCCGATGTAGGTGATGAACACCTCACTGCCGATGGCGCCGGGGATGGATAACGCCATGCGCAGCATGATCACCGATACAAGATAGGGCAGCAGGTTCTTTACAATGATGCGGGGCGTGCTGGTGCCAAGGCAGCGGGACGCCACGTTGTAGTCTCGGTCCCTGATGATCAATATCTGATTCCGCACAAAACGGGCCATGCCGATCCAGCCGGTCAAGGACAGTGCGAATATGATGGTGGAAATGCCCGGTCGGAAGATGAAGGAAACCAGGATAAGCACGATGGTGGTAGGGATATTGTCTATGATGTTGTAAATCTCTGTGAAGATGAAATCCAGCTTGCGAAGGTAACCCCACAATACGCCCATCACGATGCCGATAAACGCTTCGAGGACGGCCACGCTGATGCCAATGAAAAGGGAAGTACGCGTGCCCGCCCACAGCCTGGACCACAAGTCCTGACCGATGGAGTTGGTACCCAGGATGAACGTGCTGTTGGGGGGTTCATTTTTAATGGGCAAGCGTGTTACGGGATCATTGTTCGCGATAAAAGGATCGAACTGGCCAGGCAGTATGGGCTGGATAAAGGTAAACAGAAGGATGGCGGCCACCGCCAAAAGAAGGAGCATGGCTACCTTGTTCTTGGCAAAGGCATGAAGGGTGGAACGCCAGTAGGAATACTGGCTGATGCCCGTGCGCTCCGTCTCCTCCTGGTTGAATGGCGCAAAGGTGAACATTTCCGTCTCCGAAAGGGTGCCAGAAAGCTTCCTGCCGATATTCTCCTCCAGCCGCGCAACCTTGGGATGCTTCCATAAAGCCATCAGCGGCTGCCCCCTTTCTTGGCAAAGCTGATGCGGGGGTCCAGCGAGACCATCAAAATATCGCCCAGGATCAGGCCGATGACGCCAACGCAGGCATACAAAAGAACGATGCCCTGCACCATGGCATTATCCTGCTTTTTGATGACGTTGACCAGCAGGCCGCCCATGCCGGGTATGGAGTACAGCGATTCGATATAGATGGAGCCGATCACCGTATTCAAAAAGGAAGTGGGCAGGTATTGAGCCATGGGTACGAAGGCGTTGCGGAAAATATGCCTGAACATGATTTTGTTGCCGGAAACGCCCTTGATGCGGGCAAGCATCACATAGTCCTTTCGGCTTTCATCCACCATGTAGCGGCGCAGCCACATGGCATAATACGCGATATTGCCCAGGGACATGGAAAAGACGGGTAAAATCCAAGAAGATGCGTTTTTGGCGTCAAAAAGCAGCTTCATATGCAAAAGCTCCGTCCCGTACAGTTGGATGAACAAATAGTACACCGCCGCGGGAACGGCCTCGATCAGCACAATAAAACCTGTTCCGATGTGATCGAACAGCTTGCCCTTGTACTTGGCCATCAACGTACCCATGGGCAGGCCCACCAGCATGGAAAACAGGATCGACATACCGCCCAATTGAATGGATATGGGGATTTTAGGCCCAATAATGGCCGCTACGGCCACATTGTTCCTGTAAACTTTGGATATGCCAAGATCAAAATGCAGGATGAGGTTTTTGAAAAAGTTGAATAGCTGGATGTGCAGCGGCTGATCCAGGCCAAGCTGCTTCAAACCGTTGGCCACCTGTTCGGGGGACAGCTTGTCAAAGTTCTGAAAATAACCCTCGATGGGCATTTGCCTGACGAGGATAAAGGTAATGATCAGTATCAGGAACAGCGTGAGCAGGGAACGCAGGAGCCGTTTCACCAGGTATATCGCCATGCCATAAAACCCCTTTGATGAATCTTAGGCCGTACTGCTTTTACGACGAGGAGGAACCTCCGAAGAAGGAGGTTCCTCCCCAGCATGTCATCCGCCTTGGCGAAAAAACCAAGGGGACGGCAACCGTGATGATGAAATCACTTGCTGATGGCTTCCAGCCAGGCCTGGCGGTTCGCCGCGTCTTCTTCGGGGGTCAGGAAATGGTCGTACAACTTCTGGCCTTTGAACCTCAAAATAGACATGCCGAAGGAGGCGAACTGCCCTTCATACAGGTTCAGCTTGGTGGCCTGGTACTCGGCGGGAGAGATGTAGTAGGGCACCACGATGGCGTTGTCGATCAGCATGGCCTCGGCGGCGGCAAACTTCTCGAAACGGGCCTTCATATCGGAAACTTCAGCCTTGGCCTCGGCCACAGCGGCATAATAAGCTTCCAGAACGGCCTTGGTATCGGCAAAGTCGCTGTTCAGCATCAAGTCCATCTTGTTGTAGCTGTTGCCAACGATAACACCGGCGTCATCCTTCTTGATAGCGAAGGGATCGGTCCAGGTTTCGGGATCCTGATAATCGGCGCCCCAGTTGCAGCGCATGAAGGAGTACACACCGGCGCGGCGGGTCTGGGAAAGGAAGGACTCGGTGGGGCCGGCATAGAGGACGCAATCGATATAATCGGCGCCCAGCACACCTTCCAGCTGCTGCTTGAGCAGAACGTACTCGTTCTCCCAATCCTTGTCGTCGCTGCGGTAGGTGAGAACCATCTTCACCGGGAAGGTGACGCCCTGCGCTGTGAGCTCTTCCACCGCCTTGGCCTTGTATTCCAGGGCTTTGTCGGTATTGAAGAAATCATCCTTCGTTACATCAAATGCGGCGGAGGAGGTGAAATCCGCACCGTCAACGGAGGTGAAGGTCTTGGGGGTGATGGTGTCCTGCATGATGGAGGCGGTGTCATCGGGCGCCATGGCTATCATGCTGTACTGCCTGTCAAAGGCACTCATGATGGAATGGCGGAAATTGGCGTTGTTCACGGCCTTCAGCCAGTTTTCCGGGCCATACTCGGCATCATACTTGGGATCAAAGTTGAAGCAGTAGAAGTAGGAATAGTCGGGCACGGCGCGGCCGCGGGTAATGTACTGGGGATTGTTGGTCTTCCAGTCGCCGATGATGTCATTGCTGATCAGCGCGTAATCCACTTCGTCTCGCAGTACCATGGTGGGAGCAAGAGTGGCATTTTCTGCGTTGTAAGTGCGCTCAATGCGGTCGATAAACACATTGGCGGCATCCCAATTGTTCGCATTCTTCACATAGACATGCTTTCCCTGGGGCTCAAACTCGGAGAGAATGAAAGCACCGCAGTAGTACATCCTGTCGTTGGACGTGCCGAAATCGGCGCCCAATTCTGCAAGCTGCGGGCCGTAAGCCGGCAGATAGCAAACGTAGGTCAGCATGCTCAGGAAATAGGGGACAGGACGGACCAGGGTGTACTGGAGCGTATAGTTGTCCAGCGCCTTGACGCCCACTTCTGCGAAGTCGGTGACGGTGCCGTTATAGTATTCCGTGGCGTTCTTGATGACTTCCATCTGGCCAAAGATGGGGCTGGCATAGGTGGCGGTCATCACATACTTGGCGGCATCCACGAAGTCGTTGGCGGTGACTTCCGCCACTTCGTTGCCTTGGTAGTCGTACCATTTCACACCCTGACGAAGGTGGAAGGTCCAGGTGAGGCCGTCTTCGGAGGGTTCCCAGGAAAGGGCGAGACCGGGGATCAAATTGCCGTTGGGATCATATTCCACCAGGGAATCAATGACGTTGGCGCCAACTTCCTGTTCCCACTGTGCGCCCGCGATGAGATAGTTCAATGAAGTTACCTCGGAAGCGTACAGTTGGCGGTATACCGCCGGTTCCTCTGCCAGGCTGATAGCTGTGACTGAGCACAGCAACGTCAGGCATAAGGCAAATGCGAGAACCTTTTTCATGAAATGCCCTCCTCTTGCGATTTTCTGCCATCAGGATGTATGGAATCATTTCCGTTTTTTCCAACGATCCTTCCTTTCCTAAGAATACAGCCCAGTACATGGGATGTCAAGGGAAAGAATGCATTTTTCTTGCATATTACTTGCAGATATAAGGTGTATATGGGCTGTTTTTTACGCAGGATGAACGATCAACTATGCCGGCAGGCATCTGCAAAGGATTCAAATATGGCTTTTGCCGCCGCATCCACATGCCACATGCGCTCCGGATGCCACTGAACGCCCAGAAAATACGGATGGTCATTTTTATCGACTGCTTCTATAAGGCCGGATGTGGATCTAGCAACAACCTGAAGGCCTGGTGCGCAGTCCTTCACCGCCTGATGATGCAGTGTGTTGACGGGAAGGCGCAATGTTTTTACAATGCGGTGCAAAAGGCTGCCTTCCTCTATAAGAACATCGTGGGCTGGCAGGTGGTCCGGCAATTTTTGCGTGTGCTGCTGCTGGAATGCTTGCGCGTTTTGCAGGTAAATATCCTGGTACAGCGTACCACCCAAGCCGACATTCAAAAGCTGCACGCCCCTGCAAACGCCCAGAATGGGCTTGCCTGTTGGCAGCACTGCTTTCAAAAGGTTCAGCTCCATTTCATCCCTGCCGGGGCTGATTTCGCCGCAGCACTGCAGCGTTTCTTCCCCATATAAGGATGGTGATACGTCCCCGCCGCCGGTGAACAAAAAGCCGTCCAGCTCCTGCGCGGCCTGCACCCATAAGCTTTCGTCCCCCTTGATGGGCAAAAGGAGCGGAAACCCACCGCAGGCAAAAACTGATTCCATATAGCTGAGGGTAATGCTCTCGTTGGAACTGTCCTTGGAAATGTGGCCTGTAACGCCGATTTTGGGTCTAGCCTTCATACAATAGCCTCTCAGGATGATTAAGATTTCCATCCTTTCGACAGCGCTGAATTCATTCCTGCCAAATATCCCGCCACCTGAAAGAAAAACAGTTTAGGAACAGGAAATACTACATTTGGCGCGAAAGTTTATGGAAACGATGAACAGAGGGTGGATTGCATGCCCGTCATGACAAGAGCCAGGGATTTGGGTATCTTTATCGGTGAAATGACGCCCGGGCAAAGAAACAAGATCAGTGATGTTCCGGGCGTACTGGTAGGGCATAAAACCATTGATACCGACAGGCACAAAACAGGCGTAACGGTTGTGCTGCCCGCCACGGACAATCTATTCATGAACAAGATGACCGCCGCCGCGCATGTGCTGAACGGTTTCGGGAAAAGCCTGGGCCTTATGCAGGTGCAGGAGCTGGGAACCCTGGAGACACCTATTGCCCTTACCAATACATTGAATGTAGGTCTTGTGCATGACGCTTTGGTGCAGCATACCATCGACCGCTGCAGAGCGGACGGATATGAAGCCAGGTCCATCAACCCTGTGGTCTGCGAATGCAACGATGCTGTTCTCAACGATATACAGGACCGGGCTGTGAACGCTTCGCATGTGTTTTCCGCTATTCAAAATGCCTGTGCGGATTTTGAGGAGGGGGATGTGGGCGGCGGCAAGGGGATGGTATGCTACGGCTTTAAAGGAGGCATCGGATCGGCCTCCCGGCTGATGCCTTTAGATGGCTGCACCTATACGCTGGGCGTGCTGGTGCAGGCCAACTATGGCCGTACCGCCGATCTTATGATCGGGGGAAAGCCAGTGGGGAAAAGTGTGCCGCCGGGTTGGAGCGCAAAAGAGGATTTGGGCTCCATCATCATTATACTGGCCACGGATTTGCCGCTGTGCTCACGGCAGCTTGGCCGCGTAATCAAGCGAGCCGGGTTGGGCATGGCGCGCCTGGGTTCCATCATGGGTCATGGAAGCGGCGAAATAATTCTTGGTTTCACTACCGAAAATCGTGTCCATCATCAAGAAGGGCAAAAAATCATCGATCAAAAGAGAATAAGGGAGGACCTTTGTGATATTCCTTTCCGGGCAGCGGAGGAATGCTGTGAGGAGGCGGTATTGAACGCCATGCTGTGCGCCAAGGCCGTGACAGGATATTCGGGAATACGCAAGCCCAGCCTGCTGGATTGGCTGAAGGAGCATTCCCTTTAGTATGAAATTTGTGGGCGTATATTGACAAAACTGAATAATCAATATAGAATCCTTAATGAGAATAAATCCTGATAAGGATGATCCCCATGAATGGCAGATACACGGTGCAGCGCCAATTGGTGCTGGAAGCTGTACAGAGGCTGTACCATCCCACTGCCGATGACGTCTATGGGATGATTGCACAAGGGCATCCCAATGTCAGCCGTGCCACGGTATACCGCAATTTGAGCGTACTTGCGGATACTGGACATATCCGCAGGGTGCAGCTATTGGATGCCGCCATACGCTTCGACGGCCGGATGACGGAGCACTTCCACGCCCAATGCAGGGAATGCGGCCTCGTGCTGGATGTAATGGAAGAAGGCTGCCTGAGCGGTTTGGGTACTTCGCTGGCCGGGCAGGGGTTTATGGTAACGGACCGGGAAGTTTTACTCAGGGGAATCTGCGCGGCTTGCCGGGACAAAAAAGGAGAGGCCGTTGTGCAAAAGAGCGCGTTTCATGGGTGAAGCCCATTGAAATACATATATTTATGAGGAGGAGAAGCAGTAATGAAGGAATTGAAGGGGACCAGAACGGAAGCGAACCTGATGGCGGCCTTCGCCGGAGAATCCCAGGCCCGCAACAAGTATACCTACTATGCCTCCCAGGCTAAGAAGGATGGTTACGAGCAGATAGCGGCACTTTTCCAGGAGACGGCCGACAATGAAAAGGAACACGCCAAGATCTGGTTCAAGCTCCTGCATGGCGACCGCGTTCCCGAAACGTCTGTCAACCTGAAGGATGCCGCTGCCGGCGAGCACTACGAGTGGACTGACATGTACGTCAACTTTGCCAAGGAAGCAAAGGAAGAAGGGTTTGACAAGATTGCCTTCCTGTTTGAGCAGGTGGCCAAGATTGAAAAGACCCACGAGGAGCGTTACCTGAAGCTGCTTAGCAATGTGGAAGGCGGCCTTGTCTTCTCCAAGGAAGGCGACACCATCTGGCAGTGCGCCAACTGCGGCCACCTGGTCATAGGCAAGAAGGCCCCTCAAATGTGCCCGGTATGCAACCATCCCCAGGCCTTCTTTATGGTGAGGGCGGAAAACTACTGACGTTTCGTATGTTTCGCAAACACCCCGTCCCTGGCGAAGCCAGCGGGACGATTGCAAACGAGGGGGGACCAACTGGTCCCCCCTCGTTGCTTCCCTGGAATATGACGAAATCAAAGGTGCTCTGCAACGAGGCCTTTTTTATTTATCTTTGATATAGGGATTCTCAAGGGATTTATCCCTTGAGCGGGGTTCCCAGTTGCAGAGCCCCTGGGTTTATTTCACAAATCTTGCGCGCATGGAGGGGCAGTTGGCGCAGCCGCCTTCCCCGGTTTCCCGCAGGGAGGAAGGCATGGCGTCGCCCACTTCCTTCATGGCCAGGATGACCTCGTCCGGGGGGATTGGGCAGGTGATACCGGAGAGGGCCATGTCCGCCGCGGTGAAGGCGTTGCCTACGCCGCCTACGTTGCGGTACACACAGGGCACCTCCACCAGGCCGCCCACCGGGTCACACACCAGGCCCATGGTATTCATGAGGGCGAAGGAGCAGGCATCGGCAGCCATGGAGGGCGTTCCGCCCATGAGTTCCACAAGCGCGGCGGCGGTCATGGCCGCGGCGGAACCGCTTTCGGCCTGACAGCCGCCTTCCGCGCCGGAGATGGTGGCTTCCATGGCAATCACGCTGCCTACTGCCGCGGCGGTGAACAGCGCGTCTGCGACGGCCTCATCGGAGAGGTTTCTTTCCTCCTGCACGGCCAGCAGAGCTGCAGGCAGGATACCGCAGGCACCGGCGGTGGGCGCGGCCACGATCTTGCCCATACAGGCATTGCATTCAGCTACGGCCAACGCATATGCCGTGGCCTTGCCCACAATGGAACCGCACAGTGAGCTGCCCTGCTTCATGAGCGCGTGCAGCCGCGCGGCCTGGCCGCCGGCCATGCCGGATACAGAGCGCAATTCGGGATCCAGGCCGGCTTGCACGGAATCGCGCATGATGGCAAGATACTGTATCATGCGCTTTGTAATTTCTTCCGATGTAACGCCATCGTCGTTTGCCTGATCTTCCTTGGCGGTGGCTGCGATGGTGGTTCCCTGGGCGGCCTTTAAAAGCTCGGCCATGGTATATTCCATAAACATTACCTCTTTTCCAAAAAGGCGATGGAGGCGATTCCCGGCAGGCTGCGCAGTTCTTGAAGCAGGGAATCCTCCGGGCGGCCGTCCACTTCCAGCACCATGACCGCTTCGGCGCCGGCTCGCCTGCGGAACACGCGCATGGTGGCGATGTTCATTTCGCGCTTGGCGATCAGCCCGCTGACCCGGGCGATGACGCCGGGAGCATCGCGGTGTTGGATGACAATGGTGTTTTCCGTGCCCGAAAAGCCTACCTCCAGCCCGTTCATGGACTGGATAAGGATGCTGCCGCCGCCGACGGATGCGGCCTGCACGGTAATGCGGCGGCCCTGCCCATCCCGGGCATCGATGACAATGGTGTTGGGGTGCACGTTGCGCAGGCTGACGGGGGAAAAGCGCAGCACCATCCCCGCCTCCCGGGCCAGGGTAAGGCTGTCCCGCAGCCGTACATCGTCCACATCAAAATCCATCAGCCCGCCGGCCACCGCCCGGTCTGTGCCGTGACCGGCGTATGTTTTGGCAAAGGAGCCATGAAAGCCGATATCCGCCTGTACAGGCTGCGCGCCAAGAAGCTTGCGCACCACCCGGCCGATTCGGGCGGCCCCTGCCGTATGGGAACTGGAAGGGCCGATCATGACCGGCCCGATCACGTCAAATAGATGCATGGGAAACCTCCTGATATAAGGTTGTCCAGCTTGAGTATAACCAAACGGCGGCAATTGTCAATTGGCGGGATTTTTGCCGAGAATTTCGTGCCTGACGGCACGACCAGGGCTTTCCGATCGCCCTGGACCTTCGGGTGCACACTTTCTTTCTCTTAATTATCGATTTGCTCTTTAAGAAAAATTTCTGTGAAACCTTTAGATTAAGGTTTGATTGCTTTGTTTAATCAAATTGCGTAAACCACAAGTCCATTATCCAAAGTCATAGAACCAGATTTGCCGCCATTGCTGGGCAAACCGCACCATATCATGTATAATAGGAACATCATTTATATGGAGGTCCGCATGATCCGCAATATCATTTTCGACATGGGCAATGTTCTTCGCGATTTTGCGCCTATTCGCTGCATTCTTCCCTATGTGCAGGGGGAGGATGCGCATCTGATTCGCGAGGAGATGTTCGGCAAGGAAGAGTGGCGGTTGCTGGACAGTGGCGATATCACCTATAAGGAAGCTGTTGACCGGTGCAAAAGGCGCCTGCCCGCAAGGCTGCACGGTGCGCTGGATGAGATCATTGCCCATTGGCATGAACACATGCCGGAAGATGTGGAAATGGCGGAGCTTGCGAAGACTTTGAAACAGAACGGATACGGGCTGTACCTTCTGTCCAACGCCAGCGTCCGTTTCGCGGAATATAAGGATTCTTTTGAAGCATTGAGGCATTTTGACGGCGCAATTGTTTCGGCGTTTTATCAATGCGTGAAGCCGGATGAAAGGATTTATAGAATACTGTTTGATACCTACAAGCTTGATCCGAAGGAATGCTTTTTCATTGACGACAATCCCGATAATGTGGATGCGGGCCGCCGGCTGGGCATGGAGGGCCATGTTTTTACCGGAGACAAGGCGGCATTGCGGGAGTCGCTTCAGGCTTTTGGCATACGGGTATAGGGGAGGTCCTATCTTTCGCAACCCTTATTCTTTCTTTCCCGGTGCTTACAAAAAGCTGGTTGCAGCCATACAGCGGTATACTACACTTTCATTGCATCAGAAAATGAAATGCAAGGAGAGTATACTATGAAGAAGATCATCGCCCTGGCCGTATGCCTGACATTGGCCCTTTCCCTTGCGGCAACCGCTTTTGCCGCCGAGTTTGACAAGACCCAGGAGATCACCGTAATATCCCGCGAAGCCAGCTCCGGTACCCGCGGCGCCTTTGATGAATTGATGAAGATCATTGTCAAGACCGATGCCGGCACGGAAGACCACCTGTTCCCCGAAGCCGTTATGGTCAGCTCTACCGACGAAGTAAGCGCCAAAGTGGAAGTGGACGCCTTCGCCATCGGCTACACCTCCTTAGGCTCTGTCACCGACAAGGTCAAGGCCGTGTCTGTGGATGGCATCGAGGCCACCGTGGAAAACGTGAAGGCCGGCACCTACAAAATCTCCCGCCCCTTTGTGCTGGCTCTGCCCAAGAACACTGAAAACGCCCTGGCAAAGGATTTCCTCGCCTTCATCAACTCCAAGCAGGGGCAGGAAATCGTTGTTGCCAACCACTATATCAACTCCGTGGATGAAGCGCCCGAATATGCGGCGGCCGGCCTGACCGGCAAGCTCACCTTCTCCGGCTCCACCTCCGTGGAAAAGGTCATGGAAAAGCTGAAGGAAGCCTATGTCGCCCTGAACCCCAACGTTGCAATCGAGATCACCTACAACGGCTCCTCCGCCGGCATCAAGGATGTCACCGAGGGCAAGGTGGATGTGGGCATGTCCAGCCGCGAACTTAAGCCCGAAGAAGCCGAAGTGCTTGCTCCCACAGTGTTCGCCCATGACGGCATCGCCGTAATCGTGAACATCGCCAACCCCCTCACCGCCCTTAACAGCGAGCAGATCACCTCCATCTTTACCGGCGAACTGCGCACCTGGGATGTCGTGGAAGAGGTTCCCGCCCAGTAACTGATTACCCAAACAGCATACAAAAGACTGCCCGCCCTCCAGGCGGATTTGGTAACCTAACAAAACAGCGTAGCCGCGATTTACGGCTACGCTGTTTTGATATCATGGGCTTCAAATACTAATTGCAGTTATATAGATGAGCACCAACGCGTTAACCGGTATTTTCTTTGTGACACAAAGGTAAATGTGCCTTCTTCGCCTTTTAGAAGAAATTGATTACAAAAGTTCGTCAGCATCCGGCGGTTGAAAAACAGGGATGAATTTATCCATTTCTTCTTTTGGAATTCTAACGGCACCCTCCGGCAGATTTTGATTTCGTTCTTCCAGACGGCGATATAACTCCGAATATGGGACATCCATATAGTGCAGCTTGAAATCCACACCAAGATTGTTGGCTCTGTTTCGAAAATCATCCCGCTCAGGACGTGTCCAAAATCCAAAATCAAGAATGACGCTTGTTCCTAATGAAAGAACACTTACTGCGACATCCCACATGATGGCTTCAATATCACTATGCCGTTTATCATGATATGGTCCGGGAAAGTCTTGCCCAAACAATTTCAACTGCCAGGTGTCTGGCGTGAGCAAAAGAGCCTTTTCCCTGACAGACAATTCTTTTGCATATGTTGTTTTTCCGCTGCAAGGCAGGCCAATCATTAAATGAAGCGTCGCCATTCTTTTCCCTCGCATGATATACTGATCCATCCTAACCTGTACAGTTCAAATACTCTTTGTCTTTCCATATCGTATTGAATTATATCACCATTACCATGATCCATCAAATCTGTAATGCTCCAAAGAAATCTCCTTTCGCAAGGCGATTTCCGTAATGTTAATCATGTAAAATCGTAACAGAATTGAAATAATCATTTACATTAGCGGCATAATATGGTAGAATTTGCATAGCTTGTGTGGAGGCGTATGAGGATGAAAAAAAATCGGACAAGGCGAATAATGTGCCTGCTGGCCTGCCTGATGCTGCTTGTGCCGCAAATGGCGCTGGGGGATTACGCCACCTTGAAATCCGGAGACAGAAGCCAGGAAGTGCTTCGCATGCAGCATGCGCTTGCAACCCTTGGCTATACGCTGAAAGAGGACGGGATCTTCGGGAAGGGAACCGATGCGGTGGTCCGGGCGTTTCAAAGCGCGCAGGGTTTGAAGGTGGACGGCAAGGCTGGCAACCAAACCCTTCAAAGGATGTATGAGCTGGCGGGAGGCGATGTGCCGGAGGATGCGCAGCCCACCCCTGTTAAGAGCGCACAGCCAACGCCGACGCCCACTGTTGCCTTGACGCCGCCGCCAGGAGCGGAATTGGCCACGGTGTCGGGAGGCAGCCTGAAGCTTCGCGGCGCCCGCAGCACCTCGGCAGCCTGGAAGACAATTATCCCCGCCGGCGCCTCAGTCGCCGTCACACAGAAGGGCTCCACCTGGTGTGCAGTAACGTATGGCGGCTATAGCGGCCATGTGATGACGAAATATTTGTCCTTTGATCCCGCGGCTACGAACACACCAGCGCCGCAGGATATGCAGACGCCCCCTCCTACGCCTTCCGGAAGCGCAACGGAAACACCCCCGCCGCCTACGCCCGCGCCCTTGCCTGCCGGAGCGGAGTATGCCACGGTGACCGGGGGCAGTCTGAGTCTCCGTTCCGCGGCCAGCAAGACGTCTGTTCGGATCATCTCCATACCTGACAAGGCGACGGTCATCGTCACACAGAAAAAAGGCAAATGGTGCGCCGTCACCTACAACAGCCGCAAAGGCTATGTGATGACGGAATACCTGGTATTTGCCGCCGCGAATGTTACCGCGACGCCTGCGCCCACACCCAGCGTCACTGTCGGTGAACCTTTGTCCGGCGTTACCGCCAGGGTGATCGGCGGCGTGCTTCCCATGTTCAGCCAGCCGGATATGGAAAAAGGATTCATGACCTATATTCCGGACAATATGGTGATCAGTGTTCTGGAAAAAGGCGGGAAGTGGAGCAAGGTCACCTTCCGATCAAAAACGGGGTATGCGCTGACGGAGTTTCTGGATTTCAGCAATCCCGCGGCCACCGTCTCGCCTGCGGATGATGAAACGGTTTACAATTCCGTGTACATCCCCCTGGAAACCAACTGCACGGCAGTGGTAACCGGCGGGAATTTGACCTTCTACGCGCTGGACGGCAATGGCACGGTGATCGGTTCCATCCCGGACAAGACCCGGGTGCATGTGTTCAAGATCGGGGATTTCAACAGCTGCGTCACCTATCAGGGCAAGAACGGCTATGTCAGAACAGCAGGCCTGACCTTTGTGGAAGGCGGGGACGCGCCGCAAAGCGCCCCCGTATCCTCCTCCACCGGCAAGACCATTGTGCGGGAATCCCAGTCCTTCACCATCATGGAGGGAAGCTCCTGCGCGCTGGATCAAACCCCCGGCGCCCAGGTGCGTGATTTTTTCGGCGGCGATGATTCCGTTGCTATGCCTGCCCAGTACATAGGCCATGCCTACATCACAGGCTACAAACCGGGAAAAACGCAGTTCACCATGGTGGAATACAATTCTGACACCGAGACCACCTACCTCACCACGGCGTATGTGACGGTGATCAAGCGCAATTACACCACCACGTTCCTATTGGATTACAGCCAGAACACCTCCTATGAGAAGGGATGGGTTCAAACTAACGGGTACCTGTTCCCGGTGGGCATGGTACATCATGTGAAAATCAAGATCACAGGGCCGGAGGCGGCGATCACCTTCCGGTCCACCAATCCCAAGGTGGCCACGGTGAGCGCGGATGGCACCATCACCGCAAAAGCAGAGGGTAGCACCATTATTGTGGTGGCTTGCGGCGAGCAGTCCATCCCGCTGGATGTAACCGTCTATTCCGCCACCACCGGCGGGGGCATGAACGCCACCGTGAATACGGAAAGGCAAGTGCCCCTCAAGCTGTACAAGAGCCCCGATGAGAACTCCACGGTGCTGACCACCATCGCCTTCAACCGCAACATACGGCTGCTGCAAAAGGGTACCGTCTGGTGCAAGACGTATCAAAATGGCTATACGGGCTATGTGAAAAGCGATAAGTTGAAGTTCTTCTGCAATTCCGTCATCGACGCCTCGCCGATCATTACCCCTCCGCCCCTTAAGTGAGGGAGATGAAACAGGGACTGCGCATTAAAAGCCTTTTCCGGCCACGCAGTCAAAAGCGCTGTTTTCCAAGCAGGGACATGAAACCCTGCCAGGGGAACAGCGTTTTTTGGTGTGTTTTATCTTTCGCAAAACTTACAATGTTATGGCGGACCGCGCACATAATTCTTTTATACTGTTCCTGTACAAATTTGTAGGAAGAAAGCGCAGGGAGCTTTGGATCATGAAGAAGCGGGCCATCTTGGAAAAGGGGAGCAAAGCGCTGTTTTTTTTGTCCTCCCTGATCTCCGTGGCGGCGGTATTGTGTATCTGCCTGTTTATATTCGGCGGCGCGATACCGGCATTCCGGGAAATAGGGCTATGGAAGTTTATTACGGGCACAGGGTGGAAGCCCAACAATGATCCCCAGCAATTCGGGATCGCATATATGATCATCGGCAGCTTTTACGTAACTGGCGGCGCGCTGCTCCTGGGTGTTCCCATTGGACTGCTGGCCGCCATTTTTATGGCCAAATACTGCCCCAGGCGGCTGTATGGCGTGCTCTCCCAGGGTGTGTCGCTGCTGGCGGGCATCCCCTCCATCGTGTACGGCTTCTTTGGCATGATGATCATCGTGCCCTTTATCGCGGACCATTTTCCGGGCAACGGCAACAGCGTGCTGGCCGCGTCGGTGGTGCTGGCCATCATGATCCTGCCCACCATCATCACCGTAAGCGAAAACTCCATACGGGCGCTGCCGTCCGCCTATTATGACGGCGCCATCGCCCTGGGGGCAACCCATACCGAGGCCGTATTCTTTGTGCTGGTTCCGGCGGCACGCCGGGGCATTGTTACATCGGTGGTGCTGGGCATGGGCCGGGCCATCGGCGAAACCATCGCGGTGGGCATGGTGGCGGGCAACAGTAACATCCTTCCGGCTACCATATTCAAATCGGTGCGCACGCTGACTGTAAACATCGTATCGGAAATGAGCTACGCCAGCGGATTGCACTATGACGCGCTGATCGCTACCGGCGCTGTGCTGTTCGTGTTCATCCTGCTTTTGAACATTTCGCTGAATCTGATCACCAAGGGGGGCAAGGCGAATGAGAAATGCTAAGACGGCGGTTTTGACAGGCCTGTGCTGGTTGGCCACAGCCATCGCCATGGGTGCGCTGTTGTGGATCATCGTCTACATCTTTGCCAACGGCCTGCCCCATATAAATTGGGAAATCCTCTTTGGGCCGTATTCTTCCGACAACCCCTCCATGCGCTTTGCCATTGTGACGACGCTGATCCTGGTGGCGCTGTCGCTGGTCATTGCCGGGCCTTTGGGCGTGGGGTGCGCCATATACCTTTGCGAGTATGCCAAGAAGGGCAGCAGGCTGGTGAGGATCATACGGCTCGCCACGGAAACGCTGGCCGGCATCCCCTCCATTATTTACGGCTTGTTCGGGGCGCTGTTCTTTGGCACGGCGCTGCATATGGGCTACTCTTTGCTGGCGGGCATCCTGACGGTATCCATCATGGTGCTGCCCACCATCATCCGTACGTCTGAAGAAGCGATCCTGTCCGTTCCCGACCTGTACAGGGAAGGCAGTTACGGACTGGGTGCCGGAAAGCTGCGCACGGTGATGCGCATCGTTCTCCCGTCGGCCTCCAGGGGCATTTTATCGGTGCTTGTACTCAGCACCGGGCGAATCATTGGCGAAACGGCGGCGCTTTTGTTCACGCTGGGCAGCGTAGCCAAAATGCCGGAATCCCTGATGGATTCCAGCCGCACGCTGTCGGTGCACATGTTTATATCCACCAGGGACGGCGGCATGGCCGGGCGGAATGTGGCTTTTGTGGCCGGCGTAACGCTGCTAGTGCTTGTAACGGTTATGAACCTGTTGACGAAATATTTCAGCAAGAAGGCAGGGAAGTTCGGTGAAAATTGAGCTTGAACACATCAACCTATATTATGGGTCTTTGCAGGCCCTGAAAAACGTGTCGCTTTCCATTCGGGAGAAGGAGATTACGGCGTTTATCGGCCCCTCCGGTTGCGGAAAATCCACACTATTGAAGATCCTTAACCGCATGAATGATTTGGTGGAAGGGGTTAAGATAGAAGGAAAAGTGACGCTGGATGGCAAAAATATCTATCAGGAACTGGATGTAACGGATTTGCGCCGCCGGGTCGGCATGGTATTTCAAAAGCCCAATCCCTTTCCCATGAGCATTTACGACAACATCGCCTACGGACCCAGAACCCACGGCATCCGCAAAAAGGCGGAGTTGGACAGCCTGGTGGAAAAGAGCCTGCGCCAGGCCGCTATCTGGGATGAGGTAAAGGACCGGCTGAAAAAGAGCGCCGTGAGCCTGTCCGGCGGGCAGCAGCAGCGGGTGTGCATCGCCAGGGCCCTGGCCGTATCCCCCGAAGTGCTGCTGATGGATGAGCCGACCTCCGCGCTGGACCCCATTTCCACCAGCCGTATCGAGGATCTGATGATGGAGCTGAAAACGAACTACACCATCGTCATCGTCACCCACAACATGCAGCAGGCGGCACGTATTTCTGACAGAACAGCGTTCTTCCTCCATGGCGAGGTCATAGAATACAATGATACTTTGGCACTGTTTGCCCACCCCAAAGAGGCAAAAACGGAGGACTATATCACGGGGAGGTTTGGATGATGCGCAGCAAGTTCCAGCGGGAAATGCAGGAATTGAACGAAGAATTGAAACGCATGACCCAATTTATTGAGGATACATTGACGAATGCCATGGAAGCGCTTCGCACTGGCAGCCAGGTTTTGGCCCGGCAGGTGTATGAAAACGACCATATCGCCGACGAGTTGGAGCTGTCCATCGAGCGCAAGTCGCTGCTGATTCTTCTTTCGGAGCAGCCGGTGGCCAAGGACCTGCGCATCATTTCCACGGCGCTGAAAATGATCACCGACATGGAGCGCATCTGTGACCAGGGGGCGGACATCGCCGAAATCGTGCTGCACCTGGGCGAGGAGCCCAACGCCAGGCCCGCGCAGCTTTACACCATGGCTGAAAAGTGCGTCATCATGGTGAAGGAGGCCATACACGCCTTCCTGACGGATGATACCATGCTGGCTGAGGCCGTCATACAATCGGATGATGAGATCGACCGGCTTTTCATGCAGGTGCGCGGAGACCTGGTGGAGGATATATTGAAGGACCCCACCTGCTCCAGCCGCAAAATGGATGAGTTGATGATCGCCAAATACCTGGAGCGCATCGGCGACCATGCGCAGAATATTGCCGAATGGGTTATATTCGCCGTGACGGGGGAACACAAGAACCGTCAAATACTGTGATTTCATATTTCAGTTCGAAAGTACAGAATTCATAAAAACACCCCCATTGGCATTTAAGGAGAGATGGAAATGGCGAAGATATACATAGTAGAAGATGATGAAAACATAGGTGAGCTGATTGCCGCAACGCTTTCGGCTGCCGGTCACGACGCGATGCTTGTTCCCAACGCGGACAAGCTGGCGGAGCGTGTGAAGCAGGGCCTGCCCCAGCTTTTGCTGCTGGACATTATGCTCCCCGGCAAGGATGGCTGGGCGATCCTCAAAGCCTGGAAGGATTCCGCGGAGACAGCTTCCATACCCGTCATCATCCTTTCCGCCAAGGGGGAGGAGCTGGACAAGGTGCGCGGGCTGGAGATGGGTGCCGAGGATTACATCACCAAGCCCTTTGGGGTGCTGGAGCTGCAGGCCAGGGTTAAGACGGCGCTCCGTCGCATGGAGGACGGGGGAAGCATCCTGCATCTGCAGGATCTGGCCATGGATTTTGACAAGAAGGAAGTCAAAAAGGACGGCGTGCCGGTGAAGCTCACCCACCAGGAGCTGGAGCTGCTGGAATACCTAAGCCGCCACGCGGGCTTTGTGGTTAGCCGGGATAGGCTGCTGGAAAACGTGTGGGGCTATGACTTCAGCGGCGAGACAACCAGGACGGTGGATTTTCACGTGCGCTCCCTGCGCATGAAGCTTTCGGACAGCGCCGAAAATCCCAAGTATATCGAAACGGTGCGCGGCTACGGCTACCGCATGAAGAAGGATTGAGAAGCAGGATATGAAGCGGTATGTAAAACGCTTGAGCTACATCGGTGCGCTGGCTATTATGCTGACGCTGATCCTGGGCTGTATCGTTGTGTTCAACAACGTCCAGCAGGAAACGGTGCAGGATAACCTAAAAGCGCTGCTCCATACCGCGGATGCGTTGATGCAAAAGTCACCTGACGATCTTGCGGCGCTGACCCAAATGATCGCTTCCGGCGACAGCAGGCTGCGGGTTACCTTTTTGGATGGGCAAGGCCAGGTGATGTCTGACAGCATGGCGGATGCGGACACCATGGAATCCCATGCCGGTAGACCGGAAGTGGTAAAGGCCATGGCGGGGCAATTGGGCATGGATGTACGACACAGCACTACTACGGGGCTGCAGACCATCTATGCCGCCAAGCAAGTGGGGGATGGGCTGATCCTGCGGCTTTCCTATCCCGTATCCACCACCCGGGAGTTTTTAGGGCTTCTGCTGCCGGTAGTGGCGGTTTTGGCGCTGGCGGTGATTGCTGCCGTTCCTTTTTTCGCGAACCGCCTGAGCAATAAGGTCACCCACCCCCTGATTCTTATCAACAACACACTGATGGGCAAGGGCGATGAAAGCCTGCTTCGGGAGGATGCCAGCCGGGCGGAAGCCGAGGTGCGGCCCATCCTGTCGAATATCAGCTATCTTATTGAAAAATTGAAGTATGACTTTGAAGAGGTGCAAAAGACGCACCGGCTTCGCACCGATTTTGTGGCCAACGCCTCCCATGAGCTGAAGTCGCCCCTGACCTCCATCAAAGGCTTTGCGGAGCTTTTAGCTGGAAACATGGTACCTGACGCGGAAAAGCAAAGGGTGTATTTGAAGCGGATCGTTTCCGAAAGCGACAGGCTTCTTAATATCATCAACGACATATTGCGCCTTTCCAAAGCGGAAAGCAAAGTGCTGGAAAAGGTGGAGCCGGTGCAATTACAGCCCATGGCCAAGGATGTGGTGCAGGCGCTGGAGCCGCTGGCCCGGTCCAGGGGGATCACAGTTTCCTTGGATGGTATGGGCGTTGTCACGGCAAACCCCAGGGATGTATGGGAGCTGACGTACAATCTGGTGGACAACGCCATCCGCTATGGCAAGCAGGGCGGCCGCGCCGTGATTCACCTGGGCAATTGCTTCCTGTCGGTGGAGGATGACGGCATCGGCATCGAGGAGGAGCATCTGACGCGTATATTTGAAAGGTTCTACCGCATCGACAAATCCCACAGCCGGCAGACCGGCGGTACGGGCCTTGGCCTTTCCATCGTCAAGCATATCGCGCAGAATTACGGCGCGAAGGTGCAGGTGAAGAGCAGCCAGGGGCAAGGCAGTACCTTCTCCGTGCAGTTCCCGTGCGATGCTTCCTCAAACGGCCCAAGGGAATGATTCTGGAATGCATTGTGAACCGGGGGGAGATATTAGGACAGAATATCTCTCCCCGGTTGTTTTTTCTGCAGGATTCTATCGGCAATTTCTCGCAAAGCCTTTCCACCGGCAGCGTTTTTGTATATAATATAAGATGGAATGTTATTTTTACGGTTGCAAGACTGAAGAAGCCGCCGCGCAATTCGCCGCGGTGACCAAGAAAAAAGGTTTTGAACCAGTATTCACCGGAGGAGAACCATGCGTCCCACCTATGAACAATCCTGGAAGCTTCTAAGGCGCTATAACAAGGAGCCCTTCCATCTGCAGCATGCCTTGACGGTATCCGGCGTGATGGAGGAAATGGCCAAGCTTTTGGGCTACGAGGAAGAAAAGGAATTCTGGTCTATTGTAGGGCTTTTGCACGACCTGGATTTTGAAATATATCCGGAGGAGCACTGCATCAAGGTCCAGGAGATCATGATGTCGGAGGATATTGACGAGCAGATCATCCACGCCTGCGCATCCCACGGCTACGGGATCACGGTGGATATAAAGCCCGAGCATGAAATGGAAAAGGTGCTGTTCGCAGTGGATGAGCTGACAGGGCTCATCGGCGCGGTGGCCCTGATGCGGCCCTCCAGGTCCGTGCAGGACATGGAAGTGAAATCCGTATTGAAAAAGTATAAAACGCCGAGCTTTGCGGCCGGGTGTTCCCGACAGATTATCGAACAGGGCGCCGAGATGCTGAACTGGTCCTTGGAAGAGCTGATCGAGCGGACCATCAAAGCCATGCGGGTCAATGAGGAAGCCATCAGCCGGAAGATGGACGATATCCGTAGGGAAAGCGAGGAAAGCGCTTGAACGCATTCTCCCGGACGGAGCTGCTGCTGGGCAAAGAAGCCATGGAGAAGCTGGAAAAAGCCAGTGTTGCGGTGTTCGGCATAGGCGGCGTGGGTTCCTACTGCGTGGAGGCGCTCGTCCGCAGCGGCATAGGCCGCATCGACCTTGTGGATGATGACCTGGTCTGCCTGACCAATATCAACAGGCAGCTTCCGGCCACACGCAAAACGGTGGGCAAGCCCAAGGTGGCCGTAATGCGCGAGCGCATGCTGGATATCAACCCGAAGGTGCAGGGCACAGATTTTCAAATGTTTTATACCGTCCAAAATGCGGACGATTTTGATTTATCACCCTATGATTACGTGGTGGATGCCATCGATACCGTTTCCGCCAAGCTGAAGCTGGTGGAAAAGGCATATGAAGCGGGCGTCAAGGTCATCAGCTGCATGGGCGCCGGGAACAAGCTGGACCCCACCCGCTTTGAGGTGGCGGATATCTACAAGACTTCCGTCTGCCCGTTGGCCAGGGTGATGCGGACGGAGCTTCGGAAACGGAATATCCCGTCCTTGAAGGTGGTATATTCCAAGGAAGAGGCCAGGGAGCCCATCGAGACGGAAGAAACAAGCTGCAAGCATCATTGCGTTTGTCCGCCGGAAACGAAGCGGACATGCACCATACGGCGCCAGGTGCCCGGCAGCATCTCCTTTGTGCCGTCCGTGGCGGGACTGATCCTGGCCGGGGAGGTCATCAAGGATATTACGGGCATACGGTAAAAACAATCCGGGCGGCTTACGGCGCGTAAAGCACGAAGGCCGCCCGGTTTTTTATGAATCCGATTGCTCGAAATAAATCATGATACAGCAGATATTACAGAGCGTCTTCTTTGGAGCCGATCATAAAAAGATGCTCATTCAAAAACTGCGCTATGGTTTTCATGGACATTCTGCTTTCCGGGAAACCGAACACCTGGAACACATGGCACATGCCTTCCCAGCACAGGAGCGTTACGGGAACACCGTCACGCTGCATGGCCGCGGCCAGCTTCTCGGCATCGCTTAAAAGCAGCTCCTTGGTGCCCACATGAATTTGCACCGGCGGGAAGCTGTGAAAGTCAGCGTGGATGGGGGAAACGAGTGGATTTCTCAGCAGGGATTCATCCCCGCCCACAAAGCCCATGGCCGCTTCCCGTATGGTATCAAGGTCCAGGGTTGGATCGACATCCGCAAGCTCATAATAGCTGTCGCCCGTCAATTCCACATCACCCCAGGGGGACAGGAGCGCGATGCAGGCAGGCATGGGCCTGCCTTCCGACTTAAGCTTCAATGCCAGCGCCAGCGCCAGGTTGCCGCCGGCGCTTTCTCCTGTAAAGGCTATATTTTCCGGTGCGTATCCTTTGTCCAGCAGGTCGTTGTATACGGCATAAGCATCCTGGAGCTGCGCGGGGTACGGATATTCCGGCGCCAGGCGGTAGGCAAATGTCATTACGTTCAGGCAGCTTGCGGCCGCGATCTGGCTGGCCAGTACCCGGGCCTGCAAAAGCCCGCCGGATACGTAGGCACCGCCGTGCATATGTAAGACGATGGTTCTGTCATCCATCAGGCACCCGGGAGAAACCGTGATGGCGGGAATGTCGCCGACGTTTGCCGTTTTGCCCTTCGTACCCAGCATAGGCATCCCGGCGACGCGGTCTGCCGGGGCGTCCATACGCATCATGCGGTCGCTGAGCCTATCGAACAGGGAACGGTTGTTCCTAATGGCGCTTAAAATCCACTGGCTTCTTTTGGTAGGCATATGAACCCCCCCGATGCTGGGCAAAATCTACAGTGCCACGGTATCAGCATACGCTGCAATCCTGATCCGGTCAAGCTTATTTTCCATGGAATGCTTTTCGGGCAGCCCGGAACATGGTATAATCAACCTGTGAGTACCGGAAAGGAAAAAACGCTGGCTGTGGAGAAAACGCGGGATATATCAACCAAAAACTGGTTTCGCCTGGATAACGCGGGGAAGCTGTATCCTGCCATTAAAAACGCCCGCTGGACAAGCCTGTACCGCATGTCCGTTGCCTTTGCGGAGCCTGTGGATCCTGTTGCCTTGCAGCAGGCGGTCAACGACATCCTGCCAAGGTTCCCTTCCTTTGCTGTGCGCATACGCAAGGGGGTATTTTGGTACTATCTGGAGGAGAACCCCTCCCCCTTTTCCATTTTGAAGGATGAGGGCCATCCCTGCATCCGCATGCGCTGGAAGGAAAACGGCGGGTATCTGTTCCGGGTTTTGTATCACGACCGCCGCATCTCCATTGAAGTGTTCCATGCCATAGCCGACGGCAGCGGAAGCATCGTTTTTTTGAAGACGCTGGCTGCCCAGTATCTTCGCCGTCGCGGGATCGATATCCCCGCCACAGAAGGCGTGCTGGATATAAACACACCGCCGGAAAAAGAAGAGGCGGAAGATGCATATGGCCGCCTGCCTGCGGGCTTCAAGGCAAAACGCAAGGAAAAGCGGGCTTACCACCTGCCGGCTACAAGGGAAATTTCCCATACGCTGCATGTGCTTGCCGCCAGAATCAGCGTGGAAGCGCTGAAGAAGGCCGCCAAAGGGTATGGCGTTACCATCACGGAATATTTGACAGCCGTGATGATTTATGTCATTTACTGCGTACAGCAAGGCGGAAAGCACGATAAAAAATCCCCCGTAAAGGTATCCGTGCCGGTGAACATGCGAAGCTACTTCCCATCCAAAACACTGCGGAATTTTTCATTCTTTATCAACCCCGGCATTGATCCAAGGATGGGTACCTATACGTTTGAAGAGGTATTGAAGCTGGCCCATTATTATATGCGATACCATCTGAACGAAAAATTTCTGGCGGCGGGTATCGCCACCAATGTGGCGTCGGAAAGGAATATTTTCATACGCGTAGCGCCACTGTTTCTTAAAAACCTGATCATCAACGGCATTTTCAAGCGCGTGGGGGAAAGCGGCGTCTCTGCCACCATTACAAATCTTGGCGCCATGACCCTGCCCAAGGAAATGCTGCCCCATGTTAAGCATGTGGAGGTCATCCTAGGACCGGCTTCCACTGGGCGGTGCAACTGCGCCGCCATCAGCCTGGGAGATGAAATGACGATGGTCTTTTCCAGAAATATTCAGGAAAGCACACTGGAGCGTGAGGTGCTCCGCTTTTTGGTAAAAGCGGGCATCCCCGTTCTGGTGGAAAGCAATCAGGAGTGAAGATATGTCATATTGTGTGGAATGCGGCGTGAAGCTGGGTGAGGCGGAGGAAAAATGCCCGCTGTGCGGGACGGTGCTGCAAAACCCCATCCACCCCTACAACCCCAGGACACCCAAGCCTTTCCCGGTGCGGACAAAGGAGCAGAACCTGCAAATGGACAGGCGCTACCTGATCGGACTGATCAGCATGGCCATGCTCTTGCCCGCCGCGCTTTGCGTGGTCATGGACCTTTTCTTTGGCGGCGGAATCACCTGGTCCCTGTATCCCGTAGGGGCGCTTGTGCTGCTGTTTGTGGCACTGGCGGTGCCCATTCTGGTAAAAAAGCACCGCATCTATGTTACCATCGCCATAGACTCCCTGGTGCTGCTGGGGTACCTGAAAATGGTGGAGATTCTTTCCAAGGTGGAAGGCTGGTTTACACCTGTAGTCTTTCCGGTCATCATCCTGGCCGCGCTGATGGTGCTGGGTACCACTGCCAGCATTCGCCAGCATTTGATCAGGGAACTGGCTATACCGGCCACCATACTTACATTGGTCGCCATTCTCTCGTTATCGGTGGAACTCCTTGTGACAAGCCAGATGTTCAAACAGCTTCAGGTAGTCTGGTCGCCCTTTGTAATGCTTCCGTGCGGCTTTATCGCGCTGATGCTGTACCTGGTCCAATCCCACAAGCCACTGCGGGAGGAACTGAAAAAGCGGCTGCATATTTGAATAACTTGGCTTGTCATGGATGAAACTGGTATCAAGGGCCGTTTACTCGTAAGAAAGCAAAGTATGGAAGGATGCTGCTGCCATGGACCTTATGAAAACCTTGCTGGTATATATGTCGCTTGTCTTTTCCACCTCGGTGATGACTGCGCCAGCGCCCAGCAACGTACCGCCGGCAATCATTCAGTCTACGCCAACGGTTATGGCGGCAACACCGACACCGACACCAACCCCTACACCGACGCCAAGGCGTACGCGCACGCCCGTACCCGAACCCACCATAACGCCTTCGCCTGATTACAAGACTTTATCCGCAGGCTCCAGGGGCGAAGCGGTGAAAAAGCTGCAGAGGCGGCTGAAGGAACTGGGCTATTTGACAGGCACCGCCGATGGCGCGTACGGCAACCAGACAAAGCGAGCGGTGGAACGTTTTCAGTATTATAATGGCCTGACTGTGGACGGGATCGCCGGGCTGCGCACCCAAACGATCCTATATGAAAGCCAGGAAGTTGTGACCGCGCCTGTGGATGTGACGCCTACGCCAAGCCCGACGCCTACCCCAAGGCCGACAAGGACGCCGACCCCGGCACCCGTCACGCCGTCGCCTACACCGACATCTGTTCCAACACCCACGCCTACGCCTACACCCACGCCATCCCCGACGCCCACTCCTACGCCTACACAGGCGCCAACCGCCACGATAGCGCCCACATCCACGCCAACCCCGACGCCAACCCCGACTCCAACGCCAACACCGACTCCCTCACAGGAGCCGACCCAAGCGCCCACGGATGTGCCGACGGAAGCGCCCACCGAAGCACCGACTGAAACCCCCACAGAAGTTCCTTCAGAGCCTACGCCTACCCCTCAGCTCTTGCCAATGCCCATTGAAGGGTCGAAGATCTTCATTGATGAGGCCGCGGATGTGCTGACGGATGAGAATGGCCGTGCAGTCGAGCTGTACCAGAGGGTGGAAGGGGAAGCGCTTGTTCCCTTCAATACCGTCTCCAGGCTACTGGGCTGGGTTACCACTTTGGATGAAGGAAATCCGGACGGTTATACTGTAGCCGCCAACGGTTACTTGCTGCATGTGGAATATGTCCGGGATGACTTGGGGCAGGTTGTTCAGGTGAATTTCCAGGTGGATGGCCTGCCTGTGGAGATACTGCCTGAGCAGGCTGCCATGAACGCGGAGGAGCTTCTTTTGACGCCCGCCGCCCTGGAAACGCTGCTCAACGCCCAGTGGAGCTTCAGCCAGGATGCTCCTATGCTCATCCTCCTTTTCCCGCCCAAGGACGCGGATATAAGCAGCACGGAAGGCTGAACACAAAACCGGGACCTGCCAAAATGACAGGCCCCGGTATTTTTGTGGGATTGTTACTCCTCTGTTACTTGTCCTTTTGAAGCTCATCCCGGACATATCCCGCCAGGATATCTACGATCCTGGCATTTTTTCCGCCGTGAGCCACAATCACATCCGCCTGGTTGACGTAGTTCCGCACATATTTATCATACATGGGTTTTACCGTGGTCAGGTATTGATGCGATATGCCGTCAATCTGCCGGCCGCGCTCCTGTATATCCCTTTGAATGCGCCTTAAAAGGCAGATATCCGGCTCGACGCTCATATAAAGCCGAAGATACATTCTTTCGCAAAGACGTTCGTCGTAGAATACATGGATGCCTTCCAGGATCAATACGTCCCTGGGGTAGATCAAATCACAGGAATCCGCCCGGCGGTGCTGGCTGTAGTCATACCCCTTGCGGGTGATGGGCTGCCCATCCAGCAGCGTTTCCATATCCTTGAGCAGAAGGTCATGGTCGAAAATTTCAGGCTCGTCATAATTTAAGAGGCTGCGTTCTTCATAGGAAAGCGTGGGATGATCCCTGTAATATGCATCCTGGTTGATCACCAGGCATTTCACACCGATGGTACTGCTCAATTCCTCTGCCAAAGTCGATTTTCCGCTGCCGCTTGCGCCGCAGATGCCTATAAACAACATGCCATCCTCTCCCATTCCTTGTACACAATACTGCATGGCTTGTCCTGTGTCAAGGGGAAATCCGCCATGATACGCGGCTTCATTGAATCATGAAATGACATAAATCTACGATATCCAGCCGATGCAAAATGTAACACTACCATATATCCTGGAAGTATGGTATCATAAATACCATGGAAATACTGGCGGAAGCATCTGGCTGAAGGGGACTGCGGTTTCCTTTACTGCACTTTTCGCCACGGTTTTCCTATCGCACGAAAGCGGCGCAACCCCGCCTGATGAATGAAAATCAAACGGGAGGACGAGCTTTGAAAATGTTCCCGCGGGGATTTACCCCAAAATGGTGGATGGGCGTGATTTGTCTTGCGATGGCTGTCAGCCTGATATCCATCCACACAACAGCTGCCGTCCCGGCCGGTGCGGCCGAGGCGGATACAGAAGAAAGGTTGAGTTCCATGGCGGTTTCCGCATATGTGTACGACAGAGGCAACCTTGAGTTCCGGGATGAGGATGCTGCCTATATGACGCAAATGAATTATTCCTTTGCGCTGATTCAGGATGGAAAAGTGTCCGGCAGCCATTGGAATGCCATAGGCAAATTCGAGGAATACATCCGCCGGAACCCCCATATTCTCCCTGTGATGGCGGTAGGCGGCTGGGGAGCCGACGGGTTTTCCCAGGCGGCTGCGACGGAAAGCGGCAGGGAAGCGTTCGTGAATAGCGCCGTTGACCTGATGCAAAAGCATGGTTTTCTGGGTATCGATATCGACTGGGAATACCCCGGTTCTTCCGTGGCAGGTATTGAAAGCCGGAAGGACGATGCCGATAACCTGCTGCTGCTGATAAAAGGCCTGAGAGCTTCATTGGATGCTTTGACCGCGCAGGATGGCGCGAAACGGTATATTACCATCGCTGTCGGCGGTTCCAAGCAGTATGCCGACAAGCTTGACTGCGAGACCCTCGGCCAATTGGTGGACCAGGTGAACGTGATGACGTACGATATGCGTGGCTTTGAAAAGGTCACGGGCCACCATACGTGCCTGTATCCCCAGCAGGGCGACAAGGCCGCCATCAGTGCCGCCAGCGCCATGGAAGCCTTCCATCAGGCCGGCATCCCCAAGGAGAAGCTGATGATGGGCGCTGCCTTCTACGGCCGGGCCTGGCGCAGCGTAAAGAATACGGAGGAAAACGGTCTTGGCCAAAAGGCCGGCACCAGCGGCAACAAGACATACGGTTACGGCGCCATAGAAGCGATGGCAACTGGCGGCAGCTATACGCGCTATTGGGATGAAAACGCCATGGCGCCTTACCTTTTTGACGGCAAGACGTTTATCAGTTATGAAGATGAGGAATCCATCAGCGCGAAAGGCAAATACGCCAGGGATAACGGCCTGATGGGCGTGATGTTCTGGGAATACGGCCAGGATGCCACGGGCACACTGGTAAAGGCACTGTACAACGCCATGAACTGATACTGTTTTCAAGCAAAATTGCTTGACAAATGAGAAACTCTCCGAATATAATCTACTGAATTAACACTTTACCATGCTAAAGCGTTTCTTCGGAGGGCCGGATGAGCACCAGCAGATTTCAAATCCCGGAAGGGATGCAGGATATTTATTTGGGAGAATGCGTGCGCAAACGCTGCGTGGAGCAGCAATTGCGCACGCTTTTTTTGCGCAGCGGTTTTATGGAAATCGAAACGCCGATGCTGGAGTATTACCGGACATTCGATGATGAGGTATACGGCTTTGATGCCCAGCACGTTTGGAAGACCTTCGACAGGCAGGGCCGTGTGCTGACACTGCGGCCGGACAGCACCATCCCTGCCGTGCGCATCGCCGCTTCCCGCTTGAAAGGTGAGCCGTTGCCGCTTCGGCTGTGCTATATACAGAATGTGGCCGCTTTCCCTACGGATGGCTCGGCAGCCCTGTGCGAAAGCACCCAGGCAGGCGTGGAACTGATGGGGGAAAGAAGCGCGCAGGCGGACGCGGAAGTGATCGCGCTGGCCATCGATTCCCTGCGCAAGGCCGGTTTGAAGGAATTTCAAATTGATTTGGGGCAGGTGGCCTTTTTTAAGGGCTTCATGCAGGAAGCGGGACTGTTGCCTGAACAGATTGAAACCTTGCGCCGCTATGTGGAGGAAAAGAACATACTGGCCATGCAATTGTACCTGCGGGAGTGCGCCGTGCCGAGCGAGGTATCCAGCCGGCTGATGAAGCTGCCGCAGTTGTATGGTGACGAGTCGGTTCTTGACCAGGCGGAAGGTATTACCGGCAACAGCCTTTGCAGGGAAGCAATCACAAACCTTCGTCAGATATTGTCAACCCTTGAGGTCTATGGCTGCAAGGAGTATATCAGCATCGACCTTGGCATGGTACATGCGGTGAACTACTATTCCGGCATGATATTCAGGGGCATCACGGGCCATCTTGGCAAGCCTCTGTTATCAGGCGGCCGGTATGACGGGCTTCCAGCCAGATTCGGAAGGGCCATGCCCGCCACAGGCTTTGGCTTGTCTATCAGCCTATTGCTGGCGGCATTGTCAAGGCAGGGGGATGCGTTTCCTTCGCCTGCCGTGGATGTTGCGCTGGGCGTAAAAAAGCATGGGCTTCCCGCGGCCCTAAAGTGGGCGGAGCAAAAGCGAGGCGAAGGGTTCAACGTATCGCTGATGTATGGCGCCACCAAACCCGAGCTCTTGAAAATGCTTCAAGAAGGGCGTGCTCATCAAGCGGCCTGTGTGACAGACGGAAAAGTGAAGGTATGGGCCGGGGAGGAACAAGCATGGATATGATCACCATCGCTTTGGCGAAGGGGCGTTTGGCGGAGCAGGCGATGGATCTTTTGGACGGCATGGGCATCGATTGTTCAGAGCCCAGGAATCCGGGCCGCAAGCTGGTGCTGGAGAACGCGGCGCAGGCCATCCGCTTCATATTGGTAAAGCCCGCCGATGTGCCCACCTATGTGGAGCATGGCGTGGCCGATATCGGCGTGGTGGGTAAGGATACGCTGATGGAAGAAAACAGGCCGCTGTACGAGCTGCTGGATCTTGGCTTTGGCAAGTGCCGCCTGTGTATCGCGGGGTACCCCGGCCATACGGCAGGCTATGCCAACGAAAGGGTTGCCACCAAGTACCCCAATATCGCCAGGAACTACTACGCGGCGCAGGGGCGGAACATTCAAATCATCAAGCTCAACGGATCGGTGGAGTTGGGCCCAATCATTGGCTTGAGCGATGTGATTCTGGATATTGTAGAAAGCGGCTCCACATTAAAGGCCAACGGTCTTGCCGTATTGGAGGAGATTTGTACCGTCAGCGCCAGGCTGGTGGTGAACAGGGTCGCCCTGAAAACAAAAAGGGAAAGGATCCATACGATTGTGGAAGGGTTCCGGTCCCAGCTTCCAGAAATAGAACGTGACTGAAGGAGGGAAACGCATGATACCCATCATACCGGCATCGGACAAGAGCGCATTGAATGCAAGGCTGATGAACAGAAGCCAGCTGACGGATGAAACAGTTTCCCTTCGCGTGAAGGAAATCGTCAAAAACGTCCGTGAAAGGGGCGATTTGGCTTTACTGGAGTATACGGCCCGCTTTGACAAGGCAATTATGGCACCAGGCGGCATGAAGGTGTCCGCGCAGGAAATCGCCCTTGCCTATGAAAAAGCAAGCCCTGAATGGATAAGCGCCATGCGGGAAGCAAAAAGGCGTATTGCCGCCTTCCATGAAAAGCAAAAGCAAAAGACATGGGTGGATTTTGAGGAAGGCGTGCATCTGGGTCAAATGATCCGACCGCTGCAAACCGTGGGCGTGTATGTGCCCGGCGGCACGGCGGCTTATCCTTCCTCCGTGCTGATGAATGTGATCCCCGCCAAGGTGGCGGGCGTTAAAAAGATCGTGATGGTGACGCCGCCAGGATCGGATGGAAACGTTTCGTACCCTTTGACATTGGTGGCTGCGGATATCGCCGGCGTCGATGAAATCTACAAGGTGGGCGGTGCCCAGGCCATTGCGGCGCTGGCCTTCGGCACGGAGACCGTGCCCAGGGTGGACAAGATCGTGGGTCCGGGAAACATTTACGTAGCCAACGCCAAGCGGGAGGTTTTCGGCCATGTGGGCATCGATATGGTGGCCGGGCCCAGTGAGGTTTTGGTGATCGCTGATGGCAGCGCCGATCCAGCCTTTGTGGCGGCGGACCTGCTAAGCCAAGCGGAACACGACGCGCTATCCGCCGTGGTTTTGGTGACGCCCGACCGGGAACTCGCTTCAAAAGTTGCGCAGGAACTGGACAGGCAAGTAAAAGAACTTGACCGCCGGGAGATTGCGCAAGCCTCATTGGATAAGTACGGCACCATCGTGGTAACGGAAGATTTGCGGGAAGCGGCAGCTATCGCCAACGAAGTGGCGCCGGAGCACCTGGAGCTGTGCGTAGTCGATCCTTACAACCTCCTGCCTTTTATTCATAACGCGGGGGCCATCTTCCTGGGCCACTATTCGCCGGAGCCGCTGGGCGATTACTTTGCCGGGCCAAATCATGTTTTGCCCACCAGCGGCACGGCCAGGTTCTTTTCGCCCTTGTCGGTGGACGATTTCGTGAAAAAATCCAGCCTGATCTGCTATGGAAAAGAAGCGCTGCAAAAAGCGGCGGAAGACATCATCCTGCTGGCAATGCAGGAGGGGCTTACGGCCCATGCCAAAGCCGTGGCCATCCGCTTTGGCCTGACAGCGGATGAAAGCAAAGGAGGCATTTGAAATATGCGTAAAGCGGAAATACGCCGCAAAACCAGGGAGACAGACATAGCCCTGGAGCTTTCCTTGGATGGCAGCGGTGTAACGCAGCTTGATACGGGCGTCGGCTTTTTTGACCATATGCTGGACGCCATGGCACGCTTCGGATTCCTTGACCTGAAAATCACATGCAAGGGCGATTTGAAGGTGGACGGTCATCACACGGTGGAGGATGTGGGCATCTGCCTTGGTCAGGCCATAAAGGAGGCACTCGGGGACAAGCAGGGGATCTGCCGGGTGGGTCAGGCACTTTTTCCCATGGATGAGTCCCTGGCCCAAGTGGCGTTGGACATTTGCGGCCGGTCACACTTGACCTTTGAGGCGGATATCAAAGCCCCCAGGTGCGGGGAATACGATACGCAACTAACGCTGGAGTTTTTCAGGGCCGTTGCCCAGAACGCGGGCATGACGCTGCATATGATGATCCTCCATGGGCAAAATGCCCACCATATGACAGAGGCATTGTATAAGGCATTCGGCAAGGCGCTGGACGAGGCCGTCTCCATCGATCCGCGCATACAGGGCGTGCAATCCACCAAGGGAGCGCTGACGTGATGGAGCAAACGCAATTTACGGTCTATCCGGCCATAGATTTGCTTA
This sequence comes from Bacillota bacterium, assembly GCA_023436585.1. GTDB lineage: Bacteria > Bacillota > Clostridia > Christensenellales > Aristaeellaceae > JAEWAH01. The sequence goes on along the minus strand of JAEZIN010000012.1, from coordinate 1,641 downwards.
ATGGCCGCGCCGTGCGGCTGCGCCAGGGCCGCAGGGAGGACGTTACGGATTGCGGCGACCCGGTAGAACTGGCGGCGCAATGGTCCGGCCTGGGAGCGAAATGGCTGCACGTGGTGGACCTCGAGGCGGCCTTTGAAGGCCAAAGCCATCAGGGAGAAACCATCCGGCGCATGGCGGAAGCCTTTCATGGCCCAGTGCAATTGGGCGGGGGTATACGCTCGATGGAAGATATACGGGCAAGGTTGGAAGGCTGGGGTGTATCCCGCTGCATTTTGGGCACCGTGGCGGTGACGGAGCCGCATTTGGTGAAGGAAGCCTGCGTACAATATCCTGGGAAAATCGCCTGCGGTATCGACGCAAGAGAGGGCCTGGTGGCCCTTCGCGGGTGGGTGGATGCAAGTACCGTTATGGCGCTGGACCTGGCCAAACGCATGGAGGATGCCGGCGTAGCGGCCATCATCTATACGGATATTTCCCGGGATGGAATGATGACAGGGCCCAATGTCGAAGCAACTAGTCAGTTGGCTAAGCATGTGTCCATCCCTGTGATCGCTTCCGGCGGTATCGCAGCGCTGGATGATTTGATTCAACTGAAAGAATCGGGCTGCTCCGGGGCCATTGTGGGGAAGGCACTGTATTCAAAAGCGTTCAGCCTTGAGGAAGCTTTGAGGATATAAGGAGATGTATTTATGCTGGATATAAACAATGTCAAATTTGACGAAAAAGGCTTGGTTCCTGTGGTGACCCAGGATATCAAAACCGGTGCGGTACTGATGCTTGCTTATATGAACGAGGAAGCGCTGCGTCAAACCTTGGATACGGGGTATGCCGTATATTTCAGCCGGAGCCGGCAAAAGCTCTGGAAAAAAGGCGAAACCTCCGGGCATGTGCAAAAGGTGCGCGCCATCCATTACGACTGCGACGGCGATTCCCTTCTCATGCTGGTGGAGCAGGCGGGGGTTGCCTGTCATACGGGGGAATATACCTGCTTTCACAACGAGCTTGTAAGCCTGGTGGAAGGCTCCGCCAAAGCGCCGTCAGCCCATATATTGCAGGAAGTATTCAACGTGATCGCCGACAGAAAGGAACACCCCAAGGAAGGCAGCTATACCAACTACCTTTTGGACAAGGGCGTGGAGAAAATCTGCAAGAAGGTGGGCGAGGAGGCCGCTGAGTCCATCATTGCCGCCGTCAAGGGCAGCAGGGAGGAGCTGCGCTACGAAGCAGCCGACCTTGTGTATCACCTTCTCGTACTGCTTTTCAACCAGGGTTTGACACCCATGGAACTGTGGGCGGAGTTGGCGAAGCGAAGGTAATTTATTACAAATAAAAGAGCGGAATAAAACGCAAAAATTGCAAATTTGTTATTGACAAACAGGCGCTGACAGGGTATGATAGTTGACGTCGCCGCGCTGGAAACGCGCTGGTTAAGGCGTCAGGGAGCATAGCTCAGCTGGGAGAGCATCTGCCTTACAAGCAGAGGGTCACAGGTTCGAGCCCTGTTGTTCCCACCAAATGGCCCGGTAGTTCAGTTGGTTAGAATGCCAGCCTGTCACGCTGGAGGTCGAGGGTTCGAGCCCCTTCCGGGTCGCCAACTTGCCTTGGTAGCTCAGTCGGTAGAGCAGTAGACTGAAAATCTAC
>JAEZIN010000008.1 GCA_023436585.1 Bacillota bacterium | reverse complement strand
AGCATGGTTTTTTTCGGGAACAGCGGAAGGGAGGATGCGGTATGAACACCAAATTCATCTTCGTGACCGGCGGAGTGGTCTCTTCCCTGGGCAAAGGGATCACGGCGGCATCCCTGGGGCGGCTCCTCAAGTGCCGTGGTTTGAAGGTCTCCATCCAAAAGTTCGACCCTTACATCAACGTCGACCCCGGCACCATGAACCCCTACCAGCACGGGGAGGTATTCGTCACCGACGACGGCGCGGAAACCGACCTGGACCTGGGCCACTACGAACGGTTTATCGACGAAAGCCTGACGCAGGCAGCCAACATCACTTCCGGCCGCGTGTACAAGACGGTCATCGACAGGGAACGCCGCGGAGAATACCTTGGCGCCACCATCCAGGTCATCCCCCACATTACAAACGAAATAAAGAAAAACATACTGGCTATCTCACGCACCCAAAACCCGCCGGATGTGGTCATCACCGAAATCGGCGGCACTGTGGGCGACATCGAGAGCCAGCCTTTTTTGGAGGCCATCCGGCAGATGCGTGCCGAGGTGGGCCGGGAAAACTGCCTGTACATCCACGTAACGCTGGTGCCTTTTTTGAGTGCGGCGGGCGAACTGAAAACAAAGCCCACCCAACACAGCGTGAAGGAGCTGGGCGCCATCGGGATTTCGCCCGATATGCTGGTCTGCCGCAGCGAGCATCCCATTCCCTATGACCTGCGGGCCAAAATGAGCCTGTTCTGCAACCTGCCGGTGGACAGGGTATTCCAAAATCTCAACGCCCGCTCCATCTACGAGGTGCCCCTGATGCTCCATGCCGAGGGCATGGATGAAAAGGTGTGCCAGATGCTGGGCATACCGGAAGGCGATTGCGACCTCACCGAGTGGCGCCAGATGGTGGAACGGCAGCTCACCAGCAATAGGGCAACCACCATCGCCCTGGTGGGCAAGTATGTCGAGCTGCCCGATGCTTATTTGAGCGTGGTGGAAGCGCTGACCCACGGCGGCATTCACCACCATGCCAAGGTACGTATCGATTGGGTGCCCGCCGAGGAAGTCACGCAGGAGAACGTGGCCGAGCGGCTGGAAAAAGCGGATGGCATTCTGGTTCCCGGCGGCTTTGGCTCCCGCGGGCTGGAAGGCAAGATGGTGGCCGTCCGCTTCGCCAGGGAAAGAAAGATTCCCTTCTTCGGCCTGTGCCTTGGCCTTCAAATGGCCGTGATAGAATTCGCGCGCAATGTGTTGGACCTGCACGGTGCAAATACCACCGAGACCGATCCCCATACCACGTACCCCGTCATCGACCTGATGCCTGACCAGAACTTGCAGGATCTGGGCGGAACCATGCGGCTGGGCAAGTACCGCTGCGCGCTTACGCCCGGCACCCTCAGCCAGAAGGCCTACGACACCCAGGAGATTTGGGAGCGCCACCGCCACCGCTACGAGTTCAACAACGACTATCTGGACCGGTTTGAGGCGGCGGGCATGCGCGTTGCCGGGCGCAATCCGGAACGGAACCTGGTGGAAATCGTGGAGATTGCCGATCATCCCTGGTTTGTGGGCGTGCAGTTCCATCCGGAGCTGAAAAGCCGGCCCAACAGGCCGCATCCCCTTTTCCGGGATTTCGTCGGCGCGGCCCTTGAGATCGCCGGGAAGAAGTAAAAGCCATATACGTGATAAACGGCGGGAGAAATTCTCCCGCCGCTTTTATTTATACGTCCCTCAATATCACATAACCCGTGCCGGGGGTGAGCTGTGCGCGGACTGCTCCGCCCAAGACGGGCAGCGTCTCCCCGCTTAACTGATCCATCCACGATTCCTTGACTAGAAAGCCTTCCGGCAGGGGCAGCGTGCTGTCCACGGGCGTATCGGCCGTATTCAGGACCACCAGCGCCTCCTGCTTGTCACTTTTACGCAGGTAGGCGTACAGTCCGTTTGCTCCTGTATGCCATGTCTTGAAGGTCCCGCGGCGCAGCGCGTCGCTGCCGTTGCGAAGCTGTATGAGCTGCTTGTAGCACTTTAGCAGCGCATTCCCTTCCGCCTTCTCCCAGGGCATGGGCCGGCGGCAGTCGGGGTCCGGTCCGCCTGTGAGTCCCAGTTCATCCCCATAGTACACAATGGGCACGCCAGGGTGCGTCATTTGGAAGAATACCGCCATCCGCAGGCGGTATTCATTGCCCCCCGCGCGGGTCAGGAATCTTTGCGTATCATGGCTCCCCAGAAAGTTCCACAATATATTCTGTATGGCGTGCGGATAAAGCGTCATGGCCCTGTTGACCCGGGCGTCAAACGCTGGGAGGCTGATCCGCCTTTCTGCAAAAAACAGCCACATGGCACGGGACAGCACATAATGCATGGTGCTGTCGAACATGTCGCCCTGGGTGACCCATTGGCGGGAATCATCCCAGCACTCGGCCACCAAAATGGCATCCGGGTTTTCATCCAGCATCGCCTTTCGAAACTGCCGCCAGAAATCCGGCCACACCTCCGGCGACACATCCAGCCGCCAGCCGTCCACGTGGGCCTGCTTCAGCCAGTAGCGGCCCACCTGTATAAAGTACGCCGCCGCGGACTCGTTTTGCAGGTTCAGCTTGGGCATATCCGGCGTGTGGGCAAAGGTGGCGTAACCGCAGGCGTACTTTTCCTTGTCAAAGAAGAACCAATCGTAATACGCGCTGTCCGATCTCTTCTGCACAGCGTCCACAAACGGTTTAAACTGTGTGCCGGAATGGTTGAACACCCCGTCCAGCACGATGCGGATGCCGGCGGCGTGCAGGTCATCCGAAAGGGACCGCAGTTCCTTCAGCGTGCCCAGCAGCGGGTCCACCGTATAATAGTCGAACGTATTGTACCGGTGGGATGTATTGCTCAAAAAGATGGGCGTCATGTACACCACGCCGATCCCCAGCTCCTTCAGGTAGGGGATGGCCTGACGGATGCCCTTCAGGTTCCCGCCAAAGCGGAATTCGTTGGCGTACCTTATGGAGTCCCAGGGCTCAACCGCCTGACTGCTTGCTCCGGAGGCCGGCGCACGGCGGAAACGGTCCGGGAAGATTTGATAGCCCACCGCGCCTTGGGTCCATTCCGGTTTCAAAGGCTCCGGATAGGCGAAGGCAAACGGAAAGCAGGCCATATCCTCCGGTTCCCTGAGGGCGGCAGGGTACATGCCATCCTGGTCTATCAGCAGGGAAAAGCCTTCCCGTATCAGGCAAAAGACATAATGTATGCGCGGATCCGTGGGCAGGAAGACGCACTCAAACCAATCGTGGTTTTCATCCCGCCACATTCTTTCCATGGGCAGCTTTTTTGCCCGCGTCATGGAAGGACCGTGCCCATACATCTCGGCGGCCCATAATTGAGCTTCTTCCCAATCCTCCCGCCCGGTGCGGATGCGGATGCAAACCCGACCATCCGGCAGCGCGTGGCGGTATTCCAGCCAAGGCTGATGGTAAATGGCCGCCAGGTTCATGGAGCGCATGATATTCCTCCTTGAAGACGCGATGAGCACTGTATCACGTCCCGACGATATGCAATCGTTTGCGCATAGAATAGCACAGCATATTTCGCCTGTCAAGGCTGAATAGACTGCGTGTATATGCAGCGCGAATTGTTTTTTCTCTGTTTGCCTCTTGCAATTTGCTTTCTCAAACATCATAATATGGCTATTGGTTCACTTTCTACCCGCAGGGCGAAAAATGTCCCACTCAAATCAATGGGGATTTGAATCAGCCATATCATGAGCTTGAAGGATGGAAGGAGAAGTATTATGGAACGTGTGTACAACTTTTCTCCGGGACCCGCCATGCTGCCGCTGCCTGTTTTGGAGCGTGCCCAGCAGGAACTGCTGGCGTACGGTTCCAGCGGCATGTCCGTGATGGAAATGAGCCACCGCAGCAAAATGTATCTGGATATCTATGACGCGGCGGTAACTCTTTTGCGGGATATCATGGCGATTCCGGACAATTATGAGGTATTGTTCCTGCATGGCGGCGCGACCCAGCAGTTTTCCGCCGTTCCGCTGAATTTAATGACCGGCAGCAACAAGGCGGATTATATCGACAGCGGCAACTTTGCCCATCTGGCGGCGGAGGAAGCTGCCCGTTACGGCAAGGTGAACATCGCGGCCTCCAGCCGGGCCGACAATTACACCTACGTTCCCGACTTCTCTGCCGCGAATTTTGATCCGCAGGCGGATTACTGCCACATCACCACCAACAATACCATCTATGGTACCCGGTATGTCACCCTGCCCGACACAGGCAGCGTACCGCTTGTTGCCGACGCAAGCAGCAATATTTTAAGTGAACCTTTCGATATCGCCAAATTCGGTGTGATATACGCAGGCGCCCAAAAGAACATCGGCCCCAGCGGCCTGTGCCTGCTCATTGTGAGGAAGGACCTTTTGGGCCGGGCGCATCCCCTGTGTCCCAAGCTTATGGATTGGGATGTGCAGGCCAAGGCAGGCAGTATGTACAACACCCCCAACACCTTCGGAATCTACCTTGCCAAGCTGGGCTTTGAATGGCTCAAGGGCCTGGGCGGCGTGCCGGCCATGGAGAAGCTCAATATGGAAAAGGCCGCCATCCTCTATGATTACCTGGATGAAAGCAAGCTCTTCAAGCCCACTGCCCAAAAGAAGTACCGCAGCCGCATGAACGTGACGTTTGTCACCGGCAGCGATGAGACAGATGAGAAATTCGTGAAGGAAGCAGCCAAGAACGGCTTGGTGAACTTAAAGGGCCACCGCTCCGTGGGCGGCATGCGGGCCAGCATCTACAATGCCATGCCGGTGGAGGGCGTTCAAAAGCTGGTGGATTTCATGAAGAAGTTCGAATCCGAGAATTAACCAGGGACGCTGTCCCTGGACCCTGCCAAAGGGATAATATCCCTTTGGAATCCCTATCTTTAAAGGAGAGAGCGGTATGTACAAAATTCAGACGCTCAATGAGATATCCGATATCATCCACAGCCAGCTTTCGGCAGATGAGTATACCGTGACCAAAGACGAGCCGGTGCCGGATGCGATCCTGGTGCGCAGCGCAGAAATGCACACCATGGAACTGTCGGAGAGCCTGCTGGCCATTGCCCGCGCCGGCGCCGGTGTCAACAACATCCCCATCGAGGCCTGCAGCAAAAAGGGCATCGTGGTGTTCAACACCCCCGGTGCCAACGCCAACGCCGTGGCGGAACTGGTGATGGCAGGGCTGCTGCTTTGCAGCCGCGATATCGCCGGCGGCATTCAATGGGCAGCCACCTTGAAGGGCCAGGGCGAAGCCGTGGCCAAGATGGTGGAAAAGGGCAAAAACCAGTTTGTGGGGCCGGAGCTTCGGGGGAAAACCCTGGGCGTCATCGGCCTTGGCGCTGTCGGCGCCATCGTGGCCAATGGCGCGCTGAACGGTTTGGGCATGGATGTCATCGGCCTGGACCCCTTCATCTCCGTGGAGCACGCCTGGTCCCTGTCACGCGCCATCAAGCGGGCATCCTCCCTGGAGGAGCTTTTGCAAAAATCAGATTATATCACCGTTCATGTGCCCCTTTCGCAAAAGACAAAGGGCATGTTTGACGCGCATCTGTTTGGCCTCATGAAAAAAGGGGCACGGCTTTTGAACTTCAGCCGGGCGGAACTGGTGGACGGGGATGCGTGCAGGGCCGCCCTGGCTTCAGGCCGGCTGAGCGGCTATGTCACTGACTTTCCCACGGAGGATATGCTGGGCGTCCCCGGTGTGCTGTGCATTCCTCATCTTGGCGCTTCCACCCCGGAGAGCGAGGAAAACTGCGCGCGCATGGCCGCCGCCCAGCTCCGTGATTATCTGGAGACAGGTACCATCCGCAACAGCGTGAACATGCCGGAAATCATGCTTTCCGGCCAGCCGGAGGGCTGCCGGATCCTGCTCATACACGACAACGTGCCCAACATGGTCAGCAATATGTCCGCCGCCATCTCCCGGGAAGGTATCAACATCAACAACATGATCAATAAAAGCCGCCAGGAGATGGCCGTTACGGTCATGGAGCTTAGCCAGGTGCCCACGGAGGAGTTGATCGCGGAGCTGAACCAGCAGCCCGGCGTGATCAAGGTGAGGTGCTGGCACTGATTTCGCAAAAGTCATATATGCTTTTCTGACCTTTTACGACGCTGCGCGCTTTCCCGGGGCGTGAAATCGGATTGTTTACTGATGTAAAAATCAGGCAAGAAAAAGAGCGGCAAGCTCTTTTTTTTGCCAAATGGCGGAAAATGTGCTATATTAGGAAACTGGAAGTTATACTCCATTCCTCCCCGGATAAAGGAGACTTTATCATGCATAAACGCCTGACCGCGCTATTTTTATCCATGCTGCTGTGCCTGTCCTTTGCCTGTTCCGCCTTGGCCGGTGTTCCCAAGCCCATTACGCCCATCCCCTGGGACGAGCTTCCCGCGGTGGTGGAGGGGCAGCACCATTATTTGCTGCTGTGCGTGGACCAGTGGAACGGAAATGTCAAGAATCTGGGCAATACGGACGGCATCGTCCTGGTGACGCTGGATACGCGCACCAAGCGGCTGATGCTTACCTCCTTCAGCCGGGAGATGCTGATCCAGCGGCCGGATGGCGTGATAGGACGCGTCAACTACATTGCCAAAAATTATGGTCCGGAGGAGCTTTGCAGGATACTCGGCACCCACTTTGGCGTGCGGATTGAAAAATACATCCTGTTTGACATGAATAAAATTGAGGCGATCATTGATGTGCTGGGCGGTGTGGACATCAAAGTCACCAACGCCGAAGCGGATTATTTGAAGCGCTACGCCATACCCGACAATTCCACCAAGCCCCGCATGAACCATGCCGGCACGTACCATTTTAACGGCCATGCGGCGGTCATCTACATGCGTATCCGCAAGGTTGGCGCAAGCGGTGACCTTGGCCGCACCCTGCGGGTGCGTACGGTGCTGGCCACCCTGGCGGATGCTTGCCGCGACATTACATTGGACAAGGCTGTCGAAGTGATGGAGGCTGTTCTGGACCACAGCCTGCTGACAAATTTGAGCGCCGGGGAAATGCTGGAGGCCATTCAGTATGCCATGGCGCTGCGGGGAGCAACCATGGAAGAATTGCAGATTCCCTTTGACGGCGCGTATACGCCCATTACCTATGCGGGCATGGCCACCCGCGAGATTGATTTTGATGCGTGCCGGGAAGCTATCTGGGATTACTTGGAGAACAGCTTTCTGGTGATGGACTGATTCGTTTGCCGAAGGTTTAATTCCGCAAGGAAGGTGCTTTATGATGGATTTATCCTCACTGTCCTTAGAACAACTGCTGGCCTCGGAAGGCCACTCCTGTTCCTGCGGCCGCCATCACGCCACAGAACTGCTTTATTTGAAGATAGGCCCTGGGGCGGTGCGCTTCCTGCCGGATGCGCTGAATGTGATTGGCGCCAGCAAGCCCTTTATCGTCTGTGACAAAAACACCCATCATGCGGCTTGGCATTTCGTTCAGCCTGTGCTGGAAGCTGCCAAAGTGCCCTATGTGCTTCACATGCTTGACCATGAGGCCGTGGAGCCCGATGAATATTCCGTTGGAGCGCTTTGCATGGCGTTTGATACAAGCTGTGATGTGGTCTTGGCCATCGGTTCCGGCGTTATCAACGATTGCTGCAAGGTTCTGGCCCATGTCGCAGGAGTTCGCAGCATTGTGGTGGGCACCGCCCCCTCCATGGACGGGTACGCGTCCAACTCCTCCTCCATGATTCAAAACCGTGTGAAGGTTACATTGTACAACGCCTGCCCGGCCGCCATCATCGCCGATGTGGATATCATGAAAAACGCCCCGCAGCGCATGCTGTGGGCAGGCCTTGGGGATATGCTGGCCAAGTACATTTCCATATGCGAATGGCGCATCTCAAACCTTGTGACAGGCGAGTATTACTGCGAAAACATCGCCGGACTGGTCCGGAAATCCCTGCAAAAGTGCGTGGCCGCCGCGGAGGGCCTCAATGACCGTAATCCCATGGCCATTGCATCCATCACGGAGGGGCTGGTGCTTTCGGGCATCGCCATGAGCTTCGCGAAAATATCGCGGCCGGCCTCCGGCCTGGAGCATTACTTCTCCCACATCTGGGAGATGATGGCCCTGGATCGCGGTACGCCCTATGAGCTGCACGGCATACAGGTGGGTATAGGAACGTATCTTACGCTTCGCCTGTACGACCACATCCGCACCCTTGCGCCCGACAGAAAAAAGGCGGAAGCGTTCATAACAGGCTTTGACAACAGAGAATGGGAAAAGGAGATGCGCAGCATTTTCGGCCGCGCGGCGGATGCCATCATCACCGCAGAGCATGAAAAGTACCGCAAGAACGATCCCGCCCGCCACATGGAGCGGCTGAACAATACGCTTCATCACTGGGATGAAATTCAAAGAATCATCGCGGAGGAGCTGCCGCCTGCAACAGAAGTGGAGCGTTTGATGCGGGGCCTTGATATGCCCATGCTGCCCAGGGATATCGGCGTCAGCGATGCAGATGCCTATGCTGCCCTCATCGGCTCCCGGGATGTGCGGGACAAGTACCTGACCAGCTCCCTTTTGTGGGATCTGGGGGTGCTGCGCGAGATGCGGCTGGCGCTGTGATTTAAACAGGTATATGGATAATGTAAAGCGGCGGGGAGCGATCCCGCCGCTTTCCTGTACCCTGCACGCTTATTCTATCCCTTACTTATTGGACCGCCCGTACAGCTTCTCTTCCGCGAAGAGGAACAGCTTCTCCACTTTGGCAATCGTCTTTTCATCCAGCTCATTCCAGGTGAACCAGGGCCACAGCGGGCACTTGAGCATCTCCCCGCCCGGATATTTTAAAGGCAGTGCAAGCTTTTTGCGCTGGCCGCTTTTGTCGGTCTGGGTGCAGTAGCCGCAGTTGTCGCACACCTTCGTCCTTGTAAAGCACAATTCTCCCAGTTCGCAGTCCATCTCATGGTAATGGCCAAGCAGCAGGCGGAAGGAAGGCACGCGGAACTCAAAGCACATTTGCAGCCTGTCCCTGAAGCGGTAGGAGATGTGCAGGTAGCCCTGTTCCTTGCCTTGGTATTCCTTCTCCCAGCGGACCTGCAGGCCCCTTTCATCATTGGATAAGGTATAACCCAGCTTTTCGAAAAAGGATTCCAGTTCTATAAGCCATTTCGGATCGCCGTAGAGCTTGCCGAACATTTCAGAGGCGCGGTAGGGGCGGCCGGATTGTGATCCAAACAGAAAGCAGGTCAGGTAGGATATCTGCCACTCCTTCTGCGGTGTATTCATGCTGCGCTTTTTCCATGCCGGGAAAATGGAAGGATACGTTTCGCAGCGCAAGAGGACCCCCTCCGGCGCTGCTTCACTTTGCAGGCCGAACAATTGCAGCTTATCCAGCATCTTTACGGGAAGCTTCCAGGCGGACTTGGGGATGAGGAGGCCTCCATCCTTCACTTCGCCCAGTGATCCCAACTTGTGCAGCGTACCCACCCAATCAAAGAACTTCTTTTCGATCTTTATCATTGCATCCATCAATTCCGGGTTGCTGTTATTAAGAAGCCAGCGCTCCGCAAAGCACCGGTCGGGCTCGGCGGCAATGCCGATCCACTCCGGGTTTTGACTTATGGTGCAGATCATGTCCCGGAAGAACGAATGCAGCTCACGATGGGATTCCATATCCGTACCGTCCGCCGGCGGTACGAAATCGGGATAGGCTGCCAGGTAGGCGGTAATGATCCGTGCACCAAGCGTGGGAAAGGTTTCGCCCAGGGTGAGCCTCTCTTTCATGCCGGATACCTCTGCTTTTCTTTCGTATCTATTCGTTGCTTTACGTCGCTGATGCATAGTATAAGCGTTCCCGGTAGCCTTTGCAAGCCGGGGCTATGACTGCACACAGCCTTTGTGGTACAATAAACCGTCAAAATAAACCTGGCAGAGGAGCACAGTACATGATTGAGCTGAAAGAGGACTATCCCGCCCATAAACCGGAAATGTACGATATGCTGAAAAAGCAGCTTGCGGCATTGATGGAGGGGGAAACCCATCCGCTGCCCAATCTATCCAATATGGCCGCGCTTTTAAACGGCGCGCTTGAGGATATCAACTGGGTGGGCTTTTATTTGATGACGGACGGTGATCTTCTGCTGGGCCCGTTCCAGGGAAAACCGGCCTGCATCCGCATCCCAGTGGGGAAGGGCGTATGCGGCACAGCGGTAGCTCAGGATAAGACGCAGCTGGTGGAGGATGTGCATCAGTTCCCCGGCCATATCGCCTGCGACAGCGCATCAAATTCAGAGATCGTGATCCCCATCCGGGCAAACGGCACCATCGTCGGTGTGCTGGATATAGACAGCCCCCGCTTCTCCCGGTTCGACGCGCAGGACAAGCAGGGGCTGGAGGAAATGGTGAAGCTGTTGGAACAGGGCTGCCATTTTTGACATTCGGTTTATGCGCGGTTTGGCACATCGGGAAGAATCCGGCTCTTACGGGCCTTGAAGATGCCGGTAAGGATGTCAAACGCTGTGCCGATGATGGTAATGATGCTCAATATCAGGATACCGCGCTGCCAATGTTCGTTCATTTCGGCCATGCCGATTTTCAGCGCTTCCGCCGCCCTTGCGATAAAGCCGGGGTTGAAGGTATCGGGGCTGCGCAGGAAGAGGACGGAGGCGATGGCCCAGGCGACGGCGTTCAGCGCGTGGAGCGCAGCCGTAACGGCGTTCCAGCGGCCGTAATAGAGCTTGACCGCCGCTACCGCCCAGGAGCAGGCGGTGAGCGCCACCACGTAGGGAACGTAGGCGTTAATCGCCATGCCGCTAAACAGCGGCGTGCTTACTTTGTCCAGCCCGCCTTCATACCAGGCGATGAGATGCTGGTATCTTGTCAGCATGACGAGGAACAGGGCGGACAGCACCATGCCGATGATGGTTTCCGAGCGGGAAATCTTCACCGAATTCTGCGGCGGGATGTCCGGCAGATCGCCTATGGTCCATTCCTTTCTCTTTTGCATGCCGTTGAAGTATTCCGTCAGTGCGAAGGCCAGCGTCACCCATAAAAAGCCATTGGTTACAGCGCTGAAAAGGCTGCCCAGCACGCCGCCCAGGATCGACGCGAACACCTGGCCGTAGCTGCCTTCTATGGGGGTATCCGTCAGCGCCCCGAACAGGTGGAGCACCACCATCACCACGGCCAGTACGGGAATGACAAGCTTCAAAACAGTCAGATAGTCGTCAAAGATGGCAGGGGAAATCAAATATCTGGGGCGGGCACGGTACTGTTCCGACATTTTCGCGGGGTTGCCCAGGGAGGCCAGCACCTTGTTGATGTCCTCCTGGCTGGCGTTCTCCGGCAGCATATCGGCAATGTTGGCCCTCAGTTCCTTTTCCACGTCGGGACGGCTTTTTTCAGGCAGCCGCCTGGTCACGTCATACACATAGCGGTCGATCAGGGAATTCATGATTGCTCCTCCTTTATAAGGCTCTGCATTTCCTCACACAAACGAAGCCATTCCACTTTCAGCGTTTCATACAGCTCTGCGCCCTGGCTGCTGAGCAGGTAATACTTGCGCGGGCGGCTTTCGGCCGTATCCCAACGGCTTTCCAGCAGCCCCTGGGATTCCAGCCGCCGAAGCAGCGGATACAGCGTGCCGGGCTCGATGACCGTATGCTTCTCCTCCAGCCGCTGAAGCAGTGAGTAGCCATAGCAGGGGGTTTTCAACTGGCTTAGTACTGCGATGGTCAGTGTGCCGCGGCGCATTTCCAATAGAATATTGTTCAATAGCACGGAATCTTCCAAGGACATCACCTCGGAATCATTATAATGTGTGTCACACACTATTGTCAATAGATTATTATTAAAGTTATTGATTTATTAAATTCGGAAGAATGATGTTGCGTTGAAACCCAATGTGACACGGGAGGGAAGCGTAGGGAATCCCGCAAAAGAAAGCAGTTTGTAAAATCGAAAACGCCGGCGCAGCGCGCCGGCGTCTCCAGTTGACTATAATGCTTTACTGCTCTTGATGCTTGTTACAGAAAGACCACATGCACCTGAACGTGGGGGAGGCGTGCCCTCACCGTACCGGCGAAATCCCTTCGGTCCGGGCCGTCGGGCCTGCCCGCGCCAAGCACGATATGGGCCACATGCTGCTCCTGGGCGTACTGTATAAGCCTTTCCAGCGTATCCGGCGCGCGGAGCACGGCCATTTCGGCCCCCGCCTCGCAGGATAGGGAGTATAAGTAATTGAGGGCATCGCTTTGGGTGGAGCTGCCCAGCAGCGGTGCGCCGGCCGGGGCCACATGCACCACCAGCAGCGGTGCGGGGATTTCTGCGGCAAGCTGCGCGCCTGTTTTAATGAGCCTGTCGCATGTTTTTTGACCGGTCACACAGACCAGTACGGTTTGATCATCGTGCACGGAGAAAGACTCCTTTTCGGCATACATGGAGACGGATTAGCCCGGTACTTCGCGGCTCATTCCGCCCGGCGGATATCCGCCACCGCCTTGTCATGGGATACGACGGTAACCATGTCGCCCGGCGCAAAGGGCGGCATTCCCTTGTGCACGTCGTAATAAAAGAGTCTGTCGTCAGCTTGCTCGTTTTTGGCGCCGATGTTGACGGTCATGGGATAATACTCCACGCCCTCCCGGATACAGGACTGGCTGCTGATCTCAGTCAGGCGGCCCGTTGTCTCCTTTGTGCGTCCTTCCAGCACGTTCTTTAAATGGCGGCTGTAGCTCAATACCGGGTTGATGAACATACCATAACAGAAGATAGCCAGTGCGCCGCCAAGTATGGTCAGGAGTATGGTCAGCCATTGCAGGCGGATATTGGGCAGCAGCGATACGACGATACCGGCCAGGAAAAGGGCCATAGGGGCTAGTAGAGCGAGGCTGCGGCGCTTGAGCTGTTGCCTGTTTTCTTCCCAATCGCTTATCTGATACAATGCAGATTCCTCCGTATGCTATGCGTAAAAAGGACGCGGCATGCGCCTATGCTTTATTTATACGCCAAATCCATGCTGTTGTAAAGGGATTGCGCGCAGTTTGTCATTTGTAAAGTACCAGTCATACCACGGGCTGTTTTAAAACAACAATGATTTGACCCCTCCTAAAAAAATCCCCTGCTTCAAAAGAGGCAGGGGATGCGCCGCTATCATATCAATGCAGCTTTCCAGGCAGGTTTTGGAGTTTATTCTTCCTTCTCCTTCACCCTTTGCATGAGCTTGATCACGCCAAAGAAGATACAAAGCACCAGGAATACGCCGCCAAGGCCAAAAAGGGTGGTCGTAAGCCCATCGCTCATCAGCTTGCCCATATCGATAGGCGCTTTCGTGACGGCGGGGGAAGCAGCTTCCGCCAGTGCGGAGGTGAACAGTCTATGCAACATATCGTCAAACCTTCTTTCTACGCGGCCGATGGCGTTATTTCAGGAGCATTGTTACCAGCGTGATCACCATGCCGCCGGCAACGACGGAGCCCAATTGGCCGGCTACGTTGGCGCTGATGGCCTGCATGAGGATAAAATTGTAGGGATCGTCTTCCTTGGCCATTTTCTGGATCACGCGGGCGCTCATGGGGAAGGCGGAGATGCCGGCCGCGCCGATCATGGGGTTGATCTTGTTCTTGCGGAACAGGTTCAGGAACTTGGCAAAGAGCACGCCGCCGGCGGTGTCGAACACGAAGGCGAACAGGCCCAGTAGCATAATGAGCGCCGTATTCCACTGCAGGAACTTGTCGGCTACCATGGTGGAGCCGATGGTGAGGCCCAGCAGGATGGTGACGATGTTGGCCAGCTCATTTTGAGCGGCCTTGTTCAGCCTCTCCAGCACGCCGCAGACACGGATCAGGTTACCAAACATAAGAGCGCCAATCAGGGGAGCACTCATAGGCACCAGTATGCCGGCTACCAGGGTAACTACGATAGGGAAGACGATCAGGGCCAACCTGGGCGCCTTTTCCTCTTTATAATCCATGCGGATGGTGCGCTCGCCCTTGGTGGTCAGCGCTTTGATCACCGGAGGCTGAATGATGGGCACCAGGGACATGTAGCTGTAGGCCGCCACGGAGATTGGCGCAATATAGTCGCCTAACTGGAAGTGGTTGGCCACATACAGCGTAGTGGGGCCGTCCGCCGCACCGATGATGCCGATGGCGGAGGCCAGCCGCAGGACCAGATCATGAGGAGCGCCGGGGATCACAAGGGGGATCAGCAGCAGGGAGAGCAGGAACGTGGCAAAGATACCGAACTGCGCCGCCGCGCCGAAGAAGATCATGGACGGCTCCTTCAAAAGCGGCGTGAAGTCACACATGGCGCCGACGGCAATAAAGATCAATAAGGGGAACAACTCGTTTTTAATACCGGAATTGAACAGGACTGTTAAAAATCCTTCAGGGCCAAGCACCGCCGGGAATGCCGCGCCAAAGGCGGGGGGCAGGTTGGCCAGGATAGCGCCAAAACCAATGGGCAATAACAGAGCGGGTTCATAATCCTTTTTTATGGCAAGATAGATCAAGATACCGGATATGAGGAACATGACCAGCGTTCTCCAGCCCTCACCCGTAAACAGATAGAGGACACCGGAGAACAATTCCCGTAACAGATCACCCATGATACGGTCCTCCCTTATTGTCGGCTCCGTCGCCAAAAACTGCGTTATTATAGCATATGTAACAACAACTGTCAAACATCCATGGCCCTTAGGCAGGGCAGTTTTTGTGCCATTTGCATTTGAAAAAGATATGTGCTATAATCCATACATTCTGGTATAGAGGTGTACATCTTGGAAGAACCCCCCAGTACTATACAGCCTGACTCGGGTGAAAAGCCCATGTCATCCGGCGCACCGGTGCAAAACGCGGGAGCTGTTTTGCCAGTGCGCTTTTTGCATGCAAAAATCTTCACAGCCGGTATGAACGGCATACAAAGAAAGGAATCAAATCCATGAACCTGAGCGCTTTTCTGCTGGTGGCGGCCATTGTGCTGTGCACTTTGCTGTCTGCGTTTTTTTCCGCTATCCAGGCGGCGCTGGATGAATTAAACCGGCCCCGGTTGAAGGGGCTTGCCTTCGGGGGAAACATGCAGGCGGAAAAGGCCTATGCCCTGATGGAGCATCAGGACAGGCTCCACCCCGTCATCCTCCTGGGGGGACGGTTGCTGCTGATCCTGGCCATATCCTTAAGCGCCGTCCTGTTCAAAGACATTATGGGAGGCGCGGCGTTGGTGCTGTCCATGGCTGTGGTTGTTGCCGCCATGTATATTGTCAGCGAGGCGGTGCCCAAGGCGCTTGCGAAAGATTCACCGGAAAAGCTGGTCATGCGTTTTGCGTCCGTTTTAAAAGTGCTCATGGCCGTGCTGGCTCCGCTTTCCTGGCTGTACGGCCTATGGCGGCTCATGATGGGCAGGTTGGTCAAGCAGCAGGAGGAAGCGCCGCTGATTGAGGAAGAACTGATTACCATGGTGGATGAGGCGCAGAGCGAAGGCGACATGGATGAGCACGAGGGGGAGCTGATCCGCTCCGCCATCGAGTTCACCGACCTGGATGCCAGGGATATTTTGACCCCCCGGGTGGATGTGGTGGGCCTTTCCGCGGAAAGCACCGTGGAGGAAGCCGCCAATACCTTTTTGGAATATGGCTATTCCCGCCTGCCCGTATACAGGGAAACGATGGACGACATCGTGGGCATACTGCATGAAAAGGATTTTTATTTGGGGACCCATGAGGGCAGCACAAGTGTGGAGTCCATGATGAAGCCCGCGCTGTACGCGCCGGCCACATTGAAAATCACAAAGCTTTTGCAGCTTCTGCAAAGCAGTAAAAACCATATGGCTGTGGTGCTGGATGAATTCGGCGGCACGGAAGGCATCGTGACGCTGGAAGATGTTCTGGAGGAACTGGTAGGGGAAATCTACGATGAGCATGACGACGTGACGGAATCGGTGCAGCGCCAGGAGGATGGGAGCCTGCTGGTGGACGGCGGCGCGGACCTGAAGGAATTACTGGAGTTGATCCACATCAGCAAGGAATACGCGGCGGACACCGTGGGCGGCTGGGTAGCCGAGGAGATGGGGCAGATACCCAAGGTGGGGGAAGGCTTTGAGATGTCGGGCATCAAGGTGCAGGCGACCCGGGTGTGGAAGCGCCGCGTGATGCAGGTGCGTATCGTACTGCCTGAAAATCCGGAGGATGCTACGCCTACTGTTCAGGGATAAAAGGAAATATTTACAGCCGGCTTATGGCCCGTCCTTGTTCCCTATATGGAAAAATGGTATAATGAAACAGCTCGGACGCTTCGGGAAAGGAGCTGATATGAATGAGCAAAATGACAAAATGCAGGCTATTATGCCTGACGGCGGCGCTTGTGGCGCTATTGGCCCTGCCAAATACGGCAATGCTGGCGGAGACAACTGTACATGCCGGTGACATGCAAATCACTGTAGCCGATTCCGGTTTTCTGTCGGGGCTGCAAGCCATTGCGCCTATGGCGGGGAATCAGCTGCTGACAGCCAACCTGGTTATCAGGACGCCGGAGGGCGCAAAAGAAGTTAACAACCTGGGGCAGCTTCTTCTGGCGGTGGATGATGCCGGCCGCGTTTACACCCCTATATTGTTCAACGGTGATTCGGCCTTCACGGCCTCCCTCGCGCCTGGGGAAAGAGCGGTGCGCGTACTCTTTGAGGTTCCCATAGCGGCGGCCAATTACCAGTTGGCTGTTCTTGCCGGGGAAGACGGCGAAGTGGCCGGCAAGCTCGGCCTGGGGCAGAGCACGGGGCCAGTCTCCCCGGAAGCAGGCCCCTTGGCCACCATTGCAGGCGACGGCTACAACGCGGAGATTTACGGCGTGTCGCAGGCCAAGGAAGCTTTTTTAGACAAAGCGCCTGAGGGCATGAAATATGTGCTGATGGATGCCGCGTTCACAGGTGCGGGCACGGCAAAGACCATATCAGACCTGGTCTTCCAGTGGCATCTGGTCCCGGGGGATGGGAAAGACATAACGGGCGTCCTCCCTTTAAGGGCCGGAAATCTTCTGGCCATGACAGGCGCGCGCTTTAGCGCCCAGCTTCCCACCGTACGCGGCCTGATCTGTTTTCTGGTGCCCACGGACTTGAACGAGCTGAACGGCCTCATGGCCGGGCAGACCGCCTTCAGCCAGCCCTTGCCCATCAGCGGCGATCTGAAATCAAGCGCGTTTGCGGCGCTTGAAGCGGACGGCGCGTACCATCAGGCCGGCTGGAAGGTGACCGTTCACGGCATGCGGCTTGCGGACAAGGGCAAGCTGGCCGATCCGCCTTCGGGAAGCAAATACGTCATCGTGAACCTGACGGTGAACAACGGATCCACTCAAAATTTGCTGGTGTCCAGCGAGCTGGCTTTTGCCATGACCGATGCGCAGGGGAACGAATTGACGCAGGCATGGTTTGCCGATCTTGCGGAAACAATGGATTCATCTTTATTGCCCGGCGAATCCGTCACGGGAGAAGTGGCCTTCCTGCTGCCTGATGGCGCAAAGGCGGGCACACTGCGCGTACATTTGAATATGCTGGGGCAGCCGCTGCTGATTGATGCGGCGGGATACCTGGCGGTATAAAAGGAGAGTTTCCATGGCTGTTTCGACCAGGACCAAAGCTTCCCGCAAGACTGTAATGGTGCGCGTATTCTGCGTGGTGATGGTGCTGCTGCTGGTGGTGCCGCTGCTTGTCTCCACGCTGCTTTCGGGATACTATTGGTAAGCTGAGCTTCCGGCTGCCACTTCGTAGCGGGAATGGCATTCGGCTTCTTACACGGCGTTGTATTTGTTTTAAAACGGGAAGGCCTTCTTTATAGACGGCTTTCCCGTTTGTTTTTGTGATTATACACCCGGACATATAAAATGCCGGGAAAACGGAACTCCGTTTTCCCGGCATCATGGTCAGGTATACTGGATTACTGGGCCATCTTCTTGTAGGTCTCCAGGCGCCGCGCCGCATCCTTCTCCGCTTCCGCGAACAGCTTCTCAGCCGCTTCGGGGAACATCTTGGTCAGGGAGGTGTAGCGGGTTTCGCCCTTCAGGAATTCCTGGTAGCTCTCGGTGGGATCCTTGCTGTCCAGGGTGAAGGGGTTCTTGCCCTGATCCGCGAGATCGGGATTGTACCGGTACAGCGGCCAGTAACCGGCGGCAACGGCCTTGCGGATTTCCGCCTGGGAATAGGCCATGTTGATGCCGTGGTTGATGCAAGGCGCGTAGGCGATGATGAGGGAGGGGCCCTTGTAGGCTTCCGCTTCCGTCATGGCCTTCAAAAGCTGGGCGGGGTTGGCGCTCATGGCGACGGCTGCCACGTAGACATAGCCGTAGCTCATGGCCATCAGGCCCAGGTCCTTCTTGCGGGTGCGCTTGCCGGCCGCGGCGAACTTGGCCACAGCGCCGGTGGGGCTGGCCTTGGAGGCCTGGCCGCCGGTGTTGGAATACACTTCGGTATCCATCACCAGTATGTTCACATCCTGGCCCTGGGCCAGCACGTGGTCGAGGCCGCCGAAGCCGATGTCATAGGCCCAGCCGTCGCCGCCGAAGACCCAGATGGACTTCTTGACAAGCTGGTCTGCATTCTTAATGACCTCATGGGCCAAGGTGCAGGCTTCGCAGGTGCAGACCTTGCCATTTTTCAGCCAGTCGGCCTCCCACTGCGTGCCGGTCAGGTCCACATCTACGCCATCCTTGCACGCGGCCAGAAGCTTCTCGGCGGCAGCCTTGGAGGCTTCGGCGTTATCCATGCCAGCCAGCCATTCCTTGCCGGCCTCCTTGATGGCGTCCTCGGCATACTCCACAGCGATCAGCTGCTCAACGGTTTGGGCCAGCTTATCGCGCCTCTGCGCGGTGGCCAGATGGAAGCCGTAGCCGAACTCGGCGTTGTCTTCGAACAGGCTGTTGGCCCAGGCGGGACCGTGGCCCTTGTCGTTGACAGTGTAGGGGACGGTGGGGGCGGAGCCGCCGTAAATGGAGGAGCAGCCCGTGGCGTTGGCGATGATCATCCTGTCGCCGAAAAGCTGGGTGATCAGCTTGATATAAGGCGTTTCGCCGCAGCCGGCGCAGGCGCCGGAGAACTCAAACAGGGGCTTCAAAGCCTGGCTGTTCTTGACGGTGGCCTTGTTTGTAACGGTGGTGACTTCGGGCACCTTGCGGGCGAACTCCCAGAAGGGCTCCTGGAACTTCTGGCTTTCCAGGGGTTCCATCTCCAGCGCCTTGGTCTTGGCCGGGCAGACTTCGTAGCAGTTGCCGCAGCCGGTGCAGTCCAGCGGGCTGATCTGAATGCGGTACTGGGTGCCGGCAAATTCCTTGCCCGTGGCGGGCTTGGTGATGAATCCTTCCGGGGCGTCCTTCATCATGGCTTCAGGCACATAGATGGGCCGGATCACCGCGTGGGGGCACACCAAGGCGCAGGTGTTGCACTGGATGCAGTTTTCGGGGATCCACTTGGGAACCTTCACGGCGATGGCGCGCTTCTCGTACTTGGTGGTGCCGGTGGGCACGATGCCGGAGGGATCAAACGCGGAAACCGGCAGCTTGTCGCCTTCCTGGGCCAGGATGGGGGCGATGAACTCATTGAAGTACTTTGTAGCTTCCACCTTGACGGGCACCGCACCGGTGGTGGCAGTAGCCCAGGCAGCGGGGACGGGCACTTCCTTCAAGCCCGAGATGGCGATGTCGATGGCGTCGTAGTTCTGCTGTACGACCTTGTCGCCCTTCTTGCCGTAGGTTTTCTTGGCATAGGCCTTCATGTACTTGTCGGCCTCTTCGTAGGGGATCACGTTGGCCAGCTTGAAGAACGCAGCCTGCATGATGGTGTTGATGCGGCCGCCCATGCCCACCTTGGCAGCCAGGTCAATGGCGTCCACGGTGTAGAAGCGGGCCTTTTTCTTCGCCAGAAGCTGCTTCATTTTGGCGGGGAGCTGGTTCTCCATCTCCTCAGGGCTCCAGGGGCTGTTCAGGAGGAACACGCCGCCCTCCTTCAGGGAGGACACCATATCATACAGCACCACGTAAGCGGGGTTGTGGCAGGCCACAAAGTCGGCCGCGTTGATCAGGTACGTGGACTGGATGGGCTTTTTGCCAAAGCGCAGGTGGCTGACGGTGAGGCCGCCGGACTTCTTGGAGTCGTAGGCGAAGTAGCCCTGGGCGTACATATCGGTGTGGTCGCCAAGGATCTTGATGGAGTTCTTGTTGGCGCCGACGGTGCCGTCGGAGCCCAGGCCGTAGAACTTGCAGCTTACGGTCCCTTCGGGAGCGGCGTTCACTTGCTCGCCCAGCTTGAGGCTGGTGAAGGTCACGTCGTCTTCAATGCCCACAGTGAAGTGGTTCTTCATTTCGCCGTTCAGGTTGTCGTACACGGCTTTCACCATGGTGGGGGTGAATTCCTTGCTGCCAAGGCCGTAGCGGCCGCCGACAACGGTGAGCTGCTTGCCGGCCTCGGCCAGTGCGGCGCGGACGTCGGCATACAGCGGTTCGCCCAGGCTGCCGGCTTCCTTGGTGCGGTCCAGCACGGCGAGCTTCGTGCAGCTGGCGGGGATGGCTTCGATGAAGCGGGTGAGGCAGAAGGGGCGGTAGAGATGCACCTTGATGAGGCCCAGCTTCTCACCCTGCTTGTTCAAAAGGTTGATGGTCTCCTCAATGGTCTCGCAGCCGGAGCCCATGGCCACGATAACGCGGTCGGCATCCGGGGCGCCAACGTACTGGAAGGGCTTGTAGCTGCGGCCGGTGAGCTTTTCCACGTCCTTCATGACTTCTTCCACGATGCCGGGCACGGCTTCGTAGAACTTGTTGGCTGCTTCACGGTTCTGGAAGTAAATATCGGGGTTCTGCGCGGTGCCGCCCTGGTGGGGATGCTCGGGATTGAGGGCGCGGGCGCGGAATTCGTCGATCTTCTTAAAGTCCACCAGCTTCTCGATTTCACCGTACTCGATGCCGTCGATCTTCTGAATCTCATGGCTGGTGCGGAAACCGTCGAAGAAATGGAGGAAGGGCACGCTGGCCTTCAGCGTGGCCAGATGGGCAACAAGCGCCATATCCATGGCTTCCTGCACGCTGTTGGAAGACAGCATGGCAAAGCCGGTCTGACGGCAGGCCATCACGTCCTGGTGGTCGCCAAAGATGGACAGCGCATGGGCGGCCAACGCCCGGGCGCTCACATGGAACACGCAGGGCAGCAGTTCGCCGGCGATCTTGTACATGTTCGGGATCATGAGGAGCAAGCCCTGGCTGGCGGTAAAGGTGCTGGTCAAAGCGCCGGTCGCCAGCGAACCGTGCACGGCGCCTGCCGCGCCGGCTTCGCTCTGCATTTCCGCCACACGGACGGTTTGCCCAAACAGATTCTTGCGCCCCTGGGCCGACCACTCATCCACTACTTCCGCCATGTTGGAGGAAGGCGTGATGGGGTAGATCGCCGCCACATCGCTGAACGCATAAGCGACATGGCCGACGGCTGTATTGCCGTCAACAGTCATTTTGATAGACATGGATGAACCTCCTTGTTTCTGGTGCGCCGATAATGCGGCATGTCCGCTAACATTGCTATTATAAGGAGGCAACAGGTCAATGTCAACAAATTGACAGATTTCCGTGCCGTTTACATCAAAAAAAGAACAGGAAACAAGCAGGATGATCACGCGGTATCTCCCTGCAGCCTGTTTTGCGGATGATAGCAAGAAATGGATTGAATACCGTGCCATTTCATGGTATGATACAATTGTATTTGTATGGGCTTCATTAGATAGATACATCATGCTCTTTCCCGCCTCCAAGCACCGGACGGAAGGACAGTTTCACGAATGAAGAATCTGCTGATCATCGGGAACGTGGCATCCCTCGCGGCGCATTTATGCCAAAGGCTGTCACGGCAGTATCATATGGTGGTTGCATCCCGCCTGACTCCGCCCATTGCCTTTGGCAAGGGTGTGGAGGTGTTTGATCTTTCCGATGAAAAAACGCTGGAGCAGGTATTTCAGGCGCATACCTTTCAGGCCGTTGTTTTCCAGGCCACCAGGGGCGAGCAGCAGACCCGCATCCCAGGGGAGGCCGACCAGTTAAGCTGCGCGCTGGCCCAGGCCAAGCGCCACGGCGTGGACAGGGTGCTGTTTCTGACTTCGGGGGAACTGAGCCGCATCAGCGAAGCGGCCGGCGAGCGCGGCATGCTGATGCAGGCCATGGAGCAGCTTTGCCTGGCTTACCGCAAGCAAGGCGTGGATGTTTCCATCGTCCGGCTTCCCTGCGTGTTTGGTCCAGGTGAAACGGATACTCTTGTCGGCCGCATGCTGCTTTCCGCCGTCAAGGGCGAAACAGCGGTGCTGCCCTTTACCAGGGATGCGCAGATCGATTTTATATCGGCGGCGGAAGTGGCACAGCTTGTGTACAGGCTGCTGGAGCGCGACGGGCGGCCGGGAGAGCTGCTGATGGTGCGCGGCGCCGAAACGCTGACCGTGCGGGAACTGACGGCGCTTTTTGGCCTGTTGGGGGCCAGCGTATCCCAGGGGGCGGCGGAGGCGGGCTATCCGCCCATGGAGGGCGGCGACTTCCAACACAGTTACGGTATCACGCCATCCGAGCGGCTCAGCGTTGCGCTGGACAACCTGTACCTTGGCACCAGGGTTCTATTGGGTAAGCAGGATGCGCAGAAGAACCGCATCCGCTCCTTCTTCAAGCGCCATCCGGCGCTTGTAAAGGGCACATCGCTTCTTACTGGCTTTGCCGCCATGGAGGCGCTGCAATTGCTGCAGGAATCGGGAGATTTCCCAACCGCGGACCTGCGCCTTTTGTATGTGGCGATGATCGGCGCGGCGCATGGGCTGCAGGCGGGCCTGTTCGCCATTGTGTTTGCCTGCTTTTCCCTGGCCAGAAGCTATGGGGCGCAAGGCCTTGACTTCAATGCCTTCCTGAATGATTGGAAGACCTGGGTCCCCTTTTTGATGCTGATCCTGACCGGAACCTTCACCGGCTATGCCAGGGACAAGGGCCGCAGGGACGTGCGTACCGCCCAGGAGGCCGTAGACACACTGGAAAAGCGCTGCTCCTTCCTGCAGGACCTGTATAAGCAGTCCCTGCTGGCCAAGGAGGAGCCTACACCCAAAGCGGCGGATAAACAGGACCGTATGGAGATGCAGCTTGCCCAACTGCGCCAGGGCCAGGAACGGCTGGAGCAGGAATGGATGACGCTGATAAAGCGCGAGCAGGCCCGCTTTGGCAGCCTGCCGGATGCGGAAGCGGACAAGGAACAGGCCTGTATGGAGGAAGAAGCCGGTCTGAATAAAGCCCGGCTGGAAAAGCAGGCTGAGCAGGCGCGCTTGAAGCAAACGCTGCTGGAAAATGCAAGGCGGGAAGAGACAGCCAGGGCGGAGCCGGTTGTTTCAGATATACCCAAGCCCCTGAAGGAGCTGCCCGAGCGGACAAGCGCCAACAGGCCGTCCCGCATATTGGACCTGCTTCAGGAGCAAGCGGAGGAAGATGACCTGGCGCTTGGCGAAATTTCCCCGCAATATGGGGAGGATGAATCAAACGAGCAGCCTGCGCCCAAGGAATCAGGAATCAAAGGCATCAAACAGGAGGCGGCGGAGCCGGTCAGGCAGAACTGGGCCGATCCCTCCACCCAAAAGGACAAGGTGATCCTGTCGAGCTCGTCGCCCTTTGGCAATATGTCCCCGGCGGAGCGCCGGAAGATGCTGGAGGCCATGCAGGTGCGCACCAGGCCTGGCCCCAATGGAAAGAACAGAAGAAAAAGATAGTAGACAATATGTATGGAACATCCTACTGCTTTGAAAGGGCCGGCATCGCCGGCCCTCAGACCGTCAAAAACCCCGGGAGGCATCGGAGGGCCGAAGCCCTTCGATTCTAGATCGCAAACCAGCGACATGTGCGGTGGTTTGCGCGGGAAATTCGAAGAATTTCCTTCCTTACCCGAGCAAACGGTCGCACAATGGCGAAGCCAGTGTGCAGTGCAGCGAGGGAAAAGCTCAACAAAGTGGCATGGCCACTTTGTTGATACGCTGAGGGCCGGCATCGCCGGCCCATTTTGTTTAGATCAATGGTCGTATGGCAGTGCGACGGGGTAAATTTTCTTGCTTTCCAAAAAATCCTGCACAATGCGCAGCGCTTCACCGAACCGCTGGAAATGGACGACTTCACGCTCGCGCAGGAATTTCAGGGGATCAATCACTTCGGGGTCGTCGGCCAGGTTGATCAGCCATTCATAGGTGGCACGCGCCTTCTGCTCCGCGGCCATATCTTCCGTCAAATCGGCCACCGGGTCGCCCTTCACCGCAATATAGGAGGCATTGAAAGGAACGCCGGCAGCACTGACGGGATAGACGCCTTTATCATGGTCCGCGTAATACGCGTCCAGACCAGCGGCTTTGATCTGTTCAATGGTGGCGTTCTTGGTAAGCTGCTTTACCATGCTGCCGATCATTTCCAGGTGGGCGAGCTCCTCGGTGCCGATGTCGTTCAATATGGCGCGGGCCTCGGGCGTCACCATGGAAAACCGCTGGCTCAGATACCGTATAGACGCGGCCAGCTCTCCGTCCGGCCCGCCATATTGCGTGATAATCACTTTGGCCATGGCCGGGTTCGGGTTTTTGATTTTGATGGGGTATTCAAGCTTTTTTTCGTAAATCCACATTTAGCGGCACTCCTCTCCCGGCAGGTCTACGTTGAAGCTGTACTGCCAGGGCCATGGATCGCGGTACCATTCCCAGTGGCAGCGGTTGAAGGAACGGAAGGAGTACAGAGGTCCGCATATGCTTTCGTATTGTTCCCGGAGGACATTGGCCTGGGCCAGAATCGCATTGTACCGGTTTAACGCCTCGGTATCCTCCGGATGTGTATCCAGGAAGAGCTGAAGATCGACCAGCATGAAATCCAGCGCCATCAATTCCCGCAAGATTGCATCTCTATCCATCAGTAACGGCCTCCCCCCGCCGGGCACATCGGGCATGTGACTTCCGGCTCCAGGTTGACATATTCCCTTTTGCAATAGGGGCTGAACAGCTCGGCGAATATGGTGCCGGCTATCAAGGATTGCAGCGGGGGCCAGTTACCGCAAAATTTCTGGAACGGAACATAGGCTGCCGCCAGGTGTACGTTTGTTATGGTTGTTTCTTGAGGAATGCAGGGGCAGTGACCGTTCTGCATGCCTTGCATGTCGGTATCCTGGGGAGTGTAGAAGCCATTGCTTTGCATTCCCCCCATGGTATTTCTCAAGTTGATTCTCCTTTCCTTGTGCTGGGGGTACAATCCAGTATATTCCTATGTTGTGGAATGCGTTACGCTGCCGAAGGTGCTTAAACACCTGGGGGCGCAAAGGAAAACACCTTTTATGCGGGATTTTCGGTGTTCGAATATGGTTACGTATTCATTATATTTTTGTGAATCCATTGACAATCTTTACATTTGGGATATAATGTCTACGTTTCACAGAAACGGCAGGTATTGCCATGCATAACGGTATTTTTGGACGCACGGAAAGGTACAAGTATGAAGAGGTTTTTGAAGATCGTTGCGGTTGTCATCACCGCGTTGGTGATCGTTTTCACGGGGCTTTTCATTTTCATCAGCCGGGGGTTGGATGAAAAAAGCCAGCCGGCGCTGGCGGGTGTTACCGCCCAGGGGCTTGCAGACGGTACCTATGAGGGAAGCTACGATGGAGGCCGGTGGACCAACCGGGTGAAGGTAACGGTGGCCGGGGAGAAGATCACGGACATAGCCATATTGCAGAACGTCATGTTCGCTCTTGACAAAGTGCCGCCGGAATTGTTCAAAAGGGTGATCGATGCCCAGACCACAAAGGTGGATGCGGTTGCTTCCGCAACCGTGACCAGCAACGCCTATTTGAAATCCATTGAGAACGCTCTTTTGAGCAAGGAGGAGTAAACATGGCTGCCTTGATCGCATACGCCACCAAGCACGGGGTTACGGAAAACTGCGCCAAAGAGCTGCAAAAGCGCCTTCCCGGCGGAGCGGATATGTTGAATCTCAAAAAGGGAACGCCAGACCTTGCAAAGTACGATACGGTGATCCTTGGGGTGTCCGTATACGCCGGCATGCCGCGGCGGCAAATGAAAGCGTTTATCGCAGCACATGGGGCAGAGCTTACAAAGAAGAAGCTGGGGCTTTTCCTATGTTGTCTGGCTGACGGGGAACAGGGGCAAAAGCAGATGGAAGCTGCCTATACACCTGAACTGCGCAAGGCGGCAGCTGCCCAGGGCGTTCTGGGCGGGGGCTTCAATGTTTCCGACATGGGCGCATTTGAAAAGTTCATCGTCAAGAAGATTTCCGGCGCCGACGTGAAGGATTCCCTGAATATCCGGCAGGACGTGATGGAGAGCTTTGTGAAGGCGTTCGGGCAGGCATAAGGGTTTGTTAACATGGAAAAGCGCCCGGTTCTGGTGAAACAGAATCGGGCGCTTTGCTGTGTTGAGCCTTTTTATGGGGCGGGGTTGGTGGACTGGGCCTGTACCGGGACCAAAGGTACGGTGAAGGTGGCGAGGCATTCATCTGTATAGTTGCTATGGGCACGAAGCGTGATGGAATCCGGAATGGTTTCCACAGCAGGCCAGAAAGCCACGTAACGGTTTCTCTCGTAGTTTTCACTGCCACCCAAGGAGCCGGATTCATACGTACCTGTCATTGTTTCTCCTAGCTTCTTTATAGCATTCCCCTGCGCATCCAGCCATTCAAACGCAAGGCCAGGTCCCAATTCGCCCAAGTCCTCCGGGCGGGTGCCGATGCCCATGGGGTATGTGGAGTCAATGTCCATGTAGGTTGCAAGGCTTGTAAAGGTGACCTTTACGTTTGTCAGTGTCATTTTGTCCTGTGTCACCGGGATCTGGAGGAAGCGTGTTTCAGGTTGTTCCTGCTTTTGAATTGTGATACCTACATCACAGTTGTACAGCTTCTCCCGATAATCCTTTGTGCTGTCCGGCCATTCCATGAAATCAGCCTTCAATATCAATTCCAGAGGGTCTTTGCCGGCTACTTTGCTCAATACTTGTTTGAGATAGTCAGGCATTTGTGTAGGCTCCGGCAAATCGGCCAGCACAGTGTCTTCGGTGATCTCTGCAGAAAAGGCGGCTTCTTCAGACGGCGGATCAATTGTCGGAAAAGGTAGGGGAAGGCCCCTGATTTCCGGGGTGGGAGAGGGTGAGGTAAGATTCAGGTTCTCCCAATCCTCCGGCTGCATTTCCTCCCTATTGAGTTCATACAAGCCTTCACTGTCCAACCGAATCCGGTACGTAAGTACCAGCACCCCATCCGATTCATAGATGGCTTCAGCGAGGGAGTGATTATGTATACCATATACGCGTGTTCCATGGTCTTCCACTACCAGCTTTCGGCGAGGGTCAGTTTGGGGGTCGGTCAGAGGCCGCTCGTGATAACCTGGCCAGCGCCCATGCTCCTTTAAAGGCCAGCCGAATGTGTCTATCACATCAAGAATCATATTTTTTTCCGGATCCTTGAGCTTATACTCCACGGTCACATAGGCAGTGACGCCGTCATACACGGCATCACGCACCTTGACGGTCAGGTCGGGGAAATCGCCGCCTGTTTGATGGAGGTCGGTTTGCAATTCCACTCCCTTGCCATCCGCCGGGGCGGAGGTGTACATATCCAGCGAGTTTTTGGTACTGAACACGCCCGCAGCAGCCAGGGCGATGCCAGTCAGCAATACGAGACATATCAGCAGTACCAGCGCGGTGCGCAGGGTAAAGCGCTTCATTTTAGGTCCCTCCCTTGTTCTTCTCAGTGTCTTTTCCACCAGCATGGTAAAATCCTGAGGTACCTGGCCGTAGAGCTCCTGCCAGCGTTCCGGGGAGATATTTCTGTTTTCCATACTCACACCTCCTCCGAAAGGGCCTGGCGCAAAAGGAGCCTGGCCCGGTTCAAACGGGATTTTACCGTGCCCTTTGGTATGCCAAGGATAAAGGCGGCCTCCTCTTCGGAAGCTCCTTCCACGTAATGCAGCACAAAAGCAGCGCGAAGCTTCACAGGCAGATTGCCGATAGCCTCCCGGAGGGATGCATCCGGCAAAGATGCACCTATATCAGGGATGGGTACAAATGCCTCGTGCCGTGTCTTTCGCAGCAAGCTGCGGCATTCGTTGGTAAGCACCTTCAATAGAAAGGATTTGAACTTGCTTTCCTCCCGCAGGCGGTCCTTATGCTGCCAGGCCTTCAGGATGGCGTTTTGCACGGCATCCTGCCTGTCCGCAAGCCTTGACAGCAAGGCATGGCTGACCCTGTACAGGTCGGGGGTCAGCCGTATGACTTCCGCTTCGAACGTCTCTTGTGTCATGTGTGTCTCCTAGCATCAGCGCTGATACGTGTATATGACGCGGTATGGAAGAAAAAGGTTCAGTGAAAACAAAAAAAGGGACTGACGCACTGTAGTTGCATTCTGCATCATCTTTTCAAGAGGAAGAGTTTCGCGCCTGCGGGCGCGACCAAAGGGCTTTCCTTCCCATCTGGCTCAATCGTCGCCGAGGTTCGCTAACGCTTCCACGGCTCGTTTCGCCAGCCTCCTCCACCCCTCCCTTTTCCGCCACAGGCGGGGTCGGGGTTTCGGAGCCCTTTGGAAACCTTCGGATGACATCTCTTGAGGAGCATGCAATAATGCGACTAGAACGAAAGTCCCATAAGTAAACCATGATATGGGGATTTTCAAGGGGTTTTATCCCTTGAATGGGGTTCTAGGGGCAAAGCCCCTAGAGTGTGATTTCCTTCTTGCCGCTGACCTTGAAGAATACGGCCAGGGCGATGATGGTGGAGAAGGTCAAAATGGAGGAGATGGCGGCGGCGATGCCGTCATTGCCGCGGATGATTTGGGAGTAGATTTCCAGGGTCATGGTCTTGGTGCGGGTGGTATAGAGGATGATGGAGGTACTTAGCTCCGTAATGATCATGATCCAACTCAAGATGGCCCCGGAGATGACGCCGGGGAGCATCATGGGCACGGTAACCTTGAAGAAGGTCTTCATGTTGGAAGCACCCAGGCTGATGGCGGCCTCCTCAATGGAAGGGCTGATCTGATGCAGTATGGCCGAGGAGGAGCGCACCGTATAGGGCAGGCGGCGGATGACGTAGCTTAAAATCATGATGAAGGCCGTCTGACTGAAATACAGGGGTTTTTTGCTGAAGGCCATCAAAAGCGCGATGCCAAGGATGGAGCCGGCCACGGTTTCCGGGAACATGGTGGTCACATCCAGCGCGCTGTTTAATGCATTGCGCCGTTTTACCACCACGTAGGCGATCAAGATAGCCACCACCACAATCACGGCGATGGAAACAAAGCCCAGTACATAGGTGTTCACGATGGACCGGCCTACGGTAGTGAACGCTTCCACATAGCTGTTAAGAGAAAAGCCGGGCACGAACAGCTTGCCGCTGGTTTTGCGGAAGGAGGAGTAGATGACGTAGAACTGGGGCAGCATGGCGATGGCCACAACGAGGTAGCAGTACAAGTGCGCCAGCACAAAGCCGATGCCCTTCAATTTCTTGGGCTGTATGGGATGCAGCGCGTTCATGGAGAACTGCTTGCGGCTGACCACCAGCTTCTGGAACAGGAACACACCGGTGGTGATGACCACAGCCACGATGGAAATGGCGGCGGCCAGGCCTTCGCTTCCGCCGACCTCCCCCATAAACTCATTGTATACGAGTACAGGCAGGGTGATGTACCCCTCCCCGATCAGGCGCGGGGTTCCGTAATCGGCAAAGGTGCGCATGAACACCATCAGCGCGCCGGCCAGGAGCGTGGGCATCAAAAGCGGCAGCACCACTTTGAACATCTTGCGCACGCCTGTGCAGCCCATGGATTCAGAAGCCTCAATGAGGGAATTATCCATGTTCTTGAACGCGCCGGATACGAACATGTATACCAGCGAATACAATTGCAGCGACATCACCAGCACAATGCCGGGAAAGCCATAGATGTCCGGCAGCGTAAAACCGATGGTTTCCCGTAGAAAGGTGGTTACCGAACCGCTGCGGCCAAAGAGCATGATCCAGGAATACGCCCCGATGAAGGGCGCGGACATGGAGGATACCAGCACCAGAATCTCCAGCATGGCCTTGCCCCGAATCTGATACACGGCCATCAGGTAGGCCAGGGGTGTTGCCAGCAGCACGGAAAACAGCGTGACCGACAGTGTCACCTGAAAGCTGTTGCCCATGGCCCGAAGGTAATAGGCCTTGGAGAAGATGCGCCGAAAGTGCTCCAGGGAGAAACCGCCCTCTTTGCCCAGCACGCTTTGGGACAATAGCGTGACCAGGGGATAGAGCAGGAACAGCGCGTACAAGAGCATGGCGCCGATGGAAATGAACAGCCATACCTCCCAGCGGACGGCCTTAGCGCGCATCGCTTAACACCCCCGCAGTAAGGCTCTCCCGGCCGCTTTCCTCAAAAACGTTGATCTTGTCCAGCTTGAGGCTCAAATGCACCTTGGTGCCGCTTTCCAGGATGCTGGAAATGGAGCTTTCCTCCACAATCTCTACGGTGTCACCGTTAAAGAGTTTCACAAAATAGGTGGTGTTCAAGCCCAGGAACACGCTGGAGAGAATTTCGCCCTCAATGCCTTCCTTGTTCTGCTCCAGCACGAACTCCTCGGGCCGTACGGACACCTTCACCTTTTGCGAAGCATTCACCTCTTGGCGCAGGTAAGCATAGGGCACCTTGTAGCCGTTCCCGAAGGTCAAAAACGGCTGCCCATCCATGCTCAAATCGGCATCCAGGGTGTTGCTGCGGCCGATGAAGTTGGCCACAAACAGGTTGGCGGGCCGCTGGTAGATGGCCTTGGGCGTGCCCACCTGCTGGATGACGCCCTTGTCCATGACCGCGATGCGGTCGGAGACGGCCATGGCCTCCTCCTGGTCGTGGGTCACGTAGACGGTGGTGATCCCCACTTCCTTTTGAATCAGCTTGATGGCGTTGCGCATTTCAATGCGCAGCTTGGCATCCAGGTTGGAAAGGGGCTCATCCATCAACAGCACGTTGGGGTGGATGACGATGGCCCTGGCCAGCGCCACGCGCTGCTGCTGTCCGCCGGAGAGCCGGTCGGGCATACGCGAAGCGAACTCGGTGATCTTCACCGTATGAAGGATGGCGTCCACCCGCTTTGTAATCTCCTCTTTGGAAAGGCCCCTGTTGGTCAGGCCGAAGCCCACGTTTTGCCGCACGGTCATGTGAGGGAAAACGGCATAATTTTGGAACACCATGCCAATGTTGCGCTTGGCGGGAGGAATGTCGTTGATAACCTGGCTGTCAAAGGCGATTTTTCCGCCCTCGATGCTGTTGAAACCCGCAACCATGCGCAATAGCGTCGTCTTGCCGCACCCGGAGGGGCCCAGCAGCGTAAAGAATTCTCCCTTTCGTACCGAAAGCGATAAGTCCGGAATGATGATGTTGTCGCCGTATTTTTTCACGACGTCTGAAAAAGTGATGGATACGCTCAAGGGCGACGCTCCTTTGCTTATATAAATCGTATAAATTGGAAAGGGGCATGCCTAATGAGGGTAGGCATGCCCCAGGCTTTGAGCAGCCTTCGGGGGGGAGCAACGAGGGGCCGAAGTCCCTCGTTTGTAATCGTCTCACCCGGCATTGCCGGGTGGGCGGGTGCTTGCGAAGCAAGCGTTCCTTACACAATTCACCGGCCGCAAAGCTGTAAGCTTTGCAGGTGAATTGTGCAACTCGTGCAAAGCCTGCTTTGCACGAATCGGGTTAGATGCCCATCATGATTTCCTGGACCTTTTCCTTGAGCTCCGCGGTATGGCTTGTGACATAGTCGGAATCTTCAAAGATCAGCTTGATGTCGGCCATGGGGGTCATGTATTCGTTGCCGGCTTCCACAACGCGGATGGGGCGGCTGGTGGTGTTCTCGGCCAGGAAGATTTGGGCTTCCTCGCTGAGCATGAAGTCCACAAAGGCCTGAGCGTTGGCCACATTCTTGGCGTTTTTCACGATGCCGATCTGGGCGGGCAGGAACACGGTGCCTTCCACGGGGTAAACGATCTTAACGTTGGTGGCGCCGTCTTTCAGAAGGGTGACGCAGGGGTCTTCATAGGTGAGGCCCACGACGTATTCGCCGTTGTACACTCCCTTGTATACCGCGCTGGAGGAGCTGACGACCTTGCCGTTGATGTTCTTGAAGAGGCTGTCGACGTAGGTCCAGGCTTCTTCGGACTCATAGCCGCCCATGGCCAGCAGCATGTTGGTGAGCTGGCAGAAGGCGGAGGAGGAAGCGGTGGGGTCGGCGGTGACGATCTTGTCCTTCAGTTCAGGCTTCAAAAGATCGGCATAGCCGGTGATCTCAATGCCCAGGCCGGCCAGCAGCTCGGTATTCACCAGCAGCACGGAGCCGTCCACGGTGTAGTTGGTGCAATAGCCCAGCTTGTTCTGATATTCGGGCATCAGGTTCGCATCTTCGGGGGACAGGTAATCCTGGAACAGGTCCTTGTTGGCCACATAATTGGCCAGGGAGCCGCCGTACATGAGGTCAAAGGTGGGGTTTTCCACTTCGGTGGCGATGCGCTTCATGGCGTCGCCGGTGCCCAGGGATTCCACCGTTACTTTGATGCCGGTCTTTTCTTCAAACTTGGGGATGATGGACAAGAGCCCGTCGCTGTTGGGGGAGACGATGAACAGTTCGCCTTCGGCCAACGCGGTGGCACCAAGGCCCAATACCAGGATGGCTGCCAGCAGCAAGGAAAGGAGCTTTTTCATGGATGGTTGCCTCCGATTTTCCATTATTCTGGGATGCAAATAGGCTGCTTCCCGTTTACTTACAAGTATAATACATAAAACTTACAAACACAATATACGTATGGCGAATATCTCTCAATATTCACCAAAGGAAGGATTTGCCGCCTGTGGAATATGGTCAAATCAAACCTTCCTCCATGGCTTTATCGCAGCGGTGAAAAGGAAAACGCAGGATAAGACTTATGCCTTTTCTCCTGCGTTTGTAGGCTGCTTTTTGGATGCTGCATTCAGCAGTGCTTCTTTTTCATTGGGCAATTCCCCGTCCATCACCTTGCCCAGCAGCGTGCTTAGCAGCCGTCCCAGCTCCGGCCCAGGCGGGATGCCCACGGCCGAAAGGTCATTGCCGGTAACGGCAAGATCCTTCAGCCGGTAGGGAAGGCCTTTTTGCAGTACATCTGCAAGGCACCTTTCCAGTTCTTCGATGCCGAGCAGCTTCTCTTCCCGCTTGTCCGGGTGCTGTGCGGAGGCATCCGCCCGCATGACCTTTATCAGCTGCCAAAGCCGGGTTTCCCCAATGCGGTTCAGCCAGCGGAGTATATTTTTTCTCCTGGGAGGGATATCGGCGTCATGATGCAGCACCAGCTCCTCCACCGTTTTAAGGGTTTGGTTGTCAAAGCGCAGCCTGATCATGATCTCTCCGGCGAGCCTGCAGCTTTCCTTCGGATGGCCATAAAAATGGCCTATGCCATTCTCGTCCCTTGCAAAGCGGGCGGGCTTGCCGGCGTCGTGAAGGAGCATGGTAAGGCGGAGCGCTGGCTCCGGCGGGATGGCCTGCATGGCCGCAAGGGTATGCTCCCATATATCCAGATGATGATACGGGTTAAACTGCGGGTGGCCATGCATGGGTGAAAGCTCCGGCAGGACGGCGAACAGGACTTTTGCATACGCCCTCAATACATCCGCGGCGCCAACGCCCACGATCAGGCGCATCAGTTCTTCCCGTACGCGCTCCGGGGCGATCAATAGGAGGCGGTCCCTTAAGTCCATAAGGGCCTGCGATGTTTTTTCCTCAATGGAAAAGCCGTACGTGGCGGAAAAGCGCAGCGCGCGCATGATCCGAAGCGCGTCCTCCGAAAAGCGCAATACAGGGTCGCCCACGCAGCGGATGATTTTGCTTTTCAGGTCTTCCGCCCCGCCAAAGGTGTCATACAGCCCTCTTTGGGGGTGGTAGGCCATGGCATTCACGGTAAAATCCCGGCGGCTCAAATCTTCCTCCAGGCTGGTCACAAAGGATACGCTGTCCGGGCGCCTGCTGTCCAGGTATGCCCCCTCCGTGCGGTAGGTGGTCACTTCATAGGGAACACCATCCAGCAGGACGGTCACCGTGCCGTGCCTGATCCCCGTTTCTATAACGCGCCGCCCTTTGAACACCGATAAGACCTGCTCCGGCCTGGCGCTGGTGCATACATCCCAGTCGTGGGGGAGAAGGCCTAAAAGGCTGTCCCGCACGCAGCCGCCCACGGCCCAGGCTTCATATCCCCAGGTTTCCAATTCCCTTATAATCAGGGAAACGCCTTGCGGCAGATCGATCATTCGCTCATCGCCTTTATGAGTTTGCTTTTTTGAGTATACCATTTTTCCCAAATCGCCGCCAGCACCGTTGCAGCCGCAGGACGGCAAAAGCAAAACCGCCCGAATGTTTCGGGCGGCGCGAAAGCTGCTTACTCCTCGGTGATTTTGGGTTCGCTGTCCTTCGGATCTTCCTCCGCGGCCGGCTCCGGTTTGACAGCTTCAAACCTGCCTGCCTTGAGTAAAAACCACTCCTTTGCCATATCCAGCAAAAGCCCCAGCAGCGAAACAGCCGCCACCGCGAGGAGAATGTACACCCAAAGGGGCATGTACGCGGCCGCGCTTTCCCTTAAAAGGCGGGCCAGGAGCATGAAGGCGATCAATACAATCCAGATCAGCACATCAAAAAGCCGGTATATGGGTTTTTTCACGAAGCGGATCTCCCCGCCGCAGGCGCGGCAGCGGAAGCTCATGCTCAGGATGCCGTCCTTGCGGAAATACCGCCTGAAGAACGATCCGCAGTTTACATCCGGCTTGTGAACGCAATTTTCGCTCATGCGGGACGCCTCCTTATATATCGCACCTTATCCATGTTATTCTATATGATACGTCTTTTTGCCGCGCTTGTCCAGATTTTCCCTAAAATAGCCGGGGAATATCCGCCCGGCGGATATTTTGAGGGAACGGTGATACTGCCGTGCCGTGCAAGGCAGGCAAAAAAAGAGGCGGCTCCGCATGGGGCCGCTCCTTGATGTATGTATTCCGCTGCCTTCTATCCGGCGAACCTAGAAGTGGGCCGGGTCGGTGGGATTGTTGAGCACACCGAAGGCCACCAACGCGGCCAGCAGCGCTTCCACAATCGTCTGCCATGTTTCATTAGTGATTCCCAGCAGGTTGTAGAGGCCATAATTGCTGAAAATAAGGCCCACTAGGCCCAGAAGGGAAGCCCAGGCGGCCTTGGAACGCCAGCGGCTTTGCGTTTCCTGCATGATCTCCTCTCCTTTCTCAATTCCTTACGCAATTGTATGCGCGCGTGCAGGGAAAATTGACATGCTGATGGCATGCGCAAAACGGATAAAAAGCTTGGACAAATGTTTACATGTATTTCTTCTACTTGCAGGTCTTCACGCATACCGTTTATCAACAATGCCTAGGTGAACGGCTGAGCCCAACGGAATGTGGAGGAGTGAGCCATGAAACATACCATCTGCCGCCTGCTGGTGATCCTTTTGATTTGCTTGCTTGTACCCATGGCAGCCCTTGGCGAAAAGTTCAATGACAATGCTACCTTACCCGAGTTTGACCTGGAGGATTACCCTGCTTCCACTGCCGACTCCCACGCCTTTATCCATTTTACCGGCGCGGACGGCTATACCTATGTGCTGGAGCACCAGTACAAGGGGGTGTGGCTGGCGCCCAAATCCCTGCAGCTGTCCGGTGACTCCGGTACCTTCGCGGTGGACTGCCAGCCTGGCACAAACAAGTTCGTGCTGCGGAATTTCGGCCAGTCACGCAACGCAAAGAGCTCCATCGCCTTTACCATCAAATACACCGGGACGGATGCCCCAGATACGGTGCTGCTGAAAACCCCCACGCTGCGCAAGGGGAGCAAGGGTGCCGCGGTGAAAGAACTGCACAAGGTACTGCAGGACTTGGGCGTGTATGACGGGCCTTTGTCCACCACCTTCACGGAGACTACCCGCAAGGCTGTAATCGCCGCCCAGGAGCTGTTTGCTATCACCCAGGACGGGGTCGCCGGGCCGCAGACGCTGCACATGCTGGACCTGACGGAATACAGCGTGCCGGCCGGCAGCATCGGGGGCGGCTCCGCAAGTGATCCTGGAACAGGAACGCGCTATCTGGAAAAAGGCATGCGCGGGGACGACGTTCGCAAGCTTCAAAAGAGGCTCAAGGAGCTGGGGTATGCGCCTGGCCCCATCGACGGAATCTTTGGGGACATCACCCACAGCACGGTGATCCTGTACCAGCACAATGCGAATATTGAGCAGGATGGTATCGTAGGACCTGTAACCTGGAAGAAGCTGAACGCCGGCGCCGCGTCCCTTGTACCCAAACCGCCCCAGGCCCATTACCTGAAGCAGGGTTCCAGCGGAGATGATGTAGCCGCCGTTCAGGCAAGGCTGATTGTGCTGGGTTATTTGAATGACGATGCGGATGGCATATTCGGCAAGCTGACCCATGCAGCCGTACTGGCTTTCCAGGAGGATCAGGGGATCAAGGTGGATGGCATCGTAGGCCCGGTAACCTATGGCAGGCTGTTTCCGTGACCTTTCGAGAAAATGACCTTGCTGTACCATACTGCGTTATTCCTCGCATGACTGATTGGTTTAAGGGGATTTCGCCCCCGCAAGGGCGGCCAGGGCTTTCCTGTCAGCTGGACCTTCGGGAGCATCGCTAAGAATCAGGATGCGATAGATACCGAATAGGAGACAGCTCCGTTGCTCCTCTTTGAGATTCATCCTGTTTCCTATACCATAAAAAACCCGCTCTCGTCCTGTGGGATGGGAGCGGGTTTCAATTTTTCAGTTTTCAGGTCCGGTAAATCCCCCGGCCGGGAGATTCGTTCCCGGCGTGGTGTTGGGCAGGCTCCCTGATAAGGCTTCCCAGGCTTTTATGGTCTGCTCCATGTACTGGCTGGAGGTCAGGCCCTGTCCGGCGGCACGGTAGCACAAATCCTCAAAAAATTGTCTGTCCAGCCGGAGGCACACGCAAATCTTATCCGGCGGGCATGCCCATTCCTTGTCAAAATCCTGGGTATCGGTAAACAAGCTGCTTCTCAAACTCCTCCCTCCCCTGGCATCCTATGAGGGGCAATCCGGGGTGGTTCCTGGCAGCGTGAGGCAATTGCCTGCCGCAAGGCAGCCCGCAGGTGCCGTGCTTGAAGGGAAAGGAGGGCTTCTTTCGCAAAAGAAGCCCTCCCTGCTGCACTATCCTTGCTTACTGCACGGTCCGGCCCACGCGGGTGTTGTCGGCTTTGCGGTTTTGAAGCTCGGGTATGGGGTTGGGCGCTGTTTCCCAGCGGTAATCCTGGCCCTTTTGGCGGATGTACATATCGATGACCTGATGGCTGGGCACGGTGCCCGTGTCATGGTTCACCTTGTTTTGATACTTGAAGAATTCGTAATCCCTTGGCAGCATGTTGACGGGCTTGTAGATCTCCTTCTCGGCTGAGAATTCCACCATGTTCATGACACCGCGGACATAGTCGATGTTGGACTTGAACTTCAATGGCTGCGGGAAATCGCCGTTGCCCACCACCTGCTGCCACTGCTTGTTTTCGCGCTGGGCTAGCAACTGGGCAGCCTTGTGCAAGTGGGAAACCTCCATGTCAAAGCACTGTTCCCACACCTTTTTGATGTAGGGGTCCGTTTCATCCTGCATGACGGACCAGTACAGGTATGCCTCGGTGTATTCATGCATGACCCAGCTTTCCAGCCAGGTGCACTTCACATCCAGCAGGCCGCCGTATTGGGTCACATGCTGCTCCTCGATCAGGGCAATCTCCTGGTACAGGCGCCGGCCCAGGTCGGAGGTGTAGAACGTGCCCACGTTCATGTAATAGTTCATGGTCTGCTGCTCGGCGGCGGTGATGATGCCCACATGCAGCCTGGTGCCGATGTCGGCGGTCTTGAAATCCACGGGGGCGGGCAGCGCGTCAAAGGGGTACCTGTGCTCGGAAATGGTGGGTCGGCCGGGCATGATCTCGGTGTAATGCCCCACCAGCTTTTCGGCCTTTATACCCTGTTCCATCTCCAAAAGGTCCGCATAGCGGTACAGGTGGTCAAAATCCTCCAGCAGCGCGAAGTCCAGGGCGGATTTTACGGAGGCATCCTTTTCGCACTGGGCCAGTGCGGCGGTCAGGTCCACGGCCAGCTGTTCGTAGCCGATGGTGTGCTCCAGCAGGTTTTCGTTGAGCGGTTTTAGGTTGGATATTTTTTTCTGCTGCTGCTGCTCCTGGCGGCGTACTACGGCCAGTTCCCTGCGCAGGTCGTTGCAGGTCTCATGCCGGGAGAACTGGTGGGAGAACCACACGGCCTCAAACTCCGTGCCGTTCATGAGGATGACCCGGTCCCGGGTATAGGGATCGATTTCATTCTTGTCATAGGATTTGGGATACATTTGATTCCAATCCATGAAACCGTCTGCCATATTCATGGGCTTTAGAGTAAATGGGTTCACGCGCATCGCTCCTTTGAAATTGAATCAAATCCATTCTTTCCGCAAGGAAGGCAGAACATGCGCGAAACGGCGCTCCCTGTGGTATAATCTGAAGCGGGAAAACCACTTTGTACCAAGGAAGGCGACACCATGCTTACTACGGAGCGTTTGATCCTGCGGCCCTTTTTCGCGGCGGATGGCAATGATTTGTATGAATATCTTTCTGATCCCGCGGTTGTGGAATTCGAGCCATACCGGCCGCTTTCCCTGGACGAATGCCATCAGGAGGCGGAAAGGCGCGCCAATGACGGCGCGTTCATCGCGGTTTGCCTGAAGGAAAATGGCAAGCTGATTGGCAATATCTATTTTGACAAGCGGGAGTATGATGCCTGGGAGCTTGGCTTTGTATTTAATGCCGCTTATCAGGGCAAGGGTTACGCGTATGAGAGCGCGAAGGAAGTGCTGCGCAACGCCTTTTCCAAGCTGGGTATCCGGCGTGTTGTGGCGTGTTGCAATCCCTTGAATGAAAAATCCTGGCGCCTTCTGGAAAGGCTCGGCTTGCGCCGTGAGGGGCATTTAAGGCAGAATATTTATTTCTGGAAGGATGAAAACGGGCGGCCTATGTGGAAGGATACGTACGAATACGGCATGCTGGCGGAGGAATGGAAGGGCTGACGGTATTGCCTTTGTTTCCTTCGGCATTTTGTGGTAAACTACAAATGGCGGCCCGCAGGCCGCCGGGGAGGACAAACGCATGAAGGAAACATTTCTCGTCGTGGATGGCAACAGCCTGATACACAGGGCCTTTCACGCGCTGCCGCTTTTAAATACATCCACCGGCGTGTACACCAACGCCGTGCATGGTTTTTTCGGGATGCTGTTCAAGGTGATTCAGGAGGAAAAGCCGCGCTATTGCGCTGTGGCCTTTGACGAGCACGGCCCCACCTTCCGCCATGCGGTGTATGCCGATTACAAGGCCGGCCGGGCGGAAACACCGGCGGAGCTTCGGCCCCAGTTCGCCCTGATCCGCGAGCTGCTTGCGGCCCTTGGCATCGGCATTTTCAGCCTGGAGGGCTATGAGGCGGACGACCTCATCGGCACCATCGCCCAGAAGGCTGACGCGCAGGGCTTCAAGGCGCTTTTGCTTACCGGCGACCGTGACGCGCTGCAACTGGTGGACAACAACATATCCCTGCTCTTTCCCAAAAAGGGCTTTTCGGAAACGATGCTCTTTACTCCCGTCACAGTGAAGGAGGAGTACGGCATCACTCCCGAGCAGGTCACCGACTGGAAAGGGCTCATGGGGGATTCCAGCGACAACATTCCCGGCATACCCGGCGTGGGGGAGAAGACGGCGGTGAAGCTGCTCAGCCAGTTCGGCACGCTGGAGAAGGTGCTGGAAAACGCGGCCTCCATTCCTGGAAAGCTGGGGGAAAAGGTGCGTGATAACGCGGAGCTGGCCCGCTTTTCCAAGGACCTGGCTACCATACGGCCGGATGCGCCCATAGAGCTGTGCCTGCCGGACTGCCGCCTGAACCGCCTGCAGGAAGCGCATCCGCTCTTTCAAAAGTATGAGCTGAGCAGCCTTTCCAGGCGGCTTTTGGCATTGGCCGGGGAAGGGGAAAGCATTCCAGAAGCAAAGGAACAGCCGGATGCGGCCTTTGGCCCCTGGGAGGAATTGTCCGGCCTGGATGCTATACGTATCACAGCCGAAGACCTGGCCAACGGACCCGGCCCGGTGGCCGTTCACCTGGGGGACAGCCTGACGCTGGCAGCAGCGGATGGGCGGCGTTATCGGGTCACGCTGATGGGGGACTTGTTATCCCCGGGTCTCTCGCCGGGAGACGCGCTTTTGATGCTTGCCCCGCTTTTCGAAAAGCAGGAAATCCTTGTACATGATTTAAAAGGCCTGCTGCACAAGCTGGCGGATATATCCTCACCGCTGCCAGGCAAGGTAACCTGGGATACCATGATCGGTGCGTACCTTGTCAACCCCCAGGAGCGCAGCTACAGCCTGCATAACTTCACCCCCAACGGGGAGGAGGACGCATCGCAGCTTTTCCCGCTTTATCAAAAACAACAGGCCCAGTTGATTCAAAACAGCGCCCTTTCCCTGATGGTGGACATGGAGCTGCCCCTGGCCCGCGTGCTCTTTACCATGGAGCAGGCAGGCTTTGTGGTAGACAGAGAGATGCTTGTTAAGCTTGGAACGGATTTCACGCAGCAGATTGAGGCGCTTCGGGAGCAGGTGTACACACTGACCGGCGTTCGCGGGTTCAACCTTAACAGCCCGCAGCAATTAAGCCAAGTGCTGTTTGAAAAGCTGGGCCTGCCCGCCGGGAAAAAGAGCCAAAAGGGCTATTCCACCAGCGCCGACATCCTGGAAGGTTTGATCGACCTACATCCGGCCATTACGCCGCTTTTGAATTACCGTCAAATTGTAAAGTTGAACGGAACCTATATAGAAGGCCTTTTGCGCCTGATGGGCGCCGACAGCCGTGTGCATACCACCTTTGACCAGGTGGGCACTGCCACGGGCCGCATATCCAGCAACGACCCGAACCTGCAAAACATACCCGTCCGCTCGGAGCTGGGCCGGGAGATCCGCCGGGCTTTCATCCCGCAGCCGGGCTGGGTGCTGCTGGATGCCGACTATTCTCAAATAGAGCTTCGCGTGCTGGCCCACTTGAGCGGCGACAAGAACATGGTGGAAGCCTTTCAAATGGGCCAGGACATCCACACCCGGACGGCTTCGGAGGTTTTCGGCGTGCCCATGAACGAGGTTACGCCGCATATGCGCTCAAGCGCGAAGGCCGTAAACTTCGGCCTGGTGTACGGCATCAGCGATTTTGGCCTGGCCAGGAACACCGGCGTCACCCGCAAGGAAGCGGCGGAGTTCATGCGCCGGTATTTTGAGCGTTATCCCGGCGTGAAGGCCTTCATGGAGGATGCCGTGAAAAGCGGCAAGGAAAAGGGATATGCCCAGACGCTGTTTTACCGCCGCCGGATCCTTTCGGAGCTGCACAGCCCCAACGCCAACACCCGCAATTTCGGCGAGCGCGTGGCCATGAACACTCCCGTACAGGGCACCGCGGCGGATATCATCAAGCTGGCTATGG
Organism: Bacillota bacterium; assembly: GCA_023436585.1. Lineage (GTDB taxonomy): Bacteria > Bacillota > Clostridia > Christensenellales > Aristaeellaceae > JAEWAH01. The sequence goes on along the minus strand of JAEZIN010000008.1, from coordinate 85,841 downwards.
TGCGTGTGTATGATGCGCTGAACAGCGAAAAGCTTCAGGCAAGGCTCACCTTGCAGGTGCACGACGAACTGCTCATTGAATGCCCGCCGGAAGAGGCGGACAAGGCCTCCGCTTTGCTCAAGGATTGCATGGAGCAGGTGGTCGCTTTGAAGGTGCCGCTGATTGCCGAAGTGAACCGGGGACCCAGCTGGTACGATACAAAATAGCTTAAGGGCTCTGCCCTTAAGAATCCCGGCAGGGGATATTATCCGCAAGCTCAATCGTCGCGCTGCTTCGCTGCCGCTTGCATCGCTCGTTTCGCTTGATTCCTTCGCCTCGCTTTATCCGCCATTGGCGGCGCTCGGCTCACTCACCCCTGCACCCTTCCATTTATCGTAAAAGCCAAATAGTCACTTCCATGCTGAATTGGCATGAAAAGCGGCTGTAGGCACGTTATATCCATATCCTCCATAGGTTTATACGTTGAATGCCATGCATACAACAGGGCACAGGGAGGACATAAAATGTATGTAATCGCCCTCACCGGGGGTATCGCCAGTGGTAAGACAACGCTGCTGAACGCTTTGCAAAAGCAAGGCGCGCCGGTGATTGACGCCGACGCGATATCCCGTTCCCTCACCGCCCCGGGCGGGGAGGCCTTGCCGGCGATACGGGATGCCTTTGGCGGGAGCGTTTTCCAGGAAGACGGCACGCTGGACCGCAAGGTGCTGGCAGCCATCGTTTTTTCCGACGAAGCGGCCCGCCGCCGACTGGAAGCGATTGTGCACCCCTTGGTGGCGGAACGCATGAGCGGCGAGCTTTCTATTCTAAGTCAAAAGTATAAAGCCGCCGTGGTGGACATACCGCTTTTGTATGAGAGCCATATGGAATCCATGGCGAACGAGGTATGGTGCGTGTATGTGCCCAAGCAGGTGCAGCTCAAAAGGCTGCGTGAAAGGGATGGGCTTACGCAAAGGCAGGCGCTTCTGCGCCTGAAAAGCCAGATGGACCCGAGGGAAAAATGCCGCCGGGCAGATCATGTGATCCGTACGGACGGCCCGCCGGCAAACAGTGCCGCGCAGGCGGCAAGCCTCTGGCAGGAAGCTATCAAAAGGCTGGGAGGAAATATCATTGACTGATACGACCCGCGCGGTCCCGACCACCGTAACAGGCCGCGCTTCACGCCGTCCGGCCCGGATGCCCCGGTGGATGGCTATTGTTTTGATTGTTATGCTCCTTGCGCTGATCGGCCTGATACTGGCCAAGGCGATGATGGAGACGTATCTGTATACGCAGCAGAAAGCCAGGGAAACCGCCCATCAAAAGCTGCTGTCGGAGCATCCCCTTCCGGATCAGTACCTGGCAGCCATTGAGGAAGCGGCTAGGCAAAACAATGTAAAGCCCGCCTTCCTGGCCGCCATCATACTGTGCGAAAGCTCTTACCGCAGGGATGCCGAAAGCTCCGTAGGCGCCAGGGGCCTGATGCAGGTGATGCCCGACACTGCCGCCTGGATCGCGGATAAGCTGGACGAAGAAACCAATTACAACTTTGAGCTGATGTACGATCCACAGACGAACATCCGTTACGGAAGCTGGTACATAGGCTATCTTTCGCAGATGTTCGGCGGCGATCCCATCCTGGTAGCCAGCGCCTATCATGCTGGGCAGGGTGAGGTGTCCGGCTGGCTCACGAATACTGATTATTCCCTGGACGGGCAATCGATACATATCAACGACATGGTGGAGGGTCCTACCAAGCAATACGCACAAAGGGTGGTTTCGGCCTATGCGATTTACGAGAGATTGTACTTTACCCAAGAGGAGTAGCCTACATAAGGCGGTCCTGGCCGTACTGTGCCTTGCGCTGTGCCTGCCGGCGGGCGGATTGGCCTCCAATGTAAGCACGGACCTGACCATCGGCATCGTTTCCACCAAGACAATGGAAATTCACCCGCTGCAGCCACTGGAGCGGGACCTCACTTCGCTGTACTCCCTGGTATACGAAGGCTTGGTTTCCATTGACGACGACTACCGGCCCAAGGCACAGCTGTGTGAGCGCTGGGAAGCACCAACCGGCAGCGGGAAGACGTGGACCTTCCACCTGCGCAGCGGGGTCACCTTTTCCGACGGCACACCGCTTACCGCAAACGATGTGGTGGCTACCGCGCAGCACATACTGGACACAGCCAATGATGAGACCATTACAGACAAAGGCTATTACGGGAACCTGCGCTACTTTGTGGAAAGCATACGCGCCGATGGGGAGCTGACCGTGGTGGTGAAGGCGTCGCGGCCTTACTACGGTCTTTTGTATGCCATGACATTCCCGGTTCTGCCTGCGGGCCGCATCCAGGAGCACAATCCTCCCGGAACAGGCCCGTATGTCATATCCTCCTTTATTCCGCAGGACTATATCTGGCTGACCGCAAACGGCAAATGGTGGCGGCAGAAGCCGCAGGTGGAGCAGATCATGGCCACCTTCCATGTCACCAACACCGACATCATTGACAGCTATGAGTACGCCCGGGTGGATACGGTATTTACAAGGTCTTTGGCTGCCGCCCAATACAGAAGCGGCACATCCTCCCTACGGCTGGACTACCGCTCCAGGCAGTTGGAAACGCTGTTGATGAACAACTCGTCTTATGAACTGGAAAGCATCAGGGTGCGCCAGGCCATCCGCTATGCCGTGGATGTGGACGCAATCGCCAAACAGGTCTACATGGACATGGTCTCCCGTACCGATACACCCCTGCCTGCCGGCAACTGGCTGTATTCCGAAACGCCGGGCGTTTTTATCCACGATGTGGAAAAGGCGAAGGCACTCCTCGCGGAGGAGGGGTGGAAGGATCTGGACAATGACGGCTTTCTGAACAAGATCATAAACGGCGAAAAGAAGAACCTGCACCTGCAAATGTACGTCTATGAGGACAGCGATAACAATGTGCGCGTGGAAACGGCTAATATGGTCAAGGATATGCTGGCCGAGATAGGCATTGATGTGAAGGTGAACACCACCACCTTTGAGGAGGTCAGCAGCCGCCTCTCCGCCGGTTCCTATGACCTGGCGCTGGCCGCCTATCAAATGGATGCTGTGCCGGATCCCGGATTCATGCTGATGAAAGGCAATACGGGCAACTTCTGCCGCTACAGCAGCGATGAGATGACCTCATTGTTCAAGGATCTCCGCAAAAAGAGCGATATGAATGAATTCGCCCAGACGCTGGCGGCCATACAGCAGAGATTCGCCCAGGATGTTCCCTTCATCTGCCTGTTCTACCGTACCGGCGCCGTACTGACCCGCAAAATGTATACCACCGCGCGGGATATCAGGGAATTGGAGCTTATGCGCGGTATCGAGGATTTTTCCACCAAACCGTAATGGTTGTATTATCCCTTCAGTACATCAAAAAAGCCCGCTCCATCCGGAGCGGGCTGATCTTTTATGGTGCTTATTGCAGATTATACCTGGTTCACCAGCGAGTACAGCTTTTTGTTGAAGCGGCGGGTGCACTTCAATGCCCTGTCGATGGGCATATGGAATACCTTGCCCTGCCGCACGCCGATGACCTGGTTGCTGATGCCGTCGCGCAAAAGCTGCACGGCCAGATTGCCGGCTTCAAACGCGAAGGCGCTGTCACGGAAGGTGGGGCTTGCGCCGCGCTGGGTGTAGCCGAGCACCGTAGCCCTGGCTTCCACCATGCCGCACTTGCGCTTCAATACAGATGCGAAGCGAACCGCGCTCATGGGCTCGCCATCATAGCACCTTTTGCCGTTGGCATTCAGGAAAGAGCAGAAATCAAAGGGCTTCATGGATTCCCAGCAGCCCTCGGCCACGACGATGGTAGCCCGGGTGTTGCCCTGGCTGATAAGCGTGTTCAGGCGGCGGGCCACCGTTTCCACACTCCAGGTGACCTCCGGGACCACAACGATTTCAGCGCCGGTGGAAACAGCCGTGTTCAGGGCGATATCGCCGCAATGGCGGCCCATAACCTCCACCACCGCCGGCCTGTCATGACTGCGGGATGTGGCGCGTATGGAACGGACGGCATCCACACATACATTGACGGCCGTATCAAAGCCCAGCGTCATTTCCGTGTAGGGAAGGTCGTTGTCGATGGTGCCGGGAATGCCGATGCAGGGGATGCCCAGCTCGCATAAGCGCATCGCCCCCTGGAAGCTGCCGTCGCCGCCGATGATTACCAGGCCGCCGATTTCCTGTTCCTTTATGAATTGTGCTGCCCTGGCCCGAACCTCCGGGTCAAGAAACTCCTTGCAGCGGGCGGTACGAAGGTATGTACCGGGAAGATCCGCAATGTCCAGCACCGTATCCAGCTGCAGCTCTACCAGATCGTCATCAATATTCTCGCTTTTGCGCAATAAACCGTTATATCCCCGCTTGATGCCTATCAGCGGAATGCCGTATATGGCAGCGCTGCGGGCAACAGATACGACGGCGGCATTCATTCCGGGGCTGTCCCCGCCGCTGGTCAATACGCCAATTTTCTTCATAAAAAACCATCGCTCCTGGCTGTGTTGATAAGACCCCATATAGACAGGCCAGTCGTATCCGTCTGGCCATATCAGCGTTTATTATAACACGTTTCATGTACCGTTGCCAGTTCTTTTTTCATAGCACAAGGCTATGGAAAAGAATTTTGTTGAAAACAGGAGTTTTTTTCTATGCGGCGAACATAGAACAAATAGCAACCGGGGGAGGTGTTTTGTTGGGAAGGTGGAATCCGCGGGTGGATGGCGCGCATGCCGTAAAGACGCTGTCATTGGCCGTCGCCCATCAGACCTTTGCCCAAAAGGAGCCCGGAGAGAATGGCCTGGTCCCTTTCCTTCAGCTGCATGAAACGCTGCGGGAAGCCTATCCAACGCTGTTTGCATCATCCCACTCGCAGGTGGTCGCGGGAGGCTCCCTTTTGATGCTCCTGCCTGGTGCGCAAAAGGCCAGGCCGCTTTTATTCCTCGGCCACTTGGATGTGACGGCTGTGGAAGAGGAGGGTATATCTCTTTGGTCGCAGCCGCCTTTTTCAGGCACCGTAGCCCATGGATATGTGTGGGGCAGAGGGGCCTGGGAGGGGAAGGGCCGCCTGATTGCCCTGTGCGAAGCTGCGGAAAGCCTGCTGCTAAACGGCTGGCGCCCCAGCACCGATATCTGGTTCGCCTTTTCCCAGGATGCGGAGATATTCGGCTCCAGCGCCAAGCAAATGTGCAGAATCCTGCAGGCCCAGGGTGTGGAGCCAGCGTTTATCCTGGATGGCGGCGGGGCGGTGGAAGGCCGCTTTGCCAAGGTCGGCGTCGCGGAGAAAGGGTATGCTGATATCACGCTATCCGTTACGGGGGAGGGTGGTTATGCCGCCCGGCCGGATTCGCCCACGGGCCTGGAAAAGCTGATACTCGCGGCAGCCCGGGCAGCACAGGTGCCTATGAAACCCAGGCTCAGCCCGCCTGTTGCATGGATGTTCAAGGCTATGGCGCCTTACCAATCGTATTATAAGCGGTTTATATACAGCCATCCGGAGTTTTGCTTTTCCCTTTTGCGCAGGGAGATGCGTCAAAAGCGCATCCCGGAAGCGGAGCTGCGCAGCACCGCGGTCATTACCCAGGCAAAGGCGAGCCCGCATCCGGACAGGCTGTCCCGCTTCAACGCGCTGACGTATCACTGCAGGATTCTTCCGGGGGATACGGTCGAAAATGTAATTACCCACTTACGGGCCGCGGCGGGGCCGGGGGATATCCGCCTGATGGTCCACAGTGCTGAGCGCCCCAGCGGCTTATCGCCGGCCGGCGGTCCGGCCTGGGAAGCGCTTGCCACGGCCATACAGATTTTGTTCCCGGATGCGGCCGCGGTGCCTTGCCTCAATTACTATACGACAGATGCAAGGTGCTATGAGGAACTGAGCGGCAACATATACAGGTTCACCCCGTTCAGACCGGGGGAAGGGGAAGGCCTTTGCCCCGTGAACGAACGCATCTCCATGGATAACCTGGAGCTGGGGATTCAGTTTTACCAGCAGATGCTGCAGGCGTAATCGAGAAAATGACATTGTCATTTTCTCGAGCTCGCACTTTTCACCTGCGGGCTGCGCCCGCGGCCGGTGAAAAGTGTAAGGAAAGCTTGCTTCGCAAGCGCCCCGCCCGCCCGGCATAGCCGGGCGATACGATTACAATTGAAGGGGCTAGGCCCCTTCAATGCATCCCCGGAAGGAATATGTACCAAAGCGCAAAAGGAGCCCTATCCTTATTATGAAAAAGAATTTAACGGAATCCTCCCTGCTGGCAGCCGCGAAGGCTGCCTTTCCCCATACCCTGCCGGTCATGGCGGGGTACCTGTTTTTGGGCGCGGCCTTTGGCATACTTCTTAAGGGCAAGGGATACGGCCCCGTGTGGGCGATGGCCATGAGCCTGTTTATCTATGCCGGATCCATGCAATTTGTGGCGGCTGGATTATTGACGGCGGCCTTTTCGCCCCTGACGGCGCTGGCGGTTACGCTGCTGGTCAACGCCCGCCACCTGTTTTATGGCTTGACCATGCTGGAGCCATTTTCCCTGATGGGCTGGCGGAAGCCCTACATGATCTTCTCGCTGACGGATGAAACATACGCCTTGCTGGCCGGTATGAAGCCGCCGCAAACGGCGGGGGAAAGAGACACTTATTTTTTGATCGCCCTCATGAACCAGGGCTACTGGGTGGCAGGCAGCCTTATGGGCAGCCTGGTGGGCGAATGGTTGGCATTCGATACGAATGGCATCGCCTTTGCCATGACGGCGCTTTTCCTTGTGATTTTTGCGGAGCAGTGGCTGAGTGCGGAGAAGGAGAAAGCCACACAGGGATTTTTTAAGGCGCACGGCCCGGCTGTCATCGGTGTGGTTGTATCCATCATCAGCCTCTTGCTGTTCGGCCCCTCACAGTTCCTGCTGCCGGCCATGGGCGGGATGCTGATCCTGTTCGCGGTATTACGCAAGTATTTTGATAGGGAGGTGGCGGAATGAACGGATATCAGGCAGCGGCAACATTAGCCGTCATCGCGCTGGCCACCCTTTTTGTTCGCGTCGCCCCTTTTGCGCTCTTCCCGAAAGCGCAAAAAACCCCGGCTTTCATACGGTATCTGGGCAGGGTGCTGCCGCATGCCGTGATGGGGATGCTGGTGGTATACTGCTTCAAAGCGGTGGATTTTACAAAACCGCCCTATGGCCTGCCTGAGATTCTGGCCGCGGTTGCAGCCATAGGCCTGCACCTTTGGAAACGAAGTGTCATTCTAAGCATTGCAGCATCCACGATACTCTATATGGTGCTCCTGGCGGCGCCTTTCCGGTAAACAGAATTCAACTGGCAGTCTTGTGTATGTTGAAATACCAGAAGTAGAATTTCCTGGACATATAAAGGGTAATGAAGGTCAAAAGCCATGTCGTATACCATGCCCAATGAACGTATATAATGATATTGGTGAATCACTGTCAGGATTGTACAGATATTGAAATAGTGCAGGAATTGCCTGAACCAGTTTTTTTCCTCAGGGTATTTGAGGTTGAATACAACGGTAACCGCGGGGTATATAAAGTACTCAAAATCAAAACTAGCCCTTGTCGCATAGGGAAATGACCTGACGGGATATTCAATCAGCCGAAGCTGCGCGACAGCAAGGCCCGCCACCCAGGTAATCAGCTGCTTGAAGAAAAAGATGAGTATAGCTTCTCTTAATTTATTCTTTGGCACAGTAAACAACAGCACGGCAATGGTAATGATCCATGCCAGCACCAGGATAATCGTTTCCAAACGCATTGCAGCGCCACCTTTTGATTCCGTGCCTGAATTCAAAAGGTAGTTTGTGCGTTTGCAAGTGGATTATGTAGGCATAGGAAGTGTTCCAAGTGATCATGGGCATATTATTTGGAAACAGGTCATAAATCGCCTTGCGCCCGGCCCATGGCCATCATGGCTTCCCTCAGCTCGTTTACGATGCGCATCTTTTCCTCGGTGGGCTGGTTCTCGGGGTCGTACTCGACGCCTTTGCCAAAGGAAATGGTACGCATTTCTCGGCTTGCGTATACCGGCATGAAGACAGCCTTCCTGCCGGTTTTGTTGTAATACAGCGGCGCCAGCATGGTAAATCCGGTGTAGAAATCGCCTATGCCTTTGCGCACGTATCCGGGCTTGTCAAGGGATTGGGCATCAGGATTTTCGGGGAAGATCAGCAGGTTGTCCTCCGCCTGCATGGCCTCCACCGACAGGCGGAAGGTGGTCATCAGTTCCCGCGGCTTGTTGCGGTAGACTGGAATGCTTTCAATGGACCGCATGGCCCATATGCAAAGGGGGGCCAACCAGCGGGCCATGGGTTTTTTAAGCCTTTCGGGCAGCCACTTTTGACGTTTGAAGGTATACTTGTAGCAGTATTCCGCCACATTCTCCCGGCTGTCCATCATATCACTGATGGTCCAGGGCCGGAAGGAGAAGGGTACATACAGGTTGGTAACTACAGGCCCGTACAGCTCGCCGTGGTTGCAGATGAAGATCAGGCGGCCATCCTCCCCGGCGGGCACGTTTTCCCGGCCTATCAACCGGTGGTAATAGAAAGGCCTCAAAAAGAACATCATCAGCTTCAGGCCGTACCGCCTGGGATGGCGGCGGATGACCACCGTCTCCAGCTGTTTTTTCATCGGCGTGTTTTCCTCGCCGTCCTTTTGAAGCTGCAAAAACCGCTGCAACTTTTTCAGGTACCGCTTGGTGAGGGGAAACTTCAAAACGCTGAGCATGGCGCCCAGAACAAGCAGCAGCGCGGGCACCACCAGCACGGGGCGCATGCTGCGGACCAGGCTTTCCACATCCCGCGGCAGATTGAAGCCGTTCAGGAAGCAAAGCAGTGTCAAAAGCAGCAGCGTAAGCATCTGCCCCGCCAGCACCGCGGCTTCCCGCCAGGCGCTGCGCATAAGGGTATACCCGCTCAAGTCTTCTCCCGCGCCAAACTGGGCCACCCTGTGCATATCCCGCTCCATGCCGGCAAGGCAGGTGGCGCTGACGGTGGCGCCGCAGGAGCAGAGCGCCAGCGAAAGGTAGGCGCTTACATACTTCAGGCTGCCGGATATCTGCTGGGAAAACAAAAGCAGCCCGTACATCCAGCAGCATAGGCCAATCAAAAGCAGGTACGCCGGGTCCGGGTCCCGCCGGCTGGTGCGTGTCAGAACCCAGTCCGTCAGTTCCCTGGCGGCCAGGGTGCACACAAGGGACAAAAGCATGCAGGTGAGTATTTCCTGTGCCGAGGTGGCGATGAAGGTATACAGCATTACAAGCGTTACCTGCAGCGCCACCAGGATCAGGTTATGCATCAGCTCATAGGCGTTGAAGGCGTTCATCCGGCGCAAGCCCTGGGCCAGGGAGCGGAAGGAATCGACCCTGGGCGGCTCCTCCGCGGGGTACTTCAGTTGTGCCCTGTCCTTCCAGAGGGAATAGGCCTCCAGAACGGCGCTTATCAGGAAACCGCCGAACATTTGCCAGGCCGGCAGCATGTCCACACTCCAGGTGAGCAATAAGGCGACCACCGCGGCCGGGGCCGCGTGGCAAAGGCTCGTCAGTATTAAAAAACGCCTTCTTAAAAGCTTTGCGTTCACATATCTTCGCATGACGCGGCGGCAGAGAATGCCCCGCATGGTCATGCCCAGCACGATGGCGAACAGAATCCATACCGCCGGATTATCCACCGAGATTGGATAGATCATCAACAGAAAAAAGTTGGAAAGCAGGAATATGGTCAGCATGGCCGGACCCAGCCAGCGGGCGCGGATGCTCAAATATTTGCGGGATTCCCCGGTATACCTTTGGAAGAACACGGCGGCGGCCCGGCCGCTCATAAACAGCGCGCCGCCGAATATGGGCATGGAGACAAGGGACTTTGAAACCAGCATGCAATACATGAATGCGTACAAATTGCTCAGCGACATCAATGTCATCATGGCACTGCGCGTACGGGCGATTACAGCGTATTTTTTGGACAGCAAACGCGCAGCCTCCCTTTTTTCGACAATTTATACTTTTCCTATTGTAACATAGGGCTGACACAGGCGCAATAACTCCGGGACCATTGCGCAGGATAGGGGTTTCGCCCCTGCGGGAGCGACCAGGGCTTTCCGGTCGCCCTGGACCTTCGGGGCATCTTCCTTCATATCACCATAGAGGCTTCGCATCCGCTTGCAAAACTCGTATATGTTTATGCCGGTGGCAACGAAAAAAGGCCGCCAGGTGAGGCGGCCTTTGATGCCGGATACGGTTTATTTGGTCAAGGTGATCGTATCCCTGAGCTTTCCGTGGTTCTTTAGATAATCGGTGTTGTAGCCGCCGGGGTGGGACATATGAACGGTGTATAGCACCTTGTCGATGCATGTTACGTGTACGCGGCCCCGGACACGGGTTCCATCCACCATAGTGCCCTGGTAATCCGCGTAGACGCCATCCTCATCCAAAAGCGTCCGGGGGGCGGTGTAGGAAGGCCGGAACTCCGTATAATTGGTGGACTTGATGGTGTCCAGTATGTCTTCTACTTCATTCTCCATATCGCTGGCATTGTACTGCTTGGTGACCTGAGACTTGCGAATCGTTATAAAGGCGGAGTAGTTATCGTTCCTTTGCGATACCGGCTCGGTGATGGTGAAGGTATCTTCGGCCGAATCGTCCACATCCCAATTGGCGGGCCCGTCAAATTTCAAGCCCAGCTTTGTGGCTTCATAGGTTTGATAATTGAACGTCAGCGCAGGCCGGGGCGTAGGCGTGGGGACGTCGATAGGATCCAGTGGCAGGGGAGTGGAACCTGCAAAGGCATAGGCCTCTGCGGAGGCAAAATCCTGCGGCTCTTCCAGAGCATCCTCATTGAAATCTTCCTCATCCAAGGGATTGCCCTCAAATTCCCCCTGCGCTTCAGGGGTGGGGGATGGGGTGGCCGTGGGCTGGTTCATATTTGGCGGTGCCTGCGTCGGGAAAAAAAGCTCTTCCGACGCACAGCCGGACAAGGCGGCCAGCAGCACGCACAGCAGCAAAGCAAGGCTGATTTTGCGCAACATTGTATTTCCTCCATCCGTAGACGAATATACGTTTTGGTACATCAAACATGATAACGAAAGACGAGTCAAATTCATTCCCGTTTAATGATTCGTGACGATTTCGTAAAACATCATCCTTATTGTACCAGCAGAGGAGATGTACGTCAACCGCGACTTAGATTGGAAGCTCATCTCCGGCTTTTTGCGCATCCAGGCTCTCGTACCTTGGATGGTACAGCCGCCTGTCCAGGGACCAAATTTTCTCGCTGAAGGAGCCCTCCGGCGTCCTGTCCAATATCCCCTGCATCTCGTTCATCCTGGCATCCAGCACATCGATCCAATGCAGGGCTTCCGCCTCCGGGAACATGGGCCGGCGCGGACTGCCGTATTCGGGTTCGCCATGATGGCTGATGATCATATGCTCCAGCAAAAGCACCAGTTCTCCGTCCACTTTCACGCGGTTCGCCGCTTCCCGAAGCTGCGCCACGCCGCGTACAAGATGGCCGACCAGCAGCCCGTCCGCCGTATAATCGCTGACGATGCCGAAGTTGTCACTGTCCATTTCCGCTATCTTTGCCAGGTCATGCAGGATTACACCGGCCCGCAATAGATCCGCGTCCAGGAAAGGATAACACGCAAGGATCGCGTCCGCGGTTCTGAGCATGCTGGTGGTATGGTGCAAAAGCCCGCTGCGTTCTGCGTGATGCAGCCGCTGGGCGGCAGGATAAAACGTAAGCTCCTCGCCGGCCATATTCAGCGCTTCCGTCAAAAGCCGCCTCAGGGGCTCCCTTCCCATACTGTCGATGACGCCTTGAAGCACCCTGTGCATATCTTCCGGCGGCTCCGGGGCACAGGGCGTAAGCAGCGATATGTCCATATCGTCCTGCGGTTCCACGGGACGCATTTTATCTACCCGCAGCTGCAGGCGGCCGTTGTATTCCAGTACGACACCGCGTATTTTGATGGCGGTCCCTGTTTGAGGCGCCGTGGCGGCGCCATCCCATACCTTAGCATTGATTTCTCCCGATTTGTCCGCCAGGTTCAGATCCAGATACCGGCTGCCGCTGGCGGCTGTGCGCTGTTCGCTGGAACGCACCAGCAAGAAACCTTCAAACCGCATATCCTTTGTGAACTGGGAAACGGTCGTCTGCTCCATAAAACGGAGCCTCCTTTAAGCGCAGCATTAAGGTGCGTTATACCCCGCGGGGTTGGTATACGTAGCGTATTCGCTGAACCAGCCAACCTTTACCGTGCCCAGGGGGCCATTGCGCTGCTTGGCCAGTATGATTTCGCCCATGTTATCTTCTTGTCCGCCTGTCATGTTATAGTAGCCTTCCCGGTGTATGAACATGACGACGTCGGCATCCTGCTCAATGGAGCCTGAATCGCGCAGGTCGCTGAGCACGGGCCTTTTATCCTGCCGGCTGGCCAGCGCGCGGGACAATTGGGCGCAGGCGACAAGGGGGACCTTCAGCTCCAGGGCGATTCCTTTTAGCTGGCGGGAGATTTCGCTGACCTCCAGCTGCCTGTTTTCCGTTTTTTTATCGCTGCCCATCAACTGCAAATAGTCAACCACGATCAGATCAAGGCCCTTGTCCATCATCAGCCTTCGGCAGCGGCTTCGAAGCTGCGAGGGGGTCAGGCCGGCGGTATCGTCTATGTACAGGGGTGAAGCTGAGACGGGGCCTAGAACCTTGGCCAGCTTCAGCCAATCCTCATCCTTAAGCGTTCCGGAACGGACCCTTTGGAGGTTAATTTTCGCCTCGGAGCAGAGCATGCGCATGACAATCTGCTCCCTGGGCATTTCCAGGCTGAACACGGCGGTGGTTTTCCCTTTTGCAAGGCACGCGTGCTGCGCAATGTTCATGGCAAGGCTGGTCTTACCCATGGAGGGGCGGGCACCGATGAGCACCAGTTCGCCGGGATGCATGCCCGTAAGCAGGTTGTCCAGGTCGTAAAAGCCGGTGGGAACACCGTTGATCTGCCCTTTGAGCCTTGAAAGCTCCTCTATTTTTTCATAGGTGAGCGTCAGTATCTCATCCACGCGGACCAGTGCGTCGCCGCTGGCCCTTCGCATGACGATGTCGAAGATGGCTTTCTCGGCATGGTTGAGTATGTCCGGCACGGGGTCCTGCTGGGAATACGATTCAGCGCTGATCTGCTGGGATGCGGAGATCAGCCGGCGCAGCGTGGATTTTTCCGATACGATGGCGATATATGCTTTGACATTGGCGGTGGTGGGCACGTACTGGGAAACCTCAATCAAATAAGCGGTGCCGCCGATGCCTTCCAGCGTGCCCCGGCGGCTTAACTCACTGTCGGCGGTGACTAGGTCCACCGGGCTGGCATTCAAATGCAGCGTGCGCATGGCGGAAAAAAGCTCCCGGTGCGCGGGGGCGTAAAAATCTTCTGCCGTCAGCAGCTCCACCGCCAGCACAACCGCGGCGGGGTCCTGCATCATGGCGCCCAGCACCGAGCGCTCCGCTTCCAGACTGTGGGGCGGCACGGCCCGGCCCAAACCTTGTTCCATGGTCGCGACCTCCCCGTGCGTTTATTTTTCGGCGGCGGCCACGTGCACCTTCATGGTGGTGGTAATGCCGGGATAAATCCAGACGGTCACATCCACATCCCCTACCTGGCGGATGGGCTCGGGAAGCTCGATCTTGCGCTTGTCCACAGACACGCCGTGCTGCTTCATGAGCGCTTCCGCGATTTCCTGGGATGTGATGCTGCCGTAGAGCCGGCCCTTTTCACCGCACCTGGCGGTGAGCTGTATGACCTTGCCGTGCAAAAGATGGGCTTTGGCCTGGGCTTCCGCCTTGCGCTCCGCTTCCTTCTTTGCTTCGGCCTCGCGCTTGCGCTCGATCTCCTTCAGGGCTCCCGGCGTGGCCTCCACGGCCCACTTGCGGGGGAACAGATAATTGCGGGCAAAACCATCGGAAACGTTAATGATTTCATCCTTTTCGCCGGAACCCTTCACATCCTGGAGTAAAATGACTTTCATTTCAGCCGTCCTCCCTGTCTTTTGGCTTTCTGATGCCTCTGATATTCAAAAATTGGTCTGCGACGCCCATGATCATCAGCAGCGTGGGAATGAAAAGATAAATAACGCATGGCCACAGCCTGCGGGTGAAGGGACGGTTGCCCCCGCGCGTCTGGAAAAAATCCATCAGCGCCGCACCCTGGATCACAAAAATGGTGGAGAATGCCGCCCACATCATGTTTCCGGCCAGCAGCATGCCCGGATTGGGAAACAGTGTCGGCAAAAAATTGCCAAGCCCCAGTATAAATACCTTCAGCCCATTGCTGCGGCTTAGGTGCCATGTGGCAAAAGGGGCCATCTCCATGACGGGTATTTGTCTGGAACGGGCTGCGACAATGGGGAAGGCCACGCCGAAAACACCGGCCAGTATGGCGTTGTTGATAACCGTGGCGGGCAGGAAGGAGTACAGGGAATTTTCCAGAAGTGTGCGAAGACCATTCAAAAGCTCTGTGCGGACGCTGGGCATCAGCGAACCCGGGGCCAGAGAAGCGATGAAAGCCTCCATCAGCGCGCGAACGCCTTTGAGCATTTCCTCCGGAACATCAAGCAGCCGGGACTGATACAATTGCAGCAGGATCTGATCCCCGTAAGGCGACGCCGAAATCTGCTGCACCAAAAAATCCGCTCCGCCTGAAAACAGGTTTCCGCCAAGGTAAGGGCGCAGAATCAGCAGGATTGCCGTTTGGCTGACCGCCAGTACTGCCACATGCGCCGCCACGGATTGCAAAAAGGGGATTTTGCGGGCAAAGCAGACCGCGTGTATCACGGCGAAAGGCCACAGGTACAGCGCGCAAAGGAGGGGAGCCAGCGTGCCGCCGAATGTCAAAAAGGCTGCGGCAGGTGCCATAAGCGCGCAGGCGGCCATGGGGAGAAGGCCGCACCGGATACCGCACAGCGAAAGCAGCGCGGGGGAAATAAAGCAAAGAAGGATAAAAAACAGGGGTATATTGGCGGCGGCCCAAAGCAGCAGCGCATAGGCTGCAAGCCAGATAAGAGCCGTTGTGGGCTTGCGGACCAGGGGATAATGAACCATGGGACAGCTCCTTTTCAGGCCGCGCCATACGGGTTTTTACAACAGGGATTCTATATATTGTAAAGCAAAAAGCGCGTCGAGTCAACGGGGAAGGGTACCCCACGATGGGGTTATCCTTCATACGGCAAGGGTACTTTTATGGCGGACAGGCTATGCCTTGATGCAGGCCAGCGCCAGCTGCTCTGTTCTTTTGGCCATCAGCTCCACCGGTTCCCTGCGGCCGCTGCCGATCCATTCCTTCAGCAGGCTCAAAAACCCTGCGGCCACAAAATGGAAGGTGAAGCGGATTTGATCCTCATCGGGGCCGGGATGAAGCCTGCGGTATTCAGAAACGAACTTGTCATAGCCCAGGGCCAGCAGCTTTTGCAGCAGGGGATTGTAGGCCTGGCTGTTCATTAAAAGGCTGCGAAGGTCGCCGCTGTGATCCAGAAAATCATAAACGGCGTAATAGATGGACTGCTCCTTCAGCGCCCGGTATCCGGCCGGGTGGATGGGGTGGGCCTCCATCGTTTTTTGTATTTCCGCGAAAACCTCCTCCTCAATGCTGCGGTGCAGGTCGTCAATATCCTTGTAGTGGGCATAGAATGTGCCCCTGTTGATGCCCGACTGCCTGCAAAGCTCCGTCACGCTGACGTCCTTGAGCTGCTTTTTCTCCAGCAGGCCGATCAGGCCCCGCCGCAGCATCAGCTTTGTCATTCTCACGCGCTGGTCCATTTCCTTTTCCATGCCGGCACCTCCTTTTTACATACGTGTCGTACAACTCTTTCCTCATATGTCGCCTTTCGGACAGAATCGATCAGGCTGTTTGTTGTATCTCCCATCTGCCTTTATTATACTGATAGCAGGGAGATAATCAACAACTTGTTGTTTATGTTCGGAAGGAGCATGGCATTGGTGAACAAAATCTATCTTGTGACAGGGGCGTGCGGCCATCTGGGCAGCCAGATCGTACAAATGCTTGTGTCTAGGGGGGATAGGGTCCGCGTCTTGAAGCTGGCGGGGGAAAACGATTCCCTGCTCAAGGGGCTTTTGGTGGAGTGTGTTTTGGGGGATGTGCGGGATAAGGATTCCCTTCGCCCCTTTTTTGCGCATCAGCCGGGGGAGGAGTTGTATGTTATCCACGCGGCGGGAATCGTGACAATCGCCGCAAAGGCGGATGAAAACCTGCGCAGGGTGAATGTGGAGGGTACCAGGAACATGGCGGAGCTTTGCCTGGAAAGCAAGGTAAAGCGCATGCTGTACGTCAGCTCCGTGCATGCGCTGCCGGAAAAGCCAAGAGGCGAAACCATACGGGAAGCGGATGTTTTTGATAGTCGCGCGGTTACAGGAGCGTATGCCAAAACGAAGGCGGAGGCTACGCAAATCGTATTGAACGTCGCCAAAAGCGGTCTTGATGCGGTGGTGGTTCATCCCAGCGGCATCATAGGCCCGGGGGACCAGGGCAGCAACCACTCCAACCAGATCTTCAGGGATTATCTGTATGGGCGACTGCCGGCCATTGTAAAGGGCGGGTATGATTTTGTGGATGTGCGGGACGTGGCCCGAGGATGTTTATTGGCAATGGAAAACGGAAAGCCGGGCCATTGCTATATCCTGGCCAACAGGCATTATGAGATCAGTCAGCTTACGGATCTTATCCAAAAGTATGCCGGCATCAAAAGGCGTCCGCTGGCACTGCCGCTTTGGCTTGTATCCGCATTTGCTCCCCTTGCGGAAACACTGGATAAGTGCCGCAGCCGCCGTCCGCTGTTTACGCGCTATTCCTTGTATACCTTAAGAGCCAACGATCTGTTCTCCAGCGAAAAGGCAAAGACGGAGATCGGTTACACCGTGCGGTCCATTGAGGAGACCATGCGGGACATTGTGCTCTGGGAGCGGGAGAGGCATGGGCCGTCAGGCGGGAAGGCGCTCAAACGCGCCAGGATCGCAGCGTCATTCAAAGGGAAATAGTTCATGGGTCTGTAATGCAGCCGGGGGGATGAAGTCCTTCCCGGTTTTTGATGTGTCCGGTTTTGGTTTGCTTCCTCCAAGCACCTGATATCCAACTGCAGATATTTCCGCCGCGTACCTTGGCGCTATTCTACTCATAGAATGAAGCCGGATGAAGCAATTGATAGGTACGGAAGGCTGATGGTATGAAGGTATTTATTTGGGGCAACAAAATCTTCTCCATAGACATGATGTGGGGGTTCCAGCAGGCCGGCTGCCAGGTGAGAATCATACAGGCGGAGACAGTGGAGCAGATTCAAAAAGAATTGGAAGACGGGGCGCCCGATCTGTTGATCACCATGGGTGCCCCCATAGAATTCAGGCGCGGAGCGCTATTGTATGTGGGCAAACGCGGTCCTTCCGCGATGAAATATATACACTGGGATACGGATGGCATCTCCAGCACGTATTATAAGTCCGCATTGGGGGATGGAATCGAGATGGATATGATTTACCTGTCCAAGCCCGATCTGGTGCTGACCATGTGCCCGGAAATGCGGGAATTTGTTTTGAACAGGCACTTCCTCTGCGAAATGATGTATTATGCGTACAGCCCCGCGACCCACCGGCCGCTTGCGGGCTACGAAAACGACAGCTACTTTATTAACCTCATCGGCAACGGCTATTTGGAGTTTTATCAGCAATATCCCAACCATTACCGCTATACTTCCGTTAAGGCTCTGGTAAAGCCGCTGCTGGAAAACGGCTATCAGGTTCACTTCTATGGGGATACGGGCTATCGTCTTCTGATCAAAAGCTTGATTGGCATCGATGTTCCGGAAACCTTTTTTCACCCGTTTATGGCATATGAAAAAACATGTGCTTGCTACAACAGCTCCTTTATCAACCTGGTGACGCAAAACCATGAGCATACGATTACAAAGCGCACCTTTGAGATATTGGGTTCCGGCGGGTTTGCACTGTCATATGACAATGCGGCGTTGCGCGAGCTGTTTGTGCCAGGCCGTGATCTGGCCGTATCCTCCTCGCCGGAGCAGACGCTGGAACTGGTCAAGTATTACCGTGAGAACCAGGATGAATGGAAGAAGGTACGGGAAAGCGGGCTCAATAGCGTGCAGCAGCATACCTATAAGCAGAGGGCTGAATATATCCTGGAGCTGATGAAGAAATACTGGCCATAATCCGAAGTGAATAAGGTTTTATGCCGTCAGCCTGGCATCACCGGCTGACGATGCATCCTCCTTTTTGTCCGGTTCCGGATGCCGTGCCCGTTGTGCGCGGCTTTTGCCCCGATGGGAATGGGCGTCTTTGTAAATTTTGAATATGATGTATCAAGGCCGAAGCGCTGCGGCGTTTTTGCCCATGCTCAGGAAAGTTGGTTCACAGGAATGTTTGAAGATAAAACGCTGCTTATAACAGGCGGCACGGGTTCTTTTGGCAATGCGGTGCTCAAGCGGTTTCTCCCAACTGGCATCCGGGAGATCCGCATTTTTTCGAGGGATGAAAAAAAGCAGGATGACATGCGCAAAGTCTACAATAGCAAGAAGCTGAAATTCTTCGTGGGCGATGTCCGCGATATGCAAAGCCTCAGGGATGCCATGTACGGGGTCGATTATATTTTTCACGCGGCGGCGCTCAAGCAGGTGCCTAGCTGCGAGTTCTTTCCGCTGGAGGCGGTGAAGACAAACGTGTTGGGATCGGAGAACGTGCTCACCGCGGCCATCGCGGCCGGAGTTAAAAAAATCGTGTGTCTTTCCACCGACAAAGCAGTCTACCCCGTGAATGCCATGGGCATATCGAAAGCCTTGATGGAGAAAATTTTCATCGCCAAATCCAGAACCGTCGACGAAGGCAAAACGCTTATCTGCGGGACGCGCTACGGCAATGTCATGGCATCCAGGGGCTCGGTGATCCCGCTTTTTATCCAGCAGATCAAGAGCGGGAACCCCCTCACCATTACCGATCCCAATATGACCCGCTTTTTAATGGATCTGACAGAGGCGATTGACCTGGTGGTCTTTGCCTTTAAAAACGCGCACGCCGGCGACCTGATGGTCAAGAAAGCGCCGGCCTGCAATATAGGTGACCTGGCGAAGGCGCTGAAGGAGCTTTTCCATGCGGACAATCCCGTTCAAGTGATTGGTGTCCGGCTGGGGGAAAAAATGCATGAGACGCTTTTGACCAGGGAGGAAAGCGCAACCGCGGTGGACATGGGAGACTTCTTCAAGATACCGGCGGATGTGGGTGGCCTTAATTACGCCAAATATATCAGCGATGGAAACCAGGCCATTGTCTCCATGCAGGAGTATACCTCCAACAATACCCATCAATTGAACGACGAGGAGCTGAAGGAGAAACTGCTCCGCTGTGAGTATGTGGCGGACGAGTTAAGGATGTGGAACGAAAAATGAAGCTGATTCATACGCTGCTGTTTCTTCTTCGGGAAAACAGGCTTGCTGAGGATCTGGACATGGCAAAAGCCTGCCTTCAGTCGCTGGCAGCCAGCGCCCATAAAACGGTGGTGGTGTACAACCAGGGCTTTTGGACGAACGACAGGCTGAAGGATTTTCTGTCAGGGTTCGGCCTTGACTGCCATGTGATAGGCGAGGGGGCCAATGTTGGAACATCCTTGGGGCGGCAGCGGTGTTTTGATTACGTTTGGGAAAACTTTTCCGATAGTTTGTATATCAGCGAACTCCACCTGGATATGCTTTTCCCGCCTTTATGGGAAAACGCTTTGACCGATTACCTGGACACCCACGACGAACCCCTGATAAGCTGCGGAATTGTTGACAAGCAGGGCAGCATGCCTTTTTTGAATAGGACTTTTGTGCTGCCAAAGGCGAAGGAGGAATTCGGCTCCTTCCTTCAGGGCCTGCGGGAGGATACCGTCCTCCATGGGTTTACCAATCCCTGCATCCATGTTTCCAAAGCCCTGAAAGCATCGGGCGGATATAATACCGATTTTTTGAAGGGCGGTCAATGTTTTGAAGACGACAGCATGCTCCTTGGTTATTACTATTACTATGGGACGAAAAGGAATTGGTTTCCGAAAATAAGCTTCAACTCAGTCGTTTATCACGCGATTGCCGGCCAAAGGATGAACATGGGCGGCGATGTAATGGTCAATTTCAATGGCTTGATCAAGCAATACGGGCTGATGGGGCTGAAGCATTTGAGCATGCTTCATAAAAGTGAATGGCACAAAAGCTTTTTTCAGATGCAGTACAACAAGATGATTTCGCATTGAACATTGTCCACACAAATATTTTGGTAGAATCATATTCTATTATGGCATCACATTGTTATTTGTGATGCCATGGCGCAAAACCCGTGAACCGTGTGAATACGCATTTCAAAAGCCGTGTAAGGGAAAAAAGGTAAGATTCTCGAAATGCTGCAGCCGTGGCCGGCAAATGGGCTGGAAGCAGTATTGCCTTTGCTGTTTCACCAACCATACAAGACCCGCCAAGGGTTGGATTTGCAACGGATGACCTACTGAAAAGTATTAGGGGGATTACAATGAGCAACATCGCATTACAAATAGAAAGATCATCTGCTGGCTCGGTGGCCGTTGGAAGCAACGTGATTTTTGAAACAACGGTCTATTCCGCTGGAAATATAACCTATAACAACGCAACAGGCGTGATTACCTTCAATGAGGCTGGCAGATATGTTCTGGACTGGTGGGTTGCGACGCAGACATCTATGTCCGCAACAGGCATCGTCTTCGCGCTGCAATCCTCCCAGGGGGATTTCCTGGAAGGGAATTCGCCAGCCAAAACCGGAGAGGTTGTGGGCATCGCCATCATTGATGTGGCTGCGGCGCCTGTTACCGTTTCACTTGTAAACGCATCCACCAGTACCGTTTATTATTCGACGGTTGTTCCGCTGACAGCTACGCTTGTTGTCATGGAAGATGATATTGTCGGCGCCACCGGCGATACCGGCCCAACCGGCCCGATAGGTTCCACAGGGCCGACAGGTCCTACTGGTGACACCGGCCCGACAGGTCCGACAGGCCCCACTGGCCCAACTGGTCCTACTGGCCCGACCGGCCCTACCGGAGCTACTGGTGACACCGGCCCTACCGGCGACACTGGTCCTACGGGCGACATCGGCCCGACAGGCCCCACCGGAGATACTGGCCCAACAGGTCCTACAGGTCCGACGGGCCCGACAGGTGCTACGGGTGACACCGGCCCGACAGGCCCCACTGGAGCTACGGGTGACACCGGCCCCACAGGCCCCACAGGTCCCACAGGCCCCACAGGCCCCACAGGTCCCACAGGCCCCACAGGTCCCACAGGTCCCACAGGTCCCACAGGTCCCACAGGCCCCACTGGACCTACTGGTGACACCGGCCCAACAGGTCCAACAGGTCCCACCGGTGACACTGGCCCCACCGGCGACACTGGTCCTACGGGTGATACTGGTCCCACGGGTGACACTGGCCCCACTGGCGACACCGGCCCCACAGGCGACACTGGTCCCACGGGTGATACTGGCCCCACAGGTCCGACCGGCCCGACAGGCCCCACCGGTGACACTGGCCCCACCGGTGACACTGGCCCCACCGGCGACACCGGCCCCACCGGCGACACCGGCCCCACCGGTGACACTGGTCCTACTGGTGACACCGGTCCCACTGGCGACACTGGTCCCACGGGTGACACAGGCCCCACTGGCGACACTGGCCCGACAGGTGACACCGGCCCGACAGGTGACACTGGTCCTACGGGTGACACTGGTCCCACTGGCGACACCGGCCCCACCGGTGACACTGGTCCCACTGGCGACACCGGCCCGACAGGTGACACTGGTCCCACGGGTGACACTGGTCCCACTGGCGACACTGGTCCGACAGGTGACACTGGTCCCACTGGCGACACTGGCCCCACCGGCGACACCGGTCCTACAGGTCCGACAGGCGATACTGGACCTGCAGGCGTAGCGGCAGGTACACCTCTTTTTGAAGTGTTAGGCACAACGGGGACAGCCGTAGTTGGGTTCGGAGAGAATTTGGAATTCCAGAGCACAACACTTGATATAACCGTTACACCAGGTTCGGCTACGGTAACAATAGAAAATCCCTCGATTACCGGCCCGACAGGTGACACTGGTCCTACGGGTGACACTGGTCCCACTGGCGACACCGGACCCACCGGCGACACAGGTCCCACCGGCGATACTGGCCCCACAGGCGACACCGGCCCCACCGGCGACACTGGTCCCACGGGCGACACTGGCCCCACAGGTGACACTGGTCCCACAGGTGACACCGGCCCCACAGGTGACGCCGGCCCCACAGGTGACACTGGCCCCACGGGTGACACTGGTCCCACGGGTGACACTGGTCCCACGGGCGACACCGGCCCCACGGGCGACACCGGTCCTACCGGCGATACCGGCCCCACGGGCGACACCGGTCCTACCGGCGACACCGGCCCCACGGGTGATACCGGCCCCACCGGCGACACTGGGTCTACCGGCGATACTGGTCCTACCGGCGACACTGGCCCCACAGGTGACACTGGTCCCACAGGTGACACCGGCCCCACCGGTGACACGGGTCCCACGGGTGACACTGGTCCCACGGGTGACACGGGTCCCACGGGCGACACCGGCCCCACGGGCGACACCGGTCCTACCGGCGATACCGGCCCCATCGGTGACACTGGCCCCACAGGCGATACCGGCCCCACCGGCGACACTGGGCCTACCGGCGACACAGGTCCCACGGGTGACACTGGTCCCACCGGCGACACTGGCCCCACGGGCGACACAGGTCCCACGGGTGACACCGGCCCCACCGGCGACACAGGTCCAACCGGCCCCACTGGCCCCACTGGCGACACAGGCCCCACCGGAGACACCGGTCCCACTGGCGACACTGGGCCTACCGGCGACACCGGTCCCACAGGCGACACCGGACCCACCGGCGACACAGGTCCCACTGGCCCCACCGGTCCCACCGGCGACACTGGCCCCACTGGCGACACAGGCCCCACCGGCGACACCGGTCCCACCGGCGATACCGGCCCCACCGGCGACACTGGTCCCACGGGTGATACCGGTCCCACGGGTGACACTGGTCCCACGGGTGACACTGGTCCCACGGGTGACACCGGTCCCACGGGCGACACAGGTCCCACCGGCGACACTGGTCCCACCGGCGATACAGGTCCCACAGGTGACACTGGCCCCACAGGCGACACTGGCCCCACAGGCGATACCGGCCCGACTGGCCCCACAGGTGACACAGGTCCGATAGGTGACACTGGACCTGCCGGAACACCAGCTTTGTTTTTCAACGCTGCAACCGGAGCAATAGCGGTGTTCCCGCCATCGGCAGAAGTAACGGTAATAACACAAAATGTTCCTGTTACCATCGGCGATGATGTGAAGATCGATCACGCTCAGGGCTTTGAATTTGTGAGCACGGCAAACTACTCGATCACAGCAGAGTTCCGCATCTACAGGGATGCCACTCTCATTCACACCAGGACTCTGGACCGGGTTGGTGCAGCAGCCGGAACCAACAGGATTCCATTCTGTGATACCCATGTTGATACTGCTGTAGCCAATACGACCAGCCTATATGAAATCAGGGTCATCGTAACGGCGGCAACCAATATCACGAGCGCGACAGCCAATAATCCGGATTTGAACCTGATCGTCTTCTAAGCCCTTCGGCAGACATGGCATTCGGAATATCAAAGGACACAATCAATGGTAATACTGCTAGGGACGCATCAATTGTGCGTCCCTAGTGTTATTATTAGGTTAGCTACCATTTGAGTAACGTCAGGGAGTTGTGTGCTGAATTGGTGTGCGGCTACTCGAGGTGCTATGATCTGACATGAGATGCAGGTACCAAAACAGTGCAGATTCATATGATATAGTGGCGTTGTAAACTAATGGACGGAATCCATTCATCTCATGGATGGACACGCAAGACGCCTGTAGTTCATTCACCAAAGCGTGCATTTCGAAGATACGTTAAAACATCACAGTAAACAACAGAAAAAGCACTAGGGGGATATTCATGAGCAACATTGCTTTGCAGATAGAACGTACTCTTGCCGGTTCTGTAGCGGCCGGGAGTAATGTGATATTCAATTCAACCGTATACACTGCCGGGAATATCACGTATAACAGCCTTACAGGCGTGATTACCTTCAATGAACCGGGGCGTTATGTGCTGGATTGGTGGGTGGCGGCCCAAAGCGCGCCAACCAATTCCGGCGTTGTCTTTGCCATTTCTTCATCCCAGGGAGACTTCCTGGAAGGCAGTTCCCCCATCAAGTTTAATGAGGTGGTAGGGATTGGAATTGTGGATGTAGGTGTGGAAGCTGCACCGGTAACCGTTTCCTTGGTGAACGCCAGCGGCGCCACCGTCTATTATTCCACAACCGTGCCTGTAACTGCGACATTGGTGGTGGTGGAGGATGATATCGTTGGCCCCACTGGCGGCACAGGACCGACAGGAGACACTGGCCCCACCGGCCCGACAGGTCCAATTGGTCTCATTGGTCCCACTGGTCCCACCGGCCCGACAGGAGACACTGGTCCCACCGGCCCGACAGGTCCGATAGGTGACACTGGCCCCACGGGTGACACTGGCCCCACGGGTGACACCGGTCCGACAGGCCCGACAGGCGATACTGGCCCCACCGGTCCAACCGGTCCTACTGGACCTACGGGCGACACTGGCCCCACGGGTGACACCGGCCCCACCGGGGACACTGGCCCCACGGGTGACACTGGTCCGACAGGCCCAACAGGCGATACTGGTCCTACGGGTGACACCGGCCCAGCGGGTG
Organism: Bacillota bacterium; assembly: GCA_023436585.1. GTDB lineage: Bacteria > Bacillota > Clostridia > Christensenellales > Aristaeellaceae > JAEWAH01. The sequence continues at coordinate 60,973 of JAEZIN010000008.1, read as the reverse complement.
ATGGCGCCATCATTCCGTTTGCATCAGGTCCCGCTGCGGTCGTGACAACAGTTCTGGGGGGGCTGGCTGGCACAACCACTGCGGTCGGGTTTGGCAACTCCGTGGCAGGTCTTAGTATTGTGGGCGGTACGATCGATACCACCGGCACCACCAACATGGCCTTCTCTGCCTCGCGTGATGGCACGATAACGGATCTTGCAGCAGAGTTTAGCATTGCCGTAGCGGCAGCTTTGGTAGGCTCTACCGTAACGGTCACGGCGCAGTTGTATTCGGCACCCGCATTGAGCAATACCTTCACGCCTGTAGCGGGTGCGCTCGTAACACTTGCACCTCCGTTTACCGGAATTGTTGCCATTGGCACCAACAGCGCCGGTTTAACGACTGGCCTCTCGATACCTGTTACAGCAGGTACACGCCTCTTGTTGGTCTTCCTGGCTACAGTAACAGCTGGCATTGATATCGCTACAACGCTCACCGGCTTTGCCAGCGCCGGACTTACGATTGTATAACAAGCATTTCATTTCCAAGGGACTCGGAATTTTCCGAGTCCCTTGTTTTCACTCGGTAATCTCCCGGATGAATGTAATACTTCTTCTGTCGTAACAGTTTATGGAAACGGACGGTATAGCCTTATGGGAACGCTCCTGCCAGGGGCGTTCCCATTTTGGAAGTATTGTCTAGATGCATGATCCGGTTCAGTAAAGGTGCAGGTACCAAGAAATGAGCAAAATCATAGTATAAAAGTGGGGTTACAAGTTTTACTTGGGCGAGGGTACGGCTATCTTCCGTACAAGATTTATGGGCATATGCGCCGTACCACGTTTTGAATCTCATTGGCATAAATTGTACATTTTGCAGATTGTACGAAAAGCCATAATACGCAAACCGCCTGCTTTATGTTTCAATTCTTCATGGGATGAAAGGAACAGATGAAACATCCCCAAGCAGCAATCAAGGATAAAGAATCAGGGGGATCAGAATGAGCAATATTGCTTTGCAGATAGAACGTACAACTGCCGGCTCCGTAGCTGCCGGGAGTAATGTAGTATTTAACTCAATTGTATACACGGCCGGTAACATCACCTATAACAGTGTTACGGGCGTAATCACCTTTAACGAACCTGGCCGCTATGTGCTGGATTGGTGGGTAGCGGCCCAGACTGCACCAACTACCTCAGGCGTTGTTTTTGCCCTCTCCTCCTCCCAGGGAGATTTCCTGGAAGGTGCTTCACCCATCAAAATGGGTGAAGTAGTGGGCATTGGCATTGTGGATGTGGTGGCTGCACCGGTTACCGTTTCTTTGGTGAATGCCAGCGGCGCTACCGTTTATTATTCCACAACCGTACCGATAACTGCCACATTGGTAGTGGTGGAGGATGATCTTGTTGGCCCCACCGGTGACACAGGACCGACAGGCGATACAGGCCCAACAGGCCCAGCAGGTCTCATTGGTCCCACAGGCCTCACCGGTCCGACGGGTCCCATCGGCCCGACAGGACCGACTGGTCCCACCGGTCCCATAGGTCCCACAGGTCCTACGGGTGATACCGGACCGACAGGTCCCACTGGCGACACTGGCCCCACCGGACCGATAGGCCCTACTGGCCCCACCGGTCCCACAGGTCCTACTGGCCCCACTGGCGACACCGGCGACACTGGCCCCACGGGTGACACCGGCCCCACGGGAGACACCGGCCCCACGGGAGACACCGGCCCCACGGGAGACACCGGCCCCACGGGAGACACCGGCCCCACGGGAGACACCGGTCCCACTGGCGACACTGGCCCCACCGGAGACACTGGCCCCACCGGGGACACTGGCCCCACGGGGGACACCGGCCCCACGGGAGACACCGGTCCCACCGGAGACACCGGTCCCACCGGAGACACTGGCCCCACGGGGGACACCGGCCCCACGGGAGACACCGGCCCCACGGGAGACACCGGTCCCACGGGGGACAACGGTCCCACTGGCGACACCGGTCCCACCGGAGACACTGGCCCCACGGGCACATTTGATGCGGGTGCAGCGCTCTTTACTGTGGTTGGTGAAACTGGATCAGCTGATGTAGGTTTTGGAGAGACTCTATCTTTCCAAAGCGAGACTCTCGATATTACTGTTACACCTGGATCGGCGCTAGTAACAATTGAGAACCCCTCAATTACCGGCCCCACTGGCGATACCGGGCCTACCGGCGACACCGGACCTACCGGCGACACCGGTCCCACGGGTGACACCGGACCTACCGGCGGCACCGGTCCCACGGGTGACACTGGACCTACCGGCGATACCGGTCCCACGGGTGACACCGGACCTACCGGCGATACCGGTCCCACGGGTGATGCAGGCCCCACGGGTGGCACCGGTCCTACAGGTGACACTGGCCCCACGGGCGACACCGGCCCCGCTGCCGCTGCGGTCACTAGCGACAGTATGTCCACTGCCAATACAACCTCGGCTGTTATCGCCGTTGTTCTAGGCGGTACAGATGTGCCCCTGCCGGATAACCAGAATCTAAACACGTTCACGGTGGACGGTACGGATACTGAGTTCACAGTACCAGCCACAGGGGAATATTTGATCAACTATGCGGTAGCCACTACAGCAGCGCTGCTGGTTTCTTCTCAGATACTGCAAAACGGCACGCCTATAGCGGCATCAATCGTGACCCCCACTGTTGCGGCAGACAATTTGTCCTCTGCCTTTATCGTTCCCCTGACCGCGGGCGATACGCTGACCCTGCAGCTATATGGTCTGCTCGGTGCAGCAACCCTTCTCGGTGGCGCAAGCACGTATATGACGGTGCTGCGGGTGATTTGATTATTCATTTTTGGATGAGAGACCTAGAGAAATTACCAATCGCTATTTTAAATCGTCTTATAACGACACAAATTTTGATGCTGACGCTGTTTCCATCGGCGCCAGCATTTTACTAAGTTGTCCTCATCTTGCAAGCTGGTTCATGATAACTGCGTTGTATGGCAAGGACATTGACACGGATCACAATATCTATCCAATGAATATGCCGTGGGCAGCCTATTGTCATAACAATAGAATGGGTGGAAGAGTTGACAGTAGTCTGTTGGTTATGTAGAATAACATCTGCACAAGATGTGTGCAAGGGGGATAGTTTTTTGAACACAAAAAAAAAGCGGTTCTCGTTAAAGCAGAGCTGTACAATTTTCTTAATTACCTATTTCATCACTGCAGGTTTTTTGTACTGGCTAGTTCATGAAAGCTTTTCGCACGTCTACATTAGCACGGACGCCATGCCCGCTCAATATGGTATTATTGATCTAAAGCCTGGTGAGCAGGTAGAGCAGTTTCTGCCGCCTGGGTCGGGCTCAATTGAAAGTATCAGCCTTTTCCTTGGTTTTCAAAATGGTTCCGGCAACATCCGGGCGGAGCTGCTCGATGATAGCCAGATACTGGCAAGTGTGGAAATGATCAACGATGGCAAGCAGGATATGCACAGCGTTACAGGGAAAATGGACAAGCCTGCGGACGCTTCAATAGCGGACAGGCTCCGCCTTACTATGCTGCCTGGTGAAGCGGATGGCCAGCTAACGGTAATAGGCTATGGCACGTCGGTTGAAATCGGCAAGTTTGAACTGGAAAAGACCTCGGGGCTCAATAACCTTACTGTCCGTCAAGCGCCTGTATATGGGCTCTTGAGCTATGTATTGACCACGCGCATGGACCTGCAAGCTGCCAGGCTGTATTGGCCGGTTTGCATTGTCTTTGGCGCTGCGCTTGCCTTCTATTGCCTGTATGCGTGCAAACGGGAAAAGGAAGGGAAACAGTCTATTGCGATAGTAATCATTGACATGTGGAGGCATTATGCCTTCTTATTGTCACAGCTGATTTCCAGAGACTTCAAAACAAAGTACAAGCGTTCGATGCTGGGCGTTTTATGGAGCTTTCTCAACCCCATGCTGACCATGGTGGTTCAATATGTGATCTTCAGTACCCTGTTCAAGAACAATATCGAAAATTTTCTTGTCTACTTATTATCCGGCAACATCATATTCAGTTTTTTTGGTGAATCAGTCGGGCAGGGTATATCGAGTATTGTTGGTAACGCGAGCCTGCTGACAAAAGTGTACATTCCCAAATACATCTTCCCGATATATAAAGTTCTGTCGTCCATGGTGAATGTTTTGATTTCTTTGCTGCCGCTTTTTCTCATGATGCTCGTCACCGGCGTACATTTTACAAAAGCGATCCTACTTATGCCGCTGGTGCTTCTCTTTGTAATGGTGTTCAATATGGGCATGAGTATGCTGTTGAGCGCTTCGATGGTCTTCTTTCGCGATACGCAGTTTTTATGGTCAGTGCTTGTGATGCTGTGGAGCTTCCTTACTCCGATTTTTTATCCAGAATCGATTATTCCCATTGCCTACCGTTCGTTGTACCATATGAACCCAATGTACCAGTACATCCACTTCATGCGTACCATCATACTCGACGGGGTTTCGCCGGCGCCTATGAATTATGCTTACTGCCTGCTTGCTTCAGCAGGTATGTTCCTCATCGGTTTGTTCATATTCAAAAAGTCGCAGAATAGATTCCTTTTGCATCTATAAGCAGATAAGGAAGGATTGCAGCATGCAGCCGATTATTGATGTTTCTAACATTACGATGTGTTTTCAAATGGATCCCAACCGCACAAACAGCCTGAAGGAATGGTTTGTTTCCGTGTTGAGTGGAAAGCGGGTCCGTCAGAATTTTTACGCGCTGACCGATATCAGCTTTCAAGTGTTTCCCAAAGAGGTCATCGGGATCATCGGCCACAATGGTTCTGGGAAGAGCACGCTGCTGAAGGTGATCTCCGGTATCTACAAGCCGACCTCCGGTTCCGCCTCCGTTGCCGCCCGTATTGTCCCCATGCTGGAGTTGGGCAGTGGCTTTGATATGGAGTTGTCGGGCAGGGAGAATATTTACTTAAATGGTGCGATTCTGGGCTACAGCAAGGACTTTTTAAAGGAGAGATATCAATCTATCCTGGATTTCAGCGAACTGGAATCGTTTATTGATATGCCGCTGAAGACATACTCCTCCGGTATGCTGATGCGCCTGGCTTTTTCGATAGCTACTTTGGTGGAGCCGGAAATTCTGATTGTTGATGAGATTTTGTCGGTGGGGGATGAATCGTTTCAGCGCAAAAGCCGCGCCCGTATGATGGAACTGATGGGCGGGGGCACAACGGTATTATTCGTTTCGCATGGCCTGGACCAGATTAGAACCATGTGTAGCCGCGTTGTTTGGCTTGATCATGGTAAAGTAAAAATGATTGGCAGCCCAGATGAGGTTTGCGATGCATATCACGTTGCTATGTCATAAGGATACCAATGAATTTGGAGTGGCTGGAGTATCGTGCTATAATTGTATGGCACAAGGAAGTTGCTTGATCTCTTTTACGTATTTTGGATGACGAAACAGGCTAATCTGCCAATCATCCTATCTGCCCCGGTATGCATTGGAGTGGTAGTATGGAAGTGGTCAGTGTAATCATGCCCTGTTATAACGACGGGAAATATGTCGAACAAGCCGTTGCCTCTCTCAGAGCGCAGACCTATCCCCAAATCGAGCTGATTGTTGTGGATGACGGCTCTGATGACCCGCATACTATTCAGACGCTTAATAATCTGTCATTTCCCCGCCTTAAACAAATTCACATGCAGCATGGGGGTCCGGCAATCGCAAGAAACAAAGGAGTTGCCGTAGCTCAAGGTTCCTATATCCTTCCATTGGACGCTGATGACAGGATCGATTCGACCTACATTGAGAAGGCTGTGCGGATCCTTGATGCAAACAGGGAGATAGGTATCGTCTACTGTCAGGCCGCTTTCTTTGGCGATAAGAGCGGAAAGTGGGAGCTTCCACCCTATTCCCTCAAGGAGATGTTGGCAGGCAATGTAATCTTTGCCTCGGCAATATTCCGAAAAACGGATTGGGAAAAGGTGGGCGGCTATAACATTGCCATGAAGCATGGACTGGAGGATTATGATTTCTGGCTTTCTCTGCTGGAACACGGCTCCCAAGTATATCAAATCCAGGAGGTCCTGTTTCATTATCGTATCAAGCCGGTCTCCCGCTCATCGGCCATGCAAAAATCATTGGAGAGGATGCAGGAGTCCTATCGGCAAATTTACGAAAACCATAAAGATTTTTTTGATAGTCATCATCCACTGTATGCGGAAGCCTTGCGTGAAAAAATGATAAGGCAGGCTTTTGATATAGAGAGAATGCATGATACAATAAGACTGCATGAGAGCAATCATGCTCTTTTAGCGTTCATCAAAAAGGTGCCGGGCATCAGTTTCATTGCCAGGCGCATTTTGCATGGAAAAGGGAACCATAATAAAGGATGATCAAATGAAAGATTTAAAGATTGCCGGAATGCCGATGGTTTCCATCGTCATACCAGTGTACAATGGAAGCAACTATCTTTCACAGGCTATTAAAAGTGCTCTCGGGCAAGATTACCCCAACATTGAAGTGATTGTTATCAATGATGGCTCTACAGACGGCGGAAAAACTGAAGCCATCGCTCTTGCTTACGGTTCCAAAATCCGCTATTACAGCAAGTATAACGGCGGAGTAGCCACAGCATTGAATATGGGTATTGAACATATGCGAGGCGAGTATTTTTCTTGGCTAAGCCATGACGATTTATACGGCAAGCAAAAAATAGCAACACAAATGAAGCTTCTTGGCAAGTTGGAAGATAAGACCACCATTATTGCGGGTGGATACTCACTTTTTTCAGATGGCAATGGGATACTGGATATTCGCGATTATGTTAAAAAATATAGGAGGGAACAACTGGGGACGCCACTGTTTCCTTTGTTTCATTGCGCTCTGAACGGGTGTACATTGTTAATTCACAAAAGTCATTTTCAAAGAGTTGGGCTTTTTGATACATCATACATTACAACCCAGGATTATGACATGTGGTTTCGCATGACTCGTGGTCTTTGCATCGTCTATTCCAAGGGGATTCATGTGCATTCGCGTGTGCATAAAAACCAGGACAGCCTGACTCTGGGTGATAAGCACAATGACGAATGCAATGAAATGTGGATACGTCTCATGGATCAGTTGTCGGATCAGGAAAAGGCGCGAATGGCTGGGAGTTCGCGCAAATTCTATGAAGAGGTGTTCCGCTTTTTTCAGGCCTATACAAGCTATGGCAAGGCTGTTCAATATGCTTATCAACAATGCCTGCGCTGGGATCCGTCCTTCCCTTTTGAAGCGTCCCCACATCAAGGTTCCTGCGGCGTAGATCCTGCGCCCAGACGTTATTCCATCCCTATCCCTCGCCTTTGCCGGGCTGTATATCGCAAATTTCGGTTTTTAAGGTACAATGCAGAATTGGTAAAATTAGTTAATACGATCAACTTCATGTAAAAAAGTTATTAACATGGAGACAGATGGTTTTTATATAAATGTGTGTTGTGGTATAATAATGGCTAATTGATATGGAGGATGAGTATTGTGTCATCAATTTTTCAAGCGAAAACGCTGCTGATCACTGGAGGAACCGGGTCGTTCGGCAATGCGGTTTTGAAACGTTTTGTGAATACGGATATTGGGGAGATACGCATATTCAGTCGCGATGAAAAGAAGCAAGATGATATGCGAAACGTTTACCAAAACCCCAAACTCAAATTCTATATTGGCGATGTGCGTAATTACGACAGTGTCCGCGCTGCGATGGCAGGAGTAGACTATGTGTTTCAGGCGGCAGCGCTCAAGCAGGTGCCGTCTTGCGAGTTTTTCCCGGGCGAGGCTGTGCGCACGAATGTGCTAGGCACCGAAAATGTTGTAAATGCAGCTGTAGATGCAGGCGTTAAAAATGTGATATGTCTTTCGACAGACAAAGCGGTTTACCCGATAAATGCCATGGGAATGTCAAAGGCGCTCATGGAAAAGACCGCGCTGGCAAAGACGAGAAGCGCAAACGGGACGACGATTTGCGTTACGCGGTATGGCAACGTGATGTGTTCGCGCGGCTCGGTTATACCGCTGTTTATCAAGCAGATGCGAGAGAACAAGCCCTTGACTGTCACCGATCCCAATATGACTCGCTTCATGATGAGCCTGGAGGATGCGGTGGAGTTGGTTTTGTTCGCATTCACTCATGGCAATCCGGGGGATACCTTCATTCAGAAGGCCCCAGCGGCAACTGTGCAGATGCTGGCAGAAACGATGTGCGAACTATTCAACTACCCAACGAACATCCGCGAAATAGGCACGCGCCACGGCGAAAAGCTGTATGAGTCACTGTTGATGCGCGAGGAGCTGGCTCGCGCAGAGGACATGGGCAGCTACTACCGTGTACCGCTGGACAGCCGCGATTTGAATTATGGGAAATATACGAGTAGTGGCCAAGGCGCGGTTACGGAAGCGGAGGACTATACTTCGCATAATACATACAGGCTGAATAAGGATGAGCTCAAAGTGATGCTCCTAAAGCTAGATTACGTTCAAAAATCTCTTGCCGGGCAGAACGCGGAGGCATATTGATGAGGATACTTGTTACGGGCGCGAACGGCTTTGTTGGGAAAAATCTGTGCGCATCGCTGCCGGATCATGAGTTATACCGGTATGATGTGGATACCGATCCGGCCTTGCTGGACAGCTATTGCCAAGACGCCGATTTTGTGTTTCATCTGGCAGGCGTTAACCGCCCGAAGGACCCGAAGGAGTTCATGGAAGGTAATTTCGGCTTTACCTCCGTGCTGCTTGATACCCTAAAAAAACATGGGAATACGTGCCCTATCGTTCTATCGTCCTCCACGCAGGCGGCGCTGTACAACCCGTACGGTCAATCCAAGCGCGCAGGGGAGGAATTATTAATAGCTTACGGTGCGGATACGGGGGCTAAAGTAATCATCTATCGCTTCCCGAATTTGTTCGGCAAGTGGTGCCGCCCAAACTATAACAGCGCAATAGCAACCTTTTGCCACAACATCGCGCGGAGGCTGCCCATAACGGTCAATGATCCAAGCGTAGAGTTGACGCTGGTGTATATCGATGATCTGCTGGATGAGCTCAAACGCGCTTTGACCGGCAATCCGTCCGAGGCTATTGCACATAAGGCGACACTGGGGCGTATCGTTGAACTGCTGGAAGGCTTCCGGGACAGCCGCAATACGTTGTCCGTTCCGGACTTGAGCGACCCGTTTGTGAAAAAGCTCCACGCTACCTATCTGTCTTATCTGCCGGAGGATGAATTTTCCTATCCGCTCAAGATGAATGTGGACAGCCGCGGTAGCTTTACCGAAATCCTGCGCACGGAGCGCCACGGGCAGTTTTCCGTGAATATCGCGAAGCCGGGCATTGTTAAGGGCAACCACTGGCATCACACCAAAAATGAAAAATTTCTGGTTGTAGGCGGCGAAGGCGTGATACGCTTCCGGCGCATCGATAGCCAAGAGGTCATCGAATACCGCGTGAGCGGCGATAAGATGGAGGTTTTGGACATCCCGCCAGGCTACACCCACAACATTGAGAACACCGGCGACACGAATTTAATCACGTTCATGTGGTGCAACGAGCAGTTTGATCCGGAAAAACCCGATACGATATTTCAGGAGGTATAGCATTGAGCAAGCTCAAACTGATGACGATTTTGGGTACCCGTCCGGAAATTATTCGCCTCTCGGCCGTAATCAAGCTTGCCGATCAGGTATTCGACCATACGCTGGTCCATACAGGGCAGAACTACGCTTATACGCTGAATCAGATTTTTTTTGAGGATCTGCAGCTCAAGGCGCCTGACCATTATTTGGATGCAGTGGGCGGCGACCTGGGCGAAACCATTGGCAACATCATTGCCAAGAGTTATAAGCTTTTGGCCGAAACGCGGCCTGACGCGGTGCTGATCCTTGGTGACACGAACTCCGCGCTCTCAGCGATTTCCGCCAAGCGCCTGAAGATACCCGTATTTCACATGGAAGCGGGCAATCGCTGCTTCGACGAGAATTTGCCCGAGGAGCTCAACCGCCGCATGGTGGACCATATCAGCGACGTAAATCTGCCCTACAGCGAGCAGGCGCGGCGCAATTTGCTGGCCGAAGGGCTTAAGCGCGAGTATACCTTTGTAACCGGCTCTCCCATGCGCGAGGTGCTGGAGCAACGCAGGGCGTCTGATGTTGTGCAGCGCCTTTTGCTGGAACCGCAAAACTACATTCTCCTGTCCGCTCACAGGGAGGAAAATATAGACAACGAGTACAATTTTCATGAGCTCATAGGCGCCATCAATGCTCTGGCAGACAAATACAATATGCCTGTGCTGTATTCTGTCCACCCCCGCAGCCAAAAAGCCATTGATGCGTGCGGTGTGAAGTTCAATCCGCTCGTCAGAACCCACGAGCCCTTTGGGTTTTCGGAATATATCGCGCTGCAGGAGAGCGCCTTCTGTGTGGTGTCAGATAGCGGAACCTTGGCGGAAGAGTCTGCAATCCTGGGCTTCCCGTCCGTCTCCGCGCGGACGAGCACTGAGCGCCAGGAGGCTATAGACCGGGGTGGCATGGTGATCGGCGGCATTGGCGAAAGAGCCATTTTGCAAGCTGTCGAATTAGCGACAAGCCTCAAAGCTACGCCAAAGTCAGCAGTCCTGGATTATGCGGACGTGAATGTAAGCGGAAAGGTATGTAAAATCATACAGGGATATACGGATGTAATCAACCGCATGGTGTGGCGAAAGAAGTGAAAACAATTTTTTGTTGGACTGTAGATGAAGGTTTGGAGTGAGTTAAACATGAGCAAAGAGTTTCGTCCCTTGGTATCAATAGTTATACCTATCTATAATGGATCGAATTATATGCGTGAGGCGATTGACAGCGCACTTGCGCAGACATATAGCAATATTGAAATTTTGGTTATCAATGACGGCTCCAAGGATAATACGGAGGATATTGCCAAATCCTACGGCGACAAGATCAGGTATTTTGCCAAGGAAAACGGCGGGGTGTCCACCGCATTGAATATGGGTATTGTAAATATGCGCGGAGAATACTTTTCATGGTTGTCTCATGACGACATGTACAAGCCAGACAAGATTGAAAAGAATATTGCCGTGTTGAAAAATGACCCGATGTGCATTGTCTACTCGGATTATGAATGCATGGATGAAAGACAAAGGTATATTGGGACAGTAAGCGCGAAGCAGCTCCACCGTGCTGGTAATTATGAGTTTGGCCTGTTCCCACTTATATGCGGGCTTGTTCATGGCTGCTCACTGCTTATCCATCGAACTTATTTTGAAACATATAGCATGTTTGATGAAAATCAACGTTCCACGCAGGATTATGATCTGTGGTTTAAGATGTTCAGAGGGCAGAGGCTCAAATATATACCTGAAGCATTAGTTAAAGGGCGGGTTCATTCAAAGCAAACTGGACGAAATTATGATAAAACAATTATGGAGAATGAGCTTTTATGGAAAAATATGCTCAGTTCTCTTACCAGCGAGGAAATGCGAGCCATCAAGGGCTCAAAACGTCATTTTTGGATTAATCAGACACAGTTCATGAAAGTTGAAACGCCATTTGTAAAATCTGCGGAGTACGCTAGTGAGCGGTTGATAGAAAGCACCGATGAGCTCCGCGGGGGTCTTGTCAGCATCATAACTCCGTTTTACAACCGAATAGACTTGCTTCAAAGAAGCATAAAAAGCGTAAAAAGGCAAAGTTATCAAAATTGGGAGTTGATCCTGGTGAACGATGGCTCTACGGAGGATATTAACGAGGTAGAGCGTTATATCAAGCAGGACAATCGCATTAAACTCATCAGTTATGAACAAAACATGGGGGTTTCTCATGCGAGAAATATCGGTTTGGATGCTGTGACCGGCGTATTTATTGCCTTCTTGGATTCTGATGACACATGGGAACCTCAAAAGTTAGAGAAGCAACTAGCATACATGCTGGAGAACCATTATTGCGCATCGCACACAGGATACAATCGTGTTGATGCAGAGGGAAAGCTGCTTCGAGTGTTTGACTCATCTTTGACGCAGGGGGATGTGTTTAGGCGTTGTCTTTTTTCATGTGATATTGCTACGCCGTGTGTTATTGTTGACCGTGAGCTTTGGGGCGATTTGCGTTTCCCGAACAATATTAATTTTGGAGAGGATGTTTGCATCTGGCTGGAGTTGGCCTGGAGCGGGAAATGGGGATATTTAGCGGAGGCACTTACATCAGTCTACGTCAAGGAGAACTCTGCATATAGCGATATGCGGAAGCAACAGATAGGCTACGCCGAGATTATTCGTTATGTGCTTAATAAGCCAGAATGGGCGGCATACCAAAATGAAATCAGCATTATGGCGCAGGATTTTGCAAATATGTTTCCCAAACAACAAACATCAGGCGTACCTGAGTTCCCCGAACCAGCAAGCTATGTGGAAATGGAAGAATGTTCAGAGCTGAACGATTTACCATTAGGAACGAACCTTCAAATCTCTAGCGATGACTTAAAAGGAAGTAGGTTTAACGGTCACAATTTGCACCTTTACCTACGTGAACAAGGTTATGATTCCAAGCAGTTAGTGATGTGTAAGGAATCAAATGATAAAAATACCTTTGAGTTTCATTTCAATGAGCCCGGGGCCGCCAAAGAGCTTTTACAGAAACGCATTTTTACTGATGCTGACTTGATCCATTTTCATCTTTTGCACGGCCAGTTCGATGTTAATTACCTGCCGTTGATTTCCAATTTGAAACCAACTATACTTACGCTTCACGATCTATTCTTTTTGGGTGGGCATTGCGTTGCTCATGGTGATTGTGAGAAATGGAAGTCACATTGTGCTGATTGCCAGTACCTTAACGAGATTTTCGCTATCGATCGCGATATTTCCGCATTGAATTTTTCGATCACGAAATCTGCAATCCAAAACTCGCAGATTTCTGCAATCGTTGCTTCGAATTGGATGAAGCAAAAGGTCGAAAGCTCTCCAATATGGAAAGGTAAAACAGTGTATCATTTGCCTTTCGGCATCGATCAAAAAATATATAAACCCGGTGATACTTGGGCAGCAAGAAAAAGACATGCTATACCTGGGAATGATACGGTTTTGATGTTCAGAAACTCCTCTTGGAGGCTTAAGGGTCGAGACATCATAATCAAGGCCTTGCTCAGTCTGCAGACTACTGAAAACATTACACTCATTACTGTTGACAAAAAAGATTCGCTTAAGGAACTGGAAGGCAGATTCAATATCATTGAGTTTGGATGGCAGGATGACGACGATTTGATGGCTAGCCTATATAATGCTTGTGATATGTTTTTAATGCCGTCAAGGCAAGATACTTTCGGGCTTATGGCAGTTGAGGCCATGAGTTGCGGCAAAATGGTGCTGGCAATAGAGGGGAATGCGACAGCAGTGCCTGAAGTGATAAATGCCCCCTCTTGCGGCATTGCCGTAAAAGAATCGGATTATGCGGAAGAATTGTCCAGACTGATTGCCAATAAACGTGAGGTTCTTGAAAGAGGACAAAAATCTTTAAAATATGCGCGTGAATTCTATTCTAAAGATGCTTATGTGCAAGGTATGATGCGGATCTATAGTGACGTTGTCAGTAATCATAAATTCACCTCTGAGATGGATTTGCTTTTGCAGCAACTCAGAAAGTATTCTAATGCATTTACCTTCAACTACGCATCTGCGCCGGCAAGCCCTGTAGCAGCTAATGTTGTCAACCACCAGTGCAACAACCCAGCAAAACGAAGTCTTTTCAGACGAGTGGTCGTGAAGTGTGCTCGCATTTTTTTCCGCATTATCAAAAAAATAACCGAGGCTTTGGGAGTTAAAGAAATGCTTAAAAAAACTGGTCTATATAAGAAACTGCATGCGAAAGGATTTATGGACAAGCTAAACCTTTAGGAGAAGTGATTACAAAACTCATTTCATTTCAAGAGGAGAAGTGCAGTGTTCATACCATTTGTCTTTACAATGGATTCTCTTGAGTTGACTGGGGATTACTACCATTGGGCACATTTTTACATGTATGCGTCTGCATGTATCAAAAACAACTGGCCCATTATATCACACGAACGGTATTTTTCACGTTTCTCCCGTGTGGAAGAGACAGTATTTGGGACGTCACTGCGAGCTGTCCTCTCAACTTACTGTGCAAGCAGCGTTCCCACCACAGATGAAATGCTCGCGCTCAAAACCTATCCCATTACCCAGGAAAAGGAGAACGCGCTGATTGCCCAATTTGCGTCTCAATTTGAATGTTGGGTAGATTTGCTTAATAATGATAACACAGAGTTTGCGCAGATTATCGGTGAACTGCTGGACAGAATAACCGGTGACTTCAACGATACACCCGAGGGAATTTTGGTTTACGAATATCTACCTAAGGCACTGTTGCAAGCTGCTAATATGAGAGGGATTCCGGTTATATTCCAGGCGGGCGGCGTTATCCGCCCGCCATTTGTCACGGCTATGAATGCCTGTTGTCTAATTAACACCAACAGCGCGGAAGCGGTTAAAGCAAGATATGACAGCTTTCTATCCAAAAAACTGAATGTTCCGATGCTCTCCTCAAAAGGTCTTTTGCGTCTGTTTGTATCGGAGAAATACATGGCCGATGTACACAACATTGATAATCAGCCGGAGTTCGATGTAGGTGTGCTGTACAACAATTTACATGTTGCCTTATATCATGCTGGTCAGGAGTATGTATCCGATCAGGAGTTAAGCGCCCGGGCTAAGGAGAAATACGACAAAGTACTTATTCGCACAAGGCCGGGGTTTGAGCCAACATCGGATGCGTTAGACGAGTCCCCGACGTGTTTCCATTTCTGTTGTAAGTGCAAGCATGTGCTAGGTTTTGCAACCAAAGGTATGTTTGAAGCCATGCTTGCAAGACGCATTCCGCATGAAGACGGCTCTTTCCTTTTTCATAGCTTCAGTAACAATGGCATAGAGGATGACAGCAAAGACCTCGTGCCAGTGGAGTTTTTAAATTTTGTATTATTTGGGATGTGTATACCATTTCCTTGGATGACTGATCCGGATTTTCTGCAGTATCTGCTCTCCAACCCTTCCGAAAAAGAGCAGTATATGCGCAGTTTTAATTACTACACCCAAAGCATATCCAAAGAAGATTTGGCTTTGTACTACATGTCCAACAACCGTACGTACCGTCTGGGTGACACACTATACTTCACAAGCAGACATAAGCCTCATGAGTATGCTGCGTATTATTGCCTAGGTGGACTGCATGTGAATGGTGAGGTTTGCACATGGTCAAACGGAGAAAGCACATCGTTTGAGTTTGATTTGACTGAGACTTTAAACGAGCCGCTGACAATTTCACTTATTCTTTATGATGCTGCTTTTGATTGGAACTACTCATATCCAACGCAATCGGTTGCTTGCGAGGCAAACGGCGTTGACTGCGGCTCCATTACAATAACTCCAGGGAAAAAGTATATGAGGTTCATAGTACCATCTGAATGCTTTACAGATAAGCTGCAGATCAGATTAAAGTACAGCTATCTGCAACAAGAGGCTAACCTCAGACTTGCCGTCGCATTCGAGCGTATGTATATCAGCCGCGCTGGGCAGCGGTTTATTGAGGATGCGATGTCAAATGAGATTGAAGCTCTTGTGCATAGAATGTCCGGACTGGAGGCCCATAACACTGGACTTCATGCACAAGTCTCGGAGTTGAAGGCGAACAGTGTCGAATTGGAAGCGCAGATATCGGAGCTGGATGCGATTAATACCGAACAGAGTGCGCGGATTTCGAGGTTGGAAGCGCATAACGCCGAGCATAGAACGCAGATTTCGGCGCTGGAAGCGAAAATCCAGTCCATATACACCTCGCGGTCATGGAAACTAGGGAATGGAATTATAAAAACAGTACGCAAGATGATTCCATCTTCAAAAAGCCCATGAAAAGATGTTGAGATTGTGACTTTGGGATTTACAGATATTTATACCTGACGGAGGGATTGGCGATGGATTTTCTTGGTAAAAATCCGCAAGAAATGTTTTTACATCCGCGCGCGGGTAAGGCAAGGCTGAAATTGGCTCATGTCGGCATTCACATTCTTACAAATGCAGGTGACACCTTATTAAACTGTGCTCTGCGTGAGTTGCTACAGCAATTTTTGGCTCCAATAGACTTCACCCTGATTCAGTGGAAGCAACCTGTTACACAGGAAATAATAGATATTATCAATCAAACAGACGGCCTTATCATCGGCGGCGGCGGATTGTTCCTTAAGGATACAAACCCTAACGATATATCCGGTTGGACTTGGGCATGCCCAACCGAATTAATGAAGAAGATCAATGTCCCAATTATAGTCTTTGCTATTGGATATTGCAGATTTCGCGGGCAACCAGATTTTGATGAATGTTTTTCAGACAATGTGAATGAGTTGGTTAAGCATTCATCTTTTTTTGGCCTTCGCAATTACGGAAGTATAGAAGCCATACGTGGGTATGTCAATGACGAATATAAGGGGAAAATATCTTTCCAGCCATGCCCGACCACACTGCTAAGTAAGTATTACCCATATCACCCGAAGCCACGCATAAAAAAATTTATAGCGATAAACTGCGGTTTTGACAGACCGCAATATCGATTTGATAATGATACCAGCACTTTTGTTAAAAACCTGGCAAGCGCAATAAATGTGCTCCAGAAGGAAGGATATACTTTCAGGGCATACAATCATAGCCTCCCTGATTCAAAGCTTTCAGAGCTTCTGGCGACTCAAAATATAACCATGCAAAGTGAGTTGGTTGGATCGATCCCGTGCGACACGCTTATCAATTTTTACCAGGATTGTGATTTCGTTATTGCCGGACGCGGTCATGCACAGATGATCCCATTTGGGTTGGGAACTCCTGCTTTTGCTTTGCATTGCCACAATAAAACTGTTTGGTTCAATGAAAGCATTCAACATTCCGAGTGGGGCGCTGAAGTTTCAGATGGATACCTTTGCGATAAAATGCTGGCTTTTGTACTTCAGGATAGAAATACACTAAATCAACAATTACAGGAAGCGCAAGAAAGCCTTTGGCAAGTTACTATGGACAATATCAACACGCTGAAGAAGATATTCAATATAGATAATAGTTTTTCTTTTGCACGGCAATTAATAGTTGAAAATGCTGAGCTAAAAGAAAAATGCGAGGAATTAATCGCTGAAAAAAGCGCGCTCATATGTGAGAAAAATGCACTTCTTAATTCGAAGTCGTGGCGGATAACAAAGCCTCTACGCTTTTTGTCGCAACGAATAAAGCAAAAATGATATCAGGTTTATTTGCACACCAAGGAAACATTTAGAGAAGGCGTTGGAAATTTTGAAGCGCATTTAAAAAACTACGGGAAATGAAAAAACAACCTCACCCATCCATAACATTGAAGCCCTACAGCAAGCGAAGGAGAAATTTCTACGATGTGATGTGCCGCAGCAAAAAAATGAAGGAGATCTTCAGGATGAAAGTGATTGCATTGCTCACAGGGCGGGGAAATAATACGCTACAAGATAAAAATGTGATTGAAATCCTGGGCCATCCCGTACTATTTTATCCAGCGCATGCTGCAAAAAGGGCGAAGCGTATTGACGATTGGTATTGCTCAAGTGATGATGAGAAGATTCTGTATGCCGCTGAACAGGAAGGATATAAGCGCATTGTTCGTCCTGCAGAGTTGGCAGCCCCTTCTTCGCCGCATATAGACTGCATTGTCCATGCATTAAGGGCGATGGAACAGGAGAACAATTTGCCTGACATTTGTGTTGTCGTTCTTGCGAATAATGTGACGATTAAATCAGAGTGGATTGATCAGTGCATAGATATTATGATGGAAGATCCAATGATTACTGCAGTTGTGCCCGTATATGAAGACAATGATCACCACCCCCTTCGCGCGAAAAGCCTGAATGCAGATGGCACACTATCCATGTATGAAAAAGGTATTACGAAAAAGATATCCACTAATCGTCAAGAGCTACCCAAGTGCTATTTCCTGTCCCACAATTTTTGGGTACTGAGAACGGAGTTCATCCTTTCGGGGGAAGAAGGGCAGCAGCCATGGAGCTTTATGGGCAATATTATACGGCCATATGTTGTAGAGGAATCGATTGATATTCACCATGAAGAGGATCTCTTTCTTGCTCAGAAGTGGATCATAGCGAACTATACCGATTAGAATCTTTATTTATGATTAGGCATTTCTGAAAACTTGTTTATGGCAATGTGAGGTGGCTGTAACGGTAGCAAAATCCAGGTGGTCTGTCAAGGGCGGATCTATTATCCACCACATGTTTCGACGTTTGGGAAAGCGTTTATTACGTTTATGCCTCGATAGGAATGCAGGCTCAAAACCTCTCACCAACGATAAATTTTCACATGACAGTGCCATTCAAATTCCCAATATTTGATATCATAATGAAACACCTTTTTTATGTTCTTTTGCACTAAAGTCGAAAAATGTTCTATTTCTTGATCTGAAAGTGAATAATCTTCTCATTGTTAGGAGTATTGGGGTCTTCAGCATCATATGCACCTGACAAGCAATATTCGCAGTTCTCTTTATGTGGAATTACATTACCATCAATAGTGATTTCTCTATCAGTTAGACTGAATGCTTTTCTTAGGTTGGAGTCATCCGCGACACTGTATTCAATGAGGCGAAAGCGGTCGTCAATATGATTGGATTCAGTAAGATAGTACTGATAAAACTTACGATTTCTTGTTTCGCCCGGCTCAATTTCAAAAACAGACTTTCCATATTTGTGGTCAGTATTATATCCTAAGTCATTCATAATCGTTGCGTGCAGATCCAAATGACAAACAGGTGCGTTACTTGATTTCATGGCTCCGTTATCCCCAGATTTCTTAACAAGTAAAACTGGATTGGTTAAAACACCATCCCAATAATAACCATGGTCTGCACATAGTATGATTGTTGCATCTTCATAAACACCTGATTCTTTCATTTTGTTAAAGTACTCTAAAACAATATTGAGTGTTCCTTCGGCGGCAATCAATTCATTAGATTGGTTCTCAGGTACCGTATCACCGCTCTTATTGATAGTGTATGGATAATGTGTGGCTTCTATATGGATAAATTTAACGGATGCTTCTGCATTGTTCGTGGTATGTGCAGAATTTCTCAACAGCGCAACAAAATCACTATTATTTCTATTATACTTATTTACGCTATTTTTTGATATATTTGAAAACTCATTCCCACTAATCCATACAAAAGGTTTTAGCACATCAGGTGCATATTTACTTAAGACAAGCTTATATACGTTCTTGAGTAAGGCTACTTTATTAGGGATATAAGCGGTTGATGAATCAACTTCACTGTAATTACATAATTTCTCATACAGTATGCTTGGTACACTCGGCGAATACATTCCCAACTGGACCTTGTTACTTAACAGTTCATCATAAAAATCTGTATTCAGACATTCAATATTTACCATATCTACATAGCTTGAACCGCTATTCATTAGGTGTCGTCCTGCAAAAATCGTGCCTATCCCGTAGGCAGTTGTGCTCCCGCTCCCTACGGAATTTGTGAAATGTGTAAAACCGGTGAATTTATCGGCAAAACTCGGATCTCTTTCGATAAGAGCTTTGAAATAAGTGTCATCAAACATATCCAGTATAAATACAACAACATTTTTTTTGTCAGAAAACTCAAATAAGCCTTTATCTGAGAGGATTCGTTTGGCCTCTTCCTTACTTCTCGTATAGTCTGTTGTTGCCAAAGAAACAGTCAACGCCACACCTTGCATGACAATCAAAACAGCTGACAGAATGCCAAAAATCCGTATGGATCGTTCCTTCAAAAAATAGATGCCAACGAACACTAGTATTATTACAGCTACCCAAGCAAAAATGTTCACAAAAATCGATAGTGTATAATCTTCCCATGCTACAGAGGAACCATTAAATACACCCAACTTTAATCCCAAAAAATTTCCTTGAATGTAACATGCCAATCCAAGTGCAAAAACTGCAGCACCATATATAAGTGCGCCCCACCGCTTGAAAACAAGATTTATAAGTAATCCTGTGCAAATCACTACTCCAGTCACTGCTATTCCAGTAAGAACGGGCATCCACCAGAACATACTAAGCTGGAATGAAAACTCATTAATATTCCTCAAATACATTTCGAGTGGCGCATAGATTAACAAGGTAAAGGCGAAGAAGAATCCGGTCAGAAAAAAATACAAAATCAACTGCTTCGTATTATTCTTCAACAAAATGTAATACCCCTTTGAATTTGTTTTTGTGCGGGCAATCATTGTCGCACACCATCAAGTTGCATTATATCAGGATTTAAGAAATTCGCAATACACATATAATATGCAAATATTACTGCAATCTAACTACCACAATGTGCATAGGCAATATTCCCTATTGCGGAAAGGATATTATGGGACATTTTAACAATTTGACAGTCCATAAGATATGCAGTACAATAGCTTGGAATGTTAGAGCACTGTAAGTGTTAGGGGGCTCAGAGTTGTCGTCAGCAATTTCTTTCGTTGCTCAGTTGCTGGGCTACATTATTCGACCAAGCTATTATTTAACAAACAATTTTGGGTCTGCAATTTTGCTTTTTGTACTGTTCTCCAAAATTATTCTTTCGCCCGTATCGGTGTGGGTCCATAAAAACAGCATTAAGCTTGTTCAAATGCAGCCTGCTATCAACTGGCTGAAGGTGAAGTTTTTTGGTGATAAGGATACAATTGCCGAAGAACAGGCGAAAATATTCAAACAACACCGTTATAACCCATTGGCAAGCATTATTCCTCTTGCGATTCAAATCCTGCTGCTACTCGGACTAGTGGAGGTCATCAATCATCCAATGCGGTATCTGCTGCAGTTGCCGGATGACCTGATTCATGCTATGAGCAGTCTGGCGGGATCGCTAACAGGCGGCGATATGACAGCCTCATCAGCACAGTTGTCTCTGATTAGCCTTATCAAAAGCGGAGCATACGATAACGTGTTTCTCGCACTGGGCAGCCAGTTTCCAACAGTCAATTTGCAAACCTTAATGGAAAGCATAAGAGCGATTCGCATGCAGTTCTTTTTCATTGATCTTTCGTGGGTGCCGATTCAGGCTGGCGGTATTGCGCTTGTCATACCTGCCGCCGCGGCCTTCAGCTCCTGGTTTCTCAGTCATACGCAGAACCATTCGCAGGTGTTGCAGTCCGAGCAGGGAAATTTGAGCAAGTATGGGCTTATGCTTTTTTCGGTGGGGCTATCACTATATTTAGGCCTATTTGTTACCGCGGGAATCGCCCTATATTGGATAGCGAGTAATCTGTTTACGATTGTGCAAACATATCTGCTGAACGCGGCCATCCCCCCCAACAAGCATGTCGATTATACTGATTTGGAAAAGAGCCGTTCCGCTTTAGCAGCGCTCACACAATCTGACGGCGGCAAAGCGAAGAAGAAGCTGTTTCAGTGCGACCCGAACGCAAAGCGGGAGAAGGCGGATTACAAACGATTTTTTTTAATTGCAAACAAGCACTTGGTCTTCTATTCGGAAAAAAGTGGGTTTTACAAGTATTTTGAGAATATTATAAGGGAACTAATCAAGCGCTCGAATGTGACCATTCATTATGTTACAAGCGATCCTGATGATGCTGTTTTTGAAATGGCAAAGAGCCAGTCTCGCATCAAACCATACTATATTTCCGAAAAGCGGCTTATTACACTCATGTTCAAAATGGATGCGGATATGGTGGTCATGACCATGTCTGACCTTGACAACTATCACATAAAGCGAAGTTATGTGCGTAAGGATGTTGAATACGTATATTTGTTTCATTATCCGCTGAGCACGCACATGGTTTTGCATACCGGCGCTCTGGACCATTACGATACGATTCTTTGCGTTGGGGAGTTTCAGTTTGCTGAGATCAGGAAATCTGAGGAGGTATATAAACTGCCGCCTAAAAAGTTGGTCCTATGCGGATATGGACAGCTTGAAAAGCTGTATGCAGATTATGAGAAGATGGTAAAAACGGAAAGGACACGAAAAAAGGTTCTTATTGCGCCATCCTGGCAAACGAACAATATACTCGACAGTTGTATCGACGCATTATTGAACGAGCTGCTTGGCAGAGGATTTGATGTTGTTGTCCGACCACATCCTGAATATGTTAAGCGTTACAAGCTGAAGATGGATGCCATTGTTGTAAAGTATGCGAAATATGATGGCGGAGATTTGTCTTTTGAGCTTGACTTCTCAGTGAATACATCCATCTTTGATTCCGATGTCGTGATCACCGACTGGTCGGGTACCGCGTATGAATTTTCCTTTGTCACATTTAAACCTGCCGTATTCGTAGATACCCAGCCGAAGATTCACAACGAGGAATATGTGAAACTGAATATTGAGCCACTGGAATTCTCACTGCGCGACAAAATGGGCTTGCGCGTCGCGCCGTCAGCTTTGGATGGGCTGGCCTGCAAGCTTGAGCGGCTGTTTCAGGAATCCGGCGAATACCACGCAACGATTCTTGAATTGCGGGAACAATATATCGCGAATTTCGGTCGAAGCGGAGATGTGGGGTGCCGATACATTCTTGATAGCCTGAAGGCACGTTCTGCCGGCAATATATAGCCCACAGAGCATGCTTGAAATAAATCTTAAGGATGGTATGTACTATGAGAAAGCTTCGGAAAATACTTGGCGTTTTATACTTCACAGCATGCTTCACTCTATTATTTACCCGACCTGCCCAGGCCTACATTGATCCATCTGTGACAACGTACGCTATTCAGGCAATTGCCGGTGGTGCTATCGCCATTGGCGCTTTTGTAACGATATATTGGAGGCGTGCGAAAAAGAAGGTGAGCAAGGCCTTAAGGATAGACGAAAATGCCAAGATGCAGATGGAAGATGAAGTAATTGAGTTCAATCCTGATGAAAATAATGATGGTGGCAAGTAATTATTATCTACTCTGTAAGATGCAGGGAAATAGTAAATCAATACCACGATTCACATAACGCTCGTGCCTTACGCTTTACTTTTTCTCGTGCCTTCCCAAATACCGTTCCAATGAATCACTCCACGATGGTAACCGTGTAAAATGCGCTTCATCCAGACTGCGTTTGGAAAGGCGTGAGTTACTTGGCCGCTTCGCTGCAGTAGGATATTCTTTGGTTGCAATCCTCTCTACCTTACAGGCCAGGCCTGCAAGCTGCATGATCTCGACAGCAAATTCATACCAACTGCAGTATCCCTCATTGGTGGCGTGATATACGCCATACTTGTCCGTCTGGATCATTTGGTACATTAGCGGTGCAACATCGTCTACATAAGTGGGGGAACCAACCTGGTCGCCGACGACACGTACTGACTCGTGCTGGCCACCAAGGCGCATCATAGTCTTGACAAAATTACTGCCATGATGGCCGAACACCCAGGAGATGCGAACAATAAAGTACTTCTCAAGCCGGGAGGTGACCTCATGTTCGCCCAGCGCCTTCGTCAGGCCGTAGTGGTTGACGGGGGCGATTTTTGCGTCCGTTTCAAAAGGGGTATCCCCTTGACCGTCAAAAACGTAGTCGGTGCTGACATACAGCATGCTGGCGTCCAGCTCCTGGCAGGCTTTGGCCACATGCGCTGTTCCTTCCACATTGATCCTGTAGCAAAGGTCCCTTTCCGTTTCCGCCTTATCTACGGCTGTATAGGCTGCACAGTGGATGATGCCATCAGGCCGGTAGGAGCGTATGGCTTCAAGTGTGGCGGCCTCATCCGTTAGGTCAAAATCTGAAATGTCAACGCCTTTGTGGGGAATCCCCGCAGCCAAAAGGCAATTGCAGATTTCCTGACCCAGCTGCCCTTTTGCGCCTGTCACCAATATCTTCATGCCTGCTCCCGCTGGCCGTAGAGACGGTCATAGTATTTTTGATATTCGCCGGAGAGGATGTTTTCCCACCACTGCCGGTTTTGAATGTACCAGCGTACGGTTTCCACAATGCCTTCCTCAAAGGAGATTTGGGGAAGCCAGCCCAACTCGGTGTGAATTTTTTCGGGATCAATGGCATAGCGCAAATCATGGCCGGGCCTGTCCTTCACGTATGTAATCAGGCTTTCCGGCTTATCAAGCGCGTGCAGAATGGCCTTTACAACCATCAGGTTGGTGCGTTCGTTGTGGCCGCCCACATTGTACACTTCGCCCGGCTTGCCCTTACGCATGACCAGGTCAATAGCCCGGCAATGGTCCTTAACGTGCAGCCAGTCCCGAACATTTTCGCCCTTTCCGTACACGGGAAGGGGCTGATCCGCCGAGGCCCTGGAGATCATCAGGGGGATCAGCTTTTCTGGGAACTGGTAGGGTCCGTAGTTGTTTGAGCAGCGGGTGATGGTTGCTGGAAGCTTGAAGGTTCTGTGGTAGGCCAGCACCATCAAATCGGCCGATGCCTTGCTGGCCGAATAAGGGCTGGAGGCGTGAATGGGCGTATCCTCATGAAAGTACAGATCCGGCCGGTCCAGCGGAAGGTCACCGTACACTTCGTCCGTAGATACCTGATGGAAGCGGCTGATGCCGTATGTCCGGCAGGCGTCCATCAATACTTGCGTGCCCATGATGTTGGTGCGCAGGAACACTTCCGGGTTTTCAATGGAGCGGTCCACGTGGCTTTCGGCGGCAAAATTGACGACAAGGTCGGGCTTTTCTTTTTCAAAGAGCCGAAAGACGAATTCCCGGTCGGCGATATCACCTTTGACAAAGCGGAAGCGGGGGCTCTTTTGAGCTTCGCTTAACGTTTGCAGGTTCCCTGCATAGGTAAGGGCATCCAGGCATAGGAGGTCATCCTCCGGATGAAGCGACAACTGGTCGTAGATGAAGTTGCTGCCGATAAAACCGGCGCCGCCGGTGACGAGTATCTTCATGCCTTTCCTCCTTGCGTATGATAAAAAAACGGGCTGCAGATGTCCTTGAGCAGCGGCGCGTCTTGATCCTTCTGCGCCAGCACCGGATCCGATATACCCCAGTTGATGCCAATATCAGGGTCGTCAAAGCGGATGGAGCGCTCATGCCTGGGGCTGTAGAAATTGTCCACCTTGTAGGCAAACTCCACATCCTCTGTGAGTGTCAGAAAGCCATGCGCGAACCCCCGCGGAATGAAGAGCATGCGTTTGTTCTCCGCGGACAATTCAACCGATACCCACTTCAGGTAATAAGGCGAGCCTTGCCTAATATCCACCGCCACATCCAAAACGGCTCCTTTGAGCACGCGGACCAGCTTTGCCTGGCACATGGGGTTTTCCTGGTAGTGCAAGCCGCGAAGCGTGCCAATGTTGGCGGAATAGCTGTGGTTATCCTGTACGAAGTGGGTGGGAAGGCCCAATTCCTCCATGGTCCGGGCGGAATAGGTCTCCATGAACCAGCCCCGGGCATCCCCGAAAACGGCTGGTTCCAGTAAAAGGATCTCAGGGTGAGATGTTTCCAATGTACGCATGCAGCATGACTTCCTAATACCGTATTTTTCCTTCGGCAACACGCTTTAGGTGCTCGCCGTACGGGGACTTTCCATACCGGTTCGCCGATGCGAGCAATTCTTCGCGGTTGATCCAGCCGTTGTTATAGGCCACTTCTTCCGGTGCGGAGATTTTGACTCCCTGGCGCTTTTCAATCATGCGCACAAAGTCGGCCGCATCCAGCAGGCTGTCCATGGTGCCTGTATCCAGCCAGGCGAAACCCCGGCCCAGCAGCTGCACGTTCAGAGCATCCTCATTCAGGTACAACTGATTCAAATCGGTGATTTCTAGTTCACCTCTTGCGCTTGGGCGAAGCTGCTTTGCCAAATCAACGACCCGGTTGTCGTAAAAATACAAACCGGTAACGGCATAATTGCTTTTGGGTTCCCTCGGCTTCTCCGCCAAAGACAGCACCTTGCCGGCGGAGTCAAATTCAACGACGCCAAATCGCTCCGGGTCCTGAACGTAGTATCCGAAAACGGTGGCCCAGCCCTGCTCGGCATCCTGCACCGCCGCCCGCAACAGCCTTCCAAAACCATTTCCGTAAAAGATATTGTCTCCCAGGATCATGGCACAGCAGTCATCGCCTATAAATTCCTCCCCCAGGAGAAAAGCCTGGGCAAGGCCATCGGGCGAGGGCTGAACCACATAAGACAGAGATATGCCCAATGCGCTGCCGTCGCCTAGAAGATGCTCAAAGCGTGGTGTATCCTCCGGAGTGGAGATGATCAGGATTTCCCGAATGCCGGCCAGCATGAGGATGGAAAGCGGGTAATAGATCATGGGCTTGTCATACACGGGCAGCAGCTGCTTGCTGGTTACCATGGTCAGCGGGAACAACCGCGTACCGGCGCCGCCGGCTAATACGATACCCTTCACGGCGTATCCCTCCATTGCTTCGGATTAAAACAGAGTCCGGGCTTCAAGATAAATGCCCGTGCGTATGGTACATCAACACCGCAGTTATCCTGCCGTTGCTGCATGTATTTTTTCATGCACCATATATTGTACCTTACCGTTCCTTATCAATCAACAGAATACGGAATAAAAGAATTGCACGGAAATGTAAATTGTTAGGGCCGTATGACATGAATCTTTCAACGATGGGATAATATTTGGCTTGAAATGGGAATTTTGAGCCTGAATGTAAACTGCCATATTCATAAGTGGCATTCATATCCGATTCTACATATCATGATATTGGTTTCATGAAATTTTGCTGCATGGGAGCTTTTCCATGAGTCAATATAAGATTTGCGTATATGCCATATGTAAAAACGAGGAGCAGTTTGTAGACCGGTGGATGGATGCCGTCAGTGAGGCGGATATGGTGGTGGTGCTGGATACCGGCTCCACCGATGCGACTGCGGAAAAACTGAGAGCAAGGGGAGCCCTCGTATTCGAGGAAACCATATCACCCTGGCGCTTTGATGCAGCCCGCAATGCTGCCATGGACCACATCCCGGAGGACGTGGATATTTGTGTTTCCAACGATCTGGATGAGGTGTTTGAGCCGGGATGGCGCAAGAAGCTGGAGGATGTTTGGCAGCCGCAGCACACTCGCGCCCGCTATTTCTTTGTATGGAGCCATCATCCCGACGGATCCATCGAGAAGCAGTTTCCCATGGAGAAGATACACAGGCGCAAGGAGTTCCGCTGGGTGCATCCTGTCCATGAAGTGCTGCAGTACAGCGGCACAGAGCTGGAATCCATCGTTTGGGTGGGCGGCATGGTGCTCCACCATTATCCGGATAACAGCAAGCCAAGGGGACAATACCTGCCCCTTCTCGAATTATCGGCCAAGGAGAACCCGCAAGACGACAGGACCGTCTTCTGGCTGGGCAGAGAATATATGTACCACGGCATGCACGATGAGTGCATAGCAACTTTGAAGTGCCATTTGGACCTTCTCTCCGCCAGGTGGGATGTGGAAAGATGCGCCTCCATGCGCTATATCTCCAAAAGCTATCAGTCAAAAGGCGACATGAAGCAGGCGCAGATATGGCTCTACAAGGCCATTGCCGAATGCCCGTATATTCGAGAACCTTATCACCAGATGGCCCGGTTGGGCTATGCTACGGGCGACTGGCCCCTGGTGCTTCTGATGACGGAAAAGGCGCTGGGTATTACGGATAAGGCTGGCGGATATCTGCTTGATCCCGCGGCGTGGGGCTACAGCCTGTATGATCTGGCGGCCATTGCCTATTACCGGCTTGGGTTGTATCAAAAATCCCATGAATACGCCCAGAAGGCATGCAGCTTGGAGCCCAACGACCAGAGGCTTATAAGAAACCTTCAGCTGATTGATGAAAAATTGAAATAGTGCAGAGGATATGAGTATGGCCGGATACAAGATATGTGTTTATGCCATTTGCAAAAATGAAGAAAAATTTGTGGACCAGTGGATGGACTCCATGGGGGAGAGCGACCTGGTGGTCGTTACCGATACGGGTTCCACGGACGCGACGGTGGAAAAGCTGCGCAACCGTGGCGCCAAGGTGTTTGTAAACGAGGTGAAGCCCTGGCGCTTTGATGTGGCCCGGAATGTATCTCTTAACAATGTGCCGGAGGATGCGGATATCTGCGTTTGTACCGACTTGGATGAGTTGTTTGATAAAGGATGGCGCGCGCGCCTGGAGGCAGCCTGGGCCCCGGAAATGAAGCAGGCCAAATATATCTATAACTGGAGCCTGAAAGAGGACGGTTCGCCCTATGTGCAGATGCATTACGCCAAGGTGCATTCGCGGTATGACTTTATTTGGCGCGATCCTGTACACGAATGGCTGAGCTATGTGGGGAAAGGACCCAAGCATACCGTTTTTGTGGAGGGAATGGTGCTGAACCATTATCCTGATGCAACCAAATCAAGAGGCTCCTACCTGCCCCTTCTGGAACTGGGGGTGGAGGAAAGCCCCCAAAGCGACCGGCTCAGGTACTATCTTGGCAGGGAATATATGTACAAGGGCGAGTGGCAAAAGTGCATTGATACGTTGAAGGCGTATTTGAACCTGCCCAGCGCCTTCTGGAATGAGGAACGCTGCGCTGCCATGCGCTGGATTGCCAAGGCGTATCATCAGTTGAAGAACACCAGAGAAGGGTATGCCTGGTATTTCCGGGCCGTTGCGGAAGCACCTCATATGCGCGATCCGTATGTGGAGTGTGCCAAGATGGCCTATCAGCTTTCCGACTGGCCCATGGCTTTTTTCATGGCGGAGGAAGCGCTGAAAATAAAGGAACGGTCAAAGACGTATGTGAACATGGGGTATTCATGGGATTATACGCCCAGCGACCTGGCGGCCATTGCCTGTTACCGTCTGGGCATGTATGAGCGTGCTTTGGGGCATGCCAAGGAAGCGCTGGATTTAAGCCCGGAGGATGAACGGCTGAAGATCAACCTTCGTTTGATTGAGGCAAAATTAAAGGAGACCGGGTGATTATCTTTCGTTCAATAGCAAGTGGTTTGCATGATGTGTGCATTGGACTTTTTTTCTTCAGTAGTATTGACTTTTCGTCCATAGAATGGTAATCTGAACAAGGCTGCTGGACATCAGCGCGCCTAAAAAATGAAGTGAAAGGAGGCACGGGCTAAATGGCAAACAGATTTGCAATTGTATTGGCAAGCGGTAGCGGCATTGCAGCTGGGTTGACAAGCAGAAACCGTGTCTCTGCAGCAAATAACTTCATAATGGGCGCCTAGTGCTAAAAGACGTGGGATGACGAAGCACTCGGTGCTGGAGTCTGACCACGCCATGATTGTCATCGAAACAGCAGGATATCCATGAAGTTGGATATTTGAGCGCTTTTTCACGGCGGGGTTGAAAAAATCCCGCCGTTTTTGTATGCAAAAAACTGCCCGGGTAACCATTTTAAGGAGAATAATGCCATGAAAACCCACATTCCTGAGTACATGCTATCCGCCTTTGAATCCCAGGGCATCGATACCAAGAAACTGATTTACGCCATTCACACCGACATGGCGCCTGACGGAAGTCATGCGGATACCTACGCCGCCGTAGACAATGAGCGGCTGTATATCCTTTATGGCTTGGAAAAGGTGGTCAGGATCACAGGCGCACGGCGGATCGTATCCGCGTATGCGCTGAACAGCAAGGATACGTTTGTATTAAATGACTTGGGCGAGCTCAATAGTGAAAGGCTTCTGTCCACCGGCCGGCTGTACAGCGAAAAGGATGGGGAAGCAAAGGTCCTCATGCTGTTTTCCGTCGGGTACCTGTCCTATGTGGAGCGGCTGATCAAGGCCGTCAAAAACATCCGGGAAGGGATCGATCCGCTGACGGAAATTCTGGTGGATGAGGAGCTGTTCTGCGAAAAGTGCGGCACGCGCTATCCCGAGCCCGAGCGCAAGCTCTGCCCCAAATGCATGGACAAAAAATCCATTACCATGCGGCTGATGGGTTTCTTCAAAAATTATTGGCGCAAGGTGCTGGTGGTTTTCCTGGTGATGCTGGGGAGCACGGCCTTCGCCATCGCTACACCTTATGTCAGTTCCAAATTGCTCTTTGACGAGGTGCTGGCGGAGGGCGGCAAGTATTACGGCATGGTGTTTGGCATCGTGACCATGATCTTTCTGGTAAGGGCTCTGGGCACCGGCATGAACATGCTGTACGGCTTTGTACTGGCCCGCACGATGCCGTGGATTATCTATGACCTGAAGGTCAAAATCTTTGAAGCCATGCAGCGGCTGTCCGTGGGCTTTTACACCTCCAAGCGCACCGGTGCGCTGATGAACAGGGTCAACAAGGATGCCACCAACATCTACTGGTTCTTTGTGGACGGCCTGCCGTATGTGATTATCAATGTATTGACGTTTGGCGGCGTCATTACGCTCATGTGCCTTTTGAACATCACCCTGGCGGCCATCTGCCTGGTGGTGCTGCCCGTGGCGGTTATCATGTTCCGGATCCTGTGGAGCATTTTCCGCCGCTTCCACCACAAAAACTGGGTGTACGGCTCGCAGCTCAACGCCATGGTCTCCGACTCCGTAAACGGCCAGCGGGTCATCAAAGCCTTTGCCAGGGAGGATGACGAGACCAACAGGTTCATGGATGTGGGCAACAAGCAGGCCGGCGTAGATGCCGCTTCGCTGAATGTGGGCTTTACGGCCTTCCCGCTGATTTATCTGTTCATGTTTATTGGCCATGTGGCCGTTACCATCGTAGGCGGCATGATGGTCATCCGCAATGAAATTACGCTGGGTACGCTGCTAACCTTTACGGCTTACCTGCAAATGCTTTACGGACCGCTGGAGTTCATGTCCTGGGTATCCAACTGGTGGGCCCGCTGCGTGGACGCGGCCCAGCGCGTGTTTGAGATCATTGACGCCAAGCCGGATGTGGCCGAGCCCGAGAACCCGGTCACCCTGGACAATTTTGCAGGCCGCATCGATGTGAGCAACGTGTGGTTCGAGTATGACCCGGCCACCCCGATTTTGAAGGGCATCGACCTGCATGTGGAAGCCGGAAAGATGCTGGGCATCGTGGGCAAGACCGGCGCCGGCAAATCCACCTTGGCCAACCTCATCGCACGGCTGTACGATGTGAAGCAGGGCAGCGTGAAGATCGACGGGATCGATGTGCGGGAGCTGTCCCTGAAAATGCTGCGCAGCAGCATCGGCATCGTATCCCAGGATATCTACCTGTTCATTGGCACCATCGCCGACAACATCCGCTATGCCAACCCCAAGGCCACCATTGAGGATGTGATCCGGGCCGCCAAGGCCGCCTCCGCCCATGACTTCATCATGAACCTGCCCGATGGGTACGAAACCAGGGTGGGCGCCGGCGGGCAGGATCTGTCCGGCGGCGAGAAGCAGCGGCTGTCCATCGCCCGCACCATCATCCAGGACCCGAGGATACTGATCCTGGACGAGGCCACCGCGGCCATGGATACGGAAACCGAGGGCAATATCCAAAAGGCCTTATCGAAGCTGCAAAGGGGCCGCACCACCATTTCCATCGCCCACCGGCTCTCCACCCTGCGAGAGGCCGACAGCCTGGCGGTCATCAGCGAGGGCAAGGTTGTGGAAAGCGGCACCCACGCGGAGCTGATCGCCAAGAAGGGCGAGTATTACAAGCTGTACAACATTCAAATGGAGGGGCTGAAGGTCATTTCCATGGAAGCGTAATGATACTGCCAGTCCCGCCATTCGCAAAAAAATATGGAGGATCAAACGTATGCAAACCATTGCGGCAAACAGCATGCAAAGCCTTTCCGAAGCCATCGATATTGGGTTTCTGGATTTGGTTCAGGCGAAATTCTTCAAAACCCCCGGCGGGTTTACGGGGCTTCAATACAAGGGCGCGGAGCACAAGCGCATTAGCCTTCGGCGCGCGCTGCCCCTGGGCGACCCCAGCAGCTATATCTCTGTGGCCGATCACGAAAACAAGGAGATTGGCATTATCCGCAGCCTTTCCGACCTTACCGGCGAGCAGCTTCAAATTGTGTTGGAGGAGCTGGACCGCAGATATTACTGCCCCAACGTGCTGGAGATCAAGTCCATCAAGGATAAGCTGGGCTATGTCTACATGGAAATGGTTATCGGCGGCAAGGACGGCAAAACAGACAAGACCTGCGCCGTCAAGGATGTGAACAGAAACATCCGTATGCTCAAAAACGAAAAGCTGATCATATTCGATGTGGACGGCAACCGGTATATCATTCCCTCCCTGGAGGGGTTGGACAAAAAGAGCCTGAAACGCCTGGAACCGTTCCTGTTCTAAAAGTACAGTACCATGTAAACCTCTATCGACCGGATAGGAGTTGATTGTATTGAAAGTCTATACCTTTCCCTATGATTTGGGGCTGGATATGAAGCCTGGCCAGGGCGAGCTTCAGTTTAACGAGCAGGGGAACATTGCCGTCTTGTGGCAGGGCAGCCAAACGGATGGTTTTTCCGCCGAAAACGTCAAGGAAGCCGCCGTCATTGCCGGTGTCGGCTGCGGCCTTCTGTTTGTCACCATGGCCGACGATACCGATAAGGTACTCTGCCGCTTTTCCATGTCGGGCCTTAAGGAGGCAGGGGAGTTCTGCAAAGTGGTCAACTACTTTGTGCAGACAAAGACTGCCCTGATACCGGATGAAAAAGAAGTGCACTATTGTGAAACCTGCGGCCGGCCTTTGGTGGAGGGCATGAATGTATGCCTGTTCTGCTTCAACAAGCGCGGTCTGTTAAAACGCGCTCTGGGGCTCATGAAGCCGCATGTGAAAAAGATGCTGACTTCCCAGCTTTGGCTGACGGTATCCTCCGTTCTGTTCCTGCTGACGCCGCTGTTCAGCCGGTTTCTGATTGATAATCATTTTGAACCCCACAAAGGTCCGTTTTCCGTCGTGCTGATCCTGGGCCTGGGCATGTTGGTAGCCAGGGCGATGGGCGAAGTGATCTTCATCATGAGCGCCAGGGTGTACAACAAGGCTACCATAGGCTTTGCCAACGACCTTCGCACCATGACATACGACAAGGTGCAAAAGCTTTCCATGACATCCCTGGCCAAGCGAACCCCCGGCGACCTGATCCGCAGGATCATGGAGGACACCACCACCATCAAGGATTTTATGGCCGACGCCGGGCGCTGGGCGGTGGAACAAAGCATTATGTTTGTGGTGGTCATGACCATACTGATGGTGACCAACCCGGGACTGACGCTGCTGGTGTTTTTGCCGGTGCCCATTGTAATGGTTGTCTTGTCCCGGTTCTGGAAGTTCATCCGCAGCCGGTATGAGCGCCAGTGGCGCAAAAATTCCCAGACACAGTCCATATTGCATGACATCATCCGGGGTATCCGCACAGTAAAGGCTTTTGGCAACGAGGAGCTGGAAATCGCCAAGTTCTCCAAGGTGACACGCGAGTTGGCCGAGGTGCAGTCCAGCAACGAGGTGCTGTGGTCACTGCTTTTCCCCAGCATCACCTTCTTTACCGGCATCGGTGAGTTCCTGGTGCTGTACTTTGGCGGAAAAGGGATTCTGAATGGCACCATGAGCATCGGCGTGCTGAACCAGTTTGTGATGTATATCGTCTTCATCTATGCTCCGCTGCGCTGGCTGGTTTCCTTCCCGCGCTGGCTGGCCGACGCCATGACCTCCATGGTGAAGGTGTTCGAGATTCTGGACGAGGAGCCGGACATCGCGGAAAAGGACGATGCAAACAATGTGCCCATCTCCGGAAATGTAGCCTTTGACGGCGTGACCTTCGGTTACAAATCCTACGAGCCGGTACTGAAGGATGTGAGCCTGACCATCAACCCGGGCGAGATGGTGGGCATTGTGGGGCGCTCCGGCACAGGCAAATCCACCCTTATCAATATGCTCATGCGCCTGTACGACCCCAACACCGGAAAAATCTCCATCAACGGCGCGGACTTGCGGGAGATGTCCCCCAGACACCTGCATGAGAACATCGGCGTGGTGTTCCAGGATTCCTTCCTGTTCGCCGGCACGATATACGATAACGTGGCTTATGGCAAGCCCAATGCGACGCCGGAGGAAGTGATTGCCGCCTGCAAAGCCGCCAACGCCCACGATTTCATCATGCAGACCGCCGACGGCTACAACACGGTGCTGGGCGAGGGCGGGCATACCATCTCCGGCGGCGAGCGGCAGCGGCTATCCATCGCCCGGGCCATCATCAAGAATCCGGATGTGCTGATCCTGGACGAGGCCACAAGTTCCCTGGACGTGGAAACGGAAGCTGCCATTCAGGAAAGCCTGAATAACCTGACCAAGGGGCGCACCACGGTGGCCATTGCCCATAGGCTTTCCACGCTTCGCAGCGCCGATAGGCTGATCGTGTTGGACAAGGGCAAGGTGGCCGAGGCTGGCACCCATGTGGAGCTTTTGAAGAAAAAGGGCATCTATTACAAGCTGGTTATGGCCCAGCGGCAGACAAGCAAGCTGATTAAGGAAGAACAGGCGGAGACCATCAGCGCTGCCGGGTAATTACAATAATCGATAATGGCCGTTCGGCAAGGATTTGCCGCGCGGCCTCATTTTTTTCCTGTACCTATCCATTATCTGCCATGACGCGTCTATTAAGTGCAGGCCTACCAAAGCGAAAGGAACCATTTGCATGGAGGACATGGAATTTGAGAAGCGCGTTCTTCAAAACGAGCCAAGGCTGTACCGAGTTGCGCGCACCATGCTCCGCTGCGACCAGGATTGTGCCGATGCGCTGCAGGAAGGCATCCTGCGGGCCTGGCAGCGGCTAGAAAGCCTTCGGGACAAAAGCCGGTTTGATGCCTGGCTGATGCGGATTGTGGTCAACGAATGCAGGAACATACAGCGCGGATACAAGCGCCGGCCTCTATCTCTGGATGCTCTGCCGGAGAAGGGGGAACCGCCGCCGGACATCGGGCTTCGCCATGCCCTGGATACGCTATCAGAGAAATACAGGCTGCCACTGGTACTCCATCATGCCGAACGGCTTTCCATTGAAGAAATTGCCCGTTTGCTGCGCTTGCCCCAAAGCACCGTCAAGTGGCGGCTGCACGAGGCACGCAGGCTCGTAAAAATGGCGCTTGGCGAGGAGGCGGATTAGGATGGGAGACAGGGATTATCAAAGCGCGTTTACCCCTGTGCCGGATCGTGTGCACCAAAGTGTGCTGCATGCGCTGGGGGAGATAAAAGCAAAAAGGCCAGCCAGACGGCGGCTTTCCGTTATCCTGGCGGTCACGCTTCCGACCCTCCTGCTCCTTACGGCGGCGGCGGTAGCCACCAACCAGTGGGGCGTGCTGGATTACCTTTTTGGCGGGATACAAAACGCGGATGAGAAGACACTTGAAAAGGTGTGGGCGGTGGGGGAGAGCAAAACCGCACTGGGGGTAACCGTCACCATGGACAGCATACTGCTGGATGGGAAGCGCATTGCGGCAGGCTGGGTGTTTGAGAATAGCCGTCCGGGCGAGCCGGCCTATATTGTGACAGATGCACCTACGGCCGGCGGGAAGCATATCATCATTGATTCCAACGATGGGGTGGCGTATACCTGGCTGCCTGATCCATATAAGTCTCACATCCATCCTGATTCAACCGCCAAAGGCGGCTTCACGGGAGAAATCCGGGGCGGTTTGCCGGAAGGACCGTTTGATATCATCCTGCGGATCTCTGTTTTCCGGCCTGTCCAGCCAATAATTGTGCTGAGGGAGGAAGACTATACAAACAAGTTCGGGCAGGTGGATTACAGCCTTACGAAGCCCGTAGTCTGGGAAATGAGCAGGAAAGGGTACCTGGTGGTCAACGAATACGGGGATGTTCAGCTCACTTTGCCGCAATGGGAGAAAACGGGGGAAGTGTTCGTCGGAGGTCTGCCGGATGAGATTGAGGCCATGGGGAAGTTTGAACGCGAGGATATGGAACTTGTGATTCATATGGAGGACGTCAATTAAAAACAGGGCTACACAGGATAGCGATCCGGTGCAGCCCAATTTCTAACTTGAGCCTTAGGAAGCCAGCGTTTTACCCTTTGCCTGGGGCAGCGCAGCCGCCACCGATGGCACGGCTACAAACAGCGGGAAGGCCGCAAACAAAAGCACAACACCCAGGGCGCCCGGCGTCAGCGCGATCAATAGCAGCGCGATCACCGGTGCGGCAATCCATACCGATACAAAGCCGGTAAAAAGGCCTGCCGCCGGGAATTTGAGTGTGATCAAGCCGATGATGGATGCAAAGATGGCCCCGAAGCTGAACAGGAAAGCCCCGCCGGGGAGAAATGCCGTAAATACCAGGGCCATCGCCACGGAAAGCAGGATGGCCGGTATAACAAGCTCTTCGTATGTCGCGCCTTTTTGCATCCTTCTGCGGCCGTACAGCGCCAGCGCCAGTGCCATGAGCACGATCAGGCCGCTTGCAATCCACTCAAAATAGGGCACGCCCACCAGATTCGTCAGGCTGTAACCCAGGCCGAATATCTTGGCCAGCAGTACCGCAAGCCCGGTGCCAAGAACGGCTGCAACGAGTGCGGCCCCCAAATAGAACAGTGCCCGCTTCAGGTGGCGCAGTTTCAATTTGTTTTGCAGATGGGCAACGTACAGGTATACGCCAAGAAGCAGCATTGCCAGGCCCAGCCATATCCAGTTCATCCATGCCGGGAAGGTGACAAAGGTTCCCCGGGTCAGGGTGAACCACGCCATATCCTCTTTTGATTCAAATGATTCCGGCACATTTCCCTGGGCAAAGGCGGAAACCAAAGGCAGCACCTGCTCACCGTAGTCCTGTATGGCAGAGAGGCTGATATTTTCATAAATATCCCTGGGCGTGTGGTTGTCCTCGATTTTGTTCAGGTTGGAGAAGTTCAGGCCGCGCATGCCTTGCTCTATGAAGGCCGTGAAATCCGTATAGTTTGGCATGACACGGTATACGTCCGTTGCCAGCGACCAGGAGGCGGGATGCGGATTGTTGGCGGCGTAAAAGCGGATCAGCGCCGCGTTGTTCACGCTGGTTTCAAACAATATGGAGGGGCCGTTCAGTCCCCGCGATTCAATGTTGAACACTGCGTCGGAGGCGGAGGCGTTGTATTCCGCGTCCTTTGCGATGGCCTCGGAACCCAGCATGGAGGTTTCCTCCGCGTCGGTAAAGACCACGCGGATGGTGTTTTGCATGTTCCCCTGGGCTGCAATGCAGCGAAGCGTTTCCAGTATGACCGACACGCCATATCCGTCATCGGAAGCACCGTGGGAGCCCGGCGCCTCACCCAGGCCCAAGCCGGGGTTGGAGTCGTAGTGGGCAACCAGCAAAATGGACCGGTCGCTGGCACCTTTCAACGTACCGCAGATATCCACTGCGGTCACGTGGGTGCCGTGGCCGTGCTCCGCCTTCTCGTAATCCTTTTCGTAGGTGCGCCTCTCTACTTCCAAGCCAATCGCCTGCAGGGTATCGGCCAGATATGTACGCACGGATTCAATGGCTTGCGTGTCATTGTTGGTATGCACATCCTTGGAGATCACTTTCAGATCCTGCGCCGCCCGCGGCGCGCTGAACTGTGTATCAGGCACATCGCCGGTTGGCGCGGGGGAAGTGAAGAGCACGCTCAGGCCCAGGAGCGCGGCAATGATGACGGCCAGGACTGCGGCCGCGGGTTTGACCAGCTTCATGGCGGAACCTCCTTTGTTTGTACTGCATGGTACTTGATATGAGGGCAGATGATTTTTACAAAGTATAGCACAGGATGGGTATTTTATCAATTTTCATGCGGGAGAAGATGTTTCGTGCGCAGATGCGGCCAACATAGACTCGCGGCGCAACTAAATCGTTTTTGATGAGTGCAAAGCAATTTTGAGATTGCTATGGCTCCGCAAATGGGATTTTGCTGTGTCCTCCATCCGGCATTTCAATTCCGGCACACTTTTGACCATATTATACTTTATGCGAATGTCACATGTGCGCATTGTCAAATTTGGACTGATCGCCTCTTGTGTTTTTGGCTGCCTTGCAGTATGATGTGTATAGTTCGCGTATAGGCATATACTCATTTTCGAAAACGTTTTAGTAACTTTAGAAGCGGAGGCGCTGCCATGACGTACGGATATTTTGAGGATGCCCGGAAGGAATACGTAATCACCAGGCCGGACACGCCTTATCCCTGGATCAATTACCTGGGGAGTGAGGACTTCTTTTCTTTGCTGTCCAATACCGGCGGCGGCTATAGCTTGTATAAGGATGCGCGGCTTTTGCGCCTGACACGCTACCGTTACAACAATATCCCCACCGATGACGGCGGGCATTATTTCTACATCAAGGATGGGGAAACCGTTTGGAACCCCGGCTGGATGCCGGTGAAAACGAGCCTGGACCGGTATGAATGCCGGCACGGTTTGGGATACAGCGTGATCTCCTCGGAGAAAAACGGCCTTCAGGCAAAGCAGACGGTGCTTGTTCCCCGGGGCCGCTCCGCCGAGGTTGCGCAAATCGTATTGACCAACGCCTCTTCGGAAACGAAAAGCGTCAGCCTGTACAGCTTTGTGGAGTTTTGCCTGTGGAACGCCATGGATGACACCACCAACTTCCAGCGCAATTTTTCCACCGGCGAAGTGGAGGTGCACGGCAGTGCCTTGTACCACAAAACCGAGTACAGGGAACGGCGCAACCATTACGCAGTCTATGCGGTAAATGCGCCCGTGGATGGCTTTGACACCGACCGGGAATCGTTTGTGGGCCTGTACAACGGCCTGAACGCCCCCCAGGCTGTCCTGGAAGACAGGCCGCGCAACAGTGTCGCAAGCGGCTGGGCGCCCATCGGCTCCCACTGCCTGCGCCGTATTTTGAAGCCTGGCGAATCAGCATCCTTCGTGTTTGTGCTGGGCTACTGTGAAAACCCCGATGAGGAAAAATTTGAGGCGCCAGGCGTGGTCAACAAGGCGCCGGCGAAGAAGCTGATAGAAGCCTTTTCTACCGATGCACAGTTTGAAGCGGCCCTTGCGGAACTGAAGGCCTATTGGGACGGGCTGCTTGGCAGTTACCAGGTGCAAAGCGGCGACGAAAAGCTGAACCGCATGGTGAACATATGGAACCAGTACCAGTGCATGGTCACCTTTAACATGTCCCGGTCGGCCTCCTACTTTGAGTCCGGCATAGGCCGCGGCATGGGCTTCCGCGATTCCACGCAGGATCTTTTGGGCTTTGTCCACCTGGTTCCCCAGCGGGCCAGGGAGCGCATCCTGGATATCGCCGCCACCCAGTTTGAGGACGGCAGCGCCTACCACCAATACCAGCCGCTGACCAAGCGGGGGAATATGGATGTGGGCAGCGGCTTCAACGACGACCCGCTGTGGCTGATATTCGGCGTTGCCGCTTATATCAAGGAAACAGGCGATTACTCCATCCTGCAAGAATCCGTGCCTTTTGATAACAACGCGGAAAAGGCACAGCCCCTGATGGAGCACCTGCGCCGCTCCTTCCGCTATACCAGCACGCACCTGGGCCCCCACGGCCTGCCGCTCATCGGCCGGGCGGACTGGAACGACTGCCTGAACCTGAACTGCTTCTCCAAGACGCCGGGAGAAAGCTTCCAAACCTGTCAAAACTACGACAGCGGCGTGGCGGAATCGGTGTTTATCGCCGGCATGTTCGTGGCGGTGGCCGACGACTACGCGGAGCTTTGCCGCCGCTTTGGCTGGGCGGAGGAAGGCCTGTTTGCCGCTTCGGAAAAGGAAAAAATGGAGAAGTCCGTACTGAATCACGGCTGGGACGGCAATTGGTTCCTGCGCGCCTATGACGCCTTCGGCGGCAAGGTTGGCAGTTCGGAATGCGCGGAGGGTCAAATCTTCATCGAGCCCCAGGGCTTTTGTATCATGGGCGGCATTGGTGTAAAGGAAGGGTATGCGCAAAAGGCGCTTGACTCCGTGCGGGAAAAGCTGATGAGCCGCCATGGCATCGCGCTGCATACGCCGCCCTACACCGTTTACCACCTGGAGCTGGGCGAAATCAGCTCCTATCCGCCCGGATACAAGGAAAACGGCGGCATCTTCTGCCACAACAACCCCTGGATCACCATCGCGGAAACGATGCTGGGCCATGGCGACAGGGCATTTGAAACATACCGCCTGATCTGCCCTGCCTATACTTACGACCAGACGCTTCACCGCACGGAGCCTTACGTGTATTCCCAGATGATCGCCGGGCCGTATGCCCCCCGCTTCGGCGAGGCGAAGAACAGTTGGCTCACCGGCACCGCGGCCTGGTGCTTCTATGCCGTATCCCAGGCGATACTGGGCGTGAAGCCGGATTATGACGGACTGAGGATCGAGCCCTGCCTGCCGGGGGATATGGAAAAGCTCACGCTGACTAGGCGCTGGCGGGGGAATACCTACGTGATCGATGTCATTAACAACAGCCGCGGAGAGAAAAAGGCTGTGCGGCTTACAGCGGATGGACAGGAACTGGCCGGTAACATCCTTCCCGCGACAGGAGAAACGGGAAAAACATATTATGTGACGGCTGTGGTGGAATAAGAACCGGGAGGGTTTTGCCGGTCATAACCTATGAAGCAAAGTGCGGGGGTATCCTGTCATAAGGATGCCTCCGCCTTATTGTGCCCTTACGCTCTTTGCTTCCCGGTCTATGCACTAACGCGAAGCTTGCTTTCAGTGACAATTTCCCGCTGCTGTGATATCATACGTTTAGGAAGCCTCAATTCCATGGCGTAATAAGTTTCAGAAAAATTTTGACTTTTCATTTCCAACAGCCCATTTTTTTGCGAATGTGTTACGAATATAGTAAGTGAAAAGGGAATCGGCCGATTCATTTCCGATTCATCAAAGGAAGGGACGTGATTCCATGCGTAAGACATTGGTGATTCTGACAGCTGTTCTCCTGGTTGTTTCGCTGCTGGCCACCAGCGCACTGGCGCAAGGCGCAAAGCAAAACAACGGATCGGGTTATTCCAAAAATCCCAATGCTGGCAAAAGCACTCAGCAAACATCAGGCCGCGGCCAAAATAGCGCAAAGCAGGAGCTCAATGAGCAAGAGGCGGAAGATACATCTTCCGAGACCTCCGATCCCCAGGAGGGGGATGAGGATGCCGATGACCAGACTGGTGACGACAGCCAGCAGCCTGGCGGAAAACACGGCAACAAGCCGGAAAAGACTGAGGACAAGCCGGACAGGCTCAATACCGGCAGGATTGCCGAGGCTATCAGCCAGTTGACCGATGCGCAAACCGCGGCCCAGCTGACCACGCTGCTGAACGCCTACAAGACGGCCGCGGCTGGGGAAGACGAAGCGGCGACCGAAGCGGCGCGCAAAGCCCTTTTGAATGCCCTGGCGGCCACCGGCATCAGCCTGAAGGTGAAGGGTGAACATACCCCCGCCGGCGGAGTGATTATCAATATGCAGGCGGTTACCGAGGCCATTGGAAAGCTGACGGATACGGAAACCGCGGCCAAGCTCAATGAGCTGCTTGCGGCCTATCAAACAGCCGCCGCCGGTGATGATGGCGAAGCCGCCAAGGCTGCCCTGAAGGTGCTGCTGGATGCGCTTCAAACCGCCGGCCTCCAATCTTCGCCGGATGGAACGAAACCGCCCCACGGCAACAACATCGATGTGCTGCGTGAAAAGATACTGTCAGGTTCCAATCATGGCAAGGGTACGCTGCTGGCATTGCTCCATGCGTATGAGAACGCCTTCCGTTTCCGCTTTGAACAGCCGCAGGAAGATACGGATACCGATACCGAAACGGACACCGGTGCCGAAACGGGCACGGATACCGGAGCCGGTACCGGAACTGAAGGGGATGGCAGCCTGACGCAGGCAGCCCAGGAGCTTTTGATGGCTTTGGACTCGGCGAACTGATTGTAGGTTCCGCCTGATCAAAAGGTTTTGGCCGGCAGGGGACAACCTTCTCCTGCCGACCGCACATATTACATGGTTGTTGGAGGACGCTGTGCCAAGGCTCGCCAACCAGGCTACGACCAACAGCACGAAAGAGGAAAAAGACCGGCTGATGGAGGAACACAAGCCTTTCATTTTGCGAACGGCTTCCTTTGTGCTGAAAAGGTATGTGACGGAAAGCGATGATGCCTGGTCGGTGGCGCTGATTGCCTTCTGGGAAGCCGCCGATCATTATGACCTTGGCAAAGGGGAATTTGAAGCCTACGCCAGGCTGGTAATCAAAAGGCGACTGATTGATTTCCAAAGGAAACAAAAGCGTTTCCTGCCTGAGATTAATGTCTCTCCGGAAGTATTCTCCGGGGAGACCGATCAAGATGATCCTTATGCTCCTGTCCCTTTTCTTTTAATCAGGAACAGAACTGTTCTGGAAGAGGATTCCCTTCGGGATGAACTGGCCGACGCGGCAGGGATGCTGGCGCATTACAGATTTGGCTTTTTAGACCTGGTGGACTGCTCTCCCAAATCAGAAAAGACAAAAAAGGCATGTGCCGAGGCGGCCGCCTTCATGCTTGAAATGCCGGAATTGATGAATAAAATGCGGCGTACCCGCAGGCTGCCCGTGCAGGCTGTGGCTGCCGGGATCCATATATCCTTCAAGGTAATCAACCGCCACCGCCGGTATATCATCGCCGTAACGGAGATATTGGATGGGGATTACCCAGGCCTGAAAACCTATCTGGAATCTGTCAGAAAGGGGTGAGCCAATGAAAGCGGTGGTGGTACAAATCACGGGCCGTCAGGCGGTGCTGCTTACGGAACAGGGTACTTTTGTCAAGGCGGCAGACCGGGGTTACCGCGTTGGACAGCAGATCCCCTTTATGGCTGAGAAAAAGAGGACGCTGCGCCCGCTTTTGATTGCTGCCAGCCTGGTGATTTTCTTTCTGGGTACGGTCGGTCTGGCTGCGGACCGCGTACCTGTTTCCTATGTCAGCCTGGATGTGAACCCTTCTATGGAGTTTTCGCTGAACTGGTTTGACCGGGTACTTTCCGTGGAAGCGGTCAACGAGGATGCGGAACCCATCGTACAGCAGCTGATTCAAGAGGGTGTTGTCAGCCGTCCCATGGACACGGCCTTCGCCATGGCTTTAAAGAGTCTGGATGATTCGCAATACTTTACGGCAGACGGCAGCAATGATGTGGTCATCGCAGCGGCATCCTACGGTATCAAGGATGTCAGGGGGCTGGCCGGCAGGCTGGGCGGCAGCACCCAAAATCTTAATATGGACAAACCATTGAGCGTCACTGCCATCGATACGGATATCAGCAAGGTGGAAGCGGCAAAGCAGCACCATACCACAGCCGGGAAGCTCATTTTGGCGGAGGAAGCAGCTGCTTCCCCCGAGGATTTGGGCGGAACGACCGTGGAGGATTGGCTGAAAAAACCCGTTCGGGAGATCCTTCAAAGAAAACAGGGCCAGACCCAGGGTCAGAACATGGGGGAAAGTCATGGCCGCAAGAACGGCGAAGAGGATCAACCGGGCGAAAACAATCCAGCATCATTGATTTTGCCAACGCCTTCACCATTGGGGGAGGGGGACGCAAAGGGGCATGGGTCTTTTCCGTACGCAAAGCCCCAGAGTACTTATGAGCCCCAAACCACAAAAGGGCCGGGGAAACAGGCACCGCACACCCCGGTCATAAAGAATACGCCAGGTGCACAAAAGACAAAAGTGCCTGGACAGAATCATCGAGCCTATACGCCCTTGCCGGAGCCGGATGCGCAGGAGGGAACGTCATCCGGCTCTGGCGGTAAACAGCCCCCGAGCCAAGCGGGCGGAGGCAAGGGGAACGAACAGCAGCCCGAGAAGAACAAAAACGGGCAGGATACCTCCCAGGGCAAGAATTAGTAAGAAAGAAGCCTTGATACTATTCTTATAGATATCGGGGTATGATGGGCTTTTTGCATGTTTCGCATTATTCTTGGACGCGATTGGATGATATGGAGGCAGCGGCATGAAAAAGAGTTTGGCCTGGTTCGTGTGCTTTGCCCTTTGCATGACTGTACTGGTATCTCCCGTTTTGGCTGAGGAGGCCGGACAGGGAGTGGACGCATATACATTTTTGCATCGCTA
The DNA here is from genome assembly GCA_023436585.1 of Bacillota bacterium. GTDB lineage: Bacteria > Bacillota > Clostridia > Christensenellales > Aristaeellaceae > JAEWAH01. Next base: position 16,987 of record JAEZIN010000008.1, on the reverse strand, counting down.
TGCCTCCTGGTATGCTTTGCTTTATCCAAATACCAACTCCATCCCCAGCCTAACTGCTTCCCGGGATGGCACTGGAACCATTTCCATCGGTTCGCTGGCCGTGACAATAGACCCGGCCACGCAGCTGGTGAGCACTGTTCAGTGCACCCTTAAGAGGGAGGACGATGCGTTTATCAACCAGATGGTAGCCATTGTTGCCGCGCTGACTAACGATACTGCCGCCGCTGGGACATTTACCCAGGAGCAGGTGACAGCCTGGATCAAGGTTTGCACCGAGGCGGTGCAACGAGACAAGGAAAATCCCTACGTTCTGGGCAATTATGAACTGTACATTCTCTCTACGGACACCGAAGTAAATCTGTACGCCATTTTTGAAACAGGCGCCGGCCTTGCTGCCGGGGAGGCGGCGCCAGGCGCGGATGAGGAAGCCAGCATACAGCAATACATACAGCAGAACGAAGGCCAATACAAAGCGCTGGATGTAGGCGATGAGGGCGAACAGGTAATGGCGCTGAAGGAAAGGCTGTATGCGCTGGGTTACTTTACATCAAAGAACTACAGCGACAAGTATAACGAAGTGACCCAAAAGCGGGTGAAGATGTTTCAGCTGGCCAATGGCCTGAACGATACAGGGATTGCGACACCGGAAACACAAGCGCTGCTGTTTTCAGGCAATGCGGTAAAAAACCCATATCCCTTGGCGGATTGAGCAAGGCGGGCTAAGCCCGTTTTTTTATTTGCCCGTCTTGGGGCAATTTGGGGATGGGTGGCAGGGAACGCGGCGAATAAAGGGGCGGGGGGCTCCTGTTATGGATATCCCCGCTTCTTGCTGCTTTTGATTATGGATTTCCCGTTTGTGTGTTTCGAAAAGTATACCAGCTTTTTAAGTGACAATCCCCTGTCCATATGATATCATACGCTGAGGCCACTTCAAGGAGGATTTTTTCATGGCGGACAAGCCGCTGCTCACCGTTTGCATCGTCACCTACAACAGCGAAAGCCACATCGGGAATGTGCTTTCCTCCCTGTATAAAAGCACCATCGCCCCATGGATGCAGGTCATGGTGGTGGACAACGCGTCCACCGATAGGACGGTATCCATCGTGGAGACAGGTTTTCCGGATGTACATTTGATCTGTCTTCCTCAAAACATAGGTTTTGGCCAGGGCCACAACAAGGCACTGCCGTATTTGAACGCGCCTTATCATCTGATTGTGAATCCGGATATCACCTTTGAACCGGATGTGTTGGAAAAGATGGTCGGCTACCTGGACGGGCGTAAGGATGCGGTCATGCTTACGCCAAGGGTGCTGCATCCCGATGGGAGCGAACAGTTTTTGCCCAAGGAGATGCCATCCATCCATTTTCTTTTGAGCGGCTACCTGGAGCGGCTTGGGCGGCCATTCACCGGGTGGCGCGGCAAGTATACCTGGCGGGACAAAAATCAATTGGAACCAACGGAGCTTCACTTTGCCACGGGCTGCTTCATGCTTGTCCGGGCAGGCGCTTTTAGGGAGGCCGGCGGTTTTGATCCGCGATACTTTATGTATATGGAGGATTCCGACCTGACCCTGACAATGAAAGCCAAGGGGCTGACGCTGTATCATCCCGGCTATTCGGTGACCCATGTATGGGCGAGGGAAAATGTGCGGTCCATCCGCGGCACCCTTATGCACGTACGGTCCATCATTAAATTTTTTAACAAGCACGGGTGGCGGCTGTAGCCGGTCCTTCGTCTTCAATGGGAGAAAAACAAGTGAAAGAAAAGCAAAAGCGAAACCTTGCCATTGCGTTGTCTCTGCTGGGCTATTCCATCTTTGGCTTCAGCTTTCTTTTCTCAAAGCACGCGCTGGATGTTGCCGTACCTTTTGTGCTGCTGGCGGTGCGGTTTACGGTTGCGTTCCTTTTATTGAACGGCCTGCTTCTTTTCCGGGTATGCAGGCTGAATCTGAAAGGAAAAAGGATCGGTTCGCTTTTGCTGCTGGGACTTATTCAGCCGGTAATCTACTTTATCTGTGAAAATTACGGCGTAAAGCTGTCCCCCACATCGTTTGTGGGTACGATGCTGGCCTTGGTGCCGGTGGCGAGCCTGATTGCCGCCCGCGTCTTTCTGAAGGAAAAGATCAGGGCTTTTCAAACGGCCTGCTCCCTCCTTTCCGTGGCGGGCGTATTTTTAACCACCCTGGGCCAGGAGACAGGCAGTTTCAGCTGGCTGGGTTTCCTGCTGATGCTTGCGGCTGTCTGCGCCGGCGCCATGTTCAATGTGCTGAGCCGGAAGATTTCGGTTCGGTTTTCGGCCTTTGAAAGAACGTATGTCATGTTTGCGCTGGGCAGCGCCGTGTTTACATGCATCGCGTTGATACAGAGCGCGGGGGATGTGCAGGAAATGTTCCTTGCGCCGCTTCGGGAAGCGGATTTCTGGATTCCCGTCCTTTATCTGGCCGGCCTTTCCTCCGTAGGCGCATTCATGATGCTGAACTACTCTGTAACACACCTGGATGTGGCCAGCGCCTCCATCTTTGGGAACATCACCACGGTGATCACTATTTTGGCGGGCGTGCTCCTTTTGAATGAAACCTTCGGAGTGTATCAGGTAGTCGGATCGCTGATTATCGTATTATCGGCATATGGCGTGAATGCCAGGCGAAGAACGAAGCCCATGCATCCTGAAATTCACAGGGAGAAGAATGCCACTGTGTAATAGGCATAAAGTACAAAAAATTGCCGCCCGGATTTTTCTCCGAGCGGCAATTGTGCTTTGGATATGAGATTTTCGTAGAGATATAGATGCCTACTTCCTTCCGGTTTCCCCGTCCTTGCAGTGGTAGTATACGGTATCGGGCATCAGCGTAACCCCATCCCTGGCAAACAGCTCGTCGATGGTCACAAACATATAGCCTTCTTCTTCCAGGTAATCGATGACCATCTCCGCCGTATCGGCGGACTTTTCTTTTATGTCATGGCAGAGGATGATATCCCCGTCCTCCACCTGGCGCCTCACCGCGTTCAATACGGCATTGGACGATGCTCCGCGCCAGTCGTATGTGTCCAGGGACCACTGAATCAGCGGCCAGCCGGCCTTTGCCTTGATCATGGGGGGATACTGGCCGTGGGGGACCCTGTCATACTTCGGGTACAGGCCGATGGCCGCCTCCAAAGCGGCGTTGCACATGGTCACCTGCCTGCGCAATTGCGCAGCGCTGGATTTTTGCACATTGCCGTGATGATAGTTGTGGGTGGCGACGGAATGGCCTTCATCATGCTCCCGCTGCACCAGGTCCTGGTAAGGCTTGATGCGGTTGCCCAGCACAAAGAAGGTGGCCCGCACGCCTTTTTCCCGGAGCTTGTTGAGCAGCAGTGTGGTAGGCGTCCTGGCGGGTCCGTCGTCATAGGTGAGGGCCACCATGGGATACTGACTGTTATCGGTCTGAGCCTTGGCTTCCTCCTGCATCATATCCCTAATCTGCGGATACATGACGGTAACTTCCATCAGCGTATTGTGGGTGGGATACACCATCGACGCGGGATAATGCAAAACCAGCGACATGGCGTGCAGGGTGAAATCGGCCTGTGCCAGCGCTTCGGGTTCAAGCCAGGCGGCAAGCTGCTCCTCGTCGGGCGTTTCCTTGGGGAAATAGGCGGTGATTTGGGTGCGTATTTCCTGGGCCAACAGGTCCCACGCCGGGCTGCCGGAGGCGAAGATATCCGTCAGGGAAACGGGCTGCCCCGTCTGCATGTTATAGGTGCGGGAAACAAGCTGCGTGCTTTGAAACTCCCTGGCGACGGTGACCCTGGCCGTGATCAGGAAGCTGAGCCATTCCGTGCCAGTGCGGCTGTAGCGGCAATCTACATCCAGCCGGGAATTTTTTGTAGTAGTATTGCCGGCCTTGGGCAGCGTATCCGAAAGCGCATCCCTGTAGCTGTCCATCAAGTCGCGCAGCTCTTCGTCCACTTCAGGCCGCGATGTGGCGGGGTACCACATACGAACGACGCTTTTGTTCTCCTGGGTTTCTTCCCACTTTTCCAGCGTTACGCGCTGGATTTGCGGGACCCCGCCGGATGCTTCCGCGGCTGCCGTCAGGGGCAGCAGCATCAGGCAAAGCAATAAGGCAAGAAGCCTGTGCATATTCACATGTCCTTTCCAGCCATCCATACTCATTCGGGAAGGCTAATAAGCGGCATGTACCATTATATCGCACAGGCTTCCATTATTCAACACGTGGTGTACGAATACGGGTATACAGGCTTATGTATCCATCCTTACCATCTTGTAGTAGGTCCTGGCCGTGGCCGCATAGACCATGCCGTACAAGAGGGCGAATATCCCGGCTGTAGTGAATATGCTCAGCGCGATGAGCAGCTTGTCGCCCAGGCCGAACATGGAGAGCATCTCCGTCATCATGTGCAGCGAGCCCCAGGTATGGATGACGGCGGCCACGATAGGCAGTATGAATACCATCAGGATTTGCTTGCTCACGGTGGCCCGCACCTCGTCCCGGCTCATGCCCACCTGCTGGAGGATGATGAACCGGTTATGGTCCATATAGCCTTCCGATACCTGCTTGAAGTAGATGATCAAGGTGGTGGCCATCAGGAATAAAAGGCCCAGGAAAACGCCCAGGAACAGGAATCCCCCGTACATGGCGTACCAGTCGCGCCGCACAAAGTCGATGCTGGACAGGCTGAAGCTGTCACCTTTGTCCGCCACCGTATCCCATACGGCCTGGGAGTAGGCTAAAAGCGCTTCGTCCTCGCCGTCGGTGTTCCACCAGAAGCCGGTGGACAAGAGGGTTTCCGCATCCGGCCCATGGATGCTTTTGTTGATGGCGGCGATGGTCTCCCTGTCCTTCACCACAAGGAACATGGGCGGCTCCAGGCCCTTATTGCCTGTCTTGGCAATAGGGAAGGCGGTAAGATTCTCTTTGATACGAAGCTCCATGCCGCCCGCCTTAATGGTATCTGCCGCAGGCACGTCACGGGACTGGAAGAGGAGCGCTTCACCGGATTCCAGTGTATAGCTGCTGCCGGTCATTCGGTTGTATTCCGATACGGGGAAGAGACGGAGCGACCAAACGTTTTCATAGCGGTCCGACGTTTTCATGTCGTACATCTCCGCCTTGCGAAGAAGGTTGCCTTCGCGGTAGACGGCTGTTTCCTCATATACGCCGCTGTAAAAATCGGAAACCGTGATGTTATGATCCTTTGCCTTCTCTCGTATCACTTGCTCGGCCCAGGCGGGGTCGATGGTTTCCTCCCAAAAGGCCAGCGTTTGATCCATGGGATGCTGGTCACGGAGCATGCTTCCCTGACCTATGTACAGCGCAACCGTCGTACCGATGGTGATGATGGCCATGGTGCTCAGGATGCATATGCCGGCCAGGCCGGCGGCGTTCTGTTTCATGCGGTAGATCATGCCGGATACGGATATAAAGTTGCGGGGCTTGTAATAGTAGCCCTTGTTGCGCCGAAGGATTTTCAAAAAGGCGATGCTGCCGGCGGTGAACAGCGCATAGGTGCCGGTGATGACCAGCAGGACCGCCACAAAGAAGATGGACAGCGCGGTCATTGGATTTTTGACACTGTTGGCCAAAATGTACCCGCCCACCATGGCGCCCGCGCCGATGACCGCCAGCAGCCACCTGGTCTTGGGCTCCTTTTCGCCCTTTTGCTGGCCGCGCATCAGGTTTACCGGGCTGGAAAGATGCACCTGGAGGCGGTTGTAGATCAGCAGCAGGAAGAACACCGCAGCAAACAGGACGCATGTCAGCAGGATGGGCAGTTGGTTTACGCTGAATACAATGGGGGTGGGAATACGCATCAGCGCCTGGATCAGCAGAAACATCAGCTTGCTCATGGCGATGCCCAGGCCGATGCCGCAGGCAAGGCCTAAGATAAGCAGGGCCACCATTTCATGGAACAGGATGCGGGCAATATGCTTTTTCTCCAGGCCCAGTATGGCGTACAGGCCAAGCTCCTTTTTGCGGCGCTTGATCAGGAAGCTGTTGGCGTAAAAAAGGAAAGTGAAGGCGAAAATGCCTACGACGATGGCGCCCAGCGTCATCATCACCTGCATGCTTTGCGCCCCGCGAAGCTTTTTAAGCCCCTCGTTGACGGCGATCATGGAAAAAGTGTAGAACACGAAGATGGTGCATACGGTGCTTAAGAAAAAGGAGAGATACGTCTGCCTGTTCTTCCATAGATTGGATAATGCAAGGCGAAGGTACAAAAACCGCTTACGCACCCAATTCACCCCCGGCGGAAAGAACGGTGAGGGCATTGATGATCTTCTGATAGAAAGCATCTTGCGCCATATCGCCCCGGTACATCTGATGGTATACCCGGCCGTCCCGGATAAACATCACCCGTCCGGCGTAGCTGGCCGCCTGGGCGCTGTGGGTGACCATCAGCAGCGTTTGCCCCCTGGTGTGTATGGAGGAGAAGGTTTTCAAGAGGCTTTGGGATGCCTTGGAATCCAGCGCGCCGGTGGGCTCGTCGGCCAGCACCAGCTTGGGGGAGGTAATCAGCGCCCGCGCCACGGCGGTGCGCTGCTTTTGGCCGCCGGAAATCTCATAAGGGAATTTTGAAAGTATATCGGCAATATGCAGTATATCCGCCACGGCTGTAAGCTTGGGCTCCATGTCCCGGTAGCTTTTTCCGGCCAGTACCAGGGGCAGAAGGATGTTGTCGCGGACAGAGAAGGTGTCAAGAAGGTTGAAATCCTGGAAGACGAAGCCCAGGTTGTCCCGGCGGAAGGCAGAAATCTCCTTGTCCCTGATTTGCGCCAGGTCCTTGCCTTCCAAAAGTACTTGGCCTTCCGTTGGCTTGTCCAGCGCGGCCAGGATATTTAATAGCGTTGTCTTGCCGGAGCCGGATTCGCCCATGATGGCCACGAACTCGCCGGACTCCACACTGAAGCTGGCGTCGGAAAGGGCTTCGACCTTTTGCCCGCCCAGCAGGGTGGTATATACTTTTTTCACATGGATAACGTCCAACAGGGGCATACATGTATTCCTCCCGATAATGATTGCGTTTTGTACGCTCGTTCATTGTACCGCATGGCGCGGAATCATGCCTTGACATTGCCTTACAAACCGGGAGGCGAAACTTACATTTTTGAAAGGTAGTGAAATAAATGTAATATTTCGCGTCTGCGGACGCGACCAGGGCTTTCCTACCCATCTGGCTCAATCGTTGCATTGCTCACTTCCGTTCGCACTGCTAGTTTCGCCAGCCTCCTCCGCCTCGCTTCATCCGGCACAGCCGGCGCTTCGGCTACGGAGCCCTGGACCTTCGGGGATGCATCTATTCATCCGCCTTGCACTAAAAAACCTCGAGCGGGTTTTTCGATACGTCGATGGATACCGTTGTGCCTTTTCCTTCTTCAGATTGTATGGTCAGCAGGTGGCCCAGTTTTTGTGCCACTTCCCTGGCAAGGTACAATCCGATGCCCGTAGCCCGCTGGTCCGCCCGGCCGTTATGGCCGGTAAAGCCCCGGTCGAACACGCGGGGCAGGTCTGTCTTGGGGATGCCGACGCCGCTGTCTGTGATGGTGAGGATGTGGCCCTGCTGCACCCTTATGCACACCGAGCCCTGCTGCGTATATTTCACCGCGTTGGATAGAATCTGCTCCAACAGCACCAGGAACCATTTTTCATCCGTCAGCACCTGCACTTCAAAAGGCTCCATTTCCAAGGCGATCTTTTTGTGTATGAATAGCAGCGCGTATTTTTTGACCGCCTTTTTCACAAGCCCGTACAGGTCCTGGGGCTTCAGATCAAGGTCGTCAGTCAGGCCTTCCAGCCGCAGGTAATGCAGCGCCATTTCCGCATAACGCTCCGTTTTGAAAAGCTCCTCCTCCAGCTGACCGGCATCAGGCGCTTCACCGCTTTGCAAAAGGAGGTGCATGGCGGCAAGCGGGGTCTTGATTTGGTGCATCCAAAGGGTATAGTAATCCTCCCGCTCTTTCATCTTGCGGGTCTGCTCGTTTTTTTCCGTAAGCCGGAGTTTGGCCTGCTCGGATAGAATTGCCTGATACATATCTTCGAGCCTGCTTTCGGGGGCAGGCAGGCCGTTTGGAAGCACCTCCAGGCGGGAAAACACTGTTTCAACCGACCGGTGCTTTCTGTAAAACCTGGACCAGGTAATGATACATGCGATAAAAAATACGATCCCCGAAAGCTGCAGGGCGTACCACAAGGGCTCCATGGGGATATGGGACAGGAAACCTATTAATAGGAATAGTCCTGCTGTCACAAGGCAGAGAAAGAGAGTCCCCGACTTTTCCCGAACAAAGAACCAAAACAAATGCAGACAAGACCTCTTTTTCATGGCTGCGCCTCCAGCAGGTATCCCATGCCCTTCTTGGTGACGATAAAGTCGTTCAGTCCTGCATCCTCCAGCTTCTTGCGCAGCCTGGCCACGTTTACGGTAAGTGTATTGTCGTCGATGAATACATCGCTGTCCCACAAATGCTGCATCAGCGCATCCCGGGAAACCACGTTCCCTTTGTTTTCAAGAAGCGTTTGCATGATCTTCGTTTCGTTGCGGGTCAGCTCGATCCTTTGGCCCTGGTAGCTGAGCGTGCCTTCCCCTGCGTGGAAAATGGCGCCGCGGTGTTCCAGCGCGTGAAGCTGCCCCTGAAAATCATAGCTGCGGCGGAGCAGCGCCTGCATCTTGGCCACCAGCACGCTCAAATCAAAGGGTTTGGTAATGTAATCATCGCCGCCCATGGACATGGCCATGACGATATCCATGTTCTCCGTGTGGGAGGAGAGAAACAAAATGGGTACGCGGGAAATCTTACGGATCTCGCCGCACCAGTAAAAGCCGTTGAAGCGGGGCAGGGAAATATCCAGCAGCACAAGGTGCGGCTCCTCCAGGCGGAACTCCTCCAGCACGTTGGAAAAATCGCTTGCCGCAAAGGCGCTGTACCCCCATTTGGCCAGGTGACTTAAAAGCACCCCGGCAATGGTGATATCGTCTTCCACGATCATGATCCTGTAGGTCGCCATTTTATCCCCTCCCGTGGGGATTATAGCATAGCAAGATAATTCTGGAAAGCAAGGCGCGCAAAACAAAAGAAGCGGAGAGGGCTATCATCCCCTCCGCTTCAGGCAGCTTCGCTTGAATCATCCCGGAATCTGTTTTGTATCGTCCCGCCTATAATCTCTGGGTGTCAGTCCAGTGTTCTTTTTGAACAGGTAACTGAAATAGTGCGGATCATTGTAGCCTACCTGGTAGGCGATGTCGGAGGAACGCAGGGCGGTGGTGCGCAAAAGCTCCTTGGCGCGGCTCAGGCGAAGGCCTGTCAGGTATTCCGTAAAGGTGATGCCCATCTCCTGAGAAAACACCGTACAGAAATGGTTGTTGCTCAGCGCCACATGGCCGGCCACCTCGTGGAGGCTGACGCCGGGATTGGCAAAGTGCTCATTAAGATATGCCTGCGCGCGGCGTATCACCATGCTGTAGCGCGTGGCGCTCTGCATATCCCGAAAGGCGATGGCCTTCGAAAGGATTTCCCGCGCCGTGGGCAGTACATCCTCCACGGTCTGCATATTGTCCTTGGGACCCTGCTTCACAAGCTCCGGCATGACCTCCTGGGGGATGCCTCCGTTTTCCTTGATGATGCGGGAGGCGGCCAGCAGGATTTCCACATAGACGTAGTTGGCCATCATCATGGAGCGCAGGACCACATCCCCCAGGGAGGCCACATAGTGATGGAGAATCTTGTCCACATCCTCCTGGGTGGCATATTGAAGCTGCTCCCAGATGGGGACCACATCCAGATTCAATAGGGAAAGGCCCGGCGTGATGCCTACGTCATGGATGCCCATGATGCGCCTTTGATTGTTTTCGCCCTGGAAGGAATCCATGGTCCGCAGCACTGCCTGGGCCGCGGAAAGGGAATCGCGGACCTCCCACAGGTTCTTGACGGCGGAGCCGATGCTCAGCTGGATGCGTATGCCGGCCGCCTGCTCGATGCCGTACTGTGCCGCCTGGGCAAAGCCGTAGGCGCGCTCCTCCAGGTCGTTTTCATTGTCGCCCAGCACCAGCAGCACGGGATAGCCGCCCACCTCGCAAAAGTACACGGCGCCTGCGCTGCCGTCGCACAGCCTTTGCAGCGAACCCTGCACGGCGATGGATTCCTCATACCGTTTGTCGGTATAGCCCGGCGCCACCAGCATCACAAGATAGTTTTGCGCCAGCAGGCCCATGTGCAGCTTTCGGGAGCGGTCCAGGATTTCCGCCATATCCTCCCGATGAATGGAAGGGCTGAACAATTCCCGAAGGAGCCTTTCCTGCATGTACCGGCTGCTGGAGGCAAACTGCTCCTTGAGGGTTTTCAGGTCGGCCTGTTTTTTCTTTTCCTCCTGGATGCGCTCCCCGATGCGGGAAAGCGCCTGCAAAAGCTCCTGGGCGTTGACGGGCTTCAAAAGATAATCCTTTACACCAAGGGAGATGGCCTCCTTGGCGTAGGCGAACTCGTCATAGCCGCTTAAAATCACCACCTGCATCCAGGGCATGGTGTGGGCCACGGAGCGGCAGAGGGCCAGGCCGTCCATAAAGGGCATTTTGATGTCGGTAACCAGGATATCCGGCTTGATGTCCTGGAGCATGGAAAGCGCCATCTCTCCGTCCGGCGCTTCCCCGGCCAGCATGAATTCCGTCTGGTCCCAGGGGAAATTATTGCGAATTCCCTCCCGCACCACGATCTCATCATCTACCAAAAATACCTTATACATGCTCCTGCCTCCTTACGGGGACGGAAAAGGAAACGGATGTGCCCTGGGGCCCGCTTTCGATCACAAGGCCCCTTGGCGGGCTGTAGTATAGCTGCAGGCGCTTGTTCACGTTGTACAGGCCGTAGCCAAGGTTTTCTTTTTCCATGGGCATGCCTTCCTCCAGGCTTGCGCGTATCTCCTTCAGCCTGTCATCCGGCATGCCGGCGCCGTTATCCCGCACCTCAAAGTGCAAAAGGTCTTCCTCCCGGCGGCCTGTGATTTCCACCCGGCCCTTGCCGCGGCGGTGCTTGATGCCATGATAGATAGCGTTTTCCACCAGCGGCTGGATCACCAGCTTCAGTATTTGCAGGTCATGCAGCTCCTCCGGGATGTCAATGGAATAATCGAGGATATCCCGGTAGCGGATTTTCTGGATGGTGAGGTACCCCTGCAGATGACGGACCTCCTGGGCAAGGGGGATCCAGTCCCGCCCCTGGCTTAGAGAGATTCTGAAAAAGTCGGACAACGCCTGGGTGATTTGAATCACCTCCGCCGACCGCTTGGCCTCCGCCAGCCAAACGATGGCGTCCAGCGTGTTGTACAGAAAGTGGGGCGCGATCTGCGCCTGCAGCGTGCGAAGCTCGCTCTTTTTCAGATTTTCCTGCTCCCGCTTGTTCTCCTCGATGAGGTCGGAAAGCTTGCCGGCCATAATGTTCAAGCTGGCGGTTAGGGACTTCAACTCCTCCACCTCTGTGGTGGGGGCGCGGGCCAGCAGGTTGCCGCCGGCCAGGTTGCCGGCGAACTCCTCCAACTGTGCGATGGGGCGGCGGATGGTTTCGCTCAAAGACGACTGGGCCAGCATGGCAAATATCACCGTTAGCAGCAAAAGCACCATTTCTCCGGCCAGTATGATGCCCAGCATGTTTTGCAGGTGGATGCTTGTGTCGGTGGCGGCGCTGATCTCCAGGGCGATGAAATCCTCCAGCATTTCACCCACCAGGGTTGCCACGCTGCGCACTTCCTCCAAAGTTCGCTCGTTCTCCATAACGCGGGCACCGGCATCCATCTGCCGGCCCATTTTGTTCACATAATCCTCCAGGGTGTTCATGGTGCGCCTGGCCACCGTCAGTTCCATGGGGTTTCTGGTGATGCTAGAGGCCATCAGGCTGTCCAGCTGATTGTTCACCGCGTGGATCATGTCGTAGTGGGTCCCTTCCGCAAACGTTTTGCGGCCGGCCACCACGCTCCACAATTCATCGGGGATCGTTTCCACAACCAGGGGCTTTAAAGAAGATACTTTCTCAATCTGGCTGATGACGCCGTGATAGCGGAAGGCGTAGTTGGCCATAACACCTACGCTGGCGACCAGGGGGATGAGCATCAGGCCCATAATAATGATGTAGGAATGCTTTAAACGCTTGCCGATGCTGTTGTTTCCGCGCAGCCTGTTCAGGCTTCTTTCCATCAGGGTGCTCATTTCAATATCCTCTTTCGGGAAGGCTGTCCAGGTTATCATCGAATTCGGTGAACACCGTTTCCTTGGAATAAGAGATTCGGTCGATTTCCTGCCCGGCGGCTAGCTTTTTGGCCAGGCCCATTACCACATCCCCCAGCTTGGGGGTGCACTCCACGACGCAGTTGACTTTCCCTTCCTTCAATAGATCAATGGCCTTTTGCTCCCCGTCCACCGTGATGATGATGATGTCCTCGCCAGGCTTCAGGCCTGCCGCCTCAATGGTTTCCATGGCCCCCAGCATCATGGAATCGTTGTGGGAGTAAAGCACATCTATATCCGGGTAGGTTTGCAGCAGGTATTCCATGCATTCCCGCCCCTTGGAAAGAAGAAAATCCCCAGAAACGCTTTCGAGTATCTCGAATTTGGGATCATCTGAAAGCACATCCCGAAAGCCCATGCCCCGTTTACGCATAGGGGAGGAATCCTCTGTGCCGGCGATTTCCACGATGCGCACATGGTCCATGTTCTCGGCCTTTTTTTGCAGGAACAACCCGGCGGAGCGCCCCTCCTCATAAAAATCGGAGCCGATAAAGCCTACATACAGGCTTTCATCCTCCGTTCTTACCAGCCGGTCCACCAACAGTACGGGGATGCCCGCTTCCTTGGCCTCCCGGAGCACATTGTCCCAGCCGTCCTCCACAATGGGGGAGAAGGCGATTACATCTACCTGGTAGGCGATGAAGGAGCGGATGGCCTTGATCTGCTTTTCCTGGCTCTGCTCCGCGTTTTCAAACATGAGTTGCACGCCGGCGCGCGCTGCCGCCTCCTTGATGGACTCACTATTGCCTATGCGCCAGGCACTTTCGGAACCCAGTTGGGCAAAGCCCAGCAGGACCGGGTTTTCCGCCGGAACGTTCTGGGAGGCCGGAATGGGGGAACAAGCAGGCAAAAAGAACAAGGACAGCACAAGACAAGCGGCAATGATTTTTCGCACGGCATGCTCCTCCTCGGCACGGCATATTCAAATATTAACGTTGTATGCTGAACTCATTATACAAAAACAGACATGAGAATGCAATTGCCCAAAAAGAAGGCCGGCGGTTTCTCCGCCGGCCAATTGCCGGAATGCCTCTATTTCAGTTTCCACACCACATCGTTCCAGATAAGCTCCTTGGACAATTGGGGAATGGTGGTGTCCCTGCCGATATGAATGAACTCAATGCCAAGCATATCGCAGAAGTCGCGCATGTACTCCGCGTCCAACTGATAGCTCAATACCGTGTGATGCGCGCCGCCGGCCATGATCCAGGCCTCGGCGGAGGTGGAAAGATCGGGCAGCGGCTTCCACATTACCTGGGCTACGGGCAGCTTGGGCATTTTTTGATAGGGGCTGCGGGCCTCGATATCGTTGACGATCATGCGGAAGCGGTCGCCCATGTCTACCAGGGTAGCCACGATGGCGGGGCCGTCGCCGGTGGCGAAGGTCAGGCGGGCGGGGGGTTCCCGGTCGCCGATGTTCATTACGTGCACCTCGATGCCGGGCCGGTTGGCGGCGATGTCCGGGTCCACCTCCAGCATGTGGGCGCCCAGGATGCCTTCGTTATCAGGGTCCATATGGTAGGAGTAATCCTCCATAAAGGCGGTGCCGCCGGGCAGGCCCTGGGCCATGACCTTCATCACCCGCGTCAGGGCCGCTATCTTCCAGTCGCCCTCCGCGCCGAAGCCGAAGCCGTCCTTCATCAGGTTTTGCGTGGCCAGGCCTGGAAGCTGGCGCATTTCCTGCAGGTCCTGGAAGGTATCGGTGTACGCGCCAAAGCTGCCATCGGTGAGGAACGTCCGAAGAGCTACCTCCTGCCTGGCCTGGTAGCGCACCGCCTCCATGTTGTCGGTTCTGAAATCATACTTTTGCCTGTACTCGGCCATCTTCGCATCCACCTGGTCTTCGGTAACCTTGTCCATAACGGCGATGAGATCGCCGACGCCATGGGTATTTACTGACCAGCCGAGCTTGATTTCCGCTTCCACCTTGTCGCCTTCGGTAACGGCCACTTCCCGCATGTTGTCGCCAAAGCGGCAGACCTTCAAGCTACGGGACTCCTGTACGCCGATGGCGGAGCGCATCCACCGGCCGATGCGGCTGCGCACCTTTTGATCCTCCCAATGCCCGGCAATGACCTTGCGGGGCAGGCGCAGACGTGCGCCGATGAAGCCGTGCTCCCGGTCGCCATGGGCGGACTGGTTGGTGTTCATGAAATCCATGTCGATCTCGTTCCAGGGGATGTCCCGGTTGAATTGCGTGTTCAGGTGCAGGTAGGGCTTTTGCAGGCGTGTCAGGCCCGCGATCCACATCTTACTGGGGGAGAAGGTGTGCATCCAAGCGATGATGCCGGCGCAGGAGGGCGTGTTGTTAGCCTCCTGAATCACCTTCAGGATGGAGGCGGAATCCAGCACCGCGCCTTTGAACACCACCGTGCCGACGATGGACGCGTCCTTGTTCCACCCCTCGGTGATGATTCCGCAGTGGCGCTCCACTTCCTTGATGGTTTCCGGGCCATAAAGGTTCTGCGTACCGGCGACAAACCAGAATTCGTATTGTTTCAAGCTCATGGTAAACCTCCCGATCCATATCATTCTACTTTTCGGTATCGTGTTACAAAACTAAATGCATATCCTTAATGATTTATTATACCATGGCCGCATGGGCACGTCCAGATTCATCCATCTAAACTAAAAGGCGTTTGTTTTAGGTTTGTGTGCACGAGGTCATTCATGTTGACACAGGCTGAAGCAAGGGGTAGAATGGGGAAAAACGGAAACTATTGTCATGTCCGGTTTTGTGCAGCATGCCGGCCAGGTACAGTATGGCCGGAAACAGCGAAGAAAAGAGCCAATAGAAATCAGCGATTGCGACCACTGTCATACGTTCTTACAAGAGATAAGGAGGGCATATTATGCTGTCCCGCGAGGATTTTCGACGCATCCGCCTTTTTGTGTACCGCAATGCCCGGCCGCTGGACCTGTACCGCTGGCAATTCCATTTTGAGCACGGCTCGCCGGAGGCTGTGCTGCACGCGCTCTCCGCCTACCAAAATGCCGACGGGGGATTCGGAAATGCCCTGGAGGAGGATGCCTGGAACCCGAATTCCTCGCCAATCCAGACAGGCACCGCGGCAGCCATACTGATGGAGATTGGTTTTTCAAAAAAGAACCACCCGCTGCCATGGGGGGTATTGCAATACCTGGACAGCGGCGCTGATTCGGAAGGCGACCGCTGGGCAAGCGTGGTTCCTTCCAATGATGAGTATCCCCACGCGCCCTGGTGGAAATGCGGTTCCCAAAGCACCAGCCACAGCGAGTTCAATCCCACCGCTATCCTGGCAGGCCTGGCACTTTATTTTGCCCCCAGGGATTCCCTGCTGTTCAAAAAGTGCCTGGGGATCGCCCACGAGCTTTCGGAGACATTTCTGAGTGTGTCCGAAATGGACATGCACCCGCTAATGTGCATGGAGTCCCTGCTTAACTGGATCAAAACGGCGAAAATGCAGGAGGCCTTTGACGTGGAAGCGCTGGATGCGCAAATGCTCCGCCAGCAAAGCCGGCTGATGATAAGGGATCAGAACAAGTGGAGCGGCTATGCCTGCCGGCCATCGGAATTTATTCATTCCCCTGCGCATCCATTGTATGAGGATTTCAGCGAGCTTGTAAAAATGGAGTTGGATTGGCTCTTAGAAACACGCAACGATCAGGGCGTATGGAACATTACCTGGGGTTGGGAAGGGTTTGAAAAGGCGTTTGCCATCAGCGAGAACTGGTGGAAAACCGAAATTATATTGCGCAATTTGCGCTTCCTGCGCGCTTTCGGCCAGGTTGAGGCGGCGGAGGATGGCCTTTGTTTGTGAAAGGGGCCGGAAGGCATGGTATTCGATACAATTCACAATTACGGTGATTTCTGCGCAAGGCTCAGGCAGGCCGGCTTTTCCATGGGCGGGGACAACGGAGAAGGGATTTTTACCCTCTGCAGCTTCTTTGGCGGCAATCTTCGCTGGCATACCGGCGATCCGGAAACCGATCCCTGGGCTTTTCGTATGCGCGTGCTGACGGAAGAAAGCGATATCGGTTACGGGAAGCTGTTCCTGCAAAAGGGCGGTTATATGACGCGTGAGTGGGCGCCCTGCTTTATAGCCTTAAAGCGGCAGCACCTAACGTATGAGGCCGTATATCAGGATGGCCGCATGAGCCAGCTGGAAAGGTCCATCTGCCGCTGCGTGGAGGAAAAAGGAGAGGCCGCGCTGCACGAGATCAAAAATACTGTGGGTGGCGATGGCCTGGAGGCAGCGCTGGCAAGGCTTCAAACAGGCATGTTCCTCACCATATCCGGCCAAACCATGCGCCTTTCCAGGGAAAATACGCCTTATGGCTGGCCGGTGACCACCTTCCGGCTGGCGGAGGATTTCTGGGGTCATGATGTCATGGAGAAGGCCGGTTCCATGACCGCAAAGGAAGCAACGGAGAGAATTACGCAGCGCATTTATGAATTGAATCCCGCTGCGCAGGGCAAGGCGGTGGTCCGTTTTCTTCGCTGACAGGATCGCCGATTTTGGGGGATGGATCGGGCTTTTACGCCCACGGCAAAAGGAAAAAAGATGTTGACAGCATGGGATGCATGTGGTAAGATTTTATCCTGTCAGCAAGGACGGGGAACCTTGTGGCATGGGTCGCCGGCCTGCGGTATGCGCCTGTAGCTCAGTTGGATAGAGCAACGGCCTTCTAAGCCGTGGGTCAGGGGTTCGAATCCCTTCAGGCGCGCCAG
>JAEZIN010000002.1 GCA_023436585.1 Bacillota bacterium | reverse complement strand
GCGCGAGGGTTTATGTCTGTTCCCGCCCATCTGGCTCAATCGGCGCGCTGGTTCGCTACCGCTCCCATCGCTTGTTTCGCCAGCCTCCTCCACACCGCCCATTCCCGCCACTGGCGGGGGCGGTGTTTCGGAGCCCTTCAGGCCAATGGTACTCCGCTTCCCACGGCCCGGGAGAGTAGGTCGTCGCCGGATTCCAAATGAAGAACATCTAGTAATAGATGCTCTTTTTTTGTGCATCACAGATGGACATATGATTTCATCAATTATATAATCTGCTATGTAATGTATTGCATGTGCTAATCGCTTCAATGCTGCAAGTGGCAAACAATCAGGTATGTTTTGTCCTAAAGCAAAAAAAGTATTACCGAAATAGAAAAGGGGCCGCATATGGAGATAAAGCTGATGGATTTGGAATCAAGACACGCACATGACCTGCTGACAAGTGCCATCATTCCAAGGCCAATCGCTTGGGTAGCCACAATCAGCAGTGACGGCAGGCAGAACCTTGCGCCATTCAGTTTTTTCACCGGCGTGTCATGGGCGCCGCCTGTACTTGCCTTTTCGGTGGTAAACCGGGCAGACGGCACAATGAAAGATACGGTCAGGAATATTCTTGAGGTTCCGGAGTTCGTTATCAATCTTGTATCTGCTGAGCTTCTTCATGCCATGGAATCCACGGCAAAGCAGATTCCCTATGGAGAAGACGAAGACATATTAGACGGAATTCATCTGGTTCCCTCCAAAGTGGTGGCGCCATGCAGGATACAAGAATCCAAGATTTCGTTTGAATGCACACTCGAAAAGATGGTTACGGTCAGCGAAGGGCCCAATGCGGGAAACCTGATCCTTGGCCGCATACAGCTTTCTCATATACAGGATGAGTTACTGATAAATGACAGAGAAATCGATTGGCGCAAGCTGGATGCCTTGGGGCGATTGAGCGGAAATCGCTATTGCACGGTTCATTCAGTCATAGAGAGCGAGAAGAATTGATTTTGGTAAGCCAATTATTGTGTATATCAATGAATGGAAGAAACGGTAATACGAAATAGCATTGATGTCGGATATTAAAAGAAGCAGCTGCGTTAAGTGATGGAGACGGTACTCGATTTTCTATGCTGAGAAAACGCCTCCCCGAACGCCGCGCCGCCAAGGATTAATGCCGCGCCAAGAAGCTGATAGCCGGTCATTCTTTCATGCAGGAACAGCATAGAAAACAGAACCGCAGACAGCGGTTCCAGATAACCGCAGATGGCTACCGTCTGGACCGGAAGCTTGTTGATGGAAGAAAAGTAGAAATAGCATCCAACGCCGGTATTTACAATGCCCAGAATCATGATGGGCAGAAGATCGGCTGCCTTTACTTGAAACGAAAAGCCTTTTTTGATCAAGGCGAAGACGGCGACTGATAAAAAAGCCGCCATGAGCTGCCCAAGAGCGTTGCCGATGCCGGTGATGCTTTGCGCCTTTTTGCTGAAAATCACCATTACCGCATATAGAATGGCGGACAGGAGGCCGCAGATGAGGCCCCAGGCGGTTTTGCCCTCGCGCAGCGCCTGCCCATTTACGCAGAGCATGCCGATCATCACTACGAGAAAGCCGGCAATTTTTATAAAGGTCAGCTTCTCACGGAAGACGAACGGCGCAAGAACCATTACGATCACCGGGCCGCAGTAGTAGAGCAGGGAGGCCGTGCCCACGCCGACCTGCCGGTAGGCTTCGTATAAAAAGATCCAGCTGACTCCGAGGGCCATGCCGGATACCGCTAAATAAAGCGTATGCTTCAAATCAACGAACAAGTTCGTCTTCCTGCGCGTGGCTAAAAGCAGTATCATCAGAAACAGGCTGCCAATCAATGTCCGCGCAAGCACAATCTCCAGGCTGCCCAAAGCGATGAAGCTCGCGACAATGCCGTTCATGCCAAACATCGCAAGAGATGCCAGATACATGGTGAGCGGCTTTTTGTTGTGCATGGGTTTCTCTCCTCTTGCTTTTTTGGCAAGAGAAATATATCATGCTTTTATCTACAACAAAAGCGAATGTTTGGCATGGAACACATGAGGAAAATGGATGGTAAAAGGCAATGAATGTGCTTAAGTACAGGGCTTTTGTCAAGACGGTGGAGCAGGGCAGCTTTACCAAGGCCGCGGAAGCGCTGAACTATACCCAGTCCGGTATCAGCCGTATGGTCAGCGACCTGGAAGAGGAATGGGGCGTTACTCTTTTGGAGAGAGGGAAAGCCGGTGTAGCGCTTACTTCGGATGGCATGAAACTGCTGCCCCAGATTCAGCGTATCTTGAGTGAACACGAATTGCTGATGGCCCAGGTGGACGATTTGCACGACTGCCAGACCGGCCTGGTCCGGATCGGCACGTTTTCCAGCGTGGCAACCCACTGGCTGCCCTACATGATCAAGCGGTTTCAAATGGATTACCCAAAAATCGACTTCGAGCTGCTGCTGGGCGATTATGCAGAAATCGAAGCCTGGATCGACGACGGACGGGTAGATTTCGGCTTTTTGCGGCTGCCGGCGGATAGGGAATTCGATACAGTCTCCATAGAGGAAAAGGACCGGCTGCTGGTGGTGCTGCCTTGCAGCCATCCATTTGCGCAGGCAGAGAAATTCCCCATGAAGGAGCTGGAAAACTATCCGTTCATGCTGCAAAAGAGGGGCGGGAAATCAGAGATCGCGGCGATCTTTGAACGTCATCAGCTCCATCCGCAAGTGCACTTTACCACGTGGGATGATTATGCCATCATGTCCATGGTGGAAAACGGACTGGGCATCAGCATATTGCCGGAGCTGATTATGCAGCGCATTCCGTACAATATTGTATGCAAGGAGTTGGAAGCGCCAGCGTACCGGCACATTGGCATCGCCATGCGCAGCCAAAGGGCTCTGCCGATATCCGCGAAGCGGTTCTTGGAGTATTTGCCCTACCGCAACAAGGTGTGAACAAGGGTATTCGTAAGAAACAAATTGAATTGTTTTGTTTTGATGTACGCGGTATAATGCTTTGCAGAAGAGATTGATGCAGTATAAAGGAGTTGCTTCCATGTTTTTGTTTGGCAGGCATATGACGAAGCAGGAGTTTTACGAACGGTTCGCCGATGTATCCCAGGTAGGCGGCATCCGCAGCTTTACGCTAAATGACGGCAGGGCGAAGGGCATCGATGCGCTTGAGGTCAATACCGGAGCCGGGCTTCGCTTTACGGTGCTGATGGACAGGGGACTGGACATTGGCTGGGCCGATTACAAGTCTGTACCCATCGGCTTTATATCGAAAGCCGGCATCTCCAGCTCCATGTATTTTGAGCATAAAGCGGCGGAGTTGCACCGCGTTTTTGGGCCGGGGCTCTTAACCACCTGCGGCCTACGCAATGTGGGCAATCCATGCACGGTGGATGGCGAGGAGTTTGCCCAGCATGGCAGGATTCATAACGCCCTCGCGGAAAACGTATGCGCCGAAGGCTATTGGGACGGCGACGAGTACAGGATGGTGATCAAGGGAGAAATGCGCGAATCCAACCTGTTCAGGGAAAACCTGCGGCTCGTTCGGAAAATTGAAACCACCCTTGGCTCCAACACATTCAAGCTGACGGATATGGTTGTGAACCTGGCGCTACAGGATGAGGATGTCTGCATTCTGTATCATATCAACTTTGGCTATCCGCTGGTGGACGAAGGGGCAAGCATCATACTGCCTTCCGCCCAGATTCTCCGCGATACCTCCAAGGAACATTCCGGCCCCTGGACGGACGCTGTGGCCAGGCTGGATGAACCGAGGGTAAACGCCGGCCGTGCGTACTTTATGGGGATGGACGGCGAGGATATCCAGGTGGGCATACGCAACGACAAGCTGGGGCACTTGAAGGGCTTTTATCTAAAATACAAAAAGAGCCAGCTTCCCTGCTTTACCATCTGGCGGAACCTGACGCTGGGGGACTATGTGGTGGGGCTGGAGCCTGGCACAGCGAATCCGGAAGGCCGAGAACGGCTTTTGGAGAAAGGCCAGATGGTGCGTCTTGCGCCGATGGAAGAAAAAAGGTTTGAGATAGAGTTTGGCGTAGAGGTATAAAAAAACTAGCAAATTACGAAGATCAATCAGCTATGCATTGGATATAAGACTCGTTCATGAGATGGGCGGGTCTTTCCTTTTGTCCATGTTTTGCTGCATAGCAGCTATTCACACATCCCTCCTCTTTGGCATACGTTGCATCCAGAAGGAGGGATAGCCATGAAAAAGGGAATAGTCCTGCTGCTTGCCGCAATGCTCATTCTGGCGCCGGTTGGTCTCGCGCAGGAGAAGCTGCAAAAGGTCACGCTCAATGAGGTGACGCACTCCGTTTTCTACGCACCTCAATATGTGGCCATCGAGATGGGGTTCTTCGCGCAGGAGGGCATCGAGATTGACCTTGTCAACGGCGGCGGGTCGGACAAAAGCATGACAGCCATACTGGTGTCGGAAGCAGACATAGGACTCATGGGGCCGGAAACGGCGGTATACGTATATAACCAGGGCAAGGAAGACCATGCCATGATCATCGGGCAGCTCACCAATACGGACGGGTCCTTTCTGGTGGGCCGCGAGAACAACGACGCCTTTGATTGGCAGAGCCTGAAAGGCAAGACCATCATCGGCGGGCGGCCCGGCGGCATGCCCTTGATGACGCTTTTGTATGTGCTCAAGCAAAACGGTCTTGTTCCGGGAACGGATGTCAACGTCCGAACCGATATACAATTTAACCTCATGGCAGGGGCGTTTGAAGGCAGCGACGCCGACTTTGTCACGCTGTTTGAGCCGACGGCGAGCCTGTGCGAGCAGGCGGGGAAGGGTTTCATTGTGGCTTCTGTCGGCGCGGAAAGCGGGCCTGTGTCGTATACGGGTTACATGGTCAGAAAGAGCCTGCTTCACCAAAACGGAGAACTCTACTACCGCTTCATCAAAGCTGTTGCCAAGGGCCAGCAGTGGGTAGCCACCCATACGCCGGAAGAAATCGCAAAGGCGATTGCTCCCCAGTTCCCCGATGCGGATATAGCACTCTTGACCGCCGTGGCAAAGAACTATCAAGCCATCGGCGCCTGGTGCGAAACACCTGTGATGAATGAAGCGGCCTTTACAAGGATGCAAGATATTATCGAGGGGGCCGGAGAGCTTTCCTCCCGCGTACCCTTTGAAGCAATTGTGGACAACACCATTGCGCAGACAGTCATCAGCAAGTAAAGATTTACGGCGGCAGGCAGGCGTGGGTTCACGCCTGCCCGCTTGTTCATCCAATTCGCATTCAAATCCAAAAGCAGCCTTCAAGGGAGAGTAATATCATGGAACCAATTTTAAGCATGGAAAACGTGTCGCTGGTTTATAACAGCGAGAGCGCGGAGACAGTCGCTTTATCAGGTTTGAATCTGGATGTGGCCGAGGGAGAGTTTTTGGCCATCGTGGGGCCATCCGGCTGCGGGAAATCCTCGATCCTGTCCCTGATTGCCGGCTTGATCAGGCCAAGCGCAGGCGCCGTGCGCCTGATGGGCCGGGAAGTGACGGGGCCCAGCAGCAGCATCGGGTATATGTTTCAGCGGGACCACCTCTTTGAGTGGAGAACGGTTTGGCAAAACGTGATATTGGGGCTGCAGGTTCGGGGCAAGGCTTCCAAGGGGGATGACCGCGTCACGGAGCTGCTGAAAACATATGGGCTGTACGAATTCAGGAATCAGTACCCATCCGAATTGTCCGGCGGCATGCGCCAGCGCGCCGCATTGATCAGGACTTTGGCGGTAGACCCCAAGCTGCTTTTGCTGGACGAACCCTTTTCGGCGCTGGATTATCAAACGCGTTTGGCCCTGGGCGATGAAATCAGCGCCATCATCCGGAACGAAAAAAAGACGGCGCTGTTCGTGACGCATGATATCGCTGAGGCCATCAGCATCGCGGACCGCGTGGTTTTGCTCACAAAAAGGCCGGCAACCGTGAAGCACAGCCTGCCCATTGATATGGCTGGAGTATCACCGCTGAAGCGGCGCGGCCTTCCCACATTCCAGGATTATTTTAACACCATATGGAAGGAGATGGATGTACATGTCTAGTGAGCAGCATCCGTCCAGGGAGCGGCAAAAATATCTCCGGCAACTGAAGCGGGATAAGATTCTCGTTCAGGTAATCCGCTTATTGATCCTTGTCGTGATTTTGACGCTGTGGGAAGTGTGCACGCACAATGAAATGCTGGATCCCTTTATTTTCAGCTCCCCCAGCCGCATTGTGAAAACGGTGGCCTCCCTTTTTCGAACGGGCAATTTAATGTATCATATCCTGTATACGCTGTGGGAGACGGTGCTTGGCTTTCTCCTGGGCACGGGCCTTGGCGTGCTCATCGCCATCGTTTTGTGGTGGTGCCCACGGGTGGCAAAGATACTGGACCCCTATCTTGTGATTTTGAACTCCCTGCCCAAAATCGCCCTTGGGCCTGTATTGATTGTATGGATTGGCACAGGCATATCGGCCATTGTGACCATCGCGGTGCTGGTGAGCGTCATCGTATCCATCGCCAGCGTTTCCACCGGGTTTTCCGGCGTATCCGAAGAAAAGCTGTTATTGATGCGGGCGTTTGGGGCCAATAAGCTGCAAATGCTGCGCATGGTGGTGCTGCCGGCCAATGTGCCGGTAATCGTATCGGCGCTGAAGCTGTCCGTAGGCTTGAGCTGGGTCGGCGTTATCGTGGGAGAATTTTTGATCTCCCGGGCCGGCCTGGGTTACTTGATTGTGTATGGCGGGCAGGTTTTCAAGCTGGACATCGTCATGAGCAGCGTGGTGATCCTTTGCACGCTGGCAGGCTTGATGTATTATGCGGTGGCGCTGCTGGAGAAATATGTGACCCGCAGGAGAATCCATGAGGCGTAGCAGAGCCGCGGTACCCGCTTTTAAGGTGCGTTTGTCTGATAACGCACCTCAGCGTATCGACAAAGTGGCTCTGCCACTTTGTCGAGCTTTTCCCTCGCCGCACTGCACAAAGACTTCGCCTTTGTGCGGCCGTTTGCTCGGGCAAGGAAGGAATTTCTTCGAAATTCCTGCGCAAACCACCGCACATGTCGCTGGTTTGCGATTTCCAATCGGAGGACTTCGGCCCTCCGATACCTCCCAGGGTTTATTGATGGTCTGAGGTGCGTTTGTCTGATAACGCACCTTTATTACAGCCAAAGGATTTGGGAAAAATCGTGCTCCAGCTTATCGTTTTCCAGGCAGGCGATCCGGGACAGGCGCTGCGCCTGCTTTTGCTCATCCGGTTCCTCGGGGGCGGCGCAAAGCGCATCCAGCATTTTTTGTATATTTTCCATGTTGTATTGGCATACGGCCACGGTGCGTTCGTTTTCCCGCTGCTTAGCGCGAAGTCGTTTGATCACCACCTCCCGGCCTAAGTGGGCGCAGATCATATCCTTGATTTCCTTGAGGGAAAACCCTACCTTTTTGAAGCTGATGATTGTATTCAACATCTGTACTTGATCGGGAAGGTAATGCCTGTAGCCGGATTCCTGATCAATGTGGGCAGGCTTTAAAAGCCCCATGCGGTCGTACAGCCGGAGCGCGCGGATGGATACGTCGCAAAAGGCAGCGAATTCACCGATTTTCATATGCATTTTAGGCACCTCCCAATCTCCATTCCTGTCTTTATTATATAACAACAACTGGATGAAGAAAAGTTCTTGTTGACTCTGCCCATGCGTCAGGGTCTATGCTTTTCGTGCGGCGGGTTCCGCCCAGACAAGGAGTATGGGCCATGGCGTTTTACAGCATTTTATTTCCCACCCCTGAGGACGAGGCGCAGGCAAAGGACCATTCCTGGCTATCCTTTCGGATGGATGAAAAACGCATAGAAAAGTATGCCGTGCGCGGCAACAAGGTCGTGTTGACTTCCAGGGCGGATGCAAAGGACGCGCCTATGCGCCCGGGGCTTTACCTTGACCTGAACGTGGATCAGATCATGGAGGAAGTGCTGTGCCATGATGCGGATGAATGCCTTACGGATATATTTTATCATTTGTGTCCAAATTCAAATTGCGTGCTGTACCGGCAGGATGTGATGCGGACGCTGGAGGATTTGGAGGCCGCCCAGGCCTTCCGGTCCTTTTTGCAATCCTTTGTACAGGCGGAGCGCCTGCTTGGGTACGGCCGGCTGGCGCACCATAACGCCCAGAGGGATAAGTATCTGCTGGACGGCGCCGTCATGTACAGTGATGCCCTCCGCCAGTTGATTGAACAAACAGCAGGGCTTAACATCCGGTCGAAAGGCCTTGCAAGCTTTCTTAACGCGGCACAGGCTTATATTCAAGAAATGCGGTTTATACAACTGGAGGAGAAAGCGAAAAGGGCCAAGGGTTCGCTTGAGCGGATATCCTACGCCCTTCGCTTGTGCGACGGAAGCCTGTATGTGGATTTTGAACCGGATGATACGGATTACACACAGGCGTTGTATCAGGACTTTGATTTGACCGTGAGGTGGGGGGAAAATGCGCAGGAGAAGCAGATGGAGATACTCCCCTTCAGGCAGATGGAGCTGGCTCCACTGGAAGCCTTGGTCGTAGATGCCCTTTTGAAAAAGCATAAAAAAACATTTGACGATGCCCGCATGGCGGCACAGGAAGTTTCCATACTGCCGGAACCTTTCCTTGCGCGCTTTTCAAAAGAACTGCGGTTTTACTTTCTTTACCTGGATACGATGGTCAAGCTTCGCGTAAAGGGATATGATTTCGCGTACCCGGAGCTTAATGCCGGGGATGATATCTCCCTCACAGACGCGTATGACATGGCCCTGGCCATATGCGGCGATACTGTTGTGGCTAATGATTTCATACTTCAGGCCGGGGAAAGGTGCGCCGTTGTCACCGGCGCGAACCAGGGCGGGAAGACGACGTTTGCCCGCAGCATCGGTCAGATTGCCGTGCTGGCGTCCCTGGGGCTGCCCGTGCCGTGCAATAGCGCAAGGCTGCCGCTGTACAGCGCAATCTTTTCACAGTTCACCAAAGCGGAAGATGCCACGGCGGACAACGGAAAACTCATGGAAGAGCTTCAAAGGCTCAAGGCCATACTTTCTTACGCGGGCGGGAAGACGCTTGTAATCCTCAACGAGCTTTTTTCCTCCGCCACAGCCCAGGATGCATTGGATATGGCAGGCAGAACCCTGGAGATGCTGAACCATTCCGGTGCCCGAACTGTTTTTGTCACCCATATCGACGGGCTGCGCCTGAGCAATGCCGCGAGCCTGGTGGCGCAGGTGCAAAAAGAAAACGGGAAGCGCACATATAAAATCGTGCGCGCCGACGCCGACGGGCATGCTTACGCCCATGACATTGCACGAAGATACCGCCTTACAGCTTTGGAGATTGGGGGGAGGATCGCGCATGGAGTTTGATCTGCTTTACCTGGAGGATTCTTCCGGCAAGCAACCTGCCTGCGCGCAGGATTTATTCAGGGACTTAAAGCTTGAGTTGCTGCTGGACGCGATGTCAAACGGCGAAAAGGCCGTGTATGACGCCTGTGCGTTTGTTCTGGCCAGACCGCTTGTTCAGGCAGGCTCCATCCGGTTAAGAAATCAGGTGGTGCGGGATGCAGTTAAGCATGGGGATGTGTTTGAGGCCGTTTTGAAAACTGCCCTGGAAGCGCTGGGCCATACAAAAAGGTTTGCCGAGTTTGTAAAACCCAGATACGACAGGATGGTGTCCAACGCAAACAAGACCGTGTTTGAAACGGAGATGGCCGCGGTGCTTCTCGAATGCCTGAAAAGGCTGAAAGGGATACTGGCATCAAATGGGGGCGGCTGTCAGTCGGAGGGCATGCTGCGCCTGTGCTCCGCTGCCCAGGACACGCTTGATGATGTGTACCTTTCACGCATACAGGCCCGGCTGAATGAGCTGTCGGCCCTGAAGCAGGGAGTATACGTTCACCTATCCTGCCGGCTGGGCGAAGGGCTTAAACAAGCGGACGCAACATTAAACTGGATTCCGGCGCCAGGCAAAAAGGGCCGCATGCCCCTGCCTGGCGGCGGCACTGTGATTCCGCTTTCCAGCGTCACCCTGATTCAAAATGCGCAGGAAATCATGGAAAAAGCGCTGGCGCCGGTGCACAAAATCATTTCAGGATTCAACAGGTCTGTAACGTGCTTTTTTGAAAGGCTGGCTTCCCAAACCGGATTTTATGCGGGCTGCGCAAGGCTTTACCGTAAGCTTTCGATGCTTGGCGTCCCTGTCTGCTTCCCGGAGTTCGCGCAAGGCATTCACCGGCATGAGGCACTGTGCCTTACGGACGCGGGGCTGGCGCTGAAGGAGGGGAGCGTTCCGGTTGGCAGCGATGTCTGCCTGTCCGATAAGCGCCTTGTCCTGATCACCGGGCCGAACCAGGGCGGGAAGACCACCTTTTTGCGCGGCGTTGGACTTTCCCAGGTCATGGCGCAGTGCGGCATGTTCGTTCCGGCGAAAAAATATATCTGCCCCGTGTATACGGGCATATTCACCCATTTCCCCAACGGGGAGGATGCGAGGATGCGCATGGGCCTGCTGGAGGTGGAGCTGTCTAAAATGAACATCCTGGTGGACGCATTGAAGCCGGGCTCCCTGCTGCTGATGAACGAATCATTCCAGACAACCACGCCCGGCGACAGTTTGCTTCTTGCGCAGGAGATTGTTCCGGCCCTCATGGATGCCGGGGTAAAGGTGCTTTTCGTGACGCATCTGTACGGCTACGCTGCGGATGTCCATGAGCACAGGGCGGAGGATACGCTGTTTCTGCTGGCGAAAAGGAGCGGCGAGGGAAACAATACATACCGCATAGAGAAGGGCATGCCCTTTCGGACCGCCTATGGCCTGCATTTGTTTCAAAAGGTGATGGAAAAGGCTGATGTGAATCCGGGCTGCAGGGCGGCGGAAAAATTCGAACGGCAAACAGTACGCTGACTTCATGGCCATATTTTACCTGCGGCGCATGTCCTAGTATCACAAAAACGATATATAAGAAAAATTGTTCTTTTTATGTATTTTTTATTGCAACTTGCAATTGCACGCACCATGATCCTGCAGGGCGGCGGCTTATCAAGCGCCGCTATGGTTTGTCAGGGGAACCGGCTTTATGCAATATGCAGTATCTGGTGTATAAAAGTGCAATTTTAACTATTTTTCCATTGACGGAATGAATTGTTATCCTGTATACTATAAAAAACGTTCAGGGAGGTATAGCTTTATATGAAGAAAATGGTAAGCATCCTTCTGGCCCTCTTGATGGTGCTGGGCCTGGCCACTTCTGCCCTGGCCGCCGATTACAAGATCGCGATCTTGACCGGCACCACCACCCAGGGTGAAGAAGAGTTCCGTGCTGCGGAGAAATTGAAGGAACTGTACCCGGACATCGTTGTCACCGATACGTATCCGGACAACTTCTCCTCCGAAGTGGAAACCACCATCGGCAAGGTGCTGCAGTTTGCTGCCGACCCGACCGTGAAGGCCATCATCTTCGTGCAGTCCGTGCAGGGCTCCACCGCCGCCTTCACCCAGATCAAAAAGGACTTGGGCCGCGACGATATCCTGCTGATCGCAGGCGTTCCCGCTGAAGACCCGTCCGACATCGCCGGCGCTGCGGACATCGTTCTGGGCGTGGACGAAATCAACGGCGGCTACCAGATCGTTGACACCATCAAAGAGTGGGGCGTTGACGTGCTGGTGCACTACTCCTTCGCCCGCCACATGAGCTATGAAACCATCGTTGCCCGTTTCAACATCCTCAAGGAAGAGTGCGAGGATGCCGGCATCGAGCTGGAACTGCGTGACGCTCCCGACCCCACCGGTGATGCCGGCATGACGGGCGCCCAGCAGTTCATTCTGGAAGACGTTCCCCTGGTCATGGAAAAGTACGCCGGCAAGAAGGTAGCCTTCTTCTGCACCAACTGCGGCATGCAGGAGCCCTTGCAGGCTGCCGTGCTGAAGCAGGCGAATGCCTACTATCCGCTGCCCTGCTGCCCCAGCCCCTTCCACGGCTTCCCGGCCTCCTTCGGCCTGGCTGTCGCCCCGGAAGACTACGGCAACATCGACGCCTACCTGAAGAAGACTGCCGAAGTGTTGGCTGCCAACGACGCCCTGGGCCGCTTCTCCACCTGGGCTGTGCCCGTGAACATGAGCATGATCTACGGCGGCTTTGAGTATGCCAAGGCCTACATCGAAGGCGCTTTCACCGAGAAGACCAACCCCGAAGAGCTCAAGAAGGCGTTGACCAAGGCTGCCGGCGCCGAAGCTGCCCTCTCCACCTACGTGGACGGCGACGGCAAGGAAGTCTCCAACTACTTCATGCTGCTGTTCGACAACATCGACTTCAACACGTACAACGTAAAATAACTTCAGGCGCGACCTGAAAGGCCCGCCCGCTTCACGGCGAGCGGGCCTTTTTTCTGAGAGTACCGTAAACGATCCATTTCTTCATAACCTGGGAGGGGTGTCTCCTTGTCATCGGAATTTGTGCTGGAAATGAACAATATCACCAAGGAGTACGGTCAAAACGCCGTGCTGAAGAACGTGACCCTTCGCGTAAAGCCCGGAGAGATCCATGCACTGCTGGGCGAGAACGGCGCGGGGAAATCCACGCTGATGAACATACTCTTCGGCATGCCCGTGATCCACTCCACCGGCGGGTACAAGGGAGAGGTTTTGCTTGGCGGGGAAGCCACGCATATCCTTTCGCCGCAGGATGCCATGGTCAAGGGCATCGGCATGGTGCACCAGGAATTCATGCTGATTCCCGGCTTTTCCATTACGGAAAACATCAAGCTTAACCGGGAAATATCCCGGCCCAACGTGGTGAGCCGCATCTTCGGGCGCGAGTTGGAATCGCTGGACATGGCCGCCATGCGGAAGGATGCCAGGAAAGCGCTGAACAGCGTCGGCATTGCCATCAGCGAGGATACGCGCATCAAGGGGCTCCCGGTGGGCTACATGCAGTTTGTGGAGATCGCCCGTGAGATAGACAAGACGGGCATCAAGATACTTGTGTTTGACGAGCCCACCGCCGTATTGACGGAGAGCGAGGCTACCCAGCTCATTACCGTCATGAAGGAGATTGCCGCCAGGAATATCGCCATCATATTCATTACCCACCGACTGGATGAGGTAATGAACGCCGCGGATACCATCACCATTTTGCGGGATGGCAAGCTGGCAGCGGTGCGTGATAAGAAGGATACATCCCTGGTGGAAATGGCGTCGCTGATGATCGGGCGCGGGGAGGAAGGCATGATCTCCCTGCCGCACAAGGCGCAGAAGGCCGGCGATGCCATCGCCCTGAAGGTGCGCAACCTGACGGTGGATATGCCGGGCGAAGCGGTGCACGGCATCGACCTGGATGTGCATGAGGGCGAGATCCTTGGCATCGGCGGCCTGGCGGGACAGGGCAAGGTGGGCCTGCCCAACGGCATCATGGGCCTGTATCCCGCTCAGGGCGAGGTGGAGCTTTTTGGCACGCCGCTTCCGCTCAATGACGCAAAGACGGCCCTCAAGCGCGGCCTCGCCATGGTATCGGAGGACCGGCGCGGCGTAGGGCTTTTGTTGGATCAGCCCATTGAGGACAACATTGTCTTCAATGCCATGCAGGTCCATGGCGATTATCTGACCGGGCCGAAGTTCATGAGCCTGCGTGACGGCAAGGCGATCCGTGCTTTTGCCAAAAAGATGATCAAGGAGCTGGATATCCGCTGCCAGACGCCCACCCAGCATACGGGCACGCTGTCGGGCGGCAACCAGCAAAAGGTATGCGTGGCCCGGGCGCTGGCGCTGCATCCCAAGTTCCTGTTCGTTTCCGAGCCCACGCGCGGCATCGACATCGGCGCCAAGCAGCTTGTGCTGGAGACGCTGGTCAAACTGAACCGCGAGACCGGGCTGACCATTGTGATGGTTTCCTCCGAGTTGATGGAACTGCGCTCCGTGTGTGACAGGATCGCCATCGTGGCCGAAGGGAAGATCGCGGATATACTCAAGCCGGAAAGCTCCGACGCAAGCTTCGGTCTTGCCATGTCGGGCCTGAAGGCGGAAGGAGGCGAGCAGGCGTGAGGCAAAAGCATACCAAGTTGCAATGGATCGTCTCCGGACTTCTTGTCTTCCTGTCTTTGGTGATGGTGGTGGCCGGCATCGCCGGGTACTGGATGCGGGGCGGCAGCTTTGTTCAAAAGGGCTTAAGCGACATGCGCACCTATGCCGTGATGCGCACTGCCGCGGGCGCACTGATCGACCAGATCGCCCTGGAGGCTAAAAAGGCAGCCCGCGAATACGCGGACGCAAACAAATACAGCCGGAACCAGCGAGCAGCATACGCGCTGGAAAAGGAAAACGAAGCGCGTGAACAGGCTGCCAAGGAGTTTGCGCAGTTTGAGGGCGTGGATACGGCCGGCGTGAACGCAAGGATTCTTGAGCTGGAGTCCGCGCAGATTGCTTATTCGAACCTGGAAGCAAATGAAAAATCCGCCTACGCCCTGAAGGCGGAACAGTCAAAGCAGTCTGAGGAAGCCCTGGACGAGGAGCTTGTAGAGCTGACGGAAACCGGGGAGGGCGAAGGCGA
Source organism: Bacillota bacterium (assembly GCA_023436585.1). GTDB lineage: Bacteria > Bacillota > Clostridia > Christensenellales > Aristaeellaceae > JAEWAH01. Next base: position 366,329 of record JAEZIN010000002.1, on the reverse strand, counting down.
GGTTATCGACGAAGCCGATCTGGAACAGACGGAAACGGAAGTCGACTATTCCGGTTTCAAGGCCAGTGAAGCTTTGCTTGCGCTTGAGGCCAAGGTGCACGAGCAGTTTGTATTGCTTAGCTCGGAGCTTACAAAAATTCTTCCCGGCCTGACGGAAGAAATGGTGGAAGCTCTGGAAAAGCCGATTCTTGCCGTCGTCTACGCGCACGGCTCCGGCTTTGAGGAGCAGCACGACCGCTATGAAGCCCTGGGCGCTGCGACCATATTTACCTCTTCTGAAAAAGTCCAGATGGACATGGCCCGCCGCGGGGACGATATGATCACCATCGGCGTAGGCCTGATCCTCTTCTCTTTGGGATTCTTCTTCTTCAAGCCTTTGGTTCGGAAGCTGGGCATGCCCCGCCTTGTGATACTGGCCTTCTTCATATTTTTGTGCGTGGCGGCCGGCTTGTACGGTATCGCTGTTCCCGCCATGATCGGGAACGTATTCAAGCGCACAGGCATGTTCGGCGTGCTGGCCTTGGCCATGCTGCCGGGCATACAGTGCGGCATCACGCTGAACATGGGCATGACCGCGGGCATCATCGGCGGACTTCTGTCCACACTGATCGCCCTGGAATACAATATGACGGGCTGGGGCGGATTCCTGTTTGCCGTGGTCGTTGGCTGCATGTTCGCCATGCCCATCGGCTGGCTGTATTCCAAGCTTCTAAACAGGCTCAAGGGCAATGAGATGACGGTATCCACGTATGTGGGCTTCTCGTTTGTTTCCTTGATGTCCATCGCCTGGATGCTGCTGCCCTTTAAAAACCCCAAGATCACCTGGGCACTGGGAACTGGCCTTCGCGTAATGCACAACATGGGCGATTCCTTTGGCGCCATACTCAACAACCTGTGGTCCTTCAAGATCTTTGGCGCGACGATTCCCACAGGCCTGTTGCTGTTCTTCTTCCTTTGCTGCTTCCTGATGTGGCTGTTCTCCCGCTCCAAGACGGGCACGGCCATGATCGCCGCCGGTTCCAACCCCAGGTTTGCGGAGGCCGCCGGTATCAACGTAAACCGCATGCGCACCATCGGTACGACGATTTCCACGGTCATCGCGGCGGTGGGCATCATCGTGTACAGCCAGAGCTTCGGCTTCATGCAGTTGTACAGCGGCCCCAGGCAGATGGGCTTCATTGCCGCCAGCGCGATATTGATCGGCGGCGCCAGCGTAACCCGCGCCAAGGTATCCAACGTGATTCTGGGCACGTTCCTTTTCCAGGGCGTGCTGGCGCTGGGCATACAGGTGGCGAACGCGGCCATTACGGAAGGCGGCCTGTCAGAGGTGATGCGCATACTGATTTCCAACGGCATCATACTCTACGCGCTGACCCAGTCGGGAGGTGAATCTCGTGCCTGAGAAGGATTTACTGCGGAACGCGGGCCGGAGAATCGGCTCCAATGTGCGCGAGTATATCGTAACCTACATTTTTCTGGCCTTGAGCATACTGTTTGTCGCCTACTCCGGGCGTCCCATGACGGATGTATTCTACCAGCTGATGAGCCGCCTGACGCGCAACCTGTTCATCGTGCTGGCGCTGATTATACCCATCGTGGCCGGCATGGGCATTAACTTTGCCATCACCATCGGCGCCATGGCGGCCCAAATAGGGCTGCTGCTGGTGATCAGCTGGGGTATACAGGGTATAGGCGGCCTTTTGCTGGCCGCTGCCATCACGGTGCCGCTGGCCGGCGGGTTTGGCTTTTTGATCGGTTCCCTGCTGAACAAAATGAAGGGCCAGGAAACCATCGGCTCCATGATCCTCGGCTTCTTCGCCAATGGTGCCTATCAGCTCCTGTTCCTGTTCGTGTTCGGCAAGCTCATTCCGCTGAACTCGTCCGTAACCATCGTCGGCGGCACGGGCGTCGCCAACACACTGAACCTGACGGGCTCGGTGGGGCTGCAAAGCGCGCTGGATGGCCTGGTGCGCGTGACCTTTTCCCAGGCGCTGTACGGTGTTTCCGCGTTGGTGCTGGTGGGCTCCGTCGTGCTGTATCTTACAAAAAAGATGCCGCTGAAGAAAATGATCACCTGGGTCGGCCTGGCGGCAATTTTGTGCCTGATTTACGCGATACCTGCGGTTAACTTAAGCCTGAAAAGCATCACGGTTCCGGTTGTGACATTCGGCGTCATCGCGCTCTTGTGCCTGTTCAACGTGGTTATTATGCGTACCAGGCTGGGGCAGAAATTCCGCGCGGTGGGGCAGAACCGCGTGGTGGCCAATGCCGCCGGCATCAACGTGAACCGCGTGCGCATCATTGCCATCATGATGTCCACCATCCTGGCGGGATGGGGTCAAATCATATTCATCCAGAACCTTGGCACGCTGCAGACGTATGCAGCCCATGAAATGGTGGGCCTGTATGCCGGCGCGGCCATCCTGGTGGGCGGCGCGTCCATTGACCGTGCCACCAACGGCCAGGCCATCATCGGCTGCCTGCTGTTCCATACGCTGTTCGTTGTGGCCCAGGATGCCGGCAGCAACCTGTTCGGCGATCCCAACATCGGTGAATTCTTCCGTGTGTTCCTCTGCTACGGCGTTATCGCCCTGGCCTTGGTCATGTATGCCTGGCGCGGTGCCGCCAGCAAGGCCGCCGCGGCAAGGGCCGCGCAAGGCCGCGCGGCACATTAACCGCTTGGACTTAAAAGCGCTCCGGGTTTTTGCCCGGAGCGCTTTTTTCTATGGATGATAAAACACCTGCACCATGCCTTCATCGCCCTCCCGGCCGTCGGCCACCATGCGCATCAGCGGCTTCATGGATTCGTTCCACCGCTTGACCACGGGGCTTTCGCTCTGCACGCGGCTGGCTTTTTCAATGCTGTCGCACTCGTAATAACCAAAGAGCTCACTGCCCACATTCCATATGGTATAATTGTGGATGCCGGCTTCATTAAGCAACGCTGTCATCTCTGGCCAGATTTCATTGTGGCGGCGCTTGTATTCCTCCAGCATCCCCGGCAGCACAACGGCTTTCCACGCAAAGCGTTCCATGTAAATATCCTCCCCAGTATGTATACCGTTCACAATCATCCAGTAATGTCATACACCTGTCCAGGCGGCCTGTCAATAAAAATCTTGCGTCTGCGCATTGACAGTTGGGCAAAATATGCCTATGCTGGTTTTGGCGGGAGGACAACGGTATGCGGGTGTTTGTGGGAATAGGTCTTGGCAGCGAAATGAAGGGCTCGCTTTTGAACGCGTCGCAGAGTGCGCAAAAGCTATTCCCGGGCCGGTACGCGGCGCGGGACAATTACCACGTGACCCTGCAGTTCATCGGCCAGGCCGACGCGGCGGCTGTGCTGCGGATAGAAAAGGCCGTGAGGGAAGCCGCGGGGCAGTCCGACCCATTTTCCATACACCTTAGTGGTCTTTCCTTTTTCCGCCGGCCGCAGGATGCGGTGCTGTTTTGCGGCTTGGAAAAATCGAGTTCCCTGGAGATGCTGGCCGGCGCTGTCCGGGAGAGGCTGCTTGCGGCGTGCATCCGTCTGGAGGATGGGGATTTCCATCCTCATATCACCCTGGCGCGCCAGGCCAGGCTCGACCCAAAGCAGCTGTCCTCGGTCCCCGTTCCCCCCGCAAGCCAGAAGGTGGAGGAAATCACGCTGTTTGAAAGCTGCCGGGTGGAGGAACAATTGCGGTATGTGCCCCTTATGCGCTTTCCCTTGGGAAAATAAGGTGCATGGGGACATTGATTGGTTTTTTGCAATATACTATGAAAGGCGGAAATCCTTTGCATCACGAACCTCACGAGAACTGCGCCTGTGAACACGACCACCCCCATGGAGGAAACTGTGGCTGCGGCCACGAACATACCCAGGAGGATGGCTGCGGCTGCGGCCATGAACATACCCACGGGGATGGCTGCGGCCATGAACATACCCATGGGGACGGCTGCGGCTGTGGCCACCACCACGCGCACCTTGCGCCTGAGGAAGGCATCACGGAAGCCCAGGCCGATGTGCTGCTGGCCATACATCAGCGGGGTTACCTGCCCATCGCCCGGTTTGCATTGCGTTCCAGCCGGGACGGGGATGCTTATGCCGTTGCGATGGAGCCCGTATACATCGCCGACGCCGCGGAGGATATAGACACGGTGAGGGAAAACGGGGCGCTGTTTGAGTCCCTGGAAGATTTGGGCCTTGTCACCCTGGATTACGATCTGCGCCTGTCCGGATACCCTTATGTAGAATATGAGCAATCCGCCCTATATTCCTACTTTGTGGAAACGGTAAAGGAGGCGTCTCAAAAGCCGGGATTCAGGATGGATATCCCCGTATTGGAGCTTGGCAGCGTGGCGCTTACCGGGGAAGGGCAGGAAGCTTTGCAGGCGATGCTTGACAAGTAGCCGGCTTACATAAGAAAAAACCCAAAATTTTCTTTCCAACAGCCGCGTTTTGTGATTTTATCACTTTCGAATGGCGCAAATGCGGGTATAGTATGTCTATCAAGTTGTCCGAAAGGACAAAGGAGGATAATTACAATGGCTGCGATAAAGGTTACAAAGGAAAACTTCAACGACGTCCTGGCATCACAGGTGCCGGTGCTTGTCGACTTCTGGGCGCCCTGGTGCGGCCCCTGCCGCATGATCGCCCCCGTGGTGGAGGGCATCTCGGAGGAATTGGGCGAGAAGGCCGTCGTGGGCAAGATCAATGTGGATGAGCAGCCGGAGCTGGCCTCGCGCTTTGGTGTGATGAGCATCCCCACACTGGCGGTATTTAAAAATGGCCGGCTGGCCGGGTCCATGGTGGGCGTGCGCTCCAAGCAGGACATTTTGAAGCTTTTGGAGGCGTAAGATGCCGGGCCTTTTTGACCGGGGGAAAACCATGCCCATGCGGGAGGCCGTGGAAACCGCCAGGGGAAACCCTGACGTCCGCCTGGTGGATGTCAGATCGCCTGCGGAATACCGGCAGGGCCATCTGCCCGGCAGCCTTTCCCTTCCGCTGGACCAGTGGGAGCAGATTCAGGAGGAGGTGCCCGACAAGGGTACACCTTTGTATGTTTATTGCCTGAGCGGCGCAAGGAGCCAGGCGGCCTGCCGGGGCTTTGCGCGGCTCGGGTATATAGAGGTTGTGAATATAGGCGGCATTGCCGGCTATGATGGACCTCTGGAAAGATGAGCGAAAATACATGAAGGATTTCCTTAGCGGCGGCGCGGCGGATGGAGCCAGCGCCGCCGTTCGTTTACGCAGGCGGGAAAATGAGCTGGTACCGGAATGCTGGCAGAGAGAATGAACTGATTTCGCATCTTCTTCACTTCATCGAATTTTTGGTATATAACAATCGAAAACCGTCCTAACAAGAAAAGGAGATGACAGGATGAAGAAGAAATCAATGGCCCTGCTGGCTGCTTTTGTGGTTGTAGTATCACTGGTCGGCGCTCTTGCCGAACAATCAAACGAGCCCTCGCACATGAGCGGACCGATTACGCCTGTGGGGGATTTGACTCCTGCAAAAACACCCCTGTATCCTGTGGGAACCAGGATTATCATCAAGACGGATCATATGGAAGGCATGCAAGGGGCGCTGGGCGTGGTGTCGGGGGCATATGATACGATACTCTATGCGGTTGACTATACGGATGAGGACGGCAAGGCGGTCATCAATCACCGCTGGGTGATTGCCGAGGAGATTGCAAATGGAGCTGGAAATGTCTTGAAGATTGGCGACACGGTTTCCCTTGGCACCGGTCACATGGGCGGGCATGGAGGCGTTGGAAAAAGCGCAATCATTGTGCAAATCTGCCGTGGGCCTGCTTACATGGTGGATTATGATCCTGTTGATGGCGGAGAACGGGTCGTCAACCACCAATGGGTATCGGAGTTTGAAATCGAGCCTGCTGTATCCAATTAAAATAGCAAGATTCTTAAGGGTTTCAATTCCATGAGCGGGTCAACCACCAATGAGTATCGGAGTTTGAAATTGAGCCTGTTATATCCAATTAAGATAGCAGGATTCTCAAGGACTTCAAGTCCTTGAGCGGGTGGTTTGGAGGGCAGAGCCCTCCAAAAGAGCACTCCAAAAGAGATTGACAAACAACGGCCGCCATTGTACACTTTCAGCGGAACAACAACTGCATATTTCGGTTGAACGGTTTAGGAGAGACTGCCCAAAGGCAGCGCCGAAGGGGAAGACGCAACAAACTCTCAGGCAAAAAGACTAAACCGGGACGAAACTCTGGAAAGCATTGATGCACCGAAGAAGCAACTCCTTCGTGCCATATCGTGCGGGGAGGAATCTTTCAGGTTCAACAACAGAGGCGGATAGGCTGCATAAGCGGCCTGTTCGCCTTTTGAATTGCATGAAAAGCATGAAAAATTGACACGGGAGGGAAAATCATGGACAGGAAAACGCCTCTGTATGACAGCCATGTGGCGCTGGGCGGCAAGATGGTGCCCTTTGCCGGGTACATTCTGCCGGTGCAGTATCCCGCCGGGGTGATTGCCGAGCACATGGCGGTGCGCACGGCCTGCGGGTTGTTTGACGTGTCCCATATGGGGGAGGTCCTGTTCACGGGGCCCGACGCGCTGAACAACATACAAAACCTGGTCACCAACGACATGGGCAATATGGTAATAGGGCAGGTGCGCTACAGCCCCATGTGCAACGAACAGGGCGGCGTGGTGGATGATCTGATCGTGTACCGCATTGGCGAAGAACGGTACATGATGGTGGTGAACGCCTCCAACCGGGAAAAGGATGTGGCCTTCATGCGGCAGCACCTTTTCGGGGATGTGCGCATGGAGGATGTATCCGACGAAACAGCCCAGGTGGCGCTGCAGGGGCCGAAGGCGGCCGAGATATTGGCCCGGCTGACCAAGGAGGAGGACATACCCAAGAAATATTACTCGTTTGTGGAAAAAGGGACAGTGGGCGGTATTTCCTGCATCATCTCCCGCACAGGCTATACAGGGGAAAGCGGATTCGAGCTGTATTGCGGGAATGGGGATGCCACTAGGCTCTGGCAGCTTCTTTTGGATACGGGCAAAGACTTGGGCCTTGTGCCCTCCGGCCTGGGTGCCAGGGATACGCTGCGGCTGGAGGCAGCCATGCCATTATACGGCCATGAGATGAACGATGAAATCACCCCGCTGGAAACGGGTCTTGGCATGTTTGTGAAGATGGGAAAGCCGGATTTCATTGGCAAGGCGGCGCTTGTAGATAAGGGCGAGCCCCAGATAGCGCGTGTTGGCCTGCAAATGACGGGCCGGGGCATCGCCAGGGAGCATTGCGTGGTGTATGTTGGTGACAGGCAGGTGGGCCAAACCACATCCGGTACCTTCTGCCCGTACCTGAACCAGGCGGTGGCCATGGCGCTGGTAGATAAGGAAATAGCCGCACTTGATACGCAGGTGGAGGTGGACGTACGCGGCCGGCGCATCGCGGCCAAGGTCGTTCCCCTGCCCTTTTACAAAAAAGCGAGCACAAAATAAAAGGAGGCTGTCATCATGAATACTCCCGCTGAACTTCGTTATTCCAAATCCCACGAATGGGTGCGCCCTCTTCAAGACGGAACGGTGGAAATCGGTTTGACGGATTATGCCCAGGAGGCGCTGGGCGACCTGGTGTTCGTGAACCTGCCCCAGCCCGGCGACAGTGTTACCGCAGGGGAAACCTTTGCCGATGTGGAATCGGTGAAGGCCGTCAGTGACGTATACAGCCCCGTGACAGGCGAAGTGACGGAGATTAACGAGGCGCTGCTGGATAGCCCGCAGAGCATCAATCAGGCGCCGTATGAGGCCTGGTTCATTCGGGTGAAGGATGTGACCGCCACGGTGGAGCTTATGGATGCCGATGCCTATGCGGCCATCCCCAAGGAGGAGTAAGCATGGGCAGCTATATCCCCACCACAAAGGGAGAGCGGCAGGAAATGCTCTCCTCCCTTAACGTTCAGAGTGTTTCGGAATTGTTTTTGGATGTGCCCCGGCAGGTACTCTTGCAGACGCCTTTGAACCTGCCGGAGGGGAAAACGGAGTATGAGGTCCGCCGGGAGATGACGGCGGTTTCCCGCAAGAACAGGACCTATTCTGTGATCCTGCGGGGCGCCGGGGCGTACAACCACTATATCCCCTCTATCGTAAAGTACATCACCTCCAAAGAGGAGTTTGTCACCGCTTATACGCCTTACCAGGCGGAGATCAGCCAGGGCATTTTGCAGTCCATATTTGAGTACCAGACCATGATCTGCGAATTGACTGGCCTGGACGTGAGCAACGCTTCCATGTACGACGGGGCCGAGGCAGCGGCCGAAGCCGTGGCCATGTGCCGGGAGCGCAAGCGGGTGACGGCGCTTGTGTCTGCCACCACCCACCCGGATACCATCGCTACCATCCAAACCTTCTGCAACGCCGCCAACGCACCCATGCGCATCGTGCCTAAGAAGGATGGCATTACCGATTTGGCGGCGCTGGAAAGCATGCTGGGTGAGGATACCGCCTGCCTGTTTATACAGCAGCCCAACTTTTATGGCGCGCTGGAGGATACAAAGCTGCTGGGCGAAAAGGTGCACGCGGCTGGCGGCAAGTACATCCTGGGCGTCAACCCCATTGCTTTGGCCGTGATGCAGTCCCCCAAAGAGGCGGGAGCCGACATCGCCGTGGGCGAGGGCCAGCCGCTGGGCATGCCGCTGTCCTTTGGCGGGCCGTACCTTGGGTTCATGGCGGCCACCACGGCCATGATGCGCAAGCTGCCGGGCCGCATCGTGGGCGAAACCACAGACCATAGCGGAAACCGCGCCTTTGTATTGACGCTGCAGGCCCGTGAGCAGCACATCAGGCGGGAAAAGGCCAGCTCCAATGTTTGCTCCAACCAGGCGCTGTGTGCATTGACCGCGGCGGTGTACCTGTCCGCCATGGGGCCGGAAGGCTTAAAGGAAGCGGCCATGCAATCCATGAGCAAGGCGCATTATCTGGAAGCGGGCCTGACGAAGATTCCGGGCATCCGCCGGGTGGGAAGCGCAGCTTTCTTCCATGAGTTTGTTACGGCCTGCGGCGGAAAGCGTGAAGCTGTCTTGAAAGCGCTGGAGGAGAAGGACATCCTGGGCGGGCTGCCGGTAGGGGACGATGAATTGCTCTGGTGTGCTACCGAGCAGGTCAGCCGGGAACAGCTTGACGATGCGATACAAACCGTCCGGGAGGTGTGCGCAAAATGAACCTGATTTTTGAAGTAAGCCGCCCCGGCCATCATGTAAGCCTTTTGCCCAAGTGCGACGTGCCGGAGACATCGCTGCCGGAAGAATATCAAAGGGGGAACGCCCCGCAACTGCCGGAGATGGCGGAAACGGACATCAGCCGCCATTATACGAAGCTGGCGAGGCGTGCCCACGGCGTCAACAGCGGCTTTTATCCCTTGGGCTCCTGCACCATGAAGTACAACCCCCGCATCAATGACGAGATCGCCTCGCTGCCCGGCTTTGCCAACATCCACCCCCTGCAGCCCAAGGAGACGGTGCAGGGCTGCCTGGAGGTTTTGGCAACCGCTGAAAAGCACTTGTGCGAGATCACCGGCATGGACCGCATGACTTTCCAGCCCGCCGCAGGCGCCCATGGCGAGTTTACCGGTGTGCTGCTCATCAAGGCTTATCATCAATCCCGGGGCGATAGTAAGCGCACAAAGCTCATCGTGCCCGATTCCGCGCACGGCACCAACCCGGCCACCGGGGCCATGGCGGGCTATTCGGTGGTCAGCATTCCTTCCGGGCCGGACGGCTGCGTGGATCTGAATGCCCTCCGGGCTGCCGTGGGGGAAGACACCGCCGGGCTGATGCTCACCAACCCCAACACCCTGGGTCTGTTTGACAAGAACATACTGGATATCACCCGCATCGTCCATGAGGCGGGCGGATTGTGTTACTACGACGGGGCGAACCTCAACGCCATTATGGGCGTGGTGCGGCCCGGCGACATGGGCTTTGACGTGGTGCATCTCAATTTGCACAAAACCTTCTCCACGCCCCACGGCGGCGGCGGGCCCGGCTCCGGGCCGGTGGGCTGCAAGGCCTTCCTGGCGCCTTTCCTGCCGTCTTCTGCATTGGGCGAGACGCCGGGTCCGCAAAGCATCGGCCAGGTGAAGGCGTTCTACGGCAACTTCCTTATCGTGGTACGGGCGCTGACCTACATCCTCACCCTGGGCCGGGAAGGTATTCGGGAGGCATCCGAAAACGCCGTGCTCAATGCCAACTACATGATGAACCGCCTGAAGGACACGTACGACCTGGCCTATGACCACACCTGCATGCATGAGTTTGTGCTGACGCTGGAGAACCTCAAAAAGGAAACCGGCGTTTCCGCCCTGGATGTGGCAAAGGCGCTGCTGGACAAAGGCATGCATCCCCCGACGATGTACTTCCCACTTATCGTGCACGAGGCACTGATGATCGAGCCCACGGAGACGGAGAGCCGAGAAACGCTGGAGGAAGGCATCGCTGCCCTGAAGGAAATCGCGCAAAAAGCCAAGGACGATCCGGATAGCCTGCACCTGTGCCCCGTAACCACCCCCATCGGCAGGCCCGATGAGGTGGCAGCGGCCCGCAACCCCAAGCTGCGCTATATCTTTTCGGAGGAGTGAGGCCATGATCAGCCGCTGCCGCTATATTGTGACAGACTGCACGGCTCCCCATGACAATCTGGCTTTGGAGGAACACCTGCTGGAGACGGTACAGCGGGGGGAAGTGATCCTGTACCTGTGGCAGAACCGGCACACGGTGGTGATCGGGCGCAACCAGAATGCCTGGAAGGAAGTACGGGTGCCTGATCTCGAGAAAGACGGCGGCCATTTGGTGCGCAGGCTTTCCGGCGGCGGCGCGGTGTATCATGACCTGGGCAACCTCAATTTTACGTTTCTTGTAAGCCAGGCCGATTACGATGTGGCCAGGCAGACGGAAGTCATACTGCAGGCGGTGCGCTCTTTCGGAATTCCCGCGGAGCGCACCGGCCGCAACGATATCACGGTGGACGGGCGGAAATTTTCCGGCAATGCATTTTACAAAAGCGGAGAAAATGCCTATCACCACGGCACACTGCTTACCAATGTGGATATGGAGAACCTGGCCAGGTATTTGAATGTGCCCCAGCAAAAGCTTGCGTCCAAGGGCGTATCCTCCGTCCGGGCACGGGTGGTGAACCTGCAGGAACTGTGCCCCGAACTTACGATTCCTTTGTTAAAGGATGCGCTGATCCTGGCCTTGGGCAAGGTATACGGCGCGGAGCCTGAAGAGCTGCCTCTATCCTGCATCGACGGGGAAAGGGTAAAAGCGGGGAAAGAGAAGTTTTCCGCCTGGAACTGGATTTACGGCCGGCCCATCCCCTTTACCTGGGAAGGGGAGGCGCGTTTTGCCTGGGGTGGCATCCAACTGCAGTTTTCAGTGGAAGCGGGCAGGGTAAAGGAATGCGCAGCCTTTTCCGACGCGCTGGATGAAAGCCTGATCCAGAGCCTGCCGGGGCTCTTTGCAGGGTGCGAATTTAACGGCTCAGCACTTGCGCAAGCCGTATCGCCCATATGCGCGCGATCGGAGGAGATTGGCCACGATCTGCAATCTTTCTTGATGAGTCAAAACTTTTAAGGGGTGACAGACCATGGATTTTGACTGGATCATCCTGGGCGCTGGGCCTGGCGGCTATGAGGCGGCCATCCGGGCGGCGCAGCTTACGCAAAAGGTGGCGCTGGTGGAAAAGGACGAGGTGGGCGGTACATGCCTGAACCGCGGCTGCGTGCCCACCAAAGCGCTGCTGCACGCCGCCATGGGCTTTGAAGAGCTGGACCGGCTGGCCGGCTGGGGCGTACAGGCCGGGGAGGTCACCCTGGATCTGGACAGGATGTACACCCGAAAGGATGAACTGGTTTTGAACCTGCGGGAGGGCATCGGCCGGCTGATCGCCCAGAATGGTATCACGCTGGTAAAAGGTGCTGGCGTCATCCGGGACAGCCACACCGTGGTGGTGGGGGACCAGGTGCTGACGGGGGATAAAATCCTCATCGCCACAGGTTCGAATCCTGTACTGCCGCCCATACCTGGCCTTGACCTTCCCGGCGTTGTGACCAGCGACGGCATATTAAGCGCTCCGCCCGCCGGTAAACGTTTTGTGATCATTGGCGGCGGCGTCATCGGGGTGGAGTTCGCTTCCATGTTCCAGGCGCTGGGCTATGAGATTACCATCATTGAGGCGCTGGAAAGGCTCCTGCCTCAAATGGACCGAGAAATATCGCAAAATCTTGCCATGATCCTCAAAAAGCGGGGTGCGGGCATCTTTACCGGTGCCAAGGTCTCGCAAATCATAAAGAATGAAGACGGCTCCCTGACTGCGCTGTACGAATCAGGCGGCAAGCAGGGTCAGACAGCCGGCGACACGGTGCTTGTGGCCATTGGCCGCAGGGCCAACACCCAGGGGCTGTTTGAGGAAGGCTTTACCCTTGCAACAGACCGGGGCCGCATTGTGACGGATGAAAACCATCAAACAAGCGTACCCGGCGTGTACGCCATCGGCGATGTGGCGGGGGCTGTTCAATTGGCCCATGCTGCCTCCGCCCAGGGCATTGCCTGCGTGGAGCGGGCGGCGGGGCATGCCCCTGCTATGCGGGAAGACCTGGTGCCCTCCTGCGTATACACCCGCCCGGAAATTGCATGCGTGGGCCTTACTGCAGACGAGGCGAAAGCAAAGGGCATCACCGTGCGCACCGGCAAGTATATCCTCTCAGCCAACTGCCGCACCATGATCGCCGGCGGAGAGCGGGGCTTTGTGAAGCTTGTGCTGGACGCGCAAACAGATGTGCTGCTGGGAGCTCAAATCGTATGCGAGCGGGCGACGGACATGGTGAACGAAATGACAGTGGCTATCGCCAACGGTCTGACCCGGGAGCAGCTATTGAAGGCCATCCGCCCCCATCCCACCTTTGCCGAAAGCATCACTGAGGCGCTGGACAGCGTGGAGGGAATGGCCATCCATATGGCTCCGGCGCGGCGGGGGTAATGAGTTGTTTTTTGCGGGAAGGAGGATTTTTGAAAAAGTCCCACTTCCCGCACGCATCCCTCAAAAACTTTATCTCACTGACCAGGCCTGTCCTCTACATATGCAGCATTATAAAAGAAAGAGCGCCGGAGTCTTTCCGACGCTCTTTTGTATTTGGTGCTGCTAGAAACAACACAACATCTTTACCTTTCCCTATACAGGGATTCCATAGGGAAGTTGCCCCATCTGGGCAGCGCTTCGGCTTCGGAGCCTCCCTGGTTACCGTCTCCCCAGCAGGGCTTTCAAGTACTGGCCTGTATGGCTGGCCTCTACTTTGCAGATTTCTTCCGGTGTGCCCTGGGCAATAATCTGCCCGCCCCGGTGGCCGCCCTCCGGACCCAGGTCAAGGATGTAGTCGGCGGTTTTGATGATGTCCAGGTTATGCTCGATGACAATCACACTGTTGCCGGCATCCACCAGCCGCTGCAGCACCTGCACCAGCCGGTCCACATCGGCCATGTGCAGGCCGGTGGTGGGCTCATCCAGCACATAAATGGTTTTGCCTGTTGCCCGCCGGCTGAGCTCCGTAGCCAACTTGATCCGCTGGGCTTCACCGCCAGACAGCGTGGTGCTGGACTGGCCCAGCTTCATGTAGCCAAGGCCTACATCGTACAGTGTCTCCAGCTTTCGCAATATCTGCGGATGGTTTTCAAAGTAGGTCAGGCCTTCCTCTACGGTCATCTCCAGCACATCGTGGATGGACTTACCCCGGTAGTGCACCTCCAGCGTCTCGCGGTTGTAACGCTTGCCCTTGCAAACCTCGCAGGGGACATAGATATCGGGCAGGAAGTGCATTTCAATTTTGATGAGGCCGTCGCCGGAGCAGGCTTCGCACCGGCCGCCCTTGACGTTAAAGGAGAAGCGGTTTTCCTTGTAACCCCTGGCCTTGGCGTCGGGGGTCAGCGCGAACACCTTGCGGATGAGGTCGAAAAGCCCCGTGTAGGTGGCCGGGTTGCTCCTCGGTGTGCGGCCGATGGGCGACTGATCGATATCGATGATCTTGTCCAGCAGCTCCATACCTTCCAGCTTATCAAACGCGCCGGGACGTGTTTTGGCCCGGTTCAACTGCTTGGCCAGGTATTTGTACAAAATCTCGTTGACCAGGCTGGACTTACCGCTGCCGGACACGCCCGTGACGCAGGTTAGGACTCCCAGGGGAATGGTGGCATTGATGTTTTTGAGGTTGTGCTCCCGCGCGCCGCGGATGGTGAGGCAGCCCGTTGGCGTACGTCTCTTTTCCGGCACGGGGATGCTTTTCTTTCCGCTTAAATATTGCCCTGTCAGAGAGTTTGGGTTGGCGATGATTTCCTCCACCGTACCCTGGGCCACGATATGGCCGCCGTGGGCGCCGGCGCCGGGGCCGATGTCGACGATGTAGTCGGCGGCGTACATGGTTTCTTCGTCGTGCTCCACCACAATCAGCGTATTGCCGATGTCCCGCAGGTGCTTTAAAGTCTTCAGCAGCCTGGCGTTGTCTCTTTGGTGCAGGCCGATGGAGGGTTCGTCCAGAATATACAGCACGCCCACCAGGGAGGAACCAATCTGCGTGGCCAGGCGGATTCTTTGCGCCTCGCCGCCGGACAGACTGCCCGCCGCCCGGGACAGGGTCAAATAGTCCAGGCCCACATCCACCAAAAAGCCCAGGCGGGCGTTGATTTCCTTCAATATCTGGGAGGCGATGAGCGTTTGCTTTTCAGAAAGCGTCAGGTGTTTGAAAAACTCCCTGGCGTCCAGTACACTCAGATCGCTGACCTTGGCGATGTTCTCGCTGCCCACAGTGACAGCCAGGGCCTCGGGCTTCAAGCGCTTGCCGTGGCAGTCGGGGCACTGGTCGGCCACCATGTATTCCTCATACAAAGCCTTCATGCCGTCGCTGGCGGTTTCCCGGTAGCGGCGCTCCAGGGAGGGGATGATGCCCTCATAAGGCGCATCGAAGTGGCCGGCGCCGTTTTGCCCGGCGTAATGGACGGTAATCTTTTCCTTGCCGGTGCCGTACAGCAGCATGTCCACGATTTTTTCAGGCAGGTCCTGTACGGGCGTATCCATATCAAAGCCGTACTTCTGGGCCAGGGCGGCAAAGAACATGTTGGCGATGCTGGAGGGGTCCTTCACGTTCCAGCCCATGGCGTTGATGGCACCCTGGTTCAAGGAAAGGCTGCGGTCCGGGAGCACGATGTCGGGGCTGATTTTCATCAGCGTGCCAAGGCCGGCGCAGGTGGGGCATGCGCCAAAGGGGCTATTGAAGGAGAAAAGCCTGGGCGCCAATTCCTCTATAGAGATACCGCAGTCGGCGCAGGCGTAGTTCTGGGAAAAAAGGATTTCCCCCTGCTCGAACAGGTCGATCAATATCAGCCCGCCGGACTGGCCCGCCGCCGTTTCCATGCTGTCGGTTAAGCGCTTGGACATTTCCTTGCCGGGCCGTATGATGAGCCGGTCGATGACGATCTCGATGGAGTGCTTTTTTTGCTTGTCCAGGGGCGGCGTATCATCGATTTCATAGAGCGTACCGTCGATGCGCACGCGCACGAATCCGCCCTTGCGGGCATCCTCCAATATTCTGGCGTGCTCGCCCTTGCGGCCGCGCACCACCGGCGCCAGCACCTGCAAGCGCGTACCCTCGGGATTGGACAAAATTTGATCCACCATCTGGTCGATGGTCTGCTGGTTGATTTCCTTGCCGCACTGGGGGCAGTGGGGCGTGCCGATGCGGGCATACAAAAGGCGCAAATAGTCGTGCACCTCCGTCACCGTGCCCACGGTGGAGCGGGGGTTGCGGCTGGTTGTCTTCTGGTCGATGGAGATGGCGGGGGACAGCCCCTCAATGTAGTCGATATCCGGCTTCTCCATCTGCCCCAGGAACTGCCTGGCATAGGCGGACAGTGATTCCACATACCGCCTCTGCCCCTCGGCATAGATGGTATCAAAGGCCAGGGAGCTTTTACCTGACCCGGACAGGCCCGTGAACACCACCAGCTTGTCGCGGGGGATCTCCAGGTCGATGTTTTTCAGGTTGTGCTCCCGGGCACCTTTTATAAAAAGCGTATTGCGCACGCGTCACACCTCGATCAATTCGTAAGCCCTGGTTCCCAGCCCCAGCTTTTCGCCGTGGGTGAGTTGGGTGACCCAGTTGGTATCCGGATGGCTGTTCAAAAAAGGATCGTCGCTGATATGGGGGACATCCGACAGCTTGCTGTTTGGCAGCGGGGAGAGCTTCAGGCAGGCGTCCGCGCAGGCTTGGTCCAGCGCCACCGGATCAAAAGAGGCGAACATGCCCACATCCGGGAGGATGGGCGCGTCGTTGTAATCATGGCAGTCACAGGCGGGGGAGATGTCCATCACCAGGCTCACGTGGAAGTGGGGCCTGCCCTGCAATACGGCCAGGCTGTACTCCGCGATCTTCTTGTTCAGTATGTCGTTGTGCTGATCCCCTGTGGGATGGATGGCATCCTCCGGGCAGGCGCCGATGCAGCGGCCGCAGCCCACGCACTTGTCCCAGTCGATGCGTGCCTTCTTGTGGGGGAAGGTGATGGCGTCGTGGGCGCACTCCTTGCGGCATTTTCCGCAATGGACGCACAGGTCCTCATCCACCTCCGGCTTGCCGGACACATGCATTTCCATTTTGCCGGCCCTGGAACCGCAGCCCATGCCGATGTTCTTGAGTGTTCCGCCAAAGCCGGTGCCCTCATGGCCTTTAAAGTGGGTCAGGCTGATGAACACATCCGCGTCCATAATACCGCGGCCGATCTTGGCTTCCTTCACGTAGTCGCCGGGGATCTTCACCAGCGCTTCATCGGTGCCTTTGAGGCCGTCGCCGATGATCACGTGGCAGTCGGTGGAGAAGGGGGAGAACCCGTTTTCATAGGCGGCATCCAAATGATCCAGCGCGTTTTTCCTTCTGCCCACATACAGCGTGTTGCAGTCGGTCAAAAAAGGCATGCCGCCGTTTTTGCGCACCAGTTCCACCAGCACCCTGGCATAATTGGGCCGGACGAAGGATAGGTTCCCCGGCTCCCCGAAATGCAGCTTGATGGCCGTAAATTTCTTTTTGAAATCGATGTCCTCGATGCCTGCCTTTTTCACCAGGCGGCGCAGCTTATCCAGCAGGTTGCGGCCTTCCGTGACGCGCAGGTTGGTAAAGTAAACTTTCGACGGTTCCATACCGTTCCTCCTGAAAATTCATACCAGAATAGTGTAGCACGGCGAACGTACTTTCGCAATGTGTCAGATGGGAAAATAGAAAGTACACACCTGGATGTTTTTGGCACGCTTCCAGTCCCGGCGGACAGCCCGTGGTTCCATGCATCAGCCGTATGTATCGGCGAAAGGAGTAGATTCATTGCATATACGCTTCCAAAGATTCACTGAATATATGCCGGGGAAGCGGCTTTCATAAAGGTTTCCCCCTCTTTGGCCACATGCATATACTAAAGCGGGTCCCATTTTACTATTGGAGGAATAATCAGTGGCTGCCAATGATAGATATCCGTATCCGCAACACCCATGCCGCGAGCCCGGGTGCGGGCATTGCCCGGACCCGTGGAAAGATTACCGCGAAGCATTTTGCCGTGCCTTTTGTACCAAGCTTCATGATGAATCAGGTAATGGGCACCGTTATGAATCCGCATATGAACCGCAGGGAGGATCAGCACAGGAGCCTCCCCGGGCTTCCGGATTCGGTTCCAGCTGGGCTTTCGGCCAGGCCGAGAGCCAGGCAATGCAACAGAATTATGAGCAGGAACCAATCGGGCAAGACGGCTGGGTATACAGCCAGCAAACCGGCTGGGTCTACGGCCAGATAAAAGAACAGCAATCCGCTCAGCAAAACAGTCAGGACTATGCGCAGCAGTATAGCCAGACGACGGCGCAGTTCTATGGCTGGACACCTCCCCAGGCCGCCAGCCAGGCCCCTGTTCAACAAAATCCCTGGGACGCTCCACAGAGCAACAGCCAGGGCCCTGTTCAGCAGAACACGTGGGCAGCCCCCCAGGCAGGCGAGCAGGCTCCGCCGCAGCAGAATAGCTGGATACCGCCTCAAACTGCTGCCCAGATTTCCCAGAGGGAAAACAACTGGGCGGCGCCTGAACAGGAAGGGTGGAGAGCCCCCGAAACAAACGGCTGGAGAGAGCCTAAGGAGATGGAAACGGCAGACGCCATGGGATTCCGCCATGGCGGCATCGATGACAGGTGTCACCATCCCTGCCCGCCCAAGCCCCACCCCTGCCCCAAACCCCGGCCGTGTCCCAAATGCCCCAAGTGTCCCGAGTGCCCCAAACCGCCCGAGAAGCCCTGCCCCTTGCTTCGCAAGGATCCCTGCAAGAAACGCGGATATTTCCCACCCCACCCTGAACATCGCGATCACCGCGACCATTGCGACCGCTGTGATTAAGGCGATATGCCTCATAGGCCTATAACAAATGTACACATGACAAGACAAGCGGGAGGGGATGTACATCCCCTCCCGCTTAGCGTATGGTCATGGCATGGGGTTACAGCTGGCTTGTGCAATGGGGGCAGCGGGTGGCATGTTCGTGCACCGGCTGCATGCAAAAGGTACATAGGCGCTGGGCAGGAGCGGGCTTTGCCTCCTCCTTCTTCTTCAAGGAAAACCTGGCTATGAGTTTAACAAACAGGAACACGCACAGCGCCATCAACAGAAAATCAATGACGGTCTGCAAAAACATGCCGTAGTTCAGCCTGCCCGCACCTTCTGCGGCGCTGAGTTCTATGGATGCTTCGGAAAGGTTCACATTGCCTACGATCAGACCGATCAGGGGCATGAGGATGTCATTCACCAGGGAAGTCACAATTTTGCCGAAAGCCGCGCCGATGATGACGCCTACCGCCAGGTCCAGCACATTGCCCTTGAGAGCGAACGCCTTGAAATCCTTGAAAAACTGTTTCATGATTTGTACCTCCTTTATTATCATTGGTATCTTTTTGCTTCCCTGCCGCTAACCGGCCAGGAAGATGGCCCGCAAAAAATCGTGAAGGTCCATGGGAAGGGTCAGGCGGCGGTATACCTCCCGCTTGAGTTCTTCACTCTTTCGGCCTGGGAAGAACCTGGCGGCCAGGTTTTCGACGCAGCCGCGCCAGAAGACCTTGCCGTGTACATACCTGCGCAGCAGCGTTTGCTGGCTTGCGCCTTTTACCTGCCGAAAATGCTCCTCCATTCTTTGATGCACATTTTCAGGGCTTAAAAGGTGCTGCCAGCCTGCAAGAAGAGACCGCGTTTCTTCTTCATCGGGCGGGGGATAGCGCAGCAGCGCCCGGTTGAAGCCTGCCTGCAAAAGCTCCTCATACAGTGGCTGGGCGGCGCGCCATAGGCATCCGTGCCGCACGGCCTGGGGGATATCCCTTTCAATGACCGGTTCAAGCTGTGCAAAGCCGGGCAGCGCTTGGGAAAGCTCCTCGGGGCAGATCAGGTAGTTTTCAATGCAGAAACGGGGCAGTATGTGCAGGTTGCGATGCATCCTTTCCATGTTTGTGCATTCCTGATCGTTCCAGGCATCCCTGTCCACCATGGCGTGCAGGCCGGGCCGCTCCTTTAAAAGGCGCAGCACGGCATCCTTGCCGCCAGCCGGAGTAATGACCCAGTCCGCGAATATGTTTTCATCCCTAAGCGGCGGCTTATCCAGCATCTGGGTCAGGAAGGATACATCTCCCGTGCCTTCCACCAGCAGTACGCGCTTGTTGGGCGTGGCCGCCGCCTCCCGAAGGATAAGATCGTATGGCCTGTCACTGATCGCCATGGCCTACCTCCAGCTCCACGGTCAGGCCCAGCTCCCCGTACCTGTGCCATATGGCCGGGTTGTGGGACACCAGCAGCATCTGTCCGCCCGCCTTGCGGCAAAAGCCTTCCAGGGTGGAAAGCAGGCCGATTACCTGGCTGGGGTGCAGGTGCACGGCCGGCTCATCCAGCAAAAGCACTCCGCCGGGCTTTAAGCAGCAGGCGGCGCAAAAGCAAAGCACGGCCATATGCCTCTCGCCCATGGAAAGCTGATGCGGGCCGTGGCGCTGGTCGCCGCTTAAAAGAACCTGCACCCCGCCGTTTGGGTCGATTGCCAGGCTTTTATCCACCAGCAGGCGGTTGACGGCCTTGATCACCTCCCCGGCACAGGGCCGGTCATCCTTGTTCAGGCGGGAAAGGGCCTGGGGCCAATCATCCTTCACATCATCGTCGGTCAGGAACCAGGCGTTTTCAAAATCCTTTTCCTGCCGTGCAAAATGAAAGTCAGCGTCCAGCAGGATCAAATTGGGCATGTCCCCCGTGAGCTTGCCGCGGAGCGCATCCGGCGTATTCTTATCCGCAAACAGCGGTGTGGCGCCGGGATGGCGCTTGGCCATCTCCTTCTTGAAGGCGGGGTCTAATGACCAGCCCACCAGCACATCCCCCTGCGGCAGGCCGGTCATGTACATGGCTAAATCGCCCTCGGGACCCTCTTCGCCGTCCTGCGGCTTTTCGCCCAGCAGGCGCCACAGGGAAGCCATGGCCCATAAAGCAGTGCTTTTTCCGCTCCCGCTGATGCCTGTAATCAATACCCTGTCATCGTCCGTTTGCAGGCAGAATAGCTCCTTCCGCCTTGAAAAGGGCCCGATGTTTTTGAGATATACGTTCGTTATCCGCATGGCGGCCGCCTCCGTTCAGCTTCATTATACAATTGCGCCCATTCCGTGGCAACCCTGGTTTTTCCTGTCTTGTAAAGGCTGTGCGACTCCGGTATAATATTCATGTGCCCTACCTTTGGGATGGAGGCCGGATTATGTTCTTTCAGAAGGATTATGTACTGCGCATGATCGAGATGATGGGCGATTTCATGCGCCGCATCGGGGAGATGCTGGACGATCTGCAGCGGCTGCGCCTTTTGGACGACGCCTGCCGGGAGCATTGCGGCATGGATGTTGATGCCGCCAGGAAGCTGAGCGTGGAGAGCATCATCGGGCTTCTGGCGCCGCAGCCCCGCTTGATGATGGCGGAGATCCTGTACATACAGGCCATGCAGACATCCCTGTCTGAGGAGGCAAGAGAACAGCTTTTGTACAGAAGCGCCCGGCTTCTTTTGTCCCTCCGGGAGGAAAGCCTGCTTTGCGAGCTGCGCTGCGAGCGGCTGAAAGCCTGCCTTCATGATGCCTGGATGCTGTTTACGCCCAGGGACCGGATGGATGCCGCCGCGTTCTTTATGCAGGCGGAGCAGTTTGGCCTGGGGGAAGACCAGCTCTATCAGGCGCTGGAGGAGGCATCTTTGGAGGAGTACCCGCAGCTTATTAGGGATGGGCAGGCATTGCTGGAAGGCTGCCTTACCGTGCCCAAGACCCGCCTGGAAGCGGGCGGGCTCCCTTACCCTGAGGTTATGGAGAGCCTGGACACTTTGAAAAAGCGCGCAAGCGCACTTTACACTACATGATCGGAG
Organism: Bacillota bacterium; assembly: GCA_023436585.1. Taxonomy (GTDB): domain Bacteria; phylum Bacillota; class Clostridia; order Christensenellales; family Aristaeellaceae; genus JAEWAH01. The sequence continues at coordinate 344,876 of JAEZIN010000002.1, read as the reverse complement.
CCCGCGCATGATTATTCTTTCCCTGCAGCACATACAAAAATCCTTTGGTGCAAACGCTGTGCTCAAGGATGTTTCGCTTACCCTGCAATCCGGCCGGCGGCTTGGCCTGGTCGGTGTCAACGGATGCGGGAAGACGACGCTTATGCGCATCATCGCAGGGCTGGAAACATACGACGCGGGCACCATGAGCCTAAGCCGCGGGCTGAAGCTGGGATACCTGGCCCAGCAGGGAATGGTGACCGAAGGGCTGACCGTCCGGCAGGAGCTGGAGGCGGTATTTGCCCCGCTTCAGGAAATGGAAGCGAAAATGCGGGAGCTGGAGGAGCGCATGGCAAAAGCCCAGCAGCCGGAGGATTTGCGCCGGCTGGGGGGCGAGTACGCGGCGCTGACGGAAGCCTTTGAGCGCCAGGACGGCTACGCCTGGCAGAGCGCCATCCAGGGCGTACTGGCAGGGTTGGGTTTTACAAAGGCGCAGCACGATCAATTATCAGAACAGTTAAGCGGCGGCGAGCGAACCAGGCTTTGTCTGGCCAGGCTGCTATTGCAAAAGCCGGATCTGTTGCTGCTGGACGAGCCTACCAACCACCTGGACCTGCAGGCTTTAAACTGGCTGGAGGACTATCTTTCCCAGTACCGGGGCACGGTACTGATCATCTCCCACGACCGGTACTTTCTGGACCACGTGTGCGACTGCATGGCCGAACTTTTGCTGGGCACGGTGGAGCAGTACGATGGGAATTACAGCCGCTACATGGAGCAGCGGGCCGAGCGGTTTGAAAGCAGGCAGCGGGCCTTCGATTTGCAGCAGAAGGAAATCGCGCGGCAGGAGGCCATCATTGCCCGCTTCCGCAGCTTCAACCGGGAAAAGTCCATCCGCGCCGCCGAAAGCCGCGAGAAAAAGCTGAACAAGCTGGAGCGGCTGCAAAGGCCCGAGGAAGAAAACCAGGTGCGCTTTTCCTTTCAGGTACGCCGCCGCACTGGGGACGATGTGCTGATGGTGAAGGACCTGAAAAAAAGCTTTGGGGAAAGGACGCTGTTTGAGCACCTGAACCTGCATATGCGGGCCGGGGACAGGATTGCGCTCATCGGGCCCAACGGCGCGGGCAAATCCACCCTCTTCCGCTGCCTGACAGGGGATATGCCTCCCGATGAGGGCACGGTGCGGCTGGGCGCTAATGTGGACATGGGCTATTACGACCAGCACCAGTCGTCGCTGCATCCCGAGAAATCGGTGCTTAACGAGGTGTGGGACGATTTTCGGCGTCTGGAGCAGTACGAGGTGCGCGGCGCCCTTGGTTTGTTTCTGTTCTCGGGCGATGACGTGTTCATGCCCATATCCACCCTCTCCGGCGGCGAAAAGGGCCGTGTGGCGCTGACGAAGCTGATGCTCAACAAGGACAACCTCCTTTTGATGGACGAGCCCACCAACCATTTGGACATGGACAGCCGGGAGGTTTTAGAGCAGGCGCTTTCCGATTATCCCGGCACCATCCTGGCCATCTCCCACGACCGGTACTTCATCAACCGCTTTGCCAACAAGGTGGCGGTACTGGGGATGGATGGCCTGAAGGAATACGCCGGCAACTACGACGACTACCTGCAAAGGACGCAGCGTGGGGACGCGCCGGAAGCGGATGCGCCCCAAAAGACGCGTACCGAGCTGGACAAGGAAAAGAAGCGCACGCGCCAGGAGAAGGAGCGCTTAAGGGAGGCCCAGGAGCGGGCGGAGGCCAAGGAAAAGGAAATCGCCAATCTGGAGCAGTTTATGGCCGACCTGGAAACGCTGATGGCGCTGCCCGAAACGTTTAAGGATCCCGAGAAGGCGGCCCAGGCCGCCAGGGAATATCAAAAAGCGCAGGAGAAGGTATCCGCCCTGTTTGACGAGTGGGAGGAAGCCGACAAAACGTTGAAGGAACTTACCGACATGCTGGAAGCAAACGGTTAAGGAGGATTTGGCTATGAAGGAAATCACGTTCTTTATGATGGATGTATGCCCCTATTGCATCAAGGCGCAGAAATGGCTGGATGAACTGATGGCGGAGCATCCCGAGTACAAAAAGATCCCCATGAAGGTCATCGACGAGCGCAAGCAGCCCGACATCGCCAACAAGTTTGACTACTATCTCGTGCCCACCTTTTATGTGGACGGCGTGAAGCTGCATGAGGGCGTGGCCACCAAGGAAAAAGTGGAGCATGTATTGAAGCAGGCAATGGAAGGGTAAGCGAATAGCGTTTTATCGCGCTAAGCAAATATATCTGAAAACAAAACCAACCCCGCAGCATGTCATCCTGAGCGAAGCGAAGGGTCTTAGGCTTTCACTTTGCCAAGATCCTTCGTCGCTATCGCTCCTCAGGATGACAGCTTGCGGGGTTTGATTATCATCATGATCCGGCATTATCAATGAATAAGGCCCCGGCGGAATCACGCCGGGGCCCTTTTGGAGGGAGAGAGAAGCCGTTGTCACTCGCCGCGCAGCACGCTGACGCCGGTGTCGATGACGGAGGGGCCGGTGCTCAGGCCGTTGATGGCGGCATACGCCTGGGCCATGCCCAGGTAGCCCATGGTGTAGGGGTTTTGAGCCATGGCGGCCTTCAGGCTGCCGTCTTTCAACAGGCCCATGATGGCGTCGGACTTGTCAAAGCCGATGCCGATGACCTTTAAGCCGGCGGCCTTGATGGCATTGCCTACGCCTACGGTGGAGCCTTCATTGGCGCCGAAGAGGCCAACCAGGTCCGCGTTGCCATTGATGAAGTTGGTGGCGGCTTCCTGGGAAGCGGCGGCGTCGCCGTCTTTGTACTCGGTTTCCAGCAGGGTGAAGCGGCCGTCGGCGGTGATCACATCGCGGAAGCCCTTTTCACGCATCACGGTGGAGTTGGTGGCGGTGTTCACGCTGATGATGCCGATCTTGCCGGTTACGGTGCCGGCCGCGGCGAATTCACCCAGCATGGTCTGGGCGGCCAGCTTACCGGCGTTGTAGTTGTCGGTGGACAGGGTAGCGATGGCGGCTTCGTCGGCGGGGGAGTCCACATAGATGACCTTCACGCCGGCTTCCTTGATGGTCTTGACCGTCATGGAGATGGCGGTGGGATCGTTGGCGGCCAGCAGAACCAGGTCGGCGCCGTCGGCAACCGCGTTGTTCAGGGCTTCGATCTGCTTGGCGTTGTCCTTCTTGTCGGGCGCGTCCCACTTGTAGTCCAGGCCCAGCGCTTTGGCCATGTCGGCGGCGCCTTTGTCAACCGAGACCCAATGCTGGTCCATGCGGTCCATGGTGATCAGGTACACCAGCTTCTTTTCCTCGGCGGCGGCAGTGCCGATGCACAGGCCGGCTACCAGCACAAGGGCGAGTACCAGGGCGAACAGTTTCTTCATGGTGTGTTTCCTCCTTTATGATATGTGGTCTTGCAGAACAAACCTATCCGGCGCGCGTTCTGCCTGCGCGCCCTTTCAACACGCTTAACAGCATGTCTTACAGCGTTACTTGCTCCTTGGAGGACTTCAATTGGCGCAGCTTGAACACCTTGCCCATATCGATGACATTGCCCCTGGCCACCCGGTCGATGAGCACGGAGATGATGACGACGACGCCGATCACCAGGTTTCTCAGCGCCAGCGGCGCGCCGGCAAACTGCAGGCCGTTGTTCAATACACCCCAGATGAAAGCGCCTATCACCGTGCCGAACAGCAGGCCCTGGCCGCCCATGGTGCTGACGCCGCCGATGACCGACGCGGCCACGGCGTTTAGCTCATACCCTGTTCCGGCGTCCATGCTGCCCATACCGCTCTGTGCGGTTAATATCAGGCCCACGATGCTGGCCAGGAAGGAGCTGAATACGTAGGCGGTTGTTTCTGACATTTTGACGTTGATGCCGGAGAACTTGGCGGCCTCATAATTGCTGCCGATGGCGTAGATGTGCCGGCCGGTGCGTGTCTTGGCCAGGATGAAGTTGAAGGCCAGGAAGAGAATCAGCGCGATCCAGATGGGGGCATATACGCCCAGGAAGGAGCCGTAATAAAAGAGGTTCCGGAAGGCTTCCTCCGTGATGCCGTCGGTGTTCATGTTGTTGTTCACCAATTGGGCGATGCCCCTGGCCATGATCATGGTGCCCAGCGTGGCGATAAAGGGCGGCAGTTTGGCACGCGAGATCAGCGTACCGTTGAGAAAGCCGATTACAAGGCAGCTGAACACGGTGATGATGGTGGCGGGGATGGCCGTCATATGGCCTTTTGTCATCAGCGTGGCCGACATCATGCAGGCCATGCCCGCCACCGAGCCGATGGACAGGTCGATGCCGGCGGTAATCAGCACAAAGGACTGGCCGATGCCGATGATCAGGATGGGGGCCACCTGACGCAGCAGGTTCGTAATATTCTTGGTGGATATGAAGGAGGGGTTAAGGAATGTAAATACGGCGATCATCAAGAGAAGCGCCGCCGTGACCGACACCACCTGCCCCATGCCGCGAATGGACATCATCCGCTGGATGGCTCCCGTTTTCCTCTGTTCATACTGCATAGGCGGCTTCCCCTTTCGGCTTGAACTGGGTGGCATATTCCATGATCCTGGCCTGGGTGGCATCCTCCGCAGTCAGTTCCCCTGTGATGCGGCCGTTGCACATCACCAGGATGCGGTCGGCCATGCCCAGTATCTCCGGCATTTCAGAGGATACGAACAGCACGCCGAAGCCCTGCTCCTTCAGCCGGTTCATCAAATGGTAGATTTCCACCTTGGCCGCCACGTCGATGCCCCTGGTGGGCTCGTCGAACAGATACACGGCGGCATCCCGAACCAGCCACTTGCCAACGACCACCTTCTGCTGATTGCCGCCGGACAGGTTCTTTGCTTCCTGCAGGTGGGAGGTGGCCTTGATTTTCAGTTCCGTAATGGCCCGCTGGGTCAGGCCCGATTCCTTTTTTAGGCGCACGGTGGAAAGCGGCCCGGCCGTTTTGTCCAGGTTGGCCATTCCCACGTTTTCTCGAAGGCTCAATTCCACGCACAGGCCTTCCTTTTTACGGTCCTCCGGCACGCAGGCCAGCCCCGCCCGGATGGCATCCCTGGGGGTGCCGATGTGCAGCCTGCTGCCTTTTAGGCATATTTGGCCGGCATCAATGGGGTCCGCACCGAAAATGGCACGGATCAGCTCCGTACGGCCCGCGCCCATCAGGCCCGCAAACCCGAGAATTTCACCCTTGTACAGGGAAAAGCTCACGTCCGATACGGCACCGCCGGCTGATAAATGTTTGACCTCCAGCAGCTTTTCGCCTCTGGGGCAAACGACATGGGGAAACTTTTCCTTGATTTCCCGGCCCACCATCATGGAGATGATTTCCTGGATGGAGGTTTCCGCATAATTTTTCGTGTCCACATATTTCCCATCCCGGAGCACCGTCACCCGGTCGGCGATGGGCGCCAGCTCCTCCAGGCGGTGGGAGATGTACACGATGCCGCAGCCCTGCGCTTTCAATTCCAGTATGATGCGGTTGAGCTCCTCCACTTCCCTGGCCGTCAGCGCCGAGGTGGGCTCATCCATTACCAGCACCTTACAGTCGGTGGAGATGGCTTTTGCAATTTCCACCATTTGCTGTTTGGAAACGGGCAATCTGTCTACAATGGTATCGGGGCGTATGTCCAGCTTCAGCCGCGCCAGCACTTTTTCAGCTTCCGCATTCAGCTTTTTCTGCTGGATGCACATCCATTTGACCTCTTCCCGGCCCAGGAAAATGTTTTCCGCCACTGTCAGGTGCTGGCACATATTCAATTCCTGGTGTATAATGGCAATACCAAGGCTTTGTGCCTGCCGTGGCGTAAGCGAGCCGACAGCGGAGCCGTTGACAATAAACATTCCTTCATCTCTTTGGTGGATGCCGGCCAGTATTTTCATCAGCGTGGATTTGCCGGCGCCGTTTTCCCCCAGCAGCGCGTGGACCTCACCGGCCCTTACATCAAACGATACATGGTCCAATGCCTTGACACCGGGAAAGGCTTTGCTGATATCCTTCATCGAAACGAGGATTTTGCCCATGATAAGCCCTCCCTTCCCGGTTGAGATAAAATTGCGCTTCGCATATGTTCTAAGTATATGAAATCACAGAATAAAAACAACCGACGATTTTCAGATTGGGGGGGACATTCTTAGGTTCTTTGATACTTTTTGGACAGGGATTCAATCATCATCCCGCGGGGTATATTCAAAATAGGTTTCAGGCAGCCTCGCCGCCCGACAGGGCGGGAAAAGCCGATAGTATGTGGGAGGGAAAAGCATGAAAGTCATTGCACAGCCCAAAGCGGGCACGATCGTCCAGGAGGAAAAACTGACGCGTTTTGAAAGGCCTCTGGATATGGCGCTTTGCACCATTATCCCCAAGGGCGGCGGAGCTTTTTCCATCCAGCTTCCGGCAACGGACTGGGAGGATGGGCTGCAGGCGGTATATGCGTTCACCTATGATGGAAAGGCGGGCAGCTCCGAAGCTGTTTTGCCCGCTACCATGAGTGTGGTGCCTGTTCTTGAAAACCTTGAAAGCCACTGCATAGACGCCACGGACGGCAAGGTGACAGAGGATTGCGTTTTGCGCTTTGAAAAGGGCAGGGTTATCGATATCCAGTCGGATGTGGTCGTTCAGCTGTCCGGGGATGAAATCTCCCGCCTGAATACGTTTCTTGATCAGTGGAACAGAAGATAAAATACGCGAAGGATGATAAGCGGTATCCTTTGAGTCAAAAAGCTCCGGTTTTTCGCCGGGGCTTTTTTATTGTTATCCCGCATACGCTATTGTATAGGATGCCGGACGAAAGGAGCGAAAGAATTCGATACTACACAGAAGGATTTCCAATTCCTTTCTCAAAACGGGTGTGGCATACTCTATACACAATGCGGTGAATCCCGCTAAAACAAGGAGGTTTTAGGTAATGAAGAAAATGCTTTCCCTGGCTCTGGCGCTTGTTATGGTTCTGGGCCTGGCCACGGCCGCCTTGGCAGCCGACCTGCCCAGCATCGGCGTGACCATCTACAAGTTTGACGACACCTTCATGACCGGCGTGCGCAACGCCATCAATGAAGCCGCCACCGATGTGGCCACCATCGAAATCGCCGACAGCCAGAACAACCAGGCCACCCAGAATGACCAGGTTGACCTGTTCCTCACCAAGGGCGTGAGCTCCCTGGCCATCAACCCCGTGGACCGCACCGCCGCCGGCGTCATCATCCAAAAGGCGTCTGACAAGGGGATCCCCGTTGTATTCTTCAACCGTGAGCCCCTGCCCGAAGACATGGCCAAGTATGACAAAGTGTACTATGTTGGCGCCAAGGCTGAAGAGTCCGGCACCATGAGCGGCCAGATCATCGTTGATTACTTCACCGCCCATAAGGAAGCTGACAAGAACGGCGACGGCATCATCCAGTACGTGATGCTCAAGGGCGAACCGGGCCATCAGGATGCCGAGCTGCGCACCGAGTTCTCCATCAAGGCCATCGAAGCCGCCGGCTTCAAAGTGGAAAAGGTTGCCGAAGACACCGCTATGTGGGACCGCGTAAAGGGCCAGGACAAGATGGCCGCTTTCCTCGCCGCCCATGGCGACAAGATCGAAGCCGTGCTGGCCAACAATGACGACATGGCTCTGGGCGCGATCGAAGCCCTGAAGGCCGCCGGCTACTTCTCCGAAGGCAAATTCATGCCCGTTGTTGGCGTGGATGCCACCGCTCCCGCTCTGGCCGCTCTGAAGGAAGGCACCCTGCTGGGCACGGTTCTCAACGACGCCGTGAACCAGGGCAAAGCCACCCTGATGCTGGCTGCCATCCTGGGCGCCGGCGAAGAAGTGACCGCTGAGAACTTCCCCTACACCATCACCGATGGCAAGTACGTGTGGGTTCCCTACCAGAAGGTCACCCTGGAGAACGCCGCTGACTTCGAGTAAGCGCTAACCTCCGGTACATACCTCTGTAAACTACCACTAAAGCGGGAGGGAAGGGAAAGCAATTCCCTCCCTCCCGCGTTTTTTGAAAGCCAATGGATGGACGCATCCGAAGGTTTCCAAAGGCTCCGAAACCCCGACCCCGCCTGTGACGGGAATGGGAGGGGTGGAGGAGGCCCGCGAAAAGGAGCAGCGCGAGCGGCAGCGAGGCAATGCGACTATTGAGCGGGCTGGACCGATCGGAAAGCCCTTTGGTCGCGCCTGCAGGCGCGAATTCTTCTTCTTAGTAGATATGAAATCATTCCGCGTGTGCCACGCGGGCGGGAGGCGGATGCCATTGACCGGACAGCAGAACCCCTTTGTGCTTGAAATGCGCAGCATCAGCAAGGAATTCCCCGGCGTCAAGGCGCTGGATGACGTGACGCTGAATGTAAAGCCCGGCACAGTCCACGCCCTGATGGGCGAAAACGGGGCAGGAAAATCCACGCTGATGAAATGCCTGTTTGGCATCTACCACCAAAGCAGCGGAGACATCTTCCTGGATGGGCAGAAGGTGGACATCAGGGATTCCAAGACCGCCCTGGACTTGGGGATAGCCATGATCCACCAGGAGCTGCATCCCATCCCCTACCGCAACGTGATGGACAACATCTGGCTGGGCCGTTATCCCACCAAGGGCGTTTTGGTGGATGAGGCTGAGATGTATAAAAAGACCATGGCGCTACTGAAGGACCTGGAGATTACCGTGGATCCCCGCGTCCAGGTTCGGAGCCTGTCTGTTTCTACGGTGCAGACCATTGAAATCGCCAAGGCCATCAGCTACAACGCCAAGATCATCATTATGGACGAACCCACTTCCTCCCTGACGGAGAACGAAGTGGCGCATCTGTTCAAGCTGATCCGCCGCATGCGCGACCGTGGCGCGGCGATCATCTACATCTCCCACAAGATGGAGGAGATTTTGGAAATCTCCGATGAGGTCACCATCATGCGGGATGGCAGGGCTGTGGGCACCTGGCCGGCAGCGGAGCTGACCACCGACCTGATCATCAGGCGCATGGTGGGCCGGGATCTGACCCACCGCTTCCCGCCCAGGGAAAACGTGCCGGCCGAGCCTATTTTGCAGGTGGAGAACCTGACCAGCCCCAACCCGAGGTCCTTCCGCAACGTGTCCTTTGACTTAAAGCGCGGGGAGATTCTGGGGGTGGGCGGCCTGATGGGCGCCCAGCGCACCGAGATGCTGGAGGCCTTGTTCGGCCTTCGCGCCGTGAAGGAAGGCCGTGTGCATGTGAAAGGGAAAGAGGTCAGGATCGACTCGCCCCTGACCGCTATGAAGCACGGCATGGCGCTTTTAACCGAGGAGAGGCGTGCCACCGGCATTTTCCCCATGCTCAGCGTGCTGGAAAACACCGTCATGGCCAAGATCAGGTATTACGTCAAGAAGCCTTTTTTCGCCCTGGATGAGAAAAAGCGGGTGAAGGATACGGTGGATTCCATTGCCCAGCTTCGGGTGAAGACGCCGTCCTTCCGCACGCTGATCAAGGACCTGTCCGGCGGCAACCAGCAGAAGGTGCTCATCGCCCGCTGGCTTTTGATGGAACCGGAAATCCTGATCCTGGATGAACCTACCCGGGGCATCGACGTGGGCGCCAAGTATGAGATTTACACCATCATCGCCGACCTGGCCAAGCGGGGTAAGAGCATTATCATGATCTCCTCGGAAATGCCGGAGCTGCTGGGCATGTCCGACAGGATCATGGTGATGTGCGAAGGGCGTTTGTCCGGCATCCTCACCGGGCAGGAGGCCACACAGGTGGATGTGATGCGGCTGGCCACCCAGTTTTCCGCGTGATACGCTCCGGGGGAGCGCAGTTTGAGCAAGGGATGGATGATACATGAGTACGATCCCCGTTTTGAATCCCGAAAAGAAAGGCACGCCGCTAAATTCCGCCGCGCTGCGCAGGGCTGTGACTCTCACCCTGGCGCTGTTGGTGGTTTTCAGCTGTTTCCTAAGCTACATTTTCTATCCCGTGCCTGTGTTTGATGGGTACGATGCCGCTGCGGCCCGCAAGCAGGCCGATGAAGCCTACGGGAAGGATTTGGCTGCCTATCATGAAAATGTGGCACTGAAGGCTTCCACCCAGCAAAGCATTAACGATGTGCTGCAGCCTGCCTATGACGCTGCCAATGCCAAGCTGAAGGCCATGCAAAGCGCATCGCCCTTGGATGAGGCGGCTGTGGCCGCCGCCCAGGCGGAGGCAGATACGGCAAAGACTGCTTTGACGGATGGCCGCAAGGTGCTTTCCGGGCTGCAGAACCTGATTGCCCCGGTGCCTGTGCAGGATCCCGTTCCGGCGGATTCCAAGGTGTTGAAATACGCGGATGATCTGGTCACCAGGGATGAAACACGGCTGCAGATTGAAAAAGAATTGCAGCCTGCCTATGACAAGGCTGCCGCCGGGCTCACGGCGCTGAAAAGCGCGGCCAAGCCTGACGAGGCCGCCGTGGCAAAGGCGCAGGCTGATACCGACAGCGCTTTAAAAGAGCTGGACAGCGCAAAAGAGAAGCTTGCCAAGCTGGAAAGCATCGCCCCGCCCATGACTGTCAGTGATCCTGGCCTTGTGGATACCAGGGAGGAAGTCATTGCCGGTCATGGGGTATCGGGCTTTGCCATCATCGGCCGCAAGCTGGCCGCCGCCGATGCCCTGGGCGCGGTTTGGACGCTGATCCCCGGCATGGCGCTTATCGGCCTGCTGGCCGTGCTGTCGATTTTGAACGCGCCGCTGAAATTCCGTAAGCCCGTTGCCCTGTTCGGCGTGCTGCTGTTCTGCTTCTCCGCGCTGCGCATTGAGACAGCAGGCGCCAAGGAGTTGGGCGCCATCGCCAAAGGGTATACATTTGGCCCTGGGTACATTCTTGGCATCCTCGCGAGCGTGCTGCTTTTGTTCAGCGCCATGTTCGAAGGCAAGGAATTTGATTTCTCCTTCAAGAGCGTAAAGCGCTTTGCTTCCGATAAGGCCATTTACCTCGTCCTGCTGGCGCTGGTTGTCGCCATTGCCATCGTCAATCCCAGGTTCCTGACCACCGGTACCTTTATCAACATCGTTCAGCAATCCTCCACCCGCCTGATTATCGCCATGGGCATGAGCTTTGTCATCATTGGTACCGGCGGCGTGGATTTGTCCGCCAGCCGCGTGGTGGGTATGACGGCGGTTATCTCCGCGTCGATGCTGCAAAACGCGGACTACTCCCGTCTCTTCTTCCCCAACCTGCCCCAGCTTCCGGTGATCGCGCCTTTTGTTCTGGCGATATTCATTGCCCTGCTGTTCGGCCTTGTGAACGGCGTCATCGTGGCCAAGCTGCACGTGCCGCCCTTTATTGCTACGCTGGCTACCATGGTCATCGTGTATGGCGCGAACTCCATTTACTTCAACATGCCGCCCAACAACAGCCAGCCTATCGGCGGCCTTCGCGATGATTTCACGTACCTGGGCACCGGCAAGGTGTACGGCTTCATACCGATCATCGTGATTGTTGCCTTGGTGGTATGCTTCCTGGTCTGGTTCCTGCAGAACAAAACGGTGTTTGGCAAGAACGTGTACGCCATCGGCGGCAACCGTGAGGCGGCCAAGGTTTCCGGCATCAACGTCCCCCTTACCGTGATCATCATCTTCGCCCTGGCCGCGGCGTTAATCGGCATGGCCGGTGTATTGGAAGCTGCCCGGACAGGCGGCGCTACCAACAATTATGGCGTTGGCTACGAGCTGGACGCCATCGCGGCCTGCGTGGTGGGCGGCGTATCCTCCTCCGGCGGCGTGGGCACCGTGGGCGGTGTCGTATCTGGCGTATTCATCTTCCAGGTGATCAATTACGGCCTCACCTTCATCAATGTGGACCCGTACTGGCAGCAGATCATCAAGGGTATCATCATTGCCAGCGCTGTGGCCTTGGACATCCGTAAGTATATGAACAAAAAATAGCACGAAAGGGAAGGGACGCGCACCCTTCCCTTTATTCATCCATGCTGCTTGTGCCGGCAGCAAACACCGCCCGCGGGGTGCTCTTCCCTCCTGAGAGCCCCGAGTGGCAAGAGCCCGCCTTCTTCCGTTTGCGGCCGGGAGGAGGCGGGCTCCCTTGATAATAAAGCAATGAGCTATGCTTATCTATGAATTAGCCATCCAGAAAAAAATATCGCCCGCTTCCAAAAGAAGCGGGCGATGCGTATATATCGTTATATCGGCCTTTCCTTGCCCAGGAAGCAGCTGGCCAGCGTGCCGGGGCCGCAGTGAGCGCCGATCACAGGGCCTACCATGATGGTGCGGATGGCCTTGATATTCGGTACCTTCTGGCGGATCAGCTCCTCCAGGCGCTGGGCATCCTCCAGGCAGTCGGCATGCATGATGATCATGGTTTGGGATTCGGGGTTCTCAATGTTCTCTGCCGTGCGTTCCGCCAGGATGCGCATGGCCTTCTTGCGGCCCTGCACCTTTTCCGCCGGTACGATCTTGCCGTTCCTGCCCAGAACCACGATGGGCTTGAGGTCCAGCATGGTGCCCATTACGGCAGCGGTGCCGGAGATGCGGCCACCGCGCTTTAAGTACTTCAAGTCTTCCACCGTGATCCAGGCCTGGGAACGCATCTTGTTGGCCTCCACCCAGGCAGCCACTTCCTCCATGGTCTTGCCCTGCTTATACAGTTCATAGGCGGGCAGGATCAGGTTTGTCTGCGGCGCGGAAATACTCCATGTGTCCACCACCAGGAATTTGCGGTCCGGATACTTTTCCAAAAGCTCCAGGCGCGCGGCGAAAATGTTCTGGATCGTGGCCGAAAGCTCGCTGGAAAAGGCCAGGAACAGGATATCATGGCCTTCCTTGAGGATGGGCTCAAAATATTCCAGGTAAAGGGCGGTAGGCAATAGGGAGGTGTTGGGAGCCGCGCCGGCCCGCATTTTGGCGTAGAAATCCTTGATGTCGCCCCCCCGGCCCATGTCATCGAAGTATTCCTTGCCTTCCAGCATGTAGGGCATGCGTACCACTGGAATCTGCATTTCATCAGCCAGGGTATAGCCAAGGTCGCTGTCCGAATCTGTCATGAATACGTAGTCCATGCATGAATCCTCCCATCGAAAAAATGGCAATGGAAAAAGAACATATAATCTATTCTATTGTATCTGGTTTCACAAAAAAAAGCAACTGATGCAAATTAAGGCACGGTCAACCGGCCTTTTCGGAAGCCCTGCGCTCTCTTCGGCAGCACAAACAGGTAGGCAAAGCCAGCCTTATATGGTAATATATAGGCAGCTTAATCGGATAGGAGATGCGGTCATGGGATTGTTTGATTTGCCGGTGGAGAAGCTTCTCACCTATGAAGGACGGAATCCCCGCCCTCACGACTTTGACGCATATTGGGACAAGGCCCTTGCGGAGATGGCAGCGCTTGACCCCAAGCCTTTGCTTGAAAAAGCACCCTTTGAGCACCCGTTCTTGGACAGCTTTCACCTGACCTTTACCGGTACCGGCGAGGCGCGCATCTATGCCAAGTATATGCGGCCCAAAGTCATACAGGGCAGCCTGCCGGCCATTCTGTGCTTCCATGGCTATTCCGGGGCCAGTGAGTGCTGGACCTCCCTGGCGGCCTGGGCCGGCGCGGGCTTTTGCGTGGCGGCCATCGATGTACGCGGCCAGGGCGGCCGGAGCGAAGATGTGGGCGGCGTCGTGGGAAACACATTGCAGGGGCAGATCATTCGCGGCCTGGATGATAAGGACCCCCACAAGCTGCTGTTCCGCCACATCTTTTTGGATACGGCGCTGCTGGCCCGGGTGGTATCCTCCTTCTCGGAGGTGGATGCATCACGGCTGGCGGCCAGAGGTGGTTCCCAAGGCGGAGGCCTGACCATGGCCTGCGCGGCGCTGGCCGATATCAAGGCAGCCGCGCCTGTCTACCCTTTCCTGTCGGACTATCAGCGCGTATGGGAGATGGACATGGCGGAGGATGCCTATGTGGAACTGAAGCAGCACTTCCGCAGATTCGACCCCACCCACAGCCGGGAAGAGGAGATCTTCACAAAGCTGGGATATATCGACATCCAGCACCTGGCCCCCCGCATCCAGGGGAAGGTGCACATGTTTACCGGTCTGATGGATAAAATCTGCCCGCCGTCCACCCAATTCGCCTGCTACAACAAGATTACATCCCCCAAGAAAGTGACCTTCTACCCCGATTTTGGCCATGAGCACCTGCCCGATATGGACGATACGGTGCTGCAGTGGTTTGTAAAGGAACTCAAGGGCTGATTCATAATAGCTTTTGCCCCATTCCTTGTGGCAGAACAAAAGGCCCGGAACGATCATGCGTTCCGGGCCTTTATCATTCCTCCGACAGCCGGTCCATCAAAAGGCCGCAGATTTCCTCCGCCTTCCCTGGCCATCGCCCGGCGAAGAAAAGCGCCATGGATTCTGTGGGAAGCGCCAGGGAGATATCAAAGGCAGGCGATGCCTGTCCGCCTTGGGCAAGGCGCAGGATGCAGCCCTGAAAGCCGTCAGAAATGATGGATGTGCCTTGGGACAGGCCGCTTGGCGGCTGTGCGTTCTGGGAAAAGTCATCCCCCAGCGCTTGCATCAGGTGTCCGTAAAACGCCGGAGCGGCCAAAGGCCACCGGCGGGACATCCTGTCAGCCGCGTTTCTTGTGGGCAAGGAAAGCGTCATGTCCAGCAGCGGCGCATCCTTCTCCATCAGGCGAAGCCTTAAGGCATACGAGCCGTCCTCGCGCTTGTGAAAGTCCGCCAGCATCTGTGTTTCCCGCTGGAAACGGACCTTCCACCTGGGTACAATATCACGCACCAGGGAGTAAATGCTGTGCGGCAAACGCCGTAAAAACAGCGTCAGAGATTCGCGGCCTTCCGCGGTGAGCGTATACAGCGTCCCCAGCGCGTGGGGGACGGTATCAATATGGCCGGCGGCCAGCAGCTCTCCCAGGGTCAGCTGCATGGTGATATAATCCATCAGGTCGTTTTCCGCCAGGAACTGCAATAGCTGCAGGCTGGTCAGGGGGCCCAGCTCGTCAACGGCAAACAGGATCAGCAGCTTGTTCTCCAGGTCGGGGGTTTTGCGGCTGATCATCACTGCATCGCCCTCCTTAAGGAATCGCTGATTGGAATCAATGCTTTCCTAATAAATCTACAGGAAAAATCCCCTCAAACCAGAAGGCTGAGGGGAAATGATACAATATGCAATGCCTGCCACAGCAGGCGGCCCGTACCCTATCAGGCGACGAAGGGCTTGATGTCAGCCATCAGATCATCACAATCGTCAGCGTACACTTCCAGGGCGATGGGTTTGCTCAGGTCCAGACTGAAGATGCCCAGAATGGATTTGGCATCCACCACATGGCGGCCTGCACGCAGGTCCATGTCGTAGGGGTAACGGTTGACGACGTTTACAAACGTCTTCACATTTTCAGCCAGGCTGAGACGGATATTGACGGACTTCATAAATGAAGCACCCCCTTTATTTGGTACAGAATAAATGATACACCATTTTTATGGGAAATGCAATAGATTTTCGGTGGGCGGCAAAAAATACGTTTCTCAAAATGGCCTGGGAAGAAGGACTTTCCCGCAGTTCAGGAGGTTTTCCGACGCGCGCCGTCCTCGTATGAATGGGGCTTGTCTGCCTTGATAAAATCAGGCGCCAGAGCGAAGCGCTCGCCGCATAAGAGCCTGTGCACCCGCACGCCGTAGGAGGATAAAAGCAGTTCCTCCGTGAGCACCGCTTCCGGTTCGCCGGATTGAAGCAGTTTGCCGTGGGACAGCAATATTACATGATCGGCAAAATGGGCTGCCAGGTTTAAGTCGTGCAGCACGCAGACAACACATATGTTTTGTTCATGCGCAAGTGCGGATAAAAGGGACATTACAGACGACTGGTGGCCGATATCCAGGCTGGCCACCGGCTCATCCAACAGGAGCACGGGCGTATCCTGGCACAGTGCCCGCGCGATGGCGACCCGCTGGAGCTCGCCGCCGGACAGTGTGGCGACAGGCCGGTCATACAGCGTGGATACGCCTGTTTTTTCCATAGCCGCCATGGCCAGGTCCCGGTCCTGCGCTGTTTCTTGGGATAGCAGGGAAAGGTGGGGCGTGCGGCCAAGCAGCACCATATCCAGCGCTGTCATATCCGGCAGCGATTCCTCCCTTTGGGGCAGGAGCGCGATGAGCCGGGCCCTTTCCTTTCTTGGGATGCGTGCAACCTCGCGGCCATCCAGCATGATTTTGCCTGTCCTGGCCGGCAAAAGCCCAGCCATCAGGCGCAAAAGTGTTGTTTTACCCGAGCCGTTGGGGCCGATGAGCACAGTGAGCTTGCCCGGCTCCAATGTGCCGGTGACTTCATGCACCGCCCATTTTCCCTGGGCAAAAGCGTAGGATACACGGTCAAGTATCAGCGTGGGCGATGCCATGGCGCCTCCTGAAACATGTTTTTCTCAGTATATCACGCAGGGCATGTCTTTTAAAGAGCAGGACATGTCCTGCGTGTGCGCGGGTGTTCATTTGCACAATGTTCGTGCATGTCATATTCCCTGCAGCGCCCTGTACTCTTGCAGGCAGGCTGCGTATTCGGCCTCCAGCCGCTCCTTTTCCTTGGGGTTCGCGCGGCCGATGTTGTCGGAAAGCTGGGACAGGCGCATTTGCAGCCGCGTGCGGTCAAATGCCGTGTCCCTATGGGGGGCCTGCTTTTGCTTATAGTGGGGCAGCGTGCCTTCAAAGGTCTGCAGCTTCCCGTCCTCCAGAATCAGCAGCCGGGTGGCTACGGCAGAAACGAAGGCCTGGTCGTGAGATACGAACAGCACCGTGCCCTCGTATTCCCTGAGCATATTTTCCAGCACGGAGAGGGATAGGATGTCCAGGTAGTTGGTGGGCTCATCCAGCAAAAGCACGTTGGCGGGGCCGACGAACAGCTGCGCGAAGGCCAGCTTCACCCGCTCGCCGCCCGACAGGACGGAGGCGGGCTTGTTCATCTCATCCCGGGAGAACAAAAGGCGGCTCAATACGGTGCGGACCACCGTCTCGCTTTGTATGCTGTGCTGCAATGCGTTTTGGAGCACGGACATTTCCATGTCCAGCGTTTCAAACTCCTGGCCGAATATGCCTAGCGTGGCTTTGGGCGTCTTGCGGATGCCCTCCGCGCCTTCCCGGATCAAACGCAGAAGGGTGGATTTGCCCGCGCCGTTTGGTCCCATCAGCGCCGTCCTGCTCCCCAGGGGAAGTTCAAAGGATGCGCCTGTGAACAGGGGCTTGTCATAACCGAAGGACACATGCTCCGCTCTTAGCACGGTGCGGCTTTGGGGCGGGTCAGTGAGGGAAAAGTCCAGCCGGATGGCGGTTTCCTCCCTGGGGCGGTCCACCTTCTCCAGCTTCTCCAGCCTGGTTTTCAGGGCGTTCTTCACATTGTGCAGCTTTTCCTGGGATTCGCCGGCGGCGCGCCTGTGCAGCCGGGCCTCACTTAAGCCCATGCGGCTGGGGGCTTTTTTTACCTTGGAGGCCTTGCGGGCCGCGGTGTCCAGCGCTTCCTGCAGGTGCGTTTTTTCGGAAACATACCGCTCGTAATCCCTGGCCTGCTGCGCTTTCTCCGTCTCCTGGATGCTTAAAAAGCTGTCGTAGTTGCCGGGATAATCTGTAACCGTCTCCTCATGGAGATACCAGATATGATTGCAAAGACCGTTCAGCAGCTCCCGGTCGTGGCTGACCAGCACGAAGGTGTCGCACTGTTCTAGCTTTTTTGCAAGCAGTGCCCGGCCTTCCCCGTCTAGGTTGGCGGTGGGCTCATCGCAAAAAAGAAGCTTCACGCGGGTAATGTCCGTTTCCGCCAAGCGCAGCCTGGTCTGCTCTCCGCCGCTGCGCGCACTGCGCCGCGCCGCTTCGGTAACTCGGAATTCCTTCAGGGCCTGCGCGCCCTGGGCCTTGACCGGCACGCCGAACTGGTGGATGAGGTGGATGGGAACCTCCCGTTTTATGGCGCCTCTATCTGGCGCTGTTTCCCCGCTCAATATGGAAAGCAGCGTGGATTTTCCCGCGCCGTTTTGGCCGATTAGGCCGATCCTGTCGCCTTCGTAAATCTGCAAAAGCGGTATCGAGAACAGCCTGCGTTGACCGATGCTTTTTTCCAAATGGGTTGCGTTCAAATAACAAAATGACATCAAAAAACCTCCCGGCATCGTAGCATCGGAAGGCACAATCGTAAAAAACACCAAAACAAAAAGGGCGTTTGTTTTACGGGTGCGAAATTACCGATGCAAAACAAGGCTCCGTACGGAGCAGCATTGTGTTGACAGCGGTTATTTGCGCATGCGTGAAACCTTACCCTTTCCACATTTGTCGTTCCTATTGTAGCGGCGGCCGGAAGCTTTGTCAAGCCCTCCCGCATGTGGTATAATCAATGGGACAAGAAGCATTTGGAAGCGGGGCGTGGCAGTGGAGCAGCTGGAAGCAACGGTATCGGACATCACCTACCGCAATGCGGAAAACGGCTATACGGTCATGCAGGTGCGCACCGGCAGGGAAAAGGTGACGGTGGTGGGCGCGCTGCCGGAGCTTTCTTCCGGGGAGCAGATTGTTTTATCTGGCGTGTGGGTGGATCATCCCCAGTATGGCCGGCAATGGAAGGCGTCGGGATGTGAGATCGTAAAGCCCACCACGCTGCTGGGTATCGAGCGGTATCTGGGCTCGGGGCTCATCAAAGGCGTAGGCCCGGCCACCGCCAAACTGCTGGTGGCGTATTTTGGCAAGGATGCCTTGGATGTGTTAAGCGAGCACCCGGAACGGCTGGCGGATGTGCCCAAGGTGGGGCCCAAGCGTGCCGCGCAGATCGCCCAAAGCTTTCATGAGCAGATGTATGCCCGGCAGGCCATGGTGTTTTTGCAAAGCTACGGCGTCAGCGCCGCACTGGCGGTGAAGATCAGCCGGCTGTATGGCGATCAGGTGCAGGCGGTGATCAGGGAGAACCCTTACCGCCTGGTGGAAGATATAGAGGGCATTGGCTTTCTCACCGCGGATAGGATTGCGCTGTCCATGGGTATGGCTGTGGATTCGCCCCACCGGGTGAAGTGCGCGCTGAAGTATGTGCTGCAGGATGCCGCTTCCACCGGTGGCCATGTGTACTTGCCCAGGGCGGAGCTTGTAAGCCGCACGGTAAAGCTGCTCCGGGTGAATGAGGAGCTGGTAACGGGGGCCTTGGCGGAGCTTTTATTACGCCGGGAGATGATTACATCCCCCACGGAGGATGAGGAGCAGGGCATCTACCTGCCCCAGTACTTTCATGCCGAGCGCGAGGTGGCCCAGCGGTTGCACGAACTGATGGCGGCGCTGCCCTACCGCAAGAGCCAGGCGGCGGACGCGGCCATCAGGCAGTTTGAAAAGGGCAATAACGTCAGCTTCAGCCCCTTGCAGCAAAAGGCGGTGCAGGCGGCGGTGGATGAGGGCGTGCTGGTGATCACCGGCGGCCCGGGCACAGGCAAAACCACCATCATCAACTGCATCATCCGCATCCTTTCCAAGGAGGGGGATATCCTCCTATGCGCGCCATCCGGCCGGGCAGCCAAGCGCATGACCGAGGCCACCGGCGTGGAGGCCAAGACTATTCACCGCATGCTGGAGTATGGCGGCGACGAAGGCAGCTTTTCCAGAAGCCAGGACAATCCCCTGGAGGCCAACTGCATCATCGTGGACGAGATGTCCATGGTGGATGTCCTTCTTATGCGGAGCCTGCTGCGTGCCATCACACCAGGCACCCGTCTCATCATGGTGGGCGACGCGGATCAATTGCCCCCTGTGGGGCCGGGGAACGTGCTGGGGGATATTTTAAAAAGCGAGGTTATACCCAGCGTCCGCTTGACGCAGATCTTCCGCCAGGATGAAAACAGCATGATCATACTGAATGCCCACCGCATCAACGGAGGCGAAATGCCCGTGCTGAACGGCCGGGCCAAGGACATGTTCTTGGAGAGAAAGACGGCGCTGAGCGAAGCGGCGCAGACCATCGTATCCCTTTGCACCCAGCGGCTGCCAACCTTTTTGAAGATGGAGGAGAAGGAAAGGCTGGCCAATGCCGTGAAGCAAATCCAGGTGCTTTCCCCCACCAAAAAGGGGGAATGCGGCGTATGGGCATTGAACCGCCTTTTGCAGGAGGCACTGAATCCCCCGCAGATGGGCAAGCCCTCCCTGGTGTTTGGCGATATGCTTTTTCGCGTGGGCGACAAGGTGATGCAAACGAAAAACGACTATCAGATTGAGTGGCGGAAATTCAACGGCGTCACCTGGGAGGATGGCCAGGGCATATTCAACGGCGACGTGGGCTTTGTGGAGGCCATCGATCCGGACGAGCGGACGCTGACTGTCCGCTTTGATGAGGACAGGCTGGTGGATTACGAGGAACAGCAGCGGGAAGCGTTGGAGCTGGCCTATTGCCTTTCGGTGCACAAAAGCCAGGGCAGTGAGTTCCCCGTGGTGGTGATGCCGGTGGTGGGCGGCCCGCCCATGCTGCTAACTCGGAACCTTCTCTATACCGCCATCACCAGGGCAAGGCAATTGGTGGTGCTGGTGGGGCGGGAGGAGATCATCGAGGCCATGGTGCGCAACAACCATATCGCCAGGCGCTATACAACGCTTGGCCGGCAATTGAAGGAGTGGGTGGGATGGGTCAACTGACAAACCTGCTTTACCCGCCCTATGCCCGCTGCCACTGCTGCGGTCATCCAAGGCTGGACGGCATGGGGGATCATCTTTGCGTGCCTTGCCGGGCTGCTTTGCAATCCATCCGGAAACAGGAGATTTTCTTTTATGTCGATGGTGTGGAGAAGGTGTTCGCACCGTACCCTTACGAAGGCGCGGCCAGGGAGCTGATTCACTGCATGAAATACGAATGCGTCCGGGATGCGGCAAAGCTCCTGGGCCGGGAGATGGCGGCTTGCCTTGATGGTACCGGCTATGATGCTTTGGTTCCCGTGCCGCTGCATCCGGGCAGGCTCCTGGAGCGGGGCTTCAACCAGGCGGAGCTTTTAGCGCAGGCAGTAGGAGCAGAAAAAAACATACCCGTCCTTTTGGCGCTGAAGCGGCTTCGGGAAACGGGCCAGCAGGCGAAGCTTGAAAAGGAGCGTCGCATTCAAAATATGGAGGATGCCTTTCAAACCTGCGAAAAGGTGAAAGGGATGCGTCTTCTGGTGGTGGACGATGTGTGCACCACCGGCGCCACCGCCAGGGCCTGCTTAAGGGCGCTGTGCAAATCTGGCGCAAAAAGCGTCAGCCTGTTAGTGGCGGCGGTAACGCTGAAAACGGGGCATGCCTGATTTTACTTGGAATCCTGCATATAACGCATCAGTTCTTCTTTAAAATCACCAATATAATCCAGCAGCTCCTGCTTGGTCACCCTTGCCGCGCCGCAAAGCTCCGCGTCGGTCTTTGCGGATATGTTCTCCCCGTATTCTCTGCCCATCAGCGCCATAAAGCGGGGCCGGCAGAACTCTCCCTGGCAAAAGCCCATGGAGGCCCTGGTTCGGCGTTTCATGCCGTCCACCGTACGGACGGGGATACCTCTTCGCATCGCGTCCAGAATCGTTCCCTCTGTCACTTGCTCGCAGCGGCAGATCATACGCGCTTCCCCGGAAGATAAACTTATCAATTGCTCCGCTTCCTTTAGGGGGAGCATTTTTTTATCCACCTCAATGATGGGCTTTCGGTTCGGGTTGTAATCTTCTTTGGGCTGGAGGGATAATCCCGAATTCGAAAGGATTTCCGCCACCCTGTCCGCAATGGCCGGGGATGCTGTGAGGCCGGGGGACTGGATGCCCGCCGCCTGGATAAAGCCCTTCATTTTCGATTCCCCAATAATGAAATCATCGCCCGTGGCTACCGCCCTTACCCCGGCAAAGCTGCGGATGTACTGGCGGAGGTTGATCTTCTCCGTTGTTTTCAGCGCGTGAAAGTAGATTTCCGCCAGGCGTTCCACATGGGTGGAGCGGCTGGCCGTGCCCGGCTCATCGATGGCATCCGGCCCCAGCAGCAGGTTGCCATGCACGGTGGGCGTGACCAGGATACCCTTGCCCATGGGGGTGGGCATCTGGAATACCACGGTGTTCAGCGCCTTGCCCGAGCCGCGGGCGAGCAGGATATATTCCCCCGTGCGGGGCTTGATTTCAAATTCCGTTACGGTGGCCATGGCGGATACTTCCGCCGCGCCAAGGCCGGCGCAGTTGACCACGTATTTCGCCTTCACTTGCCGTTTGGGCGTTGTGAGGGTGAAGACATCCTCTATCTTTGCGATCCCTGTGACAGGCTCATTCAAGCACAATTCCGCACCGTTTAGCACGGCGTTTTCCGCCATGGCGATGGCCATTTCGTACGGTGAGCAAATGCCCGCGCCTTTGCAATACAAGGCATACGCAACACTGGGGTTCAGGTTCGGCTCCAGATGAAGCGCCTCATCCCTCTTCAAGATTTCCAGATCGCTTAAACCGTTGCGCCTGCCGTTATTCATCAGCGATTCCAGTTTGGGCAGGTCCTCCGGCCTAGTGGTGAACACCAGGGAGCCTGTCTCCTTGAAGCCGAAATGAAGCTCGTCATCCAGCTTGTTAATTTGCGCCCTGCCTTTGTAACATAGCCGGCCCTTTAATTTGTCGCTGCTTTCCGCATAGCCGCCGTGGACGATGGCGCTGTTGGCCTTGGTGGCGCCCATGGCCACGTCCGGCTCCTTTTCCAGGATACAGATGCGCAATTGATATCTGGACAGCCTTCGGGCTACGGTAAGGCCCACGACTCCCGCGCCGATGACGGCAACGTCGTATATTGCTTGATTCATACTTTGCATCGCCCCCACTTATTGGCTAGTGTATCAAAGTTTATGGGGGATGGCAAGGTAAAGAAGGGGGAAAAGAAGCCGGGGAGCCCTCCTTTTGAAAAAGGAGGGCTCCCCGGTCCCCTTCCAGGAAAACGTTATCTGCATGGAGAGTTTTTACTCGGGCAGCTTGATTTGGAAGGATACGCTTCCCGTTTGGGTATTACCGTACGTATCACCCTGCTCGTTCCACAGCCAGGAGTAATCGGTATAGAGCAGGGATACCATGCCGTCCTTGTCCGCGTACTTCCGCATGCGCTCTATCATGGAATCGCTCATATGGAAGCTGAAATAGCAAAGCATGTTTCCCGCATCGTCATAGGTATGGTGGCAGAAGGACCAGG
Source organism: Bacillota bacterium (assembly GCA_023436585.1). Taxonomy (GTDB): domain Bacteria; phylum Bacillota; class Clostridia; order Christensenellales; family Aristaeellaceae; genus JAEWAH01. The sequence goes on along the minus strand of JAEZIN010000002.1, from coordinate 321,745 downwards.
AAAACGCAACACCCATGGCACCCGGCATGGTCACCAGGTCTTCCCGGTAAGTCCCGAAAAGCAGCAGCGATTTGAAAGGGTCAGTCAACATTTCCCTGATGGGACCGGTGCCCTTGCCGGTTCCCAGGGTGTCCTCGCCGTGATCTCCATCCCCGTTGAGGTTTTGCCAGGGGTGTACCTCATATTTGGCTGGGTCTTTGGGAGAAGCGGAAAAGAGAATCTCCAGCGTTCTTTCTTCCGGATAGTTCATATCGTATTCTTTGGGCAGCCATACGGCGCTTTCCACCTTCATGTTCAGCAGGGGGTGATTCTCAGTCACAGTTTGATGTATGCTGCTTTGAATCTGCTGATCAATATCCTTGGGCAGCGTAGGGATGTGGAAGATGTGCTTGTAAAACCAATCCAGCCCGCCGCCCTGCACCGCGGCAAAGGCCGCAGCGCACAGCAGCAACAGCACAAGAGCTATGATCAATATACCGCTGATTCCTTTTTTCATGGACCGTTCCTCCGTAAGTCCGTTCAAGGTGTGCTCCACACTCAAAGTGAAGTTTTCGGGTGTCTCACCAAAAAGGTCATGGTGGGTCAAATGCTCATCCCTCATCGAAGCACACCTCCCGCTTCAAGTAGTTTCGCTTTAATAGTTCTCTGCCGCGGGCAAGGCGGCTTGTTACAGTACCCTTTGGCAAGCGCAGTATCTTGCTGATTGCTTGAATGGAATAGCCTTCGCAATGGTACAGCACCAGCGGAACGCGGTACTTTTCATCCAGCGCCACCATGGTTTCATAAAGTCCATTACCCGTTTCCGGCATGCTTGACGTTTCGGGGAACTCCGCTGAAGACACCGTGCGCTTTTGCCTTTTGAGTATGCCTTTGCATTCGTTGATGAGGATGCGTATGATCCAGGTACGGAAAAACTCCTCCCGGCGTAAGGCCGGAAGATGCGACCAAGCCTTCAGGATGCTTTCCTGCACCGCGTCCTTGCAGTCCTCGGGGGAGCGCAGGTAGGTCCGGGCCACCCCGTACATCGTGTCCGCAAGGGACAATACTTCCCGCTCAAAACAATCTTTGGTCATAAACTCTCCAAGACTTGTACTTCATCGCTGTTTCCATGTATTAGACAAAAAAGCCCGGAGGCTGATTGCATCCGGGCAAGGAAAATTTGTAAAATCTCGTCTAGTAGGCTAATTCAAATAGCTTTAATCCGTCCTCGGTCAGGATAATCAGCTTGTTTCCTTCAAACCAGCTATAACCGGAGGGATAGGCGTTGCTCATGGGATTGCCTCTTCCTGCGCTCAAGGAGGCTGTCCCTAAAGGAGACTCCACTTTTTTAAGCTCCAGCGTGGCCATGTCCATCATCAAAAAACTGTATGATTTTTTGTCTGTTACAAGAATCATCGCGTAGCGGCCATCCGGAGACAGTTTTATGTTCAGGCAAAGCAATGCTTTTCCGTTTTCTGTTTTTTGCGCCAGTTCACTGCCGTCCCCATAGGCTAAAAGGGGCAGGATGGTAGCCTTGGGGGCATCAAACCCTTCGATCAACAGGAGCTCATCGTAGCCTGTAAAGCTGCCGTCGGTAAAAAAACGCCCGAATGCCATGGAGTTTTTGTCTTGAAATCTAAGATTGTGGAGCATTACGCCCATATCCGCACTGCCGATTTCCATGTACATAGGCCGTATGGCCGCCATCGGTTTCGAAAGGGTATAGGCGGTGGATACCCAATTTCCGTTTTTCTGTTCGTATACGCTCAGCCCCAGCGGCTCATTCGCCTTTGTGTTATCCAGCAGGTGGATTAGCCGGCCAGTGGAATCGAGCTGCAGCTTCGGATAGGCCGCGAAATGCGGGCAGGCCAGCAGCCTTTGCTTCACGCCGGTCTCCATGTCATAACGCATCAACGATATGCGGCTGTCCTCGTAAAGGGAACCCCAAAGCATGTAATACACATACCTGCCTGTGGCGTCAAAACACGCCTGAAACACCGCCGCTCCCCCGTCTCTCAGCTTGTTGGGGTATGTGTCGGCGCAAAACAGCTCCCCCGTTTGTGTATCAATCAAATACAAGCCATAGATGAACTGGCCTCTTATCAGCGTGGTGGCATAGTTGGTCAGCACCGCATAACGGCCGTCTGGAGACCAGATTAAGCCTTCACTGCCTACCCACTGGGTAGGTTTCATTTTGAGGAAGCGGGAAAAACTTGCATATTCATCCCGCACGCCGCGAAGGTAATTGGGCAGGATCATGGTGATGATATTGCCCGAAAGGATATAGGCGTGTTCCTCGTCCATCAGGATTGCCTTGCTTCCGTCAGGAGAGTAGAAATAAGGCGCCGGGCGGAAGTCCTGGACGTTTATATCCAGGGTAACCCATCCACCGTCTTCCGGATAATTTGGTGCAGTACCCTCCATTGCTGCCTTTTGGGCGTAGGAGGCGGCTGAAACACGCAGGGTGTATCCGGCATAATCGGAGGCAGGCTGTATTTCCCTAAGCGTCAGGCTATCGCTTTCAAAAGCGGCCTGAAGGTTTGTGTCCCGGACGCTTTGTGCCGATGCACCAATGAAAGAGCAAAATACGAGCAGGCATATTGCTGTCAGGAACAGGCTGTTCTTTATATGCATACCGGTCCTCCTCTCTATCGGGCGCAGCTAAGATAATGGCAAAATAGGCGATCCCATTTTCAGTTTTTCAGGGATTGGTGCGGGAAGGGAGATTTTTTCAAAAAGCCCCCTTCCCGCGAGCTTTCACAACGGCTTTTTTTACCTGCTCCCCTCGGCCGACCGCGTATCCAGGAACACCTCCAGGGCGGTGGGATTGAGAGGCGGGCAGAAGTGATAGCCCTGGGCCATGTCGTAGCCCAGCTTCATCAGTGTGTTCAGGCGCTTGAAATGCTCCACGCCCACGGCGGCCACCTTCAGGTTCAGGTTGTGGGCCAGGTCCACCAGCGTCTTCAGTATGAATTCCTTACCCTGGCTGGCGGAGGCGCCCGTCAGGAAGCTTTTGTCCACCTTCAAAACATCCAGGGGCATGTTGTACAAATGGGTCAGCGCACCGGTGCCGGCGCCGTAATCGTCCAGGGCAATGCGCACACCCATCCGGCGCAGCACATGCAGCTTGTCCGCCTGGGCCATGAACACATCCATGATCCGTTCGCTGATCTCCAATTGCAGCGCGGAGCCCGGCAGGCCGGTTTCTTTCAAGGCGAGGTAGATGGTGTCCGAAAAATCCGTTTGCTTAAGCTGCACAGCGCTGATGTTGACGGAAACAAACAAATCCTGACCCCTTAATTGGCGCAGGCTGCGAATCTGGCGGCAGGCCTCCTTCAGTACGAACCTGCCCACCGGCAGCATCAAATCGCTGGCTTCCGCCAGGGGAATCAGTTCCCCGGCGGATACCATGCCCAATTCCTCCACCGTCAGCCGCACGGTGCACTCAAAGCCCGTCACGCTGCCGCTGCCCAGTGCTATGATGGGCTGGTATTCCAATGAAAGGGCGTTGTCGGGCTGGAAGGTGGACAGCGCCTCCACGATGCGGCGGCTGCGCAGCGCGCTTTCCAGGGTAATCCGGGCGGTATCCGCGTCCTCCGCCTGGCGCGTGACGTCATACAGCGTCCAGCTTGCTCCGCCAAGGGCCGCGGCGGCGGACATGGCGGTTTGTGCCTGGCTTACAAGCAGCTCGGCCGTAACCTCCTTTTGAGGATAGATCGATGCGCCCGCCAGCATTTTCAGCGACAGGGTGGTCTTTTGATAAGGGATAGGTGCGGAAAGGACCTGGCCCAGCTCCGCCATGCGCCCTTCCGCCATGGAGGCCGTGCTCAGGCGGGGCAGGTGCAAAAGGAACCGGTCGTCATAGAACCTGGCCGCCATGCCCTCCGGCCCCACAAAGGCCCGCAGCCGGTCGGCGCTGATGCGCAGTGCCAGCACATACGCCATGCGCTGCGTATCGTCCTGCGGCAGGTTTTTGAGCGCCAGGCATACCACCATGCCGCCTTCCCGGCGGTTTTCCTCCGACGCAAGCCGTTCCGAAAGCGCCTGCATGAAGGGGGCCTTTGTGGTAAGCCCTGTGGCGCTGTCTATCAGCGCATCCTCGCCGGGGGCCTTGTAATCGTCGGTGACATCCAGCAGCGTGGCCGATACCTTGGTGGGCTCGCTTTGGGTGTTGTAATAGACCCTGGCGTGCACCTGGATCCAGAGCATGCCCTCCTGGGTATGGATGCGCACAAGCTTGTGGATCTGGTCCGACTGCTGCTCGATGCTTTCATGCAGCGCGGCGGCATCCTCCGGCTCGGCCATGTTGTCCAGGAACTCGTTCAGGGACAGCCTGGTCATGGACCGGTTCAGGTGCAGCATGGCGTAGAAGCTGTCGTCCGCCAAGAACTCCCCGGAGAGCAGATTGAATTCCACCTTGGCCCGGCGGACACCGGCACCGTCGGGAGCATCCTGCAAAAACTGCATCCTGTCCCGCTCCACCTCCAGCTCCGCAATGGTGGTGGCCAATTGCCGGTTGGAGTCGCTCAGGCGCGTAATATTCTTATCCAGCAGGCCGATCATGGTATTGTAGCCTTCGGCCAGCTCCACCATTTCAGATGTGCCGCCGGGCGTCAACGGCGTGAACTGGTTGTAGCCCGCCTGCCGGAAGGCCGCGTTCAGGCGCTTTAAGGGGAATACCAGGCTTCGGGATACGATGCGGCTGATCAAAAAGCTCAACAACGACAGCCCCAGCGTGGCCAGCACCGCGAAGAGGATGATGAGTACCTCCTGGGATCTCAGCTCGCTTTCCGCCTGATACACCACAAGCATCCAGGGCATATTGCCCAATATGCGGTAGCCGTACCCCTGCTGCACGTCAAACAGCGCAGTACTGCCATTGCCGCTGCGCTCCGTGAGCCCGTTTTTGAAGTTTGTGAATATGGATAGGAGCCTGTCGCTCAAAAGGGATTTGCCTACCTCGGCCTTGTCCATGTGGGAGAGGATCATGCCGCTTTCGTCCACCAGCATCATCCGCCCTGTTTCCCCCTGGCTTAAGGAGGATGTCTTGCGGTCCAGCACGCCAAGGGGCATTTCCCGCACCAGCGTGCCCAACAGGCTGTTTCCCGACAAAATGGGCACGGTGAAATAAATGGATTGCTTGCCCGGCTCGGATAACGAAGGCAATAGGCCGCTGACCTCCCGATCTCCGCTGAAGGAGCCGTTGGTGCCCAACAAAAGAGCCAGCGCTTCGCCTGTGTAAACCGCGTCATTGGTGGAGGCGGCCACCTTCCAGCCGGCCCTGATCAGCGAAGCGCCGCGGCAGCTTTCATTGACCATCGACTGCAAATAGTCCTCCGCATGGGCTTTTGCCTGGGCGGCATCCCCTCCGGCCGGCACACGCAGCACGTCCAGCACGCGCTGGTCCAGGGCCAGCCGTTCCCCCTCCCGCAATATGGAATCACCCATCTGCTCCAGGTCGCTGACATTGGCGTTGGCCAGCCCTTCCAGGGCAGCCATGCGGCTTTTGAGCATGCTCCCGCTAAGGTACGGGAAAAATACAACAAAGAACGTCAGAAGCGGCAGCACGGAGAAGGCCAGGAAGCAGGCGGTCAGCCGGCTTTGGAGGGAGAGCTTGCCATGCATACGAACACCTCTTTTGTGCGTGTATATGCTATTCGTTCAGCCAGGAGGTCCAAACATCCTCTGCGGCACCTATAGTAACCTTGGTGCCGTTGCGGACGATGGGCGAGCGCATCAGGGAGGGCTTTAATAAAAGCTCCGACAGGATGACTTCGTCGTTCGGCGCGTAGCAGATGGGATGCTCCTTCACCTTTTTGTCCTCCCGGTCCACAAGCGCCTTGGCGGTAAGCTTTTGGGCGAAAAGCTGCAGCTCCCGCTGTCCCAGGGGGTGGCGCATAAGGTCCACCATCTGGTAGGGGATGCGCCGTTCCTTGAAAAAGCGCTCGGCTTTTTGCACATCAAAATTTTTCTTGCTTACATAAATTTGAATGTTCATGACAAGTCCCTTTTCATTTCATCGGCTGTACGAATAGAGCCCTCCGGTGTCAGAAAGTGCTGCGCATAGCTTGCAATGGCTGCCTGAATGATTTGGCTGGCTTCGGCCCGCCCCGCGGTGCTTTTCACCGCTGTTTTCTTGCCCTCCAGGCTCTTGTAGACTTCGAAAAAATGGCTGATCTCCGAAAAGGTGTGCTGGGGCAGCTGGCTGATATCGGTGTACTCCGCCATGGAAGGGTCGCCTGCCGGCACGGCGATGATCTTTTCATCCGCCGATTCCTCATCCACCATGGTGATCATGCCGATGGGGCGGCATTTGACCAATGTAAGCGGCAATATGGCCTCCTGGCATAAAACCAGCACATCCAATGGATCGTTGTCGTCGGCATATGTGCGGGGGATAAAGCCGTAGTTGGCCGGATAGTGGGTGGAGGTGAAAAGGACCCTGTCCAGCATCAGCATGCCGGTTTCCTTGTCCAGCTCGTACTTGTTCTTGCCGCCCTTGCTGATCTCAATGACGGCGATAAACTCCGTGCTTGTGATGCGTTTAGGGTCGATATCGTGCCAGATATTGCCCATGAAATCCCTTTCTATGCTTTGCGGCGGATGTCACACCCGATAAAGGCGACCAGCTCGCACTGCCCGGCGGAGGATAAAAGGCGGGAGCCGATCCTTTCCGTGTAGCGGTCCTGGAACTGCACGCTGTTCAGGTTGGTGCTCAAAATGGTATGCTTCCCGGCATTTTGACGCTCGTTGACGACATGGTACAATTGCGTGATGGTCACGTTGTCCATCAGCGGCTCCGAGCCCAGATCGTCGATCAACAAAAGGTCCACATTAAAAAGCGGCGCGCTTTCCTCGCTGCTGTTGGAAAAGTAGGCTTGCCTTGTCATCTCCACCACCTTGAAGGCGCTCAGGCACAGGGCGGAAAAGCCGCGTTCCAGCACCCGGTGGGCAATGGCCTGCATGAGAAATGTCTTGCCCAGGCCGCTGGTACCCATAAACAGCATATCCGGCGTGGCGGTCTTCGGAAAGCTTTCGGCGTATTTTTTGCACTTGTCCCGCAAAAAACACATGAAAGTGCGCTGGCTTACGTTGGCGCCAGGGATGATCTCCTGGGAAAACACTTCCTCCCGGAAGGTTTCGAATGTTTGGGGCGTCCGCTCGTTCAAACCGATCTGCCGGCCCATTTGTCTGAAGTATTCCTGGTTTAAACACGCGCAGCGCTTTTTTACCGATTCGCCCACAAAGCCTGTATCCCGGCAGTTTTTGCATTGGTATACCGGCTGCAGATAATCCTCAGGCAGCCCGTTTTTTATAAGCAGTTCGCGAATCTTTTGATTATAATTCTCCATGTCCTCCGCCAGGCGGCTGACCGCGGCGTTTTCCCTGCCGGAGCGCAACGCGGAGCGGACAACGGAAAAAAGCCTGTCCCGCCGGGCGGCAACCAGCCGGCCGATATCCGGGCATAGTCCGGACGCCTCCTTCAGGCGGCGCTCCTCCTCCCGGGCGTTTTCCTGCTGCCGGGCTTCGTACTGCATCATCAGCGCGTTCATGATGGCGTTAGGCATTGTTTTCCGTGGCCTCCTCGATCATGCTGGCCGCCCATTTGTTCAGGTCGATTTCGTCATATGTACGCTGGGTATACAATTGCTCCGTAACCACCTTGCCCTTTCGCTGGGGAGCGGCGGCGGTGGCCTGCGGTTTTTCAAAGCGGCCCCGGGCGGCCTGGGCCGCCTCCGGGTTTTTAATGCCCTGCTCGTGCCAGGCACGGAGCATGGCGTCCATATAGGGCATCTTCTTCTCTGCGGTCCGGGAATAGGATGCCGCCAGGTTCAGCATTTCGGAGGTAAAGCTCCATTCCTTCTGCCATTTTGAAAGCAGCGCCCTGTCGGAAGCGGCGGGCTTTTCATTTTTGCCGCACAGCTCGAACAGCTGGGAAAGCATTCGGTTGCTCTCATAAAAGGTGGAGATATATTCTTCCACCTGCCGGGGGGTAGTAAGGCCCTTTTCATGCCAGGTGGTTAAAAGCCGCAAAACGTCGTCCAGCCTCCCGCCAAAGCGCACAGCCTCCCTGGCAGCCAGCAATATCACCTCATGGCCGGCCAGGTCCCGCATCTGGCGGTAGACGGACAGCGTGCCCTCGTTTACGGTAAGGCCGCTTACGCCAAGGGCACGGAAGAGCTCCTTTAATGGCGCAGCCTCCTCCTGCTCCCTTTGAAGCTGGCTTTCCACCTGCCTGGCAGAGGCTGGCGTCTTTTCGCTCCGCCGGCGCAAGCCGTTCAAAATTCCGTCCAGGTAGGCCATGGTGGGGTCGCCCTTGGTGGTTTCCCGGCACGCGGCCTCGATGGCGTCGTGATCGTAGCCCCAGTCCAATGCCCACTTGCGGTACAGCGCCATTTCATCCTCGGAGGGCTGGTGGCGCTTGCCCAGGCGGCGCAGAATCTTGCGTGTGCCCTCCAATATGGCTTTGGAGCGGGATAGCACCGTTTCCGCTTCCTCAATGGTGTGCACGTGCTCCTCCGCCAGTTGTACGGCCAGCTTCTGGGCGGCCTTGAAGCTGAAATGCTTGCCGCGGGTGGAGATCAGATGCTGCACCAGCATCAATACCACCTCCGGCGGAAGCTTCAAATCCTCTATCCACTCGTAGGCCAGACTGGTTTCCTGGCCGTGAAGCTGCCTGTCCTCCCCGAAGGCGGCATAGAGAGCGTCGGCAAACTGGGTATACTGCCTGTCCTCCGTGGGGCATTGGCGCATGAATAGAAGCTGCTTGGCGTTCATGTAGCGGAAGGCGGGGGGATTGTCCGCCGTGCGCTGCACCAGGCCCTTGCGCTCCCAGTAGCGGTAGGCGGATAAAACATCCTCCTCCGAAAGGCCCAGATCCCTGGCCATAACGGCCAGGTTCATGCCCGCGGTGGGATGATATGTATGCATCAGGCCGTATAGGTATACTTTAACATAATCGCCCTTGGCCGCGGGGAGGTATTCCTGCACAAACAGGTTCTCCACGGGCGTGGCGTCGAAAAGCGGGTATTGCTCATCAAACTCGAATAAGGGCATCAAACCACCTCATTGTCGGGTACAGTATACCATAATACGACATGGGTGTACAAGGAAAAGGAAAGGGGATAGTTTTTCAAGGATGGGTGCGGGAAGGAGGATTTTTTCTAAAAGCCTTCTCCCTGCTGACCTATATCCTCCCTGTATGCTATAATATCCCCGAGGTGAAATACATGGCCTTTACCCACCTGCATCTGCATACGGAATACAGCTTGCTGGACGGCGCCTGCCGGATCAAGCATCTTATAAAGCGCCTGAAGGAACTGAACATGGATAGCTGCGCCGTCACAGACCACGGTGTTCTGTATGGCGCTGTGGAGTTTTACCAGGAGTGCGTGGCCAACGGCATCCGCCCCATACTGGGCTGTGAGGTATACGTCTGCCCGGATATGGAGGACAAGCAGGTGGTTTCCCGGGAGTACAGCCACATGGTGCTGCTGTGCGAAAACAACACGGGCTATCAAAACCTGATGACGCTGGTGAGCGAGGGCTTTTTGCGCGGCTTTTACTACAGGCCCCGCATCGACTATAAGCTTCTGGAAAAGCATGCGGAGGGCTTGATCTGTCTGTCCGCGTGCTTAAGCGGCGATCTGCCCAAGATGCTGCTTGGCGGCAGGCGGCAGGAGGCCAGGGAGTACGCGCTGCGCATGCAAAGCCTGTTCGGCAAGGACAGGTTCTATATTGAAATCATGGACCACGGCATCCCCGAGGAAAAGCAGGTGCTGCCGGAGCTGGTGCGCTTGAGCCGGGAGACGGGCATCCCCCTTATTGCCACCAACGACGCCCATTATCTGCGCAAGGGGGACGCGGCGGCCCAGGAAGTGCTGATGTGCATCCAGACCGGCAAGACGCTGGAGGATGAAGCCCGCATGCGCATGGAGACGGAAGAGCTCTACGTAAAGAGCGAAGAGGAGATGCGCAACCTCTTTGTCGCCTGGCCCGACGCCATCGACAACACGCAAAAAGTGGCGGACATGTGCCGTGTGGCGTTTGAGTTTGACAAGATTCATCTGCCCAGCTTTAAGCCCATCCCCCCGGGGGAGACGCCGGTGTCCCTGCTGACCAGCCTTTGCAGGCAGGGGCTTGAAAAGCGGTATCCCGGCGATGCGGGGGAGGGCAGCGTCCCTTACCGCCGGCTGATGTATGAGCTGGATACCATCAAGAACATGGGTTATGTGGATTACTTCCTTATCGTGTGGGATTTCATACACTACGCCAAGAGCCACAATATCATGGTGGGGCCGGGGCGCGGCAGCGGTGCCGGGTCCATTGTGGCCTATACCCTGGGCATCACGGCGCTGGACCCCTTAAAATACAACCTGCTGTTCGAGCGCTTCCTGAACCCGGAACGCATTTCCATGCCCGACCTGGACATTGACTTTTGCTATGAGCGCCGCCAGGAGGTCATCGATTATGTAGCCTCCAAGTATGGCGCCGACCATGTAGCGCAAATTATCACCTTCGGCACCATGGCAGCCAGGGGCGTGGTGCGCGATGTGGGCCGCGTGCTGGGCATGAGCTATCAGGATGTGGACAGGGTCGCCAAGGCGGTGCCCTTCGAGCTTGGCATGACGCTGGAGAAGGCGCTGAAGGTGAGCCCCGAACTGGCGGCCTCGTATGGCGGGGACGACAAGGTGAGAAAGCTCATTGACATGGCGCTGTCCCTGGAGGGGATGCCCCGCCATGCCAGCACCCATGCCGCCGGCGTGCTCATCACCAGCGCGCCTGTCACCCACTATGTGCCGCTGCAGAAAAACGATGAAGTCATTACCACCCAGTATCCCATGGGTGTATTGGAAAAGCTGGGCCTGTTAAAGATGGACTTTCTGGGCCTGCGCACCCTGACCGTCATCCGGGATACGCTGGATATGCTTAGGGAGGCAGGCACGGATTTAAAGCCCGAGGACATTCCGCTGAACGATTCGGCCGTGTATGACATGATCTCCCAGGGGGATACCGACGGGGTGTTTCAATTGGAAGGCGGCGGCATGCGCACCTTTTTGACCGGCATGAAGCCGGAGAACTTCGAAGATATTATTGCCGCCATCTCCCTGTACCGCCCCGGCCCCATGGAAAGCATCCCCCGCTACATCCAGGGCAAGCACAACCCCTCCACAGTCAAATACGCAACGCCTAAACTGAAGCCCATCCTGGATGTGACCTACGGTTGCATGGTCTACCAGGAGCAGGTGATGCAGATCGTGCGCGACCTGGCCGGCTATTCCCTGGGCCGCAGCGACCTGATGCGGCGCGCCATGTCCAAAAAGAAGCATGACGTGATGCAAAAGGAGCGGGAGTATTTTGTACACGGCATGCGGGACAAGGAAGGGAAGCAAGTCATTCCCGGCTGCGTGAACAACGGCGTTCCGGAGGATGTGGCGGAGCACATCTTTGACGAGATGAGCGCCTTTGCCTCCTACGCCTTCAACAAAAGCCACGCCGCCGCCTACGGGGTGGTGGCCGTGCAGACGGGCTGGCTGAAAAAGCACCATCCCGTGCCGTTCATGGCCGCCATCATGAACAGCGTATATGGCAACGCCACCAAGATTGCCGGATACATTCAATACTGCCGGGTGCATGATATTCCCATCCTGCCGCCGGATGTGAACATCAGCGGCTGGCGCTTCAGCATGGATGCGTCCACCGGCAAGCCGGGCATCCGCTTTGGCCTGGGCGCGGTGAAAAATGTGGGCCAGGGCGCGGTGGAGGCCATCGTTCGCGAAAGGGAAAAAGGCAGATACAAGGATATTTTTGACTTCTGTCACCGGGTTGACACCGACAGCGTCAACAAGCGCGTGGTGGAAAGCCTCATCAAGGCCGGGGCCTTTGACGGCACCGGGGCAAAACGCGCCCAATTGCTGAATGTGTACGAGCCGGCCATGGAAGCCTCCGCAAGCCGCCGCAAACAGAACGTATCGGGGCAGATGTCGCTGTTCGACCTGGGCGGCGGCATGTCCGCAGGCGGCTTTATGCAGGAGAAGCTGCCCAACGTGCAGGAATACCCGTTCCGCTCGCTTTTATCCATGGAAAAAGAGATGACCGGCGTGTATATCAGCGGCCATCCCCTGGATGAGTACGCGCAATTATTGAACCAGATGGAGTGCAATACCGCCTATGTGGCGGAATTGAATGAGCGGCCGGACAAGGGCCAGTCCATGGACGGCATGATCGTGCGCATGGGCGGCATTTTGATCGATGCCAGGGGCAAGGCCACCAAGAAGGGCGCCTTCATGGGCTTTGTGACGCTGGAAGACCTCACGGGCCAGATCGAGGGGCTTGTTTTCCCCAAAATTTATGAAAAGTACGGCTCCATGCTGAAAACAGACGAGATGGTGGTCTTGACCGGCAAGCTTTCCATCCGGGAGGATGAGGAGATCAAGCTGCTGGTGGACAGCGTATACCCTTTGAAGCCTTCGGAGAATGAGAATGACCGGGAGACCATACTGCCCGTGATGAATAAACCTCCTATGGACGATCCGGACGATCTGTTCCCGCTGCCCTACCATCAGGCTGCGCCGGTGCTTACCGATGCGCAATTGGCCAAGCAGGCGCCTATGAAGCTGTACTTAAGATGCACAAGGGATCAAATGGAGAAGTCGAAGCCAGTGTTGGGCGGCCATCCCGGCCCCGTGCCGGTATATTTTCATATCGCCGCGGAGCGAATTACGCTTTTGACACCGCGCAGCCTGTGGTGCGACGGGGACGAGCCTGTGCAGCAAGAGCTGGAAATGCTGCTTGGAGCGGACAACGTCAGGGCGGTTTTATAACGCTATATTTTACTATAAAGATGATCAGCGGCGATATGCGTGCGGCGGGAGCAAGCCCCCGCCTTACATGGACGAAATAATTGCTTTTCGTTATTCATTTCCGGCTTTCTGAGCGGCGCATCAAACATTTTGATGAGAATTCTCCGACGCGGGGGCCAGTATTCGTCCATCCTTGCATGGGTACACCACATCCCCCAGCCGGTAGGCTTCGGAGGGGTTGGAGGACAGGATCAAAACGCTGGCGCCTTGCCTTACATACTGGCCGATCAATTCCTGCGTGACCTGGCCCAAATGCGGGTCCGTCACGGAAAGCGGCTTGAATACGATCAGAACCTTGGGATGGCACAGCAGCCACTTGCAGTACACCAGCCGCTGCAGGTCCTCACTGCTTAAGGTTCGTATATCCTGGCACTCCAGAATGCCCTGCGGGAGCAGCTCGCGGTAGTTCCGCTTCAGGCTCCGCTTGTATTTTTTTCTGCCGAAAAAGAATCGCACGCGACCGGCCATGCCAAGATACAGGTTTTCCATGGCGCTCAGGTGGGGGAAAAGCATGGTCTCCGTGGGGTTTTCGGATATGACGCATATGCCGGATTTCAGGGCACCGCTTAAGCTCCGGGGCTTGTATGCCTTTCCATCCAGCAAAAGCTCCCCTTTGTACACGGCCTGCCCGGTGAGCAACTGGCACAGGGCCTGGTTGGTGCTGTCGTCCATATCCAGAAGGCTGATGGCCTCGCCCTTGCGCAAGGTAAGGGAAATATCCTGAAGCGACGGGGTGCTTACGCGGTGGATTTCCAGAACCTGCGGCGCCGTCATCCGGCCCTCGCTTGCGGAATGCTGTTCCCCGCCGCCCAGCAGCACGGCCTCCACTGTTTTTTCATCGTACATGTCTTTTTCAAAGGCCCGTATCATCCGCCCGCTGTCCATGACAAGCATGCGGTCGGTATACTGGAAAAGCACATCCAGATACGTATCCACCAGCAAAAAGGCGATGCCGTCCCTTTTTAGCGCGCGGACGGTTTCAAACACCGCCGCGATATCCGGCGCGCTTAAAAAACGGGACAGGTCATAGAGGATGATAATCCTGGCGCCTGTGGCGCTGGCCTTGATGAGCTCTATTTGAATCCGCTGGGTAATGGACAGATATTTTACCGGGGTGGAGGGGGAAGCGTCCACCGAAAATGGCTTCAGTAATATGGCGGCCTGCTTTTCCAGCGTGCGCCGTCTCACGAATATTTTTTTGAACCGGCTGCGGATGACGAATATGTTTTCCGCCACACTCATGTCCTGGATCAGAAAGCTTTTTCCGCCCACGCAGGCTACGCGGCGGCGGCTTAACATCGTGTATTCCTCCGGGTCCACCTGCTGGTCATGGTAATAAATACGGCCCAGGTCCACCTCCCGGTTTCCGCACAAAACATCCACCACCAGGGACCGCTTGTAGGCGTTGTTGATGATCAGCCCCAGGGTTTCCCCCATGAACAGGTACATGCGGAAGCCGTCCAGCAGACTTACGCCGTGGCTGGCGGCAAACACATCCTCCATCCGCAGGATTTCCGTCTTCATGGGCAGGCTACTCCTCTATGGGGTGGCGCAGGGGGAGGGTGATTTCCACATCCGTGCCCACATTCGGCTCCGAGTAGATATTCAGGCCGTACTGCTCGCCAAACAAAAGCCGCAAGCGGTTGTTTACGTTCACCAGCGCGATGCCGCCCTCTTTTTCGCCGGCGCCGTCGATATAGTCAAACCTTGTCTGGGTCAGCCTGTCATTAAGCCGCGCCAGCGCTTCCCGGTCCATGCCCACGCCGTTGTCGGACACGTGCAGCAGAAGGCGCGACTGGGTGGTTTCCGCCGTAAGGCGGATGAGGCCCTGGCCCACCTTGGCCTCCAGCCCGTGGATTACCGCGTTTTCCACAATGGGCTGCAGCGTGAGCTTGGGTATGCGCAATGTGAGCAGCTCCTGGTTTTCCCTGTCGTAGGAGAGCGTCATCTGCATCCTGTCGCCGTAGCGGTAACGCTGGATGCGGAAGTAGTTTTTGACGTTGTTGAGCTCCTCCTCCACCGTCACCAGCCGGTTCATTTTGCTGATGGTGTAGCGGAAGTACGTGGCCAGGGCCTCCGCGATTTCCGCCAGGGAGGACATGCCGCTTAAAAGCGCGTCGCCCCGTATGGCCTCCAGGGTATTGTACAGAAAATGGGGATTTATTTGATTTTGAAGCGCCAGGTATTCCGCCTGCTTCATGGAATCCCGAAGCGCGGCCTGCCGGTCCAAGAGGCCGCTGACCTTTTCGAGCGCCTCCGCAAGGTCCACCGTCAGGGGGTACTTCAAATGAAACAGCTCCTCCACCGTGCGCCCGGCGGAAAAGCGCTTCAAAACCGCGGATACCTTCAAATATGGTGAGAGCACGTGGCGGAACCCGAGGTACAGCAAAAGGGACAGCGCGGCGCCCAGCGACATGACCATCAGCATGGCGGGGTGCAGCAGCGAACCGTCCACGCCCAGAATCCAGATGGTCAAAACAATCAAAAGGACCAGCGCGATTACGCATACGCCCAGGAAGACGTATACGCTCCGCCTGGCCAGGGACCACGTTCTTTTCTTTTGCATGGGCTACCTCTGGGTTTTAATAATACAGCTTCCTGTACTCCTGGGGCGTGAGGCCTGTGGATTTTTTGAACAGCTTTACAAAATACTTGGCGTCGGCATAGCCCACCTTTTCGGCAATGTCCTCAATGCGCAGATGATCGTCGCAAAGCAGCTCGCGGGCTTCCTTCATGCGAAGGCCGCTTAAGTGCTCCAAAAAATTCTCGCCTGTGATTTTTTTGAATACTGTGGAGAAGTACGTGGGATGGAAGCCGGCCACCGCCGCCACATCCTCCAGAGTAATGGGCATGTTGTAATTTTCCTGCATATACCGTTTGGCTAGGCGTATGGGGCGCATCTCCGTCTCGCTGCGCTCTTTTAAGATGCCGGTCACATGGCCGCACAGCATATCCTTCAGGTTGTCAGCCGCTTGCATAAGGGAGGTGGAAGCGTTCCAGGCTTCCTCGAAGTCATGAAGGTAAGATTTTGTCGCTTCCTCGGCCTGGCCGCGGCCCGCAAGCCCCAGAAAGTGCAGGTAGATAAGCTCCTTCAGGATATCGCGGATGTCCGTCATGGGCAGCCTGTCCGCTTTTTTCAGCGCATCCAGCACCTTTTGCAGTTGGGCGCCGTAGTTTTCCTCATTCAGAATTTCCAAAGCGGCCAGCAGGCCTTTGCGCGTATCCGCGCTCAAAAACGATTCCTTTTCGCCCTGCGAGCTTGCCTGCGGCGCATATACGATGATTTGCCCCGTGCCCCGGCGCAGCCGTTCCGCGATCGCCTGGCGGGCCTCCTGCATGGCAGCGGGGAGGGTAGCTATTGGGTAATTGGCACGGCTTAAGCCTACTGTGACCTCCATACTGGGAAAAAGGGCGCGCAATGGCAGAAGCTCCTCCATCAGGGAACGGAAGGCGCTCAAAACATCCTCCCATACCATTTCGCCCGGATGGTATACGCACAGCACGCCCTCCGGCGAGCCTGCGGACAACAGCACGGAGAAGACAGAATTCAGCTGCTGGCGCAGCGCGCCAAGCGTTTTTTCCATAGCAAGGCTGTGGAGCCTGTCCCCCGGCGGCACACCGGCAAGATCGGGCTTCACGATGGCGCAGCCAAAGCCTTCACTGTAAGGCAGGGCAAGCGGCTGGGCTTCCTTTGGGGTAAGGCTTTCTTCCTGCAAAAGCCTGAGAACGAAGTCCTCCTTCAGGCGCTCTCCCAAATGATGCGCCTGCTGCCGTAACTGTTCCGTCTCCTGCTTTTGGTTTTGCTCCAGGTCCTTTTTCTCCACCATCTTGCGCAGCGTGGTCACAAACTCCTGCTGATTGACGGGCTTTAACAGGTAATCCTCCACCCCGTAGCGGATGGCGTTATGGGCATAATCAAAATGCCTGTAGCCACTTATGATGATGCACTGCAGCGCAGGCCTCAGCTCCTTGGCGCGACGGATAAGCTCTATGCCGTCCACGCCCGGCATGCGTATGTCGGTGATCAATATATCGGGCTGGTGTTTTTCCACCAACTCCAAGGCGGAAAGGCCGTCATTGGCGATGCCGGCCACAGTAAGGCCCAGGTCATCCCAGTCCGCCAGCTTCTGTATCAGCTGGCACACCTTCATTTCATCGTCGGCGATGATGACTTTGCGCATGGTGCATCTCCAATTACGGGCAATCTCATCTATTACTTTCATCAATGTAACGGATTTCCATCCCTTTGTCAAGCGGCGCAGAAAAGGAGCGAATAATTGGGGGAAATGCTCATTGCGGCAAACTGCTTTGCCTGTTACAATACAGGAAAACGCCTATTTGTGCCATCGAAAGGAATGCAAGCAACATGCAAAGGCAGACGCTGCGCAGGGATATGCTGCTGTTCTTCATCCTGATTACGGCGGCGGCGCTGGGAAACGGCCTGAGCGATTCGATTTATGCCAATTATTTCAATGATGTGTATCACGTAACCACGGCCCAGCGCGGGTTTATCGAGTTTCCCCGGGAGTTGCCGGGCATGCTCTGCGCGCTGGTAATTGCCACCATGTCAGCCTGGGGCGATCTGAAGGCAAGCCTCGTGGCCCAGGTGCTGGCCTGCGCCGGCCTGACGGCGCTGGGCGTTTTCACGCCCTCCTTCGGTGTGATGCTCCTATTCCTGTTTGTCAACTCCATGGGCATGCACCTGTTTATGCCCCTGCAGGATTCCGTCGGCATGGCGCTGGCGGAACCTGGTCAGGTAGGCCGCCGCATGGGCCAGTATGCCAGTGCCAAGACGGCGGTGGGGTGCGTGGCCGGCATCATTGTGTTCTTCGGGTTCAGAAGCGGAGCCTTTTCCTTTACGACGCAAATCAAGACCGTTTTTCTATTGGGAGCAGGCGCTTTTTTAATTGCCATCGTTGCGTCGCTGCTCCTTGTCCGGCATATCGGCCCGCAGCCAAGATCAGTCAAACGGTTCAAGCTTCTGTTCCGCAAGCAGTACAGGTATTTCTATTTCCTGACCATACTGCACGGCGTGCAAAAGCAGATTGCCTTTGTGTACGGCACCTGGGTGGTGGTGCGGCTTTTGAGCAAGGGCGCGGACATCATGTCCCTGCTTTTGATTGCCAGCAGCTTTTTGGGCATATTCTTCATGCGCTGGGTAGGCCATTGGATGGACAAATTTGGCATCAAGCGCATGATGTACCTGGATGCGCTGTCCTTTATCGTCGTTTACGTGCTGTACGGTTTTTTGGTTTGGGGAATCACCAGTAAAGTTCTGCCGGGGGAAAGCTGGCCGGTAATGGTGGTGTACGGCCTGTTTGTGCTGGACCGCCTTTCCATGCAGATCGGCATCGTCAAATCCATTTATTTGCGGTCCATTGCCGTCAATGATGAGGAGATCACGGCGACGCTTTCCACCGGCATCAGCCTGGACCATGTTGTGGCCATCCTGGCGGCGCAATTGAGCGCCACCGTCTGGGACCAGTGGGGCCCGCAATGGGTGTTTTTCTTCGCCGCGTTCCTATCGCTGGGCAACCTGTTTGTGGCATGGCGACTGCCCTCCGGCAAGAAGGAAACCTGCCCCGAGGCCAATTTGGCGTCTGATGCCGTAAATGCGCAATCTTTGTAAAAAAGTGCTTGATAATGGCCTGTTCCTGTGATACAATACCCCAAGTGAAAAGTACACACAATGTCTTTAACTCGGTACATTGATGCCGGCAAGATGTTGAGCGCCTGTCCACGGCTTGACGCCCTAAGACATTCAGCTTGCCTGCGCATCAGCGCGGACAAGCTTTTTTGTTGGGCGAAAGGAGGGGAAACCATGCGGCTGAAGGCACAGATCGCTGATGAATTGAAGATACAGCGCACACTTTCCCGGATGGCCCACCAGGTGATCGAGCATCACCAGGACCTGACAAGCGTGTGCCTCGTCGGCATCAAGACCCGGGGCATCCCCCTGGCCCAACGGATCGCCAGGAATATTACCACGTTTGAAGGAACGCATGTCCCCACCGGAGAGCTGGATATCACCCTGTACCGGGATGATCTGACGGTAAACGGCGAGCAGCCGGTGCTCAGCGAAACCCGCGTCCCCTTTCCTGTAGCCCACAAAAATATCATCCTGGTGGACGATGTGATCTTTACCGGGCGCACCGCCAGGGCGGCCATGGATGCCGTGATGGCGCTGGGAAGGCCGGCTTCCATACAGCTTGCGGTGCTGGTGGACAGGGGTCACAGGGAGCTGCCAATCCGGGCGGATTACGTGGGCCTGAACATGCCCACCTCCCGCAATGAGGTGGTGGCCGTGCGGCTTATGGAAACTGACGGTGAAAACAGCATCCAGTTATACGAGAAGGACTAAGCTCTTATTTTTGCCTGGAGCGCCCCTTAAGGCGTTTCATAATAAAGGAGGAATCTTCATGACGTCCAACGCCCCCCACATTGGATACCTGCCGGACGAGAGGCCGCCGGTTTGGAAGCTGCTTCTGTACGCTCTCCAGCAGGTCGTCGTCATGTTCCCTGCCACGATTACTGTTGCACTCATAACCCAGTTCAATGTGGCTACCACGATCTTCGCCAGCGGTCTGGCCACAATCTGCTTCATTCTTGTCACTGGGCGGAAGCTTCCTCTGTACTACGGCTCCAGCTTTTCCTACCTTGCCGCCATTGGCAGTTTGATGGCTTCTGACGCGCTGGCCGGAATGGGGCTTGGCGACAAGATTGCCGTCGCACAGTTTGGTATTGTCATGTCCGGTCTGGTGTCTATCGGAGCGGGCTTCCTGGTAAAGGCCTTTGGTAAGGAAGCGATTGATAAGGTCTTGCCTGCCTCTGTTACCGGTCCTATTGCCATGGCCATCGGCCTGACGCTGGCTGCCGTTGCTCTGGGCGACGCTGCCGGTATTCCTGCCAACAAGGCGGAAGAGGTGTTCGCCCCGCTTGCCAATAACTGGGCCTGGGTTATCTCTTTTGCGACACTGCTTTCCACCATTCTTTTCTCTGTTTACCTCAAGGGCTTCTGGAGTCAGTTGCCTTTGCTCCTGGGCCCATTGGTCGGCTGTGTGGTCGCGTTCGTGGTGCAGGCAGCTACCGGAGTGCCGGTATTCCGTGCCCTTCCCGAGGGGGCTGTTGGCAGTGGTTTGTTTGCTCTGCCTGCCTTCTCATTGCCTATTCCCAACTGGGCGGCTGTTGCGGCTATCATGCCCATCGCAATCGCCACCATCCCCGAATCCACCGCACATGTGTACCAACTGGATATCTATGTCAATGACCTTTCCCGCAAAAAGGGCGGCAAGCTTTACAACATCGCTGACAAGCTGGGCTTGAACCTCATCGGCGACGGCATCGGCGACATGGTAGCCGGTTTTGTGGGCGGCCCCGCCGGCACCAACTATGGCGAGAACATCAGCGCTATGGCCATCACCAAGGTGTTCTCCACCGCCGTGCTCCTGGTGGCTGCGGTTATCGCCATGATCATTTCCTGCTTCACCCCCCTCATCGGCGCCATCTATGCCATTCCCCGGGCGGTTATCGGCGGCCTGGAGATTTACCTGTTTGGTGCCATCGCAGCTCAGGGTGTGGCCATCATGATGGACAAAAAGGTAGATATGTTCAGCGCCAAGAACATTGCAGTCATCGCCAGCATCATGGTGATCAGCTTGGGCGGCAATTACCAGTTTGGTGGCAGCATCCCCTTCTTCGGCATCCAGATTCCCTGCATTGCCTTCGCCGCCGTTTTCGGCATCCTGCTGAACCTGGTCCTGAGCATCGGCGAAAAGAAGCGTAAGGACGCGTAATACATACCATACACAAAATAAAGCCGGACGGTTTCCTGATGGAGACCGTCCGGTTTTCTCATGTAGATATGAGGATTCTCAAGGGGTTTTATCCCTTGAGCAGGGGTCCAGGGGACAGAGTCCCCTGGTTACACGAAGTCGGCGCGCATGGGGGTGAACACATCCACCAGGATGCCGGCCTCCAGGCAGACGGTTCCGTGGGGGATACCTGAGGGGAAGGCGATGGTGTCGCCTTCATTTACGACCACATCCTCACCATCGATGGTAAAGCGGAAGCTTCCGCTTTTCACATAGGTGCTCTGCACGTGCGGGTGGGTGTGTACAGCCCCGACGCCGCCTTTTTCAAAGCAGACTTCCACCATCATGATTTCGGGGGTATAGGCCAGCACCTTGCGGCTGACGCCTCCGCCTAGATCTTTCAAGGGTATTTGTCCGTTATGTACGACGATAGCCTTCAAATCATTCACTCCTTTGGGTCTATTCAGGCCAGTCAATCAGATAAAGCTGCACCTTGCCGTCCAGATCGCTGGCATATAAAACTGCGTCGTCCTCCCAGCTTACGGTGGGATGGCAGTGGCTCTTTTGCCCGTACCAGCTTGTGCCGTGGCGGCATAGCTTGCTGATGAGGGGGCCGTCCTTTGTAAGCTCGATGCGCACCAGGTCGTCCACCTCATCGCCCACCAGTATCTTGGGATCGCTGCCGCAATGGTAATGGTTGCAGTAGTGGGGCAGCAGCGTCTTTGTGAGCAGAGTACCCGTCTTGTCTGTCAGGCCCACATAGGGGATGAACCCGCTGACTGCCGTTTCCCGGGCTACGGCCTGGGTGCGGTGGCTGGTGATGGTGCCGTCATGGCCGGGGCCGCGGTTATCGAAAAAGACGTTACCGTCCCTTGTCCAGAATTCGTGGCCCACGCTGTCTTCTTTATTCTGCCGGAAGCAGGGGAATACCTCCAGGGTATCGGTATCCACGATGAAAATACGCTGCATCACAAGGTGCCAGGGTCCCTCGTGGCAGTACATGCAAAGGTTGCGGTCGGTGGGCGAAAACTGCAGGTGTCCCGCCTCGCACGTATCCCGGACGCCGATAAACGGCGTGCCGGCCTTGCCGTTATCAAGGGGTACGAACACGATGCGGGAGCGCTTGACCCGGTACATCTTCTCCTCGAACCCGGCATAGTTGATCCCATGCTCCACCTGAACATCCTCGTTCATGAGAATGCCCACCAGCGTATGGTCGCAGTTTAAAGAGAGCCGTCCGGGCCTGTAACCCTCCGGGAAGGTGTACAGCACCTGCTTTTCCCCTGTTACAAGGGAATGGAGCACCACCTCGCGGCCATGGTTGTACAGGAGCACGGTGCTATCAGGATCCTTGGTCAGCTGGGCGATGCCCTCATCCGTATAATCGGTCATACGGGTGATGATGCCCGTATCCCGGTTCACGGTGAACACGTTGTCTTTGCCCGGCGTATCCCGGTCGGAGGTGAAGAATATTTCCCTGCCGCCCCTTGTGAAGGCGTTTTCCGTAAAGTACAGGTGGACGTTGTCGCAATTTTGGCTGGCGGTGAGCTGGGTAATCTTCCGCCCCGTCAGGGGGTCGAAAAACACCCGCATTTCAGATGGGTAGGTTTGAGGGAGCATATAGCATCTCCTTTTATCGACAGTTGTCATCAGGTTGCATTCGGCGGGAGCAAGCCCCCGCCCTACACAGACATGCAATGCATTATCAGCCCTTTACAGACCCCAGCAGCACGCCCTTGGCGAAATGCTTCTGTAAAAAGGGATATACGCAAATGATGGGTACGGTGCTGACCACAATGGTGGCATACTTCACCGCATCGGTGGCGGCCCAAACCACATCTTGCTCGGACATGTTGTCGGCACCCATGCCGCCCAAGGAAAGGATGACGATTTGCCTGAGCCATACGGTAATGGGCCACATGTTGCTGTCATCCAGAAAGATCATAGGTCGCATGTAATTGTTCCAGTGGCCGACGGCGTAAAACAGCGAGAAGGTGGCCAGGGATGCCTTGCTCATGGGAATCACAATGCGAAGGAAGGACTGCAGTTCGTTGCAGCCGTCGATTCGGGCGCTTTCCTCAATGCTTTCGGGGATGTTTTGAAAAAAGTTCTTCATGACCATCAGGTTGTAACCGGAGATGGCCACCGGCAGCCAGATAGCCCAAAAGGTATTTTTCATGTGGAGCTTGTTGGCTACAACGATGAATTCGGGGATTAGGCCGGCGGAAAAGAGCATGAAGAAAACAACAATCCGAAGCAGCCATTTGCGGCCGGGCAGTTCCTTTTTGCTTAGGGCATAGGCGGCGGTGGAGGTCATGAGGATATTGATGAACGTGCCCACGATGGTAATGGTAAAGCTGTTTCCTAAAGATGATAATGTTTTTCCGGAGCGGAAAATCATGCGGTAGGCGTCCAGGGAAAAGGCTGTGAACCGGCCATAGGCCATGCCCGTAGCGGAAAAGGAGCCGACGGCGCAGTAGATGAGAGGTGCCACCATAACTGCGGCCATCAGGCCTAGCAGCACATGATTGAGTACGTCAAAGGTTTTCCCGGCGCTTGTTTGGTTGCGGGCTGTCATAGTGCTCATCAGTATATTCCCTCCTCGCCCATGGCCTTGGCAAGGCGATTGGTGCCCAGTACCAGTATCAAACTGATGATGGAGCGGAACAGGCCAACGGTGGCGCTGTAGCTGAATTGGCTAAGAGTCGCGGGCACCTTGGTACCCAGAATGCCCACCTCATATATATAGGTGTCGTATACCGTGCCAAACGCACGGTTCAGGCTGTTGACCATCAAATAAATCTGGTCAAAGCCCGTTTCCAAAAAAGTGCCCATGCGCAGTATTAGCAAAATCACAATGGTGGATTTGATACTGGGCAGCGTGATGTTCCACAATTGACGGAAGCGGCCGGCGCCATCGATCACCGCGGCTTCGTACAATTGCTCATCCACACCGGAAAGGGCCGCCAGGAAGATGATGGTGCCCCAGCCGGCCTCCTTCCAGATCAGTTCGATAATGTAAATGGGCTTGAACCATTCTTGACCGTACAGGAAAGGAATTTGCGCCATGTTGTTCTGCTGCAATAACGAATTGACAAGGCCCCGCGGCGCAGGCCCCAACAGCAGCAGCATGAGACTTGCGATGACGGCCCAGCTTAAAAAGTGAGGCAGATATACCAAAGACTGCAAGGTTCGCTTGTAGCCGAAATGGCGGATTTCATTGAGCAAAAGGGATAGGATGAGCGGTACGGGAAAATAGAGCACAATATTCCACACGGAAAGTGTCAGCGTATTGCGCAGGAGCATCATAAAATCCTTGCTGTTAAAAAACACAGAAAAGTTCTTAAACCAAGGCTCCATAACGGGTGTCGGCCGGCCCAGATTCTCCAATGCCGGCAGGTATTTTTGAAACACAATGCGCAGATTGATAAGCGGAAAGAATTTAAAAACAACATAATAGGCAATGGTGGGAATCAGCATGATGTACAGCCACCTGTGGCGCAGTACCCGCCGCCATAGCCGCGTTCCCGCGCTGATGCCTGCGCTTTGTGTCAAGAGCCTTCTCGATGTGGTCTGCAGCATAGGTTACACCCTTTCAAAGCAGTTGAGGCGTTTTTAAGAGCGGCGCCATAAAAGAAGGGATGGCATGAAGCATGAACACTTCATGCCATCCCGGCATAGCCCACTCTTTTACTTGGCGTTCACGGCTTCAATCAGATCGTTGCCGCCCTGTTCCATCCATTCACTCACGGCCTTATCAAAGCCGGCTTCATCAATCTGGCCCATGATGAACTGTACGCGGGCGTCGGAAATGATGGTGGCGATGGAGGCATCCAGGTTCAATTGGTCGGGTGTCAGCTTGCCGACGCTCAGGTCCGGCACAGCAAAGGGTTCATTGGCCACGAACTCGGCGGTGATCCTGTCCAGTTCGGTCATGCCCTGGCCGTAATCGTGGTTGACCACGCGGCGGGGTACGATGGAGATGAACACTTCGCTGGAGCCGTCGTCCACGCGCAGCTTGCGCTGCTCAGGGCTGATGGCAATACTGCCGTCGGCATTCTCGGTGTAATGCAGGTCCTTGACGCCTACGGTTAAGAGCTTGTCGCCTTCGCCGATGGTGCGCAGGGCGGCCAGGAAATCCAGGATTCTCTTGACGGTGGCTTCGTCCTTCACGGCAGCCTTGGGGATCAGGAGGCCGCCCATGCCGCCGATGGACAGGGTGGAGTTGATGACCTGCTTGCCGCTGGGATCATTGAGCAGGTAGTTGCGGCCGATGACGGCGGTGGGGGTGACGTTGTCAAACAGGCTGTCATACTTGCCGCCGGGGTGACGGGCATTGGTGGCGGTGGTGAACATGGAGCCGGCTTTACCTTCAGCCAGGGGCAGGTGTTTGTCGTTGCCTTTGACCAGGGCGAAGTCGCTGTTCATGTAGCCGTTATCGTACATGTCCTTGAAGAGCTTCAGGGTATCCTTGTACTCTTGGAAGGTGAAGTAGGGCATAATCTTGCCTTCGGCGTTTTGGCCCCAGCGGTTGGGGGTGCCAAGGGCTACAGCCAGGGTATCAAAGCCGGCATAGGTCAATTCCTTGTTGGCATCGTCGATATAGGCAAAGCCGTAGGTGTCCTTCTGGCCGTTGCCGTCCGGATCGTCTTCGGTGAACCGCTTGGCCATTTCATAGAACTCTGCGGCGGTGGCGGGTACCTTCATGCCAAGCTTATCCAGCCAGTCCTGCCTGTACAGCATGGCTACGCGGGCGCTGGAAACCTGGAAGGGGAACAGGTAATTGCGGCCACCCACGGCGGTAACGGTCAGCGCGTAGGGGGTGAAAAGGTCGTTTTTGAACACTTCATATTGGGGAAGAAGATCGGTGAGATCCCAGAACACGCCGTACTGGCAGTAATCCAGGTACGCGGAGTTGGTGGTCAGGCCGCTGGTGACAACCATCACCATGGGCTGTTCGTTGGAGGCCATGACGGTATTGAATTTCTGTACAAAGTCACCCTGAGGCGCGTAGGTGATCTGAAGGTCAATATTGTACAGTTTCTCCACTGCTTCCAAAACGGGGTTGCCTTCCTCGCCGACTGTTCCGGCCGGGGGCTGATCCGCGAAGAAGGGGGCCAGCATGGTAATGACCAGGGGGGCTTCCTCGGCGGTGGCCGTGGTGATGGCCATGGAGCCCAGCAGCATCAGGAGCGCCAGAAGCAGGGACAGGGTTTTGCGCATGGTTTTTCATCCTCCTTAAGATATGTGGTTTTGGGTAGCGGCACGTTCCCTTTCCGAGGGGTTATGATAATCCAGTATATCGGGGCCGGTTTATGTTCACAACCTCAAAACCAGGAAAGGGATTATCAATTTGTGGAAAGGACGATATGCAAATTCGCAACTTATGATCAAAATCGCAAATCCTGCGTGATTCACGGTCCCTCCTCCTATTTGTGATCTTTGCATACCTATTGCAATATGGTATATTGGATGCAGCAACAGGACGTGCTGGAGGCGGGACGGATGCAGGAATTTCGCCAACGGATGCGCAAAAAGGTCTACAGGACATTTTTGCTTTCATTTCTACTTGTATTTGTGCTGCCGGCCGCCGCATTGGTGGGCTTCATGTCCAACATGTTGGGCACCGTGGAGAAGGAGCTGGAAACATCCAACCACCTGATGCTGGAGCAGATGAAGAGCGGGGCGGACGGGCAGTTGTACGCCGTTACGCGCATCGGTGATACATTGGTGGCGGATGACAAGGTGCTGTATTTTTCCACCATCGCCGACCCCCTGCGCTACCTGAACAACATCACCGCGTTTCAAACGCTGCGCACACTGATCCAGGAAATGACCAGCCTGCAAATCGCCAACAGCAGCGTCAGCAGCAGCTATCTGTATTTTGCGCGCAGCCAAAAGGTGATCGCCAACACCGTTATGACAGGGCAGGATTATTTCCAGCGCCGGCTTACCGGCGAATTTATGGCGTATGAAGACTGGCTTTCCTACCTGGGCGGGGGAGAGAACGGGTTCGTACGTCGAGATAAGGGAGTGCTGCACAATCCGCTATCGTATGTGCGCACTATTTTCCGGGGCGAAACGCCATCCGTAACCATTGTCATCACGCTGGATGAAAGCGTCTTGAAACAGTATCAAAAGCTGGTGAAGGAAAAGCAGGGCATGGGCTTTACCATCCTGGATTCCAGGGGGCAGGTGCTCTACTCCACGCTGCCGGAGGTCACCTTTGCATCCAATGTGAACGTACGCGCAGCGAGCGGCGACGCCCAGGGGGTCGACAGCGCCCAGGGCAGCCTGCGTCTTTCCTATATACGCAGTGCCGACACGGGCTGCGTGTATGTGGTTTCCATACCGGAGAGCGTGTATTGGACACGGCTGAACACCATCCGCCAGGTGAGCCTGATGGTGGTACTGGTGATCTTGGCGGTGGGCTTCTTCCTATCCTTCGCCTTTGCCAAGCGGCAGTACAGGCCCATCCACGCCCTGCGAAGCTTTGTGGAGGGCATATCTGCCGCCGGCCAGCCGGAGGGCGGAGACGACTTTGCGTATCTGCAGGAAATGATGCAGAGCATGAAAAACAGCCGCCTTTCCATCAACCAAAGGCTGAAGTTCTCCAACCGGAACATGGAGCATTTCGTTCTGGAATCCCTGATGTGGGGGACATACAGCTCCATCAAGGAAGTGGAGGAGCAGCTTCTGGCGCTGGATATCGCCTATGACAGCGACAGCTTCGCGGTGGCGGGCTTCTGCGCGGACGGCTTCACCGACAGTGCCTTGTTGCCGGGGGATGGGGAGGACGACGCGCGGCTCATGCGCTTTGTGATGCGCAATGTGTTTTCCGAGCTGCTGGCCGGCTACAATGCCAGGCTGATCGAGCTGCACGGCTGGACGTACGCGCTTTTGTGCCTTCCGGCCGGTCCGGAGAATTGGCAGGATAAGCTGGAAGAAACACTGCGCAGCGGCAGGCAGATCCTCAAGGATAATTTCGATCTGGGCCTGACCGTTGCCGCCAGCTTCCGTGTGCAGGGCCTGCACAAGATATCCCAGGCATATGGCTGTGTGCGGGACGCGCTGGCGGCACGGCAGGCCGGCGCGGAGGAGATGCTCCTTTACTGGAAGCGGGAGCAGGATCAGCCTCCCGTGGAGCGGCTTACGGAGGAGATGGAAAACATACTCCGCCGGCTGGAGCAACTGACCGTTGCGGGCGACCTGGAGGAAGCAAAGCATCAAATCCATCTCATGAAAAAGACGGCCGCCTCACTGCCCGGCTGGACGGTGAAAATGCAGTGCGCCGTTCTTTTGCAGGGGATTTTGCAAAATCTGACCATGCGCTTTTCCAAGGAGGAGGTGGAGCCCGTCTCCCAGCGCGTGCAGCAGTATATAGAGGCGGCGCCTGTCAAGGATGAATTTATGGAGCTGTCCCGTATTGTGGAATCGGCATGCACCTTGGGCGCCGCGGCCAATGAAAATGTGCGGCGCGCCGATATCGCCCGCAAGGCGGACGAATATATACAGGAGCATTATGCCAAGAGCAGCATGTCCATCAGCCGTGTGGCGGAGCATCTCAATCTGACCGCCAGCTATGCTTCCGCGCTGTATAAGCGGCAGACGGGGCAGGCCATGCTGGATACCATCAACCTGACACGCATCCACCATGCCAAGCTGCTTTTGACCGGCAGCCATATGAGCCTGGAGCAGGTGGCCGAGAAGGTGGGCTATTACAACAGCTCCTCCTTCATACGCGCCTTCAAAAAGTACGAGAGCATCACCCCCGGCCAGTACCGGGCGATAAAGACAAAGGCGGGGGAGGGGGAGCGGGCCCCTGGGATTTGATTGCAGCTATAGAAAAGAAAAACATACCCGGAGTTTGAACACTCCGGGTATATATTATTTGCTCTGAAGAGGGCAGGAGCCTTATGGTCAGGCGTAAGGCTGCATGGCTTGGCTGATAGTCTTTTCAAAATTACTGGCGGAGCCCCAGTCAAAGTTAAAGATCGCTCCCTGGCTGCCGCCTGAGCCAATGGCTACCACAGTGGTGCTGCCGCCTACATTTTCGATGAGCACCGAAAGGCTGGCCCGGCTGGAATTGCGCATGTAGTATTTGTCGTATACCAAGAGGATGGCTGCTTTTCCATCCGGCGATGTGCTGTGATGGGAACCGATCTGTTCAACGCTCATGCCACTGCTTCCGACAGCGTGCGCAATGATACGCTCCGCCTCGCCGGGCGCAAGACTTACGGTCATCCTTACCATGACGCTACCTCCTGTAATATACATGACTGTGGTAAAAAAAGTATATCACACAATCAGGCGGGACAGCAAGGAACTTCCAGTCATGATAATGTGTCTGGCAGCGCATAGCCAATAACATGCCCAATAAAAGTTTTTGAGGGATGGGTGCGGGAAGGGGCCTTTTTAAAAAAAGGCCCCTTCCCGCAAAATATTCCGTTGCTGTTTTGTGTTCCTTACGGTTGCTTGCCGATGTAGGCGAGGATGCCGCCATCCACATACAATATGTGGCCATTGACAAAGTCGGAGGCGGGAGAAGAAAGGAACACGGCCGGTCCCACCAAATCATCCGTCGTGCCCCAGCGATTGGCGGGCGTCTTGGCTAGGATGAACTTATTGAAGGGATGCTCCGGCGTGCGCAGCGGCGCGGTTTGGGGCGTTTCAATATAGCCTGGGCCCAGGCCGTTGCACTGAATGTTGAAGGCGCCGTACTCGCTGGCGATATTTCTGGTCAGCATTTTCAGGCCGCCCTTGGCCGCGGCGTAGGCGGAGACTGTTTCCCGGCCCAATTCCGACATCATGGAGCAGATGTTGATGATCTTACCGCCGCCCTTTTTGATCATGGCGGGGATCACGGCCTTGGCGCAGATGAAGGGAGCGTTCAGGTCCACATCAATGACCTGCCGAAAATCCGCCGCGGACATCTCGATCATGGGGATACGCTTGATGATGCCGGCGTTGTTGACCAGGATGTCGATGACGCCGACTTCCTTTTCAATTTTGGCCACCAACTCATTGACCGCGTTTTCGTCCGTTACGTCACACACATAGCCGTGGGCCTCGATGCCTTCGGCTTTGTAGGACGCGATGCCCTTGTCCACCAGGTCCTGATTGATGTCGTTGAAGGTGATGGTGGCGCCGCTTTTCGCCAAGCCCGTGGCGATGGAATAGCCGATGCCGTAGGAACCGCCGGTGATGAGCGCTACCTTGCCGGTTAAGTCAAACATGTTCAGGCTCATGATGCTTCCTCCTTATCTTAAATCTGTGGTTGCGATGCCGTCCATGTCACCAAAAGCCAGGTTTTCCCCGCCCATGGCCCAGATGAAGGAATAGTTGGCCGTGCCAACCCCGGAGTGGATGGACCAGGAGGGGCTGATGACCGCCTGCTCGTTTTGCATCACGATATGGCGGGTTTGCTGGCCTTCGCCCATCATGTGGAAGACCACGTTGTCCTTGGGAATTTCAAAGTAGAAATACACCTCCATGCGCCGCTCGTGGGTGTGGGCAGGCATGGTGTTCCACACGCTGCCGGGTTCCAGGGTGGTAAGGCCCATGGAAAGCTGGCAGGTTTTCAAAACATCCGGGTGGATGAACTGATTGATCACGCGCTTGTTGCTGGTCTCCAGGCTGCCCATGGGCTTTTTCGCCGCCTCCGCAATGGTGATGAGCCTGGTTTCGTAGGAGGTATGGGCCGGGGCGCTGACCATGTAGAATTTGGCGGGGGCGGCACTGTCTGACGATTCAAAGAATACTTCTTTGGCACCGCGGGTGATGTATAGGCAGTCTTTGTAGCCCAATTCATACACCGTGCCGTCCACCGTTACCTTGCCTTTGCCCCCCAGGTTGAAAAGGCCCATTTCCCGGCGCTCCAGGAAAAAGTTAGTGCCAAAGCGCTTCCACACGTCGATGCCCTTGTTGACGGGCACCTTTTCCGTGACAGGCATGACCCCCAGGGTGACCATTCTGTCCACATGGCTGTATACCGCGGTGACGGTATCGGGTACAAAGAGCGTTTCAATCAGGAACTCCCCTCGCATTTCCTCGGTGGTGTAGCGCTTAAAGTCCCGCTGGTTGGCCGAATACCGGATATCCATAATTCTTCCTCCTTTGGTTGAATACAATGCTCCAGTTTTGATTTTATTATAGCATTCAATAATGCGGAAATCTTTGTATATATTGCCGCGAATCTTGGGTTTCTGATATAATACGGGCAGGAGGAAACGCGTATGAAGGAAATGTACTCCTGCCATGAGGCCATTGATCAGTGCTTAGCCGGCCGGCGCTTTGCCATTGCGCATCTGCTTCAGGAAGAAAAGACCATGGCCATGCATATCCACGACTGTTATGAAATGTATTATTCCATCTCCGGGGGTAAGCAGTTTTTGATCGACAACACCTGCTATCCCGTAGACCCCGGCGACCTGTTTTTGATTAATAATTTTGAAAGCCATTGCCTGTCCAGGGTGGACGATAACGCCCACGAGCGGATTGTGATCTCCATTCATCCGGATTACCTGCGTGCCCTGTCCAGCCGGGAGACGGACTTGGCCAAGTGTTTCCAGCGGCGGGAAGGCGCTTTGCGCTGCAAGCTGCCCTTGCCACAGGAGGCCCAGAGCCGCTTTCTGTATTTATTGCACAAGCTGCAAGAAGCAAAGGGCTACGGTGCGGATGTGATGGAAAACGCCATCTTTGCAGAGATGATGGTGCTTGTAAACCGCCTGTACGGCGCGGAGGAGGAGAAGGCCGCGGAATACCGCTACCACCCCGTGGTGGAAAAAATCATCGCCTATATCAATACCCACATCGGGGAAAAGATTACGCTTTGCGTACTGGCGGACAGCATGTATTTGAGCCAGGCGTACATCTGCCGCATCTTCAAGGCGGAGACCGGCACCAGCATCAATAAATATATCACCGCCCGCCGCATCAGCATCGCCAAGGCCCGCCTGGGCGAGGGCCGGACCGTGGCCGAAGCCTGCGAGCAAAGCGGCTTCAACGATTACACCAACTTCGTCACCCTTTTTACCCGGCTGGTGGGCATTACCCCCAAACAGTATGCCCTGCATAACGCGAGGTAACAAAGCGGGAAGAACGCTGAACAGGCAGTGAAAGACGTTAGGAACGGGAGAGATACCGTGAAAACGGACGTTGAGGAAAAGCTTATTGTGCGGGAATCCTTCGCCATGTTCTATGGCGGCGGGGAAATCTTTTTTATACAGCTCGATGGGCTGCATCAGCACAAAGCATTGGTGATGGAGAAGTTTGCGCGGGATATGGAAGCCCTTGCAAAACCATCCGCACCTTCCCAAACAGCGGTTCATTTGAAGGATACAATGTTGGATAAGGAGATGGCGCTAAGCATACTGCGGCAAATGAACAGCCCCGGACAGCATCAAAAGAAGGTGGCTGTGGTAGGGCTGAACTTAAGGGGCAGGCGGTTGTTCCAGCGTCTGCTCCGCGATATGGACCCGCCCGCCCGGTTCGTTTGCGAATTTTTTGCAGATTACGAGCAGGCGAAAATGTGGCTTGTACAATAAAACCCGCCGGTTTTTCTCCGGCGGGCTTGATGCTTACTTTGATTCAGTTCTCCGCAAACCGTTTCCCGAAGGCTTCGCAGACCTTGATCCCGGCATCATCCGGCTTTTCGTTGAGCACCAGGCCGTCCTCAAACAGCGTAGCGCCGGCGAAGAGGATATGGTCCTGCCAGTTGCGCATCCATTCCCCGTCACCCCATCCGAAGGAACCGAACAAGCCCACCTTCTTGCCGGAAAGCAGTGGCCTCAATTCTAGAAAGAAGGGCTCAAACTCCCATTCCTCCAGCAGCTCCCCGCTCATGGAGGGGCATCCCAGGAGAATATTGTCATAGGCGGCTACTGCCGCCGCGGTGGTTTTGGATACTGAGAATTCGTCTACATGCGCGCCCGCGTCCCGCAGCCCTTTGGCTATGGCATCCGCCATGACCTGTGTATTGCCAGTGCCGCTCCAATAGGCGATTACCGCTTTGCTCATGGGTATTCCTCCTTTGCGATTAGCTTTAGCTAACTATTATATAAATAAACCGCTTCGTTGGTTTTGAATCAAGATAGCATACATACTTGGTTCATCGCATCCAATGTCAAGCAGCTTTTAGCCATTCCGGGCGAACCGTTGTCCAAAGGCTTCGCAATCCGCAAGACCCTGGCTGTCGGGTGCTTCGTTGAGGATCAGCCCGCTCTCAAACAGGGCGGCACCGGCGTCTTTGACCCTGCCTTCCCACAGGCGCATCCATTCGCCGTCCCCCCAGCCGTAGGAGCCGAACAGCGCCACCCGTTTTCCGGAAAGCATGGGTTCAAGCTCCATAAAGAAGGGTTCGAACTCGCTTTCCTCCAGCACCTCCGCCCCCATAGCCGGGCAGCCCAGCAGGATACTGTCATAGGATGCCGCCTGTCCTGCTTCCGCATCGGACACTTGCAGGTATTTCAGCTCCGCCCCCGTGCCCTTTATGCCCTTGGCGATGCTTTCCGCCATTGCCTCCGTGTTGCCGGTGCCACTCCAGAATACCAAAATAGCTTTGTCCATACAGTTCATCCTTTCCTGTTTATACTGCCTTTGCCACCTCAATGAGCGTCATGCCGCACTTTAAACACTGCAGGCAGGCATGGCGGCAGGAGGAGTACAAGTCAAACAACATCCTGGCCTTTCCCACATCGCCATACACCTTCCAGCATCCGCTTATCTTGCAGCCGGCTCCCTTATGCTTGACAAAGCTTGCCACATCCTCTGGCGGATATCTCAGAAACAGCCCGATTTCATGGGGGAATGATACGTTTTCTTCCATGCGCTGGCCAAGCTGCGCCACCAGTTCCTCCGCATCCCGGCCGTGATAGTGAAGGGATAAAAGGAGCAATCTGGAAAGAGGATGGGAGAGATTCTCCTGCAACAAATTCCTGCGATACAGGTATATAAGCGACGCATCCCATGGGGTGTGAAATACCCTGGCGCACAGGCCGTTTTCCCGCAGCATATTCAGGATGGCCTGCAGCTTTTCCTCACTGGCCCCAAATGCGCCCCTTTTCAGCGAGAACATGTTCCCGGCCTTCATACCCATCAGCGTGGGGGCGCAGTGTGTCACTACCAAATGATTGAGGCTTTCTGCCATACTTTGCCTCCTTCCCTGGGAGTTATCCAAAGCTAACTTGCGGAGAAAAAAAGAATCCATTGCTGGATTAACGATGTTCGTTAGTCTCACCAGTGGTTAGTTGTAGCTAACAAATTACATTTTATACAATCCTCCGCTCTTTGTCAAGTGGATGAATGGAAATTCCCTGGCGCTGTAAGTGCTGTTTTAATTATATATCTGCCTGTATGCCACCGGCTGCAATTGCCCTTGGCTGCGAACTGGTAGTACTTCATGTCATTATCACGTATATCATCAAGCTTTCTTCAATTCCCTCAAAGCCCTGATCGCCGCGCCGATGACGCCGTTTTCCTGGGCTTTTTGGGAATACCGCAACTGCAGGCCTTCCGCAGGAAAGGGCTTGCGGGTGTGGCGCAAGATGCACTGCTCCAGATACGGCCGGGGGAAGCCTTCCATTTGCAGCACGCCGCCGCCCAGCAGCACATAGTCCGGGTCCATCAGGTTGATTTCCGTGGCGATGGGGATCGACAGGCCGTCCACATACGCCTGTATCACTTCATGGCCGCCATGTCGCAGGAATAGTTCGCCCAGCGGCGTGCCTGGAAAATGCGTGTCGCAAAGCTCCCTTAAGTGCTTGCCTGAAGCATACATTTCCACGCAGCCCCTGTTTCCGCAGGGGCATTCCTCCTGGCGCCCCCAGGCAGGGATATGGCCCAGCTCCGCCGCCACGCCGTTTTTGCCGATAAGGATCTCGCCGCCGATAGAGATCACGTTGCCCAGGCCCGTGCCAATGTAGCAGCCCAGAATGATGCCGCCCGTCAGGCCAAAATGATGGCAGTCGTACAGGAACAAAAGGTTCACATCCCGGTCAATAAATACGGGGATGTTCAATTGTTCCTGCAATATATCCGCCATGGGGACATCGTTGAGGCCCGCGATGTTGGGGGTGGACAAAAGCCGCCTTCTGGCCCGGTCCAGCGTGGAAGGAAAGCCGATGGATACGGCCTTGGGCGTGCTGCCCGACCTTTTCAGATAATCGCGGATAAAGTCCGCCAGGCGGTATGGCGCGTCATCACCGCTTAAAAAGGTGCTGGACGCCATTTCAAAGCCGGAAAGGGAGTAATCCTCCCCGGTCAGGCCCAGCCGCAGGTGGGTTCCGCCTATATCTATGCCCAGAACGGTGGTGTGCATGTCAGACAGACCTCCGGTGCTTTAATGCTATCTTCCCGTTTCCCTATGAAAATCGGCCAGCATTTTATCGTAGGCTTCGTTCAGGTCACTGGACAGGCCGAACAGCCCGGAAGAGCCCATGACATAGATATCCGTACCGGCATCATTCAGCCGCTTGTAGGTGCGGGCATTGCATGAGCCATCAACCTGGATGAGGTAATGGTAGCCGTGCTTCTCCCGGAAATTTGCCGCCTCTTCAATCTTCTCCAGCATCTCGGGAATAAATGCCTGGCCGGCATAGCCCACGTCCACCGTCATGATGGTGAGTATGTCCAGCCGGCCGATATAATGTCGGATGAAGTCAAGCGGCGTGGCGGGGTTTAGTACGACGCCCTTCTTGCAGCCAAGCTGCTCGATGCGGGTAAGCACCCTAAAGGCGTCGGTGTTGATGGTTTCGGCATGGGGGGAGATGATCTTCGCCCCGGCCTTTGCCATGGGCTCCAGCCAGTCGTTGGGGGTGGTGGCCATCAAATGGGCATCCATGGGCAGCGTGGCGGCGCGGGAAATCGCCGTCACGATATCGGGGGAGAGCGTGATGTTTTTGCAAAAGTGTCCGTCCATAAGATCGATATGGTAATAATCCGCCCTGCGGTTCAGGATGTCCAGCTGCTCACGGATGTTCAAAAAATCCATGCACATTAAGGATACGGCAAATTGAGGTTTCATTGATTTACGTCTCCTTTTTATTAACTCTTTTACTAGGACGATAAGGTTTCGTGTCCTCGGGCATGATCAGGGCCTTCCGATGGGCCTGGACTTTCGGACATCGGATCAGCTAAATTTCCATGCTGCCTGCCGGGCCTGGTCGATGGCCTTTTCCATAATGGCCTGTACATCCCGGCCCTTAATATCGATGCCCTCGGCGGATACGCGGTCAAACTCCTTTACGCCAAGGAGCCGGACGGCGGCGCGGATGTACCCAAAACCCCAGTCATCCCCGCCGATGGGGCTGCCGGCAGTAGTCACGTACAACAGCCTTTTGCCACGGCACAAGCCTCGCGGCTCACCCTCTACAGTATACTGGAAGGTGAGGTTACGCACAAATATATTTTCGATATATACCTTCAATATGGCCGGAAAGGACAGGTCCCAGTAAGGTGCCGCCACCGCGATATGATCGGCGGCCGCAAATTCCCTGGCCCAGCGGAACATGGGATGGCCAAAATCTCCGCGGTCAATGAGCGATTCACGATAAAGCACATCCTCGTGCAAAAAGGGCGTCAATTTTTCTTCCGCAAGCCGGAGCACGGTGATGGGGGAATGCGGAAAAGCCCTGGCATACTCCTGCAAAAAGGCATCCGCCAGTTGCCATGTCCTGGATACGGACCGTTCCCTGGCACAGGCATCGATGCACAGCAGGCCCAAATTATCCTATCCCCTTTGCCATGAATATGCTATAATCATTATACTGGCTTAAGGCATGCCGCGCAAGCGCCCGGGCCAGATAGACGGGTACCAATTTGAAGGAGGATTCCCCATGAAACGTATTGCTGCACTGCTGCTTTCCCTTTTGCTGGCGGTGTCCGCTATCCCGGCGTTGGCCCAAACCGCGGAGCCTGTGACCGTTACCGTCGTCGTGGCCGGCGGCCTGGGTGACCGTTCCTTCTACGATTCCGCGTATGAAGGCCTGCAGATGCTCATCACCGAATATGGCGTCGATGGCCGCGTCATCGAATGCAAGGAAGACCAGGCGCTGTTATCTTCCCAATTGATATCCGCCGCGGAGATCAGCGATTATGTGGTGGCCGTGGGCTGGCAGTTCTACGACGGGCTGCAGGAAGTGGCGCCCGCCATGCCCAATGTGAAATTTATATATGTGGATCAGGAACTGGAAGGCATTCCGAACCTGTTGAGCATCCCCTACACCGCCAACGAGGGTTCCTTCCTGGTGGGTTATGTGGCCGGCAAAATGACCAAGACCAACCGCGTAGGCACCGTGGGTGGCATGGATGATCCCGTTATCAACGATTTCCTGGTGGGCTATGCCCAGGGCGCCAAGTATGCCAACCCTGGTGTGATAGTGGATTCCATTTATGCCGGAACGTATGAAGACCCTTCCAAGGGCAAGGAATGCGCACTGACGCTGTTCGGCCGCGGTAGTGACATTGTGTTCGCGGTGGCCGGAAAAACCGGCGAGGGCGTGTTTGAAGCCGCCAAGCAGGTGGGCAAGTATGCCATCGGCGTGGATGCCGACCAGAAATACATCAACCCGGACGTGATCATCGCCTCCATGAAAAAGAACGTGGGCCTGTCCATTTATGCCGCCATTAAGGACGATATGGTGAACAAGGTTTGGAAGGGCGGCACCGCCTGGCTGGCCGACATGAAGAGCGGCTTTATCGATATCGGCTACGGCACTCCCGAGATGACGCAGCAGGTGTCGGATGAACTGAAGGCCGAAGTGGAGAATATCAAGCAGCTGATCATCAGCCGCAAGATCGTGGTAGACACAACCAGGTGACCAGAGGGCTTTGCCCTCTGGACTCCCACCAAAGGGACAAAGCCCCTTTGGAATCCCGTAATTATTAGAGATAATACGATTCACTATTAAATATGGGCAGAGTAGGGGCGATTTTTAATCGCCCGCATGCACCGGATACAAAACCGAGATTGACTAGCGGTTTACATCGTCCCTATGACGTTGTTCCTTATCGGCGTATCAATTTCCCCACCCATGCCAAAGAACAGGAGCATGACCGTGCCATCCACCGATGCCGTCACATTCTCCCATATCACCATGCAGTTCCCCGGCGTATTGGCCAACGATGACGTAAGCCTGTCCATCCGCTCCGGGGAGGTTTTTGCGCTGGTGGGAGAGAACGGCGCCGGCAAGTCGACCCTCATGCGCATCCTCTATGGCATGAACGAACCCACGGCCGGTGAGGTATTCATCCGCGGGCAGCGTATGCAAAAATACAGCCCCGCCCATGCCATACGGCTTGGCGTGGGCATGGTGCACCAGCATTTTATGCTGGTGCCTTCCTTTACCGTGGCGCAAAACATAGTTTTAAGCTGCGAGCCCCGCAAATACGGCCTGTTTTACGACCAGCGCAAAGCAAGGCAGACCGTGCTTGACCTCACGGACGAGTACGGCCTGACCGTAAACCCCGACGACAAAGTGGCGGACATCGGCGTGGGCCTGCAGCAGCGGGTGGAGATATTAAAGACGCTCCACCGCGGCGCGGATATTCTGGTTTTGGATGAGCCCACCGCGGTATTGACGCCCCAGGAGACGGAGGAGTTGTTTTCTGTCTTGCGCCGCGTGGTGAAGGAAAAAGGCATGACGGTGATTTTAATCACCCACAAGCTGTACGAGGTCATGGCCATCTCCGACCGGGTAGGCGTTATGCGGGGCGGAAAGCTGGCGGGGGTGTATGAAACCGCCTCGGTGAATGAGCGCATGCTGGCCTCCCTGATGGTGGGCCGGGAGATGATCACAGAGCTCCTTTATCATGCCGGGGAGCCCGGCGCGCCGCTGTTGATTGCGGAAGAATTGCAGGTATTAAGCAGCCGGGGCCTGCCGGCCCTCAAAGGCGTATCCATCACCTTGCACGCCGGGGAGATCCTGGGTGTGGCCGCCGTGGAGGGCAACGGGCAGAAGGAGCTGGCGGAAGCGCTGGCGAAATTGATCCCCATCCGCGGCGGGCGCATCACCATCCTTGGCAAGGATACCGCCCGCATGACGCCGGCCATGGTGCGCAAGCTTGGCGTATGCCATATTCCCGAGGACCGGATATTATCCGGCGTTTCCATTGCCGCTTCCGTCAGTGATAACCTGCTGGCGGGCAAGCAGCGGCAGGAGCCGTTTTCCAAGCTGAAAATTCATCTGAAAAGCAAGCCCATCCGGGCCTATGCCAAATCCCTGATGGAGCGCTTTGACATACGCGCGCCGGGCATCGATACCCTGACCGGATCGTTATCCGGCGGCAATATGCAAAAGGTGGTGGCCGCGCGGGAATTTTCCTTCGACGCCAAGGTACTGCTCATCTGCCAGCCCACCCGCGGCATCGACATCGGGGCCATGGCATTCATCCACGAAATGATTTTGCAAAAACGCCGGGAAGGCTGCGCCATACTGCTCATCAGCGCCGACCTGGACGAGGTGCTGCGCCTGTCCGACAGGATCATCACCCTCTTTGACGGGCAGATCACCGGCGAGTTTGCCGCCGGACAATTTGACAAATCGGAAATCGGCTATTACATGACCGGCCGCCGCGGGGAGGGAAGCGAATGAAGGAGCTCATAAAAGCCGTATTCTCCTTCAAGGGCAAGCCGCGGCGGAACGGAGAATATTTGCTGTCGCTGCTTTTCAGCGTCCTGCTGGCGCTGTTATTGGGGGCTGTGATCATACTGCTAACCGGAAAGGATCCGCTGGCGGGTTATGGCGCGCTGATGAAAGGCGCCTTGGGCAGCCCCAGGGCCATCGGCAATACGCTGGCCCGCTCCGCCATTCTGTGCCTTACGGGCCTGGCCATGTCCGTGGCCGCCCAAGCCGGCATATTCAACGTGGGCGGGGAGGGCCAATTGTATCTTGGCGGCATGGCTGCCGCCATCGTGGGATATACGCTCAAAGGCGTATCCCCCTTCATCGCCCTCCCGCTGGCGCTCCTTTCGGCCATGGCGGCCGGCGGGCTGTATGCCTTTATACCGGCGGTGCTGAAAGTGAAGCGGAACGTGAGCGAGGTGATCACCACCATCATGCTCAACTCCGCCGCCATCTACTTTTGTACATACCTGGGTGTAGGCCCGCTGAAAACA
This sequence comes from Bacillota bacterium, assembly GCA_023436585.1. Classification (GTDB taxonomy): domain Bacteria; phylum Bacillota; class Clostridia; order Christensenellales; family Aristaeellaceae; genus JAEWAH01. The sequence continues at coordinate 281,978 of JAEZIN010000002.1, read as the reverse complement.
GCGGAAAAGGGCATTGCCTTCGGCACGCCCTCCATTGATCCCGGCTTCGCGTTTCAAAAGCTGATTCCTTTAAGCAACCTGACCCAGGGCATATTTTACGCCGCCGGGGCGGCTCTACTTTGCTGGTACCTGATGACGCGCACCACCTGGGGCTATGAAATGAAGCTCACCGGGCAAAACAACCGCTTCGCCCGGCACATGGGCATCCCGGCCGGAAAGCTGGCCATCGGCGCCATGGTGCTATCCGGCGCGCTGTGCGGCATCGTCGGCATGATGGAGATTTATGGCGTACACCGCCGCTATGTGGAATCGCTGAGCGCCGGCTATTACTTTGACGGGATGCTGGTGGCCATGATCATGCGGTATCAGCCGGTGGGCATTATTTTGATGAGCCTGTTTTTCGGCGCACTGAAGATCGGCTCCAGCGCCATGGAGCTGAATGTAGGCATATCCAGCGAGCTTGTGCTGATCGTGCAGTCCATCATCATCTTCTTCATGGCCGCCCAGGGCGGGATTATGCGCGGCCTTCGGGAAAACCGCGAAAGGCGCCGCGTGCGGAAGGCACTTTCCTTAAGCAGGGAAGGGGAGGGAGTGTCGCCATGAGCGATATATTCAACATTGCCCTCTTGCAGAACACGTTGCGCGCCTCCACACCCATCATACTGGCCGGGCTTGGATGCCTGTTCACCGACCAGGTGGGCATGATGAACATTGGTGTAGAGGGCATGATGCTGGTAGGCGCTTTTGTGGCAGTGGCGGTAAGCTACGCGGTGGGAAGCTGGCTGGCAGGGCTGCTGGCCGCCATACTGGCCGGGCTTTTGCTGGGCCTGTTCTTTGGCGTTTTTGTGATCCGCTTCAAAAGCGATGAATTCATTATCGGCGTGGCGCTGAACATTTTCGCCGGCGCCGTCACCGTTTTCCTTTTGCGCACCCTCTTTGGCGTAAAAGGTGCTTTGTCCAGCAACCAAATCGTTCCGCTGCCACGGCTTGACTGGCCATTTCTGCAGTCCATTCCCCTGCTAGGGCCGCTACTCAATCAAAATACGCTGCTGGATTATTTCAGCTGGCTGTTTGTGCTGCTATGCTGGCTATTTTTGTATAAAACGCCCCGTGGGTTCTGGATGCGGGCGGCCGGCCAGCACCCTGAATCGCTGCGAAGCTCCGGTGTAAGCCCCGAAAGGATGAAGTATGAGGCGTCGCTCCTGTGCGGCCTGTTCGGCGGCATTGCCGGAGCGCATCTGTCGTTGGGATACTTGACCATGTTCTCCGAAAACATGAGCGCCAACAAAGGGTTTATTGCTGTGGCCTGCGTGATTTTCGGCGCATCCAATCCCCCCAGGGTGCTCCTGGCCGCGCTGCTGTTCGGCTTCATCGACGCGCTGGGCCTAAGGCTCCAGTTCGCGGGCGTATCTTCCAACCTGACCGCCATGTCGCCTTACCTTGCCACAGTGCTGATCCTGGTGCTGCTGAGTTTGAGGAGAAAAAGAATCCGGAGGGATCCGTAGCCGAAGCGCCGCCTGTGGCTCCGTAGCCCCGACCCCGCCAGTGGCGGATAAGGGAGGGGTGGAGGAGGCTGGCGAAACGAGCAGTGCGAGCGGCAGCGAAGCAATGCGACGATTGAGCCAGATGGAGGAGTGAAGCGAGGCGGAGGAGGCTGGCGAAACAAGCAGTGCGAACGGCAGTGAGCAATGCGCCGATTGAGCCAGATGGGAAAAGGCCCTCCGGCCTCCCGCCAAAGGGATAACATCCCTTTGGAATCCCTATATAAAATACTATGCTTGATTGAACTTATTTGGCTGAGTTGTTCAAGAGACCCTACTTCACGAGAAATTTCCGCATTTCTTCTTTGCCCCATATATCATTCAGTGCCATCAAAAATACATAGAAATCGCATGCTTCCTTGATGTTGGGGAATGACTGATACTCCTCATACCCTCTTTTGAAGCTTTCCATATCCTTTACGCAGTTTTGGATCAACGCGAGCTCCCAGGCACGAGGCCCCAGGACATACGCGTCCAGATCAACGCACGCGGTGATCCTGTCCCCGTCAAACAGGAACTGGTTTGCCGATATATCCGCCATGATGAGGGACAGACCGCCGCGGGATATGGGTGCTGCCTTCCATTGTTTGAAGTATGACCTGACACTTTTGTCCAGCGCACCTGCGCCATTCCAGTGGGATGATATGACCGCCTCCATGTGACGCATGATCTTGTCTTTAAATGGGCCGGCACCAGTGCCGGGCAAATCGATGCCCTCATAGCTTCTGCTGTGGTTGAAGCCTATGAACCGGCCAAGCTGGCAGGCTATATTTCCCCCTTCGGGAAACTCATCCGGTTCCCATCCCTTGCCCGGCATCTGCTCAAAGACCTGCAGCTTTTCCGCTTCGTCTGCAAGCACGAACCTTGCCGGGGGTATATGCGGGTTTTTCTCCAGCAGCCCGCATATCGTTTTCATGCAGGACCTTTGCTTCTCAAAGCCGGAGCCGAACACATCCTTCATCATCTGCCAGAATGGGGACAGGCCATCATCCGGCAGCGCCTGCTTTTTTACAATGTACGGTTTTCCTTTATAGGAAAACGCAAGCACCCTGTTGGTGCTGACGGAAAGCACCTGAAAGCTTTCCGAATTTGCTTTAATATATTCTTTGAATTCCATCATCTGTTGTTCAGCACCAGGCATACCGGCCTTGGCACTGGAATTCCCCCTATCACAGCCAGCTTCCTTTGCGTACGGTCAAGCTTCATCACCTGCACCACGTTTGCATCCTGGCAGGCGCAAAGCAGGTGATCCCCCACCGGCAGAATATCCCTGGGGGTCGCGCCGCTCAAGCAAACATCCCGCAAAACGGGCACCCGCGCATCATCCAGCTCAAACAGTGCCACGCCGTTTACCCCCCCGCGGCTGGATACGAACAAATGCCGTTCGTCGCAGCTTAACCGTATGGCAGCCGCCGAGCTTGGCGGCGCATTCTTTGGCAGATATTCGTACACGCCTGCCTCGGCAAAGGATTCGCCCTTTTTTTCAAAGGCGTACAACGTGTTTTCCAGCTCGCACAGGAGGTAGAGCATTGCGCCATCCCTGGCTAAAGCCATATGACGCGGACCCGCGCCGGGATTTGTATGCACGAGGGGCGCTTCCTCCGCGTACCGCCCGGCAGCATCCCGATGGAATACGCGCACCTTGTCGGTGCCCAGGTCGCTTACCAGCATCTTATGCCCATAATTCACGCATTGGTGGGCGTGGGCACATTCCTGGCGTTTGGGATTTGCGCCTTTGCCGCCCAACACCGTTGTCTGCGGGGCACCGCACAGAGCGCCGTCCGCATCCAGGTTGTAAAAGCTCACCGCGCCGTCCATATAGTTGGCCACGGCCAGCGTGTTTGTTTCCTCATCCAGCATCACATGGCAGGGTGCGCTGCCCCCGGAGGGAGCGCATCCCGCCTGCGTCCAGCCTTCTTTTGCAAGCTTATAGCTGAACACGCGGCCGCTGGGCACCGTTTCCTCCACCGCGTACAGCCTTTTTCCATCCCGCGACAAAGCAAGGTAAGAAGGCTCCTCCTGGGATATTACCAGGCGGGCGCTGCCCAGGTTTCCTGTCCTCGCATCGAAATCCGCTTCATAAATCCCCTGCGAGTTTCCGCCGGATGTATACGTGCCTATGAGTATGGATGCTTTCATAACACAGCCTCGCTTTCGTCAGCCCCATTGTACCATAAACAGGATGATTGTACGAAGATTGACACCAACATTGCATATTGTTATAATGAAGAAACAGTCGATGAGAACAAATACAGGAACAGAAGGGGATGCTTGATGCACTTGAGCGCAATACCGGAAGAAACCATCCGGAAAAAGGTGCCGATGGAACTGTTCCATTTGTTCGTGGGTCAGCCGCAATGCGCGCTGATTGATGATGTGTATGTCTCCGACAAGCACCTGCATAAGGAAATCGAAATGGCCTTTGTGCTCTCTGGTCAGGTAGAGATCATGGTGGAAGAGCATGTGTTCTTAATATCCGCCGGCGAGCTTTTATGCATCAGGGGCAGCGTGCTGCATACGTACCTGCCCAAAAAGCAGGAGGCCGATATCGTCAAAATCAAGTTTATGAAGGAATGGCTGCTGCCCTCCTTTTTCCAGTCGGCGCAGAAGGAAGCCTACCAGCAATTGTACAGCCAGGTATTTAAGACCCGCCCCAGCGATACGGTGCGCGATCTGATCCTATCCGCGTTGAACTGCACTTTGCCCAGGTACAAGGAATACTTTTATTATGGCAAGCTGGTGGAGCTGACGGCGTTTTTGCTGGCCACGCCGGACCTGGTCGCCGAATCATTACCTGTTTCCATTGAAAATCTGCGCTATATGGAAGCCGCCCTGGAGTACATGCAGGACAACTGCTATGGCAAGCTGACGCTGAAAATGCTGGCCGACCACCTGGGGCTTACCGAAAGCTACTGCTCCAAGTACATCAAGAAAAACGCCGGCATCTCCTTTGTGGAGTACCTGAACGCCATCCGCGTGAACAACGCCCAGCGGCTTTTGATCTATACGGACTACAATATTACGGAGATTGTGGAGCAGACCGGTTTTTTAAGCGTACAGACATTCAACCGCGTGTTCAAGCAGCAGACCGGCCAATCGCCCAGCGATTACCGCAAGCGCAAGCGCAGCAAGACGTACGCGTAACGATTTCTTTAAATGAAAGGCGGCTGCCGTACAGGTGCTCTTCCTGTTGCGGCAGCCGTTATTTGTTGCAATTGGCTTTATTCCTCATTGGCATCGGCCCCATGGTGTAAAGCCTCAGGCTTCCACCAAAGGCCGTACTGTTCCTCGTTTTGCAGCGCGCTGAGCATCAGCTCCGGAGCCCTGGGGTATTTGCGGGCAAGGGAAGCCAGCAGCTCCTTCATCTCCTGGCGGCTGGTGTGGCCGTTGGCGGGGCAGGGGCTTGGCACCACCGGCAGGGAAAGCGCCTTGGCCATGTGGCGTATATGCTTTTCGGGCAGGTAAACAAGGGGCCGGATCACGGTAAGGTCGGACCGGGAAAGGTACGTGACGGGGTGGAAGGTGTGGAGGCGGCCTTCATAGAGCAGGCTCATCATCAGCGTTTCCAGCGCGTCGTCCCGGTGGTGGGCCAGGGCCAGTTTGTTGCAGCCATGCTCCTTGGCCAGGTCATTCAATATCCCCCTTCGCATTTTGGCGCAAAGCGCACAGGGGTTCTTTTCTTTGCGGACGTCAAAGAGGATATGCCCGATATCCGTCTCGCGGACGGTATAGGGGATTTGAAGCTTATCGCACATTTCTCTGACGTGGGTCAAATCAAAAGGCTCCAGCCCCAATGTCATGGTGAAAGCATGCAGCGTATAATCCGTATGGCTGAACATGCGGTACAGGTGCAGCGCATACAGTAACAGCAGGCTGTCCTTTCCGCCGGAAACGCCCACGGCAATCCTGTCGCCATGCTTTATCATTTGAAAATCCTGGTCGGCCCTGCGGATGCAGCCCAGCGTCGTCTTCATAGCAAACCTCTTTTTGTGACATAACGGTATTATAACAGTGCGGCATACGGTTTGCAATTTTAAAAGCGTTAGGATAAGGAACCATACTTGGCACCTTTTTCCGTTGGTGGTATGATATACGTAAATAACGTGATAAGAAGGGGATGTTGCATATGGAACTGTTTGAAGCGTTTGCTGAGCGTCACAGTTACAGAGGCGAATTCAAGAATATGCCCGTGCCCAGGGAAGACCTTGCAAAAATCGTGGAGGCCGGCATCCTGGCACCTTCGGGCTGCAACGCGCAAACCACCTCTTTTGCCATTGTGGACGATCCCCTATTGCTTGCGGAAATACGCAAGCTGATATCCATGGCCGCGGTGCAGACGGCGCCGGCCATGATAGCTGTTATCAGTCAAGGCCAATCCACCTACCGGGGCATGAGCTTTGAGGTACAGGATTACGCCGCCGCTGTGGAAAACATGTTGTTGGCCATTTCTGGTCTTGGGTATGCGTCCGTTTGGCTCGACGGCGTGCTGCGCACCGGCGGCATTGCGGCAAAGATCGCATCGCTTTTAAATGTGCCCAAGGGAAAGAACATGGCGGTCACGGTGATCCTGCCGGTGGGCGTCCCCGGAGAAAAGGGCCGGCAAAACGAGAGGCTTCCCTTTGAGCAGCGGGCATGGTTCAACAAAAAAGCATGACCGGCAAAGCAAAAGACCGCCATCCGGGAGGGGCAGACTTTCCCGGATGGCGGTCTTTTTATAGGCAGAGACTTCATGGCGGGTCTTTGCCAAAGTATGATGCGGTTTCCTTTTTTACACGCCGCCCTCCATATCTGTTGCTCAGTTGCCGAAGCTTCCCATCAAAGTTCCGTATTGCAAAATATGGCCTTCCATGGCCTTCAAAAGCGAGGTTTTGCCTGTGCCGGCATTAAGCTTCAAAAAGGCGTCCAGCACATACACGCGGAAAACATACCTGTGGGTTCCAAACGGAGGCTTGGGGCCGCGGTACCAGTGTTTCCCGCCGTAGTCGCTGCGGCCCTGGACGGCATTGCCCAGGGAAGCCACGGTTTCGCCCTTTTGCACGCCCTCCGACACAAAGTGGATGCTTGCGGGGATATCAAAAATGATCCAGTGATTGTACGCGCCAATGGGATGGTCGATGTCGTCCATCAGGATGGCGATGGACTGCGCCTTGCCGTCCAGCGGGCCAAAGCTCAAGTCCGGCGAAATATCCTCGCCCCTCCCGGTAAAACGCACCGGGATTGCGCCGCCGTTTTCAAAGGCAGTGCTTGTGACGGTGAGATTTTCCGCGGGATATACGATCCCCGCCCTTAATTGGCGCTGGTAAAAAATAAACGCCATGCCCGCAAGGAGCAGACCAATTACAATATACAAAATGACTCTCCTCCTGTTTCCTTTTCTTTGTGACATCATCCTTTGATATCCTCCAGTTCGTTTGCGCACTCCTCCGCCCACGCGATCAGCAACCGATTGGTCATTATGGCGCGCCTCAAAATGAACCGGATGTATTTTTCCCCCTCCCCGGTATCCGGGAAGCCCGCAAAGCTTGCCGGCATATCCGCAAGCTTTTGCGCTTCCTTTTCTAGTGCCTCGCCGGCCAGCTCCCTGTCCCTTTGAAACTGCCTGAGCTGTTCCTTCACATGCTCCGCACCCATTTGAGCACCGAAGAACATTCTGAGCATGAACTCGTCCCGCTTGGGTGAAAGGAATGCCTCCGGATTTTGCATCAGCCAGGCTTGAAACGATTGCTTTCCGCTTGGGGTAATGGCGTATACCCTTTTGTCGGGTCTGTCGTCCTGCTCCTGCACCGTGGATACAAGCAGCCCGTCCTTTTCCAGCATGTTTAGCTCCCGGTAGATTTGGCTCAGGCTTGCCGCCCACACATTGCTCAGCGTTCGGTCAAAAAGCTTTTTCAGATTGTAGCCGGTCATAGGCTCGCGGCTTAAAAGGCCCAGGAGGCCATGGCGTAAGGACATTCGGCACTTCCTTTCCAGGGAGTAATATTCAACAAGTGATATAATATTCCACAAGTTATATACTGTCAATATACTTGTGAAATTCCGATTTACCCTTGCGGTCTCCATAGTAAAAGCAAAGCGCCGGTAAAAATCCCGGCGCTTTGTCCATCCATCAGATATTATTACGGCCTGAAAGCCGGTCTTTCAAAGGGGATGCCCAGCGCCTCCGCCTTCCCGAAAAGAAAGCCGGTGGCCTCGTCATACTCCTCCCGGGTGTGCAAGTGCTCGGCCATAACCGGTATATCCCCTAGCTTGTGGCACGCATAAAGCAGTGTGTCATAGTCAAATACGCCCCGGCCGGGAATGGCTTCGTCAATATGCAATGTCAGCTTATCCTCTGCAAGCAGTGTATCCTTGGCATGGACGGAGCGGATCAGCGGCCCGAACGCGTGAAAGAACTCCCTGGTCATATCTCCTGTATGGTACACCTTGTAGAAGGAGTTTACCAGGTTGCACATATCCACATGTACGGCGAAGCGCGGCCTGTCCACAGCCGCAATCAGCCGTTGCAGGCTTTCCACGTCATACGGCAGCATCCAGGGCATGGGCTCCAGGGTGTAATACGTATGCTTTGGATCAGCCTCATCAAGGATGCGCCTGGTCCCTTCGACAACTTGGCGAAATGTCTCCTCCGACAGGTTATCGGGATGGGGGCCGTCCCAGTAGGTGCTTTTCGAACCGGAGATGTTCACGCAGCAGCGGGCGCCAACGCGGTCGGCGATGCGCAGGCGGCGGATGGCGTATTGCATGTTTTCCTCCCGGCGGGCATCATCGCTGTCCAGCAGGTTGTTCCATATGCCGACTTCCGCAATCACAAGGCCGTGAGCCTGGGCTGCCATCACATATTCCCGCTCTTCACTTTCCGGCGCTCCGTCGCCCAGGGGCCAATAAGCCGCCCCGTACCCTTTTTTCACGTGGGCCAGCGCCCACTCCTCCGGCGTGGTCCAGTCAAACACAGGCGCTCCAAGCCGCATAAAGATACCCTCCTCTGCATTGGGTTGATTTTTCCAGGGTACATGATACAATGAACATAGTAGAATGGCCGCGCTGCGGCAGGAGGAATTGTATATGGGAAACAGCGTTTTGGGAACCACCATCTGTGCGCAGATTGGCATACTGTGCCATGACCTGAAAAAAACGGCGGATGCCTACAGCGCCCTTCTTGGCATGGATTATACCATTGGCGAGAGCTCCGTACAAGAGATTGCCAAAACGGAATACATAGGCAATCCCACGGCTGCCAGATGCAAGCAGGCCTTTTTCAAGGTGGGCGACGCTATTGAAATCGAACTGATCCAGCCCGATCACGAGCCCAGCACCTGGCGCCATGATCTGGAGGAAAAGGGTGAAGGGGTTCACCACATCGCCTTCTGGATCAAAGGCACGGATGAAATGATACTGAAGCTCGAGGGTATGGGCATGAAGCTTGTGCAAAAGGGCGCCTGGCCCGGCGGGCGGTATGCCTACCTGGATGCCAATCCCCAGTTGAAAGTGGTGCTGGAGCTGCTGGAGCATACGGATGTATGACTTTTTACATCGAGGCGGGCATCGACCCGTCTTTTTTGTTTTCAGGCTATTGACAGCCAATCTCGCTTGCGGTATTATATGACTGAAAATCCAAATTGGTCATGAGGTTGTACTGGTATGGCGACGGGATTTACGGAAGCGGAACGGGAGACCATCCGGGAGCAGTTGAAAGCTTCCGCCTGGGCCTGTGCCCGCGCGCCAGGGATGCGCAAGACTACCGTGGAGGAGCTTTGCCAAAGCGCCGGCATATCCAAGGGGGCGTTCTACAGCTTCTATGATTCCAAGGAAATGCTTTTCTTTGAGATCATGGAGGAGTGCCATACCAGGATGTACGGCGCGGCCAGGGCGGTTCTTATAAGCCGCGCGGAACTTCCCCCGGAAAAGCGCCTGGCGGAAGCGGTACTCACGGCCTGCAATGCCCTTACGGAAAGCGGGCTGGTGGACTTTTTCGAAAACGACCTTGTCTACCTTTTGCGCAAGATTCCCCCGGATGTTTTGCTGGCCCATTATTCCAGCGACGATGCCCACATCAGGGATTTGCTGACCGCATTGGGCATATGGGATAAGGAGCCGCAGGAGCTTATGCTGGCGGTGGTTCGCGCGCTGCTGCTTACGCTGTCGCATCAAAGGCAGATTGGGCCAAGTTTTGAAAAGGCGCTGCGGGTGCTGGCGGAAGGTGCCTGTGAAAAACTGTTCCACGAGGAATAACGTAAGGAAACCGTTTTGTGCCTCAAGAGCAGGAAAGGAGGGAAAGCGATGAAAATACTGATCTATGGCGCCGGTGTATTGGGGAGCTATCTCGCCCATACGCTATTAAAAGCAGGCCATGAGGTAACACTGCTGGCCCGAGGCCGGCGGCTTGCGAACCTTGCAGCCAGCGGTCTGGTGATCCGCCACCATATCCAACGCATTACCACGGTGGATCGCCCGCGCCTTGTGGAAGAGCTAACGCCGGAGGATCAGTATGACGCGGTGGCGGCTGTGATGCAAAAGCCGCAAATGGAAGAAATTCTCCCCATTCTTGCCGCCAACCGGCGGTGCGGGCTGTTTTTACTGGTGGGCAATAACGGCGAGGCGGAAAAGACGCGGGAGCGTTTCTTGAGCCTGCACGGCGGCAATCCCACGGTTCTTTTCGGCTTTCTGGCCGCCGGAGGGCGGCGGGAGGGAGAAAGGGTCATCTGCGTCCACCGGGGAAAGACATCCCTTACGGTGGGCTCCGTGCCTTCGGGATTCGATTGCAAGCCCGTACTGGCTCCCATATTTAGCAATACGGACATTCAATTACACTACGCACGGGATATGGGCGCCTGGCTCAAGTACCACATTGCCGTCGTATTGCCCATATGCTGCGCTATCCACTGGGCGGAGGGCAACATGGTGCGCCTGGGGCTTAGCCGGCAGATGATGCAAACCGGCATCAGGGGCATTGGGGAAGGTATTGCCGTGCTGGAAAAGCTGGGCATACCCAACGAACCGCCCACGGATGACGCTTCCCTGAAAAAAGCGCCTTTCAAGCTCCGGCTCCTTTTAAGGATATTGTGCCTTTTGCCCATGGGGAAGCTGATGGCCAGGGATCACGCCATGTCGGCATTGGATGAGATGAACGAGCTATCCAGGGAGATGAAATCCCTGAGGCTGAAAGCCAATATCCCCACACCGGCGCTTGACGAACTGGAAGTACATTTGAAATCCGTATGACCGCTGCCCGGAAAATTTGCACCTACAAATTTATGTAATATATATTCGTGCGGATCACGCACAAGGAGGAGGACTTTATGGCAGGAATCAGCCCTACCTTAGGAGCGCTGCTGGGCACCGGTTTTACTTTCCTTATGACCAGCCTTGGCGCGGCATTGGTATTCTTTTTTAAAAAACAGATCAGCGGGCATCTGGAGCGCTTCTTTTTGGGCTTTGCCTCCGGTGTCATGATCGCGGCTTCCGTCTGGTCGCTGTTGATACCGGCGATTGAGGAAGCGGCATCCAAGAACCAAATTGCCTGGATTCCCGCGGCGGGCGGATTCCTGATCGGCGCACTGTTCCTATTGGGCCTGGATACCCTGACGCCTCACCTGCATGCAGGCAGCGAGCACGCAGAGGGCCGTCCCTCGGGCATGAAACGCACATCGCTATTGTTCTCCGCCGTGACGCTTCACAATATCCCGGAAGGCATGGCCGTAGGCTTGGCCTTTGCATTGGCGGCACAGCAGAACGGCAATGTATCCTACCTATCGGCCATGGCCCTGGCGCTGGGCATCGGCATTCAAAACTTCCCGGAAGGCGCCGCAATTTCCCTGCCCCTTCGGCAGGAGGGCATGAAACGGGGCCGTTCCTTTTCCTATGGCATGCTTTCCGGCGTTGTGGAGCCCATCTTCGGTGTGCTCACCGTATGGATCGCCGGGGGCGTGGAACCCCTGATGCCCTGGATGCTTTCCTTCGCCGCCGGCGCCATGATCTACGTGGTGGCCGACGAACTGATCCCCGGCTCTCACGAGGGCGAGCATTCCAATTGGGGTACCATTGGCGTAATCGTAGGCTTCCTGATCATGATGATTCTGGATGTGGCGCTGGGATAAAACATTCTTTCTGATGCTTGTATATTTGCTTTGAAGATTGCCCCAAACTGGATGCATCTGGCCTTACAATTGAAAAAGCTGGATGGCGGAGCAATAGCTTGTCAAACATGCCTGACTGTGCTACAATGGACTGCGCTAGCTTGTTCTCGTAGCTCAGCAGGATAGAGCGTCCGCCTCCTAAGCGGAAGGCCGTGGGTTCGAATCCCGCCGGGAACGCCAAAAAGGGACATTCGTTACGGAAAAATGCTCACCAAATGCGGTGGGCATTTTTCTGTACCAGCAAATTCTTTTGTTGACAACGTACTGGAATACAGAAGCTATCCTACATGAATAGCTTCTTCTATTTTATTTATTCATTTGCTTGAAGGGGGTTGGTTTCCCAAAGGTTCTTGCTTAATGACACCAAAGTATACATTCCAGCACTGAAGCTGTAAGGTTTGGACCATTGACTTATCGTTCTCCCAAAGTGCTTTGCTATGTTCCCCTCGCCTGCACAAGATAGGGAATGTGTGGTATACTACATTACAGCTAAGACATCCAGTTGATACCAAAAGGTGAGTTCCTCATCACAGCAACAATCAGATTTCAGAGCGGAACAGTCAACCCATCTTATTGAAAACCAAAGACAAAGAAAATCGTCAAGAAAGGCTCATTATGAAGAAACTATTTGTATCCAATACGCGGGAGAACAACTCAGCTGAGAACCATGTTTGCCTAAGCATTATGGAGGCGGTAAAACTGGCTCAGCCAGGCGATGTGATTGAAATTGCCCCGGGAAAATACCGGGAAGCTGTCGTTCTAAAGACGAATGGAATAACGCTTCAATCCTCTGAGGCGGGCGGTGTGGTCATCATGCCTGGAGAGGGTGTGAAGCTTGAATCTGAGAAATGGGAAAAATTGAGTGGAAGCGAGCTTGTCTACGAGCAGTCTCTCCCTGATGCGCTCAGAAAGCTTTACTGTGCAGAGGAAGATAATCAGGCCATCTACCGGATCAAATCCATGAATTTGTATGTTGACGCGTATTGCTATGAGTTTGTCCAGGTCTGCGGCATGGGGGAGCATGTCAACTTTGGCAATGGACATAAAACATATGAAAAAATCACGCTAAACGCTATAGACGACTCACATGCCAGGAGATGGACGATTACTCCTCAAGGGAAAGTGCAAATCAATATGGAGGGAAGGAATCCCGCCCACTCCACCATAGAGCTCAGAGATAACGACTTTACCTGCGTCACAGTCCTTGGGGAAGAGTGCGTTATCAGGGGAATTACATTGGAAGGGGGTAACACAGGCGTACGGTTTCGCGGTTCGCGTAACCTCATAGAAGATTGTGTTATTAAGTATTCCCAATATGGCGGGCGCATCAGAGGAGACCGCAGCGCTGTCAACAATATCTTTCGCCGTTGTACTTTCTTCATGTGCAAGGAAGGCATTTTTATCAGCGATAACATGGGTATCCATGTCATCGAAGAATGCATGTTTATCGGGACAGGGCAGCCTCTTTTTACACAGCGCAGTCCGCAAAGTTGCATCAATGAACCCTGGGGGCCGGGCTCAGCCCTGAGGATGGCGGATACACATTACATTGTATTCCGTTACAATGTGATGGCCGACGGTACCTGGGCCGGGTGGTGGCCTGATGTCAATTGCTATGGGAATTCGTTTTATGGAAATATCATTACAAACATTCGCGACCGTGGCCTGTATAATGAATATCCCGTCAATGACACTCGGATTTACTACAACGCAGTCACTGACTGTAACGATGGCATTATTCAACGCTTCTCTTGGCGCACATTGAACTTCTACAATTATCTCGAGGGCAACAGGAACTCCGGAATCTCCATTTGGGGGCCGCATGTAGACAACGGTTATGTCTTTGACAACATCTTTGCGAAAAATGTCATCAAGAACAATGGCATCCCCATCATTTACAATGACAATGAAGGTATGAGCGGGAACCTGCCTGTTGCCTGGCCGGGAGATGGCGCAATCACCGCGACTGCATTGGCAAGAATCAAGTCGCAAATCTTCCATGCGAACATATATGGGCCAGTTGGCAAGCGCGGATTTGCCAGCATCAATGGCACCAAGTTTGAAACCCCTGATGCGCTCAGAGACGTAACCGGCTACAATGCAGATTATCACATCAAGGATAACCCGGGGATGGAGGAGTTTGGTCTGGGTTTATTCACGGTCAACATCCCCTTTTCCCAAAGGCCAAGCCGGTCAGTTGCAGTGGTCGGCAACCCCTTGCGGGATTACCTCCATACCGATCTTCTGCCGCTGGCGGCAGAAGATGCGCCGTACTTCTGGCAGCAGGGAACCTGGGAAGATCAGCGCGAAGGAGACTACTGGAAAACAGCCTATGGCTATAGTTATGAATGGCCAAGCAAAATGACGCCGGTGCGCCGTTTGATGAGAACCAGGCCGGGCTTTGACCCGGAAACTGCCTGCTTGCAGTATGCATCCGGAGATACAGCGTTATCTGAAGGCCCGGGTCTTTATATGGAACTGGTTTCGCATCTTCCTCAGGAGATTCCGGAGAAGGGGTCCGGTTTCTGGAGCATCTCACTGCCGGCAGTCGAGGAGATGCCAATCACCGTTTCTTTCTGTGTTTCCAGCGATCATTTGATTCCTCTACAAAGTGATGCAGTCATTGCTGCTATCAGGTTTTCCAGCCTGGAGGGCAAGACTGTCGGCACAGCTCATCTGTTCGGACAAAGTTATCAGGGAACAAATGGATGGATGATGTATAAGCAAACTGTTAAGGTGCCTCATGGAGCACACCGAATGGCAATCTTTCTCGCGATGCTGCCTTGTGAAAAGGACAGCATTGTCCGCTTTGGAAACATCTACATCCACTCCGGAAATGATATGTCCAAGGAGGTTCCGGTTCTTCCGGATTTCAAAAAATCAGAGCTGATAAACCTGCAGGCGTTCTTTAACCATGAGTTGGATGCAGATACAGGCGGGCCGATAGGTGCCTATGCCATCGATCCCTTTGTACGCTCCTACTGCAGTATGCAGACAATTGATTTGTCCGGAATTGAGAAAGGCGATTTTACTTTCAAAGGAATTGCCCTAAGAGTGGAAAAGGCTGTTACATTGGGCTGCCACCGCCGTCCGCCGGTTGTTCTGCCCCTATCAATGAAGAATATCCCTGTTAACAAAAAGTCGGCCGGCCTGGCCTTCTTCCATGCCGGCGGCTTCATGGCACAGGCGCAGGAGAATTTCCGCTACCTTATCCATTATTCTGATGGAAGCATAGCAGAAGTTGTTCCTGTCGGTGAAAAAAGCATGCTGGTCTATCGCCAGCCGTTCTTCTTGCCAGATCAGGATAATGTTCAGGCCGCTGTTGAACAGGGCAGCTTCAAAGGCCTGAGTTGCTTTGTATGGAAGAATCCAAACCCGAACGTCTCCATCTCGCACTTTGACTTCATGTCCATGGACACAGGCAATGCTATTCTGGTCTCAGCTGCTATTCTGGAATAGCCTTTAACTATTGTCTCTCTAGACAAGGAACAAATCCGGATACAACGGAGCCACCCTGAAAAGGTGGCTCTTGTTTTTATATGGCCTTATTATAAAGCTATTATAACCACCGCAGTCCTACCCATATTTATTTCATTTTCTGCCTTGGAATGATTTTAGGGTGTTGTTGATCTCACCGGCTTCTTTGAGATCAAGCTGCCAGCTTATCACACTGGCAATAAGATATACGGCAAAAACAGCAATTGCAAATGATATTGAATCAGTAAGGTTGTGAAGAAGTCCGGCAGTAACCCCAAAGACAATCAGTAATGCTTCCAGCAAAAGGACATGGATTATTTTCCGTATCAGCATCTGATGAAAAGACAATTCCTTGCGAGCATACATGGCAAAGGACGGAAGGACACTTATCAGGCCAAAAAGAAGTGGAGAAAAATACGCCTCATATCCGAATCTTGCCCCAGGCTCAAGGTTCATCCCCAGGATTCCAGTTGCGGCCGTTATGCAGGTGGTGATAATAAAGTATTGTGCAATGCACTTTTTCAGAAAACTTTTGAAGCTCATGCACTTTCACCTAACAATCGCTTTTTTAGTTCGGGCACATATTGCCTGGAAATGATGACCTCTTCTCCACTGAACAGTGTTGCGGAAAAGCGTCCATTAAAAGCAGGACGAACGTGATCGATTTTCATTAGATTAATGACAAAGGACTTGGAGCACCTGAAAAATTTCTTACTTTCATATAGAGTGGCAAACTCATACAGCTTGTACTTGAGTTCATATACCTTTTTTGCAGTATAGGCAAACACCTTGTTGTCGACCGCTTCCACATAAAAAATGTCCTGCAAAGCGATCTGGCTTGCACGTTCCTCGATGTAACCGGGGAGTGTGATGCCAGTTGATTTTACAAAGTGCACAATGCTTCTGACATCATCATTAACCTCATAACATTGGACAATCACCTGTTCGTCCCTGTTCCTGTCTATCTGCTTTACCGATATTTTCAATATGTCACCTTCCAGGCATCAAAGTAAGCTGTTTTTATATCCGTTCCATTATAGCTTACTTCATCGGCATCATCAATCTTATCATGCCAAGGTGACGCTAACAGATGATTATATGCAGCATCGTGGGCGCGGAGGGGGCCTTATGCATGGCCCTTACCGCGCCCAATTTATGTATGCCGGGTTCCCCAGACAGCGCTGCATGAATGAATACCGTGGCAGTGCTTAATATTCCGTTTTCAGGTGTAAATCACCGGTATCCTTAAGTGTATGATTAAAGAATTCTAGCACAGCCCAGTTCATTGTTTCAATACAGTATCGGCTGTCTGCCTCACCTGTACCGAGCATTCGCGCCAGGGTCGGGGAGAAAAGCGGCAGGTCAGTAAAGTTTAGGTGCCCTGATCCGCGAATCACCACATCATATGACTCGACCGCATTCGCACTGGCAGCCAGATTATCATATTCCGTTCCCAGGCGGGATGCATCGTCATAATGCGCCTGATTATAAAGGTTCAGTATTGGCACCGGATAAATATCACTGTTCAGGACTGCATGGCCGTTTTCAAACCCTACTTCCTCACCCAGCATGGTGCCGTCGACGACGATGACAGCATCGATATCCTTTCTTTCCCGGCCCAACTTCGCCGCTGTTGCACCACCCAGTGAATGGCCGAAAAGGCCGATTTCTTCTGTGTTGATGAGGTTGTATACACCTTGGGGATTCTCGGCGCGTGCATTTGAGAGAATTTCCGCAAGTACGAAATTCATATCAGCAGCTCGAAGATCCAACCATTCATGGGTGATGTTATAGGTTGTTTGCTCATCATATTGGCCGTTTTCGATATTTACGGCATTATTTAGAAAATCCATATTGACAAGCGCAACACTTCCATCCGTATGCTTTGAGAAAAAGGCATGATAGCTATGGTCAATGCTGCATACCACATACCCGTTGCTTGCAAGATTCTCAAAAGTAGATAAGTTGCTGCCGCGGTAACCAAATGATCCATGGGAGAACACAACCAACGGATATGTATCCAAATCTGTCTGTACATCAGGGTACCAGAACTGAACTGTCAGCTTTCTGTTCTCCCCTGTTTCTGAAAAAGCTTCGACCCGAGACGAATCCACATAGGTAATACTTTCTGTGCCAACAGCAAAGGCACCAGTAGGGGCAACAGCTTTTAACTGAGGGAAAATGATGCCGGGCAGGATTAAGAACGTTAGCAGGAAGCATCCATTGATAAAAGAGAAGATAACGCCTGATCTTTTATAGGGCTTCTCCATCTTGGTCTTCTTAACAAAATACATGACACTGAGAATGGCCCAAACAGTGAGCAGGATAAATAGGCCCATCCAGCGGAAGCCCCACCAGTACACTCCAAGCACAATCAGCAGGGAAAATAAACCAAATGCGGAGAGCCGGATCATGTGCTTCACCTTGGTTTGACGATTCTTAGTCACCATTTGATAAACAAAAAGTCCAATCTGCGCTCCGAGTGCAACCAGTAAGGTAATAATCCCGATCATCAATGATCTCCCCTTCAATATGTTGTCTGGCGCAGTATATTACATGAATTGCGGTTGTTCAATGAGATGCGCGGTAAGTTGCATTTATCCGAAGTAAGTTGCATTTTCCCCTGTTTAATTCAAAAGAATCTTCTGGACAATCAATCAGTAATAGATGCTTTTGCATCATCACACAATTCCCAAGCGTGCAAAAAGAAGTACATGCACAGCAGCCCTGATTTTGGAGCATGTGGATTTTTCAGTAATCCTGCGGTATAATCTGGAGGAAGGATGGATTGTCTGTTATAGCCGCAAGGGAAACAGCTTGCTTTGTAATTTGTGACGGTCAAAATGTAAGAAAGAATATCGCTTTTCATGCAGGTACTTTCAGATAAAGTTGGTGTTCATCATAGATATATTTACCCCGCTCAAGCATTACTTTGGCCACAGTGAGTTTCGGCCGGGGCAAAAGGCGGTGATTGACGCACTGCTGTCCGGCCGGGATGTGCTGGGCGTCATGCCCACCGGGGCCGGAAAGTCGATTTGCTATCAACTGCCGGCGCTGCTGCTGCCCGGGCTAACGCTGGTTGTTTCGCCCCTGATTTCCCTGATGAAGGATCAGGTAACAGCGCTGTCCCAGGCCGGGATTTCTTCCGCCTATATCAACTCCTCCCTCACATCAGAGCAATACCGCGAGGTGTTCCGCCGTGCCAAGAACGGCGCCTATAGAATTATCTATGTGGCGCCGGAGCGGCTGGCTACCGCGGATTTTTTCCGGTTCGCCGGGGAAACGGAAATATCGCTCTTGGCGGTAGACGAGGCTCATTGTGTTTCCCAGTGGGGGCAGGATTTTCGTCCCAGCTATTTGAAGATTGCGGAATTTGCAGATTCCCTTTCCAGGCGTCCGGTGGTTGGCGCTTTCACCGCCACCGCCACTGCGGCGGTAAAAGCCGATATGGAAAGGCTTCTTCTGCTGCAAAATCCGCTGCGTATCACCACAGGTTTTGACCGGCCCAATCTTTTTTTTGAGGTGGTTCGTCCCCATAGCAAGGATGCCTGCTTGCAAGCCTTTCTCGCCGAACGGCCGGGGCAAAGCGGCATTGTCTACTGTGCCGCTAGAAAAACGGTGGAATCGGTTTGCGATAAACTGCGGCAAAACGGCATTGCGGCCACCAGGTATCACGCCGGGCTGAGTGATACGGAGCGGAAGCAAAACCAAGAGGATTTTGACTATGACAGAGCGAGGGTCATGGTCGCCACCAATGCCTTCGGCATGGGGATTGACAAGTCCAACGTCAGCTTTGTGGTGCATTACAATATGCCGAAAAATATCGAAAGTTACTATCAGGAGGCAGGGCGCGCCGGACGTGACGGGGAAAAGGCCCATTGCGTGCTGTTCTTTTCTGACGCCGATATACGAACGGCAAAGTTTCTCATCCGTCATTCCGAGGAAAATGAGGCACTTTCCGAGGAGGAAAGGGAGCTTGTTCGAAAAAGGGATGTGCAGCGATTGGAGCAGATGGCCGCCTACTGCAAAACCCCCGGCTGTCTGCGTGCCCATCTGATGAATTACTTTGGCGAGAACGCCGCTGCCCATTGCGGCAATTGTGGGAATTGCACCGGAGAAGCGGTTACCAAGGACATCACCATTGAGGCGCAAAAAATACTCTCCTCCGTTACCCGCGTAGAGCGAAAGTGCACGTCCGGCCTTGGACCGACGTTGATTGTACGCATGCTGTACGGCAGCAAAGATCAGCGGATCATTCAGCTGGGCCTTGACAGTTTGCCCACCTATGGCATCCTGCGCGACATGGACCGTGCCCAAATCAGAGACTATATTGATTGTCTCATACGCGGGGGTTACCTGGTTTTGACAGATGATGAATATCCGGTGCTGCGAACGGCCGAGCGGGCAAGGCAGGTGCTTTTTCATGGGGAAAGGGTGTTGTATACCTGTCGAAAGCAAAATCAATTCGAAAAGGACGCTTCCTCCCGAAAAGGATACAAAGCCCTGCCGGCGCAGGCCGACGAAGGTTTGCTTGCTGCGCTAAAAGCACTGCGCATGAAGCTTGCGCAAGCGGAAAACGTACCGGCGTACATTATCTTTTCGAATTCCGCCCTTGCGGATATGGCCGCCAGGCAGCCCCGAAACATGGCGGAATTCCTGCAAGTAACCGGTGTGGGGGAGATCAAGGCCGCACGGTATGGACAGGCGTTCTTAAAAGAAATCCACAAAAAGAATAAGAGATGACCGGTTAAGCCAACCCAACTGAAAAAAGGAGTATGGAAATGATGAAGCGGTTGATGTGCCTGTTGCTCCTCATGATGATCTGCGCTCTGAGCCTTATGTCGCGGGCAGAGAATGATTGGCAGGGTATGCTCAGCGAAGAGGAAAAGAGTTTCTATTCTGCCATTGATGGCTCCACCGCCACTATACCTCTTTCAGAGGCTATTGCCGTCTGGCGCTTATGCATCACGCAGGAGCAGGCATCCCAGCTGATTCACCATAACACCACCTCACTGGCCTACGATAGCCTCCTGAATGGTTCTTATGAAGATGATGAAGAAGGCACGGACCTGATCTTTGTGACAGCGCCTTCTAAATATGAGCTTCAAAGCGCGGAAGAATACGGGGTGGAGCTGGAGTTCATTCCGGTGGCTCACGATGCGCTGGTGTTTTTGAACAATGTGCGCAACCCCATCACAAGCCTTACCAAGCAGCAGCTGCTGGACATCTACACGGGAAAGATCACTTCCTGGAAAGAGGTCGACGGAGAGGATGAATCCATCATTCCCTTCCAGCGCCCGGCCCGTTCGGGGAGCCAGACGCTTTTTGAACAGCTGCTGATGGGAAAGGTACAGCCCATGGTCCCGCCGGAGGCCTACCGGCCCACCTCCATGGGCATGCTGGTGGACGAGGTATCCAATTATGAAAACGGCAAGCGTTCCCTGGGGTATTCGGTCTACTATTACGTGACGGATATGTATGGCAGCGGCAATATCCGCCTGCTGGCTGTCGACGGCGTGTTACCCTCCGCCCAAACCATCATCGATCACAGCTATCCCTTCTACACCTACTATTACGCGGTGCTGCGCAAGGACACACCGAAGGACAGCCCGTACCGCGAACTGGTGGAGTGGCTGTTGACCGACGAAGGGCAGAAGCTCGTGCGGGATGCCGGGTATATCCCCCTGCGGGACCTTGAGGTGAAGCCATGAGGAGAACCGCAAGCTGCATCTGCCTGATCATACTTGCTATGGCTGTCCCATCTTACGCGGTGGGGGAAGAGAAGATTTTCCCGCCCGTGAATTATGCCTATATACAAAACGATCAGGAGGCAACCCATCTGTCCAGTGGCACCGGCGGCACCCAGCCGCTGCTGGGGAACTCCCTTGTGCCGGGCAGCGGCAAGACGTATGAGCAGTGGTGGGAACAAGATGATCCGAATGATCCTGAACGCCGGTACTTGCAGGAGATCGTGGACCGTTGGAAGCAGGAAGCCATCGATGTTTGGCAATTGCGCCAAGATAAAGATCCGCTAGCTGAGGTTGAATTTGATGAAAATGTCGTGGGCCGTCTGCTGAGCGTGCGCAGCGAACGCGGTTCCGAGAACGGCGATGCGCCATGCGCGGTAATCGATTTGACGGATGGCAGGCAGCTTCAGCTTTCGGACATCTTCTACGATGGCTTTAACTACATCGACTACATCAATACTTTCCTTGCGCAAAAGCCGGACCAGTGCTATCACACCTACTGGAGTGACAACGGGCCCATCGAGGAAATGTTCAAGCGCCCCTTTGCCGGACTTGCCCGGGATTACCCCTACTTCAATGTTGTCTACCCATCCCATGTGTATGAGGTCGATGACCCGCTGCCGGTGATGCTGCAGCTAATGTGGACCGATGCCAATCCTTATTGGCAGACGCCGATGACAGACACTGGAGCCGGCCCGGAGGAAGACTATTGTTTTGTAGGCGTGCCCTTAACCCACTGGGCAAGCCCCTATGGCGAATGTCTGATCGATGTAAAGCTTACGCCGGAAAGGTGGCAGGATTTCACGTTCTTCGCGCCACAAATCACCATCGATGAAGGCCGCTGCCCGGAGGCGGAAAGGAAGATCAACCAGGTCCTTGCACAGATGGTATTGTCCTTTCGGGAGATGCGCATACCTGACGCCATAGATGAGGATGGCTTTGGCTATTATCAGATTGCGCCATCTATTGTGAGCCGCGGGCAGACGCTGCATGTATGGCTGGATGTGCCTACGCCCAATTACACTGTGACGGTGTTTGATGGCATTTTTGATTTGCACACCGGCCGGCGGCTGATGGATATCGGCAACCGCATCGACGGGAGTGCCGAGCTCATCGGGCTTACGGTGCCTTTTCAGGCCCGGCAGATGGGTATCAGCCAGGAGGAAGCCGCATGTCGCGTTTCCCATGGCTGGGAGGGGAACGCCCTGGAGCGTCTTTTAAAAGGCGAGATTGACCTGGCCTTGGTTACCACAGGCAAATATGGGATCATGGAGCAATGGACAGGAACGGGGACCGTGCCACCATCTGGCGAAGAAACTGACGAAGCCTTTTATGAAGCGGATGCTATCTGGGAGGATTTTGAGTTCATCCCCATCGCCAGGGATGCGCTGGTATTTGCCGACCGCATTGAAAACCCGGTCAGAACCTTGACTCTAGACCAGCTGCGCTGGATTTATAAAGGTAATGTTGACTCCTGGGAGGAGGTTGGGGGGTCGGCTCAACCCATAGACGCCCTGGCTCCCCACATGGGAACAACGGCATGGAGTATGTTCAATGGATTTTTCTTGCGTGAAATTGATGAAGGCCGGCGGCTATCCTATGGCGATTGGGAACAGCTGTCCCGGCTTGGGTACAAGGGAAAAGAAGGCTTAGCCACCATACAGTGGGCAGAGCGTTGGGAAGAGGGAAAAAAGCCGGGACTGAGAATGCTTGCGGTGGAGGGCATTGCGCCTACATACCAGACGGTTTTTGATGGCTCCTATCCGCTGAGCGTGACCTATTATGCGGTGCTGAAAAAGGGCCTTCCCCTGGATCATCCGGCCACACAACTTACAAATTGGCTGCTTTCCGATGAGGGACAGCAAGTTTTGCGAACTGTGGGATACGCGGCGGTGCGGTGACCGGAAGCGTAAATTGGCCAGATATCCTTATGCATTCGTCCTGACATAGAGATCAAATGCAGGCTAATTGCAAATCTTTCTATGCAAATGCAAGGAAGTATCTTTGTAAAATCCGAAGCTTTATGCTATTATACCTTTATTGTTTTGCAATTATTTGAGAGCGGGGGATAGCCATGTCAGTATTTACGAAATGTGAGAATTTCCAGGATGTCGATGTCGTGAAAAAGATGGGCCTGTATCCGTACTTCCACGAGCTCCAGTCCCGCCCGGACAATGAAGTCATCATGGAAGGCAAGCGCCGGATCATGCTCGGCTCCAACAACTACCTGGGCCTTACCAACCATGAGGAAGTCAAGCGTGCCGCCATCGAGGCGATTGAAAAGTATGGTACGGGCTGCTCCGGCTCACGCTTTTTAAACGGCACGCTGGACCTGCACGTAAAGCTGGAGAGTGAAATCGCTTCCTTTGTGCGCAAGGAGGCCGCCGTTACCTTTTCTACGGGCTTTCAGACGAATCTGGGCATCATCAGCGCGCTGTGCGGGCATACCGATTACGCCATTTGCGACGCGGAAAACCATGCCAGCATTTATGATGGCTGCAAACTAAGCTACAGCCGGATGGTGCGCTACCGCCATTCCGACATGGAGGACCTGGAAGCGGCATTGGCTGATTTGCCGGAGAAAGCGGGCAAGCTGATCATTACGGACGGCGTTTTCAGCATGAGTGGCGACATTTGCAAGCTGCCTGAGATCGTGAAGCTCAAGAAAAAATACAATGCGCAGCTTCTGGTGGATGACGCCCATGGCTTTGGTGTCATCGGCGAAGGCGGCCGGGGG
Organism: Bacillota bacterium; assembly: GCA_023436585.1. Classification (GTDB taxonomy): domain Bacteria; phylum Bacillota; class Clostridia; order Christensenellales; family Aristaeellaceae; genus JAEWAH01. The sequence goes on along the minus strand of JAEZIN010000002.1, from coordinate 258,343 downwards.
ACTGGCTCTTACTTCGGGCTGGAGGATGAGGTCGACATCATCATGAGCACCTTCTCCAAATCCCTGGCCAGCCTGGGCGGATTCATGGCGTCTTCCAGCGTTGTGGCGAACTATGTCAAGCACAAGTCGCGCCCCTTCATCTTTTCTGCCTCTATTCCGCCAGCCTCCTGTGCCGCCGCGCTTACGGCCCTTGAGGTGATTGAAGCGCATCCCGAAAGAGTGGCGCGGCTCAATGACATGGCGCGCTACATGAAGCGTGCGCTGACGCAGCGCAACATTCATATCGTCGATTCGCCCACGCCCATCATCGCCATTGGCACGAAGGACATGATTACCACGCTGACAGTCGCCAAAGAGATATACGATGCCGGCGTGTATGTCAACGCGGTTCTTCCGCCCGCCGCACCCGAAAACGAATGTATGCTTCGACTGAGCCTGATGGCCACCATCACCGAGGAACTTATCAATGAGGCTGTCGGCATCATCGAGGAAGTGCTTAAAAAGCACGGATTGGTTTGATGCAACGCAATAAGTGATGAACGCCTACATTCTCCCGGGACAAAAGCCCAGGGGAATGTGGGCGTTGATGTATCTGCTCTCTTTTAAGTAACCGGCAGATAGATTTCTTAGCCAACCCGTCGGGAGTTTTGGAGGCGCAGGATTTGTGCCTGTTGATTTGACTGATGGGCTGTGATAGTATCTTGTTGGAAGGCACTGTATGAGCAAAGGAGGAATATGATGGGTATCGTTTTTAAAGCAGTTCTGTCGGTGGTTGGATCGCGGATGATCGTTCGGCTTCCCGCAAACGCAAGCGAAAGACTGCCCTCCCGCGGCATGGTGATGGTGCAGGGGACGATCAATGGCGCCGCCTTTCAAGCGCCTTTGGAGCCGGACGGAAAAGGAAGCCATTGGCTCGAAATGAGTGATGCGCTTATGAAAGCGGCAGGGGCGGCAGTTGGCAGGATGATAGACTTCGACATAGAGGCAGCCGATATATGGCCAGAACCGGAGATTCCGGAGGATATCATGGATGCCATCGTCCAGGCGGGCCTTATCAGCCAATGGAATGGCATTACTACAAAAGCCAGATGGGAATGGCTCAGGTGGATACGCGCCACCAACAACCCGGAAACGCGTCAAAAAAGAATTACCGTTGCCTGCTCCAAGCTTAAAAAGGGCGATAAACGGCCATGCTGTTTCAATGCGGCCAGCTGCACGGTGCCGGATGTATCCAAATCCGGCGTGCTTTTGGATGAAAGCCCATCCTGATTGCATGTGGCTGGGCAAGCCAAAAAAGGGGTTGTGATGCATACGCAGACAAGGGATATTTTCGAGCAGATGGCAACCCAGTATGATACGGAGGAAAGGAAAAATATCGCCCATATCGCTGCCCAAAGAATCCGGGCGGAAATAGAAGACGCAAAAACCCTGAGCGCCATGGACTATGGCTGCGGGACCGGTTTGGTCGGTCTTGAGCTGATTGATTTATTCAGGGATATGCTGTTTGTGGATACATCGCCGCAGATGATTACCCAGGTTCAGCGGAAGCTGGAAAAGGCCCATATCACTACGGCAAGAACTTTATGCAGTGACTTTTGCGTGGAGCTGCCTTCGGATGTAAAGGCCGACTATGTATTCATGTCCCAGGTGCTACTGCATGTAAAGAACTACCAGCTTCTGCTTACGCGGCTGCATACTGTACTGAACCCGAATGGGCATTTGATCATCGTAGACTTTGACAAGAATCAGCGGATCGTGTCCGATTTGGTGCACAATGGGTTTGAGCAGCCGGAGCTGAAAAAGCTGCTTGAGCAAATCGGTTTCTCCAGCATCACTGCAGGCACATTCTATCACGGACAAAAAATGTTCATGAAAGAGGATGCGTCGTTGTTTTTATTGCATGCCAGGAAGTGAGAGAATTACAAATGGCATAAGGGCCTGTTTATAAATTCAGCCCGCTGACACATTGCCAGCGGGCTGAACTGTTTTGTTTGTTCAAAAAACCCGGAAGCCAAATCTCTTACAGCGTCTCCGGGTCAATGATTCCCGCGATGGTCAAATCGCTGGGTGGAGGCTCTTTCGTGCTCAGCATCAGCGCGGCTTCTGCGCGGCCGATCATGTATACCGTATCGCCAATGCCGGCCTGGTGGGTGCCGTCGCAGGCGATCACCAGCCCTTTTTCAGCGCCGTTAACAAGCTGGCGGACTACCATCAGCTTCATGCCCTCCAGCGTCGGCGTCTTTACCGTGCATACCACATTGCCTACCACCCGCCCGATATTCAAGCCGCCGCCTCCTTGTACGCGTTACCCATGGCAGCGCGTCGTTTTCCCCTGGCAGGTAAACGAGTCGATCACCCCGCAGATGGTGATGCTGGCAATCAGGGTCTTGTCCTCCAGTATCATTTGCGCTGCGCCGCCGTCGTTGTTGACCAGCACCGTGTCGCCTATGCCGGCGTTGGCCGCGTCCAGCGCCACAAGCTCTTCGCCTGTCTCGTTCATGTCTAGATCGAGGTGGCGGACTTTCAGCAGCTTCAAGCCCCTGTACTTTTCATATTTCACGGTGGATACCACCGTGCCTGTTACGCGCGCAAGCTTCATAGATCATTTTCCGCCTTGAACTTATCGAACTTACGCATGCCAAGGATGTCCACAGAATCCACAATGCCGATGATGGAGCTGTCCACGGGCTTGCCGGTAGTGAGATCCGTCTGGCGGGAGGAGCTGCCGCCTGCCCACATGACGATTTCACCCTCGCCGGCACCCACGGTATCCACAGTGACAAACGGCGCGCCCTTTTCCTGCATGGTATCCATATCGATGGGCACGGCCACCAGCAATTTGAGGCCCTGCAGCCGCTCGGACTTGCGTGTGCTCACGATGGAACCAATCACTTTTGCCAGCTGCATGCATCCGCCTCCTTTGCTTTGTCGTAGGTCCGCGCCCCGCGCATATCAATAGAGTCCAGAATTCCGTAAATGGTGTAATCCGTGGCGAATGTCTTGGAGGTGTCCGACTGCCTGGCGGAGCTGCCGTAGGCGCAAAATACGAGATCGCCTTCGCCGGCGCCTACATCATCCACGCAGATTACGTAATCGTCCTTCATTTTCAGGGTATCCAGCTCCACCGGCTGCACGATGAGCAGCTTGGCACCCTGCAGGGCGGAAACCTTGTTGGTGCTGACCACACTGCCTGTGACGCGGCCTACGAGCATAGGCGTCCCTCCCTGCGAATCAGTATCCGGACATCAGCCTGTCCGGCGGCCGCCTATTTCTCCAGCTTGGCCATTGTGCTGGCACGCTCCACCAGCCGACCCGAAAGCCGCACATGCATATTGGCCCAGTTGGGGTACTTGATGCGCTTGCGCAGCGTATCCACGGCAAGTGTGCCCAGCGCGGAGCGGGAGATGCGCATGGTGGTAAGCGCCGGCGTGGTCATTGCGCTGAAGGGGATATCGTCCACGCCGATGATGGAGATGTCTTCCGGAATGCGGTAGCCAGCTTCGTGGATGGCTTTCATCACGCCGATGGCGACGGTATCATTGTCCGCGACACAGGCACCGTGGGGGACATACTCGCCTTCCTCCAGCATCCGCTTCATATCCTTGTACGCGCCGCTGAAGGTTGGCATAATGCTGATGGGCTTGGGAATGTGAAGCCCCAGCCGTTCCATTTCCCGCAGATACCCCTGGTAGCGTTCCTGACAGTTGCTGATGGGAAGATTGAAGCGGATATAGCCGATGTCCCGGTGCCCCAGACCGTACAGGTAGCGCACCGCCTCGGCGCTGATGGCCTCGTTGTCCATCAGTACGCTGTCCACCTGCACATCGCGCATGCTGTTGTCCAGCACCACGATGGGCACGGTCAAAAGATCAAGCAGCTTGTAATCAGCTTCGCTGAGCTCCGTGCCCATGAGGATCACGCCGTCAGGCGGCGCGGCCATGACTTCTTTCAGGGTTTCTGCGGCTGTGGCCACATCGCAGTTGACCATGGCAAGATCGTACCCATAGTGGCGGCACTCGCTTTCAATCTGGTCAATGATGGAAGCGATGAACCCCTGGTTTTCCTCGATTGCGATACCGTGGGTGCGGAATTTAACCACACAAAGGCGGAAACGCTTGGGCTTGCTTACGCGCTTTTGTCCGGGGACCATATATTTATTCTCTTCGATGACAGCCTGCACCCGCTGCCTGGTCTCCTCGCTAACGCCTTTTTTGTTGTTGATGACCAGCGAAACCGCTGCCGGAGAGACCCCTGCCAGATTGGCAATTTCCCTGATCGTCATAACGGTATCCGTCCTATCTTGTCATGGTATGAGAAAACCCTTCCATCAGCAGTGCGGCCACGGCAGCGCCAGGGTCCAGGTATTCCCGGGATTGTTCGCCGCGGATGGCCATCCGGCCATGCTTGGCCAGCATCCCTCTGGTTGCAAGAAAAGCATCGTTGGCAGCTTGAGCTGCCAGCGTAGCGGCTGTAGCAATATCACCCGGGTTGCTTTTTAGCACTTCGACTGCAGGATGCAGCCCATCCAGAAAGGTTTTTTCGCTAAGCTGGGCTTTTCCACGGCTTTGAACGCCGTCGTAATACGCTTGAAAGAACTTGGGCCAGGTTGAATCTTCTAAGGATTCGACACCCTTCAGCTCTTTTCCTGCATTCATGAGGCCGCTGGCCATGAGCGTGCCCATGGTGGAGGGGACTTTCGAACCCATTGCCTTGCCCGCAAAGTACGCGAGCTTGCCAACATCGGTTTCGGTGCTATCCTTTACAGCCTCGTACGCGGCACGAAATCCATCGGCCATGGTAAGCCCCAAGTCGCTGTCACCCACCATGCCATCCAGCTCGATCAACCGCTGTTTGTTGGCTTCCATCAGCTCTGCCCAGGTTTTGAGCAGTTGCTTCAAATCTGCCATAGGAACCCTCCTTAATACGCGAACTGTTTGAAGAATGGCGTATTTGCGGGTGCTGCGAGGTACTTTTTCAGTTCGTCGTCCACCTTGAGCAGTGAAATCGACGCGCCGGCCATTTCCATGGAGGTGGCATATTCGCCGATATAGGCATGGAATACTTTGATCCCACGGGACGCAAGCGTCTGGTTGACGCGGCGGAACATGACATACTGCTCTTCCAGCGGTGTCGCGCCAAGCCCGTTGATCAGCACGGCCACCTCGTCTCCCTCGCTGTAAGGGATGTCGTTCAGGATAGGTTCGAGCATTTCGTCCACGATCTCGTCGGCGGGCTGCAGCTTGCCGCGGCGCACGCCCGGCTCGCCATGGATGCCCATGCCAATTTCCATTTCATCGTCACCAATGTTGAAGCTTGGGCGGCCTACCCGCGGCACGGTGCAGCTGGAAAGTGCAACACCCATGGTGCGTACGTTTGCGCAAACTTTGTCCGCTACCCGCTTCACTTCATCCAGGTCAAGGCCGGCTGCCGCCGCGGCGCCTGCGCACTTGAACACGAAGAAGATGCCCGCAACGCCGCGGCGCTTGTTGGCTTCGCCAGGCGCGGCGGCCGGGCCGGCCACATCTTCGCCGGCAACGCAGCTTAATACCCGGATATTCTCTTCAAAGTCTGCCATTTCGGCGGCACTGTCGAAGTTGAAAATATCGCCGTTATAGTTGCCGTAGATGTAGAGAACGCCCTTGCCCTGATCGATGTGCTTTGTTACAGCCAGCATCTGCTCGGCACTGGGGGATTGGAACACATCACCGATGGCGCAGCCGTCCAGCATGCCTTCGCCTACAAAGCCCAGGAACAGCGGCAGGTGGCCGGAGCCGCCGCCGGTAGCCAAGCCCACCTTGCCCTCGTGGGCGCGGGCATTCACCAGGCAATGGAGATCGTCATTTACGTAGTTCAGTTCGCCGGGATGAGCGGCGTAGATACCCTCCAGCATTTCAGGGATAAAACGTTCCGCGGTATTGATGATCTTTTTCATGCGGCTATTCCTTTCGTTCATTCTGCTTGCGAACAGAATGATAAGGATTCATGGACAAAGTTACCTATACATGATATCCCGATGAGGCAACGTGACGCCAACCGGGAGAAGTTTTCATAAGATATGCCGCTGCTCCGCCCGCCTATCATGCGGGCGGAGCAGCAGCTATTAAAGTACACCTTTTTTTAGAATGATGCACGCATATAAAGAGCGTTCGCCGGTGGCCACACAGGCGTATGCCTTGCGCGCCCGGTCATAGAAAGCAAAGCGCTCAATCTGCCCGATCTTTGTATCAGGCTGGTGCTTTTGGATGGCCGCCCCAAAATCCTTCCAGATGGGCGGGTCGCCGGCCATGGTACCTGGAACCACTTGCATTAAGGTTACCGGCGCTTCCACAAAGGTGTCCAACGGCAGCAACTGAAGGATGGCATCCAGCAGCTCCACGCCGCCGTGCCCGTCTGCGCGAATACACTGTTTACCCATACTCTGCGCCGGAAAGTTCGCGTCGCCGATCACCAGTTCGTCACCGTGGCCCATTTCCGCCAGAATTTTTAAAAGCTCCGGCGACAGCAGGGGAGAGATGCCTTTGAGCATACGGCTCTCCTCCTTACAGCTTGGGCAGGATCAATTCCACATCGTCGTGGGGCCGGGGGATCACATGCACGCTGACCAGTTCGCCTACACGCTTGGCAGCAGCGCTGCCGGCTTCCACCGCCGCCTTCACTGCGCCCACATCACCGCGAACCATCACGGTCACCAAACCGCCGCCCACATGAACCTTGCCGATGAGATGAACGTTGGCAGCCTTGACCATTGCGTCCGCCGCCTCAATAGATGACACGAGGCCCTTGGTTTCAACCATGCCGAGTGCTTGCTTTTCCATGATACATTCTCCTTTTGAGGCGGGTTACGCCTTGGTCGTCTTTGTTGTTTTGGGGGCAGCGGCAGTGCCTGCATCTTCACCGAGCGTGGGCAGAACGGCTTCCACATCGCCGTGGGGACGGGGGATCACATGCACGCTGATCAGTTCGCCAACGCGCTTGGCAGCTGCGCTGCCTGCTTCCACGGCCGCCTTCACAGCGCCTACATCGCCGCGAACCATGACGGTCACCAAACCACCGCCGACATGTTCCTTGCCCAGCAGATGGACGTTGGCGGCCTTGACCATTGCGTCCGCCGCTTCGATGGCGCCTACCAGACCCCGGGTTTCGATCATTCCCAAAGCTTCCTGCATAATGATTTCTCCTTGCTATAATGAATTTAGAGTAGTGCTTTGACTATATCCATATGAGGCGACGGGATCACAACGCTGGACCCTATGAGCCCCTTGGAGCCTTCACTGGCCGCTATGGCTTTGGAAGCAGCTTCCACTGCGGACACTTCGCCGGTAAACACCAGAAATGATTTTCCGCCCATGCCGCGCCCCAAGCGGACCTCGATCAATTCCACTTCCGCGGTTTTAACCGCCGTATCCGCAGCGCTGATGGTACTGGCCAGGGAGAATGTCTCAACCACACCCACCGCCTGGGCGGTTTCCACCGCCGGCGCGCCAGCCATGGCGATAATCACGCGCTCGTCCACATTGGGGATGATCAGGCTGTCCACCAGTGCGGAACCAGCGTTTTCCACCCCAGCAGCTACCGAAGCCCTGACCGCCGCGACATCGCCGCTGACCATTACGATGTACTTGCCCGCGCAGGCGGTTTGGGCCGTTACCAGGTCCACCGCGGCAGTCTTGACCATTGCGTCCCCCGCCAGCACCCCAAGCGGGATGCTGTTTGATTCCACCACACCGATAGCTGTCATGGATGCTCCCTCCCGCTCATTCGCCCGCAAGGACGATCATTTGATCGGTAACCTCTGTCACCGTGCCGCTGATGGATGCATGCAGTGCTGCGCCCAGCGTCTTTTCCGGAACTTTTGCGACCAGTTGTCCCTTTTGTACTCTGTCGCCCGCCTTCACCACAGGCTCTGACGGCCTGCCCACGTGCTGCCGCAGCATCAACTGCACGCGCTTTGGCAAAACTGCTTTACTGCTAAGCGGTGCGGGTAGGTCGTAGGCTGCCAGGTTCATCCGGGCAATCAGCCGCTTCACCGGCACAGCCTTGAGGGCGATCCACGGTTCGGGTTGAATATCGCTCTCGGGTGTCGGGCGAATACCAGCCTTGGATAACTCCTGCTTGAGCATCGTCATCACCACGGAAGGGGTAAGGCCCATTTCGCAGGCAAAGTTGGTGCACAACCCGCAGCTGGAGCAGGCAAGCACCCCTGCGGCGTTGCCCAGAAGCTCCGCGTTGCCTGTGGAGATGGCGCGCATCGCCTTGTGCGGCTCTACCGGCAAACCCATGGCGTGCCTGGGGCAAAGCTGCGTGCAGCGGTTGCACTGGCAGCAAATGGATCTGGCAAGACGCGCCTGCTGCTCCATGGAAATATTTCGCATGGTGATCTGCCGGTGCGAGCGCTTCAAAATCAGTAGACCCCCGGTCGTCTTTGTCACCGGCTCATCCCAGTTTTCACTCAGGTTTCCCATGCACGGCCCGCCCACGATCAGGGCGTATTCCCGCTCGTCGCCGGTAAACCCGCTCAGTGTCAGAACCTGACGCATGCTGACACCGATGGGCACAGTCACGGTCATTGGTTCAGGCACATCGCCGCATACGGTCACGCTCTTTTCAATGATAGGCTTACCGTCCGCCGCGTCCGCGATGTTAAGAGCGGTACCTACGTTGATCACCACGCAGCCCGCGTCGATGGGTAGCTTGCCGGTCGGCACAGCCTTGCCCGTCACCTCAAAGATCACGGACTTCTCATCGCCGGAGGGGTAGTAGCTTTCCATCAGGTGCAGGCGCAGGTTCGGTTTTCCGACGATCGCCCGGCGGAGCGCATGAACAGCTTCCTCATAATGCTCCTTGGTGGCGATGACACCCTCTTTGGTTTGCGCCGCTTCCATGGCAAGCTCCAGCCCGCGCACGACCTTTTCCGCCTGATACTGCATCGCAAGCTGGTCTACCCGAAGCAGCGGCTCGCATTCTGCGCCGTTCACGATCACAAGCCTAGCATGGACGGCCAGCTTCACATGGGTGGGAAAGCCCGCGCCTCCCGCGCCTACGACGCCCGCGCTGCGGATGGCTTCAATTACGTCCATAACAGCCTCCTTAGCTAATGCGGAAATCCCCGTAGAGCACGCAGCGGCGAAGGCGTGTGAAGGTTCTGGCGCTGGTAACGCCCTCGCCCGTGGGTGTGGCGATGGTCATGGTGGTGTAGCCCTCGCCGCCAAAGCCCAGGCCGGAATAGCTCGGGCCATTCTTCACAAAAATGGTGGTGTTCATCTTGCGGGCGGCCTTGGACATATTGTGCACGTTGGTGGAATGGATCATGGCGGAATGCTTGCAGCCCTGCTCGGCGCGGAAGGCTTCTTCCACTGCTTCGTCAATGTTGTTAACGCGCACGATAGCCAGTACCGGCATAAGCATCTCCGTCATCACAAAGGGATGGTTCTTGTCGACTTCGGCAATCACAAGCCGCGGATTGCCTGTAAAGCTCACGCCGGAATCCCGCAAAATCACCGCCGCGTCGCGGCCGACATACTTGCGGTTGATTACGTGCTTCCCGTCCTTGGGAATCAATACGGTCTTGACGATCTTGTCGATGTCCGCGCCGGATATACGGTACGCACCGTTTCTCTCCATGGCGGCCATCAGGCGGTCAGCCACGTTACCAAATACGAAGACTTCCTTTTCCGCGATGCACAGCACATTGTTGTCAAAGCTGGAGCCATCCACAATGTCCTTGCCGGCCTTTTCGATGTCGGCAGTATCATCCACAATTACCGGCGGATTGCCTGGGCCGGCAGCGATGACCTTTTTGCCGGTCTTCATGGCGACGGCTACTACCGCCTCACCGCCCGTGATGGAGAGCATGGCGATGTCGGGATGGGTCATAATCGTCTGCCCGCTTTCCAGCGTCGGCTCTTTCACTGTGGTGATGAGTGTTGCCGGCCCGCCAGCTTTTATGATGGCTTCCACCAGGATGCGCATCGCCTCCTGGGAGGCGCGCTTGGCCGCGGGATGCGGATTAAATACGACTGAATTGCCTGCGGCAATCATACTGATGGAATTGTTAATGACCGTGGAAGTGGGGTTGGTGGAGGGCGTAATGGAGCCGATGACACCAAAGGGCGCCTGCTCGATGAGCATCATGCCGTTGTCGCCGGTTTTGCAGTAGGTGGTCAGATCCTCAATGCCCGGCGTGCGGCGTGCGACAAGCAGGTTTTTTTGAATTTTATCCGCCACATGGCCATAACCCGTTTCCTCATTGGCCAGTTTGGCAAGGTATTCCGCGTTTTCGATGGCTGCCTTGCGCATGGCCTCGATGAGTTCGCCGCGTTTTTCCAGCGTCAAATCCGCCAATTTTTCCTGGGCGCGCTTCGCATTTAAAACAGCTTCTTCGGCGGTATCACAAAGCCACCGGCCAGTGCAGCCATCCTGCACAGCGGGCGCGGGGGCCGGCGAGGACGTTTTCAGCGCACCGGTGAGGCTGCGCACGATTTCGTCTGTAATCTGCCGGATTTCTTTTTCAGTCAATGCCATACAATCAGGCTCCTTACGAAAGTTCGATCAATTCAATTCCCTTGGCGGATGCCGCATCCCGCGCCAGCGGGGTGATGATCGCATCCTTCCCGTGGCGGATGAGCTTGTGCCCTGCACGGGCGGCGGTCAAAACATCCTCTTCGGAGATGAAGCGGCGGGGCTCCAAAGATAAATCCAACATGGTGGTCTTGATTTCAGTTGGCTTTGTCGGCACATAGGTGTGAATGGCTGGAGCCGGCTGTGCAGCTGGCGGTGAGGCCTTGGGGATATACGTCTGTATCATGGGGTTGGCGGCTTGGGGGGCAAGGGGGGATTGTTTTGGTGTCACGTTTCGAGGCGCACACAGGATTCTGCATAGCGCTCCATCCGCAAGGCCGCAGGCATTGGCCTCATCCTTGTCAATATGCGCTTCCAGGCTATGTGCTTCCCCGCTGCGAACCACAAGGTTTTCAAGCACTGCGGCGCGCTCCCCTTCGACTTGAAGGGCCACCACGTCGCCATCCTTCAGCCCGTATCCCGCTGCTTCCAAAGGGGACATGTGCAGATGGCGCGCCGCAACAATGACGCCGCGGTCAATGGTAATACGCCTGCTGCCATTTGAGAGGACGCAACCAGGCGTGCCCGCCGTTTCGCCGGACATGCGCAGCACTGGCTTTACCCCAAGCTTGAAGCAATCGCTTATGCCAAGCTCAATTTGCGTTTCCTTACGCGCAGGTCCCACCACGCGAAGCGAAATGGAACCCTTTGCGCATTCCATGGTTACGCTTTCGTTGCAGGCATACTGGCCGGGCTGCACAAGATCGCGCATTTTGGTCAGCTGATAGCCGGGGCCGAACAGCCGCTCCACATCCGCCTGGCTCAAATGCACATGGCGGTTGGAGGATGACACTGGTACGAACCGCTCGCCTGCTTTTGCCAGCTCCGTCAGCACGATGCGGAGCACTATTCCACTCAGCTCTGTCTCGTTCATATTACTTTTTTTGATCTTCCTGCTTTTTGCGGAAGATTTCCTTCAGGCTTTCGGTGTACGGGGGCCTTGCGATGCCATACTCGGTGATGATGGCGGTGATCAGCTCATTATCCGCAAAGTCGAAGGCGGGGTTGTATACTTTCACGCCTTCGGGGGCCATGCGCTTTTTGTACCACATCTCGGTGACTTCCTCGGCAGGGCGCTGTTCGATGGTAATGTCTTCACCCTTCTCGATGCTCATATCGATGGTGGAAGTCGGCCCGCAGACATAGAAGGGGATGCCATAGTACTTGGCCAGAATCGCCACGCCGGAGGTGCCGATCTTGTTGCAGGCATCGCCATTGGCAGCCACACGGTCACATCCGACGAAGATGGCCTGTACCCAGCCGTTTTTCATGACCTGGGAAGCCATATTGTCGCAGATCACGGTAGTATCCACGCCATCGGCCTGAAGCTCGAAGGACGAAAGGCGCGCGCCTTGCAAAAGCGGGCGGGTCTCATCTGTAAAGACCTTAAAGTTCATGCCGCGTTCCCGGCCCAGGTGGATGGGCGCCAGCGCCGTGCCGTACTTGGAGGTGGCTAATTGGCCGGCGTTGCAGTGTGTGAGGATGCCATAGCCATCCTGAATCAGGCTCAGGCCGTACTCGCCTATTTGGCGGCACATCCACACATCCTCTTCCTTGATGGCAACGCATTCCTTGTGCAAAAGCTCCTTGAGCTCTGCAACGGACTTGTCTTGATTGTTAAGAACCACCTGCTCCATGCGGTTCAGTGCCCAGGAGAGGTTGACAGCCGTGGGACGGGCAGAATCGAGGTATTCCTTGGCAGCTTTGAACTGCTTGTAGAAATCCGCATAATTGCTTGCCTGAATCTGTTTGGCGGCCAGGTATACGCCAAAACCAGCTGCAACGCCGATGGCGGGGGCACCGCGCACCTGCAATAAATAAATGGCGTTCCAGATATCCTTCTGCTCGGTGAGGTTCAGAATTTCAACCTCATAAGGCAGCTTGGTCTGGTCGATAATGACCAGCGCGCTTTTGCTATCGTCCAGCGCCACGGTTTCATAGCTCATAATGTTTTTCTCGGACATCGTCAATCACCTTGCCTGTATTATTTTCTTGTGGCCGCAGACCGTTTGCGTATGTTACCGGGCCTTCTTGGAAGCCTTCTTCACGGCCGCAACGAAATCTCCGCCCTTTTGGAAGGCTGTGCGGTTCATAATGTAATCCTTCGCGCACAGGATGTTCAGCCGCTCCGCGTAGGCACGCTTGTCGGGGTCGGCGATGGTGGTGACGTCCTTCACCTGGGCCATACCCACCGTGCGGCGGATGAGCTCGGTGCCGGCGTAGGCCGCTGTATCGGCCATGATGGTGGAAAGGTACCACGCCTTAAAGCCCGGTGTTTTGGCCATGCGGTCGGTGGCGCATTCATCGAAGGTCTTTAGGAACTTTTCGCGGAACAGGTCCAGACTTTCTTCGATGGCTTGAAGCGTCCAATCACAGAAGGCGGTTTCGCCTGCGGCCACGCCGTTGTCATAGGCGAAAATCAGGTTGGCAACCACATTGCCGATATCATAGCCCATGGGGCCGTAGAAAGCGAACTCGGGGTCAAACACCCGGGTGCTGTCCTGCTTTACGAAGATGGAACCGGTATGCAGGTCGCCATGGATCAGCGCCTGGGCATTGTTCATGAAATCAAACTTGATCTTGGCGATTTCCAGATGAAGCTTTTCATCCTCATAGAGCTCATGCTTCACAAATTCGGCGTTCTTTGGGAACACAAGGTTGCGGTGGTTGCAGTCGTTGTACGGCTCGGTGCAAACCAAATCCTCGGTGATTTCGCACAGCTCGGGGTTGATGAAGCGCTTGACCATTTCCTTCTTGGCCTTGTGCTCCATGGCTACGTCGGTGGTTTTTAAAAGGGTGTTGACCATGTAGGTGGAGATATCCTCCGCAAAGCGCGGAAAGGTTTCATGCCGCATCAGCGCATAGCGCATGAGGGCATGGTCGGACAGGTCCTCCATCACGCAGGCGCTCATCACGGTGTCGTATCCAAAAATCTTGGGTACCAGGCCCGGCGCGTACTTTCCTTGGATTTGCAGAATTTCACTCTCGATACGGTTGCGGTCGGTGGAAACCTTCATCTCCGCAGAGATGCGCAAAGACACGCCCGCCTGCTTCACGATTACACTTTTTCCGGTGTTGGTATCGACTACACGGTAAACGTAATTCAGGTTTCCGTCGCCGATTTCCTTGGCGTCAAGGTTCGCATCCACGGGCATATAGCCCTTTTCCTTCGTGTATTCCAGCACGTCCGGCGTTTTCATCAGGAAATAGGTGTCAAAGCGGGACATGGTCATTACTTCCTTCCTTTTATAAATAATAGAAAAACGATCGTTTCAACTATCAGCTTGGGCCTTTGCATCTATCTGAACTCCAGGTTTCTCAGGTCATGTGGGTCAATTTCTTTCAGCTTTCGCAGCTCCTCTTCGGTTGGGGGCTGCGTGGTAGCAAGCGTGATGTACCGGATGGGGAATGCTGTATTTTCTGCAACCTCTTCTATGCTGGAGGTTGGGTGAACACTTTTTAGCAGCAGCTCGCCGCCATACATGGTAAAGATGCAAAGCGGGGTCACGATGTCGCTGACATTGCCGCGGGCTGTCACAAAATCAAGCTTTTCTGTGAAGGTTCGCTTGTCATGCTTGGTGCGCCAGATGATGGCGCGCTTGGCGGTGGGAATGAGCACTGCGCTACCTGCACCGCCCGGCAGGCGGACCTTGGGCTTTTTGTAATCCCCAATCACCGAGGCGTTGACACCGCCGCGATGATCGAATTGAATGCCGCTTAAAAACGCCACGTCCAGCCCGCCCCGCATGCTCAGGTCGAAAACTTCCTGCAGGGGAAATTCCGCGCACGCCGGCTCCCACAAATCATTTCCGGCGCTGGTAAAGCTTTGCAAGCGGGGGACATACGGGTCTACACCGCCGGGAATGTTCAGGTGCACCGCGTTTTTGGCGTGGGTTGCCTTGGCCAGCAGTACAGCGATTAAGGGCATATGGGAGCTGACACCGTGGAAAACCGTCTCCCCATCACGTATAAGGCGTGCCATGCTGACCGTCATAATGTCACAGGGTCTTGTCAAGTCACAGCCTCCTTTGCATAAAGGCATCAAGTTCCCCGGCATCTTGCAGGTTCAGGTAGGAACGGATGTCCTCGCCCCTTACGCTGTAACCGCCATGGCATGCACCTGGCGCTGCGCCACGCGGCACGTGCGCAACAGCGCTCACCAGAAAATGCGGGATGTTTGCCTTTGTGCCCGACTGTACAAAGTAATCCTCCGCCACGATGCGCTCGGCAGTTACGATAACTGTTTTCGAGGCACGGGACAGGAGCACATCCTCATACTTCGGACCTTCGATGAGGGCATTGCCCAGGGCGTCGGCGATTTGAGCGTGCACGATGCTCACATCCGGCCGGATGGCCCTCACGGCGTTTAATGTTTCGCCGGTAAAGGGATCGGCCACTTGCGCGAAATAATCGTTTGCCGCGACAAGGTCGCTGATTTGCAGCCCGCGCACCGGCATGAAAGGTATGCCGTAGCTGGCGGCCCTAAGCGCGCAGATCACCGTATAGCAGGCGTGCTCGTTGGCCTTGACCGTGCCTTCCTGCACGGCTTTACGGTAGTGCTGGCAAAGGGAATACTCTGTCTCAAAGCTGATAAAGCCGGCATCCACACTTTTCGCGCAGCCTGCGAGGCAAAGCAGGTCGACATCCATGCCCCCTGCGGTTTTTACAAGCCGAAGGCCGCGCTTCTTCTGCCGGGCAAGCTCCATGACCGCTGCCATCGGCGCCCGGTTCAGTGCATTTCCGCCAAGGCCCAACAGCGCCCCGTCGGGGATTGTGCTTATCGCCTGGGATAAGTTGGTCAGCTTGCTCATGGAGTCACCTCGATTCGCTGAAAATTTTGCGGTCATCCCGTGCTATAAGGATTTACTTGGCAGCATTGGCGGCAATGTTCACCGCGTCCCACACGGTGGCAAAGGGCGGCGCATAGGCCAGGTCCACCATCCCCAAATCGTCTGTGGTCATGCCTGCGTGGATGGCCGCGGCAAATATGTCGCCCCGCAGCACCGCGTTTTTCACCCCCGCGATGTTTGCGCCCAGCAGCCGCAGCGTCCGCTTTTCGTACAAAAGCTTGATGGTAAGCTTCGTAGGATTGGGATAGTAGGCCGGATGATCGCTGGCCACCACAAGCTTCATATCGTAATCAATGCCCTTGCGCTTGGCATCTTCCTCCGTAAGCCCTGTACGCGCCATTTCCAGATCGCACACCTTGATGGCTGCCGTGCCCAAAGCACCTTCAAACTTTTCGTGAGCGCCGGCCATGTTGGCCCCGGCAATGCGCCCGCACTTGTTGGCCACGGTGCCCAAGGGCAGGAAATAGTTCTCCTGCGCAACCCGGTGATAGCAGACCGCGCAATCTCCCGCAGAAAAAACATCCGGAAGGCTGGTGCGCTGCTCCCGGTCGACGATCAGCGCGCCGTTTCGGGCCATATCGATGCCGGTATCCTTGAGGAATGCCGTTGCCGGTACCACACCGATGGCAACCAGGATAACATCTGCGCGGTACTGGCCGCGATCGGTATGCACCACCCGGTAGTCCGTTTCCTCAGCAAAAGAGGTGACGCGCTCCTTGAGCTTTAGTGTAACGCCCTTGCGTTCCAGTTCCTGGGCGGCTATCTCCGAAAATTCGGGTTCAAAGGGAGTAAGCAGCCTTTCTGACGCTTCGACGATGGTAACCTTCTTGTTTAAATGCAGCATCGCCTCGGCCATTTCCACGCCGATATATCCGCCGCCGACGATCACCACCTCGTTCACACCCTGCAAGCGGGCGATCTTTTCAAACAGGAGGCCGTCCTCCATGGTTTTGACATAAAACACGGAGGGGAGATTCGCGCCTTCCACCCTGGGCATAACGCTTTGGCAGCCTACGGCGATCATCAGCACATCATAACTGTCCAGAAGGGTTTCGCCTGTGTCGTGGTTTTTTATTTCCACCTGCTTTTTCACGGGGTCCACACGAAGAGCCTCATGCCGCAAATGGGTGCTTATGCCCATCTTGTCGTACTGCTCGCGGGTTCTTGCGATCAGCTTGCCTGCATCGCTGTTGAACCCGCCGATGTAATACGGCAGGCCGCACGCGCCATAGGACAGGAAGCTGCCCCGTTCGTAAACGGCAACCTCCGCGTCCGGCCGCTCCCTTTTCAGCTTGGAAGCGGCGCTCATCCCGGCGGCGACACCGCCCAGCACAATTGCTTTCATCGCTTTCCTCCCGCGGGATTTCGTTTACCTGTTCAGGCTTTTCAGGCGGTTGAGCACGGCCTGTGTGATGGCCTGCACATCGATCTCGCTTTGCTGCTGGTTCACTGCACAGCCGCAGCTTTTGTCCACCAGCGGCGAGGTGCCGGCCGGAGAATGCCCGGCTATTACGTCTTGTGTATTGGTGGGGCGGGCGGAGCAGGGCGGAATGCCGCCGGAGGTGATGCCGAGCTTTGAACGGATCTCGATCAATTCGTTTACCTGTTCACAGCTTAACACATTCGCCTTACCTATTATATTGCCGGTGTACATGATGACCATGGCGTAGTGTTCGGTGGATTCCAAACGGTACCACGCGTCCAGAAGCGATGGGCCCCAGGCCACTGCGCCATGGTTGGCCAGCAATAGCGCGTTGTAATCCTTCGCATACGGCGCGATGGAATCGGGAATGCCTTGCGAACCGGGGGCCTCATAATGCACGCAGGGCACGGTGCCCAGGTTCACCAGCGCTTCAGGATAAATCGCCTGATCGAGGCTGATGCCCGCGATGGCAAAGGAAGTGCTGATGGGCGGATGGGCATGGCATACGCCCATTGCCTCAGGATTTTCATTATATATGCGCAGGTGCATCTTGACTTCGCTGGAGGGGCCGCGCTCGCCCTGGGAGAGCACCGTGCCATCCAAACGCATTTTCACCATCTGATCCTCGCTCATAAAGCCCTTCGAAACGCCGGTGGGCGTTGTCCAGATGATGTCGTCATCCACCTTGCAGCTGATGTTGCCATCGTTGGCGGCCACGAAGTTTTTTTGATACATGCGTTTGCCGATCTCCACAATCAGCTTCTTCGCTTCACTGTCTGTCGGATACCTGCGGTTGTTAGGCATACTTATCACCTACGCACTTTCCGTTTTTGTACAAGCATTGTGCGCCTGTTTAGTTGTGTTCAGTGGTTTACGCGTTTATCTTTTCAGTTCACATTATAGATGGATTACATATCGTTGTCAACAGATTCTTTCGATATCAACAGGTTTTACGCCATCTGAATTAAGCATATTTATATAAATTCCAGAATAAAACTATCAATATATTATATTTTGCCAACTTATCTTTCTTTTAAAAAGTTACTAAAAAATGTTGAACAATCACTTGCCTTTATTCGAGAATGATGCTATACTGACCTTAATACGGGGTGAACGTTACTGAAATCCCGAAAATTTTATAAGGAGGTTTACCATGAAAAAGATTGTCTCCTTGGCCCTGGCGCTCCTGATGGTGTTTGCATTGGCCACCACAGCTCTTGGCGAAACCACCAATCCCGTCTCCGGCAAGAAGGTTGCTTACATTATGCAGCTGCCCTCCGCCACCATCTTCCAGATGTGGAAGGATTCCTGTGCTGACCTGGCCGCCAAGCTGGGCGTGCAGTTCGACTTCTTCTTCTGCGACAACGACATCACCAAGTGGCAGGAAACCATTTCCAGCTGCGCCGCCGCCGGTTATGACGGGCTGATCGTCAGCCACGGCAACAAGGACGGCTCCTATGTATTCCTGAAGGGCATCATGGAGCAGTACCCCAACCTGAAGCTGGTGTGCTTCGACACCCAGTTCTATGCCGACGGCCAGTATCAGAAGCTGCCCGGCGTCACCCAGTTGTTCCAGCAGGACAAGAGCCTTGTGACCGTTCTGCTCGACAGCTTCATCGAGAAGTATGGCGAAGGCGTGCGCTTGATCAAAGTATGGCGCGGCCCGAACTACATCAGCCCCTTTGACCGCCGCGAAGTCGGCTGGCAGGAATACGAAGCTGCCGGCAAGATCAAGACCGTTGGCGAAATTCAGCCCCTGCAGGATACCGTTGACTCCGCCAACGCCGTTTCCGCCGCTTATCTGCAGAGCGTAAACCGCGCTGACGTCGATGGCATCGTCGTGTACTACGATGCGTACGGCCAGGGCGTGTACAACGCGATTCTGGAGAACGACAACTTCAACGGCAAAGTCGGCGCCGTGCTGCCCATGGCTTCTGTGGACATCGACCCCGTGGACATCACCAACATGATGACCCGCCCCGACATATGGACCGCCGCCGGCACCACCGACTGGACCCTGAACGGCGAAATCGCCATGCGGTTGCTGCTGCTGGAACTGGCCAACCAGTATGACAAGATCTATGACCCCGCCACCGGCGCTTACGGTGTGGACGTTGTAGAAGTGCCCGGCTCCGCCATCCTGGCCACCAGCCTGAAGGCCGATTCCACCGTGGAAAACCTTGGCGCCGTGGCGCCCGACACCTACGGCAACCTCTCTTATCTGTCCGTTGCCGACTGGATGCCCGCCGAGCTGATCCACTAATCCAAAGTGCCTATAGCTTCAACTGAGCAATGTTTTTGACAGGGGGCGTCGGAGCCTTTGCTCCGGCGCTTCCCTTCTTAAAGGAGCCTAACCCAGGCAGAGGAGAGGGAAATCCATGGATAAGCTTACGCTTGGTACAAGGAATGTCTCCATAGAATTTCCCGGCGTAAAAGCGCTGACGGACGTGAATTTTCAGATCAGCACCGGGGAGATCCGAGCGGTTGTCGGCGCCAACGGAGCTGGGAAATCCACCCTGATGAAGATACTTGCCGGCGCAAACCCCGAATACACCGGCGAAGTATACCTGAACGACAAGGTGATCGACCTTCGCACCACCATGGCCGCCCAAAAGTATGGCATCCAGATCGTGTACCAGGAGGTGGACACGGCGCTTGTCCCTACGCTTTCCGTGGCCGAGAATGTCATGCTCAACAACATGGTCATGGATTCCCGCGACCCTTTGATCCATTGGAGCCGCACACGCCGGCAGGCGCGCGAGATTCTGGAACGCCTGCACATCAACGTAAACGTACGAAAGCTTGTTCAAAACCTGACTCTGGCCCAGAAGCAGATGGTACTGATTGCCAAGGCCATCGCTGCAAAATGCAGCTTTCTCATTCTGGATGAGCCAACCGCACCGCTGAGCGATACCGAGACAGCGGAACTGTTCCGTTTGGTGAAGCATTTACAGGAGAATGAAAATATCTCCATCATTTTCATCTCCCACCGAATCAATGAAGTCATACAGATTTGTGAAAAATACACCGTCATGCGCAACGGTGAGATAGTGGATACCACCCCCATCACCAAGGCCACCACCACCAAGGAAATCGTCGAAAAGATGCTGGGCCGCACTTTTGAGGAAATTTTCACCAAGGAGAAGGTGCCGGTCGGCGAAAAGGTTCTGGAAGTGGACCACCTGTCCGGCGCGGAGGGCAAGGTGGACGACGTTTCCATCTTTGTACGAAAGGGCGAGATTGTCGGTATCGCCGGCCTTGTCGGCGCAGGCAAGTCGGAGCTGTGCAAGACCATTTTTGGTGCGTACAAAAAGACCGCCGGAACCGTCCTTCTCAACGGAAAGAAACTGAGAATTGACATTCCCACCCACGCGGTGAAGAACAGGATCGCCCTGGTGCCGGAGGAGAGGCGTAAGGAAGGCGTTTTGGTCAATGAAAACGTCACTTTCAACCTTTCCGCCGCGTGCCTGAAAAAATTCTGCACCTTATCCTTCATCAACAAAAGGAAGGCGGACGCAAACGCCCGGGACTATGTGAAGAACCTGGGCATCGTTACGCCTTCCATCCGGCAGTACGTCAAAAACCTTTCCGGCGGCAACCAGCAGAAGGTGGTCGTGGGAAAATGGCTGGCGGCGGACTGCGACGTATACATCTTTGATGAACCTACCAAGGGTGTGGACGTCGGCGCCAAGCAGGATATCTTCCGTTTGATCAACGATATCATCAAGCAGGGCGGCAGCGTCATATACGCTTCCTGCGAAAACGCGGAGCTCCTTTCCATCACGGACCGCATTTATGTTTTGTATGACGGGCACACGATGGCCGAACTGGAAACGACGAAAACGAGTGAAGATGAGATCATGCACTACGCAGTCGGCAGTGAAACCAAGTACGCCTGATTCCAGGATAGAGAATGAAACAACGGGAGGAGATCCGCCATGCAAGTTTCGTTGAAAAATACCACGCTGGGGACGGGGAACAGCAAAAAGGTGTTCCGGTTCCTGCTGGACTGGGCGGCCATCATCACACTGGCCCTATGCTTTATCATTTTCACATTGATCAAGGGCAGTAGCTTCATGTCCGAAAACAACATGATCAACATACTGCGCGCCATGTCCATCACCACGGTTTTCGGCATCGCGGCGACGGTGACCATGGCCCCGGACGGCTTTGACATGTCGGCCTGCACGCTGGCCAGCTGCGCCTCCTACGTGTTTGTCAGCACCTACCTGTGGTACGGCCTGCCCCTGTGGACATGCATCGCTGTGACCATCGTGGTGACGATGATCATGTACCAGCTTACGATGTTCCTGATCCTTGTCTGCAAGATTCCGGATATGCTGGCCACCTGCGCGCTGATGTTCGTGCACCAGGGCCTGGGCCAGTGGTACATCGGCGGCGGCGCCGTTTCTACCGGTATGAGGCTGCCTAATGGCGCTTCGCCCATGCGTACCGCGCTGGAGGATTCCTTCTCCGCCCTCGGCCGCGCGCCGTGGATCATTATCATCATGCTGGCCTGCGTGCTTGCGGCCTACATTTTCCTGGAATACACCAAGCACGGCCGTTTTATCTACGCCATGGGCGGCAACCGGCAGGCCGCGAAGCTCTCCGGCATTAACGTGAAGGGCTACCGGTATCTGGCGGGCATGATTACCGCTGTGTTTATTGCCATCGGCGGCATCCTGGTGGCCTCCCGCGGGAGCTCCGCGCAGGTGATGGGTGCCGATAATTTCCTGATGCAGTCCCTGGCAGCCGTGTTCGTCGGCCGCTCCGTGGGCGGTGCGGAAAAGCCCAACGCCCTTGGCACGCTGGTAGGCGCGATGCTTGTCTCTACGCTGGAAAACGGCCTGACCATCTGCGCAGTTCCCTACTATATGCTGCCGGCCGTAAAGGGCGCCGTGCTGGCGCTGGCGCTGATCGCCGCTTATGCCGGCAAGCGGGAGCAGTAAGCTTCCTGCCTGATCATTCCTGCAATTTTCTGTTTAATGCGTTAATACAAAGATCAGCCCCGATCTGTACAGGTCGGGGCTCAGCGTATCAACAAAGTGGCTATGCCACTTTGTTGAGCTTTTCCCTCGCTGCACTGCAAAATGGCTATGCCATTTTGCGGCCATTTGCTCGGGCAAGGAAAGAATTTCTACGAAATTCCTACGCAAACCACCGCACATGTCGCTGGTTTGCGATCTAGAATCGAAGGGCTCCGTAGCCTCGACCCCGCCAGTGGCGGAAATGGGAGAGGTGGAGGAGGCTGGCGAAACAAGCAATGCGAACGGCAGTGAGCAGTGCGCCGATTGAGCCAGATGGGGAACGGCCCTCCGATGCCTCCCGAGGTTTATTGACGGTCTGAGCCCCGATCTTTACAGGTCGGGGCTGTCTTCTATTTTCTTTCTTTCAGGATTCATGCCCTGATCTTTACACAAGGGGAGCCTTCTTCAGGAACGGAAGAATATATTCAATGGAATTCATCACTACATGCCCACAGTTCCTGAGCACATGAATTTCAGCCGATGGCACCAGGCGTGACAGCCTTTGCGCCGATTCGGCCGCATCAATGATGACATCATCCTCCCCATCCATAAAAAGAACCGGCATGTCAAGCTTTTGCAATGGTGCGTCCTCAAATACAGGCAACTCCTGGATCGGGTCGTAATTTTCCAAGATCAGATTCATAAAATCCAGCACTTCCTTGGGGATGCTTTGCTCCCCAATAATGCCGGAACCCACCGGCACAGTTCCATCCTCCTGCCGCGTTTTTTTTACATTACTCAAAAATTGCGGACGGATTTGCGCAAGGCCGGCGGACGCTATCAGTATGAGGCTTGATACGCATTCCGGATACGCTGTGGCGAATTTGAGTGCCATCCAGCCGCCCAGGGAGTTGCCGATGAATACGGCGCGTTCAAGGCCCAATGCCATTAACACCTCCCTCATCCAGAGTGCGAATGCATTCGTGTGAAGATCGGGCCTGTATTCTTCACTGTTGCCGGCTTCGCCCAGGATATCCACCGCGTACACCATATAATCCCTGGACAGCGCCATGATTTCGGGAAACCAGAACGCGCTGTTGCTGCAGGAGCCGTGCAGCAGGATCAATGGGGGATTCTGCTTAAGGCCTGCCGTCAGCAGGAACGTTTGTCCATAGGATGTGCCGACATACCTTTGCCCGAAAGGGAACTGGTTTAGCACCCCGTTGTAATAGGCACGAACCTTATCCCGCCCCGCTTCAGTCTTGAATACGCTGACTTTCACATCGTTTCACTCCTTTTATTCATCCTTATAATTACTCACAAAAGGAATTATAAGTAATAATAGGGATAATGTCAAGAGGATTATTGCGCCGCAATTCGACATTTCGAGCAGGGTTGAATCTATATACAAAACATGATATGATGCAGCAACAAGGTACATGAAGAGGCGGAATAGAACATGAAACGCAAGGCATCCCTATTGCGGCAGATGATCTTAACTTTTTCGATTGCGTTTTCGCTTTTGTTCAGCGCCTTTGGAAGCATCATCCTCCATTACAACACCGAGAGCTTTCGGGAGCAAAGCTACGATTACTGCCGGCAGATCGTGGAATCCCACATACTAAACACCGACCATTACTTTTCCCAGCTCAAGGACATATCGCGCATCTTCGCCAACGATCCGGATATTTTAGAAGCGGTGAGCGCGCGGGCGAAGGGCGAAGCCCTCGATTACGGAAAGGAGCTTACCCGCCAGCGGAACATTCTGGACAAGATCAAGCAGGTGGATGTGCTGGGCAATGTGGATACCACCCTGCTCATCGGCAGCGACTTTAAGTGCCTGTACGCCTATGGCCGTTCCCCCAAGCGAGATTTTGATTTTAGTAAAGAGCCGTGGTTTTCCCAGGTTGTGATGGAGGGCGGATATACCTCCCACTTCACCGGCCTGCATACCACGCCTTACCTGATATCGGGCGGCGGCAGCCAAACTGTTTCCATCATCACACCCATCATCAACACCTCGCAATATGTGGCAACACAGGCAGCCTACCTGATGCTGGATATCAAGCTGGCGCCTATCTTAACCGGGGCGCAGATGGGCCGGGGCGTGCAGTTTGCCATCTATCAGGGCAGCGAGGCCATTTCCTTTCCGGAAGGAATTTTATCTTTTACCCAGCAAGCGGCGTTCGATTCGCAAAAAAGCGCCGGCACGGGCAGCTTCGCGCTGATGCGCAAAGGCTTCACTGGAGAATCGTATCTGGTGGCTCAGGCGCAATCAAAGGTATCCGGCTGGATGATTTACGGCTTTCTACCCATTACGGAAATCGAAACGCTGCGCAATGCCAGCACACTGTTTTCCGCGCTGATGATCGCACTTTCCGTCGCCCTCATCGCCGGGCTGTCGCTGCTCATCGCAAAATCCCTGTTGAGGTCGCTGAACCAATTGGTGGGCCGCTTTAACGATATCGCCGCAGGGAAGACAAACGTGGTCTTTATGCCTACTCGCAGCAAGGAAATCGGCTTGCTGGCCGATACGGCTCACAACATGCTGGAGAGCATCGACAGGTTGAGCCGGGAGAGCCTTCAAAACCAGGCGCTATTATCCAGGGAGCAGTTCAAGGTACTCCAGCATCAAATCAACCCCCATTTCTTCAATAACACGCTGCAGTCCATCAAAGCCCTGGCCATGACCGGCGATTCAGCCGCGATCTCCAGAATCACGACGCTGCTGGGCAAGATTCTGTCCTACAGCGTGTACAACCCTCTGGACATGGTGCCCCTTGACAGGGAGCTTGACTACATCGAAAGCTATATCCTGCTGCAAAAGATACGCTACCCGCAGATCAGCTACACCATCGACTGCCCGGAGGAGATACAGGCCGTTTTAGTACCCAAGCTGATCATACAGCCCATTGTGGAAAACGCCATCGAGCATGGCTTTCTAAGCGCCAAGTCCGGCCACATCCACCTGTGCGCACAGGCGGAGGGGGAGGATGTGCACATCATCATCGTGGACAGCGGCGTAGGTTTTGACCAGGAAAAGCTTGCAAAAATACAGCAAACGCTGTCAGGCGGCAATGACGGCCCAAGTGAAAGCCATATCGGCATCATGAACGTGCACCGCCGCCTTGTCAGCATCTACGGGGCCGGCTGCGGCATCACCATTCTTTCCAAACCGGAGATGCAGACAAGCGTCATCCTCACCGTAAAACGCCAAAAGGAGGAGCCTGCATGCTAAAGGCACTGCTGGTGGACGATGAACGGCTGTCCCTGCAGATGATGAAGGGCATCATCGACTGGGGCCGCTATGGCATAGAAATCGCGGATACCGCCACAGACGGTGTAGAGGCCTTGGAAAAGTACAGGCTGCTTACACCCGGGCTGATCATTACCGACATCCGCATGCCAAGACTGAACGGCCTGGAGTTTATCAAGAAGGTGCGGGAGATAAACGACCAGGCGGAGATACTGCTCATCAGCGCTTATGCCGACTTTAGCTATGTGAAGGAAGCCATATCCTTAGGCTGCGCCAATTATCTGCTCAAACCCATTGATGAAACCGAGTTGGAGAAGGCGCTGCAAGCGATCGTCAGCAAGATTGCCAGCCGCGATATCTCCCGCCGGCTGGTGGACAAGAGTCAGGCCATGAAAAAAAAGCAGCTGCTTCGGGAATACATGAAAACAGGCTTCCGCTCCGCCCAGGCCCTGGCGCTGCTTACGGAAATGGGCGCGCCGCCCCTGGCGCTGATGGATGTAAAGCTTCGGCATGAGACCATCAACGAATATACGGGGGTCAAAAGCGTAGCCGCCGACCAGATGGGCTATATACAGGAGGCCATGGAGGAGATTGTTCAAAAGAGCGGCCGTGGCATGGTCTTTGATTTGGACAACTATTCCTGGACGATCTTGATGGCCGCAGGGGACATGAGCGTTCTGCAAAGCACGGCCCAGGAAATTCTGCGGTTTCTAAAAAGCGAGCTGAATTTAACCGCCATGGTCTGCATCAGCCGCGCCGCACACGCGGGTGAAGAATTGCCCGCGCTGTATGCGCAAACGGTGAAGCTTGCCAAATACGGCCAGTTTATCAAAAGAACCGACGTGCTGGCTTTGGGCCTGAATTGCAGCGAAGACGAGGTCGAACAATTAAGCTTTGCTGAGCACTTAAAGGACCTGGAGCTGTCGCTGGCCCAACGTAACGCAGGCGAGGCGTCGCGCATTTTACGCGAGGTGCTGGACGAGGCGGTGCGCTTAGGGCCCAAGGAACTAGGCCGGGTGTACGACTTTTGCTTTGAAGCGGTACTTAAGGCCAAGAGCCTGCTTATATCCGGCGAAAGCGCCTCGGATTATGCTCCCCTAAAGGACATCACCTACCAGCAGGTGGCGGCTAACGAATCGATGGATGCGCTGCTTGCCTTTATGACCGGCCTGTTTTCCGCCGTATGCAAGGTGGAGAAAGGGGAAAAAGGCCGGTACAGCCGCCTGGTGGAAAGCAGCATCGCTTTTTTGAACAAGCATTACGCTAGGAACATATCGCTGGAGGAAATTTGTACCCATTTAAGTGTCAGCCGGAATTACTTTTCCTCCCTGTTTAAGCGGGATACAGGCATAAGCCTGTGGGCGTATTTAACGACCATACGTATGGGCAAGGCCAGGGAGCTTTTGCGTGATACCGATCTTCGCAGCCATGAGATCGCCTATTCGGTGGGATACGATAATCCCAGCTACTTTTCAAAGCTGTTTAAAAAGCTGCAGAATCAAACGCCCAATGAATATAGGGCTGCGAGCCGGGAAGGGAGGGAAAACCTGTGAAGCGATTTTTAAAGCACCTGCTCCCGCTGGCGGCGGCCATCCTCCTGGCCGGGTGCTCGTCGCCTGCAATACAAAGCACGGCTCCAGCGCCTTTTGTCACAAGCGAAGCTGCCGTGCCGCTACGCATGCTGGCCTACAACAGCGAAAGCGTGCGCGTTACCTACCTTTCCTTTTTGAAGGAAAAGCTGCCCGGCATACAACTCACCTACGACGCCATCCCCCTGGATTACTATAGCAGCACCTTAAGCCGGGAGCTTTTATCCGGCGCGGGGCCGGACATCATAGAGGTCGGCGGCGAAACCAGGCTGCTGGCCAGCACAGGCAGGCTTTTGGACTTAACCGACCAGGACTTTGTATCCTTGTTCAAAAAGGAGGGCACCGCCCCTTATTCCGTGGGTGGAAGGGTGTACGCGGTGCCACTGCAATCCTGGTTCGAGGGTATGTACTACAACAAGGACATCTTTGAAAAGCATGGGCTGACCCCGCCCCGGAATTTTGAGGAGTTTTTGAGCCTGCACAAAACGCTGAATTCCTTGGGAGTAAAGGCGCAGATCATGGGCGCCCAATCCTGGGAGCCGCTGATGAAGCAGAGCATTGCCTTGGTCAACAGCGAATTTTATGCAAAGCCTGAAAACGCGGGCTTTGACGCGGCCTTTGACAAGGGGGAGGCAAATCTTGCCGATCATTGGCTGCCAGCCGTGACCCTCTGGTCCCAAATGATCAGCGAGGGCTGCCTGACGCCTGATATGCTCAGCTACAGCTATGAGCAGGCCATGGAGGAATTCGCCCTGGGCAAGGCCGCCATGTGGCAAAGCGGCCCCTGGTCACTGAACGAAATCCTGCGCATTAACCCCAATATCCGCCTTGGCATGTTCCCCATACCGGGCAGCGGGGAGGACGCGGGCTGGCTGGTGGGCGGCCCTGGTTCCGCTTTAGCGGTCAATGCCAATGCCAGAAACAAGCAGGCCGCGATATCGGTGCTGGCCGCCACCGCAACAAAGGAGGCGCAAGAGGCATTGATTCACGACAGCAAGGGTTTGTCGTATGTCAGCGGTGTGGATACGGACTTGGGTCCCGTGTTCGACGGCTGCGCTGGCGCCATTGAAAAAGGCCACGTATACGCGCCGTGGACCACCGCCTGGTCCTACGGAAACCCGGTGGTGGAGGCTTATGGCAAGGCGCTGCAGGAAGTGCTGGCTGGTACAAAGACCGTGGAGCAAGCGCTAAAAGATGCCGATCAGGTCAACAGCAGCCTAAGGTCAGCTATTGGGGAGCCGTAACATTGCATGTCGAAAAGGAATGTTGCCATTATTTAGTGTTCTCTCGCTGCTTCTTTCCAACGTTATCATCATGCTTGCGGGCATTGCCAAGACAAGCCAGGAATGTCTCATAACATCAGAATGGAATGCAAATATTTTGATAGATAAAAAAACTGTACTGATTACAGGGGCAAATGCGGGAATGGGAAAGGCCGCGGCTATTGCGCTGGCCAAAGCTGGCATGTCGGTGATCATGTTATGCCGCAGTCCGCAGCGCGGCGAAAAGGCCTTGCAGGAAGTCAAGGAGCAAAGCGGCAGCCAGGATGTATCGCTGGTGTTGTGCGACCTTTCAGACATGGCAGACATTCAGAGGTTTTGCGTGGCCTTTAAAGAAAAGCATCCTGTTCTTGATGTGCTGATCAATAACGCGGGGGTACTCAGCTTTGAACGTCAGGAGACAAAGGATGGCCTTGAACTGCACTTTGGTATTTGCCATGTGGGGCACTTTTTGCTGACCATGTCGTTGTTATCATGCATGGGCCCATCTTCGCGAATCGTTATGGTAGGTTCTGTCGCTCACAAGGTTGGCAGGATTGATTTTGGCGATCTGGACATGAAATCGCACTATTCCGTTGTCCGCGCCTACAGCAGGGCCAAGCTGTGCAACCTCTTGTTTACCAAAGAGCTGGCAAAAAGGCTTGCCGGTACGGGAATCACCGTCAATTGCGTGCATCCCGGCGCTGTTGTCACCAACATCGGTGCAAGACGCGCTAGCGGAAAGGATGGGAATTTCGCTTTGCGCAGGGCGGCCGGGAAGCTGCTGGGCTTTATGGTGCGTACGCCGGAAAAAGGAGCGGCGACGGCGATCTATGTGTCTACCAACGATGCTCTAAAAAACATAACAGGTGCATACTTCGCCAACTGCAAAATTGCAAAGCCTGGTAAATGGGCGGAGGACCCCAAGCTTGCACAAAAGCTTTGGGATGTCACGGAGGAATTGACAAAGGCCTTTCGGTAAATTTCGAACAAGCGGCTTCAGCATAATACATAACACTCTGCCGCCGTCTCCTTTTCGGGGACGGCCTTTTCGTTTCAGGAATAAAGTGGCAGAATATTGTGCCATATTCCACCGCGTGCTCCCCCAATTCCGGCGCCTCCCCCAAAGGCAGTAATACAGAAACACATTTGCATAACCGTCTTTCTTGTGGCTGGTGGATGAAAAAAATATACTGAAAGCAACTTCGCGGGCCCAATTTCGGCCGTGAGAAAACAGCATAGGAGGGTCTTTTTCATGAAAAGGTTTACCCGAATACTGGCGTTAGCGTGCGTTTGCATGCTCATCGCCACCCTGGCGGCGGTTCCCGCCATGGCGGAAGATCTCAAGGGTGAAATCACCTTTGCTTTCTGGGATGCAAACCAGCAGGATGGCATGCAGGCACTGGTGGACGCGTATGTCGCCCAGCACCCCGGCGTATCCATATCCTTGAGCGTCACGTCCTGGAGCGAGTACTGGCAGGTGCTTGGCGCGGCGGCGGAGGGCGGCATGCCCGACGTGTTCTGGATGCATTCCAACAACTTTGTGGACTTCGCCAAAAAGGGTCTGCTGATGGATTGCACCGGCTTATATGACAAGGCCAACTTCCCCGAGGGCATCAGCCAGGTCTTCCAGTGGGATGGCAAGCAGCTGGGCGTGCCCAAGGACTTTGACACCATCGCGCTTGTATACAACAAGGACCTGTTTGACAAGGCCGGTGTTGCCTATCCCGACGATACCTGGAACTGGGATAAGCTGGTGGAAGCTGCCACCAAGCTGACCCAGGGCGATGTGTACGGCTTTGCCGCCTCTGCCGGCGAAGACCAGAGCGGATACCTGCTCCCCATTTACCAGGCCGGCGGCCACACGGTGCGCTTTGGCGAGAAGGTATCCGGCTACAACGATCCCGCCACCGTGCAGGGCGTGCAGTTCTGGCTGGACCTGCAAAAGAAGTACAAGGTATCCCCCACCCAGGAGCAGCTGACGGAAATGAGCCATCACGACTACTTTAGGACCGGCAAGGCCGCCATGGTGTATCTTGGCAGCTGGGAAATCAAGGGTTACATCTCTGCCATGGAAGAGCTGGGCCAGAAGTTTGATGTGGCCGTCATGCCCATGGGCCCCACCGGCATCCGCGCCACGATCTACAATGGCCTGACCTATGCCGGCTATGAAGGGACAAAGAATCCCGAAATCGTAAAGAGCTTCCTCACGTACCTTGGCACCAAGGAAGCTGCCGAAATCATGGGCAACACCGGCGCGGCCATCCCCGCCTTCAATGGCACCCAGGAATCATGGTACAAGAATTTCCCGGACATCAACGTGAAAGCCTACCCCGACATGATCGCCTACGGCGTGCAGTATCCCTTCTCCAAGACCAAGGCCGAGTGGGGCCCCGAAGAGAGGACCATGATCGCCTCGCTCTACACCGATGAAAACCCGGACGTGGCAGCCAAGCTGGCTGAAATCGCCACGGTAGTGGACAGGTATCTGGCGACGGAGTAATCGGAAATCTTCTCTTCCCAGGGGGTGCGGGTTTACCTGCGCCCCCTGGGGATGCCAATTAGAGGAGCTTCATGGAAATGCTGTTTGTTCAAAGATATATCATTCTGAGCGCAGCGAAGAATCTTGAGTCCTTGCTGCTTATAGATTCTTCGGTCGTTTCACTCCCTCAGAATGACATGCTGCTGCGTTAATTGGTATTCACTCAAAGGCAGGCCTCCAAATGCTTTCCGCAAACCCAATTTCCCGACACTCAGGGGAGCACGGGAGACTCGTGTTCTTCATGGAAGGAATGAAAACGCATGATGGTCCGATCCATCCCCCGCCGCCGCTTCCCCATTGAGTGGAGGTGGGCCTTTTTGTTTGTTTTGCCGACAGTGGCCGGGCTGTTGATACTCAATGTCATCCCTTTTATTCAAAGCCTTGTCCTATCCCTGCAGGATAAGCATACAGAGGCGTGGGGCCTTTTCAACTACGTGCGCATGTTCACCGATGACCCCTACTTCTGGCAGGCCAACCTGAACACACTTCTTTTTACGCTGTATACAGTGATCCCCGGCGTGTTCCTCGCTCTTGTGCTGGCCAACGTGCTGAACAACCAGCACTTAAAAGGCCGCAACGTTTACCGGGGTATCTTCTTTCTGCCCCTGGTATGCGCGCCGACGGCGGTGGCGCTGGTCTGGCGCTGGATCGTGTTCAATTCCACCTCCGGGTTTTTGAACTACGCTTTAAGCCTCATCGGCATTCAGGGCCCCAACTGGATCGCCGACCCCAAGGTGACGATGACCTCCGTTTCCATCGTGGCCATATGGGGCTCTGTGGGCTATGACATGGTGCTTTTGCTGGCCGGCCTGCAGGGGATTTCCAGAACCTATTACGAGGCCGCCCTCATCGACGGCGCCGGGCCTGTCAAGCGGTTCTTTTACGTAACGGTGCCGCTGATATCTCCTACGCTCTTTTTTGTGCTGACCATGCGGTTGATGAGCGCTGTGCGCCAGTTCGACTTGAGCTTCATGTTCGCAAGGGATACCGATCCGCCGTTTATGTATGTACAAACCCTGCTGTACGAGTTTTACCGGGAGACATTTATCAAGCTCAACGCCAACTACGGCTCCGCCATCGTCACCTGGTCCGTGGCGGTGATTCTGCTGTTTACCGCGCTGCAGTTTGGTTTTGAGAAAAAGTGGGTCCACTATGACAACTAAAGGAGGCGCGAATATGATCGGCAAAGCAATAGGACAAAAGCCCCATGTAACAGCGCGCCGCCCACCCATAAAGCATGCCGGCATTCATTTGGCGCTTATACTGCTGAGCATTGCCATGCTGCTGCCTTTTGCTTTTATGGCGCTCAGCTCCTTCAAAACCTTTGGCGAGGCCATCTCCATGCCGCCGGTGCTCCTTCCCCAGGCGAACCTGCAAAAGGTGCTTTCAGGCGAAAAGGAATGGTCCTTCCTGTTTACCAACTACGCTTTTCTCTTTGGCAAGATGGACTTTTTTCCTCTTTTGTTCCGCAATACGCTGCTATTAATCGCCGGGCGCATCTTCTGCGCGGTCCTTGCCAGCTCCCTGGCGGCATACGCCTTTGCCAAGCTGCAATTTCCCTTCAAAAAACAGTTGTTTGCCCTGGTGCTGATCCAATTGATGCTGCCGGACCAGGTATTTCTCATTCCGCAGTTCAAGATGGTCGTGGCCCTGGACTGGGTGAACACCATACCGGGCCTCATTTTCCCCGGGCTGGTCAGCGCCTTTGGCACGTTCTTTTTACGGCAGTATTACATGGGCCTGCCCGATGAGCTGTCGGAATCGGCCAAGATCGACGGCTGCGGCCATGGCCGTATCTTTTTGCGCATTCTCTTTCCCATGACGAAAACTCCTGTGATGGCCCTTTCCATCTTCACGGCGGTGTTCGCCTGGTCAAATTTGATGTGGCCAATGATCGTCAACTCGGATAACCGCCTGGGCACCCTGGCATCGGCCCTGGGCAAGATTCAAATGATGAGCCAGACGTTCAAGCCCCAGCATTTTATGGCGGCCTCGGTGATTGCCACGCTGCCAATGGTCACGCTGTATCTCATTTTCCAAAGACAGTTTGTGGAGGGCATTGCCCTGACCGGCCTGAAGGCCTGATACGGAGGAAAGCTATGAAAAGTGTTCGGTTTGCGGATATAAAAATGCACGGCGATTTGGCCGTGCGCGCGGGGCTGAATTACGCCAGGCTGGAAGGAACCTGGTACCGGCCGGAGGAAGTGTTCAAGGCGGATTCCCACGGCTGGCCCGGCGATTGGGAGGGCAGGGTGCTGCTGGCGCTGACGCTGCTTAGCCAAAGCACCCACCGGCCCAGCGCCTACCTTGAGGAGATCATGGATAAGGTGCCGGCGCATTTGAACGAAAAGGGGTACTTTGGACCCATACTGCCCTCCGGCGTGTTTGACGAGCAGCATTTTGGCGGGCACAGCTGGATGATTCGCGCTTTGAGCGAGTATGTGAAGCTCACCAACTGCACAAAAGCGCTGGAAATGCTCAAGACCATGGTGACCAATTTCCTGCTTCCCGCCCGCGGCGCGTTTGCAAAGTATCCTATCGCCCCAGGCAAGCGTTTTTTGGAGCCCGGCCCCTGGCAGCTTTCCAAGCTGCAGACCAAGACGAAGCATCACGCCGAAACATCCGACGCGGGCTGCGCCTTTATCATGATCGACGGAGCCACCGCCGCCTATGAGCTTTTGCGCTGGGATGCGCTTGGTTTACTGATCGAGGAAATGATAGAGCGCTTCATGGAGATGGATTTGCAGGCGCTGAATATTCAAACCCACGCCACCTTGAGCGCAACAAGGGGCATGATCCGCTTTTTTGAACTGACCGGAGATGCAAAGTACCTTGCCATGGCCCGCAGCCGCTATGATCTGTACCGCGCAAACGCCCTTACCGAAGGCTATGGCAACTACAACTGGTTCGGTGCGCCGCGCTGGACCGAGCCTTGCGCCATCATCGATTCCTTTATGGCAGCGACGCTTTTATGGAAGCACACAGGGGACGCGGCCTATCTTGCGGACGCCCATCTCATTTATTTCAATGCCCTCTCCCATGGCCACAGGGTCAACGGCTCCTTCGGCACTGACCGCTGCCTGGGCGCCGAGCAGGCGGAGGAAAACCTGTTCCTCTCGCCTATCAACTATGAAACCTATTGGTGCTGCACCATGCGGGGTGGCGAGGGCTTTTCCAGAGCCATTGAATACAGCTTTTTCACCGAGGGAAACAGCGTGTACGTTCCCTTCTATCACAACTGTGAAGCATCGCTTGCTTTGGAGGATGGAACGCTGGAACTGAAAGAACATACGGGCTACCCCTACCACGGGGAGGTCCGGCTGGTGATCAAAAAGGCAACGCCGGGCCTATTTGTCAGGATCAAGCTGTTTGCACCGCCCTGGGCTGATGGCTATAAAGCCGCCGTCAACGGAGCACCTGTCTCCAATGTACTTGAAGGTGGCTTCATTGCCATCGCCGGGTGCTTTCAAGCGGGGGATGAAATCACGCTGCATATGGATCTATCCGTGCGGGCGGAGGATATGATGGCCCACAACCAAGGGGGGCGGCACAAGTTCCTCTATGGTCCGATGCTGCTGGGCGTAAAGGTCAAGACGCAGTTGGATTCGCTGGATGGCAACCGCTTTGAAAACTATGCGGAGGGCAAGTACAAATCCGCCGGCAGGGTTTTTATCCCCAAGAGCGCTGTAATCGACCGCAGGGGCGATTGGGAATTTGCCGTCCAAGGCACGGACACGGTGCTGACCACCTTGTGCTCGGTGAGGGACATGACCTGTGAGGACACCATGCGTCAGGTGCTGTTCGAGGATAGCCAGGAGGAAGCGCCATGAACCGTATCATCAAGAAGCTCTGCTCGCTGATGATGGCCGCCGGCCTTATATCAGGGGCGTTTGCGCTCCCGGCGGCAGCGGAAGGTGAGGCGATGACGACGGTTACGCTGTATGAAACGGAGGAGGCTTTCGCCAATCCCATGAAGGGCTTTCGGCCCAGCCGGTATATACAAGACAATGTTTTCCCCCAGGGCGAGTATGTGACTGTGTGTAAGCAGTACATCAAGTACACCGACCTGGAGGCAAGTGCTGAGGATACTGCAGATAAGATCATTGCCTGGAGCAACGAAAGCTGGAAGGGTATCGAAAACCGCAACCTGAAAGTGATTCCACGGGTGGTGATCGTGTATCCCCAGGGCCCGGATGGCGGCAGCGCCGGCTACTGGCCGGAGGGGATCGATTCTGCCGACCCGGTGAATAGGTGGCTTTCCGATACGCTCAAGCAGCGCCTGGTGGCCTTTGCCAAAAAGCTAGGCGAGGCCTGGGACAACGACCCCAGGGTGGCCGCGATTGAGATGGGCTTGTGGGGCCGCTGGGGCGAGCACCACATTTATCCCCTCAAATTGCAGGATGGCGGGGACCGCATACCCAAGGATTTTCAAAAGGCGCTGGGCGATGCATTCACCCAAGCGTTCCCCCACAAAAGGATCATGGTCCGCTACCCGGAAACCTTTACAGACTATGACCTGGGCTTCATTTGGGATTCCTTCGCCCTGCCGGACGACGTTTCCGGCGGCATGGGCATAATGATGCGCAAAGCCTGGAAAACGCAAATGATCAGCGGCGAAACGGCGTACGACTGGGGCAACCAATCAAGGCTTGGGGGCAGCCCCAACGGCACCTTGCGCAGCGAAAAAAACACAGATTACGTCATCGATTGGATTAAAAGGATGCACGCCTCCAGCCTGGGCTGGATCGCTGAGTATACGGCAACTGACCCGAAGGTTATACCCAACGCCGCCCGGATGCAAAAGGCGCTGGGGTACCGGTATGTGATCCATCAAGCGGCCTACACCGGCAGCGTTTCGCCAGACGGGACGCTGGACCTTGATTTTGAAGTATCCAATGTGGGCAGCGCGCCGTTTTAATATGCGTGGCCGGTGGAAGTGAGCCTGCTGGATGATAACCGTAAGCCCGTATGGTTAGGGTACGTGCATGTGGATATCCGCAACTGGCATCCGGGCTATACCTATATGGTGAAGGATAGCTTCCAATTACCTGATGCCCTTAACAAAGGCACCTATACATTAGCACTGGCCGTA
Source organism: Bacillota bacterium (assembly GCA_023436585.1). Taxonomy (GTDB): domain Bacteria; phylum Bacillota; class Clostridia; order Christensenellales; family Aristaeellaceae; genus JAEWAH01. Next base: position 222,748 of record JAEZIN010000002.1, on the reverse strand, counting down.
CTCGATCCGTCGGGCCTGCTGCCTTCCCTGCGCTTTGCCAATACCCATTACTACACCGGCGGCCGCACGCCGCTGGGCGCACTTGGCATAGGCGGAGCCGCTGAAACAACCGACATCGGCCCCTTTGACAGCCTGTACGCGGACCACACCCTGCACTACACCCTGGCGGGAGATAGCGCGGTTGAAATTACCGATACGCAAACCTATCCCGAAGAAGCGGAGGAGGTGGTGGCCGAGCCGGTGTACGGCGTACAGCAGCCGGGGAACTTGGCCTTTGAAAAGCCGGTGGAGGTTTCCTCCACCGAGACGCAGTATACCAACTATGCGATAAAGGCTGTGGACGGCGACAATGTCACCCGCTGGTCGTCGCAGTGGAATGTAGACCCCTCCTTTATCAGCGTTGATCTTGAGGCGGTCTATGAGATCAGCCGCGTCAAGCTTAATTGGGAATCCTCCTACGCCAAGGAATACAAGATTCAAATTTCTTTGGACAATACAACCTGGACGGATGTGTTTGAAACAAGCAAGGGCAGGGGCAAGGTGGAGGAAATCACCTTTGACAAAGTTCATGCCAGGTATGTACGGGTATACATGACCAAACGGGCGCAGCAGTGAGGGTATTCGATTTACGAGGTGGAGGTCTATGGGCCGGAGTAAAGCCTTCCTATGAAAAGCGCCGCGGAGTGGAATGGCCTTGGAAATTGCCCTGAAGGAGAGATATCCGTCAGGTGATGGACTCCTTCGGGGAAAAGGGCCGCGTATACAGCCAGTATCCAATCATATAGATGGCGATATAGATGGGCAGGGAGTAATGGTGTTCCCAGCCGGAAGGTTCATAGAATCCCAAAGCGATAAACACCGGCTCCACCACATACGATGCGAACGCTCCGAAAAAAATGCCCTTTAGCCATGGGTTGATTTTCGGAAAAAACTGATAAAACAGCATGGTGGTAACGGGCATGACCGTCCAATCCCAAGGCAGGTACTCGGGGAAATAGGGGAGAAGCCATGTGTTATAGTTCCAGCCCCCCTGGGATACGCCGATCATGCATAGCACCGTGGCCATGAATGCGGAAAACATGCCCGCGTAAAGAAGCCGGTGCGTGTTTTTTTTATTTCTTACAATAATCCATAGGACCCATGGCAGCACGGCCAATGAAAGATCGAGCCACCAATGTAGTGTGAACAACATATCCTTGGCCCATATTTGCTCGATTTCGTCATGCAGGTTGTTGTACTGCTCCGTGACACGGTCTACTGCTTGAAGCAGATCATTTTCAAACATGGCTAGCCTCCTTGTGCCGCAGGGGATAAAGACTTGGATTGTCAATGCATGCTGCAATTACCAGTATTCCCAAAGCATGCGCGAAACGATACGTGTAGGCGGCTGCATATCGGTGTCTGGAGCAGACAGAAAAGAAAAAGCGGTGAAAATCCTTGATCGATTTTCACCGCACAGGACATTCCAAGCATATCCCGCAAGATTCTGCTGCGCATTCCTTACGCAAATTACAATACAGGCACGGTAATACTGATAAGCCCGTATTCGGGAAGGCTAACCACTGCCTTTCCATCCCGAAAGGTGACCGTAATATCGGCAGGACCAATTTGATCCGGGCTGCCAAAGGTGTTCACAACAGCTTTGTTGTCACCGCCTAGGATGACCCCTGCGGCCTCTCCTGTGAAGCCTGAGCCTGCAAGCACAATATCAACAGCCTTTTTTTCGCCTGAAACATTGACCGCCTTTAGCTGGATCGTATTGCCGCTGGTGGTCGCCAGGGTATAAACCCCATCTTCTTCACACGCATCCTCCAGCAGATAGTCACCTTTTGTGGCAGAAAATATCTGCTGCACATAATAGTTCGGGGTCTTCAGCACATTGCTTTCGTTGAACCATATCATATCCGGTGTCCATTGCGCAAAGCCATCCCTGGCAAAGAGCGGCGCATAGCAGCAAAGGCGCACCAAATCGCTGTTGCGCTCGATGCCTGTCATGTACGCGGCTTCACAAAGTGCGCCATACAAGTTGTTGGGCCGCTTGCCCGCCACCGCCGGCTCGTGGGCGGCATACTCGCCCAGAAATATAGGGTTCCCCTTCCTGTTATAACGCCCGTACCGGTTCACGTTCTGCAAAAACCAGTCGGATGCCATGTAATAATGCTCATCCACCATGTCGAAGGGGAATTTGGCACGAATTTGACGCCAGTTATCGTCAAATAGGCCGCCTTCCGCCACCGGGCCGGCCGCAGCGATGCAGACGATATCGGGATATGCTGCCTTCACCGCTTTCTCGATCTGCCCATAGCGGGAAAAGTATTCAGCGCCCCAGTTTTCGTTGCCGATGGCAAGATACCGCAGATCAAAGGGCTGAGGATGCCCATTTTCAACCCGCTTTTTGCCCCAGACGGTATCGGTGCCGCCAAGCGCATATTCCAGCAGATCCAATACATCCTGGATGTGTGTACCCATTTCAACTTTTGAAGTGGGCGGCTCATCCGTGCCCCGGGCCTGGCACAATAGGCCCGCATGCACGACGGGCAAAGGCAGCGCACCAATGTCCTCACACAACTGGAAATATTCATGGAAGCCAAGCCCGTAGGACTGCATATAGCCCCAGGTGTTTTCATTTTCCTTACGTGTTTCCAGAGGGCCGATGGTATCCTTCCAGCTATATACATTGCTCTTAAAATAAGAACCTTCCACAATGCAGCCGCCCGGAAAACGCAGAAAGCTTGGTTTTAAGTCTTTCAGCGCCTGTACAAGGTCGCTGCGCAGGCCGCCATTTTGCCAAGCAGCGCCATAGCAGTCCTTAGGCAGAAGGGAAGCCATGTCCATGTCAAAGGTGCCGGTGCCCCTTACGACAATGCGCAGCCATACCGTTCCATCCGCCACCGCAGCTAAACGGAATCCCTCATATTTGTGAAAGTCCGTCCCATCAGGCTTTAACACAATCTCGTTGCTGATAAGCCCGCCTTTGGAATCTTCCAAGGCTACCAATAGCTCACCGTCAAAGTCAACCTGTCGCAGCCATATGGAAAAGCGGTATTCCGCGTCTTTTTTGATAGTGATGCCGGGCCGTGTCGCCTGTTTGGGAAAGCCTACGTTCACGATTCGATAATCGCCGCCCTCCACCGTTACCCGCATATAATCCGGATTGTTGGGATGGATTGGCGCTTCCCTCAAAAGCTCTGCGCTTCCCGTGCCCTTGTTCCTGTGGTTGAACATCCAGCCCGTCAGCGCGTCGTACTTGGTCGGGTTTTGCAGGTTCCGGTATTCAAAAGACCTGTTGCGTAATAGTTCCGCATACAGGCCGCCATCCGCCGCATAATTGATGTCTTCAAAAAAGACGCCATACAGCGTCGGACTGATATTGATGCCTATAGACTCGGTATCGATACGCCAAAGCGCACCCTGTGCCTGCGAGGAAGACGCAAAACACAGCATGCAAAGGAGCAAGGCCCAAAAGCGTTTCATTTTTCTTCTCCCGTATCGCGGTAGTGCATGCGCACCTTGATATCCTGTGGGTAATTGCCAAACCCCCGGCCGAAAATGGTCAAACCACCCTGGTTGCGGGCTTTATCCGGCACGCTCAGGCGCAGGGTCATCGTATTGGTGTTGTTATTCAGGCCCAGGTCGGAAAGGCAAACGTTGGAGATTTTAAAGCCGTCAATAAACGAACCGCTGTCGTTGACGGAAAGCAGCTTGAACAAGCCGTGCTGATTCCAGTTCCGGAACCACCAATCGGGGTTATAAATGCCCTTTGTGCGGCCAAAGTCACCGGGGCTGATCCAATAGCCCAGTTCCCTGCCGTTGATGAAAAAATAGATGTCGCTGGGCCAGTCTTCGGAGATACCCGGCGCTTCGGAGGAGATTTCAAGCGATATTTGCAGCTCCAACAGTTGCTGGTTTGCCCTTAGCAGGTTGGGAACCATGTATTCCACATACCCCTTGCCAAACCAAAGAATCCCGGCGGTGGCCCGCTCGGGGTAGCCAAAGAAACGCGGTTCATCCACTTCGCCAACCAGGTGCTCGCTGGTGGCAATGCCACAGGTCGGAAAGATTTCATAAGCGGTATACTGTCCGACGCCGATTTCCGTTTCGTACATGTTCCGCCCTTCGTCCAGCGGCGTGGGATCAATGATGATACGCTCCTGCGCGACACTGCACACCTTTTGCAGGCCATGCTTCCCTACGGACATCTCCACATCCACCAGCCCGCAATCCACCAAAGCCTTGATGTGGGGCGTCAGTGCGCCGCTGGTAATGCCAAGCTCCTGGGAAATGACGGTCATGGGTTGGGGGCCTTTGACGCTGAGCATCTCCACAATGGAAATGCGCGTTTCGGAATCCAGCGCACGAAACAAAGGCAGCCCATCCCGAAGCTTTTGGATGTGTATCATTCAGATCCTCCAAGAATTCATACATAAAAGCGACATATCACATTGCACAATTCTAATTAGATTCTTCGAAGCAGGCTGTTTTCCTCCCTTTGGGAGAGCTTTTTCAGCCCTGTTCCATCCACCTGCAATTTTATGAAGGGGGCGGCGGCAAGCCGCCGCCCCTTTTTGCATTACAGGTTATTTGGCTTCGCCGTATACCGCGGTGAATTCATCCATGACCTGGTCATAATAGCGGCGGCCAGCTTCGTTGAGCGCATCGGTGTAGTCGTAAGGATCGGCAACGCCCTGGAATACGGCGGCCTCCATACCTACCACGCCATTGTACTCGCCGTTGAAGTAGACATCGTTCAGGAAAGTGTTAAAGCCGGGGATGGCAACGCCTCCCAGGGATACGGGCCTGCGGGCATTGGCGAAGAAGCCGTCCCAATAGGCGCTTTCATCAAAAAGCTTGCGGTATTCTGTCCAAACTTCCTCATTGTTGGTCAGGGGCAGGCAATTGGGCATACGGTAAATCTTTTCGCCGGCTTCGTTCTTGAGGTTTGCGAAGCCTTCGCAGCGGGCCAGCCAGCCATCCTTGCCCCAGGACATGAACTTCAGGGCTTCATAGGCTTCCCTTTCGTACTTGGTGGTGGAGGAGATGGCGCCAAAGTCTATGAAGGACACGGCGTTGGAGTTTTCTACCGTCTCACTGGCGGGCGGCGCGTAAGGAACCATCTTGATACCCCGCTCCAAGGTATCGGTCTGGGTATAGATGTTGTTCATGGTCCACCAGGCGTCATGCTGGATGGCCACATGGCCGGAGTTGCCGGGCCAGATTTCATTGGAGCCGGCCACGGCGGCCCATGCTTCGCTGGCCTGAATGGCACGGTAACCAAGGCGCTGGTATTCCGCTTCGGTGGCAATGGAATCGGCCCAGCCGCTCTCAAAGTGATAGCTTTCGCCATCCCAGCCGAATTCGGCCAAAGCGCCATCGGTCAGGGCGATGGGGCCGATGGTAATGAGGCCCAGGAAGGAGTTGTAGCCCCAGATGCCGTTTTCAGGCGAGGTGCATTCTTCCATCAGCTTCAGCATTTCTTCGTAGGTCCAGTCGGCATCGGGCATGGGGATGTTCAGCTTTTCAAAAACCGTCTGATCCAGGTAAATGGTGATGGGCAGATATTCGGCCGCCATGAAGAAGGTGCGCTTTCCATCCAGGTAGCCGACTTTCTTCAGGGAGTCGTAGTATTCCGCCGTCTCGGGGTCATTCTCCCAATAGGGGGTGATGTCGCCGAACCAGCCGTTCAAAATGCAGGTGTCCAGGTTCAGGTGCTGGAACATATCCGGGAACTGGTTATTGGCGGCCAGGTTGGCAAGGTTGGACATGTACACGTCGGTACCGCCAAGCTTAAGCACTTCGATGGTGATGTTGGGATGCAGTTCGTGGAACTTGTCGGCCAAGAACTGAGTCATCTCGTAGTCATCCCACACGGCATAGGTCAGTTTGATCTCGTCGGTAGTGTTCATGGCGGGCATGCCGCTGGCTTCGGCCGCAGCAAATGCGGGAACCAGCGTTGCCATGACCATGATAAGGGCCAAAAGCAGGGACAGTTTCTTCATGGGGATACCTCCTTATCGTTTTCTCAAAAGCCTTGCCGGCTTTGATTCAAAGGGATGCCAAGAGCCCATTATAAACGGTTGCTGATCACTCGCCGGTGATGCCGCTCTTGTCGACGCTTTGTACGAACTGTTTTTGCAGCACAAAATACAGAACTAATAGGGGGGCGATGGCCAGCATGGTGCCCGCCATGCGGATGGCATCGTTGAGCCGGTTGGGCGAAGTCTCCCAGGCGGAATAGAGCGCCTCGTAGCTGGTTTGAAACCTTTGCAGCTCCAGCAGCAGTGTTGTAAGTCCCCCGGCCCTGTTATTGGCGTAACCCAGGTACAGGTTGATAAGGTAGTTTTCATTCCAGTACCAGACAAAGGAGAAGAGCGTTACCACCACCACGGCGCCCATGGACAGGGGAACGGCGATTCTGAAATATCCGCCGATGTGGCCTACGCCGTCAATCTCGGCCGCCTCGATCAGGGACTTGGGTACCTGGTGGTGAAAGTTATAAAAGATCAATACGAACAAGGCACTCTTGAAGCCCTGGCCCAAGAGGGCTGGCACAATAAAGGCCCAGAGCGTTCCCGTCAGCTTCAACTTGTCAAACAGCACGTACGTCGGCATCATGGTCACCTGGGGCGGCAGGAGGAAGCTTAAGAGTAAGAGCCCCATCCACATTTTCTTGAGCGGGAAGCTATACCTGGCAAAGCCGTAGCCCGCAAGGGAACAGACAAACACCTGGGCAAAGGTGGGAAGAATGGCGATAAGAAGGTTTTTGAACAGGGAGGAGCCATACTCCATGGTGACAATGGCGTCCTCATAGTTCTTTAGGTGAATGGCAGAGGGAATCCACTTGACGGAAGAATCCAGCAGGTCCTGGCGCGGCATCAGGCTGGCGGAGATCATGCTCAAAACAGGATATACGAATATGAATGCGATGCTGATGAGCAGCACATAGGTAACCAGGCTCATCAGAATGCCGCGCTTTTCATTGCTGCCAAGAAGGAACTTTTTCAAGTGCTCCCTGCGCGCAGCTTTTAAAAGGGGCTGCTTTTTCAAAACAACGTTCATGTTCTGACCCCCTGTTTCCGAATGCGCTTTTGCTCATACACAACATGCCTGTCGCTCTTTTCCCTCAGGATCAGGAAGGCTGCGACCAGCAGCAGCGCCACCACCCCCGCGTACACCCAGGCCATGGCGGCGGCAAAACCATACCCCCTGCCGACAGCGGAGTTGAACATGGCATCGTAGATGATGGTGATCACTTCATTCTGACCGCCTGTCGCCATGGCCACAATGGTATAGATGGCGTTGAGCAATATCAGGGATTTCACGGCCGGCAGCGTGATTTTCCAGAAGCATTCCCAGCCCGACGCGCCGTCGATGCGTGCCGCCTCATACATTTCCCTGGACACCTTTTGCAGCCCGGCGATAAAAATCAATATCTGCACGCCGCTGTTCCAAAGGATCAATATCAGCGAGGAGAACAGCTCCAGAATGGGGTCGGCCAGCCAGTAAGGCACCGCGTTTCCGATGGCATTCATAAAGGAAGCGCTGTTCACCATGGGCACCGTCGCCACACCCTGCCGGGTCAGTTCCTGCATGACAGGGCCGGTTGCGATGATCACCGGCAGAAAGAATATCACCCGGAACAGCCCTTTTGCCTTGATCTTGCTGTTTAATAACAGCGCCATGATCAGCGCGAAGGAAACGATCACCGGCAGCTGTATGACAATGGTCAATACAAAGCCTGCCAGCGCGACAGGATAGTTGTTGTCAAGCACGAACACGTTGGCAAAATTCTGAAAGCCCACAAACGTAAAGCTGAGCCCATTGGATAGCCGCACATCATTGAGTGCATAGAAAAAGCTTTGCTGCATGGCATACAGAAAGAAGATGCAAAGGCCTACGATCCAGGGAAGAATGAACAGGTATCCGTACATCCATTCCCGAAGCCTGCGCCGGGTCAGCCGCTTTTTCAAATGGGGATGAACCTTATGTCTACTTGCCATGACCGGTCACCACCTTGTAGCTGAGTCTTTCCAGCGTAACACCATCCAAAGCAGCAGGTTTTTCCCCAAAATTTAAGTATATGGACAACCCGTTATCGTACGTCACCCGCACCATATCGCCTTCACGAATATGCGTATCAATGGCGCTGCTGCCGATGAAGTCATGCAGCGCTTTCAGTTCCTTGTACCAGCCGGTGATCATATCCTGATACTTTTCAAATTGTGAGGAATAGATGTCGTAAGAATTGGTCTCTTGCAAAGCAATGGGGTCCTCCCACGTAATGTAGAAGGAAGGCCTGGCCCCCTGCTCGATCAGCTTTAAGAAAAACCTTTGGGTATTGGCCTGAAAATTCACATATTCAGCGTAATAAGGAATGCTGCCGGATAACGCGATGGACAGGAAGGGAATCTCCCTGGAAACGTACAGGTAATCGGAACCGCCAATGGGCAGCCCCACCAGCGCGTTGGCATTGTGCCACAGATATGCGTTGGCACTGTCCAGCACGGTTGGCATCGCCTGTGCCGCCGCACTGGCCAGCCGGCTGTAGTAATCAGCGCACACGCTGCTGTCAAAATACTTTTGGTTGTAGTAGTAATCGGTCATCACTTCCGTCGTACCGGCAAGCGAGAGTCCCGGCACGAAGGCATCCTCGGCTTCCTGTATAAGCTTTTGCCCAAATTCTAGAGATTTGGAGGGGGTCAAGAACTGCAGCTCGTTGTAGACCATGGCGTACAGGTACATGGAATAGGTGCTGTTGTTGACCTTTTTCAGCGCGTCATACGTGAAGGCAGGGTTCTCCGCCGGGTTCAGAGCCAATAGATCGGCAAGCAGGTACAGGCGGATGCCTTTGTCCTTGGAAAATGTATATAGGTTCTCAAATCCCTGATTGCCGCCAAGATTGCCCGCCGGCTGATAACTGCTTGTGGGCAGGCCGCCCATGATGCCCTTGTCCTGCCACCCTTTGTAAACAGACAGAATGCTTGAAACGCCATCCTCCTGCAATGCGGTCAAAATTGCCTGCGCCTGCGCAGCCGTGGTCATGGAAACCGGCTGCTTGCCAAACACTGCGTTCTTGCGTTCGCTGCCCAGAAAATCTACCTGCACGTCAAATTCCCGCAGTTCATCGGCGTGCTCAAATGCACCATTATCCGTTAGGTAAGCGCGGTAAGCCTTGGCCAGGCCCGTATAGTTTGCTTCCTCACCGGAGGTGAACAAAAAATGCTGCAGAATATCAAAGGATTTGGCATGCTCCGTGCGCATGTTGATGGTGCCGCTGTTCGGCCCCGTCTGCTGGGGATAAACCACCCGGTAGGTATACTTGGCGCAGATCCAGTCGAACATCATACGCTGTACACCGTTGGGATACGCCTGTATGCTGGCGGAGACATCCCCCTTTTCAATGACCCCAAGAAAGCCCATCTTCTTGTTGTCGTGCACCATACCGAATATGGGCATCATCACGCGCTCGGTATCATTGCTGGTGGGAAAGCCGTACAGGGAATACTGCATTTGGCCGGAGGCCGTGTCCTGCAGGCCGATGTTTCTGCCGTATACCGTGCCAGTAAAGGGCATGGTAAAACGGCCTTCATTGTCCTTCAAATCGATCAGTGCGCCCTGGCCGTCGGGGATGATCATGTAGCCCCCGTCTTCGCCCAGATACGAATACCCCATAAAGGGATATACATAGAAGCTGCCGACCGTGTACTGCTCCGGCTTCTCCTCACGGATGCCGCTTTGGGGGATGGACACGCTCAGGCCATTATCGTTTAGCGTGACAGTCACCTGATAGGAGATGCCAAGCTCCGTATAGTGAACATCGGCCGTGAAACCATCAGGCAATAGCGTAATCGTTTTTTCATGGGGCGTGGTTATAAGGTTCGCCCAGGGATATTTGGCAATGTTGCCTTCGATGTATTCCAGCACGATGCCCGACTGGTAAAACCCTTTCCACAGGTCGTTGTCCTTCATCTTGTCCGCGTTTTGAACAGTGGAAAACATTCTGTTCCCTGTTTTCACGTCTTCCATCACAAGGCCCAGGTTATCTCTGCAAAGGTACAGTTTCCAGCTGCTGTTTTCAGCCACCAGCTCATACCCCTCAGGCACGGAAGACGCTTCGGCTGATAACGCCGCCTGATCGGCCATAGCGGCAGTGCAAAGAAACCAGAGCAGAATGAGAACCGATATGAAAAGGCGGCTCACACCTTTACCTGCGTACAAAGCGGTACACCACCTCTCCATAGATCGCTTGGCCAAAGTCAATGAACTGGGTGATGAGCACATATACCACAAAGAGCAGCGCCACGCAAATGAGCGCCGTAAACAATGTCAAAACGATCACCTTTACCGTCTTTTTGCCGGTGTAGTCGTTTAAGTACCTGATGGACAAGAACAGCAGAATGCCCGTCCAGCCGTAGGCCACCACATTGGTGATGGTAATAAAGAAGGATTCATTGTAGGTCAGCACATTGGTCATCAGGATTACCGCGGGCTTAAGCAAAAGCAGCGGAGCCAGAGAGTACGCCGCACCGATGAACATATCCTTAAAGGAAGCTTCGCCTTCGGTGATGGTGCATACCAGATAACAGCATATGACCAGCAGCAGATAGATGCCGTAGACATTCACGAAGTCCAGCACCAGCTCAAAATAACCATCCGGCACCGACTTATATAGGAAGCCGGAGTAATACTTCTCCACCACATACAAAAGAAAGTACAGCAGCATGACGATCATCGCGGAGAAAACGCTGGCTTTCCCCTCCCTTTTGATGCCATAGGCGGCATCGTAGGGGTTCTTGAGCATATAGAAGCTGAAACCTGTCTTGCGGATGATGCCAATGCTGCCAGCCACGTGAAGCAGCCTGCCTGCGGGCGTAAGAAAATGGACCCTTTTGTTCACCCGGCGGAGCACTGCTATGACAAGGGCCAGCACCGCCACGCCGATGATGCCCATACCCAGGTTTTTATGAAGCCAGTTGCTGCGCAGTTCCCAAAATGCATCGGAGTAGCCGTCGAAGGAGCCGCCGTTTTTATAGGCTCCCAGCGCGTTCTCATAATCGCCCTCTCTGTACAGCGCCTCGCCCAGCCCGGCATTGGCGTAGGAAAACAGACTGTTCATACGCAGCACCTGCTGCCAGGGCTCCTTGCTTTCCTCGTACTTGCCGTTTTGAAACAGCACAAACGCCTTGTGCACCAAAGAACAGAATTCCGTCGGCGCAAAAATCTGAATCGTATTTTGCACGTTGTCCAATAGGTAGATGCGGTTGTCGTCATCCACTACGATGCCGGTCACATTGGTGGAAAGGCCGGTGCGCTGCTGCCCGTCATCCTTGGAGCCAAAGACGAAGATCATGGATCCTTCAGAGGTGTACTCATATACATAGCCGTTTTTACTGGCCATAAAGATGTTACCGAAGCTGTTGGTGGTCACCGCGGCCGGATAGTTGTCAAACCAGTCGGGGTCCAGTATGTTTTTGCCGGCTACATTCAGCTTACGCAGCGTATTCATATCCCCTGTCTGGCTGACGGTAAAGATCATACCCTTTTCGTCGATGGACAAGTTTACGACACTGGTAGGCACGACATCCGCCGTACGGCTTAACTGCTCATCGGTAAAGACGGCTTTGCGGATCATGGTCATCAAGGATACATTGGTCATGTTCGCCCCAAAGTACCCCAAAAACTCGCCATCGCCATTGGGCGAAATCTGCACGATGCCGTTGGTGTTGCCGGTGGAGCTGACATACAGGTTGCCCCTCTTGTCCACCACCACTTTGTTGGGCTTGTAGGGCGAAGACTCCCCAAAGAGCGGATGGTCGGGCTTTTCATATTTGCGAAGAAACTTGCCATCCTTGTCAAATACGGATACCCTGCGGCCGTTTTCATCAGCCACGTACAGATCGCCGGCTCCCGTCACAAAGACGCCGTTGGGGTCCTTCATATTCTTTTTGTCTTTGATGATCCTTTTCAGTTCTCCCTCCCTGGTCACCACCAGGATGCGGGCATTGCCGGTATCGGCAATGTACAGGTTTCCATCGGGGCCAAGGCGCATGTCGTTGGCATTTTTCAAGGTCTCGTCGCCAAATTTGATCAGGGTGCCTACGGGCTCATATGCTGTCTGTGTTTCCGAAAGGCCGTATATCCAGCTTTGTGTATAGGTTTTATAAGGCGTGGCGGCATAGCCCATAGCCATGTAAGCGAGCAAAACCACCATCAAAATACATGCAGCCGCAGCTTTCTTCACATAGAACACCCGCTTCCTGGTTACTTGCACAAATCGGTGAACAGCTTTACCCGGCGCGTTATTTCAGGCCGCTGTGGGCCATGGTGTTCATAACGCTGCTTTGCAGTATGATAAAGAGAATCAGGTTGGGAATGAACATGATCAGCGAAGCCGCAGCCGCCATACCCTGGCCTGCCATGGTATCTACCGCCGCGGTGCCTTGGCCGGCGGCGAGATTGGCCCTTGTTAAAGTGTTCATATAAAACGCCAGGGTGCGTATGCCCTCGGTGGATGTGAACAGGCTGGAGGTTTCAATGTTGTTCCATGCCTGCTGAAAGGCCAGAATCGCGCCTGTGGCCACCGCGGGCTTGATCATGGGAAGAATGATCCTACGGTATACCGAAAAGGCGTTGGCACCTTCCAACTGCGCCGCTTCCAGGAGGGAATCGGGCACCTGGTCAATAAACTGCTTGATGAGGAAAAGGCTTACCGGCATGGCCAGCAGCGGAAAGATATGGGCGAAGTAGGTATCCAGTATCCCGCCGAAGCTGATGGTCAGGTATCTTGGTATCGTTACCGCCACAGGCACAAACATCAACGCGGCATTGTTGATTTCGAAAATGGTCCCCCGCAGCTTGAACTTGAGCTTGGAGAGGGCAAACCCCGCCATGGTGCTGAAGAATACTGAGCAGAACACCACCACAGCCGTGACAAATACCGAGTTGAAAATGTAACGGGAAATGGGAATGGAGGCCCCGGCGGTGGCAGAAAGCAGGCTGCGGAAATTGTTCAGCGTGGGGTTGGTTACAAAGAATTTGGGTGGGAAGGCGAAAAGCTCATCCATGGGCTTTAAGGCATGGAAAATAATAAACAGGATAGGCACGCCCATAAAGGCCGCAATGGGGATCATGTACAGATAAATGGGTATTTGACTTTTGGCAAACCTTTTCGGGTTGGTTCTTGATCCTGTGATCGCCATAAGCTCCCTCCTCCCCTCTTAATCCTTTTCGGCAAACATTCGCTTGGCAAAGAAGGAAAAGGCATAAATGATGCCCAGCAATCCTACGGAAACCGCGGCGGCGTAGCCCATTTCGTAGCGGAGGAAGCCGTAATCCTCAATGTGGTTGACCATCAGCTGCGCGGCATACATGGGCGTAGGGTTGGCCCCCGTCAGCATGGTGCCAATGGTGCCGGCCTGGAAAGCGCCGACCACGCTCATCACCGCGCCGAAAAGCATCTGCGGCTTCATGGCCGGTATGGTAATGTAGAAAACCTCTTGCAGGCGGTTGCGAACGCCGTCGATGGCCCCGGCCTCATACAGCTGCGGGTCCACATTCAACACGCCGGCTAGCATCGCTAAGAAACCCACACCCATGCTTGCCCACAGGGCAATGAGAATGACGATAGGCAACAGGTAGGTAGTGTTGAGCATCCAAATGATGGGGTCGGTAATGACGCCCAGCTGGGTCAAAACATAGTTGGCGATACCGGCTTGGTTGCCAAGGAAAACAATGCGCCATACCACCGTCATGGCCACACCCATGGTCATGGAGGGTGAATAGATAACAAGGGCCAGAATGGTTCTTGGCACCTTGGACAACTGGCTTAACGACCACGCCAGAAAGAAGGCCAGCATGTACCCCAGCGGGCCGACGATCATGGCAAAAATCACCGTATTGGGCAGCACAAATTGCAGAAAGACCGTATCCTGGGTCAACAGATTGATGTAGTTGGTCAACCCCACAAAACTGGGCATTTGGATTGCGTTGAAGTTGGTAAAGGAAAGCCCGATGGCCGTTACCGTGGGGATTACGATGAATATGGCAAAAAGGATCAGATACGGGGCCAGAAAGAGGTATGCGGTGCTTTTTTTTGTAATCACTGATCCGCCCCTCCCTGCAAAAGGCCCGCAGCAGCCAGAATATCGAGAATCACCTGTACATTTGGTGTTTTAAAATCCTTCAGCATAACGCCATCCTTGTAATAGCCGAACTCCTCCAGCTTGCGGTAGGTTTCGCGGTTGATGCGCTTTACCGCCGTATCCATGGCGCGGCGTGGTTCGGTGCCATCCACCACCACGGAAATATACGCGTTGGATAATTCCCGCTCCAGCATGTAGGTCCCCAGCACCCAAGGCGCCTCGGTCATCCATTTGGATTGCTCCGTGATCACCTTTTTATGGCTGGATTGGATGGGCAGCTGCGCAAACGCCTTGGTATTGGCGGTAGGCCAAATATACTCCGAGCCGTAGGTGCTTTGCAGCGTGTTTCCGAATTCCGCCTGGGTCTGCTCGCTGGACCACCACTTCAAGAACTCCCAGCCTTCCTTGGCCATGTCGGTATTCTTGAACATGATGTCTGTCTCCGCGCCGCCGGTGGTCCAGCGCTCCACCACCCCGTCCTCGTTTGTAAGGCCGGGGAAAAGGGCGATATCCCACAGGGAAGAAAGCTCGGGAGCGGCGTTGATCAGCAGGTTGTACGTGGCCATATCGGCAATGCCAATGGGCAGCGTACCATCCCTGAACTGCTGGTAGAAACCGGGGGCCGGCACATCCGGCGGCATATTGTAAATGGTGAATAGGTCCGTTAGTTCCCGAAACCCTTTCAAAGATGCTTCCGTATCCAGCGTGGTATTGCCCAGTGTATCGCCATAGATGGAACCGCCGCTTTGGAGCAAAAGCGGCAGCGTGCCGGGGAAAACCTTCATACCGACCATGCCGGCTGTGGGGAAATAAAAGTTCATATTCCTGCGCTGAAGCTCGGGCAAAATGGCCTTAACCTCGTCCATGGTGTTGGGTACGGGAATATCAAGCGCCTGAAAAATATCCGTGCGGTAGAACATCACCCAGAAGTTGATGGTTTCGGGGATGGCATAGACCCCATCCTCCAAAATGTAGGGGATGAACAGTCCCGATGGGAACTGCGCTGCCACACTGGCAAAATCATTAAATTGGGTCAGGTCATACAGCGCGCCTCTTATATCTAATGAAGAAGGAATAACATACTGCACACTGATGGCGACATCCGGGGATGTGCCCGAGGCATTTGCCAGCACCAGCTTTTGCGCGTCGGGCATAATGGATAAATCCACCGCGATACCCGTCTTTGGCGTGAACTGGGTGTCGATCATATTTTGCAGTATCTCCACATACTGCCGCGGGCGGGCCATCCACACCTGAAGACGGCCGTTATCCGCCTTTCCCGCCTGGTAATCCTGCTTTAAAAAGGAAGAGGTAAAGCGTTTGATTCCTTCCAGCGCCTGCACACCGCCGCCCGCCTTTTCAGGCAGCTTTGCATCCTGCTGATACAGATACATTTGGTCGATGGAAAGATCGTTGTCCGTCATGACCTGCAGCTGCTGAGCCAGGATTCTGGCCACCGAATTGGGTCCGGTGTTCAATTCGCTGCGCCTGCGGGGAAGGTCTTCCGGCTCCTTGGCCAGCGCGCGCAGTTGGTTTGCCGCTACGGTCAGGCTGGCAAAGTGGGCCATGTTGCCGCCCGCCGCATAGGGGCGCATTTCATCTACCATACCATCGCAGCGGTCTGCCCAGTTCAGTAAAATCTTTTGAAGGTCGGGGATATATGTGGTCAAGTTGTAATCTCTGTACTTGTCGGTGGTGATGCCGCCCGTCAGGCGAACCACTTCCAGTGCCAGGCCGTTGATTTCGCGGAGCATCTGATCGATGCCCTCATATACAGGCGTCGTGATTTCACAGTTGATAAGAAGGGATAGCGTATGCTTGCCCTTTGTAAGATACACCGTCATGGGTTTATCACCAGCCATGGCCGTCATGAATTGAAACCCGGTGCCATAGGCAAAAGGAATCTTCCCCGCCGCCTGGGACGGAGCCGCACCATCGATGGAAACATCCACATACACCGGGAAATCAGACTTGGTATTCTGCCGGTAATAAAACCCTAATTGGTAATAGCCCGGCTGCTCCGCATAAAATTCATAGGTGACCTTGTCACCCGCCATATTAAAGGAAGCGCCGTCCAGGTAATTGATCACCTTTTTGTCAACGTCATAAGGCGTTAACTGTGGATTATATTCGCAGGCGCCGCGAAGGTCGCTGGCGCTGCGCCAGGCGAGTTGCTCCGCTTCTATTTGTATAATGTTTTCACCAGGCGCATCATGATGCTCATACGCAGGCACTTGCACAGGGGCCTTGAGCGTGACGGAAGTCACCTTCATGGCACCGTCATTGGACAAAAGGGAAAGGGTATGCGTTCCTTTGCCAAGAGCAAATAGAAAGGGCGCTGCCGTGCGGCCGGCGGAATCGGCGAGACCTTTTTCCAGGATCGTATCCTGGGCATAGGGGGTAGCTGCCACCTGGTTGCCGTAGCGGTCCAGCAAGGATCGGCCATCATCCACCCATTTGCTTTCAAATTTCAGCCTGCGCAGCTCAAAGAAAGGAATCGCGCCATCCAGGCGAAGTGTAATTTCCGTAGGCAAAACAGTTTGCGATGTGTTTTGATAGGTGAACCATATCTCATACAGCCCGTCCTCAGGGACAGACAAAACGGCTTCCTCGGAATCCCCGACGCTTAAGGCAATATCCACAAGGCTTGCAATAGGCTCCCCCTGATAGACAGGGAGGGAATATCCACTGAAGACCTTTGTGTAAGCGGGCTCTGTCAGGTTATCAAAAATCATCCAGTCATAGATCGCGGAATCGCCAAGGGTCTTTGCCGGAAGCGCCAGCATACAGCATATCAGGGCAGTCATCAGAGCAATAAAACGTCTTTGCATGTACATTCCCCCCTTCTGGCCTTTTCGCCCTGCCGCTAGTTTTTTAGCTGCACGGCAAGTCAAGGATGTATAAAACGCTACTGTGCCACCGTATTGCGGCTGCCCCACAGGGCGACACCCGCTTCGGACATGGCGGTAAAGGTGATGGTCCATACCTTTTGCTGATTGTCAAACGCCTTTACGAATACACCGTTATAAGCGACGCCATCCAGGGTGATCTCCATGCGGTTGTCCTGAAAGCTCTGCCATGTGCCAGCTGCGTTTCCAGACAAGGTACCATCCGTATTCAGCATGACACTATCAGAACGGTGTGGCTTTGCATTGATATCCGATTGGTGGTTGATAACCTTGTATTCCCCGGCTATGTCCGATATCGCAACCGGGGTAATCTTTTCACCGGCGTAGCGGTAGGGCGTTATGACAGGCCAGCCCGCTTCATTGAAGTAGAATTGGTGCACCCTGACGGAATGAGCCTCTCCGCCGTTTAAAAAGCGGGTATGGAAGATCAGAAAATATTGGTTTGTTTCCTGTAGGTAAATGGCGGAATTGTGACCTGGTGATACAAACCCCACCACCATGCGGTTTGGCTCTCCCTCTAGGGCCTTGAATTGATACCCGCCCATCAGCTTTGTTCCAAAGTCCACAATATCCACGTCCAGGAAAAAGGAGCCGGAGCGGCCGCCGCATTTGTTCATGTCCTGCCCCTTGGCATCCAGGTAAGGGCCGTCGGGATTTTTTGACCTCGCCACGCGGATGTTGTATCCACCCTTGCTGTCCAGGCCGCCAAAGGAGAGAAAGAGATAATAATAGTCTGTTTCGGGAGCGTACAGTATGAACGGCCCCTCAATACGGCTGTGGTTTTTGCCCAGCAGCTTTTTGCCATAGCCCTGGCCTTCCAATGGAAAGCCGGTCTCATCGTTCATTTCCAGAATGTAAATGCCGCCGGAGTAAGAGCCGTAGACCATCCACAGCTTGCCGTTTTTATCATAAAAGGTATGGGGATCGATCACATTGGGATGTTTGGTGGCATCATACCGGGTGCCGTCAGCGCTTTTCCCCTGCATGCCGGAATACAGAAACACACCCAAATCCTTAAAGGGGCCTTCCGGTTTGTCGCTTACGGCAAGCCCCAAGGCGCTCAACGGAGAATCACCCCGGCAGCAGCAATAATACATATAGTAGCGGCCGTCCTTTAGCTGCTGCACACAGGGGGCCCAAAAGGTTTTTGTCTGCGCCCATGAAAGGGCGGTTTTCATTTCTTCCTGCACATTTTCAACCAGGGTACAGCCCTCCTGGGCATTTTGGGATATGGTTTCCCAAGCCATCAAATCCAGCGACCGTGCAGCCGCCATGTGGCTTCCATAAATATAAAAATAGCCATCATCAGCTTTGATAATGGAAGGATCATGAACAGATGTCTCACGAAACACAGGCGCATCCTCCCCTATAGCCTGAGACACCGTACATGTCGCGGCCATCATCAATGCAAGCATTGTCAAAATCGCTTTCCGCATAGCAGGCACCGCCGTTTTCTTTTATCTTAGTTATATCTAAATTAATACAACGTGGGCTTAAGTGATTTTATAATATCTCAAATAAGTGGGAATGTCAATGGTTGCCGCTATACTTTTTGTCTCTTCTCAAGATAGATCACGCAGCACTAATTGCTCCTTTTTTCACAAAATAGAAGGATTCAATTCGGGGCTAATCCATATTTTCTTGCATGTTTGTAGAGTGCATGCGGAAAGGATTGACACGCCCTGCCATTAGCACGTATAATGCATTGCATGGATTTCTAAATTGTTTTAGATGTTTCTAAGATATTATTCCGGAGGGAAAAATATGTTCGCAGCGTCCCCAAAACCCCTCATATTGCAGCGGGCCGACCCCCATGTATACAAACATACCGATGGATTATATTACTTTACCGCTTCCGTTCCGGAGTTTGATAAAATCATTTTGCGCAGAAGCCCGACCATCGAAGGGCTGGCCTTGGCAGAAGAGAAAACCGTATGGGTGCGCCATGATTCCGGCATCCTCAGCAAAAACATCTGGGCTCCCGAAATCCATTATCTTTTTGGAAAATGGTATATCTATTTTGCGGCCGCAAGAAATGAAGATGGGAAAAAGGGTCATTTCGACCACCGCATCTATGTGCTGGAGAACGATTCTGCCGACCCTCTGGAAGGCTGCTTTGCTGAAAAGGGCCAGGTCAAGACCAGCCTGGAAACCTTTTCTTTGGATGCGACCACTTTCATACATCGTGGCACTCAATATCTCATCTGGGCGCAGCGCGATCCTAAAATCCCCGGCAACTCCAATTTATACATCGCGTCCATGGAAAATCCCTGGACCATCGCCAGCGCTCCTGTGATGCTATCCAAACCGGAATACGATTGGGAATGCATCGGCTATCTTGTCAACGAAGGGCCGTCGGCACTATTTCATGACGGCATGATTTATCTTGCGTACTCTGCCAGCGCCACCGATCACAATTATTGCATGGGCCTTTTATCCATACGACAGGATGCGGATTTGCTCAAAGCCGATAACTGGTCAAAATCCCCGGCCCCGGTGATGATAACACGGGAGGAAGAGGGTGTATTCGGCCCGGGCCACAACAGCTTTACCATCGACAGCCAGGGCAATGACCTGCTGGTGTATCATGCCCGCACGACCCGGGAACTTGCGGGCGATCCTTTAAGCGATCCCAACCGGCACACATTTTATAAGCAAATCGTTTATGACGAAAAGGATCGGCCTGTATTTCAGTAATACTTGGCAATTGAAATGTGGCAAAAAAGCGGCCCCGCATTTTCGTGCGGGGCTGCAGTGTTTTTGTTGGTTTTCTTGCATGAACATAAGTACTAGATCATGTCTTTGCGCCTGAATTTCGCGAAAGCCAGGAACAGGAACCCGGCGGCCAGCACAAGGGTAAGGGACGCATAGACGGGATCCAGTTTGGCCGTTACCAGGTCCGCCGGGCTGAAATAATTGAACGGCGTGATCAGCTTCATAAGGCCCGGGTTTTCCAGCATATTGTAGACGACGCCGAGGATGAACGCGTACAAAAACGCCAGGTTGCCATACAGCATTCCCTTGTCCGGTTTTTTGGCGGCAGAGGCGAGGAACGCCGAGAGCGCGACGAACAATACGCCGATCAAAAATACCATCAGCGAACAAAGCCAGATTTGCGGTGCAATGTTCTCCGAGGTTTTCAGGTAACCGACCGCCATCTGGGCAAAGATACCATTGAAAATGCTGAAAAGAAGCAAATAGACATAGGCACAAATTAGCTTCCACTTCAGTACATGGGACCTGGAGCACGGTTTCGTAAATACGAATTCATACGTTTTATCCACCGATTCCCGCGTAACGGCCGAAGTGCCCAGGTGTACGGCATAGATGACAGCGCAGATGAGCACATAATAGAAAAGCAGCGCCGTGTAGCCGCCCAGTGTGCCGATATCCACGCCCACCGCACCCATAACGGCCAGCACCACCCGGGGGAATGAAGCCAGAAGCTCCGTCATGGAGCCGCTGGTGGTATAGCTTTCGTACTTGACGATACCAACGTAGCAAAACACAAACATGCCGATCATCCAGAACACAAAGGTTTTGAGCCCTGCCCGAAGTTCACGCCTGAATATATTCATTGTATTTCACCCCGCTCATATGGCCTGGGTGTCGCTTTTTACGTACTTCGCATACGAAAGCGCGACACAGGCAACGCAAAGTATGATGGCGGCTACTGCAAATTTGGTTTCATAGCCGCCGGTTAAAAACACCGTTCCCGGGTTGAAGTAGGTCAGCGGAGAGACATACCGGATGACTTCCTCCTTGATCAGGGAATGCAGCGCCATCAGTATAAAGCCGGCGAATCCGATGGCTGTTGCAATGCCGGAGACCGACCGCACCTTTCTGGCGTACGTGGCGTAAAGGATGCCCATCGACAGAAACGTCACCTGCATGAAGAACAGGGAAAGCGACGCCAGAATCAGCCTGCCCATTCCGCTGGCGCTCTGTCCGTTGGCGGTATAAGCAATGACCGAAGACGCGATGAACAAAAGATTGGTTAAAACGATGAGAAGCAGACAGGAAAGAAGCTTGCATAAAAAGATCCGGCTTCGGGTTACAGGCTTCACCAGCAGAAAATCAACGCACTTGGAGCGCTTTTCCCTGGAAAAGGAGGAGAGGGCCAGCGACGCGGCCATGATCGCGCCTATAAGCCCCAGGTATGTGTAGACAAACTGAAAAAAACCGCCGAAGGTGAAGATGGTGCTTACACTGACACCGAATATCAACGCAAATACCGGCGGCAGGCTTTCCAGCGCCTTGAGCACCGCGTCCTTGCTTTCCATAAAGGCTCCGTAAAAGACTGCCACCATCAGCAGAAACAGTCCCAGAAGGCTTGCAGCCCATGTGACAAAGCTTTTCAACTGAGCCTTTGTTTCAAACCAAAATATATTCAAAGCTGCGCACCTCCTCAGTCCGCGTAATAGTGCATGAAGATGTCCTCCAGCGGCGGCTCCATGATATCGACATTGGCCAGCGGGTATTTGCCTATTTCAGCCAGCAGCAGGTTGACATTGCCCTTATAGATAAAGCTGGCGCCGGTTTCGGTGATCTCCAAATGCTGTGCGCCTTCCACGGTAAAATCTTTGGGCATAGCCCCGCTTTTCACGGTGAAGCTTACGTTCTTGTAGGCATTCTCCTTCATTTCACCGATCTTCTGGACAGAGACAATTCTGCCCTCCTTGATGATGGCGACGCGGTCGCAGATGCGCTGGACTTCGCTTAGGATATGCGAGGAAAACAGAACCGTCGCTCCGCGCCTGTTCTCCTCCCGGATCAGGTCAAAAAAGGTCTTCTGCATCAGCGGGTCAAGGCCGCTGGTGGGTTCGTCGAGTATGATCAGGCGGGGGGAATGCAAAAGCCCCTGGATGATGCCCACCTTTTTTTTGTTGCCAAGGCTCATGTCCTCAATTTTCTGGCGGAGGTTTACCTGAAGGAGCGAGGACAGCTCCTCCATCCTTTTCTGACAGTCCTTTTTATAGAAGCTGGCGGAGTATTTGAACAGGTCGATGGCGCGCATATTGTCGTAGTAAAACACTTCGCTTGGCAGATAGCCTACATTTTGCAGTATTTCTACTTTGCCAGCCTGGCTGTCCAGCCCGAATATCTTGGCTTCGCCGCTGGTCTTGTAAATCAGGGACAAAAGCGTCCTGATGGTGGTGGATTTGCCGGCGCCGTTGGGCCCGATGAAGCCGAATATCTCCCCCTCCTCCACCGAGAGGTTGACGTCGATGATGCCCCTGGACTTGCCGTAGAACTTTGTCAGGTTTTTCGTTTGGATGACCGCGCTCATGGAAGATATTCCTCCTTATATGACATTCTCTTGAAATAGGCCGACCAAAGCCTGTATTTTTCCATTAGATTCTCAATGTCCAGTTCTCCACCTGCCCGTTGGCACTCCTGCATGTAACCTTCCGCCATCCAGGCAAGCATGTGGTAGATTTCTCTGGGATCCGCATCATCCCTAAACTTTGCAAGATCGATTTTACTAAAATACGTTTCGTAGATGTTTGCCGGCTCTTTCGCAAGTTTTTTGTTGATATCATCGGGCACCGCGTCCCGCTTGGCGTAGAACACCCGCAAGATGAAATCCATGATGTAGGGGCTTTGCCGCAGCATCTGGTATTTACGCTCGGCCGCGTAGGCGCACAAATCAAAGAAATCATCGATCTTGCGTAGATTTTCGTCGACCACATACTCCTTAACCTTTTCGGCCGCCTGTTCAAACAAAAACGCGTAGAAGGTCTTCTTGTCATGAAAATAGTAGAACAAAATACCTTTTGATATGCCGGCCTTTGCGGCAATCTCTTCTGTCGCGGCGCGCTTATATTCGTTCTTGGCGAAAATCTCAAAGCCCGCGTTGATGATCTTCCACCGTTTTTCCTCGGGCAGCTCCAGGAATTTTGGATTGATACGCATCACCTTCTTGACCGATTTGGTTTAACCGTTTTGGTTTGACCAATTCGGTTAACAAGCTTATTATACACTGTTGATGGGATTTTTCAAGGCCCAAGTTTGAAAAATACTGTCCGCTTTATTCATATACGCAAAAAGCCGCCGGCACGGGCTGTAAAGCCGTGCCGGCGGGCGATTGATAGAAATAACAGGGGGATAGCTTCACAAATATCACGGCTGCAGGATGTGTATTCCTAATTGCTAGGGGACGGTCACGGTACACGAGGCGGACAGACCGTTGTGCGCAATGGCCGTGATGGAAACCGTTCCGGGGCTGATGGCCTTGACCTTGCCGGAGGTTGATACGGTGGCAATGGCAGGATTGCTGGAGACCCATGTGACGGCTTTGTACCGCGCGTTCTTGGGCAGGAGGGCGGCCTTCAAGGTATAGGAAGCTTTGGGCTTTAACGTAAGGGCGGCCTTGTTCAGGGCGATGGAGGTAACCGCCAGGGAGCGGACCACCAGCGTGCAGGAGGAGGTTACGCCGTTATGCGCTGTCGCCGTGATTTGCACAGTGCCCGGCTTATAGGTGGTGATCTTGCCCTTGGAGGAAACAGTGGCGATGGATGGATCGCTGGTGGTCCAGGCAATTGTTTTAAACCGGGCGTTCTTGGGCAGTACGGATGCCGACAGCGCAGCGCTTTTCCCCTCATCCACTTCCAGATAGGTCTTGCTGAGGTTGACCTGCGACACGGCCAGGGAGTTAACGGTCAAAACACATTGGGCGCTGACGCCGTTTATTGCTGTGGCGGTGATGACGGCCGTTCCCGGGGCGATGCACGAAACAGCGCCTTTTGCCGATACGGTGGCAACAGCGGGATTGCTGGAGGACCAGGTGATGGTTTTGTATCTTGCGTTTTTGGGTAGTACCGACGCCGTCAGCTTCGCGCTCTTCCCTTCATCCACGCGCAAGGCGGTCTTGCTGATGAGAACCTGCGACACGGCCAGGGAATTGACTGTAACAACGCAATGCACCCTTAAGCCGCTGGAGGCCTCGGCGTAGATCAAGGCCGTGCCGGGGCTGGAACCGAATACGGTGCCCTTTGAGTCCACGCTAGCCACGGCGGGATTGCTGGAGGACCATAAAACCGTTTTGTTAACGGCCGACCTGGGGGAAAGCCCGGCCGTGAGCTTCACCGTCTTGCCTTCGTCCACCGAGGCGCTGCTTCTCATCGAAATCGCGAGGACGCCTTTGCCGGGCTTCACTACGTTCACGACGCATTCCCTGTACAGTCCGTTGACTGTGCTGGCACGCATGACCGCAGTGCCGGGATTCACGCCGTACAAATACCCCGCATTGTTTACCGTGGCAACGCCGCTGTTTGTACTGGTCCAAGTGACAGATGTGTTTGATCCTGCCGGCAATACATTGGCGGCAAGGACGCTGGCGCCTTGCCCCGCCCCAATGGTAAGAGCGGTATGGCTGAGGGTAATGCTTTGAGGCGGCGGCAGCGGTGCCGGATTTACGAACACTGTCAAGCTGGCCGTATTATTGCTCTCATTTTCTTCGTTCACGGCATTATCGCAATCCACCTTAAACGAAATCGTATAGTACCCTGGGGATGTGGGTGTCCAATATAGCTGGCTGTTTCCATTCATTTCGGTTGTGTGGGCAGGTATGCTGTTATGCACTCCATAGCCAGCTTGTGCGCCATTGACTTCCCATTTCACAGCAAAGGCGCCTGAAGATGCGTTCCCATTATTGCTTATGCCTGTATCCAGGTAGACCTGTCTGCCGGCGGTAACGTCAGCGGTGTTGTTTGTAATGGACATAGCAGCCAGGTCAGGCATAAGCGGGGGGGCAAGGGATGTGAGGTTAGGGATGCCGAAGCCATACTCCCAGTCGAATCCCGCGGGACCAAGGTCCGTGCAAAGGTTATACAGATAAGATTCGATTTGGGAAGGACTGAAAGACGGATACCGCAATTTGATCATCGCGCAGGCGGCGGATATGTGGGGTGCTGCCATCGATGTGCCGCTCTTGGTTGTAAAGCCGCCGGTATTGCTGCAACTGGAAATGTTCTCACCAGGCGCAGTGACGTCTACGGAGTAACCATAATTGGAAAAATCACTGGAGCGTAATGAACCATCCACAGAGGTTGTTACGACGCAGCCCGAAAGATTTATGCATGCGGGGATATAAAATACTGTGTTGCTTGCGTCGTTCCCCGCCGCACAGACGACAACCGCGCCATGCCTGTTGGCGTAGCTGATCGCGTCGTAAAACGCGTTGTAGCCATAGGTGGTGTATTCGCCGCCCAAGCTTAGATTGATAACATCGCAGCCGATATCCGCCGCGACATAAATGGCATCTGTGATGTTGGAGAGGAGACCGTCGCCGTTTTCGTCCAGCACTCGCATTGCCACGACCCTTACGTTCAGCGCCTGTGTCAGGTCAACGATCGTGCCTGCCACATGCGTTCCATGCCCATTTTCGTCATTCGGGTCGGTATCGTTGTCCACATAGTCGTAGTTTACCCAATGCTTTTCGGACAAGAAGCTGTGCGGGGATATACCGCTGTCCACGACAGCCACATATACAACCCCGCCCGTCGTCGCGGCCAGGATTTCGTTTGCCGTGTCCGCGTGCATCGCCGATGCGCCCCAGGAGTGATACGTATAGGTGGACTGGGCTTTTCCCTGTTCCACAATGGACATGATGCTGTCAGGCGCAACGTATTTGATATAGGGTGCATTCTTGAGCATTTCAAACGCCGCTTCTGTCTCCTCCACGGTGGTGAACTGGATCATGAAGCGGTTGTCCTCGTTGCCTACGATCAAGTCCGGGTTAAATTCGTCCAACGCGGGCATGGTGCCATCCGTTTTGAGCAGCAGGCGCATGAATGAAAATGCTGAGAATGACCTTGCGGCTATGCCTGGTTCCTGTTTCAGGCCGTTATTGTTTTCGGATACTGCGATAGAGAACTGCTTGTTGGAATCCGTCATGATGACGACAGTCGCGCGAATGATTTCCAAGGGAAAATCAAACTTCCATTCAAGGCTGCCCTGTATGGTGGCCGTGATGACCGCGTTCCCTGCCATGACGCCCGTCACGCTACCCGACGCATCCACGGTGGCCACCGTTTCATCGGAGCTGGACCAAGTGATCAAAGCGCCGGCGATAGGCGCTTCGTTGTCAAGCGCGGACAGGGCATATGCTTTGCCTATCTGTATGCGCGCAGGGCCTGTGACCGTAAGCGATGTGATGGGCGGGTAAACGGTCACAGCGCACTGCGCGGCAATACCGTCTGTTTTTGAAGCGGCCGCGGTGATGACCGCGCTGCCCGCGGAAACGGCTGTGACAGTACCGGCGGCATCAACAATCAGTACGGATTCATCCGAAGATATCCAGAGGACGGCAGGGTCAGCCGCGCCGGCCGGCTCAACCGTTGCATGAAGCGTGCGCTGGGTGCCTGCGATTATCTCAAATTCTGATATATCCAGCGTAACAGAGGCGGCAGGCGCATAGGATGGCGAGGGCTCCAAAGTGGGTTCTATGGTGGGTTCTATGGTGGGCTCCGCCGTGGGAGAGGCGGTGGGCTCCAAAGTGGGTTCTATGGTAGGCTCTATCGTGGGTTCCAAGGAAGGTTCCGGGGTTTCTTCAGGAACGGGGCTGTTTTCCGGTGTGGGTGATGGCGTTGCCTCATCAGCAGGCGGCGGTTCCGTAGCCCCTGCATCCGGTTCGGGCGTTTCGCTGGGAAATGCGCAATCAAGCAGAGCCAGCGGATGGCCCTCATGATCGGCATAATCTTTTTCGCTGTCAAAAGGCAGCAGGAAAGCTTGCGTCTCTTCCTCTGTTAAAAACCGAACCTGGCGCAGGCGCATGTAACCGTCCATAACGCCCCGCTCGCTGTCAAAGTGGCAATGGACCCAGTCGTATCCCGGATTGTCTGCATCCCTGAAAAAACGGTCTGAAATATAGACAACATCTTCTTTGGAAAGGAACGCGAGGGTTTCACTGTCCTTACTTGCCTTCATAAAGACAGGCGATTCGTCCGCAAGGATTATCGCATAACCATTCGACGCATCCTCCGGGCCTGGTGTTGCCTCCGGCTCCGTTTCGGGCGCAACGGTGGGTGTCGGGCTTTCTTCTGAAGCCGGAACGATGGCCGGGGTGGGGCTTGGTTCCTGGGGAGTACCCGTTGGTGCGGGCGTATCCGTTTGCTCCGGCTCAATGCTGTTTTCCGGTTCCTGGACAGACCCGTTTTCATTGCCGCCGGCAGGTTCCTCCTGCGTCTGCTGCATAGCCGATGAAGACTCCGCCAGGGTGTAGCTCATAGCCGCGGGCGGGCAGGGAAGGAGTAAACCCGCGAGAAGCATAACGGCAATGCATAGACAAAGAACACGGAGCCTTACCATAGCAAGAACCTCCCATTCATTGAGGTGACGCGTGACATGCATAAAAAAGCACCGGCAGATGTGGCGGTTCTGCGTCTATCCCGCTTTGTATTCATTATACTTTGAGTAAATTTTACATGATATAGGCATTTGTGTCAATTCAATGCTGGTGTGTATTTGAAGGATCCACGCAGGGAATCATGACTGCACACGGTATGTATGTTCCATGTTCCGAAACATAAAAGCGTGATGATTTTTTCCTGTGGTTCCGTGAACAGAATATTCCCGCAGATTTCACATAGCCTGCCGATGGCTTTCATCCGCCTGTCACAAAGCTGTTCTACACTGAACCTGTCCGATAAAGAAGCGGGCGGAATAAAAGACAGGAGATGAGAAACATGCTGAACAGGAACTATTCACACAGGATGAAAAAAGGCGCGGTATTGCTGGCATTGGCGCTGGCCGCTATGATTCCCTTTGCCGCATTGGCGGAAAGCCCAACGGTTGGAGACGTGGAGGCCACAGCAGGCGTAACGGTCCGGGCACAGATGCCTGGCCGAGGCGGCCGTGGTTTCAACATGGGCGGCCCGGGATTTGTAATGGGCGGCTATTGCGTGGACACAAGCACCCTCACCGATGAGCAAAAAGCCGTATATGACAGTGCTCTGGCGCTGTATGAACAGGTGGAGGACGCGGTGCTTTCCGACTTGGTAGCGGCCAATGTGATTGCCAAGGAGGACGCGGATGCTTACATAGCGCAGCGGGCAGTGGAAAAATCGCTGGGAAGCCTTGACCAGACCCAATGGACCGCCGAACAGTACAAAGCGTTCTATGAGGCGAACGCCAAGACCGGTGACGAGCGCAAGACAGCCATGCAGGCACTGGCGGACAACGGACAGCTGACACAGGAGCAGGCGGCCGCGCTGAGCGCACAGGGCCAAGACGGCCTGTGGGCGAAGATTGCAAAGAACGCAAACACCAACTCGGCGATCCAGACCGCCATGGTAACCTTACGGCAGGCCCGCCAGCATCTGAACAATACGCTGCAAGACGCCGGTATTACAACCATGGGCAGGGGGATTGTGTTCGGCGGTTTTGGTAATGGCGGTATGGGATTTGGGGACAATCGCGGCGGCTTCGGTCCATCCAACCGGCCGCAGAATGGTAAAGATGGCCGCAGGTAATAGGAAGGCTGATTCACCCATGTAATTTAAAAAGCGGGCCGTCCGTCAGGCGGCCCGCGCGGCATGTCCGGCAACCGGAAGCTTAATGTTCTTCCCCCTGCGCTGCGTTCCTGTCATACTGCTTAACAAAGTAATAGGATTCCAGAAGATACTCCTGACCATATGCCTGGGAAAGCGCGTACAGCTTTCGCTTCACGGCGGCAAGCGTTCCTTTGCCGGAAGCATAGCCATCCATGCATTTCAAAAAGGCCTTTTTCTCCTTAGGGGCCGCCAAATCCTTGAAATACCCCCACACATGCTCCGCTGCGTTTATAGCTCCCCCTGTATTCACGGGCAGGGCCAGCGCCGCCTCCATCAGGCGGTAGAACTCCAACGCCGGGTATTCCGCCTTGTTGTTCAAAAGCTGCCTGATCTGCCGGTAGATCTGCTGTGACCGTTCCAGCACCAGATACTTATAGCGGCCCCACTCCCGCTCAAGATCGCCCATGCTCCTCATTTGGGTGCACAGCATACACTTGACCGCCGATATGTTTTTATCCTTCACCTCGAGCATGATATCCGGCCGAATAGTACCCAGGCTTTCATAAAAACAAAGAAACGCATCAATTCCTATGCTGGCGGAATGCGCCCCGGGCTTTTTTTCGGTATCCGGCTGCGCATAGTGTATTTTCTGCCTGCCATCCTTTGGTGCCCATGTTTTTGCGCACTCCGCGATCCAAGCGGCTTCGCTGATGGAATCCTGGCTTGGGTTCGTCTGATGGTGGAGGTTGTCAAAGACCACGGGAATACTGTTTGCGATCCCTGTTTCAAGCACATCCCCGATGTTGAAGATCCTGTCGTCATTCTCTATAACCAGCCGCGCTTTCACATGATCGTTAAGGGCTTTGTACCGCTTTATGAAGCGCTTGGTTGCAGCATGCTTGTCACCGTATGCGCCGCCCAGATGCAATACAATCTTGCTGGAACTGTCCGATAGAAGCCCGTCCAGGAACGCGGCGTGGTATTCCAGTTCCTTTACCGCGTTTGCCGCTGTTTTTTCATCTGGCGAGTTCAATACCGTGTATTGGCCGGGATGCATGGATATGCGCATGCCGCTTTCCCGTATTTTTCGGCCGATATCCTGAAGCTGCCCTTGAAAAACCTGTGCCCAGGGAACAGTATTCACCGGGCTGGATGCAAAGGGTATTATTTCCGAACTGATGCGGAACAGGCGGATGCCATTGCGGATATTGTAATCCACCATGCGATCAAGGGCATCAAGGTTTCCTGTAATAAGCTCCTGCAGGCGTTTGCTGTCTGCGTTTTTGATAAGGCATGTTTTCAGTTCCGTATTGGGTACGCCAAGCGCCAGGCATGCATAGCCGATGCTCACGGGCTGCTCTCCTTTACATGGGCGGGTTG
This sequence comes from Bacillota bacterium, assembly GCA_023436585.1. Taxonomy (GTDB): domain Bacteria; phylum Bacillota; class Clostridia; order Christensenellales; family Aristaeellaceae; genus JAEWAH01. The sequence goes on along the minus strand of JAEZIN010000002.1, from coordinate 192,826 downwards.
TGATACGAGTATTCTACCCTTCCGCTTTTGTAATGACACATGGATCGCCACACGGAAGGCGTGACTTTTTGCAGGTTATGTTTGAACCTGCCCGGAGTTGGTTATATATTGAGCAGCACAACGAACTTTTATAGATATCACAGCCGGAGACGGGAGGCATGGAGAATACATGACGGATACCTTGAAAGGCATGATGGAGGCGTTTCAAAGCCATCTGAATGGGTTTGGCAGGCAGGATGCCGTGGCATATGGCATATCCCTGCTGGAAAACGGAAGGATTACGGTCCCTGACCTGTACGAGCATGTTTTGGCGCCATCCCTGAACAGCATTCTGGTGGGCAGGGAGGAAGAACATGATCTGATCTGGCGCGAACACGTCATGACCAATATCGTCAGGAGCGTGATCGAGTCCGCGTTCCCGTATGTGCTGAAGGAAAGGGAAAAATATCTGCTTGATGGTTTTCATCAAAAGGCCATGCTCGTGTGCCCGGAAGAGGAATACCACGACCTGGGTGCCCGAATGGGTGCGGACTTTTTTACCATAGCGGGTTATGATGTGACATACATCGGCAGCAACACCCCCAAATCGAATATCCTCTCCGCCGCCGCTTATTTGAAGCCCGATCTTATTGATATCAGCGTATCCAATTACCTGAACCTTGTGATGCTGAAAAAAATCATACCCGAGTTGAGGCAGGGATTGGGGCAAGGGGCCAGGATCATGGTAAGCGGCAGCGCCTTTTTGCATACGGGCAAGCCGTATCAAGAGTTCCATGCGGATGGTCTTATCAATTCATTCAAAGACATTTTGGATTTGAGAGGAAAAGCCTATGAGGACAGCCTGTAAGATTGCCTGGAGGTTTCTGGCCTCCAACAAAGGGCAAACCCTATTGATTATATTGGGCATCGCCATTGGCGTCTCCGTGCAGGTTTTCATAGGCTCCCTGATCACGGGGCTTCAAAAAAGCCTGGTGGATACGACCATCGGAAGCTCTTCCCAGATTACGGTCAAAGCTGTTCAAAGAAGCGGCCTGATCAGCGATTATGAAACGCTGATGCAGAAGATCGTCCGGACGGAAGGCCTTGTCCATGTTTCTCCCGCCGCTGATGGATCCGCATTTCTTGGGGAAGGGGAGGAAACATATCCAGTGCTCCTGCGCGGTTTCTCCTTTGAAAAGGCAGAGGGGATCTATAAGCTGAAAAGCAGTCTGCTGGAAGGCGCGTTTCCGGCGGAAGGCGAGGTGCTGCTGGGGAAGGAGCTCATGCAGGAGTCGGGCCTTCTGGTGGGGGATACCGTCCAGATTCTGACGCCCTTGGGCGGCAGAAAGGAAGTAACGGTATCGGGGATGTATGACCTGAAAGTGGCAAACCTCAACAAAACCTGGGTCATTGCCAACCTGAACCTTGTGCAGGATACCTTTGGATATGCAGATGCCGTTACTTCCATAGAAATGCAGCTTCAGGACCCCTTTGAAGCCGACAAGGCCGCTGCCGGGCTTTCCGCTGTGTTGCCGGATGGCTTGAAGGCGGAAAACTGGAAAGCGCTGAACGCTTCCCTGCTCAGCGGCCTGAACGGGCAGAGCATCTCCAGTCTGATGATCCAGGTTTTTGTCATGGTATCCGTCATACTCGGCATAGCCAGTGTACTTGCCATATCCGTTATGCAAAAATCCAGGCAGCTTGGCATTTTAAAGGCCATGGGGATCAAGAACCGGACCGCCAGCCTGATCTTTCTCACCCAGGGATTCGTCCTGGGCCTGTTCGGGGCGGTGATGGGCGTTCTATTCGGCCTGGGGCTTTCTGCCTCTTTTACGAAGTTTGCACTAAAGCCGGATGGGTCGCCTGTGGTCGCCCTTCTGATCGATCCGCAGTTTATTGGCCTTTCGGCCGTGATCGCGCTGCTGGCAGCGACGCTGGCCGCCCTGGTTCCGGCCAGGCGGTCCTCGAAACTGGATCCCATGGAGGTTATCAAAAATGGATAGCATCATCAAATTGGATAAGGTCAGCAAGGTATACGGGAAAGATATCAAAACACAGGTACTCACCGATGTGAGCCTTACGATCGCGCCGCATACCTTCAACTCCATCATCGGCGCTTCCGGCTCGGGCAAAAGCACACTGCTCAACATCATCGGCACGCTGGACCGGCCTACATCCGGTGATGTTTTCGTGGGCGGCGTCAGCACCGCCCGCATGTCCAAAAACGCGCTGGCTGAGCTAAGAAACGAAACCATAGGCTTTGTATTTCAATTTCACTATCTGCTGCCGGAATTTACAGCCCTGGAAAATGTGCTGATGCCCTATAGGATTAAAAGCGGGAAGATTACACCTCAGGTCCGCGCGCGTGCGTTGGAACTGTTGGAACTGATGGGGCTTGGCAAAGTCATGCACAATAAGGCGAACAAAATGTCGGGCGGGCAGCAGCAGCGCACTGCCATCGCACGTGCCCTCATCAACAATCCAAAGATCATTCTCGCTGACGAGCCTACCGGAAACCTGGATTCCGAATCCACGGAGGCCGTGTACGATATTCTCAGGACAATCAATGAAGCGTACAAAACAACGTTCTTGATTATTACCCATGACCGCAGGATTGCCCAGAAGACCGACCGGATCATTGAAATCAAGGATGGAAGGATCTCTCTGGATATTGTGAATCAGGCTCCCGGTGTGATGGTGCCGGCAGCTTCTTTCAGCGCATAAACCAGATCGTAAAAATGCATCCTCAGGTGTTTGAAGCGGGCCATTGGAGTAAGTGGCCCGCTTTGCATGCATGTATGAGAAGCAGTGATTGCCCTGCTTGTTAAAATGTTGACATATACAGGCGGATACATTACACTAAAAAGCAACGCTGGCCGCCGGTGCGGTTCAATGTTCGCGCTTATTGGCAGGGGAACCGTCCGGTATAGCCGCCCGTTTGGCGGCAGCCGGAAGGGATTTCGGCCTGAACGGCGCTTCTCACAGTTGAGCTGGAAAGTGTGTTTTTAATGAAGAAGAGCGATTCGATCATCGTCATTTGCATTATTGCGGTATGTATCGTCCTGGTCCTGCTTTCGTTGGGCAATGTCCCTTCCGCCGGTAAAAAACCGGTGGGAACGCTGTCTTCACTGGCAGATACAGCCGCTGATACAGATAAGGAACCCACAAAGGACCCCCTGGCAGGGGAATCCGGCGCAGGTTCCGCTCCCGCCCCGACACTGGCTCCGGCCAAATGTTATCTTCTTGTAACCATTGGCGATGTGGTTCTCGATCCGTATCCCCTGCTTGCAGAGCAGGATCTGCCGATTACCCAGGCGAACGGAATGCAAAATGTCGCGCACATTACTCCGGATGGCTTTTCTATGGCATCCGCGACATGTGACAACCAGGATTGCGTACATCAGGGGGAGGTTACGCTGGAAAACCGGGATGTGCGGTTACTCGGCAATCAGGTAATCTGCCTTCCCAACAAGGTAATGCTGGAACTTTTGACGCCCGAAGAAGCGCAACTGGTATGGAACAATGCCTATGGCGAGGATGGAGTATGAGTTATAAAATCGGTGAGTTTTGCCGTTTGATCGGCGTTTCCCCCGATACGCTGCGCTATTATGAGCGCCTGGACCTTCTTTCGGCCATAAAAAATCCCCAAAACAATTACAGGTCTTTTACCAGGGAAGATGCGCCTGATATCTGGAACCTTCTCATGCTCAGGAGCCTCGATATGGGGCTTCGGGACATAGAGGAGATTCGCAGGCATGGGTCTTTTGAATCGCAATCGAAGTATCTTCAAATGCGGGAAAGCGCGCTGACAAATGAGATAGAAAGGCTGATTGCCAAAAGGGAACGCCTCCGCCAGCTTTCCAGGCTGTATGATGCGGTTCATTACGTTGACAAGGCGCCCATTCAAAAGACGGCTCCGGCAAACTATGCGCTGTTCGTGCTGGGTGACGGATGCGAGCCCAATGAGCAGGTTCTTTCGGAAATTTCCCGCTGGATCAATTGTCTGCCCTTTACGTATTTTGCGGCGGAGATCCCTTTTGCCAGCCTGGTGGATCAAAGGGAGGAGCTTACCGTACGTTTGGGGCTTGGCATACTGGAAGAAAACCTGGACAAGGCAAATATCGTACCGCCCAAAGAAGCGTTGTATACGCCTGCCCTACTCAGTGTCCGTATGGCCGTATGCACCAGGGATGTATTCTCCCTTTGCAAAAAGGATCTGGCCCCCCTGTATGCTTTTCTTAAGGAAAACCATATGCGTATCCTGGGCGCCGCATCCGGCCGCATTATCTGTTCCAACTGCAAGGCCAAGGACCCGGAGTACATCCTTGGCTTTTCTGTTCCTGTAAATATATGCGAAAACACCCCTTGACCTTGGAGCCGCTCCAAGGTTTATAATTTTGACATAAGATTCACAATCCCTATGGGACGAATGAATGGAGGAGGGTTTTTTAATGCGCAAAGTCCTGTCCTTGGTCCTTGCTGCGGTGCTGATGTGTGCGATGTTTGCTATCCCTGCCATGGCCGCGGGGTATACGGCCGGCACCTACACCGCTACCGCACAAGGCAACAACGGCCCCGTTGAAGTGAAAGTCACCGTCAGCGACACAGAAATCATGGCCGTGGAAGTCACCGCCCATGCCGAAACTGCCGGAATCAGCGACAGACCCATTTCGGATATTCCCGCTGCCATCGTGGCAAACCAATCTCTTGCCATCGACACCATTTCCGGTGCCACCAATTCCTCCAAGGCCATCCTGGCCGCGGCGGAAGACTGCATCAAGCAGGCGGGCGGCGATGTGGAAGCCCTGAAGGCTGTTCAAGTAGCCCAGGCTCCCGCGGAAGATGTGGAAGCGACATATGATGTCGTCATCTGCGGCGGCGGCGGTGCAGGCCTGTCTGCGGCCCTGGCGGCCAAAGAAGCCGGTGCCAGCGTTGTCATCGTGGAAAAATCGGGTGCGCTGGGCGGCAACTCCCTCTTGGCCGGCGGCGCGTTCAACGCTTGCGATCCCGGACGCCAGGCCGCGGTGAGTATGACCGACTCCCTCATGGCTGAGCTCAAGCGCTATCTTGATCTGAAGGAAGAAGATTTCGGCGCCTTTGCCGATGTTCTGAAGACCGTCAAGGAACAGATCAACACCTACCTGGCAGGAGATACCTCCAAGGTGTTTGACAGCCCGGAGCTGCACATGCTGCACATTTACATGGGCGGAAAGCGCACGGGGCTTGATGGCACTGTCATCGAACCCGATCTTGCACTGGCCGACACCTTCGCCCACAATGCGCTGGATGCCCTGGATTGGGCCGGTAAATACGGCGTTGAGTGGAATGACAAGATTAGCACCGTGCTGGGTGCCATGTGGCCCCGCACCCACGGTGTGGCCAAGGAAAAGATCACCATTACCTTTGAACGGGCCGCGCGGGAAGCCGGTGTGGAAATCATGACCGATACCCGGGTTACCGAGCTGATCATGGAAGATGGCAAGGTTGTTGGTGTCAAAGCCACCACCTCTGCCGGCGCCAACGTGACGCTGCACGCCAACAAGGGTGTTGTACTGGCCACCGGCGGTTTTGCCGCCAATGCCCCCATGGTCGTACAGTATAACAATTATTGGGAAGGCCTTTCCGATAAAATGCCCTCCACCAATGCTCCCACCATCACCGGTGACGGTATCGTGATGGCGGAGGATGCGGGCGCCGGCCTCACCGGTATGGGCTTTGCCCAATTGATGCCCTCCTCCCATCCCAAGGATGGCTCCCTCTTCAGCGGTATCTGGGGCAGCGCCGAAACCCAGGTGTTTGTCAACAAGGAAGGCAAGCGTTTCGTCAACGAGTACTCCGAGCGGGATGTGCTTTCCAAGGCGGCCCTTCAGCAGACCGATAAGCTTTTCTTCATCATTTGTGACAACAAGATTGCCAAAAATGCCGACGTAGCCGGTATGGAAGCCAAGGGCAACGTAGTTTCCGCCAACACCTTGGAAGAGCTGGCCGGCAAGCTTGGCATTCCTGCCGATGCCTTCGTGGCGGAAATCAACCGTTACAATGGCTTTGTGGATGCCCAGAAGGATGAAGATTTCGGGAAAACCTTCTTCGGCGAAAAGATTGATGAAGCTCCCTTTGTCGCCACGCCCCGTTCTCCCTCCCTGCACCATACCATGGGCGGCGTCACCATCGATAAGGATACCCATGTCCTCAATACCGAAGGTACCATTATTCCCGGTTTGTATGCTGCAGGTGAAGTGACCGGCGGTCTGCATGCCGGCAACCGCCTGGGCGGCAACGCGATGACAGAATTCCTTGTGTTCGGACGCATCGCCGGGACCAATGCCGCTCAAGGCAAATAATACTCATCGAGATTTAATCCACTTGCCGTTCCGCTGTATGCAGAACGGCATTTTTTTGTTTGCTGAACCGGTTGATGGATGCTGACGGGCCGTTTTCTCTTTTTCCAGGGGATAAGCCTTTCAGTTCATCACAAAAATATTAAATCGATTAAAATGTACATTATGGATGTTGACATTCCAAATGTGATATGTTACTATGTTTTTTAGCTAGAGTTAAACGATTAAATATTGTGTGTAAATGACATCCGGGTTCATCCATGACCATGCAGGCGGATAAAAAATATTATAGGGTGGATTGTTTATGAAATTTGCCAAGGCCCTTCCCCTTATGAGTGTCAGGCTGACGGATGGCATACTGCATGGGATGCAGAAGCTTGTTAAGGAAAAGGTGCTGACATATCAGTGGGAAGCGCTGCATGACCGCGTTAACGGCGCGGCCAAAAGCCACTGCATCGAAAATTTTCGTATTGCGGCAGGGCTTAATCAAGGCGATCACTACGGCATGGTGTTTCAGGACAGCGATTTGTACAAATGGCTGGAGGCGGCTGCCTACTGCGTCGAGGTGTTTGGGGATCGCGAGCTGGAAGCACTGGCAGACGAAGCATGCGAACTGATCGGCAAGGCCCAGGGCAGTGACGGCTATATCAACACGTATTATACCATCAAGGAGCCTGAGGGCAGGTTCACCAATCTGCAGGAAGGGCATGAGCTGTACTGTGCCGGGCACTTTTTTGAGGCTGCAGCGGCCTATTACAAGGCAACGGGCAAACGTCAAATCCTCGATACAGCGTGCCGGTTCGCGGATTACCTGGCGCGGACTTTCGGTACGGGCAAGGGGCAGATACCAGGGTATCCCGGCCACCAGGAGGTGGAGGTCGGGCTGGTGAAGCTTTTTTCAGTCACCGGCAATAAAGCATACCTGGAGCTGGCGGATTACTTTATCACCCAGCGGGGGAAGGAACCGCTTTATTTCACGCTGGAGCGGCAGCGCCCTGGTTTCAAGGATATCTTTGATCTGCCTGTCATCCAGGAACGGACATATGCTCAAACCCACGCGGAGCCTGTGCATCAAACGGAGGCGGTGGGCCATGCCGTTCGCGCATTGTACATGTACAGCGCCATGGCGGACCTGGCAAAGCTTCAGGAGGACGGGGCGCTTAGGGATGCGTGCGAAAGGCTGTTTGGTAGCGTGACCCAGCGCCGCATGTACATAACCGGCGGCGTGGGTTCCACCGCCTATGGGGAAAGCTTCACAACGGATTATGATCTGCCCAACGATACCATTTATAGCGAAAGCTGTGCTTCGGTAGCGCTGATGATGTTTGCTTCGCGCATGGCATCCCTTACCGGCGACGGTGCGTATTACGACACGGTGGAAAGGGCGTTCTTCAACCGTGTGCTGGGCGGTATTTCCCTTGCCGGCACGGAGTTTTTCTATGTCGGCCCCCTGGCCGTGCAGCCGCATATATGCCATTGCAATCCGGGCCTTGCACACGTTAAGCCTGTGCGGCAAAAGTGGTTTGATGTAGCCTGCTGCCCCACCAACATCGCCCGCACCATCATGAGCATCGGCGGTTACGCCTTCGGGGCCGATGACGATACGCTGTATATTCATATCCCCCTGGCTTGTGAAATCCGCACGGAGCGCTTCGCCCTGAACCTGTGCACGCAGTACCCCTTTGGGGATACGCTGCGCATTGAGGTAATGGGGAAGGATCAAAGAATCGCGGTCCGACAGCCGGCACTTGCCCCCATCAAGGCCGTTCTTGTGAACGGGGAGAGAATATCCCATCAAACCAAGCATGGTTACCTGCATCTGCCAGCACTGAATGAAGGGGACACTGTCACCGTCACCTATGACCTTGCGCCAAGGTATGTGGTATCCCACCCGAAGGTGGCGGGCAATGTGGGCAAGGCGGCAGTCATGCGGGGCCCCGTGGTCTACTGCGCCGAGCAGGCGGACAACGGCGAGGGCATCGCAAGCCTGAAGCTTCCCCATGCCGCAGCCTTTATAGAGTCGGAGTCCTTCGCGGGCGGCGGGTCCGTTGCGCTTACCACCCGGGGCACAAAGGCTGTCTTTGCGGATGATTCCGCGTTGTACCAGGATGTATTGCCGGCTTGGGAGCAGGCGGATATCAGGCTGATCCCCTACTACCTGTGGGCCAACCGCGGCGAAGGGGAAATGCAGGTATATCTGAATGTGGCGGATGGCCAGGCCCGGGCGTGAATGAGGCTCATACACAGGTGTGTATTCAAATAAACAAGGAGGATGAAGACATGAAAAAGGGGACCAAACTTCTCTCTCTGGCGCTTGTGCTGGCCATGATGCTTACCATGGCATCCGGCCTCGCCGCGCTGGCCGAAGGCCGCGTCACCATCACCTACTCCATGTGGGGCGATGATGAGGAAGTCCGCGTGCTCCAGGAGACCATCAACAAGTTCGAAGCCGAACAGGACAAGATTCATGTGGAGATCATTCAGATCGACCGCGCCGACTATGTAGGCACGCTGAACACCCGCGCGGCCGGCAACAACCTGCCTGATACCGGCATCATGGCGGAAGACGCCGTGCTTATGTGGGCCGAGCAGGGCATGCTGGCGGATGTGAGCAACATGTACGCGCAAGGGGAAGCCAAGCCGCTGGACAGCCTGGTTTTCACCTACCAAGGCAAGACGGTGGGCTACTCCGTGGCTAACGAAGTGCTGCTGACATACTATGACCGCAAGGCCTTTGCCGATGCGGGCGTCACGCCGCCTCCCGCCAGCGCCGAAAAGGCCTGGGATTGGGATACCTTTGTGGACGTGGCCAAGCAGATGACTTTGGATGTCAACGGCAACAACGCGAAATCCGACAAATTCGATCCCAACAACATCAAGCGCTACGGCGTGATGCTCTGCCCGGACTTCTGGCAATTGGAAGTGTGGTCCGTCATGAACGGCGGCGCCTGGTATGACAAGGATGGCAACGTGACCATCAATACCCCCGAGGCCATGGAAGCGCTGCAGCGCATCGCCGATCTTTCCCTTGTGCACCATGTGGCGCCCCAGTACGGCACCAACACCGCCACCACCATTGACCAAGACCTGGTCAACGGCAATGCCGCCATGTACATCAACGGCCAGTGGTCCATCGGCATATGGCTTGGACCCGCCAGACAGACCGACGGCCTTGACTTTGGTGTAGGCGTGCTGCCCTACATGAAAGAAAAGGTCACCCTGAACACCGGCGGCGTCAACGTGGCCTTTGCCACCTCCAAGAATCCGGCGGAAGCCATGGAATGGCTCAAATGGTACGCCAAGGAAGAAAACTCTTGGGGCCTCATTCAGAGCGGTATCTGGATGCCCGTTCTGTCCAGCTACTACACCGACGAAGCAATGACCCACAAATGGGTAGACAATCCCAACTTCCCGCCGTATGATGAATACAAATCGGCCGTTGTGGATTACGCCATGAACAACGCACGGCCCACCTCCTGGTACTGGGTGAACAGGACCAACCTGTTCAACGACGCGCTCAGCACCATTCTTGCTCCCTGCTGGAGCGGTAACGAAAAGGTGGCCGACGCTATCACCAAGGGTCTGGAAACGCTGAAAGCCGCCAACCAGGGTCTCTAAGTTGATCCATTGGGAATCCGCCTGAAAGTCAGGCGGATTCCCAATCAGATGGGGTGTTGACATGAAAAGACGATTTCAGCCAGTTTCCAGAATGGCCCGTCAGGAAGCGCGGGCCGCGAAACTATTTTTGATTCCCGCCTTTCTGGGCCTCACGTTCATTACCTATTTGCCCTTGCTGGCGGTCTTTATTCTGTCCTTTTTCAAATGGACGGCCATCATGCCGCAGCCCATTTTTGTGGGGCTGAACAATTACATCAAGCTGTTTACAAAGGATATGTTTTTCTGGACTTCTGTGAAGGTAACCGTGCTCTATGCGGTGCTCACCGTATGCATCAGCATGATCTACTCCATGACCATTGCTATGTTGCTCAACCGCAAGGTCCCCGCCAGGGGCTTCTTCCGGGCTGTATTCTATGTTCCCTACATCATCCCCGCCATGGCCGTGTACATGAGCTGGGCGCTTTTGTACAATCCTGACTTCGGTGTATTGAACGCCCTGCTTGTAAAAAGCGGGCTGCCGAAAATGTCCTTCCTGGTGGATTCCAGGTTCATCATACCGTCCCTGGCCGTCATCGCCGTATGGGCCAGCGGAAACCTCATCGTCATTTACCTGGCGGGGCTTGGCAACGTGCCCCGCGTGTACCATGAAGCCGCCGAAATCGACGGCGCGTCCTTCTGGAAGCGCCTTATCCATATCACGTTCCCCTGCATGACGCCTATTATATTCTACAACCTGCTCATGAGCCTCATCGCCAACATGCAGGTGGTGGTTCCCTCGCTGATTTATGCGGGCAGCAACCGCACCACATACCCGGAGTATACCTTCATGTCATTCCTCATGTACCGCACGGGTTTTATCAACAATGAACTAAGCTACGCCAGCACCATATCGTTCGTTTTCTTTGTGATTATCGGCGTTTTCACGCTGATCTTGTTTGCTACCTCCAAATCGTGGCTGTTCTACGAAGGGGGGGACAAATAATATGCGCGGCGGCATAAAAAGCAAGAAGCGCACGGAGAAGATTGCCAATAGCTTTGCCACGGCGTTTGTCGTGCTTTTCGCGTTGCTGGTTCTCTTTCCCCTGTGGTGGATCTTCCGCTCATCGCTGATGACCAACCCGGAAATCGGCTCCTTGAATTTCTTTCCAAGCAGGTGGCTTTTCTCCAACTATGGCGAAGCGCTGCAGGTGTTCACGTTCTTCCAGTACTTTTTCAACACCATGTCCATTGTTCTGCCCTGCGTGGTTTTCGGAACCATCACCGCCGTATTTTGCGGATATTCCTTTGCCCGGCTGTATTTCAGGGGCCGCAGCTTCGTCTTCGGGCTGTGCATTGCCTCCCTTTTGCTGCCGCCTATCGTCACCCTGATTCCCTTGTACATTATGTGGATCCGCTTCCTTGGGCTGAGCGGCACGTACTGGCCGCTGATCCTGCCCTACTTAACCGGCGGCGGCGCGTTCAACATCTTCCTGATCCGCCAGTTCATTATGACCGTGCCCCTGGAACTGGACGAGGCGGCGAAGATCGACGGCGCCGGCAGGATGCGCATTCTTATGCAGATCCTGGTGCCTTCCATCGGGCCGGCTATCATCGTGGTAGCGCTGTTCATATTCATAGGCATCTGGAACGATGTTCTGCTGCAGACGGTATACGTCACCGATTCCAGCATGTACACCATCGCCCTGGGTCTCAAAAAATTCTCCGGCTCCTATGGCACCGACTGGCGGCTGGCCATGGCCTCCACGTGCCTTTCCATACTGCCGGGCATCCTTGTCTACCTCGTCTGCCAGAAATACTTTGTGGAAGGCATCGTCATGACGGGCATGAAGAACTGACGCGCAAGGTGTTATCGCAATTTTTACAAATACATCAGTAATATGCCGGAGCCGCCTATCATGGGGCTTCCGGCAATTTTATTGGGTGGGTGTGAAGGATATTTTTTATTGATGCACCGCCAGGATCCTTTATCACTGCGTTCTTCAGGATGACATATGAGTGAAGGCTGCTTGTACTTTATGCGTTCTTGTTCATCGGTGCATTAAGGTTTTGAACCGGTATGTCCATATGGATTCATGCAGTGCTATATCCGCGAATGATGAATATCCTATGTTGGAGGCTCTTAATGATGGGCATATCCGCTTGTTGGCAAAAACAGGCACAAAAGCGGATGCGGCGGCACTAAAACTTCCGAGAAACGGATAAAACGAATGGAGGTTACTAAATGAAACGCTTTCTTTTTGCTGCAATCTTTTTTTGCCTGCTTCTTGCCTGCCTTTGCTTTCCTGCGCTGGTGATGGCCGGGGAAATAGGGGAAAACGGGGCGGCGGTAACAGACTACTTGAAACCGGAGGAGTTCGCGTCCTTCGCGGGGCAGGTCACGTTTGTGGTGCTGGTGGTGCAGTTCATCAAGCTGCCTGTAGACGCGGGATTGGGGAAGTTCAGGACCGAGTACATTGTCTATGGTGTGGCCGTTGTTGCCCAGGTGCTGGCGCAGGCCATGCTCAGCGGCTTCTCAAGCTTCACTTGGGCCTTTATACCTAAATGCATCGCCTATGCCTTTCTGGTAGCTGTGGTTGCCAAGGAAACGTACAACAAGGCCATTGGCAATGTGGAGGCGAAAAAGGACGCGCTGAAGGCCAAAATCGAAGAGCAGTCTGTTGATCCATGATGGTCTCGAATGTTCATGACAAGCATTGTGCCCCCGGTTATCCGGGGGTATTTTTTTATGGTCCGTGCATCAAAATCCCGAGTATCCCTCTCTATGTAAGAGAGAATGACGAATTTTGTCAATTTTAAGCGATAAATGGAAAAATATAGGGAATCTATAGTATGTTCTGGGAGGGGGGTGGTTGTGTATGAGCCTGGATGCATAAGAGGGACAGGCTGATACCACGATCCTTGGGATGCTATTTTGTACGGAGGATAAAAATGAAGAATCTGAATTTGAGCATGAAGCTGGTCGTTGGCTTTGGCATCATATTGTTCCTGATGATTATTTCCATTGCGCTATCTATGTACAGTATCAATAAGATGGCGGCGGAGATCGACCTGTACAGCAAGGAAACGGTGCCCAACATCAACAATCTGTGGTCTATGCGCAGGAATATGGTATCTGCCCAAAGGAACCTTATTTCCGCGTTTTTGAGGGAGAATCCCGAAGCCGTCAAGGCGGAGCTGGCAGAGGCGGAGAGCGACGGCAAGGCGATTTTGGAATCGTTGCAGCTTTATCTTGATAACCAGACGGATGAAGGAATCATCGGACAAGTCAACAGCGTCAGGGAAAAGATAGAGCGCGCGGGTTCCATCCGGCATCAAATCGCCGGAATATTGGAGGACCATACGGCGGAGAACGTGGCAATAGCGAAGGAAATGTTCAATCGGCAATACGTGCCTGCTTTTGATGAGGCGGCCAGCGTTTTGATCGGTTTCACGGACCGGGAGGACAAGAATGCCGTCGTCAGGAAGCTGGCGGGCGAGAGCGCGAAAAACGTTGCCTGGTACCTGCTCCTCTCCATTGCTGCCGTGTCTATCCTGATCACCATTGCTGTGGTGGCAGCCATACGAAAATCCATTATGCACCCGGTGAAAGAGATTGAAGGCGTATACGCCGAGATGGCCAAGGGGAACATGCAGGCACAGATCTCCTATGAAAGCAGGGATGAGCTGGGCAGCATGGCCAGGAGCATCCGAAAGACAAATGCCCTTCTTGCTTCCTACATCAAAGATATTTCGGAGAAGCTGAGCCAGATGTCCCATGGAGACATGCGGGTTAAGGTAGATCTGGATTACATCGGTGACTTTGCCGCCATCAGGCAGGCGATAGAAAATACGGCATCGGCGCTCAATCAAACGCTGCTGACCATCAACACCGCCGCGGAACAGGTTTCCACAGGCGCCGCCCAGGTGGCCAGCGGGGCGCAGGCTTTGGCGACGGGCTCCACGGAGCAGGCTTCTTCTGTGGAGGAACTGAGTGTTTCCATTGCCAAAATCGCGGAGCAGGCGGCGGAGAACTCCGCCAACACAAAGAGGGCGACCCATTATGTGAAACAGGCCGGCGCTAATGTAAAGGACGGCAGTGAGCGCATGAAGCAGCTTACTACCGCCATGGGGAATATTGGAAGTGCGTCCAATCAGATTGCCAGCATCACCAAGGTGATCGAGGATATTGCTTTCCAGACGAACATACTGGCGCTGAACGCCGCCATCGAGGCCGCCCGGGCCGGGAACGTGGGCAAGGGCTTTGCGGTGGTAGCCGACGAGGTGCGCAACCTGGCCGCCAAATCGGCGGAGGCGGCCAAGCAGACGTCGCAGCTGATACAGCATTCCGTGGCGGCTGTGGAGGAGGGCGTGCAGGTGGCGGCTCAAACCGCGCAGGCACTGGTCAGCGTAGAGGAGAAGGCCGGCCTGGTCAATGAAAGCATTGACAAAATCGATCACGCTTCCACCGAGCAGGCGGCCGCCATCGAACAGATCAGGCAGGGGCTTTTGCAGGTTTCCTCCGTGGTGCAGACGAACGCGGCCACGGCCGAAGAAAATTCTGCCACAAGCGAGGAGATGTCTGCCCAGGCGGCCACTCTTCGGGAGGAGGTTTCGAAGTTCAGGCTGGAGGATGGAAAGGATATGGATGGGTTCCCGGTTCTTTCCCTGAACCGGATGGAGGGCAAAGAGGAAAAGGAGAAGCCGGACATCCACATTGGCTTGGGGAAGTATTGAGTTTGGCCGTGATTGGCTCCATGGTTGCTGTATAGAACACAAAGGAAGGCCTGCATAGTCATCCTTTGTGTTTTCTGTTTCAAAAAATTGTATTTTACAAGGCATGTTGACAGGGTGTCCTGATTATGTTAGAATGTAATTACATTAGATCAATCGTATCAATACTGCATGAAATGGAAGGGTCCTTATGCGCGGATTAGTCGTGGACGCTAAAGGGAATCTGTCTGTCACTGAGCTGCCCATGCCGGCCATCACCCCATACCAGGCCAGGGTAAAGCTGTTATCCTGCGGCGTATGCAACGGCACGGACATGAAGCTCATTCACCATACATTCAAGAATTTTGATACCTATCCCGCCGTGCTGGGCCATGAGGGTGTGGCCCAGGTGGTGGAGGTGGGGAGCAAGGTTGTTTCCCTGCATGTGGGCGACAAGGTGCTGCTGCCCTTTTTGGAAGGAATGAGCGGCGAATGCTTCAGTGGCTGGGGTGCGTACAGTGAATATGCTGTGGTGGGCGACGCCCAGGCGTATATAGTGGATGGACTTCAAGTACCATCTGAGGCGTATTTTGCGCAGACGGTGCTTTCTCCTAAGGACAAGGTGGACGATGCCGGCGCGGCCATGATCATTACCTTCCGGGAGGTATTGAGCGCCATCCGCCGCTTCGGAATGAAGCCCAACAAGAATCTGGTGGTATTCGGCGCGGGGCCGGTGGGGCTGTGCTTTATCCGCTTTGCCAAGCTCCTTGGCATGGGAAAGGTATACGCGGCAGATATCGATGACGAAAAAGTAAAAACCGCCAAGGCCATGGGGGCGGATGAAGCCTTCAACAGCCTAAGCTGTAATATTAATAAAGAAATAGAAGACCGCCTGCCAAACGGCGCGGACTACGTGGTGGACGCGGTGGGCATCAATGCCTTGATCAACCAGGCCATGGGCCTGATTGCCGACCACGGCAAAATCTGCTGCTACGGCATTTCCCCCAAGCTCAATATGGAGCTGGATTGGTCCAGGGCGCCGTACAACTGGTCGCTGGATTTTGTGCAGTGGCCCTCCAAGATTGAGGAAAGCGAGGCCCACAGCCAGATCATGGCCTGGATCAACATGGGGGTTTTGAACCCCATGGACTTCATCTCCCACGTGATCCCCTTTGAGAACATACTGGATGCCTTCCGCATCCTGAATGAAAGGCAGCCGGGCACCAAAAAGATCGTGATTCAATTTTAAGGAGAAGCTGTATGAAAACGCCGCAATTGTTTGTAGCCCTGCCTGAATACATCTGCACCCCCGACAGCATGGACATCGACCGCCACGGCAATCTGGTGTTATCCTGCCCCAATTTCGCGGAAATCACTTCTTCCGGCTGCGTGGTGAAGATCGACAAGGACAGGCGCGTGACCAAGTGGTTTGACGTGCCGGTACACCCCGAAACCGGTGTGGCCCGCAACATGGGCATTGCGTTGCATGAAAACCATGTCTATCTGTGCGACAACCAGGGCTGGTCCGGTGCGCCGCAACTGCAGAACAAGGGCCGCATGATGTGCGTGACCGTGGATGACGCGGGCAATATCGCGGAATGGCATAATGTGGCTACCGGCATGGAGCACCCCAACGGTGTGCGCATCCGCAATGGATATCTGTATGTGACCCAGAGCATGTGCTCCCCTGTGAAGCACCCTTCCGGCAAGCTGTTAAGCTGCGTGTACCGCTTCGGCCTGGAGGAAAGGGACATTGCCATCACCAACACATTGGAAGATAAGCACATTTTTGCAACGTTTATCACCGAAAACCCCGATTGCCAGTACGGTGCCGACGGCATTGCCTTTGACAAGCAGGGTAATATGTACGTAGGCAACTTCGGTGACGGCCATGTGATCAAAATCCTGGTGGATGAAAAAGGCGATTACATCTCCCAGGAATCCTACGCCAGAGACCCAGCTCAACTGCAAACCACCGACGGTATGCTCTTCGATGAGGACGGCAATCTCTATATCGCCGATTTTTCCGCTAACGCCATCGCCAAGGTGTATCCCGATGGCCGTGTGGAACGTTTGGCTCAAAGCCCCGACTGCGATGGGCTGGACGGCGGGCTGGACCAGCCGGGCGAACCGATCCTCTGGAACGGGCTGCTGGTTGCCTCCTGCTTTGACCTGGTCACCGGCCCCGACAAGGTAAATACCGCCCATGAGATGCCCGCCACGCTGGCGTGCTTTCCCCTGTGAGCGCCTGCATACTGGCCCATGACCTGGGCACCACCGGCAACAAGGCCACGCTGTTTTCTTTGGACGGCACGCTGATTGCCAGCGTGACACGGGAGTACGAAACCTTTTATCCGCAAAACGGCTGGGTGGAGCAGAACCCCGAGGATTGGTGGGAAGCGGTTGTAACCTCCACCCGGGAGCTGCTTGATAGGAGCGGCACAGCCGCCAGCGATGTGGCTTGTATATGTTTTAGTGCCCAGATGATGGGCTGCCTGATTGTAGACGATGAAGGCAAATCGCTGCACAACATGCTTATATGGGCGGATACAAGAAGCGCAAAGCAGGAAGCGGAAATCGTACACCGCGTGGGCATGGAAAAGTTCTACCGCACCACAGGCCATAGGGCCAGCGCCTCCTACTCCGCCGCCAAGCTTATGTGGCTCAGGGACAATGTGCCCGAAGCGTACAACAAGGCGCATAAGCTGCTGAACGCCAAGGATTACATTCTGCACAAAATGACGGGACGGTTCGTTACCGATTACAGCGACGCTTCCAGCACCAACCTGCTGGACTTGAACCGTCTGGACTGGTCCAAAGAAATACTGGATGCTTTGGAAATTCCCCCAGGCATTCTGCCTGAGCTGCATGCCTCTACCGACATTGCAGGCAAGCTTGTAAAGGAAGCCGCCGATATCTTGGGCCTTTTGCAGGGCACGCCGGTGGTCATCGGCGGCGGCGACGGTTCCTGCGCCTGCGTGGGGGCGGGTGTGGTGAAAGAAGGCAGCGCCTACAACGTGCTGGGCTCATCTTCCTGGATATCCATGGCATCCAAAAAGCCTGTGTACGACGATGCCCTGCGCACCTTTACCTGGGTGCATCTGGACAAGAACCTGTACACCCCCTGCGGAACCATGCAGGCGGCCGGTTATTCGTACCGCTGGTTTAGGGATGCGCTCTGTCCGGGTATGCCCTACGACGCCATCAACGAATGGGCGGAAGCTTCCAAGCCCGGTGCCAATGGGTTGTTGTTCCTGCCTTACCTGCTGGGCGAGCGCTCCCCAAGGTGGGATTTAAGCGCCCGGGGTGCGTATGTGGGCCTTTCCGTCTCCACCAGCCGGGGAGATATGGCCAGGGCAGTGATGGAGGGTGTGGCGTTGAATTTGAAAATCATACTCGATATCTTAAACGGCGCGTGTGAAATTGACAAGGTCACCATGATCGGCGGTGGGGCCAAAGGTGCGCTGTGGCTGCAAATCCTTTCCGACGTGTGGCAAAAACCTCTTCTGTGCATTGAAAACCCAGGGGAGGCCACCAGTATGGGGGCGGCGGTTTGCGGCGGCGTGGGCATAGGCGCGTTTGACAGCTTCGCTGCTGTTTCCCGCTTCACCAAGCCTATAAAGGAAATTATACCAAATAAAAACAACGCCCGGCTGTATGAAAAACTTTCCAAAGCCTTTGAAATGGCTTATCATGGTTTGCGGGAAGCGGACGCGGCCCTTATAAAAATCCGGGCGGAGGATGTTTTATGACGCAAAGCGACTTCTGGCGGCAAAAGATCCATATCGACAAATTAAGCCCTATTCCATTGTATTTCCAAATGAAGCAGGCGATCCTGGAGGCAGTGCGGGACGGCACGCTGCAGGAAGGGGATATGATTCCCAGCGAGCTGGACCTGTGCGATATGCACGACATCAGCCGTTCCACCATCCGCCAGACATTAAGTGAGCTGGTGATGGAAGGGTATCTTACCCGCCGCCGGGCCAAGGGCACGGTGGTGGCAGCCCCCAAGATTGACGCCAGGTTTCTGAACAAGCTGCAAAGCTATAATGAGGAAATGCGTCAAAAGGGGCTGGAGCCATCCACCAGGCTGATGAATTTGAAGGTGCTGGAAGGTGTGCGCCACATCAATGAAAAGCTGCGCCTGGAAGCAAGTGAACCGTTGATTTATCTGGAACGGCTGCGCTGTGCCGACGGAGAACCCCTTGTCTATCTGGAAACATATATTCCCTACAACATCTTTCCCCTTTTGATGAAGCAGGATTTCACCAACGGCTCCCTGTACGAGTACATGGAAAAGCTCTACGAAAAGCGCGTCAGCCGCGTGGTGCGCAAGCTGGAGGCCGTGATCGCCAACGCCGCCGAGGCGCAATTGCTGGACATTGCAAAAGGCGCGCCGGTATGCCTGGTGAAGACCGTGGCGTATACCGCCGGCGGCGAGCCGGTGGAATATTCCGTGGCCCGATACCGGGGCGACCGCAACGAATTCAGTGTGGAGCTGTACAGGTGATGGATATGTTGGAGCAGGCGAAGCTGGCGCTTTTATGCATGCAGCGTCATTCCTGGGAGCAGGGCGTGGCCATGCAGGCCTTTTTGGAACTGGGTGAGGGTGAGACGGTGATCGCCCTGGCCAAGGAGGCCGCTTACCGCAGCATGGCGGATGGTAGGGTGGCCACCATCGGCGTCACCGACGGTGTCACCGACCCCTGCTGCGCCGGTGAGGCGCTGTTGTGGGCTGCGAAGCAAACCGGCGATCCGGAATTGAAAACCGCGTCGGAGAAGCTGCTGCACTGGGCGCTTGTGAAAGCCCCCCGCAATGAAAGCGGCACTGTATACCACCTGACGACCAAGAAGGAATTCTGGGTGGATTCCATGTACATGCTGCCCCCCTATCTTGCGGCGGCAGGCGCGTATGAGGAAGCCATCCGGCAAATCGATGGGTACTACGGCTCACTGCATGATGATAAAAGCGGGCTGATGGCCCACATGTGGGACGACGGCGCCAAGCGGTTTGTACGTGCCGTCCACTGGGGCGTGGGCAACGGCTGGACGGTGGCGGGCTTTGCCAGGGTGATCGCGCTTTTGCCTGAGTCCATGAAAGCAGAGCGGGCCGCCCTCATCGAAAAGGCACAGAACCTGATCCGTGCTTTGATTCCATATATGCGAAATGACGGGCTGTTCCATGATGTGGTAGACGACGAAAGCACTTTCGTGGAAACGAATCTTTCCCAAATGCTGTGCTATGCCATACTGCGGGGCATGCGGGACGGCTGGCTGAATCCTTCGGAGTTTGCTTCCACCGCCCGCAAGCTGCATGACACGGTCATGGCAAAAGCCGACCGGTACGGGCTGGTGCAGGGCGTTTGCGGAGCGCCCACCTTCGACAAGCCCGGCGTGGCCCCGGAGGGGCAGGCCTTCTTCCTCCTGATGGAGGCGGAGTGGCAAAAGAAAGGCGATGCGGTATGAAGAGCTTTGTGTTCCATAACCCCACCAAAATCATCTTCGGCAAGGACAGCCATTTTTCCGCTGGAGAGGCTTGCCTGCCCTACGCCCGCAAGGTGCTTATGCACTATGGCGGCGGCAGCATTAAGAAAAATGGCGTGTACGAGGGCGTGAAAAAGTCTCTTGCGGATGCCGGCATCGAGGCTGTCGAGCTGGGCGGCGTGCAGCCCAACCCGCGCCTTTCACTGGTATATGAAGGGATTCGCATCTGCCAAGAGCAGGAGATTGGTTTCATCCTGGCGGTGGGCGGCGGCAGCGTCATCGATTCGGCCAAAGCCATTGCCGCCGGCGTACTATACGATGGGGATGTGTGGGACTTCTTTTCAAAGGGAGTAAAGCCGCAGAGGGCCTTGCCCATCGGCGTGGTTTTAACCATACCGGCGGCCGGAAGCGAAAGCAGCGACGGCACCGTGGTCACCAGGGAAGATGGGCAGCTTAAACGCTCCTTCGGCAGCGATTTGCTGTATCCGCGCTTTGCGATATTGAATCCGGTGCTGTGCAAAACACTGCCGGAAAGCCAAATCGCCGCGGGCGGAACGGACATCCTGGCCCATGTGATGGAACGGTACTTTTCCAAAGAGCCCCATACCGACGTTTCCGACAGGCTGTGCGAAAACGTCCTGCGCTCCGTGATGGATAATCTCCTTCGCGTGAAGGAAAATCCGCAGGATGAAAACGCCTGGGCGGAGGTCATGTGGGGCGGCACCATCGCCCACAACGGGCTTTTAGGCAAGGGCCGCCAGGAGGATTGGGCCTCCCACGGCATCGAGCATGAGTTAAGCGCCATCTACGACATCGCCCACGGGGCCGGGCTGGCCATTGTCTTCCCGGCTTGGATGAAGTATGTGCATTCCGCCTGCCCATCCCGCTTTGTGCAGTTCGCGGTGCGGGTGATGGATGTGGACTGGGCCTATGACGATCAGGAGGCCATGATCCTGGAGGGCATCGCCCGGCTGGAGCGCTTTTTGACAAGGCTTGGCGCGCCGGTACGCCTTCATCAATTGAACATCGGCACATCAGATTTTGGCATCATGGCTCAAAAGGCCTGCGGCAGCGGGACCATCGGCTCCTTTATGCCCCTTTACGCAAAGGACGTGGAAGCGATCTTTCATCTAGCAAAGTGAGGGAACAGCAATGCCTGCATTTATTCATCCAACACCCGAACGCCTTGCACAGTATTTTGACCATACCCTGCTGCGCCCCAACGCCACGGTGGCGGAATTTCAGGCCCTGTGCGAGGAAAGCCGCAAGTACCGCTTCAAAATGGTTGCCATCAACTCCTCGCCGGTAAAGCTCTGCAAGGAGCTGCTTGCGGGCTCCGGTGTCCATGTGGGCGCGGCGGTTGGCTTCCCCCTGGGGCAGACCACCAAGGAAGTCAAGCGCCTGGAGACCATCGATGCCATTCAAAACGGCGCGGATGAAATCGAT
This sequence comes from Bacillota bacterium, assembly GCA_023436585.1. Taxonomy (GTDB): domain Bacteria; phylum Bacillota; class Clostridia; order Christensenellales; family Aristaeellaceae; genus JAEWAH01. The sequence continues at coordinate 171,272 of JAEZIN010000002.1, read as the reverse complement.
TATGTAATCAACCTGACGGAACTGAAGGCCGGCAATTATGCCTATATCGAGGCGGAAATGGCCGCCGTCGTGGCTGCCTGCCGGGAAAAGAATGTTATTTCCAAAGTTATTTTTGAAAACTGCTTTTTGACCCAGGATGAAAAAAAGACATTGTGCCGTATCGCCCTGAACATAAGGCCGGACTTTATCAAGACCTCCACCGGCTTTGGCACAGGCGGGGCCACGGTGGAAGATATCGCCCTGATGGTCAGTGAAGTCAAGGGCCGCGTGAAGGTCAAGGCCGCCGGGGGCATAAGGGACCTGAACAAGACGCTTCTGTTTATCGACATGGGCGTGGAGCGAATCGGTTCCACCGCCAGCGTTGCCATCATCAAGGAGCTGGAAGCGAAGCTTTAAAAAGTGGCGGGAGACCAATACAGGCAGAAACTACCCAGGTAAGTTTTACGTAAAACTACCAATAATATCCCATATACTTTACCATATTGCCATGTTATCCTACACATTAGGAGAGGAGGCTGCTTTTTACATGCAGAGAAAACAGGGGGTGTGGTATGAGCTCAAGCGGAACAGGCCGCTGTACCTGATGGCGCTGCCGGCGATACTGCTTGTGCTGATACTGACCTATCTCCCCATGGGAGGCCTTTTGGTGGCTTTCAAAAACTATCAGTACAACCTTGGCATTTTTGAAAGTCCCTGGGCCAAGAATAACGGCTTTGAGAATTTCCGCTTCCTTTTCCTTTCAGGCAAGGGCTGGAGCATCACCCGAAACACGATTTTCTTCAACCTGTTTAACCTTGCTACCTCCCAGGTGCTGTCCATGATGGTGGCCATCGCTATCACGGAAATGCGGGGCAGGGTATTTAAGAGGATATCGCAGTCGGTGATCTTTCTGCCCTACTTTATCTCCTGGATCATCGTGGGTACCTTCGCACTGAACATATTCAGCGTCGAGATCGGCACGCTGAACAATTTTCTGGAGTCTGTGGGCGCCCAGCGCGTGAACCTGTACAACATGCCTTCCGCTTGGGTGTTCATCATCATGGCCTTCAACTCCTGGAAATGGGTAGGCTACAACTCCATCATCTATATCGCGGCCATCACCTCCATCGATGCCGAGTGCTTTGAGGCGGCGGACATCGACGGGGCCAACATATGGCAAAAGATCAGGCGCATCACCTTGCCCTCCATCCGCCCCACCATCATCATCATTTTCCTGCTGAATGTCGGCAGGGTCTTGCGGGGCGATTTTCAGATGTTCTATCAGTTGGTGGGCAACAACGGCCAGTTGTTTGACGCCACGGACGTTATCGACACCTACGTGTTCCGCGCCATGATTTCTGGCGGCGATGTGGGCATGACCACGGCAGCCACGCTGTACCAGTCGGTGCTGTGCTTCCTGATCATCTTATTGGTCAACGGTGTCGTCAAACGCATCGATTCCGACTACGCGCTGTTTTAAGGGAGGAATGTACGATGCGAAAAAACAAAAATGCCATCAAAACACCGGCCTCCTTTATCGTGTTCAACCTTTTTGGCAAGCTGCTGGTGGGGCTTGTGGCGCTCATCTGCATTCTGCCCTTCATCATGCTGATATCGGCCTCCTTCACCTCTGAAAAGTTTATCGCCGTAAACGGCTTTGGCCTGTGGCCGGGGGAATATTCCCTAAGGGCCTACCAGACGCTTTTTAAAAACCCCAAGGATATCTTCAACGCTTACGGCATGACGCTTTTTATTACAGTCGCGGGTACGGTATTGGGCTTGCTGCTCATCTCCATGACGGCATATGTTTTAAGCCGCAGGGATGTGAAGTACCGCAACAAGATTTCCTTTTTCTTTTACTTTACCACGCTGTTTAATGGCGGCATGATCTCCACCTACATCTTTTTCATCCGATACTTGGGGCTCAAAAACAGCCCGCTGGCGCTGATCCTGCCGCTTTTGTTCAACGTATTCTACCTGCTCATCATGCGCAGCTTCATGGCGGTGGTTCCGGCCTCCATCATTGAATCGGCCAAGATTGACGGCGCCGGGGAATTCCGCACCTTCCTGCAATTGGTGCTGCCCCTGGCCACATCGGGTCTGGCCACCATCGGCCTGTTTATCGCCCTGGATTACTGGAACGACTGGTCCAATGCCATGCTCTACATCAGCAAGCGGGAAATGTACCCCCTGCAGTACCTGCTCTATAACATCATTTCCTCGGCACAGGCACTTACCCGCATTTCCTCCGTCTCCAGCGTGCCGGTGCGCGACCTGCCTTCCCAGTCGCTGCGCATGGCCATGGCGGTGGTAGCCACAGGCCCCATCATTCTCATGTATCCCTTCGTGCAAAAATATTTCGTCAAGGGTATCACCATCGGCGCCGTCAAAGGCTGACGCGGCCGGTGGAGAAAATAAAAAGGAGGACACCCAATGAAAACCGTATCCCGCATTCTGGCATTGGCGCTGGCGCTGCTTATGGTCATCGGCCTCGTGCCGGCCTCGGCCCAGACCAATCCCCTGGACACCTCCGAGCGCGTCGACCTTGTCATGTACCTGATGGGCAACGAACCCCCCCGCTACCAGGCCATGCTGGAAGAATTCAACAAGATGGCTTTGGAAGAACTCAACTGCACCTTGACCGTGTACTTCATCGGCTGGGGCGAATACATGACCAAGTACCCCCTGCTCTTCTCCTCCGGCGAAGAATTCGACCTTGCCTACGCGGCTACCTGGGTGGACTACGCCAACCTGGCCAAGCGCGGCGCTTTCCTGCCCCTGGAAGACCTGCTGCCCATCTATTGCGCCGAGAGCCTCAAAGACCATCCCAAAGAGGCCCTGTATCAGGCCACGGTGGATGGCCACGTGTATGCCTACACCAGCAACGTCAAGACGTACAGCGCTTATGGCGCCATCGTCCGCGGCGATTTGATGGACAAGTACGGCATCAAGGAAATCAAGAGCTTTGACGACTATGCCGCCTACCTTACGGCCATTGTTGCCAACGAGCCCACCTTCACCGATCCGGCCGGCGGCTACAGCGATCCCCTGTTTGAGGATGTGTTCTTCTTCAGCAAGGGCTACTATCCCCTCTCCGGCTCCACCGGCGGCATCTACTACATCGACCCCAATGCGGAAAAGCCCGTTGTCATGGCCGCCCATGAGCTGCCCGAGTTCAAGGAAATGGCCGATACGATGAAGAAGTGGTCCGACGCGGGCTACTGGCCCAAATCCGTCCTCTCCATCCAGGATGACGGCGGCACCCAGATTCGCATGGGCGTTGCAGCCTCCCGCCTGCACAACTTTGACTCCTACGCCGGCGACTACCGCAACAACCCCAAGGAATGGGACATCCGCTGGTTCAACCTGGTGCCCAAGCTCAACCACCTGTCCTACATGCAGGACTCCATGGTTGTTCCCGTCACCTCCAAGCATCCCGAGCGCGCGCTCATGCTGCTGGACAAAATCCGCACTGATGCCCGCTACTACAACATGCTGACCTACGGCATCGAAGGCGTTGACTACACCTTTGACGAGAACGGCTTCATGGTCACCACCAATACCGAAGAGTTTGGCGGAGAACCCGGCACCTGGGGCTTCCGTATGGAGAAGTTCCACCGCGTCGGCGCCGGCGCTCCTCCCACCTACTATGAGGAGAAGCAGGCTCTGGAAGACGCCGTCGTGCCCAACAAGTTCCGTTCCTTCAACATGGACACCGCCCCCATCAAGAATGAGTACGCCGCTATGCAGAACCTGTATACCCAGTATTACGGCCCCTTGTCCGTGGGTATCTCTGCCGATGTGGACGGCGATATCGCGAAGCTGACCGAGCAGGCCACCGCCGCCGGCAACGATGTGATCAAGGCCGAGCTGCAAAAGCAGATCGACAACTTCATCGCTACGTATAACGTGAACTAAGACGATTTGGGGAAATGGCGCAGCCATTTCCCTGATTCATTTTGGGAAGGAACCCGCTCTTCGGTGTTTGAAGAGCGGGTTTTTTAATTTGCTGGGGGAGTCGTGCTAAGGATACATTCTTTTATTACTAGAAAGACTTCGCGTCTTCGGACGCGACCAAAGGGCTTTCCGGTCGGTCCGGCCTGCTCAATAGTCGCATTGCGGCGCTGCCGCTTGCACTGCTCCTTTTCGCTGGCCTCTTCCACCTCGACCTGTCCCGCCACTGGCGGGGTCGGGGTTCCAGAGCCTTTGGGAATCTTCGGACGCCACCTTCTTGGATCATGTACTTATCCATGGCATGACAACTCTATCTTCCTTTCCATTCATTCAAGCGCGGCTCATTTACACGCAGGAATAAAAGACCCCCGCCAAGAGAAACTAGATAGGAAATCTTGCATCAAGGAGCAGCAAATGTCAGAACAGGAGAAACAGCGGAAAGCGCTGTCCGCGCGCAGCGCATACCAACTGGCCGATGTAGAGAAAACGGCGCCGCAATTCATATCCATCACACCCAGGTGGGTATCCAGGTTTCTGGATTGGAAGCCCCTTGATTCTGGTATTTTCCGCCTGAACAAGGTGAAGGATGGGGAGGAACTGCTGGATATACTGTGCGCTCAGTCCAACGGCGAGGATATACCCGAAGGCTTTATCGATTATGAACCCAGCCCCAGGGAGTATGTGCTGACGTCCGTTTCCTCCATCATCAAGATGGAGACCAGGGTATCCGATATTTACAGCAAGCCTTATGACCAAATCAAGGAACAGTTGCGCCTGGGCATGGAAAGCATCAAGGAAAAGCAGGAAAGCCTGATTATCAACAGCGACGATTACGGTTTGCTAAGGAATGTGGATCCTTCCCAGCGGATGAAATCGCGCTTTGGATACCCCACGCCGGACGATCTGGACGGCATGATCGCCAAGGTGTGGAAAGAACCCTCTTTCTTTCTGGCGCATCCCGCGGCCATTGCGGCGTTCGGGCGGGAGTGCACCCGCCGGGGCGTGCCGCCTGCGACGGTATCCATGTACGGGTCCACATTTATTACCTGGCGGGGCATCCCCCTGGTGCCTACCGACAAGCTGCTGGTGGATGGCCTGAAAAAGCCCAGGGAGGATGGCGGGAAAACCAATATTCTGCTGATCCGCAGCGGGGAGCAGAAGCAGGGTGTGATTGGGCTGTATCAGGCCGGCCTGCCGGGCGAGCAGTCTATGGGCCTGTCGGTGCGTTTCATGGGCATCAGCAATGAGGGCATCGGATACTACCTGCTGTCCATTTACTGCTCCGTGGCGATATTGGCGGAGGATGCCATCGCTGTTCTGGAGGATGTGGACATAGGGCACTATTATGACTACAAGTAACCCTATGATGGGTACCTCTGCGGCGGATATGGACTTAGCCGGTCTGAATGCACCTGGGGACGGCCTGATAGCATCCCTGGCCCAAAGCATGGCGCAATTGTATTTCCCCGAGATGTTTGAACAGAAGGAAAACGCCGCGTGCATGGAGGACTGCCCGGAGTGCGAGAAAGAACAAGGGGATAGGACCGGGCCGTATGACGCCGGAGTCCCGGACGTGCCCGAGCCCCCTATAGAGCGGTTTGCTCCGCCAGGCGCGCCAAGCTCCGCGCCTTATTCACCGCTGATGCCCGGTGGTTTTCCGCCATGCCTTGATAACATCCCCCCCATGGTGTTTTCTCCGCTTTGCGTGCCCGAAATCAGCAAGCCGCAGCCATCCTATGATGTGCACACCATACGGGAGGATTTTCCCATCCTGAAGGAAAGGGTACGCGGAAAAGACCTTGTTTGGCTGGATAACGCCGCCACCACCCAGAAACCCAAATGTGTCATCGAGCGGCTTGCTTATTTTTACGAACATGAAAACTCCAATGTTCACCGCGGCGCTCACGACCTGGCGGCCAGGGCAACGGACGCTTATGAAGACGCCAGGGCAAAGGCGGCCGCTTTTATCCATGCCGCCGGGCCGGAGGAGATCGTGTTTGTCCGGGGGACCACAGAGGGCATCAACCTGGTGGCGCAATCCTTTGGCCTACACAACATAGGGGAAGGCGATGAAGTCATTGTTTCCATGCTGGAGCACCATGCCAACATTGTGCCCTGGCAGATGGTCTGCGCAAAAAAGGGAGCCAGATTGAAGGTCATCCCCGTGGATGATACGGGGCAGGTCGTGCTTCCTGCCTACGAAAGGCTTCTGAGCCGAAAAACAAAGCTGGTGGCGCTGACTCAAATCTCCAACGCCATCGGCACGGTAGTCCCTGTGCAGGAAATGGCGCGCATGGCGCACGCCGTAAACGCGAAAGTGCTGGTGGACGGAGCGCAGTCCGTAGCCCATATGCCGACAGATGTCCAGGCCATGGACTGTGACTTTTTTGCTTTCTCCGGGCATAAGGCATTGGGCCCCATGGGCATCGGTGTTTTATACGGAAAGCGCGAGCTGCTGGAAGCCATGCCGCCTTACCAGGGCGGCGGCGGCATGATCTCCGACGTGACGTTCGAAAAGTCTTCCTACAAGGCGGCGCCCTACCGGTTTGAGGCGGGGACGGGCAGCATCGCGGACGCCGTCGGCCTGGGTTCGGCCCTTCAATATCTGCAGAAAATAGGGCTGCCCTTCATTGCGGGCCATGAAAGGCAGCTGTACGCATATGCGGCAAACGCGCTGCAGGCCATTAAGGGCCTGACACTTGTGGGCACGTCAAAGCACAAAGCAAGCATTCTGCCTTTCACGCTGGAGGGCTTTACGCCGGATCAGGTGGGGCGCGTGCTCAACGAGCAGGGCATTGCCGTCCGCACGGGCCATCACTGTGCCCAGCCTATTTTAAAAAGGTTCGGCTTAAACAGCGTCGTCAGGGCATCCATCGCCCTATACAATACGAGGGAAGAAATCGACAGGCTCGTTTGCGCTTTGGACAGCATGAAGCAAACCAAAATTTACGGATGACAGGCACCGCAAGGTGCTTTTTCTTTGATTGTATCTGCTCCGCGTCCGCAGTTCCGGGCCCAATAGAGGGGTCTCTCCAGAGCGATACATGCAGTAGCTGATGCTATATCTGATGGGGGTTAGATAAAATGGTCGGATGACATTTGAAAATATTGCGAGCCTCATTAAAAAAGTGCATTCTCCATGAAATCTTCAAAAAGCAGTTGTAACCTATATCCGGCGCATGGTCAAATAGGCGGCGGCTTGCGCTTGGGCACGATGGTACAAAAGCCGCACCGCCCGGCTAAAGAAGTTGGGATTTCCCTCTTGACAAACTGGAACAGGGCCTTTATACTGTCGATACACCCCAGGGGGGTATGGTGTTATCTCATACACGGGAGGGAACAACGCTTTGGCAAACAGGGAATGGGAAGATAATCAAATGGTGAGCAGCCAGGCGGAGGAATCGGCCGTATGCGCTCATTGCGCCCAGAGGATGACGGTGCGGGAAGAAAAGCTCCGTTCTTCGCTCATCAAGCGTCTCAATTGCGTGGAAGGGCAGGTTCGCGGCATCAAGGGGATGGTGGAGAAGGATGTATACTGCGACGACATCCTCAATCAAATCGCCGCGGTGCGTTCGGCCCTGACATCCATCAGCAAAATGGTGCTGGAGAACCACATTCACGGCTGCCTGGTGGAGAAGATCAGGAACGGCGAGGACGATGTGGTGGATGAACTGCTGACAACCATCGGCCGGCTTCTATAAAGCATGTGGCTGATGCTTTTGCGTCATGGGTAAAGGCATAATGAAAAATATAGAAAGGATGCGGTAACAATGTCCTACGCAAACAAGAACAATAAAAAGCCGGCCCCCAGGAAAGCAAAAAAGCCGGTGATTTACTTATCAGGGATCGCGGCTTTGGCTGTTGTGATCCTGGCCGTCGTGCTGGCTACCCAGTCCTCCGCGCAGCCGGGAACTGCCGTGGTTCAAACAAACGCTCCCGCCACGAATGCGGCTGCCGCTGCATCAACGGAAGCCCCCGTCCCCCAGGGCAGCGGCTTGGTGATTCAAATCAAGGATATCACCGAGACGGCCACCTTCTACCCTGCGGAGGTCGACGGAGTCAAGATGGAGGTATTGGCTGTGAAAGCGCCGGATGGCACCATACGCACAGCCTTTAACACCTGTCAGGTTTGTTATGACTCGGGCCGGGGATATTACGTGCAGGAAGGAGACGTACTGGTCTGCCAGAACTGCGGCAACCGCTTCCGCACAAGCGATGTGGAAAAGGTAAAGGGCGGCTGCAATCCGGTGCCGATCCTTGAGGAAGAGAAGATTGTGGATGAAAACACCATCACCATCCCGGTGGAACTTATGCAAAAAGCAAAGGTACTCTTCGCCGACTGGAAGCGTTAATGATAGATAAGCCCGGTGTATGCAAGCCGGGCAAGCAATGGAAAGGCTGGAAAAACCGTGAACAAGGAAACCATTCAGATCACCGGTATGACCTGCGCGGCCTGTGCCCAGCGGGTGGAAAAGGCGGTAGGCAGGTTAAATGGCGTTTCAGGCGCAACCGTGAACTTTGCAACCGAGAAGCTTACGGTGGAGTATGATCCGGGCGTGTTGGGCGGCAGCGACATAAAGGAGACCATTGTCAAAACGGGCTACGGCGTAGCGGAGGAAGCAGCGGGCAGCCATGTGACCATTCCTATCGGCGGCATGACCTGCGCGGCCTGCGCGCAGAGGATTGAAAAGGCGCTGGCGAAGCTGGAGGGCGTTCAAAAAGCGTCCGTCAACCTGGCCACGGAGAAGGCATCCGTGACTTACGACCCGCAAAAGCTGCGGCTTTCCGCTATCCGACAAACCATTGAAAAGCTGGGCTACAAAGCGCTAAGCGCTGAAAAGAACACCGTGGATGAGGACAAAAAGCGCAAGGAAAAAGAGATCCGCGTGATGTGGATCAAGTTCATCGTGTCGGCCGCCTTCGGCATACCGCTTTTGTATATCGCCATGGCGCCTATGCTCACGTTTGTGAACCTGCCCATGCCCCGTTTTCTGCAGCCCATGAGCTATCCCCTGGTGTACGCGCTGGTGGAAATACTGCTCACCATCCCCATCGTCATCGCTGGCAACAAGTTCTACCGGGTGGGCTTCAAGGCACTTATAAAGCGCAGCCCCAACATGGATTCGCTGATAGCCATCGGCACCACCGCCGCCATCGGCTACAGCCTGTATAACACCTACCAAATCGCCATCGGGCATTTTGTCTCCGTGGATAAGCTGTACTTTGAAACGGCCGGCGTCATCATCACCTTGATTATGCTGGGCAAGACGCTGGAGGCTGTGTCCAAGGGCCGCACCTCGGAAGCCATCAAGAAGCTGATGGGCCTGGCGCCCAAGACAGCCATCGTGATTCAGAACGGCCAGGAAGTGGAGACGCCCATCGACGAGGTGGAGATCGGCGACATCATCCTGGTAAAGCCCGGCGAAAAGATTCCCGTGGACGGCGTTGTGCTGGAAGGCAATACCACCGTGGATGAATCGATGCTCACGGGCGAAAGCATGCCCATCGACAAAAAGGCGGGCGACAAGGTGTTCGCGGCCACCATCAACGCAAACGGTGTCATCCGGTTTGAGGCGAAAAAGGTGGGCGCCGATACGGCCCTGGCCCAGATCATCAAGCTGGTGGAGGACGCCCAGGGCAGCAAGGCCCCCATTGCCAAGATGGCCGATATCGTTTCCGGCTACTTCGTGCCGGTGGTCTGTTTGATTGCGCTGCTGGTCTTTGGTGCCTGGCTGGTGGCCGGAGAATCCCTTTCCTTCGCACTGACGGTGTTCGTATCCGTGCTGGTCATCGCCTGCCCCTGCGCGCTGGGCTTGGCCACGCCTACCGCCATCATGGTGGGCACGGGCAAGGGCGCGGAGTACGGTATCCTTATCAAGGGCGGCGAAGCGCTGGAAACCACGCATAAAATCAATACCATTGTATTTGACAAGACCGGCACCATCACCGAGGGCAAGCCCGAGGTCACCGATATCCTTCTAAGCGGGGACCTGAAAAGGGAAAGGCTATTGCAGATTGCGGCTTCCGCCGAAAAAGGATCGGAGCACCCCCTTGGCGCGGCCATCGTGCGTGGCGCGGAAAAAGAAGGCCTGGCGCTTATAAAGGGTGAGGATTTTGCCGCCATCCCAGGCCGTGGCATCGAAGTTGTCATTGACGGCATCAAGACGCTGATCGGCAATAAAAAGCTGATGGATGAACGGGAAATTTCCCTCCTTAAGCTGGCCGCGGAATCCGACCGGCTGGCGGGCGAAGGCAAAACGCCCATGTACGTAGCCCTGGATGGCCATATCGCGGGCATCATCGCCGTGGCCGACGTTGTCAAGGAAAGCAGCGCCAAGGCCATCAAACGGCTGAATGATATGGGCATCGAAGTGGCCATGATTACGGGCGACAACAAAAAGACGGCGGAGGCCATCGCCAAACAGGTAGGTATTACAAGGGTTTTGGCCGAGGTGCTGCCCCAGGACAAATCCAACGAGGTGAAAAAGCTGCAGTCTGAGGGCCGGAAGGTGGCCATGGTGGGCGACGGCATCAACGACGCGCCGGCGCTGACCCAGGCCGACGTAGGCATCGCTATCGGCTCGGGCACAGACGTGGCCATGGAATCTGCCGACATCGTATTGATGAAGAGCGACTTAAACGACGTGCCCGCGGCCATTCAACTGAGCAAGAGCACCATCCGCAACATAAGGCAAAACCTGTTCTGGGCATTCGCGTACAATACGCTGGGCATCCCCGTAGCGGCAGGGCTGTTGCACCTGTTTGGCGGACCTTTGTTGAACCCCGTGATCGCGGCGGCCGCCATGGCACTAAGCTCCGTATCGGTTCTTTCCAACGCGCTGCGCCTGAAAAGGTTCAGGCCCAACCATTGATAGGGACTTAATAAAAAAAGGAAGGTAACAAAAATGTTCAAGAAGCTTACATTGACGGCTCTCATTCTGGCGGCGCTCTTTGTCCTGGCCTCCTGCACCCAATTGGATGTGGTGGGAACGGAATCTGTCAACTCCTTTGAAAAGCTGATGGCGGCCACCACCAACCTGGTCATGGAAGACGAAATGAACGGCGGCTGGTCCTTGAAGGCCCCCGACGGCACCGTGCGCTTTATCTGGAGTAAGGACTTCAGCAAGAGCCCCATCCACGACGTGATGCTGGAGCTGGACGCCACGCCCTTTGTGAACGCCGGGCTGGATGTCAGCAAGCTGCCCGCCGGCATGGCGTATGACAACATGCTCATGGTGGGCACGAAGCTGGGGACCCAGGCCATCACTTATAGCGGCGAGGCGACGCCCCTTGCTTCCTTCAAGAAGATCGTGGAGCTCAAGCGGGAAAACATCAAGTACCATGCCGCGCTGGATCATTACGGCGTAGACCTGGGCGGCGGCGCGTTTGAGTGGGCGAAGGATTTGAGCACCAATGACAAGGACATCGTGTTCGTGCTCGACCCCAAGATGCTCGTCGAAGCCGGTGTGGATCCCGCCAAGGTAGAGGGCTGGGTATTCGCCAAGGTCAAGGTGGATGATGCCAACGGCAAGCCCATTGAGGTGGATAAATTCCTGAAACCCTTCAGCCTGCAGTAATAGGGAGGAAGCTTATATGCAAACGGTTCTTTTAAATGTCGAAGGCATGTCCTGCTCCCATTGCGAAAAAGCGGTCAAAAATGCCGTGGGCGCACTGGCCGGCGTAAAAAATGTAGCGGTGAGCCTGAAGGACAAGACAGTCACTGTGGAGCATGATCCTGATAAGGCGCCCGTGGAGAGGATCAGGCAGGAGATCGAAGAGCAGGGATATGAAGTGAAATAAGATTAATAGGAATGCCTTTCGCGCAAAAGCACGAAAGGCATTCTCTTTGGATTAAGAATATGAGCTAAAGAGTCAGTAGAGGCTTCCCCTTGAGGGGAAGCTGTCACCGAAGGTGACTGATGAGGTGGCGTCGATTCCAATTTTCACATGTGCAGCAAAACACCTCATCTGGCGCTGTGCGCCACCTTCCCCTCAAGGGGAAGGCTCCGGAATTCTTATGCGCCGTTGTGATGATGCAAGCATCATGAGCATCTGGCAAGAAATCCTGGGAGAGCGCCACTTTATCGATAATCTTTAGCGTCCCAGCACCGCGTTGACTTCCGGTGTGCCTACGTTTTCGGCATTCACCAGCATGACGCCGGTGTCGACGCTCTTTTGCGCGATGGTCTCGCCACCCGCCAGGGCCAAAGCGGTCTTTACGCCGTCATAGCCCATGAAATACTGGCGCTGCACCACGGAGGAGACGATAAACTTGCCGCCGAGGATCATGTTCTCAATCTCCTTGGAGAAGTCAAAGCCTACCATGCAAACATCGGTGCGGCCTGCTTCCGTAAGGCCGGTGACAAAGCCGACGGTGGAGCCGTTGTTGGGGCCGAACACGCCCTTCAGGTTGGGGTAGGTGGTCAAAAAGTCCTGGCAGAAGCCTACCGCCTTGCTGACATCGCCTTCGTTGACCTTGATGTCCTCGTTGAGTACCTTCCAGGTCTTGGGCGCGTTTGCATCCCAGTACGCGTTGAAGCCCTTCAGCCGGTCGATGATCGTTTGAGAACCGGCGGAGCCTACCTGGATGGCAATGACGATTTCTTCCTCAGGCTTGACGCCAAGCTTGGTAAGGTTCTTGATCATTTCCTCGGCGGCCATGGTGCCGGCGGTGATGTTGTTGGTCATCAGCTCGGCGCTGAAGGCATCACCCCTGACGGTGGTATCCACCAGAACAACCGGGATGCCCGACTCATACGCCTCACGGACGGGGTTGGCCAGGGATACGCTGTCCACGGGACCAATGATGATGGCATCGGCCTTTGCGGACACGGCATCCTGCAGCAGCTTGATCTGGCCCTCGATGTCGGATTCCGCGCCTACGCCCTGCACCACCACGGTACAGCCCAGGTCCTTGCCGGCCTGCACGGCGCCCGCCTCCAGCACCGACCAGTATTGGTTGCCGATGACCTTTTCAATGAGGTAAACGGTTTTGCCCTCCGCCAGGGCCGGTGCGGCCAGCGCGGCCGCCAGAATCAATACCAGGGCAACGGACAACAGCTTTTTCAAGGGAATACCTCCTTTTTATGTAGCATACGGCAATGCTGCCGGGATGCCGTTTTACCGCGCCTGCCTGTGGCGGCGGGCCTCCAGGGCACAAGCGCCTACGAGTATGAAGCCGATGATGATTTGCTGCGTGAAGGAGTTGATGCCGTTCAGGTTCAGGCCGTTGCGCAACACGCCCATGATCAGCGCGCCGATGATGGTGTTGAGGATCGTGCCTTCGCCGCCGTTGTTGGATACACCGCCCAATACCGCCGCGGCGATGGCTTCCAGCTCGTACCCCTGCCCGGCGGTGGGCTGGGCGGAGGAAATGCGGGAAGCGACCAGTATGCCGCAGATGGCCGCCGAAAAGCCGCTGACGCAGTAGGCGAACATGCGCGTGCGCGTGGCGTTGATGCCCGACAGCTTGGCGGCCTCCAGGTTGGAGCCGCAGGCGTATATCTGCCGCCCCACACGGCTTTTGGATAGCAGCACCGCCAGGATCAGGCCGTACACTAGGGTGATGAGCACGCTGTAGGGGATGCCCGATGCCATTCGGCCGCCGCCCAGCACATAAAACGCGTCCTGCACCTGCTGGCTGGGGATATCCAGCGTGTAGACAGGCGCGCCGTTGACAAGAAGATTGGCCATGCCCCTGTACACCCATTGGGTGCCCAGTGTGGCAATGAAGGGAACGACACCCAGAATCTCAATGGTGAAGCCGTTTAAAATGCCAGTCAATATGCCCATCATCAGGCAGAGCGGGATGCATATCCAAAGCGGAATGCCCATCTTCAAAAAGGAGACAACGATGATGCCTGACAGCGCCATGGATGCGCCGGCGGACAGGTCGGTTCCGCCGCAGATGAGGCAGAAGGTGAGGCCGTAGCCGATAATGGAGTAGGTGACCACCTGCTGCGTGATGTTGATCAGGTTCTTGGCATCCAGGAAGAGCTTGGGCTTGAGCAGCGAAAACACAACAAACATCAGCACAAGCGCGCTGCCCGACAGCAGCGCCTTTTTCATGGAAATGCTCAGGCCGTTCAGCAGGCCCATGCCCGGCTGCTTCAGCACATTGGGGGGGATGACGTTGCCAGTTTGCATCATGCTTCCTCCAAACGGATTTAATAAAAGGACATGGATTACGCGCCCGGGAGCATCGGGGCCGGCTTGCCCTCCAGCTTGTTGTAGCCCGCCGCCAGGTAAAGGATCTCTTCCTGTGTTGTTTTTTTCGCGTCCAGCTCGCCGTTGACGGCCCCCTCGTGTATCACCAGCACCCTGTCGCTCATGCCCAGTATTTCCGGCAGCTCCGAGGAGATCATGATGATGGCCACGCCCTGGTCGCTTAACTTGTTGAACAGCTCATACACCTCAAACTTTGCGCCCACGTCGATGCCCCTTGTGGGCTCATCCACAATCAGCACCTTGACCTTGTTGCACAGCCACTTCGATAAAACCACCTTTTGCTGGTTGCCGCCGGACAGGTTGCGGCACTTTTGCCGAAGGCTGGGCGTCTTTGTCCTCAAAAGCTGCCGGTACTTCTCCGCGTTGCGCGCGCCTGCCCTGTCGTCAATAAAGCCATAGCGGGAGAGCTGCTTCAAGTGCGCCATGTTGGTGTTGTACTGCACATCCAGATCCAAAGCCAGGCCGTCGAGCTTGCGGTTTTCCGTGGCGTATCCGATGCCCAACGCCACCGCCTGGCCCACGGATTTCACGCTGACCATTTTTCCCTCCAGGGTAAGCTCCATGCTGTCCGCCCTGTCCGCACCAAAGATGCAGCGCATGATCTCCGTGCGGCCGGCGCCTACCAGTCCCGCGATGCCCAGGATTTCACCATGGCGTACGGACAGATGATCCACATTCACCTTGGGCAGGCGCCTTAAGTTCCTGGCCTCCAAAAGTACATCGCCGATGGTGCGCTTGTATTTGGGGTATTTGTCCTCTAAGGGGCGGCCTACGATCATGCTGATGAGCTCGTTCAGCGTCGTATCCCGAAGGTTGCGGGTGCCTATATACTGGCCGTCGCGAAGCACCGAGGCCCGCTCGCAGATTTGGTTCAGCTCCTCCATGCGGTGGGAGATGTAGACCATGCCCACACCCTTTGTTTGAAGTCTGCGTATGATTTCAAAAAGCTGTGCGATTTCCCGCTCGGTAAGCGTGGCCGTAGGCTCGTCAAGCACCAGGATGCGGGCGTTGTAGGAGATGGCCTTGGCGATTTCCACCATCTGCTGCTGGGCCACGCTTAAGGACCGGATCACCGCCCTGGTGCTGATGGCAATGCCCAGGTCATCCAGTATCTTCTTTGCTGCCCTGTGCATCTGCCGGTCGTGGATGAGCCCGGTTTTCACAGGCGGCCGGCCAAGAAAGATATTGTCGGCCACGGTCAGGTGCGGGCAAAGCTGCAGTTCCTGAAAAATGATGGATATGCCAAGCGCGTGGGCATCGCTGATGGAACGGATGTTCACCTTCTGCCCTTCAATGTATATATCCCCGGCATCGGCATGGTAAACGCCCGTCATGATTTTCATCAGCGTGGACTTGCCCGCGCCGTTTTCGCCCACCAGGCCGTGCACCTCACCCTTGTTTACGGAAAAGGACACGTTGTTCAGCGCTTTCACGCCGGGAAAGCTTTTGCTGATGCCCTCCATGCGGAAAAGCTCCTCCGCCATTGAGACCACTCCGTTCCACGTTTTTGAAATGCAAAAAAAGCATACGATGGCAGCGAATGTTCTTGCAAATAGCAAAGCCGGCGCGGCGCGTATAAGGGTGCTGTATGCATGCTGATAATGATTCAATATAAGATAAGATTAAAGAGGAATATCGATATGCGATTTTAGGATAAGGCTGTTTCGCGAAAGGTCAGATAAAGTATTCCCGGTGCTGTTTTTTGATCTTGGCCAGGTCTTCCAGCAGCTTGCCGATATGCGTTTTCAATATGTCCATAAGCGCCGGCTCGTTGCCGTCGATTACATGCTGCATGATCAGGCGGTGCTGGCTGATAAGCAGCATAAAGTCGGCTTCCGTGGCCAGCGTGAAGCGCCGCACCCTGCGGCACTGGCCCTCCAGGCTCTGGATGACCTCCCACGCCAGCATCTTTTCCGCCTGCTCGAAAAACGCGCGGTGGAAGGAGTCATCCCAGAAAAGGTAGCCCTCGTAATCCCCCGAGCCGGCGCAATCCTGCTGCTGCCCGATGTTCTCCGACAGCCGCTTTACAAAGGCGGGGGACTTTGTGCCCATAAGCTCCTTCATTACCGCCAGCTCCAGGTTCAGGCGGATAAAGCGCTCCTGGGCGAATTCCTTGGTGCTGATCCTGGAAATAAAAGTGCCGCGCTGGGGGCGGATGTCCACCAACCGCTCGGAGGCCAAGCGCATCAGCGCCTCCCGCACGGGGGTCCTGCTTACGCCCAGCGCCTCCGACAGGTCCTGCTCGCTGACCTTGTCGCCGGGCTTCAATTCCCAGGAGAGTATCTTCTCCTTGACGGCGGAATAGGCCAGCTCGCGCACGTTTTCATTGTGATAGGAAAAAACGCTCAATATGGTTTTCACCCCCATATGGGCCATATAATTTCCTGATATTGGATGCATACTACCATACAAGTTTAGAAAAGTCAACAGAATTTTTGATTATTTTTTACATTTTCCTGTTGACGAAATGCGTCTTCCGCGATAAGCTATCATCAGCAGAGCCTGCGCATATAAGCGGGCCAAGGATGGGGAGGAAGCTCCATGCAAATGACAATGCGGTGGTTTGGCAAAGGGTATGACAGCGTGACGCTGGAACAGATCCGCCAGGTGGGCTATGTGGAGGGCATCATCACCACGCTGTACGGCTCAAAGCCCGGCGAGGTATGGGATGCGGAGGAGATCAAGGCGGTCAAGGCCGACATCGAGGCCCACGGCCTGAAATTGGCCGGCATAGAGAGTGTCAACATCCATGACGACATCAAGACTGCGGCGCCCGGCCGCGACCGCTATATTGAGAATTATATTCAGACGCTGCGCCGCCTGGGTGAAAACGGCATCCGCATGGTGTGCTACAACTTCATGCCCGTATTTGACTGGACCAGGACGGACCTTGCGAAGACGCGGCCAGACGGCACCACGGTATTGGCCTATGATCAAAATATCGTCGATGGCATCCGGCCCGATGAAATGTTCGGAAGCATGGACAAAAAGAGCAATGGCTTTGTTCTGCCCGGCTGGGAGCCGGAGCGCATGGCCCGCGTAAAGGAACTGTTCGCCATGTACAGGGATGTGGATGAGGAGAAGCTGTTTGACAACCTTGTGTATTTCTTGAATGCCATCATGCCCGTGTGCGAGAAGTACGGCATCAACATGGCCATCCATCCGGACGATCCAGCCTGGCCTGTGTTTGGCCTGCCGCGCATCGTCACCGGCGGCGAAAGGATTCAAAGGATGCTCAATGCTGTGGATAATCCCCACAACGGCGTTACGCTGTGCACCGGGTCCCTTGGCTCCAATCCGAAGAACGACATTCCGGCCATCATCCGGTCCCTCAAGGGACGCATCCATTTCGCACATGTGCGCAACGTGAAGCACGAGGCCCCCGGCGTTTTTGAGGAGGCCGCGCACTTGTCCAGCGACGGCTCGCTGAGCATGCTGGCCATTATGCAGGCGCTGCATGACATGGGTTTTGACGGACCCATCCGCCCTGATCACGGCCGCGCCATATGGGGCGAAAAGGCCATGCCGGGGTACGGCCTGTACGACAGGGCGCTGGGCACGGCCTACCTGTGCGGGCTGTGGGAAGCGGTCAGCGCAAAAGGATAACAACGTGGAAACTTCCTCTTGACTTAGAGTGAACATGAAGGTTTATGATGGGATCAATCAAACCATCCACGGCCCCGGAGCGGGCGGTTAATGCTTGCTTCGGGCCGCAAGTTTAGGAGGAAGAAGCATATGAGAACGATACAGTTGGGCGTTTCCAGCCTGCAGGTTCCCGTGATCGCGGTGGGCTGCATGCGTATCCCCGGCCTTTCCAAGCCTGAAGCGGAGCAGTTTGTTCAAACTTCGCTGGACATAGGCGCTAATTTCTTCGATCACGCCGATATTTACGGCGACGGCGCCTGCGAATCGATTTTTGCCGATGCCATCCATATGAGCCCAGCGGTGCGTGAAAAGATCATATTGCAGTCCAAGTGCGGCATCCGCAAGGGCATTGCCTTTGACTTTTCCAAGGAGCATATTTTAAAGTCCGTGGATGGCAGCTTAAAGCGGCTGAAGACTGATTATCTGGATGTGCTGCTTTTGCACCGGCCCGACGCGCTGGTGGAGCCGGAGGAAGTGGCCGAGGCGTTTGACACGCTGCAAAATAGCGGCAAGGTCCGCCATTTCGGCGTATCGAACCAGAACCCCATGCAGATGCAGCTTTTAAAGAAGTTTGTGAAACAGCCCATCGTGGCCAACCAGCTGCAATTGAGCATCACCAACGCCACCATGATCTCCCAGGGCCTGCATGTGAACATGCTGGACGATACCGCCGTGAACAGGGACGGCAGCGTGCTGGATTTCTGCCGTTTGAACGACATCACCATCCAGCCTTGGTCCCCCTTCCAGTTCGGTTTTTTCCAGGGTGTGTTCCTGGATAACGACGCGTTCCCCAAGCTTAACAAAAAGGTCAATGAAATTGCCGCGAAGTATGGCGTCACCAACACCACCATCGCCATCGCCTGGCTTTTGCGCCATCCGGCCAAGATGCAGCCGGTAACCGGCACCATGAACGCGGAGCGCTTGAAGGACTGCGCCAAAGCTGCCGATGTAAGGCTTACCAAGGAAGAATGGTACGAAATCTATTTTGCAGCAGGGAATGACCTGCCGTAAGGAAACAATCAGCCTCAGGAATGGAATACATCAGCGGACAGCCACGCGCTGTCCGCTTTTTTGTTGCGGACCGATGTAAACGTTGTATGTTCTCAATGATTATTTCTAATGGCATTTTAATTGACAATAAAGAGGGAATGATTTATACTCCCATTCGAACAATGTTTGAAATACTGTTCGAATGGAAAGGGAAGGTTGCTTTATGGAGAAAGCAGGGAAGGGAATTACTATGCAAGGAATCATCATTGCCTTTTTCACGCTGGCAGTTACGGCGCTGATTGTGTACGCAGGGCTCTCCGGCAAGAAAATATGGTTTGTGGAGGGGCCCAGGTCCGCCGCCATCACATTGGGTGCCATCGGGATGGCCTTTTGCACCATCAGCGTGGGGAGATTCATCAACGCCGCGCCGGCGCATCCGCTGACCATACTGGGGTATCTCATCGGTACTGTGGCTCTGCTGGCCTTTTTGGGTCAGATATTTCAGTGGAAGCTGCCTGTTGTCGCTGAGCCCACGGCGGCGCTGTGGGGAATAGCCGTGTGCGTTGCGTTGAAAACAATCATCGGGCGCCTATACCCGCTGATCCGCTGACGGAGGCATTGCATCATGAAGGATATCAAGCAGAAGATCATACAGGAAACCATCCGGCTGATGGAGGCCAAGGACAGCCGCCTGATGGACATCACCGTGCGGGATATCTGCCATGAGGCCGGAATCAGCATCAGCCAAATCAACTATCATTTTCAGACGAAGGATAACCTGATCGCCCAGTGCGTACAGGTCATGATCGGGGATGTAATTCAGCGGTTCGGGGCAGCCTCGGCTGCCGTGAACGCATCCTCTGCCGTGGAAAAGCTCAGGATGATGCTGACGGGCACGTTTGACTTTTTGTACAACAATGAAAACATTTCGAAGATATCCATTCTCACCGACCATCAAAAGCCCCATGCAAATGACAATACCGCCCAAACCATCCGCGCGTACCGGCCGCTGGTGGAAGAAGCGCTTATGGAAAAGGGCCTTCCCTTTGATGCCGGGATGATGACCGCCATGATCGTACTGGATTTTCAGGGCGCTTTTTTGCGAACGGATGTGATCAAAGCAGAGATGGGAGTTGATCTGCGGGAGGCGGGCGTGCGCAGGCAGTGGGTGGCAGAGTACGTGGAGCGGGCTTTCAGGTAGATAAAAAGGAATTGTCGGGCTAGATAGTAATATTTTTGTTCTTGGAAAAGGATTTTGCGTCTTCGGACGCAACCAAAGGGCTTTCCGGTCGCCCTTTGGAAACCTTCGGAGACCATCTCTTAGAATGATGCAATTGTGCGTGTTTAAGATGGACCCTTTATTTGCATGTATGGATATTTGCCGGAACGGCGTTTTGGTTTGCCACTTTCCTGCAGGCTGTCAGTTCACAAACCGCTGGAAGAAGTTGTTGAGCATGTGGGCCAGCGTCGCGGCAATTACCGATTTGCTTCTGTGGGCGATGAAACCGAATATCCAGCCCAGCAGGAGGATGCCCAGTATTGCGCTGAATACGTCCGTCACGTGCAGCGCAAAGAAGCCTTGAAAGTACCAGCCGGGGAAATGGATCAGCAGGAACAGTATCCCGGTGATCAGGTTGGCTGCCGCCAAGCTCATGCGGGTTTGAAGCGCGCCCAGGATGGCGCCGCGGTAGGTGATCTCCTCCACCAGCGGCGCGTAAACGACGGCCGTGACGAAGGACCAGTCCCATACGATGGGATGGAGCGGCTGACCGGCCAGCAGCCTGAAAACCGGGGTCTTCCCGCCCCAGACAAGGCCGATGATTCCGCCCCACAGGAGGATGGATTTGACGCGGTGAAAGCCCAGTACTTCCCGCACGCTTTTACCGGTGCGGCGGATCAGCGTGAGGGAGGGTAGAACCCAAAAAAGAATGCGCAGGATAAGCCAATAGACGAACCTGTCGAAGGGCCGGCCCGGCAGTACGGCTGCGGCTTCCAGATACCGCGATAATAGCCACGCTCCGCTCCATAAAGCGCAAAGCGTGAAGGCGTAAGCAAAGGCGATGCCGACCATGTTTTTTTCTTGTGGTGCGGAATCGTTTATTGGCATGGGCTTTGCGCCTCCTTCCTCCCCGGCCATGACACTTACTATCATTGGCTGGTTCAGGCCGCTTCATCCGGCGCCATGATGTGCAACTGCAGCTATTTGCAGCCCACCCTGCGGTATTCCGTAGGCGATACGCCGTACATGGCCCGGAAGGTTTTCATAAAATGCTTTTCGTTGCGAAGGCCCACCTTCCAACTGATTTCAAACACCTTCATATCCGTTGTCCTAAGTAGGTGCTTGGCCCGGATCATACGCATATCCTGCAGGTAGCTTACAAAATTCATGCCGGTGTACTCCTTGAAGGCGTTGGAAAACTGGGAATAGTTCATGGACACATGGTTGGATACCATGGCCATGTTGAGGCCTTTTTGGAAATTGTCCTGCATGTAGTTGAGTGCCTGCCGCATTTTTTCCTTTGCGCGGCTTTGTTCCTCCTCGCTTTTCATCTGGTCGTGCAGGGCGCGGAGGCATGCGGTAAAAGCCTGAAAGTGATCCAGTATGGTGCGGTGGGAAAAGACGCCGCGCACGGGCTCCCACGCTTTCAAGGATGCCGCGGGCAGGTGGCCCCACCTTACCGCGATCATATCCGTCAGCGTCTTCATGCGCTGCGCGTAATCGATGACGCCCGTGTTGCCGCACATGACGTTTGCCACGATCTGCTCCATATGCCCGGCCGCTTCCTCCACCTTTCCGGCGCCGATCAAATGCAGAATGCGGTCTATTGCTTCTTCATAAAGCGGTGCGCTTTGCGGAGCCTGCCCCGAAAACACGGCCGAGGGAAGGCATTTTGCAAACGCCGTGTGCCTGGCTTGCACCGCCTCCTCATAGGCTATCCGCACTTCGGATAGCCCCGTGTGATGGAGGCTTATCCCCGCTCCCAGGCCTCCCAGCTTTTCGCTCAGAAGTGCGTCCTTTTGCGCGCTCTCAGTAAGGTACACGGCCATGCCCTCCACGCTGCCCAAAAAAAGTATGCCGTCCATTTTCTCCGCGTCAGGTACTTTCTGCGCGGCGCAGCAGACGGCATACGCATGGCGGAACAGGCTGTGGGTGAACTGCTCGGTGATTACGTCCAGCTCTTCCCTGGTGATCTCCTTGTTGAGCATCAGGTATTTTAATTGCTGGCGGTTTAGTTTCAGCGTCTTGTCGCGGGCCGCCTGCCTTTTTTGAAGCTCCGTCTCCATTTTTTGCAGCGCGGAAAAAAGCTGCTCCCTGTCCACGGGCTTTAATATATACTCGCGCACGCCGCAGCGCATCAGCTCCACCGCGTAGGTGAAGTCGTCATAACCGCTTAACACAATGGTCAGGGGCGCCTGGCGGCAGCTTTGCATGCTTTGCACCAACTGGATGCCATCCATGCGGGGCATGCGGATGTCGGTGATCATCACATCCACCGGCTCCCTTTGAATCACATCCAGCGCCTTTTCCCCGTCCACGCATTCTACGATGCGGTCCACCTGCACGCCCGAGCGCAAAGCGATGGAGCGTATGCCCTGGCGGATCTTTTTTTCATCCTCCACGATCAAAAGCGTATTCATACCCGCGCCTCCACGACGTTTCGCAGCGGTATTTTCACAATGACCTTGGTGTAATAATCCTGCTTGGAAAGTATGGTCAGCCCGTAGCTTTCCCCGAAGGTGATGCGAAGCCGGTCCTGCACATTCTTGAGGCCTATGCCGTTGCCGGCGCCGCCACCTGTATCCAGTTCGCCGGACAGCTTTTTGTGCAATGCTTCAAGCTGCTCTCCGGACATGCCCCGGCCGGGATCGGTGATTTCAATGATGCAGTCGCCGCCCTCCACCGTGCCCTTGATATATATGAAGGCGTCCTGGGCTATCTGCTCCAGGCCATGGCAGATGGCGTTTTCCACAATGGGCTGCAGGGACATTTTCGGTATCTTTTGCATCAGGATTTCATCCGGGATGCGCAAGGACAAGAAAATGCTATATTCAAAGCGTAGGTTGATCAGCGCCACGTAATTGCGGATGTACTCTATCTCTTCTTTTACCGTCACGCTTTGGGAGGCCCATTTCATGCTGTAGCGCAGAAGCTTGCCCAGGGCCGTCACCGCGTTGGCAATTTCGTACCTTTCCTCCACCTCCGCGGTCATTTTGATGGATTCCAGTACGTTGTAGATGAAGTGGGCGTTGATTTGATTTTGCAGCGCCCGGATTTCCGCGTTCTTCGCCAGCAGTTCCCGCTTGGTGTTGTCGGCCATTAATTGCTTGATTTTGTCCAGCATGATGTTGATCTGAACCGCGATATGCGAAACCTCGTCGTTGCCGCTGTGGGGCATGATCACGTCCAGGTTGCCCCTTTGCACCTCGCTTATGGCATCGGATACGGCGTAAAAGCGCCTGAGCACCGCCTTCACCACCTGGTTGATGATGACAACAAGTGCCGCAAGAAAGAATGCCATGCAAACATAGAAGACGGATAGCTGCCGCCGTATGGTGGAGAACTCCGGCTCCAGGGAGGTAAGCTGCACCAGCCGTCCAGACAGCTCCGGTATGGGCATGGTAGCCAGAATCACCTGCTGACCCATCAGGTCGCGCTGCACGTAGGACGCTTTCCTTTCCCCCTGCGCCATGGAAAGAATCTCATTGATATGCCCGGGCCAGGGGTTTTGCGGGTTTTCATCGTAATAGCGGCCGCCGCCGAAGCTTTCAAAGCAAAGGAAGCTGAGCCGGTCGGCGGAAAACAGGTCGGGGAGCATGTTGTCCATCAGCACCGCCGTCTCCACGATGCCCACCTTCCCGGCAATGGGATCGGTGATGGTGGTGACCAGGGACATCAAATGCTTTGTCTGGCTGGTGATGTAATCCGGGAAAAGCGTATCCGTATAATTGAAGTGCCACCCGCCCGAAAGGTAGGGTTCCTGAGCCCAGCTCAAGCGGTTCATCCTGTCGGTGCGGTAGAGGATGGGCATCATTTCCGGCATGGTTCTGCTGTCGGCGTATATCCTGATTTGATACAGATAGGGGTTGGCGTACATGAGCTTGCCCAGCGTGGCGATATCATTCCTGAAAAAATCCAAGCTGTCCATGACGGCGATGGCATCCCCGCCCTTGACACGGCGCAGGTAGGTAAGCAGGCTGGCATTGGCGGAGAAGGCCTGGGTGGTAATCTGGCACACATCCACGGTCTTTTGGATGCGCGCATGCATCTGCTCCATGTAAAGGCGGATAGCGCCGATCTTTTCATTGATCAGCGTCTGCCTGGTGGTGTTGAACAGTATGGTGGTCAGAGCCATGACAGGGATGAATACGATCACAAAAATGATCAGGGTGAACTTGCTGTTCAGCTTCCATCCCGCCAACGCGCGCAGGAGCTTTTTCATGCATTTCTCACCGGCCCAGTTTTATCCTTTTGAACCAATTATACCATATTTATATGGGAAGGCAATCCGGCAAACAGTGTTTGCCGGATTGCCTGCAGGACAGGATGTTACTTGTTGAGCCCCAGCTTCTCGATATTGGCCTGAATCTGACGCATGGTTTCGGCCTTTATAAGGTCAAAGCCGTACTCGTCGCGCTTGGCGATGAAGTCGTTCAGTATTTTGTCGAAGGCTTCGTCACTATCCGCAAGCAAAAGCTTGGGCAGCGTCAGGCTCCATTCGGTGTCGATCTTCAGGTCGGCGTTGGCTTCCGGCGTGTCAATGACGTAGGTGACGCCGGTGTACTGGCCAAGATAGGTTACATAGGGCCGCGTCCAATCCTTGAGCTGGCGGATGTGGGCCACGAAGTCGCCCTTCCACTGTTCGCCCATGGGGTTATCCATCAGCATCCAGTAGTTGGCGTCGCCGCCGATGGTCTCGTCAAAGCCGCCCGGGCCGGACCGCTTGGTGTTGTACAGCTCCTGGATTTCCGGCAGCCATTGGGGAATGCCCTTCTCGTTGAAGTCCCACACTTCGCCCTGGGGGCCGCCCATCCAGATCAGGTGCTGGCCGTGCTCGCTTAAGAGGTAGCTCAGGAAGCGGATGGCCCGTTCGGGCTTCTCGCACTTTTTGGAGATCAGCGTCAGCGTCCAGCCGTTGATGGTGCCGCCGGGCAGCTTGTACGGATCGGCTTTGGTATTCTTTGGCGCGTCAATGGCCATATACGCCTTGGAGCCGGGGTTGTCTGGCGTGGAATCCCAGAGTATCTTCTGCTGGTCGGTGAGGTCGGAGTTTTGATAGATCAATGCGAAGTAGCGGCCCTGGGCGATCTTTTCGGAAATTTGGTCGCGCTGGTCGATGAAGATGTCATCTTCCAGATACCCTTGCGCGCCAAGCTGCCTAAAGGCCTTGAGCCAGCGGATGTACTCCGGATCGGTGAACCGGTCGTGGTAGGTGCCGTCCTCATTCACATAGGGGATGGCCAGGAAGGCGAACAGCATCTCATCAAAGGACAGGCATCCCACGCTGCCGAAGGGATGGGAGCCCAAGGGGATGATGGGCTGGCCGTTCACATCGGGGAACATTTCCTTGGCCTTTTTGATGGCGGCCACAAAACCTTCGGGGGTAGTCATGTCCGGGCTGCCTATGGCTTCGTACATGTCCTTACGGACCATGAAGGAATAGTTGGCGGTCAGAGTATCGTACTTTTCATAGTCTTCCGGCGTGTAGGAGGCGTTGGGATAGCCGTACACGTGGCCGTCGGGCTGGGTGTACCAATTGAGGCGCGAGGGAACGGCCACCTCAAAGAAGTAGGGGTCGTATTCCTTGGCCAGTTCATCCAGCGGGAAGAGCAGGTCGCCGTCGATCATCTCCCGGATTTGGCCCGCGGTCCAGTCCAGGGTAATCAGGTCGGGCAGCTCGTCGCTGACGATCAGGGAATTCAATTTATCGTCCGCGTTGCCGGCGGGGGAGATGAAGTTGATGCTCACGCCGGTTTCCTTGGTGACCGTGGCGGGGAAAAGCCTGCCGTCCCATGGCGTTCCGAACCAGTTGAAGTTGATGTACCAATCCAGGGTGATGGGGCTTGTGTCCTTCTGCCAGCCGGGATCGGCTTTCGCTTCGGCCAGGGAGCCGGCCGGAGCAATCAGCGCCAGCGCCAGAAGCATGACAAGGATGCTCTTGAACAGTTTCTTCATACGTTACCTCCTCTATTTGCTACCGGGCGTACCCGGTATCATTCCTTGATGGCGCCTAATAGCATGCCCTTGATGAAATACTTTTGCAGGAAAGGGTACACGCAAACGATGGGCACGGTGGTGATGACCATTGTGGCCAATTTTACGGCGGTGGAGGTGGTAAGGTTTTTGGTGACCACCTCCGCCCCCGCGGCGGAGCGTATATCTTGCGCGGAGGTCTGGGCGATGACGCGGTAAAGATAGGTTTGTATCGGTTCCAGGTCGGTGCGGTTGGTCATGAACATGACCCCGGAAAAATAATCGTTCCAGTGGTATACGCCGCTAAAGAGCGCGATGGTGGCCAGGACGGGCATGGACAGGGGAAAGATAATGCTGAAAAAGATCCGAAAATCGTTGGCGCCGTCGATCCGCGCTGATTCCTCCAGCGCTTGGGGCAGCTCCCGAAAGAAGCTCATGAAGATCAAAAGGTTGAAAAAGCTGAACAGCGCCGGAATGATGTAGACCAGAAAATTGTTAATCAGCCCAAGGCTTTTCAATACCAGGAAGTAGGGGATCAGCCCGCCGCCGAAAAACAGGGTGACGGTGCCGATGAGCAGGTATACCTTTCGCAGCATCAGGTAAGGCTTCGATAGACCGTAAGATACCATGGATGTGAACAGAACGCTGCATACGGTGCCGATCAGCGTTCTTAGCACCGTGATGGTATAGGCCCGGAATACTGTGGCATCCCGGAATACCGCCTTGTAATTCTCCAGCGAAAAGACCCGGGGCCACCAGTAGATGCCCCCCAGCATGGCGTCGTTGGCATCGTTGAAGGAATTGACGAACACATACCAGATGGGGTAGAGCGAAAGGAAAGCGATGACTAGCATGATGAGGACATTGATGACGCTGAATATCCTCTCGCCCGTGGTTTCCCGGATGCGCCTTTTGCGCTGCGGGAGAAGGGGCAGCGCGCTTTTTTCTTGCAGCATGGATGAATCCCCCTTTCCCAAAGGTTAAAACAGCGATCTTCCCTGCACGCGCTTGGAGAAGGCATTGGCAGACAAAAGCAGGATGGTGCCGATCACCGATTTGAAAAGCCCGATGGCTGTGGCGTAACCGAAGCGCCCCTTGCCCATGCCCATTTCATACACATAGATATCCAGCACCGTGGCGCGCTCGGCGTTCAAGGCGTTTTTCAGGATCAGCATCTGATCAAAGTTGGAATTCAAAACGCCGGACACCGCCAGTATGAACAGGATCGCAATCGTCCCCTTGATGGCCGGCAGCGTGATGAACCATATTTTCTTGAACCGCGAAGCCCCGTCCACCGTGGCGGCTTCGTACATTTCCTGATCCACGCTGGCGATGGCGGCCAGATAAATGATGGCCGACCAGCCCAGCTCCTTCCAGGTATCGGAGATCAGCGCCAGTCCCCAGAAATACGAAGGCCGGCCCAGGAAGGAGATTGGTTCCTTTAATATGCCTGTGGCCAGAAGCACATCGTTAATGACGCCGGCCTTGCTCAGCCAGGTGATCATGATGCCGCCCAGCACCACCCAGGACAGGAAGTGGGGCAGGTACGACACCGTCTGTATGATTTTTTTAAAGCGCAGATTGCGCAGTTCGTTTAATAAAAGCGCGAAGATGATGGGCAGGGGAAAGCCGATCAGGAGCCTAAGTACGCTGATGCCAAGGGTATTGACCATGGTGACGGCAAAATAATCGTCCTTGAAAAATTCCAGAAAATTATCGGAGCCTATCCATGCACCTTGGAAAATGGACTTGTAGGAGAGGCGGAAATTCTTGAAGGCCATGACGATGCCGCCCATGGGCAGGTAGTTAAACACCAGCATCCATATGATGCCGGGGATCACCATCAATTGCAGCCCCCACTGGCGCCACAAGCGCAGCCAGAACCTGGAGGGGCCTTTGGGGAAAACGGACGGTGTCTTTTTTGCATCTCGCTTGAGGACGGCATGTTCCATGCTCATAGGCTCCTCCAAGCTAACATTCTTTTTTTCTTGTTACAGTATAGTGGTTAAAGGGCAAAGTGAAAACACTCCGTATTTTACGAGGTGTCATTTTTTTGTTCTGAAAGGATTAGCCTAGGGAGGATACGAACAGCGGGAGCAAACCCCCGCCCTACGCTGCCATACGAATAGAATGAATACAGGCAAAGACGAAGGGAAATGGGGCGGCAGCGTTTTGGTGCGGGGACATAAAAACGCCCCTGAAACCTTTCGGGTTCAGGGGTGGTGACGACAAAATATCAGCCCGCGATCGAATGATACTTATGCCTCCACGTTCCATTCGAAAATGTTCACGTGGCGCTTGCCTTCCTTGTACAAATCGTGCCATTCGGGGAGCCGGGCCAAGCGCACAAGGCGCGCGCCAAGCTTTTCGCACACGCGCCTGGAAGGAAGGTTGGCCGGAATATTGGTAATCAGCAGCTTTTGCATGCCGTGGGCTTTTGCCACGGGCAGCAAAAGCCGGCAGGCCGCCGCCGCATATCCGTTGCCGCGGTGGGCTTCATCGATGTCATAACCGATCTGCCCGCCGTAGTACAGCCCATCGGTATACCCGATCCGAAGCTTGATGTTTCCTATCTTTTCCCCGGCTTTCACGACGGCGAAGTGGTAGGCGGGCACGAATTTCTTTTCGGGCACAGCAGGCCTTTTCGACGTGCAGATAAGGGAAATGTTCCCGTCGGACATCTCCTTAAGGTCTTCAAATCCGTCAAAATGAACCGGGAGGCCGCTAAAATACTCGATTTCTTTTTGAATGTCCCATTCCTCTTTCAATATGGCATAGTACAGTTCGTCGCTATATTTGTTGTGGGATAGCTTGTTTGCCAGGCGCGCATCCAAAAACAATCCCTCGCGGCGCATGCCGATTTTCTCCATCACGCGGTACGAGCCGTAATTTTCCGCATCGCAGCGGGCGATGATACGGTGCATGTGAAGCTCGTCAAAGCCGAATGCAAGCAAAGCCCTTCCCATTTCGGGTCCAAAGCCCTGTTTCCAGAAATCCCGGTGCAATAACCAGCCGATTTCCGCTTCATCGCCGGACAGATTCACACCACAGCCGCCGATGAGCTTGCCGGTATCACGGAGCACCGCGGCATATTGATAATTCCGGCAGGGGGTTTCTTCTGCCGCTGCAATGGAACGTATGAGAAACGCCCGAGTATCCTCCTGAGTGTTGGGGCTAAACGGCATGTAGATGATGTTTTCCGGAACGCTGCCATAGCTGTGGACAGCTTCAAAGTCGTCCTGCGTGAACTGGCGGAGAATCATGCGCCTGGTTTCCAGTGTCTTCAACATATCAAAGCCCCCTATTCTAATTGTATGATTGAAAAGCGGCTAAGACTTTCTTGCCTTAGCCGCTTTTTGTTTTGATTGGGATGCAGCGATGCTACGCCGCCCCGAAAAAATCAAAAAGGGCCAAAGCCTGCGTACCGAAGCGTTCGGATGCAGACTTGCCGTGATCATTTTTCCGGATGGCGGTTACTTTTTTGAGCACGGCTTGCAGCCCCTTTCGTTGATGTTGAGCAGTAGTATATCCCTGGCAGCCATGAAATGCAAGGGAAAGTTGCATTTTTTTTGAAATATGCAATTAAGCCTGCATGTATACCTGTTCCCCGTCGATGAACACCATCTTCACGGATGTGCTTACTTCAAAGGGGGAGCCGTCGGTGAGCACGATGTCCGCGTCCTTCCCAGCTTCCAGGGAGCCTACCCTGTCGGCGATGCCGATGTGGCGGGCGGGATTTATCGTAATGGCCTGCAGCGCGCCGAAGGGGTCCATGCCGGATTTGACGGCCAGCCCGGCGCACAAGGGCAGGTACTTTTGCGGGATCACCGGAGAATCGGTGATAATGGATACCTGGCAGCCGGCCTTTTGTAAGACGCCGGGCGTTTCCCAGCTTTTGTTGCGAAGCTCGAACTTTACGGCGTGGCCAAGGGTGGGGCCTACCGCCAGGGGCACGTTTTCCTGGGCCAATTCTTCGGCGATGAGGTGGCCTTCGGTGCAGTGCTCCAGGGTGATGTCCACATTGAATTCCCTGGCGATGCGTAGGGCGGTGAACATATCGTCGGCCTGGTGTGCGTGGGCCTTCAAAGGCATTTCCCGGCGCAGAACCGGCAAAAGAGCGTTGAGCTTCATGTCGAAGCCCGGCCGCTTGCTCATGTCGTCCCCGGCGGCTTCCAGCTTCTGCTGGTATTCCCTGGCCTTGAACAGCATTTCACGAAGCTTGGCCGCGGTGGACATGCGGGTGGAGTCACCCTTGTCCTTATAGCAGCGTTTGGGGTTTTCGCCGAAGGCGCATTTCATGGCGCATTCCTTTTTCACCAGCATCCTGTCCACACGCTTGCCAATGGGCTTGATGGCGGCAAAGGTGCCGCCCAGCACGTTGGCGCTGCCGGGGCCTACGCACAGGCAGGTGACGCCGGCCTCCCTGGCCTCGGTAAGGGCTTGGTCGAAAGGCTGGATGGCGTCGATGGCCCGGAGCTGGGGAGACAGGATGTCATTCATTTCGTTGTAGTCCTGGCCTTCGTATCCAATGCCGTAGCCGTCCAGGCCGCTGTGGCCATGTGCTTCCACAAAACCGGGGTATACATGAAGATTGGCGGCGTCCACCAACTGCGTGTTATCGCAAGGGAGGCTCGTGCCTATGGAAAGGATCTTGCCTTCGTTTATCAGGATATCCGCGATAAAGGGTTCTGGCGAAATGGCGTTGTGAACAAGGCCGCCGCGAATCAACAGCATACGATCAACCTTTCTGGGTTTTTTATGGTAATCACTGCAAGCCATTGTAGCACAGGCGCGGGAAAATGCAACCTTCGGGCGGTTGTGACATCAGTATCTATAGCATATTCAGTGAATGCATAGCGAAACACGGTACGCAAAGCAGGAGGACGTACTTCAGTTGTTATCTGCCAGTGTTCCCTGCTTCATTCTTTTGTAAAGTAGGCCAAGCCGCCGCGCATGCGGGTGGAGTGATACCACAGGCGCAAATCGA
Organism: Bacillota bacterium; assembly: GCA_023436585.1. Lineage (GTDB taxonomy): Bacteria > Bacillota > Clostridia > Christensenellales > Aristaeellaceae > JAEWAH01. The sequence goes on along the minus strand of JAEZIN010000002.1, from coordinate 140,298 downwards.
AACAGATTTCCTTGCCCTCATCAGAGGCGCAGGCGACAAGCGTATTGTCGTCAATCTCTGCCTTTGTGATGGTGATCCAGTGCCAGCCCTGTATATTTTTGACCTTGCCCTTGGTGAGATTGAGGAAGCCAATCGGACAGTCGGAGGCAAGGCCGGCTTGAACGAACTCCGCAAGCTCCGATACGTGCCGGCGGCTGCGCGTCATGTTGCCGGGCACGTCAAACGCATGGGGGGTTAGGGGGATGCCCCTGCTTTCCGCAAAGCGGACAACGCCCTCGGTGAACATTTCCAGCTTGTTCAGCCCCATGTTGCCGGGGGTGACGAATTGATACACCTGCTCCATATGCTGCGAAAAATCGGCAAGGCGCATGGTCTCATACCCGTAAAGAGCCTTCAGTTCCGGCCGCATGAAGGCAAGGTAAGTGAGTATGTTGGCCGCGCAGGTGGGGCCGCAGCCGGCCATGCGGTGCCATTCGCTTTCATACCAATCCTGAAAGCCGCCGAAAAACGTCTTTTCCGTTTTTTCGTCGACGATATTCATCAGCTCGGGGTGCGCAATCGATGCAATCATTTTGGATCCTCACATAATTTGGGTCGCAGCTACAGTATAGCTGAATTTTGCGGAATAATCAAAGCGGCGGGAGATGGCTTTTGCAGGCACGAATAAAAAATGCCTTACTATTCTATATACCCTTTTGGGTTCCCGGTGCATCATGGCCTTTATTTTCCTTGAAATCCTGTCCCGATTTTGATTAATATTTCATTTTCTCATCGAAAAATGTCACCGTATTGTAAGACCGCGCGGGAAGGATGTTATGTTACAATATCTTTGAAAAGTACCTTTAGGTATTGCGTAGAAAGCCGGGTAAGATAATGAACATACTCATCAGCGCCTGCCTCCTGGGCGTCAACTGCCGTTATAATGGATCGGGCAAATACGATCCACGGGTGGAGAAGCTAATGAAAGAGCACCACCTGATTCCCGTCTGCCCGGAAATCCTGGGCGGGCTGCCTACGCCCAGGGACCCTTCCGAACGGGTGGGGGATAAGGTGGTTGGCAAAAATGGCCGGGATGTGACTGCCGCCTTTGCAAAAGGAGCGGAGGAAACGCTGGCCCTGGCCAAGCTGTACGGCTGCAGGTACGCCATACTGAAGGAGCGGAGCCCCTCCTGCGGTTATGGGGAGATTTACGACGGCACGTTTTCCGGTAAGCTGGTCCCCGGGAATGGCGTGGCGGCGGAGCTGCTCGCAAAAAATGGGATTACGGTGCTGGGCGAATCGGGTATGGAGGAGCTGCTTTGCCTGTAGGGGCAAAGGTCCATATTTTGAAGCATATCCTTGCATACAATAGATGAGGGTTCAAAAGGGGGAGGAAGTATGCCTGCTTTTACATACAAGTGTCCTGCCTGCGGCAACGCGCTGAAGTTCGAGCCGAACAGCGGCAGCTTTGCCTGCGAGTTTTGCGGCACAACCTATGACAAGGCATATCTTGACAAGCTGGACGGTAAGGCCTACGGGCAGGAAAAAACGTCCGCCGGGACAAGTGAGGTGGGCGGCGGGGAGCAATACCTCTACCACTGCCCCAGCTGCGGCGCGGAGCTGACCACCAGCGCCACCACCGCCGCCACCATGTGCTATTACTGCCACAATCCAGTGGTGATCGTGGGCCGGCTGGAGGATGCCTTCCGGCCCGACGCGCTGCTGCCCTTCAAGTACGACAAGCAAGGCGCCAAGGACAGGTTCTTCAAATGGATCCGCAAAAAGAGGTATGTACCGTCCTCGTTTATCCAGCAAGAAAGTGTGGAGAGGCTGTCCGGCGTCTATTACCCCTACTGGCTGGCGGACTATGAGGCTTCGGCCAGCTTTACGGGCGAAGGGCAGATCGTGACGCATACCACCACGGCTAGGCACTACATCACCACCACCAAGTATTACAGCGTCTCCAGGGACGCGGACATCTCCTTTAGGAACATACAGCGCAGCGCGCTGCAGAAGGCCGACCGGAAGCTTTCTGACGCAGTCCACCCGTACCAGTTGGATGAGATGGTGGACTTCGCCCCCTCCTACCTTTCCGGGTTCGTGGCCGAAAAGCGGGACGTGGCCAAGGAAGCCATCAGCGCCAACGTGGAAGCGGAATTGCAGGGATATGCCCAACCGCTGATCGCGTCAGGAACACCCTATACCTCCCTGGTGGGCTCCACCACCATGAAGCTCAAGGGCAACAGGTACAGGTACGCCTTGCTGCCGGCCTTTGTTTTAACCTACCGGGGCGAAAAGGGAGAAATGTACTATTATGCCATGAACGGTCAGACGGGGGAAGTCTGCGGCGTCTTGCCGCTAGACAAAAAGAAGCTGCTGCTCCACGGCGGTATTCTGGCCGCCCTCGTTTGCGGCATATTGCTTGCTGTGTTCTATTTCTTTGTATAGGGGGAAGCGGATATGAAACGTGTCTTCATCATCTTAACTGCATGTTTGCTGCTGCTGCCCCTTTCGGCCTTTGGCCAATCGCTGGGGCAGGGCAGCCAAAGGGTGTTTGACAACGCAAGGCTCATGGGCCAAAGCGAGATTAATCAGTTGGAGGGTACGATCAATCTGCTGAAGAGCCAATACGGCATGGACTATGTCATAGTGACTTCCAACGATGTGAAGACGGGCGGATCGCGGGCATTTGCCGATGATTTTTATGATGACAACGGCTTTGGGACGGGAAAGGATTTTAGCGGCGCACTGATCCTGATCGATACGAACAACCGCGAGCTTACCATATCCACTTCCGGGCTGATGGACCGCTATATCACGGACCTCCGTCTGAATACATTGCTGGATACGGCAGCCCCGTACCTGACAAGCGGCGAGTATGCGCAGGCATCGCTTATTGCGCTGGCGCAGATTTCCGTCTACCTGAAAAACGGCATTCCCAGCGATCAATACAACCAGGATGAGGAAGGCGTTATCGACCGGAATGTGAAGCCGAGGATATTGACCATGGGGGAGGCTGCCATCGCCCTGCTGGCGGGTATCGCAAGCGGCTTTGGGCTGTTTCTTGCCGTCCGGCATGCCTATGCCATGAAGGGTTCCGCCTACAAGTATGATTTGAACAAAAATACCAACGTGAATATCACTGGGGCGACGGATATATATCTGAGGACGCAGGTCACCAGGGTGCCCAGGGCATCCAACAGCAGCGGTGGCGGGGGTATGGGCGGCAGCCGTACCAGCACCCACCGGTCCTCCAGCGGGCGCAGCCATGGGGGCGGTTCCAGAAAATTCTAGATTGTTCCAATGTGATTCAGTTCAGCTCCTTGATGGTCTTACGCGTGCAAAAGCCGCTGTCCTGGACGGCGGTTTTTTGTTGCCTGTTTGTCCCCTGCAATCTGTAAGGAGGAACAAATTGCAGGGAGGGGGATTCACAACGAAGTGAATAACCTTCAAGTTCATGACATGCGCTCTTTTGGCAAGTGTTATGTACCGAAATATCAACATATAGCACATGAAATGGGATTATTTTCTGTACATATTGACATATATTGCTACTTATCTTATACTGCAATCAAGATAACAAGGCGCGCATCATGCGAAGGGAAGAACTTTTTCAGGCGGCAGGACCCGTGGGAGAAAGCGGCCGGCGCTAAACCATTACGGCTTTGGAACCCGCAGGTTACGGTGTCTGTATGATTTAATGCAAGGAACGGTTCCCTTACAAACCGGCCCATATTGGGAGCATATCAGCGTCCGGGAGAAGGGCCCTCACCCGGCGGCGGATAGGCTTGTGTACTATACTGCCAAAAAACAGGAGGAAGACGCATGAAGAAGCTGTTATCCATGATTTTGGCCCTGGCGCTTATGCTGCCGCTTTTGAGCATTCCGGCCGCATCCGCCGCGGAAGTGACCACCTTCGAATTCTGGACGTTCAACGCGCTGCACGTGGAGTTCTATCAGAAGATGGCCGAGATCTGGAACGAAAAGAACCCCGACCGTCCCATTGCCATCAATCCCACGGTCTACCCCTATGACGACATGCACAACAAGCTGCTCATCGCCCTGCAGTCCGGCACCGGCGCCCCCGACATCGTAGACATCGAAATCGGCAAGTACGCCAACTACCTGATGGGCGAAACCCAATTGGTTCCCCTCAACCGCGTGGTGGAGCCGGAACTGCCCAACATCGTCAAGTCCCGCGTGGACATCTATGCCAAGGATGGCAACTACTACGGCATCTGCTTCCATGTAGGCGCCTCCGTGACCTATTACAACAAGGAAATCCTGGATGCCGCCGGCATTGATCCCGCCAGCATCGTGACCTGGGAAGATTATGCCAACGCCGGCAAGACCGTTCTGGAAAAGACGGGCGTGCCCATGACCACTGTGGAAGCCAACGATCCCTGGTCCTTCTGGCAGATGCTGACCGAACAGGGCAGCGATCTTTTGACCCCCGAAGGACTGCCCAATGTGAATACCCCCGAAATGGCCAAGGCCCTGAAGTTCTATCAGGATATGATCAATGCCGGCACGGCCATCGTGGCTCCTGGCGGCGGACATCATGCCGAAGAGTACTACGGCTTCATGAACGGCGGCGGCGCTGCCTCCATCACGATGCCCTTCTGGTACATGGGCCGGTTCACCGATTATATGCCTGACCTCAAGGGCAAGATCCTTGTCATGCCCAACCCCGTGTTCGAAGTCGGCCAGCCCCGCTCCGTGGGCCTTGGCGGCACCGGCACCTCGGTTACCAGCCAGTGCAAGAACCAGGACCTGGCCATCGATTACCTGGGCTTTGCCAAGCTCAGCGAGGAAGGCAACCTCAAGATCTGGGAAATCATGGGCTTTGATCCCATCCGCAAAGCGTTGTGGACCAACGAGGAGCTGAAAAAGCCCAACAAGTTCATCGACTACTTCGCCAACTTCCCCTTCGACGCTTTGATCGCTGTGCAGGATGAAATTCCCGCCATCGTGGTCAGCGACAGCCTGCCCAAGACCATGGCCGCTGTCCGCACCGCCATCATGTCCCGCGCCTATGAAGGCCTGGAGGATATCGAGAAGATGCTGGCGGAGGAACAGGCCATCCTGGAAAAGACCCCCAACTGATTGTATTGTATCGGGTAGAACTTACAAAGGGCGCAGTGGACAGGGCATGCCTGTCCACTGCGCCCATAAGGAAGGTGAGCGTAATGAGTCAGGCCACGCCATCCCCTGCAAAGCGGCCTGTGTACAAAAAGGCCCCCGCCTCGCTGAAGCAATTTGCGTATAATCAAAAAATTGCGCCCTATGTATTTGTGGCGCCTTTTGTCATTACGTTCCTGCTTTTCTTTTTGTATCCCATGATCTCCACTGTCATCATGAGCTTTCAAAACATACTCCCCAATCAGGTGGAGTTTATTGGTCTTACAAATTACCGCAACCTGAATGACCCCATTTTTTTCAAAGCGCTGCGGCTGAACGCAATGTATACGTTCTGGACGCTGCTGATCTTAATCCCCGTGCCCATGCTGCTGGCTGTGTTTCTGGACAGCAAGCGTATGCGCGCCAGGAATTTTTTCCGTTCCACCTTGTTTATTCCGGCGCTCACCTCCGTGGTGGTAGCCGGCACCATCTTCCGCCTGGTCTTTGGCGAGCTTCCCGGTTCATTGCTGAACCAGATCATCGGGCTTGTGGGCATGAAGCCCGTCAAGTGGCTGCGGCTGGCCGACACATCCATGGTAACGCTTTTGACGCTGGCTGTATGGCGCTGGACAGGTGTGAATGTCCTGTACTTTCTGGCAGGGCTTCAAAACATCCCCGTGGAATTGTATGAATCGGCGGAGATTGACGGGGCCAACGCATGGCACAGGTTTAAAAGCATCATTGTTCCCATGCTCAAGCCAGTGACTATTTATGTGCTTACCATCAGCATTTACGGCGGCATGTCCATGTTCACCGAGAGCTATATGCTCTGGTCGGGCAACCGTTCGCCAAACAATATCGGCATCACCATAGTCGGCTATCTTTACCGCAAGGCATTTGAGGAAAACAATATGGGCTACGGCAGCGCCATCGGCATTGTGCTGCTGTTGATCGTGATGATACTGAACGTCATTCAGTTGTATATCAACGGTACGCTCAGAAAGGAGAAGCAAGGATGAAAAAGCGCAAAATGTGGGTATCCATTCTGCTTGTGCTTTTCTTTGCCGTGCTTGCGGCGGTGACCTTGTTCCCGCTGTATGCCATTGCGCTTGCTTCCTTTAAGCCCACCACGGAAATCTTCCGCAAAGGCCTGAATGTGCGGTGGGATTTGGCCGTGATGAGTCTGGACAACTACAAAATTCTGTTTACGGGCAGCGAGGGTTATTTTCAGTGGTTCGGCAACAGCCTGCTGATCACCGTCATTCAAACCGTTTCAACGCTGCTGGTCAGCGCTTTTGTGGGCTACGGGTTTGCCATGTACAGCTTCAAGGGCAAAAACCTGTTTTTCACCTGTGTTTTGCTGGTGATGATGATTCCGCTGGAAATTATCATTCTGCCGCTATTCCAGCTCCTGGTGGGCTTCAAGGAAGTGCTGGATATCCCGATGATTGATACATACCGCGGCATCATATTGCCCTTTGTGGCCCAAGCGCTGCCCATCTTCTTCTTCAGGCAGTACATGAGCGGCTTGCCTCATGACTTTGTGGATGCCGGCCGGGTGGACGGCTGCAGCGAATATGGCATCTTCGTGCGTATCATGCTGCCCCTGGCAGTACCATCTTTTGCCGCCATGGGCATACTGGTGGGTATGAACAGCTGGAACGGCTTCCTGTGGCCTTTGATTGTTCTGCGAAGCCAAAGCAAGTTTACGCTGCCGCTGGGCCTGGCATCGCTTTTGACCCCCTATGGCAACAACTACGCGGTACTGATTGCCGGCTCCGTGATGGCCATCATCCCGATCCTGATCCTGTTCATCAGCTTCCAGCGGTATTTTATTGAAGGCATGACGGCGGGCGGCGTGAAGGGCTGATCCCGCCGCCTTCCCATAAGGGGAGTGTATCGATTGGTTATACAGGTCGACAAGGACAGCGTTCCTTTTTTTGAGGCGCTGGCCAGCGAAGTCCGGGTGGAGATACTTCAGCTTCTGGCCAGGGAGGACCTGAATATCAAGCAGCTGGCCGAGAAGATCGGCATCAGCAGCTCCATTATGACGCGGCATGTGCAAAAGCTGGAGGCGGCAGGCATCATCAAATCCAGCCTGGTTACGGTCAACGGTGCCAGCCATAAAAAATGCGTGATGATGGAAACGGAGTACCGCCTGCAGCTGCCCCACAAGGATATCTCGCAAAATATCCATGAGGTATCCATACCGGTCGGCCATTACAGCGAGATTCAGGTAAAGCCAACCTGCGGCCTGGCCACAGAGGACAGCATCATCGGCTATTTTGACGAGCCCAAGTTTTTGATGGACCCCCAGCGGATGCATGCCCAGATATTGTGGTTCACGCAAGGATATGTGGAGTACACCTTTCCCAACTACATGCTGCCCACCCAAACGCTGGAGGAAATCGACATATCGCTGGAGATTTCCTCCGAAGCGCCGGGCTTCAACGAGGAATGGCCGTCGGACATCACCTTTTATTTGAACGGCGTCCGGCTTTTCGACTGGACATGCCCTGGGGATTTCGGGCAGCGCCACGGCGTGATTACGCCCGTGTGGTGGCAGGCCAACCAGTACGGGCTGCTCAAGCAGATCCGCATCGACAGGACCGGCACATACTTGGATGAGGAGCGCAAAAGTGACGCCACCATTGCCGATGTGGGAAACAGCCAGATGAACTGGCGCTTTAGACTGGAGGTCAGCGAGCAGGCCGAGCACGTGGGCGGGCTGACCATATACGGCAAAAAATTTGGGAATCACAGCCAGGATATCCTGGTAAGGACTTTCTTTTCCACGCCTACGGATGATCTGAACATGGTGAAGGATTTCTGGTATGGCCGGAACAAAACCATGCGCGAATCGGTGGATATGATTCACGCGCCGGGAAAGGAAGCGCAGGCATGAAGCTGTACGTCACCACGGGGCGGGAAGTGGGGAAAGCCAGCCCCATGCTCTACGGCCACTTTCTGGAGCACTTTCACAGGCAGATCTACGGCGGCGTGTATGATCCGGGACATCCCTTATCCGATGAAGACGGGTTCCGCACCGACGTGCTGGAAGCGCTGAAAAGGATCAGGCCGGCCATAATGCGCTGGCCCGGTGGGTGTTTCGTATCCTCCTACAACTGGAAAAAGGGCGTAGGGCAAAGCAGGACCGCCGTGTTCGACAAGGCCTGGCGGGTGGAGGACAGCAATGCCTTCGGCACGGATGAATTCATCAAGCTTTGCCGCAAGCTTGACTGCGAGCCGTATATCTGTACAAACGCGGGTACGGGCACCATGGAGGAAATGAGCGACTGGCTGGAATACTGCAATTTGAAGGATGAGGGCGAGTACGCCAGGCAGCGGATCGCCAACGGATTTACTGCACCCCATCAAGTCAAATACTGGAGCATAGGCAACGAAAACTACGGTTCCTGGGAATTGGGCGCCAAGGAAGCGGAGGAATGGGGCCGGCTGGTGTGCGAGGCCGCCAAGCTGCTAAAGCATGTGGACCCCACTATCGAGCTTTCCGCTGCGGCATTGACCGATATCGACTGGAATTTGAATCTATTGCGCAAGGCTGGGCAAAACCTGCACTGGATTTCCATCCACCAGTACTGGGACGCCATCCACAATACCAACGCGCTGGCCACCTACGAGCAGGCCATGGCGTATACAGAGAATCTGGGGGAATCCATTGCCAAAGTCCGAGGGCTTTTGACGGCGCTGGGCATGGAGAAGAAAATCAAAATTGCCTTTGACGAGTGGAACCTGCGGGGCTGGTACCACCCCAACATGCATACGCAAAAGATGGGTGTGACCCCGGAGGAGTACCTTCTGCCTAGGGACAAAAACGATATCAACAGCTCCTATACCATGGCCGACGCCGTGTTTTCCGCCTGCTTTTTGAATGAACTGAACCGCAACTGCGATCTTGTGGGCATGGCGAATTTCGCGCCGGCTGTGAACACCAGAGGCTGCATTTACACTCATCCCGGCGGCATCGTCAAGCGCGCCACTTACCATGTGTTCGACCTGTATGCCAATCACATGCAGGATACCGTGGTGGACGCCTACTGCGAAAATATGCCCAAGGCGGTTTTCCAAAGCAAGGAGCAGCGGTATGTGACGGTGGACCAGGTGGATGTGGTGGCCACCACCGGTGGGGACAAACGGACGGTGACACTCTCCGCCGTAAACAAGTCTGCCTCCTCCCTGGTGGAAATGGAGGTGGAGGTGGACCGAGCGCCTATCAAGGCCTACCGGGTACATACGCTGGCCGGCGCTTCCTGTGAAAGCTACAATGATGTGAACCATCAAGGCGCGGTAATTCATTCTACCGGTTGGATGGAGGTCACTTCCCCAAGGCCCCTGGCACTGATTCCGCATTCGGTGAATATTGTGGAGATACAATTATAAGTAGGGTTTGAAACGGAGACCACCACGGCACAGTGGTGGTTTTTATGATATAAAGGTAGAGGTTACAGAGGGGATGATTGCGGCAGGCCACCTCATCCGGCGCTGCGCGCCACCTATTCCATCTGGCTCAATCGGCGCACCGGTTCGCTACCGCTCTCATTGCTTGTTTCGCCAGCCTCCTCCATACCTCTCTAATCTGACACTGTCAGGAGCGGTATTCCGGAGCCCTCAAGGGGAAGACTTTTACATGAATGGGAAGGTTGAACGCGGACGGAAATGTGAATTACCTTCTGTTCACCAGGTCGTACATCATGATTCCTGCCGCTACCGCAGCGTTCAGTGATTCCGCGCCGCCCCGCATGGGCAGTGTCAGTCGGTGGGTGCACAACGCGCTGACTTCCGGCGATACGCCGTTGCCCTCGCTGCCGATTAAAAGGCACAAGCGGCTTTGCACGTTTGCTCTTTCATAAAAAGGTGTACCGTTTAGTTCGCCGGATAGCAGGCTGTACCCAGCCTCCTTCAAATTCGCCAGCGCTCCCGGCAGGGAAGGGGCCACCAGCGCCTTCAGCCGGAAGATGCTTCCCATGGTGGCCCGCAGGCATTTGGGAGAATACAGGTCGGCGCATTCCTCCGACAGCAAGGCACCGGTAAAGCCGGCGGCGTCCGCCGTGCGCAATATGGTGCCCACATTGCCGGGGTCCTGTACGCCATCCAGCGCTACGATTAAAGGCCCCAGTTCCCCAAGAGAAGGTGCGTCTGGAAGCAGAATGGCGGCGGCCACACCCTGGGGGGTTTTTGTGTCGCAGACTGAGGCAAGGATATGTGCGGATACGGCAAATACATCGCAGGCAGCGGTGTCGGAAAAATGCTGATATTCCCGCAGCCTGTCCACGTCGATGAGCAGCGACTTGGCAAGACCGCCCTGCAGGGCTTCGCCCACCATTTTGGCGCCTTCCACGATATATAATCCGGCCTCCTGCCTGGCCGCCCTGGTTTTCAAGCTGCGCCAGAAGGCAACCTTGGGGTTTTGTATGCTGGTGATGGTTTGCACAAGGCCCTCCCCATGATCCGCCGGCATCCCATACAAGAATGCCGCTGTATTAACCGTAGTATAGCAAAGGCGGCCGGAAAAGAAAAGCACGGTGCTGCCGCGAGGAAATTACAAATATTTTGCCGCCGGTGGGGAAGGAAATTCCCATGCCTGTTCTGAACATATTATGGTCAGGTAAGGCATTGAAAGGAAGAACAAAATATGTCCGCGCATCTGTTTCCCCGCACCCAGGTTGGCGGCGTGTCCCTGCCGCGCATGATCATCGGCACCAACTGGATATTGGGTTACAGCCATACCAGCGCGGCCGCCGATTCGCAGATCAAAAACCGCTTTAACACGAAGGAAGCCGTGGCGGATATTTTGGGAGCGTATCTGGAATACGGCATTGACGCTGTCATGTGCCCCCTTTCCGGCAGCGATATTCTTGTAAACGGCATCCGCCTGGCGCAGGACCGCACCGGCAAAAAGATGACCATTATTGATACCCCCATTTTAAATGTCGATGACAATCCGAAGGCACGGGCGGAAGCGTGGCAGACGATAGAAGCATCCAGAAAGCTGGGGGCCGCCTTTTGCCTGCCTCACCACTATTGCGCCGAGCAGCTGGTGAACAAGAACAAGGGCACCATGGACCGGCTGCCGGACTACCTGTCCATGATCCGGGAGGCGGGCATGATTCCCGGGCTGTCGGCCCACATGCCGGAGCTGATCGTGTATTCCGACATGAATGAATACGATGTGGAAACGTACATTCAAATCTACAACTGCGCCGGCTTTTTGATGCAGGTGGAAATCGAGTACATCCATAAAGTGATCTGGAGCGCGAAAAAGCCAGTGATGACCATCAAGGCCATGGCGGCGGGAAGGGTATCGCCTTTTGTGGGGTTGACCTTCTCCTACGCTACGCTGCGGCCCTGCGATATGGTAACGGTGGGCTGCCATACGGTAGATGAGGTACATGAGGACATCGAAATCGCCCTGGCGGCAATGGAGCGCCGGCAGCCGGACCTGGAAGGCAGGAGCAGCCCCAAAAAAAGCGATATCATGCTGTAGCATACCTGTGACAAGGCAAATGGATTGAATCATTTCTTGGGCGTTATAAGCGTATATTTTATACCTCTTCCTGTTCATTGGGAAGAGGGGCAGGAGAAAGGCGTCAGCGCGCTGCCCTACAACATGATCCTCTGGTCGCTGCCCTTTTCCTCTTTATACATCCACCAGTTGATGTACAGCTTGCTTCATGTGGTAAACGGACAGCTTTCCATCCTTTTGGCGGGTGGGATCGCATGCCTTGCGTATGGCAAGGCAAAATCCATGATGGAAAACGGAAAAAACTATCCCATGGAGGCCGGTTACGGCTAATCGCCGGCGGAGCCTGTGAAGGCGGGAGTCTCGCAAATACAATAAAAATACATCGCCGCGCTTGACAAAGCTTCCCGCAATGTGATACCTTTATAAAAACTTTTTTAAACAGGAGCACTTATGAACCACTTGTCTCTGGGCCTTCTCGTCCTTGTACTCGTTGTCGTCCTTGTACGAATTAACGTACTGGTCGCCAGCGGGATTTTGTGTATGCGCAGGGACGGGAGAACGGTAGAGGCATAAACGCACAAGAATATGCTTACACCCCCTGAACCGTGTGTACACGGATCAGGGGGCTTTTTTATAAGGGAGGAACGGCAATGAAGCTCAATGGCGCACAGATCCTGATGGAAGTTTTCAAGGAACAGCAGGTTGATACCGTGTTCGGCTACCCGGGCGGCTTTGTGCTGAATATTTATGACGAGCTATACAAGGCATCCGGCTGGCTGCGCCATGTGATCACCTGCCATGAGCAGGGTGCCGCCCATGCCGCGGACGGGTATGCCAGGGCCACGGGCAAGACCGGCGTGGTGATCGCCACCTCCGGCCCCGGTGCCACGAACCTGGTGACCGGCATCGCCACGGCCTTCCTGGATTCCACGCCCATGGTGGCCATCACCGGGAATGTGCCCTGCACGTTCATTGGCCGGGACAGCTTTCAGGAGGTGGACATCACAGGCATTACCATGTCCATCACCAAGCACAACTATATGGTCAAGGATGTGACGCGCCTCAGTGAAACGCTGCGCAAAGCCTTCCGTATTGCCGCCTCCGGCAGGCCGGGGCCTGTGCTGGTGGATATCCCCAAGGATGTGCAAATTGCAGAATGTGAATTTACCCCGGGGGCCAAGGGAGAGGAACCGCTATCAAAAACACTGGACAGCCAGGCCATAAAGCAGGCTGCGGAATTGATTGCCTCCTCCCAAAGGCCCTTTTTGTATGCCGGCGGCGGCGTGACGGCGGCCGGGGCGGGGGAGGAATTGATCCGGCTTGCGGAAACCATCGGAGCGCCTATTGGCACCAGCATGATGGGCTTATCCGCCGTGGACCATAACCATCCCCTGTTCCTGGGGATGACGGGCATGCACGGAAGGTATGCCGCCACCCAGGTGATGGACAAATCCGACCTGATCATCGCCGTCGGCTCCCGCTTCTCCGACAGGGCCACAGGGAACAAGATTGAGTTTTCCAAGAACCGCAAGGTGCTGCACATCGACATCGACCCGGCGGAGATCGGCAAAAACATCCCCGCCTATGTGGCGCTGGTGGCGGACGTGAAGGAGGCTCTTGTTGCCTTGAACGGCATGGGGCTGCAAAAATCCGGCTCCGCCTGGCTCGATGAGGTGGAGCAGCTGACAAGCGCGCCGGACAATCACCTTACCATGAACGAAAGCCGCCTGAATCCCGAAATGGTCATCAAGGCGGTGAACAAGCGCCTGCCGGCCGACAGCCCTGTGGCTACCGACGTGGGCCAGCATCAGATGTGGACGGCGCAATACTACAGCTTTCACAGGCCCCGCACCTTCATCACCTCCGGCGGCCTTGGCACCATGGGCTTTGGCTTGGGCGCTGCCATCGGGGCATGCATCGGTACGGGCATGAAGAAGACGGTGCTGTTCACTGGCGACGGTAGCTTCCACATGAACATGAACGAGCTGGCTACCGCCGTGACCAACCGCCTGCCCCTTATCGTGGTGGTGCTCAACAACAGCGTATTGGGCCTGGTGCGCCAATGGCAGACCATGTTCTTTGGCCACCGCTATTCCAACACGACACTCAACAGGGATACGGATTTTGTCCTTCTGGCCCAGGCTTTTGGTGCCAAGGGGCTGCGCCTGGATGCCATCGACAAGCTGGATGCCGTGCTGGACAAAGCCTTCCAGCTCACCGGGCCGGTGGTGGTCGACGCCCGCATCCATCGGGATGAAAAGGTGCTGCCCATGATCCCGCCCAACGGAACCATTCGGGACATGATTGTGAGGGGGTAAAGCCATGGAATCAGGCAAGTTTATACTGTCGCTGCTGGTGAACAACGAATCCGGCGTGCTGACCCGCATTTCCGGGCTTTTCGCCCGCCGGGGCTTCAACATCGACAGCCTCTCCGTCGGGGAGACGCAAAGCTCGCTTATTTCCCGGATCACCATTCTGGCCACGGGTGACGGCTATGTGCGGGAGCAGATCGTGCTTCAATTGGAAAAGCTGCACGATGTCAAAGTGGTGGAGCTGATGGACCTTGATAAGACCGTCATCCGAGAACTGCTTCTGGTGAAGGTCCGGGCCGCGCCGGATACAAGGAGCCAGGCGCTGGACGCTGTGACGGTGTTCCGCGCCAAGGTGATCGATCTGGCCCCAGACACCATGACCATGGAGCTGACGGGGGAAAAAGCAAAGCTGGACGCCTTTGTAACCTTTTTGGAACCATTCGGAATCATTGAGCTATGCCGCACAGGCGTGACTGCCATTGGCAGAAACGGCTATGTGCTGACACAAAAAGAAGAGGAGTGACTTTTTATGGCCAGGATGTACTACCAGCAGGATTGCGATTCCAGTTACCTTCAGGGGAAAAAGATTGCCGTCATCGGCTACGGCAGCCAGGGGCATGCCCATGCGCTGAATTTGAAGGACAGCGGATATGACGTGGTGGTGGGCCTGTACAGGGGCTCCAAATCGGCGGCGGCTGCCAGGGAAGCGGGCCTTGAGGTCATGCTCACCGCTGATGCCGTGGCGGCGTCTGACGTGATCATGATCCTGGTGAACGATGAAAAGCAGGCGTCACTCTACAAAAACGACATCGCCCCCTATCTGAAGCCCGGCAAGACGCTGGCTTTCGCCCATGGCTTCAACATCCATTTCGGGCAGATCGTCGTCCCGCAGGAAGTGGCCGTCATCATGATCGCACCCAAGGGCCCCGGGCATACCGTGCGCAGCCAGTTTGTGGAGGGCAAGGGCGTGCCAGACCTGATCGCCGTGTACCAGGACCCCAACGGCGATGCCAAGGGCATCGCGCTGGCGTATGCCGTGGGCATCGGCGGCGCACGCGCCGGTATCCTGGAAACCACCTTCCGTGAGGAGACGGAGACGGACCTTTTCGGCGAGCAGGCGGTACTCTGCGGCGGCGTGACGGCGTTGATGAAGGCCGGGTTTGATACACTGGTGGAGGCAGGTTACCAGCCGGAGAGCGCGTACTTTGAGTGCGTGCACGAAATGAAGCTCATCATTGACCTGGTGGTGGCCGGCGGCATGAACTTCATGCGTTATTCCATTTCTGATACGGCGGAGTACGGCGATTACGTAACCGGCCCCCGCATCATCACCGAGGAAACAAAGAAAGAAATGAAGAAGGTGCTCTCCGAAATTCAGAACGGCGTATTCGCCCGCAACTGGATTTTGGAGAACCAGGCCAACCGCCCGTCCTTTAACGCCATGCGCTATGCCGCCCAGAACAGCCTGCTGGAAAAGACCGGCGCGGAGCTACGGGCCAAAATGAGCTGGCAAAAGCCCAAGGAGGAGAATAAATGAGCCGGTCCGATGCTGTAAAGTCTGGCCCGGAGCGTACGCCCCACCGATCCCTTTTGAAGGCTTGCGGGCTCACCGACGGCCAATTGAAAAAGCCCTTTATCGGCATCGTCAACTCCTTCAACGAAATCGTGCCCGGCCACGTTCACCTGCAGCAGATATCAAGGGCCGTGAAGGACGGCGTGCTGATGGCGGGAGGAACGCCACTGGAGTTCAACACCATCGCCGTATGTGACGGCATCGCTATGGGCCATGAGGGGATGCGATATTCCCTTTGCACCAGGGAGCTGATTGCCGACACCATAGAGTGCATGGTGCGCGCCCACGCCTTTGACGCGCTGGTGTTCATCCCCAACTGCGACAAGGTGGTGCCGGGGATGCTCATGGCGGCGGCGCGGCTGAACCTGCCCAGCATTTTTGTGTCGGGCGGGCCCATGCTTTCGCTGAACGGCAAGGACCTGAACACCTCCTTTGAGGCGGTGGGGTCGTATAAAGCCGGGATCATTAGGGAAGAAGAGCTGGCCGCCATCGAAAACGAGGTCTGTCCCGGCTGCGGCTCCTGCTCCGGCATGTTCACCGCAAACTCCATGAACTGCCTGACGGAAGTCATCGGCCTGGGGCTGCCCGGCAACGGCACCATCCCAGCGGTGTACGCCGCCAGGACGCGCCTGGCTAAGGAAACAGGTGTCAAAATTATGGAGCTTTTGGAGAAGAACATTTGCGCCAGAGACATCCTCAATGAAAAATCCATTGAAAACGCGCTGGTGGTGGATATGGCCCTGGGCTGCTCCACAAACACCGCGCTGCACTTGAAGGCCATTGCCAAGGAGGCAGGCGCACCCTTTCCCCTTTCCAAAATCAACGAGATCAGCCAAAGGACGCCCAACCTGTGCAAGCTGGCCCCGGCCGGCAAGCACCATGTGCAGGACCTGTACCAGGCCGGGGGCATCCCGGCGGTGATGGGCGAACTGAATAAAATGGGCTTGCTGAACGGCAGCAGTCTTACCGTGACCTGCAAAACTGTGGATGAAAACCTCGTCGGTGTAAAGGTACTGGACCCGCAGGTGATAAGGCCCTGGGAAACCCCCTACGCCCCGGCCGGCGGGCTTGCGGTGCTCTTTGGCAACCTGTGCGAAGGCGGTGCGGTAGTCAAGCAAAGCGCCGTAGCGCCTGAAATGCTGCGCCATACAGGCCCCGCGCGTGTGTTTGACGGCGAGGATAAAGCCATTGCGGCCATCTATGACGGCCAAATCAAGGAAGGCGACGTGGTGGTCATCCGCTATGAAGGCCCCGCCGGCGGCCCCGGCATGCGGGAAATGCTTGGCCCCACCTCCGCCATCGCCGGCATGGGTCTGGATAAATCTGTCGCTCTCATTACCGATGGACGGTTCTCCGGGGCGACAAGAGGCGCGGCCATCGGACATATTTCTCCCGAGGCCGCCGCGGGCGGGCTCATCGCCCTTGTTCAAGAGGGCGACCTGATCGAGATCGATATCCCAGGCAAGCGACTTAGCCTTAGTCTGCCCGAGGCGGAGATCGCTTGTAGGCGGGCTTCCTTTGAGGCCCCGAAGCGTGCTCCGCTGTCGGGCTACCTGAAGCGCTACGCGGCCATGGTATCGTCGGCGGATCAGGGCGCCGTTTTGAAGGAAGGAGCGGAATACAATGAAGCAGGTGAAGATATTTGATACGACGCTGCGGGATGGAGAGCAGGCTCCCGGCTGCAGCATGGACTTGGCGGAGAAGATAGAAATCGCCCAGGCGCTGGAGCGCATGAAGGTGGATGTGATCGAGGCGGGCTTTGCCATCGCCTCCCAGGGCGACTTTGAGGCCGTGCAGGCCATTGCCCGGACGCTGAAAAGCTGCACGGTGGCCAGCCTTTCCCGGGCCACAAAAAGGGATATCGACGCATCATGGAACGCGGTGCGGGAGGCGAAATCGCCTCTCATTCACACTTTCCTGGCCACATCGCCCACCCACATGCAGTACAAGCTGAAGATGACCGAGCAGGAAGTACTCGATACAATTTCCTCCATGGTGGCCTATGCCCGGAACCTTTGTCCCCAGGTGGAATTTTCCGCCGAGGATGCCATGCGCTCTGACTCCAAATTCCTCGCAAGGGCGGTGGATGCCGCCATCCGCGCCGGGGCATGCGTCATCAATATCCCCGATACCGTGGGCTATGCCATGCCCACCGAAATGGCGGATATGATCGGGTACCTGCAAAAGAACGTGGAGAATATCGATACGGTGACGCTGTCCGTACACTGCCACAATGATCTGGGGCTGGCCGTGGCCAATTCCCTGGCGGCGGTTCGGGCCGGCGCCAGTCAGGTGGAGTGCACCGTCAACGGCATCGGCGAGCGGGCCGGCAACGCGGCCCTGGAAGAGCTCGTGATGGCCATGCATACCCGGCCCGACCTGTACCCTGCTACTTGCGGTGTGGACTCTACCCGGATTTCCCCCGTCAGCCGCCTGGTATACAGCATCCTTGGCGTCAACGCCCCCATGAACAAGGCGGTGGTGGGGCAGAACGCCTTTGCCCACGAGGCCGGCATCCACCAGCATGGTGTCATGGCCAACCGTGCCACCTATGAAATCATGACACCCGAATCCATCGGCCTCATGCAAAACAAAATGGTGCTGGGCAAGCATAGCGGCCGCCACGCCGTGGAGGAGCGCTTGAGCGCCCTTGGCTATGTGCTGCAAAAGGAAGAGCTGGATCAGCTGTTCGCCCGTTTCAAGGACCTGTGCGACCGCAAAAAGACCGTTACGGATTTTGACCTGGAAGCCTTGGCGGTGAACAGGCTTTCGGAGATGGCGGACCATACCGGCTATAAGCTGGAGCGCTTTACCGTCAACAGCGGCAACTATGTCACCTCCAACGCGGTCATCAGCGTACTGCACGACGGGGAGCGCACCGAGGAAGTGGCATTGGGCGACGGCCCCATCGACGCAGCCTTCAACGCTGTGGATAAACTGATCCCGGCAGAGCCCCACTCCCTGGAGGACTACTCCATTCAAACCATTTCGGAAGGCAAGGATGCCCAGGGCGAAGCCATCGTGAAAATCCGCTGCGGCGACCGGGTGGTCACGGGCCGCGGCCTCTCCACCGACGTTGTGGAGGCCAGTATCCTGGCCTACATCAACGGTATGAACAAGCTGTAGCCGCCAGGGAGGCGCTGCCTCCCTGGACCCCTCCGCCAAAGGGATATATCCCTTTGGAATCCCTATATTAAAGTAAGTCCCATCGGGCAATGTAACAACCGTAGGTATGTAATTTCATTTATAATGGGTATTGAATACACATGGCGTCCGAAGGTTTCCAAAGGGCGATCGGAAAGCCCTTTGGGCGCGTCCGCAGACGCGAAACCTCATTAGCAAGTTAGTAGGAACTATGGGGGAATCGCATGAAAAAGCTCGAAATCTTCGACAGTACGCTCCGCGACGGTGCCCAGGGAGAAGGCATCTCCTTCTCCGTTACCGACAAATTGAGCATCGTCAAAGCCCTGGATGAATTCGGGGTGGATTATATTGAGGCCGGCAACCCCGGCTCCAACCCCAAGGACATAGAATTCTTCCAGCGGGTGAATGAGCTGTCTCTGAAAAGCGCCCGGCTGTGCGCCTTTGGCGCTACCTGCCGCAAGGAGACAATGCCGGAGGAGGATAAGAATGTCCTGTCCCTGTTATCGGCTGATACGCCGGCTGTCGCCATCTTCGGCAAGAGCTGGGATCTGCATGTCACGCATGTGCTGAACACCACCCTTGCGGAAAACCTCCGCCTGGTGCATGATACACTTCGCTTTTTCAAGGACCACGGCAAGGAAGTGATCTTCGATGCGGAGCACTTTTTTGACGGGTACAAAAACAACCCGGACTATGCCATGCAGGTCCTTGCCGCTGCGGCAAAGGCCGGGGCCGATGTGCTTTGCCTGTGCGATACAAACGGCGGCATGCTGCCGGATGCAATCCAAACGGTCGTTGAAACAGTTTGCTCGGCGTTCCCCGGCATACGGGTGGGCATCCACTGCCACAACGATTCCGGCTGCGCCGTGGCTTCTTCGCTGCTTTCCGTAAAGGCCGGTGCTGTGCAGGTGCAGGGCACCTTCACCGGCATTGGGGAGCGCTGCGGCAATGCGGACTTGAGCGCCATCATTCCCAACCTGAAATTGAAAATGGGCATGGATTGCAAGGGCGATCTGCCTAATTTGCGGCATACCGCCATCCGTATCTCGGAATTGTGCAACATGTCGCTGTATTCCGGCAAGCCCTTTGTGGGGGCCAGTGCTTTTGCCCACAAGGGCGGCATGCATATTGACGGGGTGAGCAAGCTCACCTGTTCCTTCGAACACGTCTCTCCGGATGCCGTGGGCAATGAGCGCAGGTTCTTGATGAGCGAGGTGTCCGGCCGAACCACGGTGCTGGCCAAGCTATCCACCGTGGCGCCGAGCCTTAGCAAGGATTCGCCCGAGGTGGCCGAGATCGTGGCCAAGGTCAAGGAGCTGGAGCACGAAGGGTTTCAGTTTGAGGCGGCCGACGCCAGCTTTGAGCTGATGATTACCAAAACCCTTGCGCGCTTCATGCCCCACTTTGCCCTGGGCATGTACCGCATCAGCGGCGAATATCCTTCCCCCGACGGGGACAAGAGCGCTTCCGCCATGCTTTCCATTGCGGTGGATGGGCAGCAGGAGACAACCGCCGCCATGGGGAACGGCCCCGTGCACGCGCTGGATACGGCGCTGCGCAAGGCCTTGTCCGTATTCTATCCGGAACTTAACAAGGTCCGCCTCATCGACTACAAGGTCCGTGTATTGACCGGCCGTGCGGCCACCGCCTCCCGCGTCCGGGTTCTGATTGAATCCAGCGATGGGGAATCCACCTGGACCACCGTGGGCGTATCCACCGACATCATTGCCGCCAGCTGGCAGGCACTGTCGGATTCCATTGAATACATTCTGCACAAGAAGGAGGCTGCCGCCCTATGCCCATGACCATGACCCAGAAGATACTGGCCGCCCATTGCGGAAAGACGGAATTGAAGGCTGGGGATATGATCCTGGCCGATACCGACCTGGTGCTGGGCAACGACATCACCGCCCCTGTGGCCATCAACGAGTTTCAAAAGGCCGGGTGCGATTGCGTGTTTGACTGCGGGAAAATCGCCCTGGTCATGGACCACTTTACCCCCAACAAGGATATCAAGGCGGCGGAGCAGACCAAGAAGGTGCGGGAATTCGCCAATGAAAAATCCATCAGCAATTTCTTTGATGTAGGCGAAATGGGCGTGGAGCATGCGCTGCTACCGGAAAGGGGCATGGTCACCGCCGGCGATTTGGTGATCGGCGCCGACAGCCATACCTGCACCTACGGTGCGCTGGGGGCTTTCTCCTCAGGTGTCGGCTCCACCGACATGGCGGCGGCCATGGCCTACGGCAAGGTTTGGCTGCGGGTGCCTGCTGCCATCAAGGTAGTGCTCACAGGCAAGCTTCGCAAGTACGTCTCCGGCAAGGATGTGATTTTGCACCTGATCCACGAAATCGGCGTGGATGGCGCGTTGTATGAATCGCTGGAGTTTTCGGGGGAAGGCGTTGCCTCCCTTTCCATGGACGACCGGCTTTGTATCTGCAACATGGCCATTGAGGCCGGGGCCAAGAACGGCATCTTCCCGGTGGATGATGTGACGCTTTCCTTTTTGAAAGAGCATGGTGCCAAGGAGCCGCAAATTTACGCCGCCGACCCGGATGCAGAGTACGAGCGTACTATTCCCATTGATCTTTCGAAGCTGACATCCGTGGTAGCCTTCCCTCATCTTCCGGAGAACGGCAAGACGTTCGATGAAATCGGGGAAGTGCCCATCCATCAGGTGGTGGTGGGCTCCTGTACCAATGGGCGTTTGTCTGATTTGCGGGAGGCCGCGGAAATTCTGAAGGGCCGCAAGGTAGCAAAGGGTGTGCGGGCGCTTATTATACCCGCCACCCAGAAAATATGGCTGGATGCTATGAAGGAAGGGCTTTTTGAGATTTTCGTAAACGCAGGGTGCGCCGTATCCACTCCCACCTGCGGCCCGTGCCTGGGCGGCCATATGGGCATTTTGGCAAAAGGGGAACGCTGCGTAGCCACAACCAATCGCAACTTTGTAGGCCGCATGGGCGACCCGCAAAGCGAGGTATACCTGGCCAGCCCGGCGGTAGCCGCGGCCTCTGCGGTCACGGGAAAATTGACAGCACCCGAAGCTTTACAGTGATGTTTGCCGGAAAGGGGCCTTTTTGAAAAAGGACCTTTCCCGGACCTATCCCTCAAAACTTTCTGTTTCATTATTTGGTGTAAGAATGAACCTTGCACTGCCATTGTTGAACAGAATCATTCGTAGTTACGGCGTCCGAAGGTTTCCAAAGGGCGATCGGAAAGCCCTTTGGTCGCGCCCGCAGGCGCGAAATCTCTTTCCGATTTGTTTTTCAATGGAAGGAGCAGCGATATGAAATTGAGTGGCAATTCCCTCTGCTACGGCGACAATGTCGACACCGACGTCATCAT
The DNA here is from genome assembly GCA_023436585.1 of Bacillota bacterium. Lineage (GTDB taxonomy): Bacteria > Bacillota > Clostridia > Christensenellales > Aristaeellaceae > JAEWAH01. The sequence goes on along the minus strand of JAEZIN010000002.1, from coordinate 118,337 downwards.
CCCCGCCCGGTATTTGAATACCTCCAATCCCAAGGAGCTGGCTGCCCACTGCATGGAGGACATCGACCCGGATTTTCTGAAAAAGGTGAACCCCGGCGACATCATCGCCGCGGGCCGGAACTTTGGCTGCGGCTCCTCCCGGGAGCACGCGCCGCTGGCCATCAAAACAGCCGGCGTCTCCTGCGTCATCGCCAAGAGCTTTGCCCGTATCTTCTACCGCAACGCCATCAACATCGGCCTGCCCATCATCGTCTGCGAAGCGGATTTTCATAACGGCGATGTGCTGGAGGTGGACCTGGATACGGGTACCATTCTCAACAAAACCACCGGGGCATCTTACTCCTTCCCGCCCTTCCCGGCTTTCCTGCAAAAGATTATTGAGGCCGGCGGGCTGATGAACGCCATGGCGGGAGGAGAAATCGCGTGACATACAACATCGTATTGGTGCCCGGCGACGGTATCGGGCCTGAGATTGTGGACGGGGCTGTAGCGGTTTTAAGGGCGGTTGGAGCAAGGTTCGGCCATGCCTTCCGTTTTGAAACCGTGCTGGCCGGCGGCGCGGCCATCGACAAGTATGGCGTGCCGCTGCCGGAGGAAACGCTGGAAAAATGCCTGCAAAGCGACAGCGTGCTCTTGGGCGCCGTAGGCGGCCCCAAGTGGGATACACTGCCGGGCCATTTAAGGCCCGAGCGGGCGCTGCTGGGCATACGCAAGGGCCTCAATCTATTCGCCAACCTGCGTCCTGCCAAGCTCATGTCCATGCTGGCTTCCGCGTCCCCGCTCCGGGCGGATATCGCGGCGCGCGGCGTGGACCTGCTGATTGTGCGGGAGCTCACCGGCGGCATGTACTTTGGCCCCCGCGGGCGCGGGCAGGGGGACATGGGCGAAAACGCCTACGATACGGAGATTTACAGCCGGGGCGAGATACTGCGCATTGGCCGCGTGGCCTTTGAGGCCGCCCGCAAGCGCGGAAAAAAGGTATGCAGCATCGATAAGGCCAACGTGCTGGAAAGCTCCAGGCTCTGGCGGGAAACCATGCATGAGCTGAAAAACGAATACCCGGATGTGGCGTATTCCGATATGCTGGTGGACAATGCCGCCATGCAGTTGATTCAAAACCCTTCCCAGTTTGATGTGATCGTCACCAGCAACCTCTTTGGCGACATCCTTTCTGACGAGGCTTCGCAATTGACCGGCTCCATCGGCCTGTTGGCCTCCGCTTCCCTGGGGGAAGGAACGAGGGGCATGTATGAGCCCATCCACGGTTCAGCCCCGGATATCGCGGGCCAGGGCATCGCCAACCCCATCGCCACCATCCTTTCCGCCGCCATGATGCTGAACCTTTCCTTCGGCTTGGCAGAGGAAGCCAAGGCTGTGGAATCCGCCGTGGAAAAGGTGCTGGCCCAGGGCTTGCGCACCAGGGATATCGCGGCCGGCGGGGAGTACATATTGGGTGCGGAAATGACAAAGAGGATTGTGGCGGAGATTTAACCTTTGCGCGGAGAGCAGCGGGGAATATTCAACGTTCCCTTCCGCGCATTTGCCTCTATGGGCCAATGTTAGCGTTTTGAAAAAACTTGTCCCAATTTATGATTTTCCCTCTTTACAGCGTATCTGCTTTATGGTATTATAGTGTTCGTTCGCGGGGCATTAGCGCAGTTGGTAGCGCACGACACTGGCAGTGTCGGGGTCAGGAGTTCGAGTCTCCTATGCTCCACCAGCGAAGATAAAGCCCGGAAACCTTGATGCATAAAGGTTTCCGGGTTCTTTGTTTAGTAACTCGCAACTTAATTTGCTGCAGAAAAAGAATATGATATAATACTCTCGGAAACTGGCAGAGAATGTAATGGCTACTTTCTAAAGGAGAGAGCAATGATTGCGAGCAACATTCATATTCTCAATATTTCCTCAGCAAACAGTGTACTTGATAAAGTGAAGGCGAAGTATCAATATGATCGTAATGATACGGCATATTGGTATCCACTCAATGTCAATGAATTGCCCTTCGATGAAGGAAATGCGCTATACATAGATAAAAATATAATGATGCCCAAGCTGGGCGATATTAAGAATGTATATAGTGTTAGCAATGGCATCTATTGTATCCTTGCTTATTGGATAAAGCATAATTACGTGCTTGAAATTAACGATCTTGATTTCGAATATATGGGTCGCAATGTGTGCGTGGAGTATTTCTGCGTTACAAAGGATTTCGCATCTGTACTATATGTTAGTCATGAGGGCACAGTCACTTTTGCTGGTGAAAAGCTTGATGCTGTGAAAGCAATTCTTGAGCCGCTAAAGCATGAGTGGAACGTGTATCATGGTGGATGATACAACGAATCTGGAAAAATAACTCGGAGAATTAATCTCTGCCCCACCAGCGAAGATGAGGCCGCAAGCTCATGATGCAATAGAGCTTACGGCCTTTTGCATTCTGCCAAATGCCACTCCATCTGGTCTATAACCAGAAATCGTCCTTGCAGGCTAATAATCGTTCATATAAGGATTTGTCCACAAAATCTTCCTGTTTCACTTTTTTGGTGTTTTCTAGTATAAACCATGAGAGATAGCCTAGCCACTCATAATCACTTTCCGCAATCGCCCTGATCACGGCCTTTTCATAGTAAGGCATGAAAACTTCTTCAGGGAATTCACCCAACTTTTTTCTTATTACTTGAGCCCCTGGCCAATTTAAATCTTGTATCCATTCAAACAAGCCATCCATGATGGGCAACAGTCGCTCCTGATTCATTCTGGACAAGATAAGTGCTGCATGCTCCCAATACATTTTGCGCATAGGCCGAAGAAGCAACGACAAATCAAAGCTATCTCTCTTTAATATTTCTTCAATTGCTTGCTTTTGTTCTTCCGGATGGTAATACCAGTGAAGCCTTTCTACCAAATCATTATCACTTAACATACTCTACTCCCTTCCTTGGTTTTAGTGATCAGATGCTATACCTTGATATTTCTATTATTGTAATTATAGAATTGTGATACAGATAAAGCAATGCAGGGTATTTTCTTCTCTTGCCAAATTCACCAACGATGGCGTTCTGAACCCGCAAGGGATCATGTCCACACAGAGTAGTCCCTCATATATGCACAAAGAGTTCTTCTTTTTTGGCATGTGCAAACGTCGGTTTATGCGCACGGCGGTCTTTGTAGGATTTCCGGGAGAAAAGCAGGCATGCTGGTGTTAGCTGGAGGGGCTTTGGCCCTTTTGTATATGAAAGCCTTCCTGGGCATTCCATTCGGCGTACAAAACATCTTTTATGTCATGAATCTGTTCTTGTTTTAGTGAGGCTCTTAACCACGCCTCATCATGCTCTGTTTTCTGCAGATTATTGCGTACTATTTCCCCTTCGATAATAAGCGGCAGATCCAGTTGTGCAGGCTTTGCATGGATATTCATGTCTGCTTTTGTTACCGTTTCGTATTGTGACTTTTTTCTTATGGTGATCAATCCGTTATGCTCCAGTATTGCATATTCAATTTCCCGAAAAGAGAACACATCTTTATCCCTCAATAGGCACAACAGTTCAACAAAATCAAGCTTTTCCTTTTTCATGATGTGGTAGTCTACAATGCCATTTTTGATGAGCAGGACTGGAGAACCTTCAACAATGCTTCTGAACTTTTTGGATTTTTGCACTGCTTTTTCAATAGCAAGCAGCATAATCGTCCATATGGCAATGGCATAAATAACATGAAATACTGTAATGTCATTATCAAAAATCGCGTTGCCTAAAAACTCTCCCAGTACAATTGAGGATATAAAATCAAACGGCGATATCTGTTGAAACTGTCTCTTGCCAATAATTTTCACTGCGATCAGTAAACCAATAAAGCCAAAAAACAACTCGACGGTTAATTGTATATACATGGAAATCAATCGGATTACCTCACCGACATTTTTCGCCATGATGGGTTTTGATGGCATTTAAAGTTTGTCATATGCGCCTTGAGGTATTCATGAATTTACTTCCAATATTCTGATTGACGAATCTTTCTGAAGAAGGCTCATATTTCTTCAACTTGCTTAATGCGCATTCTATGCACGCTTTAACGCTTGGTATATACGGGATCACGGTGATTGTGACTTTACCCCTGATAAGAGCAATGGGACAAGCAGTAAGCAAAATGCATGGTATGTTCCCGCAACTGATCTTTTTCATGTAAAGAAGGCCCGCAGCTGTTGCTGCCTATGCCGCCTACCCGATAGTTGACCAGCAGCACGGTGGCGTTGTCCGGCTGAAGCTGCAGGCGGTGGGCGGCGTGTTCCAGGGTTTTGGGATAGAAATGCAGGGCTGAAAACTCCACAGGCTGGTCTGCTTCCATTTGTATTTGGTCAGTATCCGAAGAAAGGCGGACCCACCTGGTATCCAAATGGTTTCCGCACTCCTGCGGCCGGATGTAAGGTGCGTATTGCTTTGTTATGGTTGAGTTCCAAATGCCCTTGCGCGCATGGGTCTGCAGGTCCTTATAGCATTCCCCGGGACCTTTGCCGGCAAACTGCAGCCGCTCCAATGCCGGAGTAAAGGGATAGAGCATGGCAAAGCGGGGCAGATGCAGGTTCTGCTTGACATGAAAGCCATACAGCATACGGCCTTGATACGCCTGACGGTAGGTTATGGCGGTGGCGAGTATATCTGTGTGCAATCCGGCTGGTGTGATGGAATATCGGATGTCCACATCGTAAAGCGGCAGCCTGGAAGGAGCGCAAAAAAAGCCGTGGAAGATAAGCTGAACACGGTTACTCTCTTCAGCGATTTCAAATGTGCGGACATAAAATTTGGCGTGATGCAAATGCTCCGCATACCAGTGCTGCTTGACTCCCGAATCGTTGTCGGTGGGGGCGCGCCAGGCGGTCAAGTATGCCGGGGCTGTCATCAGCTCTTTGCCGTCATGGCTCCAGCCGCGCAGCATGCCTGTAAGCCGGTCAAACACGTATGTATCCGGCCCGGCAGTAACGCAAAATGTGCGTCCATCCGGCTGCTTTACCGTAACAGGTAAGCAGTCATGCATGGCCTGCCGCGCGGCCATAGTCACCTGTACAGGCAAATCGAACTGATCCCAGGCGATTTCATGGCCGGCAGCGGCCCAGGGCGTATCCTGTTTGAGTACGCAAGACAGCTCAAGAAACACTTCCGCATCCGCCTGTTTTGGCAGATGGTAAGGCAATAAGACTTCGGCTTGCTGGTGAGGCGCAAGCGACAGGTCAAGCGCTCCCTGCTCAAGGCAGTCTTCGCCGCATACAAGCTTCCAATGAAGGGTACACGTGTTCAGGTTCGTAAAATCAAAACGGTTTTCAATTAAGACCCTGCCTTCCCGTGCAGATAGCAGCTGCGCGGAAGCGGGCTGGAGCACCTTTTTCAGGCATTGAAGCCCCGTGTGGGGATTCCGATCCGGGTCGCAAAGGCCGTCCACGCAGAAATTGCCGTCGTGGGGGAACTCTAAGGAATCGCCGCCGTACCGTTCCTCTATGGACCCATCCTCATGCCTCACGCGCGCAATGTGATCGCACCATTCTCACACGCAGCCGCCGATGAGCCTTGGATACCGGTAGAAAAGGTCCCAATAATCCTGCAGGCCCCCCGGCCCAAGCCCCATGGCGTGGGCGTATTCGCATAAGAAATACGGACGCGGATCATTGGTTATTGTGGCGTGGGTTGTAAGGTCATCCAGGCCGGTGTACATCCTGCTGACAACGTCCACACACGGGTGGATCGGTGTTTGATCCGCTCCGTACGCGGGGTCGGGGTAGGCTGTACGCTCGTAATGCACAAGCCTTGATGGATCGCGCTTTTTTGCCCATTCGGCCATGGCGATGTGATTTACGCCAAACTGGCTTTCGTTGCCCAGGGACCACATGATGATGGAGGGGCTGTTTTTGTCGCGCTCCACGGTACGGCGCATGCGGTCCATATAGGCGTCATACCAATCCGGATGGGAAGAAAGCACCTCTGCCGCCTCCCGGGTGCAAAATCCATAGGCGAACTCTGTGCCATGGGTTTCCAGATCGCATTCCGCGATCACGTACAGGCCCAGCGCGTCACACAAACGCAAAAAGCGCGGATCATTGGGATAGTGCGATGTGCGCACGCAATTAATGTTGTGCTGCTTCATCAGCACGATATCCCGGCGCATATCCTCGAAGGAAACGGTGTAGCCGTTATCCGGGTGCGAATCGTGGCGGTTAACGCCCTTGAGCTTCACCGGCGACCCGTTTACGCACAGCTCGCCCCGCAGGGAAACCGAGATATCCCGAAAGCCGAAGGGGATGCAAATATATTCGCCATTGCAGGCAATCAGCGCCTTATACAAAACGGGCGTTTCGGCCGACCATGGCTGAGGATTGCTTACATGTATGCCGGGAAGGCGTATTCCGTCGGGGCCGAGCAGCCAAATATCCGCCGGCTGCGCATTCCCGCAAAAATCTGTTGTAATATCCACGCTGCCGCTGGGCAGCGCGCGGATTTCGATATCCCTTATGTGGTCATTTGGGCGCAGCAGTAAGTAGACATCGCGGAAGATACCGTGGAAGCGGAAAAAATCCTGATCCTCAAGATAGCTTGCGTCACTGTAGGTGAACACCTTAAAGGTGATTGTGTTGCTGCCATCTCGGATAAGAGAAGTGATATCAAACTCCGCCTGCAAATGGGAGCCCTTTGAAAAGCCGGCGGCGCAGCCGTTGACATACACCTCAAAATAAGAACTGACCCCTTCGGTGACCAAATAGCAGCGCCCACATTGATGAATATCCACCTGACGGCTGTATACGCCCACCGGATTTTCCAAAGGGACGTACGGCGGGTTAAAGGGAAAGGGATAATTGATGTTTGTATATTGTATCTGCCCATACCCTTTCATTTCCCAGCAGGAAGGTACCTCTATCCGGCCTGTCAGCTTGAGCATATCGGCTTCCTCCGGGGAGGCGAAGTAGCCGAAATCCCACTCCCCGTTAAGGGACATGTACCGCGCATCGCCGGCTGTATCCTGGGAAAGGGCTCCCTCCGCGGTAACGTAGGGCAGATAGTAGGAGCGCTGCGGCAGGCGGTTTTCCCCGACCTGTTTGGGATTCATCCAATTGGGAAGAGCGGACATTGGATTTCTTCCTTCCATGGCGTATTTCAGGCGCTGCGTAGGACGTAAAGCCAACCTCAATAGATGCTCCTTACACTGTCCTGTGCATGTAGGGGAGCATGGATAATATGGCAGCGGGGCCGTCCTGTTCCTCTATGGTGAGATAGATGCGCTTTGCGCGGACGGTTGGGAAGATGCAGATGGCCTTGTGGCCGATGGTCATGCCCTGATACAGGCAGATGGGCTGGGGAGAAAACAAAACAGGGTCAAAATGCAATTGATAGCGAAGCACGGATTCGCCCCGGGAAAGGTCCTCCGCAATGACGATCCGGTTGATAAGCTCGCCGTTTTCCGACGCTGTTTCGATCACATACCGGCCATCCGCCAGACGTCCGGGCGTGAAGCCGGGCACCGGGGCGCCATAGCGCGCGAGAAGCGCGGCCCCAAACTCCAACAGCCGCTTTGTATCCGTTTCGGGCAGGCAGCCTTTTGCCGTCGGTCCGATATTTAAGAGGAAATTGGCGCCGCGCCCGACGGACATCTCATAAATGCCCAGCAGTTCCTCCACGCTCTTTACGGTGTCCTCATTATCCAGGCAGTCAAACCAGGTATGGTCCCGCATCATAAAGTCACATTCGGCGGGTAAAAAGCGGGGTGACCTAAAAATGCCGCCGGGAAGATACTGCCTGGTATGATCCGTTCCCGCGACTGTGTTGCGGTTGGGCATGTGGGCGTATCCATCTTCGTTTTCATTCCACCGCGTATCGGGGTCCCACATTTCAAATATGCAAATGTCCGGCTGCATAGAGCGCACGGCACCTGTAATGCGGTCGGCGTCAAAGGTATGCCCGTTGGAGCCGCAGCCGTCAAACCAGATATAGTCTATTTTCCCGTACCCGGTCAAAAGCTCAGTCAGCTGGTTGATGAAGTAGTCGTCATATGCCCGTTCATCTGCAAAGTCTGCGCCGCCGCTCCACTGGGCGGGGGAACAGTACAGCCCCACCCGCATATCGTATTTCCGGCATGCCGCCACAAACTCGGCGACCACATCGCCCTTCCCGCCCTTCCAGGGGGAATTCTTCACCGAATACTCCGTGTATTTGGATGGCCAGTTGCAAAATCCGTCGTGATGCTTGGCCGTCAAAATGGCGTAGCGTGCCCCGGCGTCCTTGCTGTCCCTGATCCATTGCTCGCAGTCAAGGTGCTCCGGGCAAAACGCGCTTGCCGGCATGGGCTTTTTATCCCAGTCGCTGTGACCCCTAAAAAAACTGCGGATGCCAAAATGAAAAAACATGCCGAATTCCCAATCCATGTAGGCCAGCTGTTTTTGCGAGGGGAGGATGCGCTCAGTCATTGCAAATGCTCCTTTGCTGCTGCCTTGAAAGGTTGGCAGGTCATACCATTTCTGTTTTTGTACCAGCGCGTCTTTGCTATAGCACCCATGTATCCTGCCAGATCAACTTCCCACCGTCATACAGCCTAAGCAAAAACGCGCCGCGCTGCAGCTCCAGGTGCATGTGCTGATTCCATACTGCCAGGTCCTTTGCGTACAGGCAAAGCGTAATCGTTCTGCTTTCTCCGGCGGGGACCATGGCTTTCTGGAAGGCCTTCAATTCCTGGACGCGGCGCGTGACATCGGATTCCTTATCCGTAACAAAAAGCATCGGCACGGCGCTTTCGTCATATTCTCCCATATTGGATGCCAGCATGCTCAATGCTATAAGCGGCGTTTCATCCGCCTTCAAGTCATTATCTGGGCAGGACAGCCGCTTCAAAACAATGCCGGAATAACTGATTTTGGAATATCCGAAGCCGTCTCCAAAGGAAAAGAGCGGTTTTGCAAGACCGGCCTGATCGCAATAGGCGTGGGGCGTGACGCCGGCTTTGGGATTGTAATATACGGGAAGCTGCCCGGCGTGGACGGGAAAGGAGACCGGAAGGCGGCCGCTGGGGGAAAATTCGCCGAAGATCGCCTGGGCGATGGCCAGGCCGCCCCAGGGCCCCGGATAAAAGCTGCAAAAAAGCGCGTCGGAAGCGCAGGCGATATCCGCCACGGCGTATGGCCTTCCCAGAATAAGGACGGTGACCACCTGCCGGGATGCAACCCGTATCGCAGCAAACAGCTCATGCTGCCCTTGCGGCAGCTCAAGACGCGCGCAGTCGACGCCCTCGCCGCAGTCCATCTGTCCGCCGGATTTTAGGGCCGCGCCGTTTGTGTCAAATTGAACTTCGCAGAACCTGCTGGAGGAACCGCCCAGCGCCAGTATCGTCACATCGCAGCGGGAGGCCAGCGCCGCCGCGCGTTCTTTATCGCTTCCGTCATCAAAAAATGCTTTTACAGGGGAGCCGTTTTGCGCTATCGCTGCGCGTATGCCATCCAGCAGCGTATAGCAATCCTGCCGGTGAACGGGCGGCGTATAATCCCCCAGCTGCCGGTAAATGTCGTCTGCGGCCGGGCCGATGACTGCCACGGCTTTTGACTCATGAATCGGCAAAGGGAGAATGCCGCTGTTGCCAAGCAGTACAATGCTCTCCCTGGCGATTTCAAAAGCCTGGGGATAGGCGGCGTAATCAAACACGGTGGGCTCGGTATCTTCGGGGAGATAGGGATGCTCAAACAGGCCCTGCTCAAATTTCAGCTTCAGGACCCGGATGACCGCCTGGTCTATAATCTCTTCCTGAACAAAGCCCATTTCCACTGCCTCTTCCAGCTTTGTAAAGGCGTTGTCCCACAGGCTGATGTCAATACCTGCTTTTAGCGCCAGCGCGCCGGAGCGTATATTGTCGCCCGTAACCATATCCAGCCGGTCAATGGCACAGCCATCCGCCATGATGACGCCGTCAAAACCGTATTCCTCGCGCAAGATGCCTGTCAGCAGCGCGGCATTGCTATGGCAGGGAATGCCGTCAATCTCGTTGTAGGCGGCCATCACGCCCTTGACACCGGCTTCACAGGCCGCCTTAGCCGCCGGAAGGTGTATTTCCCGAAGCTCCCGCATGCCTATGCGCGCGGCGCTGGCATTGATGCCGCCCGTTGTTTCCCCCTGGGCGCAAAAATGCTTTGCCACTACCGCGACGCCCTGGCTTTGTATACCCTGAATGATGGCTTTGGCGAATTGAGCGGCGTGGAACGGGTCTTCGCCGTAGCATTCCTCGCTGCGCCCCCAACGCGGATCGCGGAGGATGTCCAGTGTGGAGACAAGCGCCAGATTCACGCCCAGCGCTTGCAGCTGCCGCCCGCATACCTCTCCCGCCTTATACAAAAGCTCCGGCTGGAAGGTAGCGCCGGCGGCCAAATTGACAGGCAGCAGATAACCGCCCAGCGCCTGGTGGCCGTGGGGGCATTCGCTGCTTAACAGCATGGGGATTTGAAGACGTGAGTGCTTTAGTACATAATCCTGCAAAAGATTGTATGCCCGGGCGGTCATCTTCCCGTTCAGGCCTGTTTCAAAGGTGCGCTTGGACCACGGGTCTGCGCGGTATAAACCATATAAGGTACCCAGTCCGCCAAAGCGGCGGACCTCCTGTACGAAAGCCTCGCTTGGCGCAAGCTTATCCCCTTCGCGGATGTAGCTGTCAAAACCATACAGCCGCTGGTTCAATTGGCCAACCTTTTCCCGAAGCGTTAAGCGGGCGCAAAGGTCACGTGCGCGCTCTGTGGGCGAAAGCCTTTGATCCTGATAAGGTATCATGGCGCCTCCTCGCGTAGGTTTGCCTGCGGTCAGGCGCCGTTTAATCCGCCCCGGTACAGAATATTGGTTGCCACATAGGTAACTTCATATGGCGCATCTGGGTAGTCGGCGTGGAACATCAGCTTGCGGGCCAGGCTCTTGCCCAAAGCTGCGGTTTCCACGTTTACGGTGGTGATCTGCCCGGCCACATTGGTGTATTCGGGGTTGTTGTCAAACCCGGTCAGAACAAAATTCTCCGGGTGCTTGCGGCCTGTCTCCAATAGGTAACGCCTGACAAAGTGAGCGATAAAGTCGCTGGGGCAAACAAAACCGTCCGGCCAAACTTTCAGTCCGGACAAAAATTCCGCTATCTCTTCATAATGGCTGCGCAGGCCGATGGAGCCTGTCATACACAAGGCCGGATCCACCGTTGTTTCCAGCGACCGGTGGGCATCCAGAAACCCCTGGTAGCGATCGTGATTTGTTTGCGCGTAATTGACATCCCCGATAAAGCCAAGCCGCCGCCGCCCTGTTGCCAGCAGCTTTGTGGTGATTTCGCATATGCGCGTGCGCCCCTCCAGTATCACAAGGTCCCCGTTGAGGGCCTGAGGCGCGATGGAGGGAACGGTATCCAAAAACACTTTGGGCAGCGGCTGTGCTGTCAGAAGCTTCAAGAGATTTTCGTCATATACGTTCAGCACGATAAAGCCGTCAATGGATTCCGCATCCAGGGATGACGGAAGTACGTAACCTTCCTTGTAGCTGGTGGGCATATAGGTATACATCAGGTTGATGTCGTGGATGGCAAGCTCCTTGGCGATGTGGTGGATGATGTGCATCCAGAAGGAGGAGGATTCAGGGCGTGAAACGACGATAGAAAAGGTACGGTCTGCCACCGCCTTCACCGGTGTGGCAGCGGAGGGGAAGTACCCTATGTCAACGGCTTTGCGCTGGATTTGATGGCGCATCTCTTCGGACACGCCTGGGCGCTTGTTCAGCGCTTTCCATATGGTGATCCGGGATACGCCGACGGCGTCGGCCAACTCCTGCATCGTGACTTTTCCCATACTGTAACCTCGCTTGATTCTAATAGGTGAATCATACAGTATACTTATGGAAAAGTCAATATATTAATTAACATTGTTAACTAGAACCAAAAAACAAAATAGAGGATGAAATATGGGCGCGCATATATAATTGTGCATTACATCAAAAATTAGTACATAACCCTATTGCAATGTCAATGGTACTGTGTTACAATCTTGAGCAACGGTAGATGACAAATGTTAACTTATCAAGGCTGTTATACTTGATATAACGCCATTAATTAACAATTGTTAACATAGCGGAGGGGGGATCCACATGCTGGGAAAGAGGCAGGAAGGGGCCGTTGCGCCATCCGTTCGCTCTTTGAAGCCCAAGAGAAAGTGGACAAGGGAGGATGTTGAACTGGGTTTCTTGGGATTGCCCACGTTCATTTGGTACATTCTTTTCTGCTATCTTCCCATGTTCGGTCTTTTGATCGCCTTCAAGGACTACCGGATTTTCCCCAAGCAAAGCTTTCTGTATAACCTTTTGAACAGCGACTGGGCGGGCTTTGGCAACTTTACCTACTTTATCAAAAACAACGCCTTTGGCATGCTGCTTCGCAATACGATTTTGTACAACATTGTATTCATTGTTCTTGGCACTGTGATCCCTGTCAGCCTGGCGATTATGATCAACGAGATTTACTCCCGGCGCAAATCCAAGGTTTATCAGACGATGATGTTCTTCCCCCACTTTTTGTCCTGGGTGGTCGTCAGCTATTTTGTATTTGCCTTTTTAAATCAGGACCGCGGACTGCTTAATTCCGTTGTACAAATGTTCGGCGGGAAAAAGGTCACCTGGTATGCGGAGCCCAGATACTGGCCTGTTTTCTTCACGGTATTATCCATGTGGAAAAGCGTCGGTTACAGTATGGTGGTATACCTGGCCAGCATTTCGGGCATTGACCAATCGCTGTATGAAGCAGCCATGCTGGATGGCGCAAGCAAATGGCAGCAGGCAAGGTTCATCACGCTGCCGATGCTCAAAATGATCGTCATCGTCATGTTTATATTAAGTGTCGGCAGAATCTTCTACTCTGACTTTGGCCTGTTCTATCAGGTGACTCAGGGCGTGCCAAACTCGCTGTACAAAGTGGCCTCCACCTTTGATACCTATGTGTACATGGCGTTGCAGCGCAACGCGCCTATCGGCAAAACGGCGGCGGCCTCCATGTTCCAGTCCGTTGCGTGCTGCATTACCATCCTTCTGGCCAACTTTATCGTCTCCAAGATTGATAAGGAAAGCTCCGTATTCTAAGGGAAAGGAGGGCAAGCTCATGGAAAAGGCAGATAAAATGGCCCGGCCGGAAAGCTTTCAAATGAACCGCGTCAAGCCCTTCACCAACCGGCTGTACAATTTGTTGTTTATATTGCTTGCCGCAGGCAGCATCTTCCCTGTCGTTTTCGTTTTCATGATCTCCGTTTCCTCGGAAGAATCCATCCGCCGGATAGGCTATAGCTTTATACCTATGCAATTCTCCAGCCGGGCTTACGAATTCTTATGGAACGAACGGAGCATGATCTTTGACGCACTGTTCATATCCGTATCGGTCACGGTCATCGGCACGCTGCTGGGCTTGATTTTAAACACGACCATGGGTTATTCGCTTTCCCGCCCCAACTTCCGCATGAAATCGTTTTACACATGGGTCATTTTCATCCCCATGCTCTTTGGCGGCGGCATGGTTGCCAATTATGTGGTCAACGCCAACATCCTCAATCTGCGCAACACCATCTGGGCTTTGATACTGCCGCTGGCCGGGTCCTCGTACAACATTGTCATTTCCAAAACCTTTTTTAAAAGCACAGTACCGGACAGCATCATCGAATCCGCGAAGATTGACGGCGCGACACAGTTTCGGACTTACGCCAGCATCGTTTTGCCCATATCGAAACCCCTGCTGGCCACCATCGGCCTGTTCATGTGCTTTGGCTACTGGAATGACTGGTTCCAATCCTCCCTGTACATCTCCAATGCCAAGCTTGTATCCCTCCAGGCGCTTCTCAACAACATGATGAGAACGCTGACCTACCTGGCCAACAATCCGACGGCCGGCCTTTCACTGGTGCAGTATCGCAACCAAATGCCCAGTGAATCGGTAAGGATGGCCATTGCAATCGTGATCGTAATCCCCATCGCGTGCGCGTATCCGTTCTTCCAGAAATATTTCATTTCCGGATTGACGATCGGTGCGGTGAAGGGTTAACGAAATAAAAACCAAGGGAGAAACGGTATGAAGAAGGTCTTATCACTGGTTCTGTCACTGTGCCTGCTCCTGAGCGTAGTGAGCATCGCTTCCGCGGAAGATGTCGTCACGCTGCGCTGGGTCACCATCGGCAGCGGTATGCCTGCCAACTATGAAGCATGGCTCCAAAAGGTGAACCCCTACTTGGCCGAGAAAATCGGCGTGAACATCGATATGGAAGTTGTCTCCTGGGGCGACTGGGGCAACCGCCGCAGCGTCATCGTCAACACCAACGAGCCCTTTGACATCATTTTCGGTGACAGCGGCACCTACAACTCCGATGTGAATCTGGGTGCTTACCTGGACATCACAGACCTTGTGCAAACCGCAGCCCCCACGCTGTACAGCATGATCCCCGCCAGCTATTGGGATGCCTGCCGCATCGGCGGAAAAGTCTACGCTGTGCCCACCTACAAGGACAGTTCCCAAAGCCAGTACTTTGTATGGGATCAGGCCGTGCTGGATGAGTTGAAGCTGGATGCTTCTGTCGTTCACACCCTGGATGCCGCCACCCCGCTTTTGACCGCCATCAAGGATGCCAAGGGCGAAGCCTCCTTCCCCCTTTCCACCAGCAGCACCGCTTCCTTCGTGCTGTCCCAGTATGACAACATGAACACCGGCCTGAATGCCATCGGCGTCCGCTTCGACGATGCCACCGCCAAGGTTGTGCCCGTGTACGAGCAGGAAGACGTCATGGCCTCCCTGACCACCCTGCACTCCTGGTTCGAAGCCGGCATCATCAATTCCGATGCCTCCACCTTGCCTGAAAACGCCAAGTACCGTGTTTGCGCCATCGCGCAGGGCTGGCCCAGCGCTGCCAAGACCACCTGGGGCCCGAACATGGGCGTGGAAGCCGTTGCCTATCAGTGGGGCGAGACCATCGTGTCCAATGACACGGTTCGCGGTTCATTGAACAGCATCTCCGTAAACTCCCAGCATCCCGAAAAGGCCTTGGCTTTCCTGGAGCTCCTTAACACCGACTCCTGGCTGCGCGACTCCTTCTACTATGGTGTGGAAGGCGACAACTGGCAGTACACCGACAAGGGCCGCGTGCACAAGAACAACACCGACTGGACCATGGCCGGCTATACCCAGGGCACCTTCTTCCAAGTGACCCCCACCGACGATGTCGAAATCAATCAGTGGGACGAAGTGAAGGCCCTGAACGAGGCTGCCAAGCCCTCCGTACTGCTGGGCTTCACCTTCGACACCAGCAAGGTTCAGGATCAGATCGCCAGCTGCAACGAGATTGTCAAGCGTTACAGCAGCGAAGTTCTGACCGGCACCACAGATCCCGCTGTTGCCGTTCCGCAGATGATGCAGGAAATGCGCGACGCCGGCTTTGACGAGATCGTTGCGGAAGCCCAGGTTCAAGTGGATGCCTTTATGGCCGCAAAAAAGTAATATTATATCATAAGTAGACCGTCCGCCCGCGCGGCACCGGTGTCTGCCTTGGGGAACCACCGAGGTTTTCTAAGACCAATCATCGCTGCCCGCGGGCGTTTATTACAAGCTTTCTAAGGAGAGTGGAGGAAACAATCATGGCAAAGCTCATAGGCCAAGCGCTTAACAACATCCCCTGGCAGGAAAAACCCGCTGGGGAAACCGGCCCCGTATGGCGCTATCAAAATAACCCAATCATTGGCCGGAATGGCAACAAGCGCTCCAACAGTGTTTTTAATAGCGCCGTTGTGCCCTTTGAGGATGGCTTTGCCGGCGTTTTCCGCTGCGACAGCCGCTCCATCAGCATGGATTTGTTCGCCGGCCGCAGTAAGGACGGGCTGCACTGGCAGATAGAGGACGAGCCCATCGTGATGCAGGGTGCGCAGGAGGAAGTTCTCCGCAAGGAATACCGCTATGATGCCCGGGTTTGCAAAATAGAGGACACCTACTATATCACCTGGTGCAACGGCTACCACGGCCCCACCATCGGTGTTGCTTCTACGAAGGATTTCAAAACCTTTATCCAGCTGGAAAATGCATTCCTGCCCTGCAACCGCAACGGCGTGCTTTTTCCCAGGAAAATTGACGGAATGTACATGATGATGAGCCGGCCCAGCGATAACGGCCATACGCCCTTTGGGGATATTTATGTCAGCCAGAGCGCTGATATGGAATTCTGGGGCCGTCACCGCTATATGATGGGCACCATCAAAGGGAACGAGTCCGCCTGGCAGTCCACCAAAATTGGTCCCGGACCCACGCCTATTGAAACGGACGAGGGATGGTTATTGATTTATCATGGCGTGATCACCACCTGCAATGGCTTTGTATACCGTATGGGCAGCGCCATTTTGGATATTGATAAACCTTGGATTGTGAAATACCGCTCCATGGACTATATTTTAGCGCCGATGGAGCTTTACGAATGCGTAGGCGATGTGCCCAACGTGGTCTTCCCCTGCGCGGCACTTACCGATGCCGCTACCGGACGCATCGCCATGTATTACGGCTGCGCCGATACGGTGACCGGGCTTGCGTTCACGACCGTGGACGAACTGGTCCGCTACACCAAAGAGCATTCCTGCTAATGGGGAAAGGTGAAAAGTGATGCAATTCCTGGACAAACGCATACAGGTCATCTGCGATGGGTTAAAAAAATTATCGATCAAACAACGGGTTCCGGTAGACAATTGGGAATACAAAAAGGGGAATTTCATCCATCCCGAAGACGCTCGGGCGGATGAAACTCCCCTTACCCCTTTTGACAGCGCACGCATGCATTGGTACGGGCCGGATGTGCATTATTGGTTTTCCGCCCGGCTGACCGTGCCCCAAAGTTTTGATGGACGGCCATTATGGCTGCATATTCGCACCCAGATTGACGAATGGGACGACGGCAAAAACCCGCAGTTTTTGCTGTTTGTGAATGGCACGCCGGTGCAGGGCGTGGATATGAACCACCGGGATGTGCTGATCAGCACTGCTGCTTCGGCAGGCCAAACGTACCTAATGGAATTGCAGGCCTATACCGGCATATTACATACCGAGTTCAGCCTGATCACGGAGTTATGGGATATCGACCCGCAAATCCAGGGCTTGTATTACGATCTGCAGGTGCCGCTGTCTGCCTTCCCGCGGCTGGATAAGCAAAGCAGGTCATATATGGACCTGGAGAAGGTACTTAATGAGGCTGTGAATCTGCTTGACATGCGCGATCCCTCTTCCGATGCCTTCATGGCCTCGGTGCACGATGCCAGAGCATACCTTGCCAAGCATTTGTATGAGGAGCTGGCGGGGCATGACGAGGTGATCGCCACCTGCATTGGCCATACCCACATCGACGTGGCCTGGTGGTGGACGGTAGCTCAGACCCGGGAAAAGGTGGGCCGCAGCTTTGCCACAGTGCTTAAATTGATGGAGGAATACCCCAACTATCGCTTTATGTCCAGCCAGCCTCAACTGTACGCCTTCTTAAAAGAACGCTATCCTGAACTGTATGAACAGGTGAAGCAGCGGATTCGGGAAGGGCGTTGGGAGCCGGAAGGCGGCATGTGGGTGGAGGCCGACTGCAATTTGACCAGCGGCGAAAGCCTGGTTAGGCAATTTCTGCACGGCAAGCGCTTTTTCAAGGAAGAGTTTGGCGTGGACAACCGCATTCTGTGGCTGCCCGATGTGTTCGGCTATTCCGGCGCGCTGCCGCAAATTTTGCGCCTGTGCGGCATCGATTATTTCATGACCACCAAACTGGCCTGGAACCAGTTCAATCAATTCCCGTATGATACCTTCCAATGGCGCGGCATCGACGGTACGGAGATATTGACGCACCTGATTACCACCCTGGGTGTCGGCCAGGAGGTAAAGAATTTCTTTACTACCTATAACGGCATGCTCCATCCCGGCGCGATCATTGGCGGCTGGCACCGCTATCAAAACAAGGATATCAACAATGATATTCTGGTTTCTTATGGCCATGGCGATGGCGGCGGTGGCCCCACCCGGGAAATGCTGGAGACCTCATCGCGCATGGAAAAGGGCATCACAGGTGTTCCCAAAGTGCGCCAGGCCTTTGCCCGCACGTATTTTGACCAGCTTTCCCAGCGTGTAAGCGGTAACCGCCGTCTTAAAAGATGGGAGGGCGAGCTGTATTTTGAATATCATCGGGGTACCTATACCTCCATGGCCCGCAACAAGCGCGCCAATCGCAAGGCCGAAATCGCCATGATGGACCTGGAGCTTCTATCGGTACTGGCTGAAAGCCACGCGACCTATCCTGCCGCCAGGCTGGATGCCATGTGGAAGACCATCCTCCTCAATCAGTTCCACGATATACTGCCCGGCTCTTCCATCCATGAGGTGTACGAGGTAACCAAGGCGGAGTACACCGCCCTGTTTGAAGAAACGGCAGCCCTTCGTAAAGAGCGCACGGATGCATTGTGCCCGCCTGGTGAAAACGTGGCGGTGTTCAACACCAAGGGCTTTGCGGGTGGCGAAGTGGTCTTGCTGCCCGGCTGCGATGTGCAAGCGCTTGCTGGTGTAAATGGTGAAGTGTACCCCGTACAAAAAACGGCGGAGGGCGGCGTTGCTTACCTGCCCCAATTGCCCGCCAAGGGCTATGCGGTGTTTACACCGGTAAAGGCAAGCGAGTTTCCCGTGCCTTTTGCTTTGGAGGGCTCCCGCCTGGAAACACCCTTCTATGCCGTGGAATGGGATGAAAACGGCCTGCTTGCCCGGCTGTATGACAAGGAAAACAGCCGCGAAGTCATGAAGGCTGGCGAAAAGGGCAACCTCCTGCGCATGTATGAGGATAAGCCCATTTATTACGATAACTGGGATATTGATATCTACTATACTGAAAAGTATTGGGACGCCGCTTCTTTTGAACGGATGGAGTGGACGGAGCTAGGCCCCGTGCGCGCCACGCTTACAGTGGAGCGCCGGATCAGCAATTCCCTCATCCGCCAAAACATCCGCTTCTATGCAAACAGCCGCCGCATCGATTTTGAAACATATGTGGACTGGCACGAGCATCAGCATCTGCTCAAAGTGCACTTCCCCGTGGATGTGCATACCGACGAGGCCACCTTTGAAATTCAGTTCGGCAACGTAAAGCGCAAGGTGCATCAAAACACCAGCTGGGACGTGGCGCGCTTTGAAAGCTGCGGCCAGAAATGGATGGACCTGTCCGAAGGGCACTACGGCGTAAGCCTCCTCAACGACTGCAAGTACGGCCATTCCGTCAAGGATGGATGTATTGCCTTGACGCTGATCAAATCAGGCATCGAGCCCAATCCCACCACGGATCAGGAGGAGCATTACTTCACCTACGCCCTGTGGCCCCACGCGGGGGACTGGCGGCAGGGCGGCACTGTGCAGGAAGCTTACCGGCTGAACCAACCGGCCATAGCCACCATGGGCGGCCGGGCAGGGGAATGCTTCTCCCTGGCGGAAACCAGCTATCCAAATGTGATGCTGGAGACCATCAAACGCGCAGAGGAGGGCGATGGGTATATCGTCCGCCTGTACGAAACGGACAACGCCCGCACAAACGCGGTACTGCATTGGAACGGGCCAATCAGCAGCGTTCAGGAATGTAACTGCATCGAAGAGACGATAGGCGATATCGCCCATGAAGGCGGCCGCATTCCCTTTGTGATCAAGCCCTATGAAATCAAGACCTTCCGTATCCGTTAAAAGGAGGGGCAGCAGGATGGATTTTCTACCAGCACCGCAAAAGGTAAAGCATTTAGAGGGCAGCTTCACAATTGATTATCGCAGGGTCATCGTGCTTTCAAACACGCCGCCCAGTGCGCTCTTGTATGCCCAAATGCTAAAGGAAGTAATAGAGCAAGAAACCGGCATTACCCTTTCCATCCTGCGGGGGGAAGGCCGGCCGGGGGATATCTGTCTTTGCCTGAATGAGGATTTAACTGTGGATACCTATCAGCTCAGGATAGCGGATAGCGGTATCCATCTGTCGGGCGGCAGCAAGGAAGCTATTTGCAACGGCGTGCAGACGCTGTGTCAGTGGGTGCAGCGTCATGGCGCATGCCTTCCGGCCCTTGAAATCGAGGATTACCCCGATATCAAAAGCCGCGGCTATTACCTGGATGTTTCCAGAGGGCGGATACCCACCCTTAAAACACTCAAGCAGTATGCCGATCTTTTGTGCCGTTACAAAATCAATGAATGGCAGCTTTACGTGGAGCATACCTATCTTTTCCGTGACTTTTCGGAGGTCTGGCGCGATGACACGCCCCTTGATGCGGAAGAAATCATGGAGCTGGATGCCTACTGCGCGGCGCGATGCATTGAACTGGTGCCCTCCCTTTCCACCTTCGGGCATATGTTCAAAATTCTCAGCACAAAGACTTTCGATGAGCTGCGGGAACTTACGGATGGGGAAAAGTATCCCTTCACCTTTGCCAACGTCATGGATCACCATACCCTGAACGTATCCAGCGAAAGGGCACTCCCCTTCATACTTGGCATGATCGACGAGTACATGCAGTTATTCTCCTCTCGCAAGTTCAACATCTGCGCAGACGAGACGTTCGACCTGGGCAAAGGCCGCAGCGCAAAACTTACGCAGGAAGTGGGCGAGCGCACGCTATACATGAACCATGTCAAAGCATTGTGTGAGCACTTGGTCGCGCGTGGGCATACGCCCATGTTTTGGGGCGATATTGTAGTGCGCTTTAAAGAGGCTTATAACATTCTTCCCAAGGAGACCATTTGCCTGAACTGGGGCTATCTGCCTAACCAGCGGGAGTATGAAATTCAAACCCTGGCCGAAGTAGGCGCCACCCAGTATGCCTGCCCGGGCGTGTGCGCCTGGAATCGCTGGATACCCCTTGTGCGCGCCTCTTATGACAACAACCGCGTCATGTGCGCCCACGGGCGTAAGTATAAAGTCATCGGCCACCTGAACACCGACTGGGGCGATTATGGGCACATCAACCATCCCTGGTTCTCCATTCCAGGTATTCTATATGGCGCGGCATTCTCCTGGAATGCCGCAGCGGTGGGCTTTGAGGAGATTAACCGCACCATTTCCCGCCTGGAATATGGGGATGTTTCCGAGCGCTTTATGGAGGGCTTCACCGCCCTGTCCGACCACGAGGTCTTTGATTGGTCCCATGCGGTTCGCTGGATCGAGGCGGATACTGCGCAAAAGCGGAAGGAACTCTTTGGAGAAGTAAACCTTAAGCAAGTTCCCGCCGCCAACAGCGCACTGGAAAAGGCCGTGAATGCGCTGCGAAAAGCATCGCGTTCCATGCCGGAGAAGAAGCGGACTATTCTGCAGGCACTGGATATCGCCGCCGGAGGCATACGCATCTGGAATGAAATCGCAGTCTGTATCGGCCATGTTTTTTACGGCCAGACGGCAGGTGCAAAAACCGGAAAGGTGCTGGCCGGCGAACTGGAGGCATGGTTCCATGCGTATGTCGGGTTGTGGAGAAGGGTCTCCAAGGAGAGCGGTATCGCAAGGACGATGAAGATCATAATGGATTATGCCGACCTGCTCCGATAATGTGCTGCATGTGTTTTCCTATCCTATCGTGAAAAAAATATAGCATGCTGTCGTGCCGTGGAGTTTCTCCGGCACGGCAGCTTTTTTCTCGGCCAGTAAAAATCTCCGCGGGCGTGACATCAGTGCTTGCGGATTTTTATGTGCTTTTATGAAACAAGAAGTGATTTTGATCCTATTATCGCATAACAGGCGGTACATTATGATTTGGTGCTTTATGAAGAGGGGCAGAATACCTACTTGGAACATGGATGATATTATGCGATTTCAAGGAGCCGATGGACATGAAAAAACTTATCCAGACAACTATCTTGATTCTTTGCATCCTGTTGCAGACTGCATCATCAGCCATGGCCGAAAATGCGGGAAAGCATAATCCGCTGATTGATCCGCAGCCGGTTTCCTATCTGGAATTGGATAAGAACATCAAGAATATTCTTTTGCTTGGGATTGACAAAAGCGATGCCGCCGTGGCAAAGGGCCGCGACTATCATACGGATGCCATTCTTGTGGCGGCTGTAAACTTTGATGACAGTAAGATAGACCTCGTATCCCTGCCCCGGGATACCCTCACTTATGTTCCGAGAATCCAAGGAATATACAAATTGAATGCTGCCATCAATTGCGGTGGCGGAAAAACTGAGGAAGGATTCCTAAAGGCGTGTGAGGCGGCGTCCTGGGTGCTTGGCGGCATCAGGATTGATTATTATTGCGCTGTGGATATGGAGGCGATGGCGGACATCGGTGATGCCATAGGCGGTGTGGACTTTAAATTGGATATGAGCTATTCGGGGTCATATGGGAAATATCACAAGGGCATGCAGCATTTGAATGGCAAAGGAATCCTGGATTACTTGCGTGTAAGGCGAAACGCGACGGAAAACGCCAACGATCTTGGCCGTACAGCCAGGCAGCGGGATCTTATTATCACCATTCTGAAAAAAATGTTGGGCGATAAAGACAGCCTTGCAAGCGCGTTAAAAGCAATACAGAACAGAAAAGATGGTTTCTTTACAAACATGAGCCTGGCGCAGATGCTGACCTACTTGCCCCTTGCCATGAAGGTTGATCTTGATACCATCGGATCGCATGTGATCACCGGCAAATACAGAACCGCGCTTAATGGCTGGAACTTTACATTTACCGATCAAAAGAGCCGCCGGGAGGTTATCAAAAAGGTATATGGCACGGATGTGCCCGAACTGGAATTTGTATCCTATGCTTATACAAAGTGGCTGATGGCAAACGGATTTGCTGTTGTCAGGTACATATCCATTGCCAAGCTGATGAGGGAGGATATAAGCAGGCAGGATGCAGCCACTATGAGTACCGAACAAAAGGAAGTGCTGGACCTATTTGATAGAGCCTACGGGAAGACGGTTGAGGCTTTTGACCAGGCGGCTGATTCCATGTCTGAAAGGGATACAAAGAGCATGACCGCCGCGGCAAAGGAGCTCCGCAGGCAGGGCGACGCGTTGTACGAATTGTTTGATGGAATCGGCAAGCCGGCCTGGGTATCCGGTCAGTATTGGTATGCCGACCGTATGATCAACGAGGTAGATGTGAATTTCAGATAGTCCGGCTGGGCCGGGAGACAAGTACACGAACAACAAAATCAGGCTCAAATTTTTCCGCACGGCGATGGCAGGATGAACTATGCGGGCGGATTTTTATGCCGCATTTACGCATGTATGGATTTGTTGCAATGGTAAATACTACTATCGCGAAGCTTGAACATGGTAAGTGATAAGGCTGAAACTTCAAGCAATAAACCATAAGCTTTCAAAAACAGACATTCTTCATCACTTGCCAGAATACGGAAACTCACTATACTGAACTTGACCAGCAACAGACAAGCTCATTTTCTTCCCTAACGGATGAAAGATGGGCACAGGGAGTGAAATCATGCAGGAACTGTCGCTCAAGGATATTATCAAAACGCTGAAAAAGCGATGGTGGATAATCGTTGCTTTCTGCATACTTGTGACTGGCGCCGCGGGGTTTTATTTTCAGCAGCAGCCGGATGTATATACTGCCCAGGCCACGTTGTCTGTGCTGCTTGTTTACATGGACAGTCTTCAGCAAACCAGATTTGAAATAAATGCAAGCGAGCAATTGGCCAATTATTTTATGGTGTTGATTAATACGCCGGCAATTCTGGATAAAGCAATAGAAAAAATGGGTATTGAAAGAGCCGAATTTTACTCCGTTTCCATTAATGCCAATGTTACAAATACCTTTTTCATTCGTGTTTCAGCCTCCGGCCGCAATCGGCAGCTGTGTAAGGATGTAGCCAACACTGTAAGCGAAGTATTCATTGAGCATATACAGATCCTCATGGAAAAGAATGTTGTGAAGGTAGTTGAGGCGGCAACGCTGCCCTCGCGAGCAAATGGCATGACTACAATGAAAAAGACACTGCTGGCCGGCGCCGTAAGCCTCATGCTTATTATTGGCATTTTGCTGGTCATAGAACTGCTCAATACTACCCTGCGCTCCGCTGATGCGGTGGAAAACACACTGGGACTTCCTGTGCTCGCCGGTATCCAGAACTATAAAAAAGAACTCGAGCGGTTTTTGCATAATAGGCTGCCGGGCGAAATGCTCTCCAGGGGCATTCCGTTTATGACTAAGGAAAATGTTAAAGCTTTGGTCACAAACATGCAGTTTGCTTCTATTGCCAACCCGATCCGGACGCTGCTTGTCACCTCCAGCACTGCGGGAGAAGGGAAAAGTTCGCTGCTTTTGCTTATATCAGAAGCATTTGCGGATTTGGGCAAACGCGTGCTTGTTGTGGATATGGACATGCGCAATCCCAGCATTGGACAGTATCTAGGGGCACGTGGCCGCAATGATCTTTTCGACTATCTGGTGGGCCATTCCAGGGTGGAGGAGGCCATATGCAAAACGAGCAATCCGGACATTCACTTTATTGATTCCCGGCATCGCCTGGTTTCAGTTTCCCAAATCGTAAACTTTGAGGTGTTTGACAAATTTCTGGACACCGTCAAGCGGGCATATGATGTGATTCTTTTTGATACGCCCCCTTTGGGCCTTTTCATTGATGCGGCCGCATTGGCAAACAAAATGGATGCATCACTCCTGGTAATAGGGTGCGGTATGAGTGACCGGACCGTCATCAAAGACGTAGCGGAGCAGCTGCGCAAAGCCAATTCCAATATCCTCGGGGCAGCCTTGAATTATGTAGAGCATCCCAGGGCCCGAAAACATTTCTATGGAAGCAAGCGTGCCTATGGCGCGGAAAAGACGGATCAGACCACTATAAATAAGAAGACGGCGCAGGAAATGTGACAGACCTGCAAAGGGGTGGGTTCATGCTGGATATTCATGCGCATATTCTGCCAGGGGTAGATGACGGCGCAAGATCTCACAGGCAGGCGCTTCAAATGCTTTCTGCCGCCCGCGCCGCCGGTGTAGATATCCTGGTGGCCACGCCTCATCTGAGACATTTCAAGGAGGACCTCTCCCGAATCGCGGAAGAGTTTGACTGGTTGCAGCCCTATGCCCAGGCCGCCGGTATCCGTTTGCTAAAAGGATATGAGATATGGTATCAGGCGCTTCTGGATTTACCCTTTTCGGATATTGGCCGCTATTGTATTACCGGTACAAAAACCCTGTTACTTGAGCTGGATAGCTTTAACCTTTTTCCCCAATGGAACCGGGTACTGGGAAGCCTTGCCCGGGAGGGATATCACACAGTAATTGTACACCCGGAACGATATGTGTACATTCAGGAACATTTGGAGATAATTGGCAAGATAAGGAAGCACGGATGTAAAATCCAGGTCGGCGCCTGCGCATTTTTAAAGCCACCTTGGAATAAAGAGCGGAGAACAGCGGAGAAGCTTAAGCGAAGAGGTTGGATTGATTACATTGCCTCGGATGCCCATCACCCCCAGGATTACAGGCGGATGCGGTTTGTTCTTCGAAGGCTTCAGGGTCAATTGCAAAGGGAACGCATCGCTGCAGACAGATTTTCTGGCTTGTCACCTTCTTAATCAAGTAAACGCCACAACGGGCTGGCCAGTACGGATTGTCTGACGGCAGCGGCGGCGCACATACAATTTCCATTCCTTCTTCTCCTGATTAGGAGCAAGAAGGGCGAAGCTATATGCATTTTTAAGCACCATCTGCAAAGTATCAGCCATATCAAACAAAATGATTGAAAGGGCGGTGTGCCATGGAAGCCTTAGGCCACAGTTATTGCCTGCAATGCACCACAGGCCGGGAGGCCGGCGTTGCCAGGCAGATTCAGCAGGAGACGGGACTTACTGCACTGGCCCCTACGCTCATAAGGCTGGAGTGGAAGGGCAGGATGGCTTCCCGCAAGGAGCAGGCCCTCTTTCCGGGCTATGTATTTCTGTATACCGATGAGGATACTTTTCCAAAGCTTTCCGGTGTTCACCATATGCATAGGTTATTGTCCTATGACTCGGGCCAGCGTCAGTTATATGGCCGGGATGCGGAAATAGCACAGTGGTTGTTCAAATACGGCGGGGTGATCCGCGAATCCAGGGCGCTGCGGGAAGGTGACCGCATTGTGGTGGTGGATGGACCTATGAAGGACCTTGGCGGCGTCATCCGGATGGTGAACAAACAGCGCCAGCGGGCCAATATAGAGTTTGCATTTGAGGGCATCACAAGAAGGGTGTGGATGGCCTTTGAATGGGTGGGACCAGAAACGCAAAACACTGCGGCGATCAAAGTGTAGCAGCATGACAAGTGCCGAAATTGTTCTGACCTGATCATGATCAATTGGCTCTGGATTTGTACGTATTGTGGCATTGCTATGAATTGTACGGCAAACAAATGAACGGCAGCGGGATTCGAAAGGTACGATGGGGGTGTTAAGAATGGAGACAGACAGAAGCGTTCTTAAGCATTTTACATCACGCTACAAAGCGCATGATGATGCAGATCAGGCAAATATGCCGCTAAACAGTTGGCATAAGGAATCAGTTGCAATGTGCCTTCTGATGCTGCTGAGTCTTGCCGTTACCAACTCTTTATTTTTCGTCTGCTGGTGGATGTTCTATCCGGGTATTACCAGCAGCTTTATGAATGCAAGCAGCACACCCATGATTTGGATGCTTTATTCGATTCTTACGATTGGTCTCAGCCGTACCTGCCACGCATTTGATGTGGGCATTATGAATGTGTCGGAATTGGTCTTTTCTCATTTCTTATCCCAGTTGATGAGTGCAGCAATGGTCTATATGGTGACATCTTTCTGCTGGGCGCATTTTCTGAATCTCCTTCCGTTGCTTGGATTAATTTTGGTTCAGACACTTTGGAATACGGCATGGGGGCTTATGGCCAACAAGTATTATTTTCATATTCACCCGCCTCAAAAAACGGTGATTATTTATCGCAGAGAAAGCGATTTACACCGGTTGGAGCAGATAAAGTATTTTTCGGATAAGTTTGATGTAAAAAAGTATATCAAGGATCCAGGCGACATCCATCAGTTGATCTGTGAAGTCAAGGGGTATGCGGCGATATTCGTTTTAGGTGTCAACGCGGCTTTGCGCAATGGTATTGCCAAGTACTGCATAAGCAACGACGTACAGGGCTACATAGCGCCTCATGTTGGGGACATTATCATGTCAGGCGCGAAGCATATGCGGGTATTTGGCGTGCCGGTCATGAGAATCAATCGGGCATCGCCTTCTTTTTCGTATCTGTTTGCGAAGAGGGTTTTTGACATCATTTTCTCTTTGATTGGGATTGTACTCACAAGCCCTGTCATGCTGATAACCGCGCTGGCCATCAAGCTGTACGATGGCGGTCCGGTATTGTACAAGCAACTGCGCATAACACAGGACCGCCGGGAATTTATGATCCTCAAGTTCAGAAGCATGCGTGTGGATGCGGAGAAAGATGGAGTTGCCCGTTTGGCTGGTGATAACGATGACCGCATTACCCCGGTGGGAAAAGTCATCCGCGCGATCCGTTTGGACGAGCTTCCCCAGCTCTTCAATATTATCAGAGGGAGCATGACGATCGTCGGCCCCAGACCGGAAAGGCCGGAGATTGCCGCGCAGTATGAGAAGCTGATACCCGCTTTTTCACTCAGGCTGCAAGTAAAGGCTGGCCTGACCGGTTACGCACAGATTTATGGGAAGTATAACACCGAGCCATATGACAAGCTTCAAATGGACCTTATCTACATCAACAATATGTCTATGGTGGAGGATCTGCGGCTGATGATAGCAACTGCCAAGGTGCTGTTAATGAAGGACAGCACCGAGGGGATTGAGAAGGGAAAAGTGACGGCGATCAAGGAAGATGCCAAAGTGAGCGGCACGGAAAGCGCGTAAAATGAATGCACTAAAGATTGTGATCCTGGCCAATGATACGACGTATACCTATAACCTGCGGCGTGAGATCATTGCTCACCATATTGCCAGCGGGCACACAGTCATTGTGGTATGCAAGTTTCTTAAGCTCAAGGATGAGCTGGAGGCATTGGGATGCCGGTTAATCAACTTGCCCATCGGGCGCCAGGGAACAAACCCCGTAGAGGATGTGGGGCTGTTTTTACGTTATCTTCATATTCTCCGTAAGGAAAAGCCGGACGTGGTTCTTTCTTACAATATTAAACCGAATGTTTATGGCGGCATGGCCTGCAGGCTGCTTGGAATCAAGTATCTTCCAAACATCACCGGTTTGGGTACTGCGGTGGAGTATCCCGGGCGCCTGCAAATGTTTACAACCAGGCTCTATAAAGCTGGTGTATCCAATGCTGCCTGTGTTCTGTTTCAAAACGAGGAAAACGAACATTTCTTTTGGGAGCACAATATGCTTTCCAGGCAATCAAGAACAAGACTGCTGCCAGGATCAGGCGTAAATCTCAAAGTGCATGAGGCAATGCCATATCCCGAGGGAGATACCGTGCATTTCCTGTTTATAGCCCGAATTATGAAGGAAAAGGGCATTGACCTATATATGGCAGCGGCGAAGGAGATTTGGGGCCGGCACAAAAATGTGCTTTTCCATATTTGCGGCTATTGTGACGACGAAAAGTATCTGGGGAATCTTCAGGAGGTCCAGAAGGCTGGATATATGATGTATCACGGAGAGCAGAAGGATTTGCGGCCTTTCTACCGGATGGCGTCTTGCATTGTGCATCCATCCTACTATCCGGAGGGCATGAGCAATGTGCTGCTGGAGGCCGCGGCAAGCGCCAGGCCAATCATAACAACCAACAGGAACGGCTGCCGGGAATGCGTGGACGACGGCATAAGCGGGTATGTGGTGCCGGTCAAGGATGAAGGCGCGCTGGTTGAGGCCATTGAAAAATTCCTAAGCCTCAGCTGGGAAGAAAAGCGGGATATGGGTCTTAATGGACGGGCAAGGATGGAATGCATGTTTGACCGAAACATTGTGGTTCGTGCTTATGCGGAAGAAACGGAAAGGATAGCGGCAAGCATCTAGCCCGGCTCTTTGGTGCTTATACCTTGGGTCTTTGATATCACCTAAGGATGAAATGAGTATGAGGGAAGCAAACGCAATGACCGAAACAATACATGTGCTGCACGTGCTGGGGCGCCTTGATCGCGGCGGCGCCGAGACGATGGTAATGAATCTGTACCGTGCGATAGACCGATCCATCATTCAGTTTGATTTTCTGGTGCATACGGATAAGGCGTGTGATTATGATGAAGAAATCAGAAGGTTGGGCGGGCAAATATATCGCGCGCCAAGGTACAACATAATCAACCATTTGGCATATTGCAGATGGCTCGATACGTTTTTTAAGTCACATCCCGAATATCACATTGTTCACGGCCATCAGTACAACACGGCTTCCATTTATCTGCAAAGGGCGAAAAAGCATGGGAGAGTGACCATTGCGCATGGCCATAGCACATCTGGCGGCAAGAGTGCGGCTGCTTTGGGAAAAAGATTGTTTCAGCTGCGGCTTCCCTATGTGGCGGATTATCTGCTTGCCTGCTCAGTGCAATCAGGCGAATGGCTCTACAGGGGCATAAGACCATTTGATGTAATCCCGAATGCTATCCATAGCAAGCTGTACTGCTTTTCGGAAGAGACAAGAACGAAAGTACGCAAGCTCTTTGGCATAAAGGAAGAGGAGATCGTAATCGGGCATGTCGGAAGGTTCTGTGCTGTAAAGAACCATGGCATGCTGATAGATATATTTCATTGTCTTCATAAAGCCTGTCCAAACAGCAGGCTGCTTCTTGTGGGGGATGGGGAACTGAGGGAGAGCGTAGAAAAGAAAGCATCCTTGCTCTCTTTACGGGACAATGTGATTTTCGCAGGTGTACGCGCTGATGTAAATGAAGTGCTGCAGGCCATGGATGTTTTTGTGTATCCATCATTATATGAAGGCCTGCCGGTTACCCTGATTGAGGCCCAGGCATCAGGTTTGCCCTGCCTGATTTCAGACAATATCACAACCCAGGTTGACATCACCAACCAGATATACAGAATGCCCGTACAGAAGACGCCCGAATCATGGGCTGAAAAAGCACTTTCGCTTTTGCCGCCCGCGCAGCGTAAAGACATGTCGGCCCAAATCAAGAAAGCGGGATTCGATATCGGTGATCTGGCATCGAGAATGACACAGTTTTATCTTGATCTGCACGATAAGCATGCATCTATGCCGGCAAGGCAGTATCACGCAATATAGGAGACTCATGTATCGGTCCTAAGTGCTGCTGATGGAGGTATTATAATGGAAAGCATCCTGTTTTACGTAAATTCTCTTTGCCGTGGCGGCGCGGAACGCGTTTTTTCAGCGCTTGCGAACATGTTTGCCAAGGATAATTACCGTGTTGTTTTTGTGACTTCATTTACGGATGAGGAATGGGAATATCCCCTGAGGGATGAAATAAAGCGGTATTCCATGGAAGATAGAAAAACAAAGCAATCATTTTTGAAGCGGAACATCAGCCGGACCAATGCCCTCAGGAGCATTATCAAGGCTGAAAAGCCCGACCTGCTGCTATCCACATCCCCGGAAGCAAATTTCAGATCAATCATAGCCTCTGCCGGCACCAATACAAAAACGGTCATTACGATCATCAGTGATCCAAATAAAGAATACAGCAGTTTCCTATACCGCCTTCTGGCACGGAAACTGTACTGTTTGGCGGATGGCGTGGTTTTTCAAACAAGGGAGGAGATGGCATGGTTTCCCCGCAGGATTCAGGAAAAGGCCGTTCTTTTGTTCAATCAGGTGGATGAACGCTTTTTCATGCAGTATGCAACCGCCGATCGGAGAAACATTGTTTCGGTCGGCCGGCTGATTCCTATGAAAAGGCATGAAGATATCATCCGAGCATTTAAGCAGATATATGACAAGGTGACCGATAATCTGGTTATTTACGGGGATGGCCCATGCCGTGACAGTCTGGAGGAATTGGTTCATGATTTAAAGCTTGAGGGCCGCGTTTTTCTTCCGGGCAGGGTGGACGATGTTGCCGCCAAGACGTATGACGCGAAGCTGTTTGTTCTGGCCTCTGAATATGAAGGCCTGCCCAATGCGCTTATGGAAGCCATGGCCTTGGGGACGCCTTGCCTATCCACCGACTGCTCCGGGGGAGGAGTGAATGAACTGCTGCTGTATGGCGAATATGGCATTATTGTTCCGGTTCATGACGTGGACGCCATTGCCGAGCAAATGATGAAGGTGCTATCGGATAAAAGTCTTGTGGAAGAACTCAGTACCAAGGCAAGGGCCAGGGCTGAAAATTTCCGCTCCGAACGTATCTTTCGTCAATGGGCGGAATATCTGGCAGGAATAAGCCAAGGGGCTTGATATGATGTATACAGTCAGTGTGGCCCGGCGAATAAGTAAAATTCATCTTGATGCGGTGCTGTTTGCTTTTTATATAGCCATCACACCAATCCATCAAGCATTATCAACAGGCAGAGGGACCACCATAAACAAGTATGTATCCTTGCTGGTGATGGTATCCATCTGCTTTCACATGATTGCCAGGAGAGGGAGATTGTTCTATGACAAAGCGCTGGTTCGGTCCATAGCGCCATTTGTCTGCTGGATTGCAATCACAATTATTTGGTCCTACTCCAGGGCAAATACGGTTACTTCTCTTTTCAGCACATTCAGTTACATTCTATTCACGGTCATTTGCTGTTCCTGGCGTTGGAATGAAAAAGAAAAGCGGTTGTTCCATATCGCCTTGATCGGGGCATGCGTGTTTTATTCGTTTGTACTGATAGGGCAGCAGGCCAACCTCCTGTCAAAGCGTTCCACATTTTCACTGGGGCTCAATGGAAGTTCATCAGATCAAAATTTGCTGTCCGCAAATCTTGGGATAGCGATATTATTTGCCATCAATATTTTCTCGTTAAGCAGTAAACGAATGGGCAAGCTCCTATCACTGGCAGCGGCCCTGTTTATTTTCACCGGTATTATCGCAACAGGCTCCAGGGGAGCCCTGATTGCCGTAATCATATCAAGCCTGTGCTATTTTTTGCAGACTAGCCGGCATAGGAAAAGAAAACGGGGAGCTTTGGTGCTGATCCTATTGTGCTTTTTCCTGTTGATCATTTACCTGACTTCGAGTGATTCCGTCATGGGCGATTACTTAATCAGCAGATATACATCCATGGATGAGTTGAAAGGAGCGTCGGGCAGGACCGACATCTGGAATAGGTATTTAAGCATGCTTGGCAATTGGTTCTGGGGCATTGCGTACGGCTTTGGATACGGCGCACATATGACGGCATATGGCGCGTTCTATGAGACAAAGTGGCCGCACGCTGTTCATAACGATCTGTTGGCGATGGTTTGCAGTGCCGGCATTGTTTCCGTGATACTCATTGGCCGTTTTGTTGCGTATATGGTACGCAAAGCAAAAAAGGATGGAAATGCACTGGGGTTATCGTGTATCGTGCTGATGATTGTTGCAGGGCTTTCGGTAGATATGTTTGGGTCGTACGGCTGGTGGAACGCCATGATATTTTCCTACATCTGCGCGGGGAATCTGTACGCAAAAACTGAAGACAATGAAATGAGACTGGAATCATGAAACCGCTAAAAGTACTTTTCATTCTTGGCTCCATGGAGATCGGCGGCGTGCAGTCCGGGGTGGTAAACTTTGCACAAAACATAACCCCGGAGCAAGCATCATTCGATGTGCTGGTCCATACGAAAAAAGTCGGGTTTCATGAAGCAGCCTTTTCCGATTATGGAGCGATACACCGCATTCCTCTGCATGAAGGGCATAGCAAGGCCGCGGCGGCTTTTTTTCTTATCCTGAACAATCTGTATTTTCGGATACGCCTGTCCCATTTCTTGAAAAAACATCGGGATTACAATGCGGTACATTGCAAGTCCATGTCTTATTGTGCCGCAGCGATGGAAGCCGCAAGGGCTGCAAAGATTCCCGTAAGGATTTCCCAGAGCCATGTAGATCAGCCCAGGAGGATGCATCCTTTCTTTCAATGGTATTTTGGGTGGTGCGCGCGCCGGATCGAAAAGAACGCCACCGTAAAGTTGGCGGTATCAGAGGATGCCGCAAAATATTTGTTTGGCGCATATGGGGGGCGGGTAATCAAAAATCCAACCATCAGCCTAAAGCGCCTCGATCCGAATAAATACAGGTCTGTTCCCCACAAGGGGATACATTTGATACAGGTGGGAACATTCTCGCGCCGCAAAAACCAGATCTTATCTATTTGTATTTTGCATGAAATACGCAAAAGGGATCCTTTCGCGAAGCTTACTTTGATTGGATATTCGCTGGATGAGCCCGATTATTTTGGCTGCATGATGAGTGAAATCGAAAAATATGGGTTGCGGGACTTTGTGACGATCCTCCCCAAGGATTCGGATATCCCCAAGGAGTTGTCTGAAGCGGATTATATGCTGATACCGTCTCTTCGGGAGGGATTGCCAAACGTCGCCCTGGAAGCGCAAGCCATGGGTGTTCCATGCTTCCTGTCGGATAGTGTGACACGCGCCGCAGATTGCGGCCTATGCAGGTTCATTTCGCTTAATCATGACGCCGGATACTGGGCAAGAGAAATACTCAAATACCGAAAAGCGCACGGTACCGTGAAAAAATATGTGGATATGTCCTCCTGGGATAATATTGGCGTTTGCAAGGAGTATCTGGGCATATGGTCTGGAGGTGAATGATATGGGCGGCATGAGCCTTGTGAAACGATTCGTTATGAAGCTTAGGGGGCAGATGCCACTGGATGACCTGATTCGGCGCGGTTTGATAGTTGGTAATCACTTCTCCAGAAGGAATGACACATTTATTGATCCTTCCCACTGTTATTTGATACAGATAGGCAATCATGTAACGATAGCGAATGGCGTATGCATTTTGGCCCATGACGCCAGCACAAAAATGTTTCTGGACTATACAAAGATAGCACAGGTGAATATTGGTGATCATGTTTTTATCGGAGCGAATGCGGTAATTCTGCCAGGTGTAACAATCGGCAACAATGTAATTATCGGAGCCGGCAGTGTAGTGACCAGTGATATTGCTGACAGTACTGTGGCGGCAGGCAATCCGGCACGCAGGATATGTTCAAGTGAAACCTATTTGGATAAGCAAAGAAAATTGCTAGACACGTCCCCAGTATTTGATGCAACCTATGCTACACGAGGAAGCCTGCCGACCGATAAATTGACCGATATACGAGAAAAAACAGCAGAAGGCATAGGGTTCATAGCATAATAGAGATTTGGTAAAAATGCATGCTATTCTGCGGTTTGGAGTGAAGCAGTATGTTATTTAGCATTCTTATCCCTGTTTACAACGTCGAAAAGTGGCTCAGAGAATGCGTAGAATCCGTTTTGTCCCAGGACGAACAGGATTTCGAAATCATCCTGGTCGATGACGGATCCACGGATGGGAGCGGCGTGATTTGTGATGAGTACGCAGTGCATTATTCTGGGAAAATTCGGGTTATCCATAAAGAAAATGAAGGCTTGCTGCTGACACGAAGGGCAGCGATCAAGGCGGCAGCCGGCGAGTGGTTCGTGCACTTGGATTCGGACGATTTTATGCTGCCAGGCGCGCTGTCGTCCATCAGGAAAGCGGCCGAAGAAAACGCGGCGGATTTGGTACTGTATAAAATCGTGTATGGCCGGCAGGATACATCCGATAGGAGTATCCATTCTAAGCTGCCGTTCACAGACGGGCAGAAGTTCGAAGGCGATGCAAAGCATGCGCTATATATGCAATTCCTGGCCGGCGGTTATCTCACCGCTATTTACCAGAAGGCGGCGCGAAGGGATATCGTCGATATTGAAACAGACTATCGCCAGTGGAAGAATGTCAGCTTGATGGAGGATCATCTTCAGTCATTGCCATTGCTGCACAATGCCAGATGCCCTGTTTTCATCGATAAACCGCTGATCTATTATCGGTGGAATGAGAACAGCATCACCAAGAAAAAGGGATATGCGTCCTATCTGGCAGCATTTGGATCAAGGAGAACCGTATACCAGGAAGAGACACGGTACAGGGAACTATGGAAGCTTGGCGGGTCTGAAAACAAACTGATCTGTACAAAGCACATAAAGCAGTTGTGCGGAGTTGTTGGGAATATTGCCTGCGCGGTAACCAAACAAGAGAGCAGGGACTTCAAGCGGTTTATTTGCGAACTGGCAAAGGATCCATTATGGCAGCGGGAATGCAAAGCGGCAGACAATACTGCGCTGGGGAGGGTAAGCCGTATTTGCTGCAAGCTGGTCGCAGGGAATAGGCCAGGGATGATTTTATTGCTTTATAAAAGACTGCTGCCTTTCATGAGCAGGAAAAAGGGCAAGGGTGATAAGGGTTATGCTATTCAGCGTATTGGTGCCTGTATATAACGCTGCGAAATACCTGGACGAGTGCCTTGCATCCATCCTATTGCAGTCTGAGCAAGATTTTGAGGTAATTCTTGCGGACGATTGCTCACAAGACGCAAGCGGAGAATTATGCGACGCATACGCGCAGAAGTATCCTGATAAAATCCGTACGATTCATCAAGAGCAAAACCAGGGCCAGTTGCTTACAAGGAGGTCTTTGTTCCAGGCGGCCAAGGGAGAATGGTTTGTTTGCGTAGATGCCGACGACACGATGGAAAAGGGTGCGCTGGCAGCTTTGAAGCAGACGATCATAAGCACCGGCTGCGATTTGATTTTATACGATTTGAAATGTATGAAGCTTGATGGCAGCATTCAGATTTTTGACCTGAAGCTTGAGGAGAACCGAGTCTATAAGGGAGAAGACAGGAAAGATGTCTTCCGTCAAAGATTTCAAAATTGCAACATGAACAGCATGTGCACCAAAGCGGTACACAGGAGCCTGATTGATTCTGATGTTGACTATCAACAGTGGAGTGGGCTGCGGATGGGCGAGGATGTCTTCCAATCGCTTCCCATATTGGATGCGGCGCAAGCCATTGTTTACTTGCATGAAGTGCTGTACTGTTATCGAAAAACCGCCGGCAGTATTACGTATAAAGCGCCGGTTTCTTTTTATGAACAAAAACGGTTGCTATGGGAAAGGGATGATTATTACCTTTTACAGTGGCAGCTTGGCAACGACACAGAGCAAAAGGCGTATGCGGAACGGATTAACAGCATTATAAACCATATAAGGGGCTGCTTTTCAAGCGTGCCATCCGACAAGGTAAAAACACATTTCGCCATGTATGTGAAAAAAATAAGCAAGGATGGTTTTCTGAAAACACAGTATGCGCAGGTTGAAAAAAAACGCTTGAGAAAACGGTACCGGTTGTATTGCAGACTGATGTTTCTTGAACAATACAGAATACTTTACGGCTTGATGGCCATCGAGAAACATTTTGCAAAAAAATCTTTACAAGCGCAGGGGTTATTATTGCAAATGAATAAGCGGAGTGAAGGATATGAAAATTGCGATTCTCTCCATGCAGCGGATCAAAAATAACGGATCATTCCTGCAGGCGTATGGATTGTACGAAATTGTTAAGCGCTTCGGCCATGATGTTGAATTCATCGACTTCAATAACGAGTTGGAAGCAAAAAAGATATCACCCAAGGAAGGCGGTTATGCAAAGCGCATACTGCGCCATGTAAAGCATTCGATACTGCCCAGATACCGCAAAATCAATCGGGCGAAAAAAAATAACGGGATTTTCAGAGATTCCATTACCCAATATCAAACATTGTTAGGGCTGGACAATACGCTGATTTTACCCGGAAGCAAGCATTATGACTTGTTAATCATTGGAAGCGACGAGGTCTTTAACATATGCCAGTTTTCCGACGGAAAGGCGAATATTCCATGGTCATTGCTTGGAGAAAAAATCAATGCAAATGCCATCATTTCCTACGCCGCATCATGCGGACAAACTACGGTGAAAGAGTTGGAGTTAATTCGCGAAAAGGAACATGCCGCCCGTTTGCTAGGGCAATTTTCCGCCCTCTCCGTAAGAGATGCAAACACGTATGAATTGGTAAAGGAGCTGACCGGCAATTCACCGGCGGTTCATGTGGATCCTGTCTTATTGTTTGAGAACTTTCCGACGGATGAATCCTTTGTGGTACCTGACTTCAAATATCTCATGGTGTATGCGTACACATTACGGATGGAGAACAAGGCCGAGATGATGGAAGTCAAAAAATTTGCCAGATCCAACAACCTAAAAATTTTGTGCGTTAACTGCTTTCAAAGCTGGTGCGATGTGCAGGTTATCGCCTCCCCTTTTGCGGTGCTGCAGTATGTTAAGCATGCCGCTTATATGGTGACAGATACTTTTCATGGTACCGTATTTTCAATCCGTTGCAACGTACCGTTCTGTACTTTTATCAGGAATGGCAACAAAAGTAAACTGCTCTATTTGCTGCACCAGTTTGGTTTGGAGGATAGGATTGTAAACGGGCTGGACATAGGGACTGTTATGAAACGTAGGATTGACTTCGATAAGATAAACGGGAAATTACGAGTTGAAAGAGATCAGGCTATGGCTTATCTGCAAAAATGGCTGTGCGTGAATCCATGAGAAAGGAGATACCTTTTTATGATAGGTAAAGCGAACAAGAAGCCGATTTGCTTTTTGCAATATGACCTGAGGGGCGGCGGGGCAGAAAGGAAGGTATGCACGCTTGCTAATTATTTTGCCTCCCAAGGTCATTTTGTCGAGGTTGGCTTGTTTGGAAAGAACAATGTAGCATATGAGCTTGATAAGCGCGTCAAGGTAACATACATATGCCGCGATACGTATCAATACAGGAATGATATGGAGAAATTGCGGTATAGACTGGCGGTCATCATGCAAGAATGCTTTGTTTTATTCCCGGCCGTTGTGATAAACGGCGTTTGCAATATCCTGAAGATCAAACCATTGAAACGCATGACGCCAGAAGCAATTCAGGCGCATTATCAAAAACGGAACAACCATACGCTGCCCATTCGTTCCTATATTCTTCACAGACCCGACAGCGTATTTATTACCATGATGGTCAGCAGCTATCTTGCCGTAATGCGTGTAATCGAGAAATATAGGATAAAGGATGTCGTAAGAAACAAATATATCGTGATGGATTGCAATGATCCAACAAAAAACGCAACACCTGAGACCGACATATTGCGCAATAAATACTACCCCATGGCAGATTATTGCGCTGTGATGACACAAGGCGCCAAGGAGTATTTTAGCAGGGAGATACAAGAGAAATGTGTTATCATCCCGAACCCGGTCCGGGATGATCTGCCCTTGCCGTATCATGGGGAGCGCAGGCACGTTATTGTGAATTGCTGCCGGCTGCATCCACAAAAGAATCTTCCCTTGCTGATAGATGCATTCTCATTGCTGGTGAGGGACTATCCAGACTATAGGCTTGAAATCTACGGGGAAGGGCAGCTCGAAATGGAGCTGAACGCATACATCGCAACGCTTGGCATTCAGGAGCGCGCACACATATGCCGGTTTGATCCAAACATTCATGACAAGATCAAAGACTGCATGATGTTTGTTTCTTCGTCAGACTGGGAGGGTTTCTCTAACTCTGTTATGGAAGCTTTGGCGATCGGCATGCCAACCATTGCTACGGATTGCAATTTCGGGCCGCGGGAGATGATTGAGGATCAAATAAATGGTTTGTTAACACCGCCGGGAGATGTGCATGCGCTGTATGAAGCCATGAAAGCAATAGCGGGGAATCCATCCCTGGCGCAAGAGTTATCGAGAAATGCAGTTCTGACAAGAGAAAAGTATGCCGCGCAAAAAATTGGGGACATGTGGCTGGAAATAATCAATGAGAATGGAATGGTGACAATTGAGCAAAATGGAAAAGCATATGCTTAAGGATGGCGTAATTGAGTGGATGACAGTTGTCAGGCCCAAAACCGGTTGGTTTGACGTTAATGTAAAGGAACTGCTGGCATACAAAGACCTGGTAAAGCTGTTTGTATACAGGACGTTCATCGCTCAGTACAAGCAAACCATATTAGGGCCGGCGTGGGCCATCCTTCAGCCGTTTTTGACGACGGTTGTATATACGCTTTTCTTTGGCAATATCGCCGGCCTGGGCGTAACAGGTGTTCCCAATTTCATATTCTACCTGAGCGGAACAATAATCTGGACATTCTTCGCCGGTTGCATGACACATTCGGCCAATACGTTCATAGGGAATGCCAGAATCCTCGGTAAGGTGTATTTCCCGCGGCTTGTGATGCCGATATCGTCCTCCCTCTCTCAGTTGATCTCGTTTGGCATTCAATTCTTCTTTATGATTATGTTCCTTGTTTATTATGTTGCCACCACAAATACACTGCATCCCAACCTGTATATTCTCATGACGCCATTGATTGTTCTTCAGCTGCTATTTCTCGGGTTAGGGGTCGGTTCCATCATATCATCGCTGACTACGAAATACAGAGACTTGGCCATGCTTCTCGCGTTTGGCACACAGCTGTGGTCGTTCGCATCGCCTGTGGCCTATGATATGTTCAGAATGGCATCCATTGGCGCGGGCGGACGATACTATTCGCTCTACATGCTCAATCCCGTAACGCCGATCATCAACATGTTCCGCTATGCGTATTTGGGCATCGGGATGATTGACTGGAATTATTATGCTATAAGCTGGCTGACAACGCTTGTCTTGCTAACCATTGGCGTGCTTATATTCAGCCGGGTTGAAAAAACGTTCATGGATACAGTCTGATTGGAGTGTGCATATGAAAAACATTATTTGCGTGGAGAATGTGTCCAAGGAATACCGGCTCGGGGCCATTGGCGGCGCGACCTTGCAGGAAGATTTGCAGAATTGGTGGGCAAGACTCAGAGGCAGGGAAAACCCCAACACCAAAATTGGATCGGTGGTCAGACATACAAACGAAAGGTTTCTGGCGCTGGATGGCGTGTCGTTTGATGTGCAAAAGGGGGAAGCCCTTGGAATTATCGGGCACAATGGCGCGGGGAAATCAACGCTATTGAAATTGATATCCCGGATTACGACCCCGACAAAGGGGTGTATTTATTTGAATGGAACTGTGGCCAGCATGCTGGAGGTGGGTACGGGCTTTCATCCTGAACTGACCGGCAGGGAAAACATCCACCTGAACGGCGCTATCCTGGGCATGACAAAAAACGAGATTGACAAGAAGTTCGATCAGATTGTGGAATTCTCGGAACTCTCGCAGTTTATCGATACACCTGTGAAGCGTTACTCCAGCGGTATGTATGTCAAGCTGGCTTTTTCGGTGGCGGCGCATTTGAACAATGATATTATGATCATGGACGAGGTGCTGGCTGTTGGCGATGTGGATTTTCAGAAAAAGTGTTTGGGGCGCATGGGGGAGGCGGCTTCCCAGGAGAACAGAACGGTGTTGTATGTAAGCCACAATATCAGTACGATCCGCACCCTTTGTACACGCTGTCTTGTATTGGATCATGGCAAGGTGTCTTTTGCCGGCGACGTTGAAACCGCCATCAGCAGGTACCTGGGCCTGATGAACGAACAAACATCGGTGGATTTCGATCTGGATAAAAAGCAGCGGAGGGTGGAAACAAGAACGACCTCCGGAGTTCGTATGATGCAGGCGCATATCGTGAACAAGGAAAATAACAGCTTTCAAACAGGCGAAGATATCATACTCGATGTTTTGATCAGCGCGCAAGCGGAATACGCCGATACAAAGTTTGGCTTTGTGGTCCAGTATGTAGACGGAGCAAGAATCGGGGGAACGACATCGAACAGCTTTTGCATAAAAAAGGGGGAAAACCAGGTACGCCTGTACATCCCCACCGATAACATCCCGGATGGCATATACGTTGGCGAGATTACGATAGACGGGAAAGACAAGGAAAACAGGAATGTCAGATTGGACAGCGCGAAATCGGCCATTTCTTTCAGCATTATCAACCCGGATGGCATAAGGGGTCAAAACTGGCAGCACAACATTTATGGGCATACGATGTATCGGCCTGCGAAGATTGTGATCTGCTGACAAAGAAAACGTGCTGTGAAAGGAAGCGTGCTGCTTCCTTTCTTTCCTGTACTCTGTTCGGCGGCTCTTGACGCAAAGGAGGATGGTTTTACTCATGATTTTGATAACCGGTGCGGCAGGGTTTATCGGATCGCATGTTTGTGAAGCTTTATTGTCCAAAGGTGCGGATGTCGCGGGAGTGGATAACTTCAACGATTTTTATGATCCTGATGCAAAGAGGAGAAACGTTGGTGAAATCGAGGCGGGAAGGCGGAAAACAGGTTCCGGTTTCCGCATGTTTGAGGGGGATATCTGCGATATTTCTTGTTTGGAACGTATTTTTGACGCGGTCAGGCCTGATGCGGTAATCCATCTGGCCGCCTATGCTGGCGTGCGGCCGTCCATAGAAAACCCGCAGCTATATACGCAAGTCAATTTAGGCGGTACTGTCAATGTTCTGGAATGCATGAAAAAGTTTGGGGTGAAGCGGTTATGCTTCGCCTCTTCTTCTTCTGTGTATGGCAATAACAAAAAGGTCCCCTTCTGTGAAACCGACCCTGTGGATAAGGCCATATCGCCTTATGCCGCCACAAAAAAGGCGGGAGAAGTGCTGTGCCATGCCTACCATCATCTGTACGGCATTCATGTGGCCTGCCTGCGTTTTTTTACGGTGTACGGGCCTCGCCAGCGCCCGGACCTGGCGATACACAAATTTACCCGGCTCATGTGTGAGGGGAAGGAGATTCCTTTCTTTGGGGATGGCAGCATGCGTAGGGACCACACCTATATAGACGACATAGTGAATGGCGTGCTGAAGGCCTTGGATTGGACAGTCAGTCAGGAAGGTCGGTACGACATCTTCAACCTGGGGGAAAGCCGCACCATATCACTGACAGAGCTTGTGCAGACCATTTCAAGGGTTATAAAAAAGGAAGCCAAATTGAAATATTTGCCCATGCAGCCGGGTGATGTGCAGATCACCTACGCCGATATCAGCCATGCGCGGGATGTGCTGGGCTATCATCCGCAAACAGATTTGGAAGCCGGCCTTCATGCGTATTGGGATTGGTATCAGCGAGTGAACGGCTTGAAAAAAGGTATCATTTCAGAGTTGTATACAAGCGCGGCTGAAACAGGAAAGGAGCTTGCCCTATGAAGTCATTCAAAATTGCGGTATCCGGTACGGGGTATGTAGGGTTGGTGGCCGGCGTATGCTTTGCGGAAGCAGGACATCATGTAACCTGTGTGGATGTGGACGAGCGGAAAATTGAACTGCTCCAGTCAGGCGTATCGCCCATATATGAGCAGGATTTGGAGGAACTGATGCAAAAGAACCTCCGGTCTGGAAGGCTTGAATTCACGGCCGATTACCAGTCTGCCTACAAAAGGGCGGATGCGATCTTTATAGGGGTGGGAACGCCGGAGTTGCCCGATGGATCGGCCAACCTGTGCTATATTGCCACCGTGGCGAGGCAGATCGCGGAAAGCATTGAGAAGGACTGCCTGGTGGTGGTGAAGTCCACGGTGCCCGTGGGTACAAACGACAAGGTGGAGCAATTTATCCATGATTTTCTCGTGCATGACGTAAGGGTGGAAGTGGCAAGCAATCCCGAATTTCTGGCGCAGGGCACGGCGGTTCGGGATACGCTGCATGCGTCCAGGGTAGTGATTGGCACCAAAAGCAAGAAGGCTGAAAAGCTGCTGAAGGAAATCTATGAACCATTCGGCCTTCCGATTGTATCCGTAAAGCGGCGCAGCGCGGAAATGATAAAATATGCCGCCAATGATTTTCTTGCGTTGAAAATATCCTATATGAATGACATAGCCAATCTCTGTGAATTGGTAGGCGCGGACGTACAGGATGTTGCTTTGGGTATGAGCTATGACCCCCGCATTGGCGCCAAATTCTTGAGCGCCGGCGTTGGCTACGGCGGAAGCTGTTTCCCCAAAGACACAAAGGCTTTGAAATACCTTGCAAGGCAGCATGGGTACGTGCTCAAAACCGTCGAAGCCGCCGTGGCGCTCAATGAGGAACAGAAAACGCTGCTGTTCAAGAAAGCCGCCAAACGCCTGATTACCTTCCATGGCCTGAAAGTGGCGGTGCTGGGGCTTACATTCAAGCCCGGCACGGATGACATGCGGGAAGCGCCTTCCATAGACAATATCAAGCTTCTTTTGGAGCACGGAGCGGAGATATACGCTTACGACCCTGTCGGGGCGGAGAATTGCAAAAAGATTTTTCCGGATGGGATCACGTACGTAAATAATCCTCAGGAGGCGCTGCGCGGCGCCAGCCTATGCTTCCTGTTTACCGAATGGAATGAAATCAAGTCCATTGAGCCCGAGGCATACAAATGGCTGATGCGGACACCGCTTGTATATGACGGACGCAACATGTACCGCATGGAAGATATGCGAGACGCTGGCGTGGAATACCATTGCGTAGGGCGAGCCGATATGCAGGATGAGCTGGCCGCTTTGGGGATTATCCATGACACTGTTGTGTACAGGCGTAAAAGGCTGTATCGGGATAAGTCCATTGCCTATGCAAATGTGGCAGGAAGCTACAAAGACATATCTGTCTGATGCGGGTACAATCTGGAAATGCATGCGGGGTGTACCTGGCCGATGAAGCCGGCTTTGGGAAAGTACGCATGGCAGGGGATCATGTATGAACAGTATACAAATTTCATCAACCGATATGGCAGTTCTTTCTCTTTTGCGCAATGCTCTTAACAACAGGGCTTTTGAGTTGCAGGGTCATGTTGATTGGGAAAAGATTGGAAGCGCCGCGCGGAAGCATATGATTCTGCCGCTTGTTCATAAGGGGGCGGCACTGCTCCCTGCTTTGCAGCGGCCGCCCGAGCAATTGCAAAAGGCATGGGTAAACTATACCATTGGGTCGGTTCTTCGCGGCGATCAGTTGAAAAGCGCCCAGGAAGAAATCATAGCTCAACTGACAGCAGCGGATATTCCCTGCGCGGTCCTGAAGGGAACAAGTGTCGCCGCGTTATATCCAGATCCCGAGCTGCGGTCATTGGGGGATATCGATCTGCTGGTGCGCAGGAAGCAATGCCAAGACGCTGTGGATGTGTTAAAGGCAAACGGTTTTCACGAGCATGAATCGGATCACGCTTTTCATATTGGCTTTGAAAAGGACAATGTATACCTGGAACTGCATTACGC
The DNA here is from genome assembly GCA_023436585.1 of Bacillota bacterium. Taxonomy (GTDB): domain Bacteria; phylum Bacillota; class Clostridia; order Christensenellales; family Aristaeellaceae; genus JAEWAH01. The sequence goes on along the minus strand of JAEZIN010000002.1, from coordinate 74,144 downwards.
GGTAACAGAGTTTCCCGACAGCCCAGCGGGAGACTATATACGCAATAAGCTGTGTGATGCAATAAGCAGAATCAAGGTGATCCATTGGGAGTCACATCAGATACCGGTTTTGTCGGAGCCGGATCAGGCGCTTGCGCTACTTTTGCACATGGAACGCCACCTAGTCGCAAGCGGCATTGGCCTGAAGCAGCTGTGTGACTGGCACGTATTCATGCATTCCCTCAGGGAAGACACATTGCGCAATCAGGTGCTGCCGGCGATTGATGCGTGCAGATTGCTGCAATTCGCCCGCATTGCCACACGGATATGCATTGACTATTTGGGATTGGACAGAGAAAAACACCGCTGGTGTGAACAAGCGGCACGTGATACAGCAGACATGTTTCTAGCTGATATATTGTCCAGCGGGAATATTTTCGGAGGTGATTTGGAGCGGGCCGCCAGCAGTGTTTTTGTAAAAGGCGAAGAAAGCTCCAAACGGAAAGCCACCATGCTGATTTCTGCGGTGCGTAATCTTGCTGTTTCCGCCAGAAAGCAGTTCCCGGTAAGCACCAAGGTTCCTGTGCTTTTGCCATTTTTCTGTATATATATCCCTGTGCGATATTGGTTTCGCTCCATGAAGGGCGCCCGACCCAAGCAGTCCGTAAGGAAAATTGCCGCATATGCCTGGAAGCGGAAACGCCTTTACAGGAGGCTATCCCTATTTAAGAAATAAGTCATTGTCATAGACTCATTACATGGAGGTGCAATCAGCATCTCTTTCACTGCCCCCTTCAAGATCAAAATCAAGAAGCCGGAGCGGTGCCAATAAGAGAGTGGCTTTTTTTGATTCTGTATTGTGCCTTGTTGTTTTTGAAATGAGTGGTTGCAAGATATGCCCTTCCGTCAGAAAGCCGGTAGACTCGGTGGCAAAGCTTGAGTGCCGCGCTGCGGTGGGTGATGACCAGGCAGGTGCGGCCTTCCAAAGCGCTTTGAATATTCAGGAGCACCTGTGCCTCCGTTTTCTTATCCAGAGCGGATGTGGCCTCATCCAGGATAAGGATGGGGGCCTGCCGTAACAAGGCCCGGGCAATGGACAATCTTTGCTGCTGGCCTTCCGACAGGCCGATGCCCTGTTCACCTATGCGTGCCTCCGTTTTGTTCGGCAGGGCAGCAACAAAATCCCAGGCGCAAGCCTGTTTGAGAACAGTCTCTATTTCTTCCATTGTGGCGGTGGGTCTGGCCATGCGCAGGTTATCCGCGATGGTCCCGGAAATGGCTGTATTACCTTGTTGCACATAGGTGAAAGCGCCGCGGGTATATGCGCCTACCGGCCAGCTTACCCCATCGGGCCCTTTGAGCAGGATGCTGCCTGATTGCGGCTCCACAAGGCCCAGAAGCAGGCGCACAATGGTAGATTTCCCGGCGCCGGTAGGCCCGATCAATGCAGTCATAGAACCGGGCTTGACCACTACGTTTATTTTGTCCAAGACCTTTTCTTTATCATGGTATGCAAAACATACATCTTGCAGCGTTATACCGTATGGGCCTGAAAAAGCGTGGGTCTCCTTGGCCAAAATTTCTTCGGGCATATCCAAAATCTCAAAAAGCCTGCCGATGCTTGCTGAAGTGGCGATCAGTTGTGGGATCTGGGCTGCCAGGCGCCGAAGAGGCCCTTGTATCTGAGTAACAAGCTGCAGATAGGCGGCAATGCTGCCATAAGTAATGGCATTTTGGGATAACCGGGATACCCCCCACAAAAGGGACAATAAGTAAGTAGCGCTCCAGCTTATGGACTGGATGGTGCCGGATAGTGAGCTGAGTTTTGCCCGGCGCATGGTCCAAAAAAGCAAGCTGCCATGCAAAGCAGAGAGCTTACCGCAAATTCCGTCCTGCTGCTGGAAAGCGCGGATGGTGATGGTGTTTTGAATGGATTCCTGTGATAAGGAAAGGTTTTCACCCTTGAGAGATTGGATCTTTGTGGCAGCTTCTCTCAGGGGCCTGGCTAACAGCCGTGCCAGGAGTATAAAGACAGGCGTGATTGTCAGCGCCAGCAATGCCAGCGTGGGTTCCAGGCGGAGCAGCAGGAAGGATGCTGCCAGAAGCTGTATAAAGGTTGCAATGGCATCGGGTATGACGGATAGAAGGAATGTATTAACCACTTCCACATCGCTTGTCATGCGGTTGCAATAGTCACCGCTGTGCCGCGAGCTGAAAACCTGCCATTTGGCCTGCATATATTTTTGGAAAAGCCGCATCTGCAGATCGTTTATTTGCCTGGTTTTTTCGCGTGCGCTCAACATGTTCTCCGCTGCGTTCAAAGCGATTTCGGCGGCCAATACCAACATAAAAAGGAGGGCCGTCTCCTCAAGCCGGCCTTGACGCGTACTTGCCTTATCGATAAGTGTCTTAATCAGAATGGCAGACCAAACACCCAAGAGGCCCATGGCTGTAGAAATGCCGGTAAGAAGGAGGATGCTGCGTTTGAACCCCTTCGAGATGCAGTAAAGCCATTTGGCTTGGGCTATAGCACCTTTGCAGGAATTTTTCCAGTTCACTCACATCACCTGTTTCCATGCGGCTCGCGGCATATCCAATGCTTTATGGTGCTCAAATGCCTCCGGCCAAATGAAATCCAACGCTTAAGCAAACGCAATGCCGGCACCAGGCCTACATACACTTTATAAGGGAGGGATTCTTTTGTGAAGTATCGGCCTTTGCGGGTGAATGCCTGGAGACGGCCGATTATTTGCCGATACTCGATATTGTGTTCAAAAACAATTTGGTTGTCGCCGCACAGAACATAGCCGCCGTTTGATTCACGCCCTACGATGCGGTGAAGCACAAACTGGCCGCTATCTCTGCGGTACAGCACCACCTCATTCACAAGAAGCGGGCTGGTGATTGGTTCCAGTGTGATGCTGTCCCTTTGATGCTTTAGCATGGGCAGCATACTGGTACCCGTTGATGTCAGCGAAACGATACCGCCGGCATGGAGTGTTTCGTAAAGGATTGGATAGAGGTCGGCCATGGCCACAACCTTATGCAAGCAGGTTTGCCTCCTTGAGCTGTGAAAAAAATGCATCGATATCGTTTAGGGCTGTTTCGATATCTACGTCATATTCCGTGAGGAGCTGCTTTAAGAGCTCGTCCTTGGTCATTTCACCCTGAAGCCGCCCAAAAAGAAACGCTGCGGTTTCGTTCAGTGTGATGATCCCATTGAAATCTACGCTTGCCCCTCTCACAGGCACTACCACATGGACATCGGCAATCCTGCGCAACAGGAATCCTTCTTTGATTTTCATTGTAATCTCCTTGTCAGTGTATGATGATGAATGGCCTTGAAACGGTGAATCGTCTTTTCTTATTTTATCTGTTGGTATGGGAGATTGCAATTATTTCCATTCCGCATAAAGGATCATATTCTGGCAGAATGCGCTAAACAAAGCTTATTATTTACCGGATTCGGTTCAAAGACAATAGCGGTTTATGACAGTACTGTCGAACGGTTTAAGATGTTGTTTTAAGCCCCGGTAATAGAACCATACGACAGTATTTTTGTTTTACACTAAAAGGTGCAGGCATTCGGCAAATGATTGGAGGATGCAATAGGCTGTTGGGTAGGAAAGTGTTATGTTTTGCTGCTTTGTGAAGAACGTATTCAGTTGTTATGTTCTGTCCCCTTCATTATAATATTGCATGTGGAAATTTTTACATAATCAATTATGCGGAAGGAAATAATCAATGTACAGGATTGCCGGTCTGAATGTATCCATCAGCAATGGGGGATCTTTGCTGGCTGAGCGGGCGGAGGCTTACCGTTATGGGAATATGGAAGCGGCAGACATTTCCATTGATTTGCCATACGAAGTTCTCAGAAGGATGCATGATGCCCACCCATACCTGACCGAGGAAGAGTGCGCCTATATCGTTACAGGGGATGAGTTCAGCTACAATTTGATCAAGCATGAGGGCTTCAGGCTTCATGCCTCCGCGGTGGTACTGGATGGACAGGCGTATTTGTTTTCTGCGCCAAGCGGTACCGGCAAATCAACACATACAGCGCTTTGGTGCGACTATTTTGGCCCGGACAGGACGTACGTACTCAATGATGATGCTCCGATCATCAAATGGTCAGGCAATGGATTCCTGGCTTGGGGCAGCCCATGGTGCGGCACTGCACCAATAAACAAAAATGCCGGTGTTCCACTAAAGGCCATTGCATTTCTGGAACGCTCCCAATCGAATTGGGTCCGCCCGATGGAATATGGCGAAAGTATCGTTTGCCTCATGGAGCAGACCCGCAGTACACGTAATCCCAAGCGAATGGAGCAACTGATGTCCCTGCTGGAACGGCTGATGAAGACCGTGCCAATCTACCGGTTGGGATGTAATATGAGCCGTGGCGCGGTGGAAACGGCTTACTCGGCAATGAATAAATAGCGAGATGAGAGTTATGTACAGAAACGATATGAGGTCTCTGATCCGGATGGCCAGGGAAAAAGAAATCCCGATTTCCGGTTTATTTGAATTGACGGCAAGGTGTAATCTGCACTGCCAATTCTGCTATGTCTGCGACAGAGACAATCAGACAGAATGCCCTCCGGAGAAAACCACAGACGAGTGGCTTTCCATGATACAACAGGCGGTTGACATGGGGATGCTCAAGTGCACGTTCACGGGCGGGGATCCGTTCATGCGGGAGGATTTTGAGGAGATCTACTGCAAGGCGTACGATATGGGGCTGCGCCTGGGTATCTTCACCAATGGAATCCTGATCGGGAAAAAGCAGCGTGACTATCTTTCCAAACGGCTCCCGGATATCATATCTATTTCTCTGTATGGTGCATCGGATGAGACATACCAAAAAATATGCGGCGGCGAAAGGAACTTCCACCGTACAACAAATTCGCTGGATGGACTCCGTGCCGCGGGTATCCCTTTTGAACTCAAGGTTCTGGCCATGCGCCCGCTCATGAATGAGTATGAGGCAATGGGCCGTATAGCTGCCATGTACAACTGTCCTGGCAAGTTCGACTCGTATATGTGCCCTGGCCGGGATGATCCGCAGAGAGAACTGCGGGATTTAAGGCTCCCGCCTGCCCAGATTCTGGAGCTGTTCCAATTGTTCAACAAGCAATTGTCATCTTCGACTATAACGGAACCTGAGAAACGTAAAGGTAACGATGGCAGGGTATTCTTCTGCGGGGCGGGTAAATCCAGCTTTATGATTACATATGATGGCCGGATGCTGGGCTGTCCCTCCTTGACCTGTTTTGATTCGTATCCATTCCGTGACGGTTTTGCAAGCGCCTGGCGCGCATTAAAAGAAATGATTAGTACGGCTGAAAGCTGCCCGGAATGTGCGGACTGCCAGGAACGGGACAGATGCTTTATCTGCCCCGCAAACCGCTTATGCGAAACCGGCACCATTACAGCATGCAGCCAATACTTAAGGGAGAGGGTAAGCTCCATGGCAGACATGCATGTGGAGGCATCTTTCTGAGGCCTTCGGTGATGCGCTTTCATTCTTGTTTCTCTATGGGAATAAAAGCGGGATGCGCGATCATCTCCACTTTTATATATCACTACCAAGCGAAAGGGGAACGACATGAAAAAAGAGTACTTGGCACCCCAAATGACAGTTGCCCGATTCGAAGTTTCCGAATACCTGACGACCTCCGGGTATGATAACAAGTGCGACGGTGACAACAGTTGCTACTATGATCACGCGGGCTCCAATCCCTGATTTGGCGACGGATGTATCGCGGCATCCGGTTGCTCTGTCGGGATTGTCAAAACAAGCTCTGTTTTGACGATGTGCCGGAAAGACGCATTAACGTTTTTCCGGCACTTTGGGCTATGGTATCGGCAGACGCGGGATATTGATTATGTGTGCATTTACCTGCTATGGCGAGTCTGTCTCAACCGGTACCGGTCAACAGAAAAGAAGGGGCCAATGAATCATGTATAAAATTGCAGGGCTGAATATCGCCATCAGCGGCGGAGGAGATTTACTGTCCCAGAGGGCTGCGGCATACAGTACGGAATGTGCTGATGCCGTGGATATGGAAATAGAGGTGCCGGCGTATCAACTGTTGAAAATGCAGCAGTCGTTTCCTCATTTGACAAAGGATGAGTGCGCTTATATTTTTGCGGGGGAAGAATTTCATTATGACCTTATCCATTTTGCATGCTTCAGGCTGCATGCTTCCGCTGTTGTCCTGGATGGCAGGGCATACTTGTTTTCTGCGCCAAGCGGTACCGGGAAATCCACACACACTTCTTTATGGTGCGACTATTTCGGGAGGGAACGCACGTATATCCTGAATGATGATATGCCTGCCATCAGACAGGAGGGAAACCGGTTTACTGCATATGGAACACCTTGGAGCGGTACCTCTCCCCTGAACCAAAATGCAGGCGTACCATTGCAAGCCATAGCATTTATGGAACGGAGCCAGACTGATTGGATTCGTCCGGCATCCCATAATGAAAGCATTATCGGCCTTATGTCGCACTCGATCAATATGAGTGATCAAACTTCTCTGGAAAAGCTGCTTGCTTTGCTGGAAGCTTTACTGAAAGCAGTACCAATTTACCGTATGGGGTGCACCATCAGCCATCACTCTGTAAAAATGGCTCATGCTGCAATGAACATCTGACAGAGGTGTGTTGAGAATGTATTTGAACCATCTTGATAGCTTAAGCATACGGGCACGAGAGATGGAGCTGCCCTTTTCAGGGATGTTTGAGCTGACAGCAAAGTGCAATTTGCGCTGCCGGTTCTGTTATGTCTGCGACCGGGGAGAAGGTAAAGCAAACAATCCCGAAAAGTCCACCAAAGAATGGATCGATATGATCCGTCAGGCCACGGATGCCGGTATGCTCAGGTGCGCATTCACAGGCGGTGAGCCTTTCATGCGTGATGATTTTGAGGAAATATACTGCAGTGCTTATGATATGGGCTTACGCATCACCATCTTCACAAATGGAATTTTGATCGGTGATCGGCAGAGGACCTTTCTTTCCAGACGGATGCCCGATCTAATATCCATTTCCCTGTATGGTGCTTCGGCAGAAACATATCGGACCGTATGCGGCAGCGGCAGCTACAACCGTGTCAGGGCATCCCTTGACGGGCTGCGAAACGCGGGGATCGCTTTTGAGATAAAGGTGCTTGCGATGCGCCCCCTCATGAAAGAGTATGAAGAAATAGGCCGCATTGCGGCTCATTATCAATGCCCTGGGAAAATTGATGCATATATGTGCCCTGGAAGGGATAATCCGGATCGGCTCATGCGGGAATGGCGGTTGCCGCCTGCCAAAATAAAGGAAGTAATTCAATCCTTCAGGGGAACGCTGCCACCTGTGGAGGAAATACCGGCGGCAGAGAATGCGGTGTCTGGGGCCAATATTCATAACAGTGACGTTTTCCAGTGCGGTGCCGGCAAAGATTCATTCATCATTGCCTATGATGGAAGAATGCTTGGCTGCCCCGCCCTGACATGCTTCAGTACAGAGCCTTTCCGAAATGGTTTTGACGAGGCATGGTCATCTCTCAAGCAAATGATCAGGCAGGCTGAAGCGTGTGGGGAATGCAAAGTTTGCCCGGAACGCGATAAATGCTTTGTTTGCCCGGCCGACCGGTTATCAGAAACAGGTTCGATCACCTGCTGCAGCAGCTATCTTGCGGACATGGTGCGTACATTGGCATGATAAGCCGGGGAGGTAAATCGATGCACCAATCCCATTCTGACGTAAAAGTGATTTCGATGCGCGATCATCCAATCACTTTTATTAATCTCCCAGGAAAGGTGATTGCATGAAAAAAGAGTATGAAAAACCCGTGATGACTGTTGCTCGCTTTGAAGTATCGGAGTATCTCACAACATCTGTGGGCAGGCGCAACAACGACAAATGTACAATGGCAAACTGTGCCAAGACACATGATGAAGACAAAAGGTTCTAGTCTATGCAGTGGATGTATCGCGGCATCCACTATTTTTTTTGCGTTGATTCAATAATGGCAAAAAATTGCTGTTCCATTTGACCCCAGACGCCCAACGCAGATAAGTCCGTATTTCTGTAAAAGGTTAAGGCCTTGATTACCCTGCCTGAATTGAGAAAAAGGTATGCAAACTATTTGGATAAGCAAATCAAGACCATCAACTGAAAGCTTATCTGATCACTTTTTTTTCGCATTTCCGCTGTACAATAGCGTCAGTGTTTTTTCACCTGCTACGCCGTCGGCATACAATTTATTTTTTTCCTGGAAAGCCTCGACCGCTTTTTCGGTGGCACGGCCAAAAACGCCGTCCGCCTCCCCCTTGGGCAGGTAGCCCAATTCAATCAGCTTGTTCTGCAAGGCCCGCACTTCATCGCCGCGCATGCCCCTGCCCAGCGCTGTGATGGGCGTCGCGGTGGGAGCGGGGGTGGGGGAAGGCGTTACAAACCGCGGCGTGGATGTGCGGGGAGGCATGGTGGGGGTCGGCACAACCGTTTGGGTGGCCGTGATGGTGGGCGCCGCATCCACCAGCAGGCTGGATGAAGGCGCGGATGCGGGAATGGCGCTGTTGTCCGGGAATATCCTGGATAGCAGCATAATGAGAAGAACGGCAAATATAATCCACGGCCAAATGGGCCGCCGCCTTCTTTTTATCTCCTTGAATTGCGCGTAAGACATGCCTGTGCTTAGATTAAAGCTGCTGGACTGCTGGTGCCGGGAACCGCGGCTTGAAGGCCTTTGCGGGATATTGCTCTGGTATTTGAATTGAATTCCGGATAAACGCGCGGATAAGAAGGATGACGCATCATGGGGGCATGTGCCGCGGCGCAAAGCATCAATACCTGTTCCCGCACCTTGGGTACACAGGCATGGGGACAAGGCGGTTCCAAATCGAGGAAACGTATAAAAATCACAACCCATGGCGGAACCCTCCGAATGCTGCATGCGGCGGATTAAAGTATATAAAGCATGCTGTGGGATGTATATATCATGGCACTTGTTGCCGGGGCTTCGCTTGCTCTTAAGGAACTTCGCTGTTTCACACGACATGAGTTATTTTGAAAACATTTCATTTAGCTCAAAAATATTACATTTTCTTTATGGTTGCATTATATCCCAAGCGTTGGCAGTTGGCAATATGTATCTGCTTTGCATGCCGGCGCTGGGCATTTGGCGGATATATAGCTATTAGTAAAAATTTTCATTTTCCTATTGACTTGGAGCACACTCCAGAGATTATACTCCAAATCGTTCTGTGCATTCAGCGAAGGAAAAGGATGGGAGATGAGCCATATGAGATATGCCGCGTATGGGAAAACAGGATTGCAGGTATCCAGGTTCGGGCTGGGCTGCATGCGTTTTCCCGGGGATGAACAGGAAGCGGTCCGCATGGTCCGCTATGCCATCGATCATGGCGTGAATTATTTGGATACCGCCTATGTGTATAAGGACAGCGAAGTGATCACCGGAAAGGCGCTGAGGGACGGATACAGGAACAGGACGTACCTGGCCACGAAGTGCCCGGTATGGAATGTAAACAAGCATGAGGATTTTGAGAGGTTCCTGGACGAGGAGCTTGCGCGCCTGAACACGGACCACATTGATGTGTATCTGATGCACAATATGAACCGTGCCAACTGGGAGCAGGTAAAGAAGCATGACGGCTTCAGCTTCCTTGACAGGATGGTCAGGAAAGGGAAAATACACCACAAGGCATTTTCCATACACAACACACTCCCGGCCTTTTTGGAAATCGTGGATGCCTATGACTGGGAGATGGCTCAAGTTCAGCTGAACATATTGGATGAAGCGCAGCAGGTAGGCGCGGAAGGGGTCAAATACGCCGCGGCCAAGGGCTTGGCTACGGTGGTGATGGAGCCGCTGCGGGGCGGCTACCTTGTCTCAAACGTGCCGGAAGAAGTGAAAGCGCTGGTTCACGCGTACCCCGATAAGCGGTCCCTGGTGGAATGGTGCTTCCGCTGGCTGTACAATATGCCGGAGGTATCGGTGATCCTGAGCGGAGCCAGCAGCATGGAACAACTCAAGGACAACCTGCGCATCTTTGATCAGGCGGAACCCGGCGTGATGACCGGCGAAGACCTCGAATTTATCAAGAAGATACAGGAAGCGTTTGAAGCCAAAAAGAGCATCGGCTGCACAGGATGCAAGTACTGTATGCCTTGTCCCCGGGGTGTATCGATCCCGGAGGTTTTCAAAACATACAACAGCCACCAGTTGACCAAGCCCCATACCATCGACCAGTATGTGTACAAAAACATCATCCTCCCCGCGGGGGCCGGCGGGGACAAGTGCGTATCCTGCGGCATCTGCGTAAAGCAATGCCCGCAGTCGCTTAACATACCCGAACTGTTAAAGTCAGCCCACACGGAATTGGCTGCCAATTGATAAAGCCAAAAAGACGGTTATAAAACCGGCCCCTTGTCCGCCTGCGTGTGCTTATGCGCACGCGATGGGACGGGGCCGTTTTTATCTGGCTTGATGTTGGGGCGCACTGGGCTGGGGGTAATGTGCATATGGGAGGCTATGCATTGCCCTGCTTCATTTGATACATCATCTGGTCCAGAAGCTTGAGAAAATCCTCGGCCGACTGCTGTGCCTTCGCGTCATATACGGCATAGCCGACGCTCAAGCTGATGGTGAAGGGATGGTTTCCGTTTTTATTGAACCTCGCCACGGCCGCGTTGATTCTTTTCACCACTGCTTCCAGCTCCTGCCGTACGGACGTGTTCAGCAGTAGGACGAACTCGTCACCGCCAAAGCGCGCGATGAAATCTGTGGCCCGGACGCATTCCTTGAGCAGCTCCACTGCTTTTTGCAGCGCCTTATCACCCGTGTCATGCCCGAACGTGTCATTGATGCCCTTGAAGTGGTCAAGGTCCAGCAGGATCGCCGAAAACGACTTGCCGCCGGCGCTGGCCCTGATCTTTTCCCGAAGGAGCATATCAAAGCCTTTGCGGTTGTAAACGCCGGTCAGGTAATCAGTAATCAGGCTCCTGTTCTGAACATTTAGATAAATAATGAGAAGGGAAAGGACGACGCCGTTCAATACAATGGAAATGCCGTAGAAAAGGGTATGCAGCACCGTTGCCAGAAACGGGGGGACGGCCATAAACAAAAGCGAATGGTATTGGTTTTTTTCAAGCCATTGCCTGTTTTTCACAAGGAGAATGACAGAGGCGACCAAAAAGCCCGCCACAAAGCACACCGACAAAAAGAACAGCGGCCCCCTGTAATACACATTCTGCGCGTCTATCGAATAAAACCAGCCTGTATACTGGGAGATGATAAGCAGCACTGTATGGACGGCAAAAATGATGCCGCACGGCAAAAGCAGGCGCTTTGTCTTCTTCTTGTTCTGATAAAGCTGTTCGTGCACGTACATAAACCATAGCGCCGGCAGGACTGGATTCAGGAAAAAGATAAGGAAATTCCCAATCCTGTTGAGTACGGGGTAGATTGTATCTGGACTTCCATCCATCCTGCCCAGTATGTCCAAAAAAAGCAGCAAGCCGGTCAGCCACAGGATTTGGGTAAACAGCTTGTCCTGCAGCAGGTATATGCTTGCCTTTTTCCTGGTCTGCGTATACAGTATGACCAGTATGATGAACGAATACAGGTTGAGTATAATGTTGCCCGTCAGACCCATTCGCGGAGACTCCTTTGCTCATGGCATCGGCAAGGGCGCCGGTTCTTTTGCTTAGGCCGCTTTCGTACTTCCGCGGCACGTTATCGCATAAAACCCCCTGTGCCATCATTATAAGGTGCGGGGGCTTCATGGTCAACTGTTCCTTCCATTTTGTAATGATTTTATATCTTTTGCAAATGGAAGCATGATAAAAGCCGGGGCTCTTAAAGCCACGGCTTATTGCACGGTGGCTGCACGGAGGCTTAGGCCCAAAGCTGCTCCGGGTATTGTCCCTGGGCGGTCATACGCCGAAGCGCGCTGACCACGGTTTCCCTGTCCTCCCGGTAGGTGACGCCGTACCAGTGGCCGGTGGAATGCAATACCTTCACCTGGGCGATGCCACGCTTGGGCAGGTTGCCGGCCACCACGGGAAGGTAAAATTCGGCCGACTGCGGGTTTTGCGGCACCGTATCCCGCAAAAATTCTGAAAACTCCAGTTCGAGCTCTTTGAAAATATCGGGGTGGAAGGCGAAAAGGTTCATGGAGACCACAGAAGACTCCGGCAGGCGGTAATAGGTCTGCCTGTCCTCTGTGTACAGGGGGCCTTCGATGGTTTTGATAATGCGCGTGCGCTCGGTGATGGAAAGCAGGCGCCCTTCCTCATCCAGCCTGCATACGCCGCGGGCGACGGAGCCCTTGTCCGACAGCGTGTTTTCCAAGGGATAGCCCACCATGGCGTAACGGTATCCGCCGCCCGCCTGCACGGACTTCAAAAAGGCGTACACCTGGTCATAGGCGTCGCGGCCGTAAAAATCATCGGCATTGATCACGGCAAAAGGCGCGTCGGCTTTCTCCCTGGCGCATAGCACGGCATGGCCTGTGCCCCAGGGCTTTGTGCGGCCCTCCGGTATGGCAAAGCCGTCCGGCAGCGCATCAACCGACTGGAAGACATAAGCCACTTCCATTAACTTTGAGATCCTGTCGCCGATCATGCGGCGGAAAGTCTCTTCGTTTTCCTTCTTCAATATGAAAATCACACGGCGGAATCCCGCCTGATACGCGTCGTACAGGGAATAGTCAATGATCAGCTCGCCGTTTTCGCCCACAGGGTCCATCTGCTTCAAACCGCCGTACCTGCTGCCCATGCCGGCAGCCATGATGACAAGAATGGGTTCCTTCATCCCCATGACCTCCTTCGTTAAGACCGTCCGGAAATGTCTACCGTCCATTATACACAGGAAAGCCCGATTTGTCGAAGGGCCGCTTCCTTGTGTGGAATTTCCAGGAATATACCATAGAATACCACTTTTTTCTTGTGGGGACCGGGCGAATAAGTTATAATTGAACATACAAGCCATAGATATGAAGGAATGTCCTGCCGGACAGCAAAGCTTCCTTATAGGTACGAAGAAACTGCCAAGCGATGAATGCACATATAGTATGCCGCATTGGGGGTAACATCATGCGAAAATGGCTCTGCCTCGTTATCTGCCTGACATTCCTTGTTTGCGCCGCGCCATTGGCTAGGGCTGAGGAACCGGACTATCTGTACAGCGGCGACTATTGCTATTATCTTCTTGCGGACGGGACCGCGTGCATCGCCGGCTATTTAGGCTCTGACAGAAGCATTGTAATCCCGGAGCGGCTTGCCGGCCGTACCGTAACATCGATGGATGAGTGGGCGTTTTATTTTTTCGATTCGCTGGAGAAGGTGCGTTTTGGCAAGAACATCACAAGCATCAAGCCGGGGGCGTTTTCAGGCTGCAAAAAGCTTGAGGTCATTGAAGCCCAGGATAACCCTGTGTACGTTACCGAGGACGGCATTTTGTTCGATGCGGCCATGGATACGCTGCATACCTACCCTGGCGGGAAGCGGGATACGGCATATACCATTCCCAGGCAGGTCACTGTTATAGGGGATATGGCGTTTGCCTATAATGAAACCCTTGCCCAAGTGAATATACACGGCAAGGTGACCGGAATCGGAGAAAACGCCTTTTATGCCTGTACTAAGCTTGGCGGGATTACCATACCCGCCAATGTGAAAAGCATCGGGGGCTGGGCATTTGCCGAGTGCGCGGAGCTTTTATCGGTTGAACTTTCCGAAGGCCTATTGTCCATTGGAAATGGCGCGTTCTACAACTGTGCGAAGCTTATGGAAGCCACGGTCCCCGACAGCGTGAAAACCATCGGCGAAGCGGTGTTTCATGAGTGCGCAAGCCTAAAGTCGGTCAGGCTGCCCAAGAACCTTACCGAGCTGAACGGGTGGATGTTTTTCCTTTGCAAAAAGCTCACCGGCGTTGAGATCCCCAAAAGCGTTCAAACCATCGGGGAAAGCGCGTTTTACGGGTGCGAAGGAATAAAGGAGGTTGTGCTGCCGGAGAGGCTGACCGCTATCGGCCCAAGCGCATTTTACAGATGCGAGGGCCTGGCGGAAGTGAAAATCCCTTCCGGCGTAAATGAGATAGGGGCGGGGGCCTTCTCCGCCTGCGTGAGGCTGGCCAAGATCGAGGTGGCGCCAGAAAACAAAACCTACGCCCACCTGGAAGGCGTGCTGTTCGATAAAAATAACAAAAAGCTGCATACGTATCCCGGCGGACGGCCCGCGGTCAGGTACAATATCCCGCAAGGGATTTTATCCATAGAGCAGGAAGCGTTTATATGGAACGATATACTGACGGAGATCACATTCCCGGATAGTCTTGTTGAGATTGGCGCCGACGCGTTCATCAACTGCTCCGCCATGACAAGCTATCATGTGCCGGCGGGGAGCAGGAGCTTTTTGGATTTGGATGGAGTTCTTTATACCAAGAAGAAGGATGTGCTTCTCCTTTATCCGGCCAAGAAAGAAGGGGCCGGTTTCGTGGTTCCGGCTGGGACGAAGGTCATTGGGGATGGCGCATTTGATTCCTGCTATGATCTTGCCAGGGTGACTCTTCCCCATGGTTTGGAATCCATCGGCCGGAATGCGTTTTCCGGCTGCATTTGGCTCACCGGCATAGTTGTACCCGAGGGCGTCATAAGCATTGGCGATGGAGCATTTGACTCGTGCTATCTATTAAAAAGCATCATACTTCCCGGAAGCCTCCGCACCATGGGCGAGGAAGCAATGCAATACTGCAGCGAGCTGAACGATATCGTACTTCCCGACGGCCTGGAGAGCATAGGCGCGCGTGCTTTGAGCAAATGCGATAAGCTGACCAGCATTACCATACCGGAAAGCGTTACGTTTATCGGGGAGGATGCGTTTTTGGATAGCCCCAAGGCGGTCCTTTCCGTTGTGGAAGGAAGCTATGCCCTTAAGTACGCGATAGAAAACAAACTGCAGTATTCCCTGTACGTTGACTGGCTGCAGTGAAGCGGACGCATATTTGCAATCGGTGAACAGAAAAACCCTGGGCCGAATCAAAAAGCGCAGGAGGATGGGTGCATGCGAAAATGGGCGGTACTCTTGGTTTTTATCATACTATGCCAGACGGTTGTTTTTCCTGCGCTGGCGGAATCAATAACGGCTATCATCAGCGGCGATTATGAGTATGTGCTCAGGGAGGATGGCTCGGCCTGCCTTACCCTGTACAAGGGCCATGCCAAGGCGCTGACCATCCCCGGCGATATGGACGGCCATCCCGTGAAGGCGGTGGGAAAGGACGCGTTCCCCAAGGGACTCAGTGTCTCCAGCATACTGATCCCCGCCGGCATCAGGGAAATCGGCGCGGGAGCCTTCCGCTTCCTGGATAAGCTGGCTGCCATTGGGGTGATTAATGTGAACCCCGTGTATGCCTCGGCCCAGGGGGTTTTGTTTGACAAAAAGCAAAACCTTTTGCATACCTATCCCCGAAGCAGGGGCGGCGCGCTGTACGGCATACCCCGGGGCATTGAGACCATTGGGGAAAGCGCTTTTTATCAGCCTCTGTATCTGGAGAGCGTATATATCCCCTCCAGCGTTTCCCTGATCGGAGACCAGGCGTTTTACGGCTGCAAGAAGTTTTTTACCGTCCGGCTCCCGGAGAGTATACAGGCCATCGGCGGCAAGGCGTTCGCGGGCTGCACGGGGCTTACCTATATGGAGGTCCCCAAAAGCGTTACGAACATAGGCCCGGGCGTGTTTTTGCGGTGCGAAAGCCTGGAGGAACTTATGGTGGATGAGGAGAACCCCACCTATGCGGCCATCAACGGTGTTTTGGTGGAAAAGGAAACAAAGCTTTTGCATACCTATTTGCAGAAAAAAGCAAGCCAGATAATAAGGATCCCCGGCGGAATCACGGCCGTCGGCGAGCTGGCGTTTTCCGACTGCCTTGTGCTGCGTGAGGTTACCGTGCCCGACAGTGTGAAGGCTATCGGCAGGGAAGCTTTCGCCCGCTGCTACAACCTGGAATCCATCACTTTGCCCGGCGGCGATTTGGCCATTGAACCCGGCGCGTTTTTGGATAGCATGCGCCTGAACATGAAGGTGAAGGAAAGCAGCCCCGCCCACGCGTACGCGGTGGAAAACACACTGCCTTTTACGCTGAATGGCAAGTGAAAAGGGGACAGTCCTCATGATAGCAGGGAGGGATTTTTTGTGAAAAGGCTCACAGCGGTATTTTTGTGCCTTTCGTTGCTCTTTGTGTTTCCCGCGGCTTTGGCGCAGGAGGAAAACGTGAAGGAAAGCGGCGAGGTGCGTTATGTAATCCTTTCGGATAACACGGCCAAGATCGTCGGCTATACAGGTGAAAATTCCGCAATCACTTTCCCCAGCTGGGTGGATGGGCATACCGTGACTGCCATCGGGGATGAGGTGTTTGACAATTATTTCTGGGCGGACAGCATTACAATTCCCGAAACGATTACAAGCATCAGCAGCCGGGCCTTTTTGGACAGCCAGGCGAATAGCATTTTTGTGGTGCCGGGGAACCCGGTGTATGAATCTGTGGGCGGCGTGTTGTATGATAAGCAGAAAAAGATGCTGCATTCCTACCCTGACGGCAGGTGGAGCGAAAAGTACTCCGTGCGCCAAGGGACAAAGGCCATCGGCGAATATGCCTTTTATAACAGTTTCGCGCTAAAAGCTATTGAATTGCCCGAGGGCCTTACGGATATTGGCAGGTATGCGTTTACTTTCTGCATGCAGCTTAAGGACGCCGCATTGCCGCAAAGCCTTATGACGATCGGGGAAGGGGCCTTTAACGAGTGCGGGCAACTGAAAAAGGTTGTAATCCCGGAAAATGTCAGGAGCATTGGGCAAAAGGCGTTTTCCTACTGCCAGACGATGGATGCATTCGAGGTGGCACAAGGGAATAAGACATTCAAGGCACTGGATGGCGTGCTGTTTACCATGGACGGAAAGGTGCTGCTTGCCTACCCCGGCAACAGGAAGGGCAAGGAGTATGCAATCCCCGCGGAAACGGAGTCCATATCAGAGGAGGCGTTTTCGGGCAGCACCCAGCTTAAATCGGTTTTCATCCCCAAGGGTACAAGGAGCATCGGCGCCGGCGCCTTTGGCGGCTGCCAGGCGCTGACAGAAATCAAGGTGGAGGAGGGCAACCCGGCGTACCGTGCCGAAAACGGCGCACTGTTTCATGCGGTCTTAAAGCGCCTGGAAGCGTACCCCGCCGGGAAGGAAGATAAGAAGTATGCGGTGCCGGAGGGCATACTGGCCATTGGGGATAGGGTGTTTGAAAACAATCTCCACCTGGAAAGCGTAATGCTCCCCGGAAGTGTAACAACCATTGGCGATGAAGCGTTTTATGCATGCAGCCTCCTTACAGATATCAGCCTGCCCGACGGGATCAGGAATATCGGAGCGGGAACCTTTGCCCATTGCTATTCGCTGAAGGGAATCACACTTCCCCGGGACCTCACAAAGATCGGCGAGGAAGCGTTTATGGGAAGCGGGCTGTATGACGTGGTCCTCCCCGAGAGCCTGGAGATTGTGGAGAAAATGGCGTTTGGCGGCTGCTGGCAATTGATGAGCGTATTTATCCCCGGCAGCCGGATCAAGATTGATGAAGAGGCGTTTGCGGACTGCGGGGAGCTGATGCTGGAGGTGGTGGAGGGCAGCTGGGGTCACGCCTTCGCCAATGAAAACAAGCTGAGCTATACGATACAACCGGCCTGGCTACGTAAATAGACGGTCAACTCTTGCGTCTGCTCATATATACAGGAAAATTGCTGGCAGCGATGACTGCAAGCAGGATAAGTACAAGCACGTACCGCGTGCTGTCATCCTGAAGAGCGAAGCGATGAAGGATCTATGGCAGCATGATAAACCAAGTTCCTTCACGCAGCAAGGGATGACTGCATGCGTGTCGGGTTTGCTGTGCAATTTCTTACTCATGACACCGGCATCTTGCTTGCCATGTTCTGGTTGATACGGGCGGCGGGAGCAAGCCCCCGCCCTACCTGGGTCTTCTCATGGAATTGTCGTCGCGCTTTAGTGAAACAAAAACCGTCCCCGTCATGCTATCGCAGGCGGGGACAGTTTTGAAGGTGATGGGCGTAGAATCGGATAAGAGGCTATACCTCTTTTTGAAAAGATCAAGGGAATGATGCTTTTTACATCATTCCCTTGATGTTATTCCACCGTTACGCTCTTGGCCAGGTTTCTGGGTTTATCTACATCACAGCCGCGCTCCACGGCCATATGGTAGGCCAGCAGCTGCAGAGGGATGATGGCCAGCAGGGGAAGGAACATATCCTTGGTGTCGGGCACAAGCCAGACCTCGTCGGCCTCGGGGGCTGCGCGCTCCGCCAGCGCTTCGGACGCGATCATCAATACCCTGGCGCCCCTGGCCTTTACCTCACGCACGTTGGAAAGCGTTTTGTCCGCCAGGCCTTGCTGGGTTAAAATGACCACCACCAGCGTGCCCGGTTCGATGAGTGCGATGGTGCCGTGCTTGAGTTCGCCCGCGGCGTAAGCCTCGCTGAAAATATAGGAAACCTCCTTAAGCTTCAGCGATGCTTCCATGGCCAGGGCATAGTCCAGCCCGCGGCCCATAAAGAACACGTGCTTTTGATCCTTGTTCCTGTCGGCAAAGCGCTGCATGCGCTCCCTTTGCAAAAGCACCTTTTCGGCCAGTGCCGGCAGCGCGGCCAGGTCGGAAAGCAGCGACTCGCACTCCGCTTCGCCGATGGTGCCCCGCTTTTTGGCAAGATCGATTGCCAGCAGCGCCAGCATCTCCACCTGGGTGATATAGGCTTTCGTGCTGGCCACGGCGATTTCCGGCCCCGCCCAGGTGTACAGCACCGCACCTTCCCCGGCTTCGCGGGCGATGGAGGAGCCTACCACGTTGGTCAGCGCCAATACCCTGGCACCGCGCTTTCGGGCTTCCCGCAAGGCTGCCAGCGTATCCGCCGTCTCGCCGCTTTGGGATACGGCCAGGAACGCTTCGCCGGGATGGATGATGGGGTCGCGGTAGCGGAATTCCGAGGCGATGTCCACATCCACCGGCAGCCTGGCCAGCCGTTCGATCATATACTTGCCCATGACGGAGGCGTGGTAGGCCGTGCCGCAGGCCACAATGGTCAGCTTTTGAAGGTTCTTTGCCTCTTCCTCATTTAAGGGAAGGCTGTTTTCCCTGACCTGCTTTTTGATGGTGTCCACATGAGCGCCCAGGGTCTTTTGCAGGGAATCCGGCTCCTCGCTGATTTCCTTGAGCATGAAGTGGGCATACCCGCCCTTTTCGGCGGCGGACACATCCCAGTCCACGTGGAAGATGGCGTATTCCTTGCTGCGGCCGTAGGGGTCGTACAGGGAGATGCCGTCCTTGCGTAAAAGTGCGATCTCCTTGTCCTCTAGGAGGATCACATCGCGGGTGTAGTTTAATATGGCGGGAATATCGGAAGCGATGAACTGCTCGCCGCGGCCCGCGCCAATGACAAGCGGGCTGTCCTTGCGGACGCAAAAGAGCGAATCCGGCTCATCCAATGAAAGGATGCCCAAGGCGAAGCTGCCCTCCAGCATACCGATGGCCTGGCTGACGGCCTTGAGCATGTCGCCCTCATACAGGTGGTTGAGTAGGTGCGCCACCACCTCTGTGTCGGTTTGCGATACAAAGCGGCAGCCTGTGCTGATCAGGAACCGGCGCAGCGACTCATGATTTTCGATGATGCCGTTGTGCACCACGGCGATGCGGCCCTTTACGTCCGTGTGGGGATGGGCGTTTAAGTCGCTGGGTTCGCCGTGGGTAGCCCACCTGGTGTGGCCGATACCCGAGGGGCCGGATACAGGCTTATCGCCAAGCAGATCACCAAGGTGGCTCAGCCGGCCCTTGGCCTTTCGCACCGCAACGAGGCCATCCTCCAATACGGCGATGCCCGCGCTGTCATATCCCCGGTATTCCAGGCGCGACAAGCCCTCCATCAGGATCGGTACCGCGTCTTTATTGCCAATATAGCCTACGATTCCACACATATGCAGGACGCCTCCAAAAATAAGATGTATTAAGATGTATTAAAATAATATCATACGATTCTATACTATGCAATCCAATCACTCGATGTTACTTGTAAATAGTGTTTCCGGATCGATGGGATGGCCGTCTTTGGTCACGAAAAGATGGAGATGGGAGCCGGCATCCGTTTCAAAAAGCGTGGAATTGCCGATATGGCCAATAGCCTGGTCCCTTTTCACCGGGTCGCCAAGCTTGACATAATTGTTCATGGAAAGACCGCCGTACAGGGCTACGATGCCCTTGTCGTACTGTATGGTAACGGATTTACCCAGCAGGCCGCTGTCAGAGATGCCCACCACCGTGCCCTCGCCCATGGATTTGACCACATCGCCCGCTTTGGCCTGGTAGTCGCAGGCACTGTGGAGCTGCCAAAGGCCGGCGGATTCAAAAAAGACGGGCCTTGCGGCATCATACGTACGAGAAACGGCGCCTGGAACCGGCCGTAAAAAGGGCAGAGCGGGCGTAGGGGTAGGCAATGCCCGGGTGGGGGATGGGGGTGCGGTTACATCCGCCAGGCGCTGAACGCCCTCATAGGGAACGCCGGCCTCCTGGCCGCCTTCCTGGGCAGGCGGGCGCTCCGGGGTGCGGGTGGCCCTTGTCCATACGGCGGTGCCGACGATCACCAGTACGCAGACGGTGAGTACAAGATAAAAGCCCTGTTTCTCCATAAATGCGGAGTAGGCCTGCATTCCCTTTTTGATGTGCTGACGGAAGGAGTTCCAAAGATCGGCTGCCCGCTTCATATATGTCCACCTCCTGGGATAGGTTGTCCAGGGATGGTGGGAAACATGTATGCACAGGCTTTGGAAAATCGACAAAGCCGATTGTTTGTGAAATCATTTATCCGGCATGGCTGTAATTTGTACGCCCGTATAGTAATGCTTGAGGATGCTTTCCCAGGTGGAGCCTGATGCCGCCATGGCATTGGCCCCTGCCTGGCTCATGCCCACACCGTGGCCGTAGCCTTTTTGGGTGAAGGTGATGGAGCTTTCTGTGGCGGAGATGGTAAACAGCGTGCTGTTTAGGGAAAGCGCCGCACGAAAATCCCTGGCGGAGACTTCACGGTCGCCTACCTGCACCTTGTCTGCCCGGCCGGTGGCGGTCCTGTCCAGGATGGCCACCTGCAGCGCGATGGTATCCGGGGATATGTTGGCACCGGGGAAAGCTTTGTTTAAAAGCTGCGCGGCTTCCTGGTGGGAAAAGGTCTGTACGGTTTGATATTTCGGGCTGCTCTCCTCCCCGCGGCTTTCCACGCCTTGCAGGTATGGCAGCGTTTGCGAAAAAACGGCCTGCACATCCTCCGTGTGGCCGCCGCTTACCGCGTGGTACAGCACCTTGATGGGCTCGCCTTCATAGGTGATGATGCTGCCCTTCGTTTCCACTACCGCACGGTAGATTCGCGCCTCATAAGCCTGGGCGGAGGCGCCCCATTTTTCGGCCCGGTCCGCTTCGCCCATGTAGGCCTGGCAATGGGTGCTGTCGGTGCATATATCCGCTTCCGGATGATTGGAGCAGCCCGAGCCGCTGAAAGCGGCAATCTGGCTTACGGCTCTTGTCCGCGCCGCTGCTGCCTGCGCCTTTAATGCCTCCAGGTGGTAGCTGGCCGGCATTTCACCGGCTACTACGCCGGCCACATACTGCTCCAGGGGCATGGTGAGAAGCTTATTATGCGCCGCGTCCCATACTTTGATCGGCCAGGTGGCCTCGTTATCAAGCAGCTTTTTCCAGTTTTCCGATTCGTTCTGCGGCGCAGGCGGCTCCGCCTGTGCGCTGTACAGGGCCCATTGGGCGAAGATACGCCCGGTCCTTGCGGGAAGCTGGTTCCAGGCCAATTCAAGCTGCAGGGGGGCGGCCTGCCATTCCTCCGCGGTCCTTGGCGCGCCGAGCATTTGCCAGAGCACCACCACGCACAAGAGCAGCACCGCCAGGCGCAGGGGTACGTTGTTTTTGCCCACGTTCTTCCCTCCTTCCTCCAAAACCCTATTCCGCGTCTTGCATAAAAAGAACGGAGGAGAAGGGAGTATACACGTTCCCGGCGAAATATACCAGGGAAATAGCTGCCTTCAGCCGTGGCAGACGGCGCGGCTTGGGAACGGAAAAGCATATGAGTGATGAATTTCGCAAGATAGTAATTTAACTGTGGGGCCGGCTGATGCTGCCCGGTTCTGCCAGGCGGCACGCGGGAGAACAAAGCCTAATAGGCAAACACCTGATGAATGGGGAGGAAACAGGGATAATAACGAAACGGCGGACAGGATAAAAAAGCCGTCCCCCGGTTCAGGATAAGCAATTAATAGGAGGATATCGACCCCATGCGGACTGTCTCTTTGAATGGGCCATGGCGGATGTGCGTGGCCGGGGGAAATGAATGGGTTTCGGCCAATGTGCCGGGCTCCGTGTACCAGGATCTGTTGGCGGCAAGCAAACTGGAGGACCCCTTCTACCGCGACAATGAGGACAAGGCCCTGGCCCTGATGGACAACGATTTTGTGTATGAGCGGGAGTTTGCTGTTAACGGTTCTTTGCTTTCATGCTCACGGGTCGTTCTGCGTATGGACGGGCTGGATACCTTGGCGGATGTATTTATCAACAGTACGAAGGTTTTATATGCTGACAATATGCACCGCACCTGGGAGGTTGACGTAAAAGAATTTTTGCGTGCAGGGGAGAACAGCCTCCGCGTCCACTTTCACTCACCCACCCGCTATATTCAGGAAAAGTTTGAGGAAAGCCCGGAATACACGGGCAGCGAAGATTGCATGCGCGGCTTTGTGCACCTGCGCAAGGCCCACTGCATGTTCGGCTGGGATTGGGGCCTTCGGCTGCCCGATTGCGGCATATGGCGGGATATCTCCCTTTTGGGCATCGGAGACGGGTGGATTACCGGCGTGCATGTGCGCCAGCACCATGAATGCGGCGCTGTAACGCTGGCTATAAAGCCTGAAATAGAAAAAGTCAATGACGCGGAGCTTCACTTAAGGGCGGAGGCGGTATCGCCCGGCGGCAAAGCGTATCCTATGGACGGGGAGGGGAACATACACATTCCCGATCCCATGATCTGGTGGCCAAACGGTTATGGCGAACAGCCGCTGTATACCGTGCGCGTTTCGTTATGTGATGAGTCAGGCACTGTGCTGGATGTGTGGGAGCGGAAAATCGGCCTGCGCACTATGACCATACGCAGGGAAAAAGACCAGTGGGGAGAAAGCTTCTGCCACGAGGTCAACGGCGTACGCGTTTTTGCCATGGGCGCTGACTATATTCCGGAGGATAACCTGTTGGGCCGCGTCACCCCGGAGAGAACGCGAAAGCTTTTGCAAAACGCCAGGGAAGCCAACTTCAACGCCATCCGCGTTTGGGGCGGCGGCCATTACCCTTCCGACGCGTTCTATGACGCCTGCGACGAGCTGGGCCTTATCGTGTGGCAGGACTTTATGTTCGCCTGCGGAGCCTACAAGCTCACAGACGCGTTTGAAGCAAGCATCCGGGCGGAGTTCCGCGACAACATCCTTCGTTTGCGGCATCACGCATCCCTGGGCCTGTGGTGCGGCAACAATGAAATGGAAATGTTCGCCGTGCAAAATCACTGGGTTTCCACCCCCACCCAGCGCTATGAATACCTGCGCATGTACGAGTATATCCTGCCCCGCATGGTCAAGAAGCTGGACCCCGATACCTTCTACTGGCCTGCATCCCCCTCCTCCGGCGGCAGGTTCGACGACCCCAACGCGGAGAACTGGGGCGACGTCCACTACTGGGATGTATGGCACGGCCTGAAGCCCTTCCACGCCTACAGGGATTTTTACTTCCGTTATGCCTCGGAATTTGGCTTCCAATCCTACCCCCATGTAAAGACTTTGGAGGCTGTGACGCTGCCTGGGGAGCGCAATGCGTTTTCCCGGGTGATGGAAAAGCATCAGCGAAACGGTACGGCCAACGGCAGGATCCTCATGTACCTGTCGCAAACGTACCTGTATCCCAAGGACTTTGAAAGCCTTATCTACACATCGCAGCTGTTGCAGGCCGACGCCATACGCTACGGTGTGGAGCACTGGCGGCGCCACAGGGGCCGCTGCATGGGCGCCATCTACTGGCAATTGAACGACTGCTGGCCGGTGATCTCCTGGTCGTCTATCGATTATGATTTTCGCTGGAAGGCGCTGCACTACGCAGCCAAACGCTTCTTTGCCCCGCTGATGATCTCCTGCAAGGAGGAGGGGGAGCTGACGGGGATGACCTCCGTCAACGAGCAGCTTGCAAAGCCCATAAAGAATACCGTACAGCTTTGCGTGGCCAACGAGACCATGCGGGAGCAAAATTGCACCGTGGTCTGGTCATTACGGGACGCAAGGGCTGCCATACTTGAACAGGGAGAGCGGAAGGTGTCGGTGGACGCGCTCACCAGCCTGTGGCTGGATGAGATGGAATTTTCAAACATGGACAGGCAAGGGCAGTATATATCCTACGCGCTCCTTCAAAATGGGGATATGGTGTCCTGTGGCACGGTACTGCTTACGCGGCCCAAGCATTTCCGGTTTGAAGACCCGAAGCTCGCGGTGAAAGTGGAGAGCGATGAGGTGGTTGTCACCGCCCACGCGTATGCCAAGAGCGTGTTCATCGATTCCGCCGACGGGCTTTTGAAATTATCGGACAACTGGTTTGACATGGACGCGGGGGAAAGGCACGTGAAAGTTTTGGAGGGGAGCACGGCGGGTCTGACCGTGCGGTCGGTGTTTGATATTGCGTAGCGGCGTATATGTTTATCCTTCCATGATGGTTGATATTTGAAAGGAGTCCTCTTTATGCAATATGTACCGTTTGGCAAAACAGGCATTCAGGTTTCCCGGCTGGGCTTTGGCTGCATGCGCCTGCCCTGCGATGAAAAGGACGGCGTAAAGGTGTTCAATACCGAAAAGAGCATCGAAATGCTGCACAGGGCCATGGAGCTCGGCGTCAATTACTTCGATACGGCACCCTATTACTGCGACAGGCAGAGCGAAGTCATCGTGGGCAAGGCGCTGAAGGGCCGCCGCGAGCAGGTGTACCTTTCCACCAAGAATCCCATCGAGAACGACTCTGGCGACGATTTTCAAAAGCGTTTGGAGACGTCCCTGACCAAGCTGGATACCGACTACATCGACTTTTACCACTTCTGGGGCATCGACCTTGAGACGTATGATACCAAGATCGACGTGAAGGACGGGCCGCTGACAAGGGCGCTGAAGCTCAAGGAACAGGGCCTCATCCGCCATATCTCCTTCTCCTTCCACGACGACGCGCAGAATCTGGTAAAGATATTAAAGCGCGGGGAAGGCATTTTCTCTTCTGTGCTCTGCCAGTACAACCTGCTGGACAGGTCCAACGAGGAAGGCATGGCGCTGGCCCACGAGCAGGGCCTGGGCGTGGTGGTCATGGGCCCGGTGGGCGGCGGAAGGCTTGGTGCGCCTTCGGATGTAATCCGCAGCCTTCTGCCCGGCAAGGTGGAATCCTCCGCCGAGGTGGCGCTGCGCTTTGTATTCAACAACCCCAATGTGCATATCGCGCTTTCTGGCATGGGCACCATTGAAATGGTGGAGGAGAACAGCCGCCTGGCCAGCAATATAAATCCCCTGACGGAGGAAGAATTGTCTAGGGTCGAGTCCATGCTGGCCGAAAACAACCGGCTGGCGGAGCTGTACTGCACCGGCTGCAACTATTGCATGCCTTGCCCCGCCGGGATCAACATCCCTGAGATTTTCAGGATGATGAACTACCACAGGGTCTACAAGATCACCGATTACGCCAGGGATCAGTACGCCATGATCGGCAAGGTGGATTGGATGAAGTATGAAAATGCTTCCGCCTGCCTGGATTGCGCCGCCTGCGAGGGCAAGTGCCCGCAGCATCTTCAAATACGTGAGCAGCTAAGGCAAACGCACGAAACGCTGGAGAAATAATGACATAAGGATATTCAAGAAGGATTTCGCGTCTGCGGACGCGACCAAAGGGCTTTCCGGTCGGTCCGGCCTGCTCAATAGTCGCATTGCGGCGCTGCCGCTTGCACTGCTCCTTTTTGCTGGCCTCTTCCACCCCGACCAATTCCGCCACTGGCGGGGTCGGGGTTCCAGAGCCTTTGGAAACCTTCGGACAGCATCTTCTTGCATTACCATGACGTTATGATAACTTCGCACGCCCAGCTATTTGTCCCCATATGATTACATAAGTTTTTCGGAGTAGGGTGCGGGGAGAGGGATTTTTTCAAAAAGCCCTCTCCCCGCGAACCGTGCTCAAAAATTTACTTCTAGATTCTTCTGGTTGACAAAATGACCATTTTGCACTATGATGTACGAGCGCAGTCATTCAAGTGGTTTTGAATGCGCCCAGTACCGCTGATCGGACCGTAACTTCCGTTTCGTGGAAGTCGCGGTTTTTTTTGTGGATGGGCCTGCGCCCCATCCGAGGGTTTATCCCTCACCATATAAAGGAGCATCCATGGAATTTCAACAATTGTCTATCCATCCGGTAATTTTGAAGGCGCTGGCCCAGGAGCAGTATGTGACGCCGACGCCCATACAGACAAAGGCCATACCGCCTGCCCTGTCGGGCCGGGATTTGCTGGGCTGTGCCCAGACGGGCACCGGAAAAACGGCGGCCTTCGCTGTGCCTATACTGCAGCGGCTGCATCAAAAGCCCGTTCCCACGCTGGGACGCAGGCCCATCCGTGCACTGGTTTTGACGCCTACCCGGGAGCTTGCCCTGCAGATTTACGAAAGCTTTCTGGCCTACGGCCGCTTTACCGGGCTGCAGGCCGCGGTGATCTTCGGCGGCGTGGCTCAAAAGCCCCAGGAGAACAGCCTGCGCCGGGGTATCGATATCCTGGTGGCCACGCCGGGCCGGCTGAACGACCTCATCGGCCAGGGGCTGGTGAACCTGGGCCGTGTGGAGATACTGACGCTGGACGAAGCCGACCGCATGCTGGATATGGGCTTCATACATGATGTAAAGAAGATACTGCAAAAGACGCCGGCTGAGAAGCAGACGCTGTTCTTTTCCGCCACCATGCCCAGGGAGATCGCGGACCTGTCCAATTCGATGCTTCGTGACCCGGTGAAGGTGGACGTGGCGCCGGCCTCCCGGACGGTGGACCTGATCCGCCAGTCCGTGTATTTTGTGGACAAGGTCAACAAGCGCAGCCTTTTGACGCATTTGCTGAACGACAGGGCCATGCAGTCGGTGCTGGTGTTCACCCGCACAAAGCATGGCGCTGACCGTGTGGTGCGCGAACTGCAAAAGGGCGGCGTCAACGCCCAAGCTATCCATGGCGATAAGTCGCAAGCTTCCCGCCAGCAGGCGCTGAACGGATTTAAGAACAAGCAAATCCGCGTACTGGTGGCCACCGACATCGCAGCCCGGGGCATCGATATAGACGAGCTGTCCCACGTGGTGAATTTTGACCTGCCGGATATGCCGGAAACGTATGTCCACCGCATCGGCCGCACAGGCCGCGCCGGGCACACAGGCGCAGCCGTCTCCTTTTGCGACATCGAGGAAAAGGATAAGCTGCGTGCCATTGAAAAGCTTACCGGCCTTAAGGTGCCCGTGGTGGAGGAACACCCCTATCCCATGCAGGTGTTCACCCCTCCGCCCAAACTGCCGCGCCCGCCCCAAAGGCTGCAAAGGGAGCGGACACGATTCTAATCAACAAAGTGGCTATTCACTTTCATACCATCAAAAAACCTACGCATGATAAGCGTAGGTTTTTTGATGGTAGGTTATGCCATATTGTTGTCCGCCCGACAGTCATCAGTGGCAGTCCGGCGGAGCTTCCTCCCCGGTGCCGTCATCATTAGGCGCCGGGTTTTCATTTGTGCTTTTTGGGGGCTTGTGCGTGGCCTGCGAAAGCAGCGTTTCCGCCTCCTCCGCAGTGATTTCACGTATCAGGTCCCCGCGGACAAAGCCTGCCTTTCCATCCGCGGTCACGGCAAACCATAGGCCTTCCGGTGCCGCCTGCGCGCCTGTGATATTCAGCACGGTTCCCTTGGTAAGCGTGGCGGCCCGGCCTGCTTTGGTGGTAGGCTCCTTACGAAGGTTCACGCTGCCCTCCACCGTGACGCCTACCGCCTCGTATTCCGCCTTGAGCGCCGTGCCGTCGGTTATGAAGGTAATGATACGATCCGTTCCAGGCTGAAGCGTAAGGATGCTGCTGTCTGTCAAGGAATCTGCCGTGCCCGCCGCGCCGCTTCCGCCGGCGGACACTGCAAACAGGGGCGTTGCCGCATCCCAAAGTGTTTGGGGGACGGGGGCTTTCGCTATCACCACATCCGCATGCGCACCGGCTTCGCTTTGATTAAATGGAAGGGCGCTGTCTTCTCCAACGGCTGGCACGAATAAAAAGCTTCGCGCGCCATAATCGACGCGAAGCATAAGGCTGGGGGTATAGGAGCCCGCAATCGTCCAAGCGGTGATTTTCGCGCCGCCAAGGTCAAGTATATCTCCGGTCAAGGGCGTTTTCGCCTGAATATTTGCCGGCGGATTGCCGGTTGTCATCCCCTCCGGCAGCCACAGGGAGGCAATTTCCAATTGGGCGGATACCGCTGCAAGTCCGCCTGCATTTTCCTCATCCCAGCCTGTGGCC
The DNA here is from genome assembly GCA_023436585.1 of Bacillota bacterium. Classification (GTDB taxonomy): domain Bacteria; phylum Bacillota; class Clostridia; order Christensenellales; family Aristaeellaceae; genus JAEWAH01. Next base: position 45,465 of record JAEZIN010000002.1, on the reverse strand, counting down.
GCGGCGAGGTCGATTTTGCTGACGCCCAGGCTGCTTACATACGAAAGGAGCTTGTCCACATCGCTGCCCCCGAAGGCGCCGACCAGCATATACTGCCCGTCCGCCTCAATCAGCGCCGTGCCGCCTTCATTCAGGAAAGAAACCTTCATATCGGCCAGCGCGAGGCAGGGAAAAACAGCCAGAAGCGCAAGTAACAAAGCAGCCAACCATTTTTGATAACGCAACCGGATCACCTCTTATTAAATAAAATTCGTAACTGGACAATAAACAGCCCGCTTCTATATGGCGTAATTTTGATCCTTCAGGATCCTGCGCAAAAACTGACGGGTGCGCTCCTCCCTAGGCGCGCGGAAGAATTCCGCGGGCGGGCCTTCCTCCACAATCACGCCATCGTCCATGAATACGATATGGCTGGCTACCTCCTGAGCAAAGGACATTTCATGGGTGACCACCACCATGGTGGTGCCCTCCGCGGCCAGGCGCTTCATGACGGCCAGCACCTCGCCGATCAATTCCGGGTCCAGGGCGGAGGTGGGCTCATCAAAGAGGATCACATCCGGATTCACGGCGATGGCCCTGGCGATACCCACCCGCTGCTGCTGCCCGCCGGAGAGCTTGACGGGGTAATAATCACACCTGTCCGAGAGGCCCACCTTTTCCAGGGCTTGCTTCGCGATGCGGATGGCGTCCGGTTTGGGCACCTTGCGGGCCACAATCAGCCCTTCCGTTACGTTTTCCAGCGCCGTTTTGTTGCTGAACAGGTTGTAGTTTTGAAATACGAAGGCCGTGCGCTTGCGGATTTTAGCAATGTCGGCGGCGGAAGCATTCGTTACGCTGACCTTCAGGTCATCAAACAATATTTCGCCCTTGTCCGCCCGCTCCAGGAAGTTGACGCAGCGCAAAAGCGTGGTCTTACCCGAGCCGCTGGGGCCCAGGATGACCACAACATCGCCCTTGTTTACCTTGATGTTGACTCCCTTCAATACCTCGTTTTTATGGAAGGCCTTATGAATGCCCTTGATTTCCAGCATGGCTCATGCTCCTTGCACTCTTGTCTGCTTGAGGGACTTGAAGGCGCCAAACCGCTTTTCCGCCAGGGAGAAGAGGAGCTGCGCCGCCGAGCAGATCAGGATATATATGAGAAAAATGTCGATGTACGATTCGATGTAATTGTAGCCGTAGGCTGCCTCCACCTTGGCGATGGCCGTGATATCCTTGACGGTCATCAAAAAGGCCAGGGAGGTGCTTTTGATCAGGTGGATGGTCACATTGCACAGGTTGGGCAGCGCGGCCACCAGCGCCTGGGGGATGATGATGCGCACATACGCCTGGGCACGGCTAAGACCGATGGCCAGCGCCGCCTCCAATTGCCCCCGGTCCACGGTCAGCAGCGCCGAACGGCACAGCTCGGACAGCTCCGCCGCGGTATTGATGGAAAACACGATAAAGGCGTACAGGATGGGGTTTACATCAAACACATTGATGGGCAGCCCCAGGTTTTTCACGATCACGTTGAAAAGGCTGGGCAGAAGGCTGTAGATGATCAATATCTGCAATACGACGGGCGTGCCGCGGATGAAGGACACGTAAAACGAAACGAGCTGTTTGAGGATACGGATGTTATATATCTTCGAGAGAGCCATGAAAAACCCCAGGGGCAGGCCGATCAGCAGGGCAACCAGCGTGATAAGCAGTGTGGTGGGGATGCCCGACAGCGCCAGCAGAAACGTACGGGCCATATACCCAAGGTTCAAATCCATATTTCCTCCTACGCCGCCACGCTTTTCCTGCCCCTTAACAAGCGGCGTTCCATGGCTGAAAATGTCCGCTGGAATAAAAGCGTCAGCGTCCAGTAAACGATGGCCAGGGCGATGTATGTTTCCAGAGCGTGAGCGCCGTAATTGCGGGATATGATCAGCGTGCCCTGGCCCATGATGTCGATGAGGCCGATGGTGTAAGCCAGGGAGCCTTCCTTCATGAGCGTGATGAGGGAGTTGCCGAAATTGGGCAGCGCGAACACCACCGCCTGGGGCAGCGTGATGCGGAAAAAGCACTGCGTTTCCGTAAGGCCGATGCTCAGGGCCGCCTCCCTTTGCCCCCTGTCCACCGCCAGGTAGGCCGAGCGCATGACTTCCGACATGGTGGCGGCGAATAGCAAAGTAAAAGTGATGAGTACAAAAATGCCTTTATAGATGAAATTGATATTTACATGGAACAGGGCCATGACGAGCTCGGGAAGACCGTAGTACACAATAAAAAGCAGCACCACGGAGGGCGTGCAGCGCATGGCCCCCGTGTAGCCGTTGGCAAGCAGCCGCCATAAGCGCTTTTTGGAAAGCTTGGCCCTGGTCAGCAGGAAGCCCAGCAGGCCGCCCAGGAGGACCGTGCCCAGCATCATCAGGAGCGTTACGGACAGATAGGGAAGCAGGCCGGGCAGCACTTCCAGAATATACGATGGATCAAAGGGGCGCATGAAGTACCTCCCGGATGAATGATATGCAGGGCTATCGCACTATGCATATATTTCGCAAAGCATATGCACGAAGGAATTTCGCGCCTGTGGGCGCGGCCAAAGGGCTTTCCGGTCGGTCCAGCCTGCTTAATCGGCGCATTGCTCACTGCCGCTCGCACTGCTTGTTTCGCTGGCCTTCTCCGCCTCGCTTTATCTCTCCATCTGGCTCAATCGTCGCATTGCTTCGCTATCGCTCGCACTGCTCGTTTCGCCAGCCTCCTTCGCCTCGCTTCACCCGCCACAGGCGGCGCTTCGGCTTCGGAGCCTTTGGAAACCTTCGGATGCCATCTTCTTGCATTAATAATGCATATCATGATTGGCGCGATAGCCCCGGCTGGATCATATTACTCCTGAATGTACTGGAAAATATCCTCGCCGAAATACTGCAGGGAAAGCTCCTGAATCTTGCCGCTTGCGGTGAGCTGCGCCACAGCTGCGTCATAGGCGTCCGCCAATGCCTGCTCGTTTTTGTTGAACAGCGGCCAGGTGGGGATGGCCTTGTAAGGCACATAGGCCAGCTTGCCGCTTAAGTCATGATACGGGCCGTCTTCCTTTTCCACGTTGTTCTGGAAGGAAAGCTTGATGTCGAAGAAGGCGTCGTACCGCCCCTCCAGCACCCAGGCGTAGGCGTCGGTGACGGTAAAGGTCTCGGAGGGGACAAGAATAATCGGCTTGTCGGGATGGGCGGCGTTGTAATCCGTCACCACGGCATACTGGGCGCTTTGCGGGGGAATGGGCACCAGCTTGCCGCTGAAGGCCGCAAAGCTGTCGATGTCCTTGATTTCATTGGCGTTCTCGGCCCGTATGGCCAGGCCGATGATGCTGGCGGCCAGGTTGTTTTTGGGGAAGATATACTTCTTGGCCCGCTCCTGCGTAAACCATACGCCCTTGATGCCAAGGGTATACTTGCCCGATTCCACGCCGATGAGCAGATCATCGTCGGTGGTGGGCACAAACTCGAATTGGTACTCCGGCAGCAGCTCATCCACGGCCTTCATTACCTGCACCTCAAAGCCGTCGGATTCACCCTTTTCATTGACAAAGTCATAAGGCACATACGTTTGGGTATGGGCGACGTATACCGTCCTCACCGTCTCCGCCTGGGCGCCTGAAAGCGCGGCGGCCAGCACCAGCGTCAAAAGCAGTATCGCGATCTTTTTCAAGGTTTTCATGTTCGTGTCTCCTTTTCCTGTCCCATAGGGATGTCAAGATACGCTTCCGATCATTCTAATGGAAGTTTTAATGACACAATTTCTTTTCGTTCAATTGCGGCGGTTTTCCTTCTGGCTTACGCTTACAGGGAGGCGGCTTTGTCCCGCACCCACTTGAGGCGGTGAACATCGATATCCGCCGGTACTGTACAGTCGGCACCCAGTATGACGCCGGTCCTTCCGGTATCCTCGATGAGGTCCTGGGTATAGCGCTCAATATCTTCCCTGCCGCCCGCGTACAGAAGGGACTGCTTTGTGTTGCCGAATCCGCCGATCACCGTGCGGCCGCCAAAGAGCTTCTTGCCCTCCTTTAGGCTGACGCCCTCCACGGTCACGGCCCAGTTGACGGCCTTCACATCGTAATCGGCATACAGGCTCAAATCGTTGCGGCTCCCCTCATACCCGCAAATGTGCAGTATGTTGTAGGCGCTGGCTTCGTGGGCCGCGGCCAGCACAAGCTTCTCACCGGGGGTGACGGCGCGGCGGTAGATTTCCTTTGAGATGCGGCTGTCCTGCACATTTTTGACGCTGAGGTAGATGCCCGTGGCCCGGCCTTCCAGGATGACGGCCCGGGCAAGGTCCGAAAGATCCTGGGCGATGACGCGCAGGGCATGTTTCACCGCCGCCTCATCCTGAAGCAAAAAGTTGGCCAGTATCGTTTCGCCGCTGTCGCCAGATAGACCGCCCACCAGGAAGCGGTAGAAGGTGGCGGGGGAGAATACGTTGTAGAAGGTGGCCACTTCCTGGCCGAAGGAGGCCGTAAGGCGGGTGACCAATTCCACCTGCCCCCTTAACCAGGGGTGATCCTCCCCGATGGGGGCCGCCGCGTACAGGTCATCGGCCGATTTGGCGTTTGCGATAACCGCGTTGGGGTAGCCAAAGAATCCGTCGCTCATGAGCTTGACGAAGTCGGGCTGAAAATCCTGATAAAACTTCAAATGGCCATCGATATTGGTCTGGATCACGGCGGGATTATCAAGGGCGCTTCCAAAGTCTCCCTCCTTGGCAAAATGGAACCAGAAGCCCACCGGCACCCTCTCCACGGGCTTTGAATCGAAGGCGTCCAATACAAGCTGATACTTTGACATGTTTCTTCTCCTGCCTGCTGTTTTGCGGCGGCCACCGCTGCTTGTGCGGCCTGCCGCCTGCCGTTTATTTTATGCCTTTGAATACATGGCAACATCGGCCCCAGATGCGGATGATCATCGGCGATCCTCCCAATAAACATTTAAATCCTATATGTTTTATAGGATATTGGAAGTATATGCGCCGCATTCCCATTTGTCAACTGCTTTTTTTGCGTTTTATGGAATTTACTTTGGCTTTGGAGAGAAAAGGAAAGTTTCATGGAATGATAGGAGAGGGTATGAAACAAGGGCAGGCCTGTCCATGAATACACGGAGGACGTAATCCATCACGATGGGCGCATAACCTTGCAGCCCTGGGAAAATGCATATGAAACCGGGGTTGCATAAAAGCGTGGAATCAGGTACAATTTTCATCTGACTTGTTTTTTGGGTGGTGCAAGGCAAGCGCTGAAGCCAGGGAAAGACCGGGTTAAAGGCTTGCCGGCAAACGATTTATGATCCTCAAGGAGGTTCCTGTGCAGAACTGGAAAAAGACGGTGGCCCTGTTCTTGTCGGGGCAGATGATATCCCTTTTCGGATCGTCGCTGGTGCAATATGCCCTGATGTGGAGCGTGACGCTGAGCTCCAAATCCGGGTCCATGATGACCATCGCCATCCTATGCGGTTTCTTGCCGATGTTCTTTCTGGCGCCATTTGCCGGCGTATGGGCCGACCGGTATCCGCGCAAGCGGCTTATTATACTGGCCGACGGCTTTATCGCCATTGCGACACTGATCCTGGCGGTGTTAATGCTGCTTGGTTACAGCGGGCTATGGCTGATATTCGCCATCATGGCCGTGCGGGCTCTGGGCTCCGCGGTGCACAGCCCGGCCATCAGCGCCGTTCTGCCTCAAATAGTGCCGCAGGAAGCGCTGACTCGCGTCACCGGCATCAACAGCAGCATACAATCGGCTGTGCTGATTGTGTCGCCTTTGGCCAGCGGCGCGCTGCTGACATGGGCAAGCCTGCCTGTTATCCTGTTTATCGACGTTATCACCGCGGCGGCCTCTATATTCATACTGCTCAAATTCATTCCCATTCCCACCCACGAAAAAGCGAGTTCGGCTTCCGGCACTAGTTATTTTGCCGACATGAAGGATGGCTTTGCCTACATTGCCGGGCACCGGTACATCAAGCTTTTCTTTCTGTTTATGCTATCCTTTACGCTGATGGCCGGGCCGGTGGCCTTCCTGACGCCTTTGCAGGTGGTGCGCAGATTCGGGGAGGAATACTGGCGGCTTACCGCTATCGAAATCGCCTTTACCGCGGGCATGATGGTAGGCGGCGGGCTTATCGCCACCCTGGGCGGTTTTAAGAACAGAATGCACACCATGGGGGCGTCGACACTGCTTCTTGGTGCGTGTACGGCGGCGCTGGGGCTGGTACCCAACTTCTTTGTCTATATGGCCTTTATGCTTCTGGCAGGATTTTGCATGCCGTATTTCAACACACCGGCCACCGTCGTCCTTCAGGAACGGGTGGAAGGCGATTATCTGGGCCGAATCTTCAGTGTGATGGGCATGATCGGCAGCGTAGGCATGCCTGTGAGCATGCTGGTGTTTGGCCCGCTGGCGGATACCATCCCCATTGAAACGCTGCTGCTGATTACCGGGATCGCCATTGTGGTGATCGCCTTTATGACCATCAAGAGCCGTACGCTCCTGGAGGCCGGCCGGCCGATGCCCAAACCGGAGGAAGCGGTCTAACCGCTTTTATCGTGGAGTGAAGCAATTGGCTCCTAAAAAGTTCTGACCAATTGGCGCTTTTCGGGACCTTTACCTTGGCATATCATATCCTTGTCCAGATGGGAGGGATATGGTATGGAAAAATGTCTATGCGAAGTTAACTTGGCATCAAAATCAACGCTTGGGTTGAAAGCTGCAGAACTAACCGGGGAAACTGCTGCTAAACTTGAGTCGTTGCAAAATCGAATATACGGACTGAAGGCGGAAAATGATGAGCGCCTATCCCGGGAACGGGAGAAGTGCAGTCTTCCTTCGGATGGCGCCTGGATGCCATGGTTCATTAGAATACCCATGGGTTGATTCCTGTTTCTATTTCGGTTGCAGCGCATTACAAAGCTTTTTATCGCCTGCCCCAACATATTTTGGTGCAGGCGATTATTTTTCCCTATGAAAAGTTTTCAGGGAAGGGTGCGGGGAGGGGCCTTTTTCAAAAGGCTCCTCCCCGCCAATAATCCCGTATTTCCTTCCACGCTTCCTTATGCCGCGGGCTTGACGGCCACGAACTGCATGTCGTTGCCGTCTTCCTCGTTGAAGAAGTTATAGAAGGTGAAGTTATAAATGAACCGCTCGGCAGGATAAATGCCGTAGCCGTCCTGGTTATGGTCGGTGGTATCGTAGGGGTCGGCCACGATGATCACGTCATCCTGCTCCGTTTCGGTGCCCATGGTGTCATAACCGATGATGACCTGCCAGTGCCCGCCCCAGTCGTTCCAGCCAATGAGAATGGGCGTACCATTCTTGAGGAATTCCTGGATGGCAGAAAGGGTGAACTTATCGTGCACCGCGTCGCCGTAATCCTTTGTGGTCACAAGCTCAAATCCGCCCACGCCGTTTAGCATGTCAACGACCTGCGTAAGGCTCGTGGAGCCGGGTTCCGCGCCGCCCTTTCCGCTGGTCAGGCCCACGGAGCGGAATTCCGCCAGTGTCTGCTCACTGTACTCGCCCAGCTTGCCGAAATAATTGACCACCATCAGCACGGCGCTGACGCCGCAGGACCATTCGGTGGTCTGCTGCTGTGTCTTGAATTGGGGCAGCACGGTCAGCGTATCGGTGGAGACCATGTTGTACACGTCGGGATGGGCAAAATAGGGGGAACCGGGATGATCGCCCAGGCGCTCCACGGAATCGGCGCCGTCCTCAGGGGACAAGTCCGCCGCGTAGGGGATTTTCATCTCATCCGTGTAGTTGTCGCTGCCCTGGGCCACGGCCGGTAGCACGCCCGCGGCGAGCGCCAGCATAAGTAACAGGGAAACAAGTTTGCGCATGGTTTTTTCCTTTCCGGGGCCTTGCCCCAGGCGTGGTGATCCGGCCTTGGGCCGCGTTATGCACGCCCGCAAGTATTATACAGAATTCCGCATAATAATGCAACCAGGGGCTCCGTAACCCCGACCCCGCCTGTGGCGGAAAAGGGAGGGGTGGAGGAGGCTGGCGAAACAAGCGATGGGAGCGGCAGCGAACCAGCGCGCCGATTGAGCCAGAGGGGAAAGCCCCTGGACCCTGCCAAAGGGACACCACCCCTTTGGAATCCCCATATCAGGTGGGGAGATAACGGAACATTAAAAGAAAAGCATGGAGATGGGTTGGGACATTCTGCCGAAGGGATAAAGCCCATTGGGAATACCTTTATAGATGGATAGCGGGTTATTGTTTTGCATAGAAAGCATGTGGATGCAGGTTTTGGGACTGGGAATAGAGGTGTTCCGGCAATGGGGGCAGGAGCGGAAGCCGTGACATAGAAATGTTTACATAGAGTCTGTGAAAAGAAAGGGAGGTTTGTATGTCTGATAAGCGCTTTGTGAAGGTGTATTCCCAGGGTACCTTTAACGCTATGGAAATCTGGGTGGACAAGGAAACGGGCGTCAATTATATCTTTCACCAATCCGGGTATGCGGGCGGCATGACCATATTGCTGAACAGGGAAGGGAAGCCCGTCATTACGCCGCTGTCGGATGCGGAGTTGAATAGGATGTAATAGGCATTGCCATCCCAACACCGGGATAAGCCCTGCTGCTCTTGACAGGATAATGGATATTAGGTACAATGGGTTCAGTTTGAAAAGGAGGTGGCAGTATGACAGCCAGATCGAGCATCATGCAGAATCGGAAGTCGTATTGCCCGATCCATCGGTCAATATAGCCTTGTAAAGCAGGCGGATGCATTCGCCCGTTGTTTGCGCAGGCACTTCTGATTTTGCAGAGGTGCTTTTTTGTGTGCCGTTTTCAATTTCAGGCCGCATGAAAGCCGTATGGCAAACAGAAAGAGGAGAATGCATGAATCCGCGTTTTCGAAAATTCCTTTCCTATTACCGTCCCCACGTGAAATTATTCACCTTGGATATGGGCTGCGCCCTTGTGTCTGCGGGCGTGACGCTGACCATTCCCCTTGTCTCCCGCTTCATTACCAAGCAGGTCCTTACAGGAGCGCCGGCTGATGCACTGGCCCAGATTTTATGGGCCGGTGGACTGATGCTTCTGCTGATCCTGCTGCTTACCGTGTGCAACATGGTGTATTGCTGCCAGGGTCATATCATGGGCGCCAAGATGGAAACGGTGATGCGGGCGGAATTGTTCGCCCACTATGAAAAGCTGTCCTTCCGCTTCTATGACGAGCAGAAAATCGGGCGGCTGATGTCCGTACTGTCTAATGACGTGCTGTCGATGACGGAGCTATACCACCATGGCCCGGAAGATTTGCTGATGTTCCTCATCAAGTTCGTAGGCGCCTTTGTGGTGCTCCTTAATATCAATGTTCCCCTGACCATTGCCGCCTTCTCGCTTTTGCCATTGATGGTGCTGTATGCGCTTTACTTCCATCCCAAAATGAAGGCTGCCTACAAGCGCAGCCGGGAGCGCATTGCCGATGTGAACGCCCAAGTGGAGGATTCCCTTTCGGGAATCAGGGTGGTGCAGTCCTTTACCAATGAGCAAGCAGAGCAAGAAAAGTTTGACCGGGAGAACCGCCGCTTCCTGAGCTGCAGGAAGGATGTATACAAAAACGAAGCCTTCTTTTACGATGTGATGTCGAGCTTTCCCCATTGCTTCACCTTGGTGATACTGGTGTTCGGGGGCATCTGCATCCTGAAGGGGACCATGGACCTGGCGGATTTGCTGGCCTTTACGCTGTATATTGGAAGCTTGAACGAACCCATTCACACCATGCTGAACTTCTTGAGGCTCTATCAGGAGGGGAGCACTGGCTTTGCAAGGTTTATGGAGATGCTGGAAACGAAGCCGGATGTCTGCGACCGGGAGGATGCCGCTGCCTTAAACGACGTGAAGGGCCAAATCACCTTTGAAAATGTCACCTTCGGCTATCAGGAAGACCGGGAGCCGGTGCTGAAGGATTTTTCCCTCACCGCCGAGGCCGGCGAATCCATTGCGGTGGTGGGCTCCTCCGGCGTGGGGAAAACCACGCTTTGCTCGCTGATCCCCAGGTTTTATGATGTGACCGCGGGCAGGATTCTGTTGGATGGGGTGGATATAAGAAACATCCGGTTAAAGGACCTGCGCAGAAGCATCGGCGTGGTACAGCAGGATGTATACCTGTTTTCAGGGACCTTATTGGAGAATATCCGCTACGGCAAGCCTGATGCCACCATGGAAGAGGTGGAGGAGGCGGCCAGGCAGGCTAACGCCCACGATTTTATTCAAAAGCTGCCCAATGGCTATGACACGGACATCGGCAGCCGGGGCGTGAAGCTATCGGGCGGCCAGAAGCAGAGAATCAGCATCGCCAGGGTGTTTTTGAAGAACCCGCCGGTGCTCATCCTGGATGAGGCCACCAGCGCCCTGGACAACGAAAGCGAACGGATGGTGCAGGAATCTATCGAAAGGCTGATGGACGGCCGGGCCACCTTCATCATTGCCCACCGGCTGACCACCATACAAAACGCCAAAAGAATCATCGTGCTGGAGGAAAAGCGGGTAGCCGAGGAGGGTACCCACACCTCCCTTCTTCAAAAAGGCGGCGCCTATGCGAAGCTGTACCAGGCAGCCCAGGTGCCGGCGGAGGGGTAACGGGAACCAGAAGCGGAGGATATATGCGGGGAAGGGGCTTTTTGAAAAAATCCCCTTCCCCGCACCCCAACCTGAAAAACTTCCAACAAGAAGGTTTTGATATTCTACTTTATCTTCAACGAACAGAACAGTAGGGCGGGGGCTTGCTCCCGCCGCAAAGAGCAGATACCCGTGTTTTTGCCTATGCGGCAGCCGCAATCTTTGTTTACACCCTTCTTCTTTTGACCTTTTTCTGAGGCTGCTCCTAAATGCAGAATTGCTCGATAATGCCGCGCGTCATCACATCCGCCATCTCCAAAGCCTCTGCCTGTATCGCATCAAATTCCTTTATGCTCTGTTCATATTGACCGGTCAGGATTTGTACCGCCTCGTCTTCGGTCATGCGCAGATGATCAAACAACAGTTCCCGCCATTCGCATTCGCTCCAGAAAGGATTGATGGCGCCAAGGAAGCGCGCGATATCTTCCGCATTGGCGTACCACCGTCTGCGCTGTATCTCCACCTCTTGCGCATCACCCGCTTTTGCCGCGTTTACAAGCTGCGCGGCGATAAGAAGATGCTCTGTAAAAAGCTGCTCAAACCGTGCGGCTATTTGCGGCCCGTACAGAGGCAGAAATACCCTGGCGAAATCAACCGGGTTTTGCAGCAGCCGCCGGGTCACAAACTCCAAATCAGGCAGATCAAACGCAGTGCTCACGATAAAAAAACGCGTCCAAAGAACATGCTCGGTCCAAAGACGCCTAAAGGTGTTGGAAAGCTGCACTTGCTCGCAGGAAATGCATATTTTTTCGGTATCGATGTGTTCAGAATCCATCAGTACTCCTCCTTTTGTAAAGCTCATTTCACTTTATGATAAAAAAGAGGAGCCGGTGTGAACCCGGACCATGGATTGCAATATGAACGCGAACGCAGGGGGCGTGGGGGGGATTTCTATTTTCCCCCTTAACGATCCGCAACCTCAATCGGCGCGCAACGCGCCGATTGAGCCAGATGGAGTAAAATCCCTTGGGAATCCCCATATAGGATTGGAAAGCTAGATTATGGTAAGCAAGACACATTCTTTATATAGTAATGAACTTGAAAATCAAGAAGATGAGAGCATTTAGTGAACTCTAAATTCATCTAAGATTGTTGCCGCTTCTTCGTAGTTTATTTCCACAAGCATCTCTAAGATTTCTTCATATGCCTTTGTTAAATCGTCATCTTGTTTAATTTTGTCGCTGAAATCTAAGAAAGCTATTGTTATCATTATTAGGACAATTGTTTTTTCCTTACTTACTATTTCTATAAATGCAGCAGACCTCGATTTATTTATTCGAGAAGCAATTGCGAATGCATCTCTTATTGATAAAAGTATCTCTGGCAACAATTTATTTAGGTGAAGTTTATAAATTGTATGTAGCATCTCTTCTAAATGAAATCCACCATATGTGCTGAACAAATAATTTAAAAATTGCTTATCTTGATAAGAATACCCTGATGGGAATCTACTCCAATCTCCCGCACCACTATAGGTGGTAACGGATAATATCAACGATTTATACAATTCGACTCTAACCTTTTCTTCTTTTATCGCTATGATTTTATTCTCTAATGAACGAATAATGTTTTCAAGCTTAGCTCGTTTATCTTTGTCGCTGTGTGAATCAAAATACTCTGAGAGCAATGATCCAAACACATTAATATAAAATTCTATAGCATCTCTTGCAAATTTTGAAAAATCAAGTTCTGTAAGAAGAATATCTAAAACAATTGATGACTGAATCTCACTTGCAGCAAGTTCTCTTTGAAAGAAATCCATAACTTCATGAAGTGAATAAACATCAAGTATGTCATGTGAACGATGTGTTTTTTGTTTTTCTTTCCATACATTAATCATAGCCGCAACAAATTTTTTAACTACCATAGCAAAAGAAGAATCATCTAAAGATAAACCACAATTAATAGCATAACATAAAGTTGTTATATCATAATTATCCATATCAAAGTTTGATAAATCAAGCTTGGTATTTCTGAATAAATACTCTCTGATTATTTCATCTCTCTGGCTTCTATATTTTTTCTTCTTGTCCTCTTCTATATAAAAATCAACGCCTCGTAGTTTCGGTTGTTGGTTTGGTAAAAACTCAAATTTCTCATTTTGTCTATGCTTCTTCATATATTTTGCGTTGAATTTCTCGTGCTTCATTTCATCTTCAGCAAGCTTGAAGATTGTATTAAATACAGCTCTTGCAAGTTGTTCATTGGTTGCCAAATATCGTTTCGCATAATGAGCTATTTTCGCAACTACTCCATGTTGTCCTTTATACAATATTAAATCGAGTAACAACTGTTTTACCTGTTCTTTTATTCCGTTGCTAACATCTGTATCCAGTTGTGAAAAAAGCACCCAGCTTAAGCGATATTCAAAGATAAAACTTCCCTTTGAAAAATATCTATTTATTCCGTCTATCCATATTTGGCAAAATCTAGACCTTGTAATATCCTCAAGTGTCTTGTCCTGTAGTGCCCCAATAATTAAGGTGATAAGCAAATTATCATAAGCTTCTGGAACAACACAATTTGCTTTTGCTTCCAACAATAACTCTATAGACTTAAGACAATCATATAATTGAAACTCCTTTCTTTCCAATTTTTTATTACAATCATTAACTAATAAAGCTATGCTTTTTTCGGGCTGTCTTTGTTTTTCATTTTCAATTGTCAACTTCTCGGCTTCGCCTGTGACCGTTGGGACCAATGCTATGGTAGTATCATCAATTTTTACGACCTGCGCCGTTCGCAAATCCATATTTTGAATTTGCAAATATCTAGTTGCATTCTCTTTATCGTTTGAGACAATCGAATAGAGATAGTCTAAAATCCTGTGGCATCTTGTTTTCATTTCTTCGTCATAATAAATTTGACAATCTCTAACATAATCAAGCAAGTTGTATTGCTCAACACTCTTTTTATTGTACCTATCGGGAAGTAAAGAAGGAGGCATCCCCAATGTCATCAACATCTGTTTTTCTAACATTTGTGTATATGGATTCTTTAATAATCGAGATAGTCTTGTTAAGTCAAGAAGTATAATATCAATATTTGTTGTTAAATCTAGTGCATAACCTGGCAGCTTTTGACGAAACTTCATTCCTATATCTGATATAATTGTTAGCAATGCTATATTGTTAGATTTTTCATAAATATGCTTACTAACATTAATCGCAAATTTAGCAGTCTCCTTATCCACAACCGCATCGTTTTCTATAACGCTAGCAAGATCTTCTTTTAAACAATATATTAAGTCGCTAATAATCATTGGCATTCTGTATTCTTCCGTGGTTACTAGCCACATTTCTGGTGAACCTTGGTAAGACCTTTTTATGTTATCTTCTATAAAATTGATTTCATAAGTTGATAAGCAACCTTTGTTTTTTTCTGTCAAGCTCGATGCTGCATTGTTAACGAAGTCAATAGCCCAGTTCAAGCCTATCCAAAAATTTCTCCTGAATAAGATACAAAAGAAGTTATTATCCATTGGAGTTGATCCGCGCTCATAATATTTTGCCTTTTGACTTAGCCCATACTGGTAAGACATATCGTCATCTCTTTCATAAAAATCAAAGATATCTTGATTATGTCTTCTCTTAGGTGTATATGTCCAAAACATTTCTGCCAAAGCGCATAATTCAATCGGCAAATTTTCTGCTAGTTTCGTGTGCCTAAATTTGAGAGTATCCTCTATAATATCTTCAGAAAGTCGCTCCTTATCTCGATCTTCACCCTTATAGTATTCGCTTAACCTACCCCAAAACTCTTTAATCCAGTCTTGGGAGTATTCCGCCATTTGATAAATAGGAGTAAGCAATGCATTTACAATTTCATCTAATTTATAGTTTCTACTTTCTTCACTTTCGACGATGTATTTATCGATGAGATATTCCAAAATAATGCAAGCCGCATCCGCTGTCTTCTTTTCTTTCAATTGTTCCTTGGAATAATCTTTGCAGATTTTTTCTAAGTCTAGTCGCAAAATCTCATCATTTTTGTACAATTTGTTATCTACAATTAAGTTTATCAAGCTCCCCCTACACTCACCGCTTGGACGTAACTGAATATACGGGAACTGCATTCTAAAAAAAACATTATTGATTTCAAATGCATATAGATTTGTTATTTTGATAAAATCATTTAGTATCCCGCTGTTAATTATCGCTTGCCCATATTCACTAAAAAATTGACCACAATGCCTTGATTTCACTAAACCTATCTCAGTCTGCTTTCTCCAAGATTGCGGCATTTTATCTGAAAAAACCAATTCAAACAAGAACTTCTCACGATTGCTTTCCGCAAATAGTTTATTTGATATCCAAATTTGATAACGCCTATAAATACATCTTCCGAAAGTTTCAATTTCATCAAAGAATTCATTATACTTCCCTTTTAATTTATTGAATTCATGATCCAAATATTGCTCAAAGCAAATATCTTCAAAAATATCATACTTTAATCTAACCGTTTTTCCATTACTAACCAATACACCTTTTGAAATAAGTCTTCTTATGGTTTTTGTGTCATATTCCGATTTGGTCGCACCAAGCGAAAAATCCTTAGCCCTAGTAAAAACTATTGACTCTATAACTTTCTCTATTTCACTGTCATCTAAACAAATTATGTGTTCCCAAATATACTCTCTTAGTTGATTCTCATCAGAAATGTTATCAATGTCAGTAATTTTTGTGACTATCAAGTTAATATAAAATGGTGATTTCAGAAGGTCGGCATATGAATTCATTTCCAACATTTTTTTGATAATAGAGTACTTTTTAGCAATTGCCAATTGCTCTACTATCGTTAATTCGGATACTTCATATGATCGAATTGAGTAATCACTTTCGATTTTTATGAAAGCGTTTCTATCACTTGTGCGGCACGAAGTGATTATTTTTGCTGCCGGATATTTCTTCGTACATTCATAGAGAACACATAACAGATCAAGTTTTGTACGACTATCGGCAATAAACTCAAGAGAATCGATAAAAAACACAATCGGTTTGTCATTTATATATTCAAGCGTTTGCCTAACATTAAACCCCCAAATATTGTTTATGTCAGTTTCCTCAAGAAACCGTTCTGCCCTTGCATAAATAAGGTTTGCTTCTCCTTCAACCATCTTTTTACAAAGAACAGACTTGCCGCTACCGGCTCCTCCTTGTATAGATATATATTTATAGTTATCTGCTTTTATTTTGGAAATAAGTTCACTTCGATCTATTTCGTATTCATTATTTATTTTGCAATCTATATTACCAAGTCCAACGGTTTTGCTATCCTCAATGGCTTCTTGAAATTTGTCTGAATTATCATTAATGCTATCTATTTCTCTCTTAAGCAAGTCATATAGTTTAGTCTGAAAATCCAGATCGTCTATCGCTTTCTGAAGAATATCACTTGTTGTAATTAAATTACTTTTTTTGGTAAAGGAAAGACTACCTATCTGGCTTTTTCCTGTATAGTCCTTTACCTTGCCCACACTATTATTGTTAAGCATGAAAAACTTAACTGTTGTCAACGTTTTGATTTCAGCTATATCTGAATCCCTGATGTTTTCAAGTGTTGTTTTTATCTTTGCAGGAATGTCTATCGTAGTACTTACCTGTATGTAAGTTTGTTTATCCGCAGAAATTAAATCAACACAAGGGTAAGTATATGTTTCAATGTTTAGATTATTGAATCTCTGACTAAAATATAGACTGCATACTTCAATTGCAAATAATTCGAACAATTTGGCATTATCAAAAAGTCCCTTGATGTTAAGTAATTTAATTTTCTCTTCATAAGCAGAAATGTATTCTGCTATATATTGAATTCGCTCGTTCGATTGATTCAAGAATTTCCCTCCCAAGGTCTAGCAATCAATTTTTTGTTATCGTTGCATACTCTATAGGCAATTTGATGGATAGGATGATAATATCATACTGGGAAAAATGTGTAAATAGAAGTTGACTTTAGGACTTTTTGTCGTTTTTATGGAAACACTTATTTTATATGAAAAGCCCTGCCTTTCACACGTAATTTTGATAGTTGTGGGTGTTTCAACTGCTCTGTATATGAATTGGTATAGTGGGTTCCCAAAGGGATATATCCCTTTGGCAGGGGTCCAGGGGACAGCGTCCCCTGGGCTCCTTCGTTACCTCCTCTTCGGCCGCCGCCGCCTTCTTGACTGTTCGTCGTGCTTTTCCACGGCCTGGCCGCGGAGGGTGAAGAGTTGGTCGCGGAGCTTGGCGGCCTTTTCGAAATCGAGGCTGTGGGCGGCGGAGAGCATCTGGTCTTCGAGTTGGAGGATGAGAATCTGCTTATCTTCGTCGGTGAGGACATCGGACGACTTTTCTTCCACCTGGCGGGTGATCTCCAGGAGGGCGCGGACGGTGTTTTGCACGCTTTGCGGCGTGATGTTGTGGGCTTCGTTATAGGCCTGCTGCAAGGCGCGGCGGCGGTCGGTCTCCTGGATGGCGTGCATCATGGAATCAGTGAGCTTGTCGGCGTACATGATGACCCGGCCCTCCAGGTTGCGGGCGGCGCGGCCAATGGTCTGCACCAGGGACGTTACGCTGCGCAAGAAACCTTCCTTGTCGGCATCCAGGATGGCCACCAGCGCCACTTCGGGCAGATCGAGGCCTTCGCGCAGGAGGTTGATACCCACCAGCACATCAAACTCGCCCAGTCGCAGGCCGCGGATCAGCTCCATGCGCTCCATGGTCTGAATATCGCTGTGCAGGTAGCGCACCTTGATGCCCAGGTCTTTCAAATAGGAGGTCAGGCTTTCGGCCATGCGCTTGGTGAGGGTTGTCACCAGAACGCGGTGGCCTTGTTTTGTGACCTCGTACAGTTCGCCCACCAGGTTATCCACCTGGCCGGTGGCGGGGCGGACAATGATCTTGGGATCGATGAGGCCGGTGGGGCGGATGATCTGCTCTACGATCTGCCCGGATTTTTCCAGCTCGTAGGGTGCAGGGGTTGCAGATACATAGATCGTTTGATGTATGCGGGTTTGGAACTCCTCGAACAAAAGCGGGCGGTTGTCATAGGCTGATGGCAGGCGAAAGCCATATTCCACCAGCGCATCCTTGCGCATGCGGTCGCCCCTATACATGGCGCGCACCTGCGGAACGGTAACGTGGCTTTCGTCGATGAAGGTAATGAAGTCCTCGGGGAAATAGTTCAGCAGCGAGAAGGGCGGGTCCCCGGGGCTGCGGCCGTCAAAGTAGCGGCTGTAGTTTTCAATGCCGGTGCAGTAGCCCAGTTCCCGCATCATTTCGATATCATAGCGGGTGCGCTGCTGCAGGCGCTGGGCCTCCAGCAGGCGGTCCCCATCCTTCAGTTCCTGCAGCCTTATTTCAAGGTCCTTTTCAATTTGTTGGATGCCTTTTTCCATGCCTTCGGGATCGGTAGCGTAATGGGTCGCGGGGAAGATGGCCGCGTGCAAAAGCGTGCCCAGCACGTGGCCGGTGGTGACTTCGATCTCGCTGATGCGTTCGATTTCATCGCCGAAAAACTCCACCCGCAAGCCATGGTCGTACGAACCGGCGGGGATAATCTCCACCACATCGCCGCGCACGCGAAAGGTGCCGCGGGAAAAGTCCATGTCGTTGCGTTCAAACTGTATGTCCACAAGCTTGCGCAAAAGCGTATCGCGGCCAATCCGCATGCCCGGGCGCAGGGAAAGCATCAGCCCCTCGTATTCCTTGGGATCGCCCATGGAGTAGATGCAGCTGACCGACGCGACGATGATCACATCCCGCCGTTCGCGAAGGGCCGCCGTGGCGCTGTGGCGCAGGCGGTCAATCTCCTCATTGATGGAGGCGTCCTTTTCAATGTAGGTATCGGAAGAGGCAATGTAGGCTTCCGGCTGGTAATAGTCGTAGTAGCTGACGAAGTACTCCACCGCGCTGTCGGGAAAAAACGACTTGAACTCGCTGCATAGCTGGGCTGCCAGCGTTTTATTGTGGGCGATGACCAGCGCCGGCCGCTGCACTTTTTCAATGACCGAAGCCATGGTGAAGGTTTTGCCCGACCCGGTCACGCCCAGGAGGACCTGATCGGTAAGGCCTTCGTTTATGCCCCGGACCAAAGCTTCGATGGCCTGGGGCTGGTCGCCTGTAGCCGTATACGGCGCTTTCAAAACAAATTGATCCATTGCTACCTCCACCTGTGGCCGCCTTATTGGGCCGGTGTTTTGAGAACATTTGTTCTTTTATTGTAGCATGAATTGCCACGGATGGGAAGCATCCGCCAGAAAAAATTGTTGGCGGAAGCGGGGCTTTAAAATCTGCCTCGTATGACCGCCGGTTGTTGAACCTTATCGCATTATGATGCCAAAATCCGCCCGTCAGCCGCGTTTCATGACGCTTTCCAGTAGAATATTTGCTCCTTCGCAGGAGAAACTGAATGCGACAGGAGGGAAGTGTATGGCCATCACCATTGTGAAAAACGCGGCTCCCGGGCTGATGCAGGCCGTTTTCGGGAGATGTGGGTTATGACTACCTATGTAGTGAATCAAACGCCGGGCTTGAGCGGCGAGATCGAAGTCAATACGGCAAAAAATGCCGTATTGCCCATTTTGGCCGCGTCGCTGCTGACGGAAGAACCGCTTTCTATCTTAAGGGTGCCCAACTTGACGGACGTGCAAACGCTGATCCACATTTTGCGGGACTGCGGCGCGGACGTAACGGAAAGCCAAGGCACGGTAACCGCATTTGCCCAAAAACCGCACAATCCAAGCGATGAGGACAGCATCAGACGCATGCGGGCGTCGGTGCTGGTGATGGGACCGCTGTTGGCCCGCACAGGATACGCAAGGGTGGCGCTGCCCGGCGGCTGCGCCATTGGCCAGAGACCCATTGACCTGCACGTAAAGGGCATGCAGGCGCTGGGCGCCGAGGTGGAAATTACCTCCGGAAGCGTGACGCTCAAGGGCAAACTGAAAGGCGGAAACGTTTATTTGGACCTGCCCAGCGTAGGCGCGACAGAAAACATTTTAATGGCGGCCACACTGGCCGAGGGCACCACAAGGATCGAGAACGCGGCCAAGGAACCGGAGATATCCGACCTGGCCGGATGCCTGATGCAGATGGGCGCGAAGATCATGGGCGCGGGCACAGGCACCATTTGGGTGGAGGGCGTGAAAGCGTTAAGCGGCGGTACGTACGAGCCCATCGCTGACCGTATTGAAGCCGGCACGCTGGCATGCGCCGCCGCCATCACCAAGGGCAGCATCCTATTGCAAGGCGCGCGCCCAGAGCACATGCGCGCCGTGCTGTTCAAGCTGCAGGAGGCCGGCGTGCAGGTGAAGGAAAGCCGGAGCGGCCTGCGCATATCCGGCCGCGCGGCACATCCATTTGAACTTCGTACGTTAAGTTATCCCGGCTTTCCCACTGACATGCAGGCGCCCATGATGACCGTGGCGCTGGCGGTAAAGGGAACAAGCGTCTTTTTGGAAACCATATTCGAAAACCGGTTCATGCACGCGCAGGAATTAAAGCGCATGGGCGCGCGCATCCGGCTGGACAACCGCGTGGCGGTGATCGAAGGCGGCGTGCCGCTCCAAGGCGCGCCAGTGACCGTGACGGACCTTCGGGCCGGCGCCGCGCTGATGCTGGCCGGGCTGATTGCCCAGGGTCAGACGGAGATCAACGACCCGCAGGGAAACATTGCAAGGGGATATTCCGACCTGCCCGAAAAGCTCAACCGCCTGGGGGCAAAGGTGGAAGTGAAAAACTAAGGATGCGAAAGGTTTGAGAGGCTGCCGTGCGGAGGAATGGGAAGCGCGGCGGCCTCTTTTTCCATGAAAAATGCCGCCGGAAACCCGGCGGCAAGGAGCGGAGCTTACGCCTATTTCGCTTTGAGCATTTTCAAAACCCTGGGCGCGGCCAAGGCGGCTACCGCCAGGCAGATGGCTGCGTCCACCAGCACGAAGGAATTGTAGCCCAGGCTGTAAACCCAGGGGTTCATTTCGCCGGCGTATTCCGCAAAGAATAAAACGCCGCTTAGCGTGTGGCAGGCCATACGCAGGATGCTGACCCCGGCCATCCCGGCGTACAGCGTCCACTTTTTCTGATTTTTCATGAGCAGGCCCATCAGGCCGATCATGGCATAGGCGATGGGGTAGTCCAGCAAAAACTGCCAAAAGCCCACGATATAGGGGTCCTGGATGGCTTGCAAAAGGCCGTAGGCCAGGGAAGCGATGAGGCCGGGGCCAAAGCCAAAGGCATAGGAAAAGAGCATCATCGGCAGCATGCTGGCGGGGGTGACGGTGCCACCCTGGGGCATGCGCCACAGGCGGATGTAGGAGAGCACAAAAGCCAGCGCGATGGACAGCGCCGCGTAGGCCAGGAGCTTCGACGACCATTTCGTCTTCTGCCTGGCGATGGCAGTCAGGCCGGCCCACAAAAGGATCAATACCGCCAGGATGATCCAGCCGGTGGTGGAAACCTCCCCGAATTTTTCAAAGAGTTTTTGCAGCCAGGTCGGTTCTGCCGCCGCAGCGGCCTCTCCCTCGGCAAGCGCCGAAGAAAACAACAAGTCCCACATGATAGAATACCTCCCTTTCTTGCGCATCCATCAAGAAACGAAAAACCCGCGGCATAACGCACGCGGGAAACAGAGAGGCCCGGTTTTCCAAACGGAAAATTCAGGCTGGACACGAATTGAATCCGTGCCCTCCGCTTCCCTACGGTAGGATTACCTACACAGGTTCTAAGGGTCGGGTTTTGCCCCTCTCAGCCACGGTGAAAAACCGTGTTGCCCCCCTAGCGGTGGATGCAGTTTTCGAGTATGATTATAGCATAATCATCCATACTGTCAAGGAGATACCAATGAAACACTTTTTCGCTTATCTATCCCGTATGAAACTGATCCAGCGCTGGGGTCTGATGCGCAACATCCGGCCGGAAAACGATATGGAGCACGCCCTGCAGGCGGCCATCATCGCACACGGCCTGGCGGCCATCGCCGTGACGCGCTATCATAAGCAGGTGAACCCGGAGCACGTGATGGCCCTGGCCATTTATCATGACGCCGGGGAAGTGATCACGGGCGATCTGCCCACGCCAGTGAAGTACCACAACCCCTTCATGCGCACCGAATACAAAAAGCTGGAGGAGCTGGCGCAGCAAAAGCTTTTGTCCATGCTGCCCAATGACCTGCAGCCCGCTTATGAGCCGTACCTGATTCACGGGGAGGATACGTACGACTGGAAGCTGGTGAAGGCCGCCGACCGCATCTGTGCCTACATCAAGTGCGTCGAGGAGGAGAAGGCCGGGAACAGCGAGTTTATTAAGGCCAAGGCTTCGGTATATCAATCGATACTGGAGATCGACCTTCCCGAGGTACAGGCTTTTATGCTGGAGTTTGTGCCCAGCTTCGGGCTTTCGCTGGACGAGCTGTCCGGCGGGGGGGAATAATGCGACTGGGGCTTACCTCCGCCGCCTTTTACGGCCGGATGGAGACGGAGGACGCGGCGGAAAAACTGCGCGGCTTTCAAATAGACACCTGCGAGATTTTTTTGGAAACGCGCAGCGAATACACCCGTGAATTTGGACTGCTGCTGCGGGAAAGGCTGGGCGGGCTGCCCTGCCGGGCCGTGCATGCCAAGGGAACGCAGTTTGAGGGCGACCTGTTCGGCGCCTCAAAAAGGCAGCGGGATGACGCGTTTCATATTTTGGAAGGCGTGCTGGATTGCGGGCAGGCAATGGGTGCCCAGGTATATGTTTTTCACGGCCAGCCGGATTACAAAGGCGGCCTGGGCGCGGCGAAGGTGCCAAGGCTTACGGAAACGGTGCGGCGCATAGGCGGTTTGGCAAGGGAGCGGGGAATAAAGCCCGCTTGGGAAAATGTGTCCTGGTGCGCGCTGAAAACGCCGGAGGATGCGGCGTATTTACAAGTCGCATGCCCGGAGCTTTCCTTCGTGCTGGATATCAAGCAGGCCTATCAGGCCGGAGCGGACCCTTTTGCGTTTTTGCCCATCCTTAAAGACAGGCTTATACACGTCCATGTGCTGGATTATGACGCGGCGGGCCGGCTTTGCCTGCCAGGCAGGGGCATTTTCGATTTTTGGCACCTGCGCCGCGAACTGGATGCCATCCGCTATCAGGGCGATGTGATTCTGGAGCCGTATGCCGCCCAGGCGGAGGATGAAGCGGCGCTGAAGCAAAGCATATGCTTTTTAAGGAGCGTGCTGGCCGGTTCGCCCGCAGCCGTTTCACTTCCTGAGGATTGATTATCGGCCAGTGTTGATGAAAACAGCCCGCCTCCCGGGCTGTTTTTGATTGCAAAATTATGACAAAGGTGTATAATGTGGGAAATGATTATGTCATCAATCGAAAGAAACAGGTGGCATGGAAAATAAGAGCCGTGGGCGGGGAGAGGCACATATGAGGAAAAGGCCGGTTGCGATGCTGATTTTGATCCTGATGACGGCAATGAGCTTAGCGCCGGCATATGCGCAAGGCACCGTCACTGCCGGA
The DNA here is from genome assembly GCA_023436585.1 of Bacillota bacterium. Taxonomy (GTDB): domain Bacteria; phylum Bacillota; class Clostridia; order Christensenellales; family Aristaeellaceae; genus JAEWAH01. The sequence goes on along the minus strand of JAEZIN010000002.1, from coordinate 22,348 downwards.
GACTTTCAGTATGAACTGGATGAGGGCGGCAAGGCTACCATCACCTTCTATACGGGTTCTGAAACGGGCACGTTGGTCATTCCGGACCAATTGGACGGCCATACCGTTGCTGCCATCGGCAAGGCGGCCATCATGGGAAACCAGTTCACTTCCGTTGTGATTCCTGCCGGTTTGACCGTCATCCCGCCCGGCACATTCGCCAACTGCGAATATCTCGCATCCTTTGACGTGGCTGCCGGCAACCCCGTGTTTGAGCAGGTGGAGGGCATTTTGTTTGACAAAACGCAAAAGCAGCTTCACACCTATCCCAGAGGCAGGCCGGCGGCGGATTACCAAATCCCTGCCGGGACGCTTCTCATCGGGAGCGGCGCGTTTTTAAGCAGCGAGCTGCTTGTGACCGTTTCGCTCCCCGACAGCCTGACCGCCATTGGCGAGAACGCCTTCAACGGCTGCAAGCTGCTTGGCTCGCTTACCGTTTCCGGGAGCGTATCAAGCATCGGCAGCGGGGCATTTGCCGGCTGCGCATCGCTGCAAAGCGTTTATATCCCCGGCAGCGTAAAGAGCATCGGTACCGGTTTTTTGGATGGCTGCCTGAGCCTTTCCTCCCTGACCGTGGCGGCGGACAATCCTGTTTTTGAAGTCGTAGGCGGCGTATTGTTTGACAAGGCGCAAAAGATGCTGCACACCTATCCCCAGACGCTGACGGATGAGATTTACCAGGTGCCCGACGGCACGCTGCAAATCGGCGCGCTGGCGTTCTCCTCCTGTGTGAACCTTACTTCCGTAACCATACCGGATAGCGTGACCGCCATCGGAGAATCCGCGTTCATGAATTGCACGAAGCTGAAGGACGTGGTGCTGCCCAAGGGGCTTTCAAGGCTGGAGGCCGGCGTGTTTTCCACTTGCGGGAAGCTGTACAGCATCGCGGTTCCGGACAGCGTGACGTACATCGGGCCCCAGGCGTTTTTCAACTGCACGGACCTGAGGAATGTGAACATTCCCTACGGCGTGACCGCGCTGGAACCCTATACGTTTGCTTATTGCGGGAATATCCGCGATATCGCCATTCCCGGCACGGTGACATCCATCGGGGACGGGACGTTCATGGCCTGCGATTTTATGACCAATGTTTGGATCCCTTCCGGCGTTCAAACCATCGGCGCGTACGCCTTTGCGGAATGCGCGGTACTGACGGTGGCCGCCATACCGGCCAGTGTTACCGTCATCGGCGATCAGGCGTTTTCTGGCAACGCAAGCATGGTCGCCAATGTGGTGGAAAACAGCTACGCCCACCAATACTTTACCCAATACAACCTGCCGTTTGCGCTCATAAACCCAGAAGGCCGGGATTCAATTTGACATCGTATCGCGGGGCGGAGGCCGGCATAAAATCCATCCCTCCCGCTTATTTTTCCATGTGCCTTTTTAACTTGCTGTTCCGTTTTCGGAAAAATATGCTATAATGGCTTGACCATTTTATTGGCATGCTATTTTTGGAGGGGGAAGTTCAATGTCCAACCCAAGGATCACGCTGGACGTCAACCATATGATGACTGACACCCTGGGCCTGCAGTACGGGATCGACGCAAGCCAGGTGGATACGCTGGCTGTTTATGCCGCCAGGGCGAACCAGGCTTTGCAGAAAAACCGGGGAACCGGCTGGCTGGGCTGGATGGAGCTGCCCTATAACCAGAATGAGATTATTGCAGAGGTGGAGAAGACCGCGGCGGATGTCCGCCGGGATTTCGATACCTTTGTGGTACTGGGCATCGGCGGGTCGGCCCTGGGCCCCATCGCCGTGCAGCAGGCCTTGAACCACCTGCGCTACAATGAGCTGCCCGCTAAAAAGCGGAACGGCCCCAAGCTGTATGTGGAGGACAACATTGATCCGGAGCGGATGCAGTCGCTGCTGGACATCATCGATGTCAAAACCACCTGCTTCAATATCATTACCAAATCCGGCGCCACCGCCGAGACCATGAGCCAGTATCTGATCATCAGCGAGCTGTTGAAAAAGGAAGTCGGCGCGGACTGGCAAAAGCACATCATTGCCACCACCGACACCGAAAAGGGCAACCTGATCAAGCTGGCCAAGACCGAAGGCTTCCGCTTGTTCTACATTCCTTCCAGCGTGGGCGGCCGCTTCTCCGAGATGTGCCCCGTAGGCCTTTTGCCCGCCGCCGTGTGCGGCATTGATATAAGGGCTATGATCGCCGGCGCAAAGGACATGGACGAGCGCTGCAAGAACGACGATGTGTGGCAGAACCCCGCGCTGCTGGAGGCGGTTTTGCAGTACATCGCCATGCAGGATCTGGACATCAATGTGCAGGTGGTCATGCCCTACGCTGACAGCCTGAAATATATGGCCGACTGGTTCTGCCAGCTCTGGGCCGAATCCCTGGGCAAGAACGCTACCCGCAAGGGCATGGCCGTAAACGTAGGCCAGACCCCCACCAAGGCGCTGGGCGTCACGGACCAGCACAGCCAATTGCAGCTGTATACCGAAGGCCCCTATGACAAGATCATCACCTTCCTGAGGGTCGGCGCCTTCCGCAATGAGTCGTCCATTCCCCACGGCTGCGGGGAGTTCCCGGATGTGGCCTTCCTGGGCGGCAAGAGCCTGAATGCCCTCATCGCCGCGGAGCTGCAGGGCACCGAGTACGCATTGTACCGGGCCGGCCGCATGAGCCAAATGATCACCCTGCCGGAAGTTAACGCCCACACCATTGGCCAGCTTCTGTACTTCTTCCAGATGGCTACCGCCTACGCCGGCGAGCTGTTTGACATCGATGCCTTCAACCAGCCCGGCGTGGAAGAAAGCAAAATCGCATCATACGCGGTGCTGGGCAACGAAAACGAAAAGTACGCGAAAAAGCGCCGGGAAATGACCGGCAAGCCCGAGGCGAAGAAGGAATATATTTTGTGAGTGAAAGCGGGGATGCCTTCTTTTGTAAAAGAAGGCATCCCCGCACCCCTTTCAAGAAAACTTCAAGTCGAGATGATTGGTGCCTATCCAATCTCAGTCTGTCAAAAGCTTCCTTCAGGGGAGTTCTTTTTGGCAGGCTATAGCACAACCCTTTTATGCAATATGTCCTTTATATGTGTGGTATAACACATCAGTAAGGGACGGCCTAATGCCTTACATAACTCTTCCTTCTTCTGACTCTATCTTATTTTCAAAGTCCATATTATAACGCACGGCACCGTGGTCTTTGATAACCGTGGCTTTTGTGATGCGGATTGCGAGAATAACGCAGTTTTCATTCTGTTCATTGTTTGCGTGGTCGTACCATTTGGAAAATGCTTTTCGAAGTTTCGTTCGCAGCTCAGCGTTTTTTGGGTCTAAAACCCATCCTAAGTTTTCGCCAATGCCATTCCCGGAAAACCACTCGAAGCAAACAGCAAACGCGACCTCCTTGTTTTGCGCTATCTGCTACATTTTCGTTGATTTCGCCCAAGTAGTAATATAAAACACGCCGTCTTCGTAATACGCGTCCACATCACGGATATAAGGACGCGGTTTTCCCTCTGAGCTTAATTCCATGGCGATGGTCGAGAGGGACATGACATTGTCTTTTCCGTTGCCGCACCTTTCCTCGATTAATTGTAGGCCTTCTTCATACCTGCTCATTTGTAACGCCTCCTGCACTATTTGCATCATTATAGCATGAACAATTCAGGCAACAACGTGTCATGGTGGAATACACACTTTGTTACCGTTCATTTGCAATACAGCTGCGCAGAATGCCGATAAAAAGAGAGGATGGCGTTGCCATCCTCTCAGACTGTCAAAAAACCTCATAGGAGGTATTGGAGGACCGAAGTCCTCCAATTGTAAATCGCAAACCAGCGACATGTGCGGTGGTTTGCGCAAGAATTTCGAAGAAATTCCTACCTTGCCCGAGCAAACGGCCGCAAAATGGCACAGCCATTTTGCAGTGCAGCGAGGGAAAACTCAAAAAAGTGGCGCAGCCACTTTTTTAACACGCAGAGAGGATGGCGCTGCCATCCTCTCTGCGATATTATTTTACAGTGGCAAAACCTTTTTGCCAAACTCGCCGTTGATAATCTGCGCCGCGCAGGAGTAGATTGCGGACAGCCCGCAGAATATGCCCTCGATGCCGGCGATGGTCTTGATCACATGCGTGCCGGTGAAATCGCCGATGGCCAGCAGGAAGAAAAGGATGGTCAGCGACCCGAACACCACCTGCGTCGCCCGGTTGTGCTTGAGGGTACCAACAAACATCACCAGCGTAAACAGACCCCACAATAATAGGTAAAAGCCCACGGAATTGGCGTCAGCCGCCTGCACGGCAGCGACGGGGTTGGCCCATATCACAATCAGAGACCACCAGAAGAAACCGTACGCCGTGAACGCCGTCGCGCCGAAGGTGTTGCCCTTTTTAAACTCCATGATGCCGGCGACGATCTGCGCCGCGCCGCCCAGAGCAAAACCCATGGCTACGGTTACGGCGGACAGGGGAAGAAGGCCGGCATTATGAAGGTTCAACAGCACTGTGGTCATGCCGAATCCCAGCAGGCCCAGCGGGGCAGGATTGGCGGCGGGGGATTTTTGTTCCGGTGTGCTCATGATAAGTCCTCCCATAAAAGTTGTCTTGATAGTGGCCTTTTTCGCCACACAATTGCTGATTATACCATGCAAGGCAGAAGGCGGCAATTAAAAAAGAAGAAACCCGGCAGCCATATTGGAAAGCATGTGTGTATGTGCAGTAGGCAGTTTGCAGCATGCGGACGATATGGTAAAATAAGGCGGATACCAGCAAAAGGAGGTACATATGAAAAAACTGACGGCGCAGTCCCTTTTGGAAATCAAACAATGGATGCACAGGAACGCCAGGCCTGTGGATTTAAAGTTGTGGCAATATCATTTTGAGGGCGGCAGGGCTGATGCGGTTTTGCAGGAACTGGCCTACTACCAGAATGCGGACGGGGGCTTTGGCCATGCGCTGGAGCCGGATAGCTGGAACCCCGAGTCGTCACCCTATACCACGCTGCAAGCCATAAGGATGATGAGGGCAGTAGGCTGCGGGGAACTCCGTGAGCCCATGCTGGGGAAAGCGTTCCGCTATCTGGAGGAATGCGCGCACCAAAGGGAATACGGGTGGATGTTCAGCATCCCCACCAATGATGGGCATGCCCACGCCCCCTGGTGGACCTTCAGCGAAGAAGCCAATACCTACGAAAGCATAGGCCTGACGGCGGAACTGGCGGGCGTTATTTTGCTGCTGGGGGAAAAGGGATCACCGCTGTACCATAAGGCGGAAGCGTATGCCGCCGGGGTGATCGAAAAGCTCAAAATGCCAGGTAAGCGCGGCGATATGGGCATCGGTGGATATATCGAGCTGCTGGAGTGCCTTATAAAGGCAGAGCTTCAGGACCGCTTCGATTGTGATTTCCTGTTAATCACGCTTAACAGGCTGGTGTCTGATACCATCGAACGGGATACCTCAAAGTGGGTCTTCTACGGCGTCCATCCGTCCAGGTACATTCAGTCCCCGGACAGCCGCTTTTACAGGGAGAATATGGACATCGTGCAGGCGGAGCTGGACTTCCTGATTGACACAAGGCCTGCAAATGGCATTTGGCCTATCCCCTGGAGCTGGTTTGAGAACAACGACAAGTATGCAAAGCAGTTTGCCATCAGCGAAAACTGGTGGAAGGCTATCAAGGGCATGGAACGGGTGCTGCTGCTTTACAGGTTCGGCCGGGTGGAAAGGTGACAAAAGCGCCTGCTGTTAAGAGGAGGGCAGGGTGCCTCGCAAGAGGAAACCCTGCCCTATTGTTCACCTGTTCATTCTTTGTTTCCTCCCGCCGGGTGTTCCTATATGGCAGGTTTTGTGTTATATTGTAGCCAAAGCGTGATGCAGGAGATTGAGAAAAAACATGTACCGACTGATGCTGGTGGACGACGAGCCGGAAATCCGCGATGGCCTGCAGGAGATCATTCATTGGGAGCAGGAAGGCTTCCAGGTGGTGGGCGTGGCGGAAAACGGGCTGGAGGCGCTGCAGGTGGCACAGGCCGTTTCCCCCGACCTGGTGGTGACGGATATCCGCATGCCCTTCATGGATGGGCTGGAAATGGCGCGGCGCATGCGTCAGATGCTGCCCACCGTGCAGTTTGTGGTATTAAGCGGTTATGACGAATTCGATTATGCCCGCCAGGCGATTCAAATACAAATCAAGGATTACGTATTGAAGCCCATCTCCTCCGAAGAGTTCGTGCAGGTTCTGCGCCGGGTCAAGAGCCACCTGGATGAGGATTTCGCCCAGCGCAGTGACGTGAAGACACTGAAGGAGCATTTTCGAAGCAGCCTGCCCATCCTGCGTGAGCTTTTGCTCACCTCCCTTTTAAACGGCGGCATAATGGCCCAAGAGGCCATCGAAAGCGCGGACAGATACGAATTGACCATCGAGAGCTCCCGCTATGCCGTGGCGCTCATGCGTCTTAATGGCACAGCGCATAGCAAGGCGGCGCAGGATTTGAGCGGCGATCAAGAGTTGATGCGTTTTGCCGTGATGAACATTGTAGCGGAAGTGCTGCAAAGCCAGGCGCTTTGCCATGTGTTCCATTACAATGGGCTGATTGCCGTTTTGTTTTTGCTGGGGGATGAGGAAGAGCAGCCCCTGTCCCAGGTGATGGAGGCGCTGGAGACGGCGCAGCAGACGGTGAAAAGGTATCTGGACTGTGTGACAAACGTTGGCGTCAGCAATCCCTGCACACAGATCCACCAGCTTCACCATGCCGCGGTTCAGGCCGCATCCGCGCTGGACCAGTCCGCATTATTGAAGGACGGCCAGGTGCTTAATATCGCCGATGTGGAGCCAGGCAGCGCCAGGCAATTTGCCGCGGAGGAAATCACGCTGCGGGCGCTTTCCAACAGCATCAAGCTGGGCAATACGGCAGAGGCGGAGGAGCTTATCCATCAGCTGATGGAGGAAGCCCGCCGGTCGAAGGCCGCCTTCCGGGATTACCAGGTGTACCTGCTGGAGGTTTTTCTGGCCATCATCCGCACCGGCCGCGACATGGAGGTGGAGTGGACGGACCAAAGGGACGGCGCCGGCCCTTCGCTGGAGAATATGCTCAAAAGCCGTGACCTGGAGGAAACGGAAGCCATGCTGTGCGGCCTGTGCCGCCGGTTGACCGGCTCTATACGCGATACGCGCCTGGAATCGGGAAAGCTATTGGTGCGGGAAGCGGTGGCCTATGTAAACAGCAGCTTTTCCGGCAGTGACGTTACGCTGGAAAAGGTGTGCCGCCACTTGCACATCAGCGCTGCGTACTTCAGCACGCTGTTCAAGCGAGAAGTGAAAAAGACATTCCACCAGTACCTGACCGAGCTGCGCATGGACAAGGCTATGACGCTTCTAACCGGCAGCGATTTGAAGACCGCCGACATCGCCCAGCAGGTGGGCTTAAGTGACCCCAGCTATTTCAGCTATTCCTTCAAGAAGCACTTTGGCATCTCCCCATCCCAGGCCCGTAAAACGCCCAGGGAGGACAGGCCATGAGGTGGTTCCTTCGAAAAAAAACGGAGGGCAACAGCCTGCAGATGGTGATCACCGCCTTTTTCATGGGCGGCATGATTCTTCTGCTTCTGTTTGTCAGCGTCAGCCTGGTGACGCGCCTTTCCCATATTCTGGAGGAGAATGCCATGGTCCGCACGCGCCAGACGGTGGACCAGGGCAACGCCAGCCTGGGCGTGTACGTCAGCGGCATGCTGGAATCCATGGACTTCCTGGGCAACCTGGTGACCGTATCGCCGGATGTGACGCTACCTGATCTGAAGGAGGATATGGTCTTTTTGCAAAAGAGCCGCAAGGATGTGGCGGCCATGGCGCTGTTTTCTCCCAGGGGAGAGTTGCTGGCCGGCACGGCGGGTGAGCTGGCCAAGCCGGCCAGGGAAGTCATGGCTTACAGCTGGTTTCAAAAGCCTCAAAATTCCGGCACCACGGCCGTGTTTTTCTCCTCCCCCTATGTGCAGAACATATTTGCCGGGCAGTACGCCTGGATCATCACCTTAAGCCGGGCAGTGGAGTACAGGCGCGACGGGGTCAGGGAAACGGGCGTACTGATGGCGGACTTCGCCTTCAGTGCCATTACCAGCCTGTGCGAAAACATCAGTCTGGGCGAAAGCGGCTATGTATACCTTGTGGATACGGAAACCGAAATCGTCTACCATCCCCAGCAGCAATTGATTTACGCTGGGCTGAAGCAGGAAAACCTGGCCGCCGTGCGGGAGCAGGTGTTCGGCCGATGCCGGGACACACTGGCAGGCCGGGAACGGCTTTTGACCATCACCACGGTGGACTACACCCGCTGGCGCATGGTGGGCGTGGCGTACATAGATGAAATCCTGTCCATACAGCCGGAGCTTTTTCGCGTGACCATCGCCATATTGATCGCCGGCGCGCTGCTGGCGGTGGTGGTGGCCGTGCTTTCCGCCGTGCATGTGGCCACACCCATCTTCCAGCTGGAAAAGATCATGGCCAAGGTGGAGGCAGGCAACCTGGATGTTTGCATCCAGGAACAGGGCTTTGCGGAGATCAGGTCGCTAAGCCGCACGTTCAACCACATGCTGGGCCGTATCCGCCGCCTGATGGAACAGATCGTGCACGAGCAGGAGATCAAGCGGCTGCATGAACTGAACGCGCTGCAGGCGCAGATCAACCCGCACTTTTTGTACAACACGCTGGATTCCATCGTGTGGATGGAGGAGCGGGGCCGCAGCCGGGAGGCAATTGTCATGGTTACTGCGCTGGCGCGGCTTTTCAGGATATCCATCAGCAAGGGGCGCAACATCGTCACCGTCCGGGAAGAGCTGGAGCATGTGCGCAACTATTTGATTATTCAGAAGATGCGATTCAAAAACAAGTTCGATTATGTCATCAACGCCCAGGATGAAACACTGGAGCTGCGCACCATCAAGCTGATTGTGCAGCCCATTGTGGAAAACGCCATACAGCACGGGCTGGAGGAATATTCCGTGGAAGCCGGCCTGGTGGAGATCGATGCCTATTTGGAAGAGGAAACGCTGGTCTTCCGCGTGCGGGATAACGGCGCGGGCATGGCGCCCCAGCAGCTTGCATCTATCCTCACATCCCCCGCCGGGCGGTCGGGCATCGGCGTCAAGAATGTGCACGAACGCATACAGCTGACCTTTGGCAAGGAATATGGCCTGACCATCCACAGCGTACAAGACGAGGGCACGGAGGTTTTGATCCGCCTGCCCAAACGACAGGAGGGGCTGGAATGAAAAAGCATGTGCTCTTTTCCCTCCTCTTGGTGGCGCTGGCAGCACTGGCCCTTATTTGGGGCCTCTCTCCCGTGGTGAACACAAGAACGCAGGTGACGTCCGGCACGGTGGCCCTTTTGCTGGATACGGACATCGGTGCCGGCGCGCTGCAAATGAAGCAGGGGGCCAAGCAGGCCGCCCGGGAGCAGAAGGTGGACCTGATTACCGCCACGGCCGATTATTCCGGCGATGCCGCGCAAAGCCAAGCCGAGCTGATGATGCAATTATTGGAAAGAAACGTGAAGGCACTGATTTTGGTGCCCGTGCAGGGAGCCGATTTGACGGAAGCCTTTCAGGAGGCGGAGCGGCGCAAGGTGCCGGTGCTGACATTGGGCGAGGCGCCCATGAACGGCGGCAGCGCATGTACCATCAGCGCCAACCATCAGGCGGCCGGCGCATTGGCTGCCAAAGCGCTGCTATCGCATATGGATAAGCCGGGCCGCGTGCTGATGATTACGGGTGACGAAGCCGATGTGGCTGCGGACCTGCGCAGGATGGGAGCGATGCCGGTACTTGATGCGGAAGAAGATTTGCAAATAGTAACCGAAACGCCGCTTAACGGAAAGACCGCCGACGATGTGCTGGCGCTGTTGGAGAGAAACCCGCAAGTAAACGGCATCCTGGTGCTCACCGAAACCGGCACGGAAACATGCGCGCTGGCCATGGGCCGATCCCAGGCGGATATCCCTCTGGTGGGCATGGATTGCGGCCAAAACAGAAACCTGTATTTGGAAAGCGGCCAGGTGGACGCCATGGTGCTGGGCATGCCCTTCGCCATGGGGTATCTTGGTGTGCAGTTTGCCATGCAGGCGCTGTCGGGGCAGGGTATGCCCGCCTGGTACTATACGGAAAGCCGCGTTATCGACAAGGAGAATATGTACCTGCCGGAAAACCAGAAGCTGGCTTTTCCGCTGCTGCAATGATTTTGTACGGAGGTTGATCTAATGGCATACACAGTGAAACCCCTTGGCCCGGAGCTGGCTCAAACCTTTGTGGATTACCTGGGTTCCCTGGACTTTCATCACGCGCCTCACTGGTCCACATGCTTCTGCCGTTTCTACTATACCGACTGCTCTGAGCAGGAATGGATGGGCCGCACCGGGGAGTTCAACGCTGCCGAGGCTGTCCAATCCATCGGCGAAGACAAAATGAACGGATACCTGGCTTTTGACGGGGAAAAATGCATCGGCTGGTGCTGTGCCGACGACGCCACACAGTTCATTCGCCTGAAAAATGAAATGGCCCCTGTCATCACGGGTAAAAAGGTGGGATCTATCCTCTGTTATGTGATAAGGCCCGAATACCGGGGCCAGGGTGTGGCCCGTCTGCTTCTGAATAGGGCGGTGGAGGATTTTAGGGCGAAGGGGTACGAGGCCGTGGTGGCCGCTCCTGTGGATATGAAGGACGACCTGGAAAAGCGCTACCGGGGTACGCTGCACATGTATGAAGAAATGGGCTTTAAGTGCATCCAGCAAATCGACACCCTCAGCGTGATGTGGCTGGATTTATAATCATGACACAAGGCGCTATGGATATTTTTGATGCGGCTATCATCGGCTTGGGCCCTGCCGGTGCCACCTGTGCCCGGCTGCTGGCGGATGGCCTGCGGGTATTCGCGCTGGACGGCGCCATGCAAAAAGGCGAAAAGCCCTGCGGCGGCCTGCTGGCCCCCGACGCGCAAAAGGCGCTGGCCGGACTTTCCCTTACGCTGCCCAAGGAGGTATTGGTCAGCCCTCAAATATTCAGCGTGAAGACCATCGATATTACGCAAAAGCGCATTCGCTACTATCCGCGTTCTTATATCAACCTCAACCGGCATAGATTTGACCGGTGGCTTGTATCGCTGATCCCGGATACCGTGGTCAGGGAGGATGGTGTATGCATCGCCATCCAAAAGAAAAATGGCTTGCACCATGTGGCTTTTAGAAGGCCGGACGGCAGCTTTGGGGAAATCGCCGCCCGAATCCTCATCGGCGCGGACGGGGCCAACTCCACCGTGCGGCATACCTTCTTCAAGGAATATAAATTTCAAAGCTACGTGGCTGTGCAGCAGTGGTTCGCGGGAGAGGAAATGGATCCCTTTTACTCCTGCGTGTTTGAAAAAAGCGGGCAAAGCCTTTGCTCCTGGTCCATTTCCAAGGATGGCGCATTCCTGTTCGGCGGAGCATACAAGGCGAATAACTGCCGCCAGACCTTTGAAAAGCAAAAGCGGATGCTTGTGCCCTTCGGGTTTTCCTTCGGCGAACCAATCAAAACGGAGGGCTGTCTCGTGCTTCGGCCCAAAGTTCTGGAGCGTTTTTGCCTGGGAAGGGATCATGTGTTTTTAATCGGGGAGGCGGCGGGATTCATCAGCCCCAGTTCGCTGGAAGGCATCAGTTGGGCACTAAACAGCGCGGTGTGCCTTGTAAAGGCGCTGCATCAAGCCGCGGATAACAAGCACAGGGCTTACCGGCGGGAAACAAGGAGCCTTCGGATCAAACTGCTTTTCAAGGCATTGAAATGTCCCTTTCTCTATCATCCCCTTCTGCGGTCGCTGGTGATGGCCAGCGGCATGAAGTCCATCAGCCTGGTGGAACCGGCGGTAAATAACGCCAAGGAAAGCGGGCTGACCAAGGAGGTGTAGGCATGGACGCGTTTTCCAAGGAGTTTCATGACTTTCTGTTGGCGCAGGGTGCGTCGCTGTGCGGCTTCGGTGACCTTTCCGGCATTGCGGAGGGCGGTTTGAACTGCGGTGTATCCGTGGCCGTGGCGCTGCCGGTGGAAATTCTGCAATCCATTGAAAATGGCCCCAGCAGGATTTACTTTGACGCCTACCACGATATCAACCGAAAGCTGGATGGCATTGTAACAGCGGGGGCCGATTACCTTGCGGGAAAGGGCTATCGCGCTTATGCCCAAACAAGGGCCAATGTGAAGGAGTATGAAGGCTACCGCACCGGCTTGCCCCACAAGACCGTGGCCACAAGGGCCGGTCTTGGCTGGATCGGCAAAAGCGCGCTGCTGGTAACAAGGGAATACGGGCCGGCCATCCGGCTGTCCTCCTTGCTGACGGACGCGCCTTTAGCGTGCGCACAGCCCATGGACCACTCGAAATGCGGCAGCTGCACTGCCTGCATGGACCATTGCCCAGGCAAGGCCATATCGGGAAAGCTTTGGGATGTGCACATGGACAGGGATGAATTCTTTGATGCCGCTGCCTGCCGCCGTGCGGCCAGGGCCCTTTCCAAATCGCTGCTGAACGAGGAGATCAGCCTTTGCGGCAAGTGCATTGAAATTTGCCCCTACACAAAGCGCTATGTGGATTACAATTCTGCCATTATGTTGTAAATACAACATAATAATTTTTTCTCTATGGGTATACTGAAGACAGGCGTACGAAAGGGAGGCGTTTTTATGGGTAAGGTCCTTACGCAAAGGGTGACATGGGTAGGCAAGGTGGACTGGGAGCTGAAAACCTTCCATGGCGAGGAGTATTCCACGTACAAGGGGTCTTCCTACAATTCATATCTGGTCCGCGATGAGAAAACAGCCCTCATCGACACCGTATGGCAGCCCTTTGACAAGGAGTTTGTTTCCCGCCTGAAGCAGGAGATTGACCTGAACACCATTGACTACATTGTCATCAACCATGGGGAGATCGACCACAGCGGCGCGCTGCCGGAGCTGATACGGGCCATGCCCGGCAAGCCCATATACTGCACGCAAAACGCTGTGAAGTCCCTAAAGGGCCACTACCATGAGGATTGGAACTTTGTGCCCGTGAAAACGGGGGATACACTTTCCCTGGGTACCACGTCGCTGGTGTTTGTGGAAGCACCCATGCTGCACTGGCCCGACTCCATGTTTACCTATATGACCGGTGAAAACATCCTCTTTTCCAACGACGCCTTCGGCCAGCATTACGCCACCGAATCGCTGTACAACGACGCGGTGGACCGGGCGGAGCTGTACGCGGAGGCCATGAAATACTACGCCAATATTTTGACGCCGTTTTCACCCCTGGTGATCAAGAAGATCAAAGAGGTGCTTGCGCTGTCTCTGCCGGTGGACTTGATCTGCCCCAGCCACGGCGTGATCTGGAAGGATGACCCCACGCAGATCGTAAAGCAGTATTTGCAGTGGGCAGACAGTTATCAGGAAAATCAGGTTACCATCCTTTACGATACCATGTGGAACGCCACCCGCAAAATGGCGGAAGCCATCGGCGAGGGCATACGCGCGGCGGATCCCCAAGTAACGGTGAAGCTGATGCATGCCTCCAAGGAGGACAAGAACGACATCATCACCCAGGTGTTCCGCTCCAAAGCCATCCTCCTTGGCTCCTCCACCATCAACAACGGCTATCTCTCCTCCCTGGGCGGTCTGTTGGAGATGATGCGGGGGCTGAAATTCCAGAACAAGCGGGCGGCCGCCTTCGGCAGTTACGGCTGGAGCGGCGAAGCGGTGAAGATGCTTTCCAAGGGTCTTTTGGAAGCGGGATTCCAGGTCGTAAATGACGGCCTGAAAACACTGTGGGTGCCGGATGAAAAAACGCTTGCCGCATGCTTTGCCTATGGGCAGGAGATTGCATCACAAACGAAGTAATAGAATAGGCATATGCGATCCATCTGCAAGGAGGGCAATGCCATGAAAGTCTTGCTCATCAACGGAAGCCCCCACAAAAACGGCTGTACCTTCACGGCTCTTCATGAAGTGGAAAAAACCCTCCTTCAGGAGGGCATGGAAACGGAGATCATTCATATCGGGTCAAAGCCCATCCAGGGATGCACCGCCTGCGGCCATTGCTTTACCGGCCCCGACCGCTGCGTGTTTGACGACGACCTGGTGAACCGTGTGCTGGAAAAAGCCGAGCAGGCCGATGCCTTCATTTTCGGCTCCCCGGTGTATTACGCCTCCGGCGCGGGTTCGATGATTGCTTTTATGGACCGGCTGTTTTTTGCAGGCGACTGCTTCAAAAACAAGCCCGGCGCCTGTGTCGTATCCGCCCGCAGGGCCGGCACCACCGCCGCGCTGGATCAGATGCTCAAGTACCTGACCATCTCCAACATGATGGTGGTAGGCTCCCAGTACTGGGCCATGGTTCACGGCAGCAATCCGGAGGAAGTGCAAAAAGACCTGGAGGGTATGCAGGTCATGCGCACCCTGGGCCTGAATATGGCGTGGCTGCTAAAGTGCATCGAGGCCGGGAAGCAGGCAGGAGTAAAGCTGCCGGAGCGGGAAAAGCGGGTTTGGACGAACTTTATCCGGTAACATGCAGGGATATCATCTATCAAAAAGGCGGCCCGCACAATCGGGCCGCCTTTTTGCTATAATCGAAAATTACGAATCCAGGCTGCGCATGGACGCGCTTTTCAGGCTCAAAAGGCTGGAAGTGAGGCCGATGACGCCTGTTATCAGGAACATCACCGCCATGCCCGCGCCGCCGCCGGAGCCAACCAATTGGGATAGGAGCTGGGACAGGCCGGAGCTGCCGGCCATGAAGGGTTCGAACACGCTGTCGGCCAGGTATCCGCCCAGGAAAAGGCCCAGGGGGATCGTGCAGTACTGGATCGTATCGCGGGTGGAGAACACCCTGCCCTGCAGCTCTGTGGGGACCTTGGTGCGCATAACGGTGGAAAGGTTGGCGTTCAGGAAGGGGAGGGGCAGGTTGCCCACAAAAGCAGCGAACACCCAGACCGTCACATTCCTGCCCAGCGCCCACAGAATATCGCACAGCAAAAACGATATGGCGCAGGCGCCGAAAATCACCTTCGTGCGATTCTTGGCCGGTTTTAAAAACGTGACCAGGATGCTGCCCGCCAGCGTGCCCAGGCCCACCGCCGAGGAGACCATGGACAGCGCGGCCCGGCTGTCGCCGGAACGCTTTAATATCATGGCCGGCAAAATACCGAACCCGGTCATATACGCCAGCAGGTTGATAAAGGCAAAGAAGAGGATCATTTTCAGGATTGGACCGTTCTTCTTTATAAAGCCATACCCCTGCAGGCAGCTTTTCCAGAACCTTTCCTTGATTTCTTCTTTATAAGGCACCGCGGGGATGCGGATGAAGAAAGCCAGCGGGAAGAAGGCGAAGGCGAAGGTGGCAAGGTCGATGACAAGCACCGTTTGAAGGCCGCCCAGCGCCATGACCGCCGTAGCCAGCGCGGGGGTCACCACCGTCACCAGGGAGCTGGAAAACACCTGCAGGCCGCTGGCCCGTACATATTTATCCTTGGGGACCAGCAAGCTTAGCGCCACATAGGAGGCCGGGCACTGGAAGGCGTTCATGCAGCTTAACGCGAAGTTGACAATGTATAGGTGCCATAGCACCAAATTGCCGGAGGCGTACAGTATAAAGACCGTCACCGTGCCCATGGCGGCTACCAGGTCGCTTAGGAGCATGATGCGTTTCTTGTCCCACTTGTCGGCCAGCGTGCCGGCCACAAAGCAAAACAGGATCGAGGGAAGATATGTGAAAAACGACAGCAGCGTGATGCTGCTGGCCGTGCCTTGCCTGCCATACGCCCACAGGATAAGAGCGAAATTGGTCATGGCGCTGCCCAGCGCGGATACGGACTGGCCGGCCCAGAGGATCATGAATTTCCCCATGCCGGAAAATTTTTGGAATGCTTTCATGGCTTTGCTCCTTCAAATCATTTTTGTGAAATGGTTTGGATGCAAAGCCTGATTCGGACGGGTGATAGTCACCGCTCCATGCAAATCCCGTCCGGGATCAGACCATGCATGGAGCTGATACAGCGCAGTTGGGCATACAAAAATCAGCCTCGTTTATTTTTTATCAGAACCGGATGCAGTATAGCATAAGCTATTTTTAGAAACAAGGGCGGAAATGGGAATTTTTAGACCGTATGAGCGGGATTTGGAATATACGGGCAGGGAAACGTTGACAGCGCCCTATTGCACCGCTACAATAACAGGTATACATGAACCGGAAAGGGATTATTGTCATGAAAAAGGCCGTGCTTCTCCTTATTGCTGTGCTGCTCATAAGCTTGGCTGTGCCGGCTCTTTGCGAAGCGGCGGCTGAGGAAACCCTGACCATATCCTTTCTGGGGGACTGCAGCATAGGCGATTCCTACCGTACCAGGAATTATGATAAGGGTTACGCCAAAACGGTGGACAAGAAAGGGTTTGAATGGCCCTTTTCCCTTGTGCGCCCGTATCTGGACAAAGACGATATAACCGTGGCCAACCTGGAGGTGGTGCTTACCACCCAGAAGAAGCAGGCCGCCAAGGATATGAACCTGATCGCCGATCCCAAGTATGTAGGCGTGCTGCTGGAATCCGGCGTGGATGTGGTGAACACCGCCAACAACCACAGCTTCGATTTTATGAAGGCCGGCTATGACGAAAGCATGAAAACCCTGGACGATGCTGGCATCCCCCGTTTTGGCACCATCAATCCCGGCAGCGCCAACATGGTGGACAAGGTCCTCGTTTATGAAGCGAAGGGGATCAAAATCGGCTTTGTGGGCTTTACGTATCCGCAAAACAGCGATGTGGACAGGATTGCAAAAAGAATCAGGGATTTGAAAAGCCAGGGCTGTGATATCGTCATCGCCAGCCTGCACTGGGGGCGCGAGCTGCATCCCACACCCAACAGCGGCCAGTATTCCTATGCCAAGAAAATCATTGATTCCGGTGCCGATGTGCTGTACGGCCATCACCCGCACATCTTGCAGCCGGTGCACCTTTACAAAGGCAAGCCCATCTTCTACAGCCTGGGCAACTTCACCTTTGGCACCATGGGCAGGGCCGACCGGGATACGGGCATCTTCCAGCTCCGCTACAACCTGACAGAGAACGGGCCGGTTCTTGAGAATTTCACCGTCATCCCCTGCCGCACCCAGGGCTCGGGGGATTTTCGCCCCTATGAACTGACGGAGGAAAAGGAACGTCAGGCAATGCTCAAAAAGCTCGTCTTCAAACGCGAGGCAAAGGGCATGCAAAACCTGCCCGAATCGTTTATCATAACCGGCAGCGTAGACTTTGTGAACGGCGAAATGGCGGAGTGACGGGGAGAGAGGGACGTAAATAGACGGGAAAGGGGATTTTTGAAAAAATCCCCCTTCCCGTACCCTACCTCCAAAAACTTTTATAATTATATAAATAAGGCCCAGGCGTTGGGTTACTGTTCAAGCAGTGATTTTGCCACGGCGGAAAGAGCCGCGTGAAGTCCACGGACGATATCGGAAAGCTCCATGCCGAAGGCGGGCTCGGGCTTTTTTCCAGCCTGCTCAGTTAGATATGGGACATGGATAAAGCCGCCCAGCGTGCCGGTCATTTCTTTTTTTATCAGGTGCAGCACAGAGTACATCAAATGATTGCAGACAAACGTGCCGGCGGTGTTGGATATTGCTGCCGGAAGCCCTGCATCCTGTATGGCTTGCACCATGGCCTTGTTGGGCAGCGTGGCAAAATAGGCCGCGGGGCCGCCAGGGATGACCGGCTTGTCGCAAGGTTGATTTCCTTCGTTGTCGGGGATGTCGGCATCCTCCATATTGATGGCCACGCGCTCCGGGGTGATGGCTTTGCGGCCCCCGGCCTGGCCCACGCATACCACCGCCTGGGGCTTTAAGGAACGCATGGATTCTGCCACCGCTTCGGCGGCCTTGCCGAACACGGTGGGCACCGTCAGCTTCATGAGTTCGATCCCTTCGATGCTTCCGGGCAAAAGCTCCACAGCTTGTAGGGCCGGGTTCACCGTCTCCCCGCCAAAGGGTGTAAAGGCGGTCAGCAGAATGCGCATACATATCCCCTCCATGGCTGAGATTATATACCGATGATGCTTTCCTGGCAATGCGCACCAAGGCGCGACAAGCGTTGTCCCCCTGCCTTTTACAAAGCTGCCCGGGCATGGTAGAATAATCTGGCTTCATTAAAAAGCTTTGAATAACCAATACAGGCTACTGTCAGGAGGAGCGCCATGACCTGCCGGACTAAGGAAATGGGCTGCGGCGGCTGCCCCCATCTACAGCTTGCCTACCCGGAGCAATTGAAAAAGAAGCAGGCGTTTTGCAAAAAGCACCTGTCCACCTTTAACAAGCCGCGGTCCATATTGGGCATGGCGGATCCCTTCCGCTACCGCAACAAGGCCATCGCCACCTTTGCCATGCAAGGCGGGCGTCTTGTTTCGGGCATCTACCGGGAGGGTACCCACAAGGTGGTGCCGGTGGAGGAGTGCCTGCTCCACGCGCCGCAAACGGACGATGTGCTGCGGGCGGTTCGGGAAACTGTTTTGGAATGCGGCCTGAGCATTTTTGACGAGGACAGGGGAACGGGGCTCTTCCGTCACGCGCTGGTCAGACGCGGCCATTACACGGGCCAGATCCTTGTGGTGCTGGTGACATCAAACGCGCACTTCCCCAATCGGGAGGATTTCGTAAAAAGGCTCCTTGAAAGATATCCCGGCATTACCTCCGTAGTTCAAAACATCAATCCCCGGCAAACGAGCGCCGTGCTGGGCTTTGTAGAACATGTGCTGTATGGTCCGGGCTTTATTGAGGATACGCTGTGCGGCCTCCGCTTTTTTATATCCCCCCGGTCGTTTTATCAGGTAAACACCGCCCAAACTGAGGTGCTGTATCAGGAAGCCATCCGCCTGGCGGAACTTAATGGCAGCGAAACGGTGATCGACGCCTACTGCGGCATCGGCACGCTGACATTGGTGGCCGCCAAGTCCTGCCTGCAGGCCATCGGCATCGAGATCAACCCTTCCGCCATAAACGACGCCAACCGCAACGCGCAGGTTAACGGCATTGAAAACGCGGTCTTTGTAAAGGGCGACGCCGGCCGGGTGATGCTGAAAATGGCGGAGGAAGGCAAGACTGCCGGTGTGGTCTTCATGGACCCGCCCCGAGCCGGCAGTACTGAGGAATTCCTGGCCGCGCTGTGCGCGCTTTCCCCTGCGAAGGTTGTATACATTTCCTGCAATGTGGAAACCCAAAGCCGGGACCTAAAGTATCTGCACGAAAAGGGATACAAGGTCCGGGCCATACAGCCGGTAGACCTGTTTCCGCATACCGAGCATGTGGAGACGGTGGTATTGCTTTCAAGGGTTGAGAAATAAGAGCACGAAAACGCTGGAAAATAAAAGAGCCATAGATACAGAAATGGTAAGGCTATGTGACATTCAAGTATGGTTGTTTTTGTCTTGATGAATAGAGGTATTTGATTTTGAAGAAAGAACTGATAGTAATATACTTGTCATTCTTTATGTTTTTGACAACCGGTGGCAGAATGCAATTTCCTGGAGACCATGCTCCAATTGAGTCATACGCACAGAATGATTATTCCGAACAGGCTCAGGCTAATTTTGAATATATCGGCACATATCTGCCGAACCGTTCCGGTGTTGATTCTAATCACGACGATGCGCGCAAATGGATCGTAGATGAACTTCTCGATGCGGGCTATTTGGAGCAGCAGATCACCCTGCAGCATGTTGAAGGCGATTGGAGAAAGAATATTATTCTAAAAGTGACGGTACGGATTCGGAACATACAATGATAATTGGCACCCATTATGATGGCGACGGAGTCGGAGATAATGGATCTGGGATTGCATTATTGCTGTCCACGGCATGTGGACTCCAGGGAAAAACACTCCCGGTTACTACGTATTATGTGTTCTTTGATGCAGAAGAAAAGGGCTTATATGGTTCTGAGACCTTCGTTAACCAAATGTCAGAAGAGCAAGCGGCATCCGTTTTATATATGATCAATATCGATGCCATAGCATTTGGAGATTACTGCAACATTTACGGTGGTTGCCAAGACGCGGAGACCAAGATAATCTCCCAGTTGGAGGCATATGAATACGCCTGTCAAAAGGCAAAGGAACTGAATTATAACGTTTACGGTCCCGAAGAACTTGATGGATACTTCGCGGAACATGGTTCGGGGCCTGCGCTTGATGAAAAGGGTTTGTTCACAAATCCGTGGACACCCGAGAACCCTGCTCCTGAAAATACGGTTGATGACAGGCTGCTCGCTTATTCTCCGACGACGCTTCCTGCAAGTGACCATGTGCCGTTCTTATTGCGGGAAATCCCATACATCTATTTTGAGGCAACCAACTGGTATTCAGCATCGAATTATCCAGAAATTGCTTACATCGGTTATACGGATGTTGGCGACCCCAATGTGGGGGATGGAGGGATCATAATGAACACAGAATATGATACATTGGAGACCATGAAAAAATACTACCCGGGTCGTTCACTCGAACACTTTCGATTGTATTCACCATTTCTTTCTGCGCTGATTCTTGAACCTTATGATTCATACGAAATGAGTGAATAAGAGAATTTTGATTTCTCTTTCCATCTTATTAGAAGAATCTGACGGAATCCGATATAGGGCACGGTATATGAACAGCATGGTTGATGTGCAGGCTCATTTACTTCAAAACAAAAGAGATGACAAGAAAGAAATATCTTTATCTGACGATATGGGTATAATGCAGCGGTGATTTTGCATTTGCTTGTAACAGTATGCGTAAGGGAAGCGAAAGGCACAAAAGTAAAGTCCGCGAATCGGCTGTTGGCCGTTTTGCGGACTTTGTATTTGATTGCTAAGTTACAATAAACTGCTCCAATATAGACAGAAAAAAAGACTGGAAAATATTGTACATAGAAAAATGGCGCGGATTGGTGTATTGTGTAATAGAAAAGAAACAGAAAATTAATAATCGGAGGAACAAACGATGAAGTCGAGCAGGCCTATTTCGGCAATGATTGTTGGCGTCCTGTTGTTTATAGCTCCCGTCTCACAATCCTTGGCAGCCACAACCTACACCGTAAAAGCCGGCGATTGGCTGTCAAAGATAGCCAAAGCACATGGCGTGACTGTCGAGCAATTGAAACAGTACAATTCGCTTCAATCAGATACCATCTACGCGGGGCAGCAGCTTATTGTTTCGCCAGCTACCAAATATATCGTAAAAAAAGGCGATACCCTTTCGCTGATCGCCTCAAGGCATTCAACCACTGTTGAAAAGCTGAAAACCCGAAACAATCTGAAAAGCGATACCATTTATGCTGATCAGGTCTTATTTATACCGTCCAAATCAACGGGCACAACCCCATCCGCGACGGAGCCCAAATCACCTTCAAAGGCCGTTACAAGCTGGCCATCCGTAACATATATCGTTAAATCAGGGGATACCTTGGGCGGTATCGCCAAGAAATTCAATACGACGATTGAAACCATCATGAAGTACAATTATATGGATTCCGGCGAATGGCTCAATGCCGGGCAAAAAGCAGCCATCAATGGTTATGCGCCCAGAAACTTTGCCGTGACGCCGGGGGAAAGCTCATCCCCCATGAGAGTTGGCAAGATTGTGGATTGGTTCTTGGATGGGAAATACCTCATCAAGCGAAACGACGTTTTTATTGTGACAGACGTTGCAACCGGGCTGCAAATAAAGTTGAAGATGATGGGCGGCGCCAACCACTCGGATGTTGAGCCGCTGACAGCCGATGAGACTGCAAAGATGAAAAAGCTGTTTTCCAAATGGAGCTGGACTCCCCGCCCTGTGGTCATTTTCCACAAAGGCATCAACTTTGCGGCGTCACTTTCGGGCATGCCGCACTCTTATGATACGGTCAGCAATGACGTGGACGGACACTTTGACTTGTATTTGCACAACAGCAAAAGCCACGGCGAGTCAGTGTCTCAAGCCTATGTGAAGCAGCATCTTGCGAACATATTGATCGCGGCAGGAAAGTGATACTTGGTAAGGGTATAAGCAAAGAGGTCATCCATATTTGGATGGCCTCTTTCAGCGTATCAACAAAGTGGCTGTCGCCACTTTGTTGAGCTTTACCCTCGCTCACTGCAAAAAGGCTACGCCATTTTGCGGCCGTTTGCTCGGGCAAGGAAGGAATTTCTTCGAAATTCCCGCGCAAACCACCGCACATGTCGCTGGTTTGCGATCTATAATCGGAGGCTCCGTAGCCGAAGCCGCCCCCAGTGGGGGAAAAAGGCGAGGTGAAGGAGGCTGGCGAAACGAGCAGTGCCAGCGGAAGC
>JAEZIN010000021.1 GCA_023436585.1 Bacillota bacterium | reverse complement strand
ATGATGTTTTCCTCATGTGAAATGGCTTTGGTGGTGATGCGCCAGATGCTGATCTTCTGGTTGCTGTCGTTGCATCTGCAATTCACATCACCGCCAAACCCATCTCGTTTGGTATCTGTTTGCGCTTTGTCAGCGCCCCATCGAAGTTAAAGAGCCTGCCAATCTGTTCCGTTTGGCTTCCAGCGTCCTGCTGATGGCTAAATAGTACGATGTGTACTTTATTGAGTCAATACAAAATGTTCTAAATGCGGTTAGTTTTTTATAACACTTTGTATTTTATTGATTTATATTTTGGAAAAAGAAAACCCGACGCTAAGGTCGGGTTATTGTTGTGTGTTTTAGAGTTGTGAGGCTGTTAACTAAATGTCTCTTCAGGCCACTGGCTGGCGATAACTTTCCCTACTACGGAACAGCTATCATTGCATGGAATCATTGGATATTGCGGGTTTAGTGGCTGTAGGAACACCTGACCGCTATCCCTGATCAGTTTCTTGAAGGTAAACTCGTCACCACCAAGTCTGGCTATGCAGAAATCACCTGGCTCAACAGCCTGCTCAGGGTCAACGAGAATTAACATCCCGTCAGGAAAGCTTGGCTTGGATCCTGTTGGCGCGGTCATAGAATTACCTTCAACTTCAAGCCAGAACGCACAATCACTGGCTTTTTTGGTTGTGCTGACCCATCTCTCCGCATCACCTTTGGTAAAGGTTCTAAGCTCAGGCGAGAACATCCCGGCCTGAACATGAGAAAAAACAGGGTACTCATATTGTTGTTTAACGGGGGAAGATGAGTATTCGCCAATAGGTGAAAATGTACCGTCGTGGTTGAATGAGACGTTATCAATACCAAGGTATTTAAACACCACACCAATCTCGTCAAGAGATGGATGACGAGATCCGCGCAACCAGTGACCAATTCCACCCTGCGTCATACCAAGCTCTTCAGCTAACTTCTCTTGAGTTATGCCGAGCTCTTTCATTCTGGATCTAGCCAGTTCATACCATTTCATTTTCATACCCTTATTATTACGCTCTGTACTAAAACCATCCATGCACAAGATGTATTTTTTGTTTGCATTCTAAAAGTACATATCGTATTATTGTTTCATGGTTACTATGGAGGGCATATGAGCAACCTACGAAAATATCGAGAGTCACTGAATATCTCTCAAACAACACTTGCTAAGGCAGTTGGATGCACACAGGGAGCTATCGGACATTGGGAATCTGGTCGTCGCTTCCCAGACCTTAAAACATGCCGTGCTCTTGTTGAGTGCCTAAACAAGTTAGGCGCAAAAGTCAGTCTTGATGACGTGTTCCCGCCGGAACACAAAGCCGCTTAAGACATTCCAGCTCTTACACATCCCAGCCCTGAAAAAGGGCATCAAATTAAACCACACCTATGGTGTATGCATTTATTTGCATACCTTCAATCGATTGTTATCTAAGGAAATACTTACATATGCAACTTACAAGTACTCGCAAGAAAGCGAATGCAATTACAAGCAACATCCTGAATCGAATTGCTGTACGTGGCCAGCGAAAGGTTGCCGACGCGTTAGGGATTAATGAATCGCAAATTTCGCGATGGAAAGACAGCTTCATCCCAAAAATGGGAATGCTTCTGGCTGTTCTTGAATGGGGTGTTGAAGACGAGGAGTTGGCGGAACTGGCTAAGAAAGTAGCCAGAATGCTGACAAAAGAAAAAGCCCCGAAGAACGGCGAATTCTTCGAGGCCTGATGTAGAAAGACTGGATCAATCCACAGGAGTAATTATGACAAAACGTCGTAAGAAATACCAGGAAAAAGAAGAGATTCGACACCCTGATTCACCTGAGGGATTAGTGGTAGCCGCAGCAAATAACAGGGCGTTCGCAGAGCGCCTTGTTGGTGTTTACAGACTAGCCAAAGCAGGAGTGAAACATGGGCGTCGTTAAGTTAGCTGATTACAGGCCTCAACTGGAGGTCGTGGAGCATCGCGTGGCAGATACCGAAGATGGTTTCATGCGCGTTGCTAACGAGATTACCGACAGTCTGCTGATGGCTGATTTAACCGTCCGGCAGTTGAAGGTGATGCTCGCTATCATGCGCAAGACATACGGATTCAATAAGCCGATGGATCGACTCACAAACACGCAGATAGCAGCCATGACAGGTATTCATCACACTCATGTTTGCGCTGCCAAGCGCCAGCTTATTGAGCGTAAATTCCTCATTGCTGATGGCGTGAAAATCGGAGTGAACAAGGTGGTTTCGCAGTGGATTAGCCAGGACAGCTTAACATTAGCTAAAACAGCTAATAAAACATTAGCCGAGTCGGCTAATGGGTATAAGCCAAGTCAGCTAAACACAAAAGACAATATACAAAAGACAATAAATACAAATACCCCCTTACCCCCTAACGGGGGCGGCGATGGGCAGGTTAAACCTGAACGTCGCAAGGCAGAACGAATCGACTACGAATCCTTCCTGAACGCCTACAACACAGAAGTCGGTGACAGACTGCCGCACGCTGTTGCGGTCAACGAGAAACGCAAACGCCGCCTGAAGAAAATCATCCCGCAACTGAAAACGCCAAACGTGGACGGTTTCAGAGCGTATGTCAGGGCGTTTGTGCATCAGGCCAAGCCGTTTTACTTCGGAGACAACGACACGGGCTGGACGGCTGATTTTGATTACCTGCTGAGAGAAGATTCGTTAACGGGAGTTCGTGAAGGGAAGTTTGCAGACAGGGGGATTGCATGAAACAGGATATCGAAGCGAGCGTTATCGGTGGCCTGCTGATTGGTGGATTAACGCCAACCGCCAGCGACGTTCTGGCAACGCTGGAGCCGGAAGCGTTTTCAATTCCGCTCTACCGGAAAGCCTTCGAGGTTATCCGTAAGCAGGCGAGAAACAGAAACCTAATCGATGCGCTGATGGTTGCCGAGGAGTGCGGAGAGGAGCATTTCACGTCAATCCTGATGACCAGCAAAAACTGCCCGAGTGCCGCAAACCTGAAGGGATATGCCGGAATGGTCGCGGATAACTATCACCGCCGTCTGGTGCTGGAAATCATGGATGAAATGCGTGAACCAATTCAGAGCGGAACCATCGACGCATCGAGTCAGGCGATGGATGAACTTGTAAAGCGTCTTTCAGCCATCAGAAAGCCCCGTGACGAGGTTAAACCTGTACGGTTAGGGGAAATCATCACTGACTACACCGACACGCTTGACAGGCGCCTGAGGAACGGAGAAGAGTCAGATACCCTGAAGACCGGAATCGAAGAACTTGACGCCATCACCGGAGGGATGAACGCAGAAGACCTGGTGATTATCGCCGCTCGTCCTGGTATGGGGAAAACCGAGCTGGCGCTGAAGATTGCCGAAGGCGTTGCAAGCCGCGCTATTCCTGGTTCTGACGTCCGGCGCGGAGTGTTGATTTTCTCGATGGAAATGAGCGCATTGCAGATTGCAGAGCGAAGCATTGCCAACGCCGGGAGGATGTCGGTTAGCGTGCTGCGAAATCCTGCATCGA
This sequence comes from Bacillota bacterium, assembly GCA_023436585.1. GTDB lineage: Bacteria > Bacillota > Clostridia > Christensenellales > Aristaeellaceae > JAEWAH01. The sequence goes on along the minus strand of JAEZIN010000021.1, from coordinate 6,881 downwards.
TGGATGACGAAGGCTGGGCGCGTGTTGCTAACGGCATGAGTCAGCTTGCAGATTTGGATGTATGGGTAGTCGATGCCTCGCGGTTATCGGTCGAAGAAATACGCTCAATCGCAGAACGGCACAAACAGGAAAATCCAAACCTGTCACTCATCATGGCGGATTATCTTGGCCTGATTGAGAAGCCGAAAGCAGACCGCAACGACCTCGCAATTGCTCACATCTCCGGAAGCCTGAAGGCGATGGCGAAAGACCTGAAAACGCCTGTTATCTCCCTGAGTCAGCTTTCGCGCGTTGTTGAGAAGCGACCAAACAAACGCCCGACAAACGCAGATTTGCGTGATTCAGGAAGCATTGAACAGGACGCAGACTCAATCATCATGCTCTATCGGGAAGCGGTATATGACGAGAACAGTAGCGCCGCACCATTTGCTGAAATCATTGTGACAAAAAACCGTTTTGGCTCGCTTGGTACGGTTTACCAGCGGTTCTGCAACGGACACTTTGTTGCATGTGACCAGGATGAAGCCAGACAGATTTGCACAGCATCAAATGCGCCCGCTGCGCGTGGCAGACGATATGCACAAGGGGCTGACGTATGACCATCTACGTCACTGAGCTAATAACAGGCCTGCTGGTAATCGCAGGCCTTTTTATTTGGGGGAGAGTAAATCGTGGTTGAGTTGATTTTCTCTGCATTGAGGCTTCTCGGTGCTCTGTGGATGGTGGCGACGTTCATTGTGGTTGCTGGCTGTTTTGTCCGGTTGGTAGGCGAAGGTAAAGACCTGGGGAATATGCTTTTAGGTAGCATTTTCCTGTGGGGGATTATCGGTGTTATGCCTGTTGTCGTAGCAAAAATGGCGTGGCGTTTTGTGAGTTGAACTGAGGGTAAGTATCGATGGACGAATCAAGAAAGCAGTTTGAGGAATACGTTGCCAAAAAATTGAGATTACCATTCGAGATGATAACCGAGGCAAGAAATGGTGATAGGTACTTCGCATTTTCAAGCATGGATATTCGTCACTCCTTAAATGAGTGGTGGACTTTATGGCAGGCATCGCGAGCAGTTATCGAGATTGAGCTGCAAAAGCCAAAGAAAGGCCCACTTCCCGGTGATTATCACATTGGCTATGACTCAGGTGCAGAATCGCAATACGAAAGCGATGTAGAGGCTATCCGCGCCGCTGGAATCAAAGTGAAGGAGTGAGCATGAGTCGACGAAGTAGCTTTTTGGGGTTTGTAATATTCCTGTCCTGCACTGGTTACATCGTAATCTGGTCAATTTCGAACATTGACCGTGGCGGGGAATATCTCATTGTAATGTTCTTTCCTTTGTTTCTTGGGTGGTACGCCGCAAGGTTGCTGGAAGAATGGGGTTACAGGCATAAAAAATAAAGGAGTGTTCAGTGAAGCAAACAATATTCCTCCGAACTAAGCAACAACAGCAAGCCGCAATCAACGCCATCCTCGCAACACCACTCGATAAAGACAAGCCAGTCACCATCCGCATTATTGACTACAAGCGCAACCTTGATCAGAACGCAAAATTTCACGCGATGCTGGCGGATATCGCACGTCAGGTTCAATGGTGCGGCAAATGGTTAAAACCGGAACAATGGAAGGTTTTGTTGATCAGCGGTCATGCAGTGGCAACAAAACAGGAAGCTGATGTTTTGCCCGGCCTTGAAGGCGAATACGTCAACATTCGCGAAAGTAGCGCGCAGATGAGTGTGAAGCGTATGGCAAGTCTGATTGAGTACACGACAGCCTGGGCTATTGGTCAGGGTGTCAGATTTACCGACAGGAGGTATGAATGAGGCGACAGCGACGAAGTTTCACCGACATCATCTGCGAAAACTGCAAATACCTTCCAACGAAACGCTCCAGAAATAAACGCAAGCCAATCCCAAAAGAATCTGACGTAAAAACCTTCAATTACACGGCTCGCCTGTGGGATATCCGGTGGCTTAGAGAACGTGCGAGGAAAACAAGGTGATTGACCAAAATCGAAGTTACGAACAAGGAAGCGTCGAGCGAGCTTTAACGTGCGCTAACTGCGGTCAGAAGCTGCATGTGCTGGAAGTTCACGTGTGTGAGCACTGCTGCGCAGAACTGATGAGCGATCCGAATAGCTCAATGTACGAGGAAGAAGACGATGAGTGATTTCTCTGAGCTTATTTCCTTCAAAAAAGACAGAGAAGAAATGCGGACTGAATCTGTCTATTACGTTCAACACCGGAATAAACGCTCGGTGCTTGATCAGGAGTTGGTTATTACCGGAGACCTGGCATTCAGAACATATAAGGCCAGCATGGAAATGAAGGATTTCCCTAAATGTGGTTCTGAAAGAGAAGCCGCGTTAAAGCTGGCTGAGTGGATGCAGAGAATGGCTGCTGCAATTGAGAATTACTGGAGTGAACCATAATGGCTAACCTACGCAAAGAAGCACGCGGCAGAGAATGCCAGGTACGTATTTACGGAATATGCAATGGTAATCCTGAAACTACAGTTCTGGCACATTACCGGATGGCTGGAATTTGCGGAACGGGAATGAAGCCTGACGACCTGATCGGCGCATGGGCTTGTAGTGACTGCCACGCGGAGATCGACCGACGCACCCATAACCTCGACAACAAAGACGCCAGACTTTACCACCTCGAAGGCGTGATCAGGACGCAGGCGATACTGCTGAAGGAGGGAAAGATTAAGCCATGAACGAATATCAGTTTGTGCTTCCATACCCGCCGTCGGTGAACACCTACTGGCGAAGACGGGGAAGCCAATACTACATCAGCGATAAAGGCCAGAAATACCGAAAAGACGTTCAGCAAATCATCCGCCAACTCAAGTTAGACATTTTCACCAAATCACGACTCCGCATCAAAGTCATCGCAGACGTTCCAGACTCCCGCCGCCGCGACCTCGATAACATCCTGAAAGGTTTACTCGATTCCCTTATCCACGCCGGATTTGCGGAAGACGACGAGCAATTCGATGACATTCGCGTAATTCGTGGCGTGAAAGTACCAGGCGGAAGGCTTGGAATAAAAATCACCGAACTGGAGAACGCATGAACGCCACAATTCAAACGATACCAGAGCTTCTTATCCAGACACGAGGCAATCAGACTGAAGTGGCAAGGATGCTTTCCTGCGCAAGAGGAACAGTGCTCAAGTACAACCGAGACAGCAAAGGCGAGCGTCATGTAATAGTTAACGGCGTCCTGATGGTCAAACAGGGCAAGAGGGGAAGACGATGAGACTCGAAAGCGTAGCTAAATTTCATTCGCCAAAAAGCCCGATGATGAGCGACTCACCACGGGCCACGGCTTCTGACTCTCTTTCCGGTACTGATGTGATGGCTGCTATGGGGATGGCGCAATCACAAGCCGGATTCGGAATGGCTGCATTCTGCGGTAAGCATGAACTCAGCCAGAACGACAAACAAAAGGCTATCAACTATCTGATGCAATTTGCACACAAGGTATCGGGGAAATACCGTGGTGTGGCAAAGCTTGAAGGAAATACTAAGGCAAAGGTACTGCAAGTGCTCGCAACATTCGCTTATGCGGATTATTGCCGTAGTGCCGCGACGCCGGGTGCAAGATGCAGAGATTGTCACGGTACAGGCCGTGCGGTTGATATAGCAAAAACAGAGCAGTGGGGGAGAGTTGTTGAGAAAGAATGCGGAAGATGCAAAGGTGTCGGCTATTCAAGGATGCCAGCAAGCGCCGCATATCGCGCTGTGACGATGCTAATCCCAAATCTTACCCAACCCACCTGGTCACGCACTGTTAAGCCGCTGTATGACGCTCTGGTGGTGCAATGCCACAAAGAAGAGTCAATCGCAGACAACATTTTGAATGCGGTCACACGTTAGCAGCATGATTGCCACGGATGGCAACAAATTAACGGCATAATATTGACTTTTTGAATAAAGTTGGGTAAATTTGACTCAACGATGGATAAATGCACTCGTTAAATAAAGCCCTGAGTTAATAGCTCGGGGCTTTTTGCGTTTTAAGCACGACCTTTCTGAAAGCGCATCAAACCAAATACCAGACAGACCAAAATAATCACCTTATCCGCTGTGGCTACGGTGCGGTGTGCTTTGCATAAAAGAAAACCAGCGCAATGGCTGGCTTCGTGAAAGCGGGTGGCAGGAGGTTGCGCTAACAACCTCCTGCCGTTTTGCCCGTGCATATCGGTCACGAACAAATCTGATTACTAAACACAGTAGCCTGGATTTGTTCTATCAGTAATCGACCTTATTCCTAATTAAATAGAGCAAATCCCCTTATTGGGGGTAAGACATGAAGATGCCAGAAAAACATGACCTGTTAGCCGCCATTCTCGCGGCAAAGGAACAAGGCATCGGGGCAATCCTTGCGTTTGCAATGGCGTACCTTCGCGGCAGATATAATGGCGGTGCGTTTACAAAAACAGTAATCGACGCAACGATGTGCGCCATTATCGCCTGGTTCATTCGTGACCTTCTCGACTTCGCCGGACTAAGTAGCAATCTCGCTTATATAACGAGCGTGTTCATCGGCTACATCGGTACTGACTCGATTGGTTCGCTTATCAAACGCTTCGCTGCTAAAAAAGCCGGAGTAGAAGATGGTGGAAATCAATAATCAACGTAAGGCGTTCCTCGATATGCTGGCGTGGTCAGAGGGAACTGATAACGGACGTCAGAAAACCAGAAATCATGGTTATGACGTCATTGTTGGCGGAGAGCTATTCACTGATTACTCCGATCACCCCCGCAAAATTGTCACGCTAAACCCAAAACTCAAATCAACTGCAGCCGGACGTTACCAGCTTCTTTCCCGTTGGTGGGATGCCTATCGTAAGCAGCTTGGCCTGAAAGACTTCTCTCCCAAAAGCCAGGACGCTGTGGCATTGCAGCAGATTAAAGAGCGTGGCGCTTTACCGATGATTGATCGCGGTGATATCCGTCAGGCAATCGACCGTTGCAGCAATATCTGGGCTTCGCTGCCGGGTGCTGGTTATGGCCAGTTCGAGCATAAGGCTGATAGCCTGATTGCAAAATTCAAAGAAGCGGGCGGGACGGTCAGAGAGATTGAGGTATGAGCAGAGTCACCGCGATTATCTCCGCTCTGGTTATCTGCATCATCGTCTGCCTGTCATGGGCTGTTAATCATTACCGTGATAACGCCATCGCCTACAAAGAACAGCGTGATAAAAAAGTCAGTGAGCTGAAGCAGGCGACCGCCACCATTACTGACATGCAGCAACGCCAGCGTGCTGCTGATGTACTCGATGCTAAATACACGAAGGAGTTAGCTGATGCGAAAGCTGAAAATGATGCTCTTCGTCGCAAGCTTGATAATGGTGGCAGGGTGCTCGTCAAAGGAAAATGCCCTGTGCCATCCTCAGCCGAAACCTCCGGCGCCTCCGGCATGGGCAATGATGCCACCGTCGAACTCTCTCCAGTTGCTGGACGAAACGTTCTCGGTGTCTGGGACGGAATTATCCGCGACCAAACAGCACTGAGAACTCTTCAGGAATACATCAGGACGCAATGCCTTCGATGATAGCGATAATTTTACTCATCATCCTTCACATCTGGCTCTGTAGACAGGGTGGTGATCACTTCTGGAGTGAATCCAGATTAAACATCTCATTGCTGATGCTTGAAGTTGAGCATCTGGCGCGCGGTAAGGGGCTGCGTTGAGATAAGAGCCAGTTCATTACAAAGCCTATCTACGGGTGGGCTTGATAATGAAACCGGAATTTATTCTGGGCAACCAGTTACGGCAGTACCGCGAAACAACCCAAGCCAGTAAGTGGGGAAATAACACTGGCAGCCACTGAAAGATGAACCTCCAGCCTTATGGCAAAAAAGATTCTTTGTGGTGGCGGACTGATGGAAAGACATCGGTTATTGCAGAGGCCATTCAATGAGTGGTCTCGACAATGGCTTATACCCTACACGGGATAACTTAACTGATATCCCTTTTAACGGATAAACGGAGCCAACAATGGCAGAGATTATTCCCATGACTGAAGAACAGAAATTCCAGTTAGAGATTTACAAACTGGTCATGAACCAGAACGCAGCCGCAGAAGAAGCATTTCAGTTCATTGGCACTGACGAGCTGAAGCTTGAGCTATTCAAAATTCACTTCCAGTCAGGCGGCGCTAATTCAGATATCACGACCCGCACTATCGAAGCGGTGCGTAAATCGAAGGAAGCGTTAGACCTGTTCACTACCGGAGCATAAACATGGCGCGCCCAACAAAGTATCAAGAGGCGTATGCCGAACAGGCACGCAAACTGTGCTTGCTGGGCTACACCGATGCAGAACTTGCTGATTTCTTTGAAGTCAGTGAGTCAACTATTAACAAGTGGAAGCTTGATTATCCTAAGTTTTCGGAGTCCATAAAAAAGGGTAAGGCCGTCGCTGATGCAGAAGTTAGTGACCGTCTTTATCAACGCGCTATGGGCTTCGTGGCTCCAGACATCGATATTCGTGTTATTGAAAACAGAATTGTCGAAACTCCGCTTGAGAAGTATTACCCGCCTGATACAACCGCCGCCATCTTCTGGCTTAAGAACCGACAGAAGGATAAATGGCGCGACAAGGTTGATCACGAGCTAACAGGCAAAGACGGCGGCGCAATCCAGATTGAAACATCACCGATGAGCACTCTATTCGGAAAATGACCTCGATTAATCCTATCTTTGAACCGTTCATTGAGGCGCATCGCTACAAAGTCGCCAAAGGCGGTCGAGGTAGCGGTAAGTCATGGGCAATTGCGAGGCTGCTTGTTGAAGCGGCGCGTCGGCAGCCTGTGCGCATACTTTGCGCTCGTGAGCTGCAAAACAGTATCAGCGATTCGGTAATTCGGTTGCTT
>JAEZIN010000009.1 GCA_023436585.1 Bacillota bacterium | reverse complement strand
GCAAGTCCACCACGCTGGAGCGTGTGATTCTGCCCATCTTCGGGAGGAGCAAAGTGGTGGCCGCGCCGCAGACCACCGCATTTACACTGATGAAGGATTCCGCCTCCAGCAACCTGTTCCCGCAGGCATTGGATGAATTCAAGCCATCCAAGATTGATAAAATGCGTATCGGCGCGCTGTACAACCATTTACGCGACAGTTACGACGGGCATGAGGGCGTTCGTGGCCGAGCGGATCAGTCCCAGGTATCCTATGCGTTGCTGGCACCGATCGCCGTTGCGGGCGAGGAATCGCCGGACGAGCCGGCTATCCGGGAGCGCGGCATGGAGCTTTTGTTCAGCAAGCGCGATTTGAAAGAAGTCGCCTCGCGGGTTGCGTTTGGCAGGTTGAGCGACCGCAGAGATGATCTGACCGCACTTGGCCGGGCGCTGCTGGATACGGCGTTGACGCTGTCTAAGACGGCGGTGAATCAATGGTACAACGAGGCACTCCCGCTGTTCAAGGCGACCCTACCGTCGCGCATTCTAAACAACCTAGGCTGCTGCATGGTAGGGCTGCGGTTGCTGGAGGCCTTGTGCGTCCGGCTTGGATTCTCATGGGATCAGGTATTCACTATCAATATGGATGCATGCGTGAAGTATATGGAATATGCCGTTCAGGACTATCTGTTGGATGGTGGCGAAAGCAACAAGAGTGTGGTCGAACAAACACTGGAGGTCATAGACCGCATGGGCCTTTCAGATGAAGAATGTAGGATTCTGGATGATGACAACATCGCCATTCATTTTCGCGGCGTTTATGATCGTTACACCCAATATCGTCGCGACCATGCGATCCTCGGCGAGTGCCTGCCCTATTCGCAGTTCATGAAGCAACTGCGAAAATCCGAGCTTTATCTCGAAACGAGGACGGTACGGTTTGGCGATGATCCCAAGAAAGCGGTCATTTTGCATTACGGCTTGCTGCGGCAGCGCTGCGATATTGAAGGTTTCCTTCAATCACAGGTTAAGCCGTTGGGAACTTCCGGCTCTGTAACTGTAACCATGTGACCTTTAATTTTAGAGCTACACGGAAAAGCTTCGTCGCGCATGCGCGCACGCACGCATGTGTGCGTATATATGCGAACCTCTATTTTAGGCGGTTACACAGCAAAAAGGGTTACGGAGGTGCCAATGGCAGAGCGTGATATTGTTGCCGCGATCTTGCGGCTGCTCAAGAAAACACCCTGCTGTTTCGCATGGAAGGAGCATGGTGGAATCTATGGGACGGCAGGCGTTCCGGACATCATTGCCTGCATTAACGGGAGGTTTGTGGCCTTCGAGGTCAAAACCGAAACCGGCAAAATGACAAAGCTCCAAGAGATCACAATACAAAAAATCAGGAATGCAAAAGGACAAGCCTTCAAAGTCACTTCGGCGGCGGAGGTCGCCGTGATACTCAAACAATTGGAGGATTGAGCCTTATGAATGATAAACCGATGAGTGCCAAGGAATATCTCTCTCAGGCATACCGGATTGACCAGCGGATAAATGCGAAGCTGGAACAGGTGGCGCGACTGCGCTCCCTGACCCAGCGTGTCACTACCACTTTTGACTCCCAGCGGGTTAGCAGGACACGTGATGTTACATCGTCCCAAACAGCGATCAACAGACTTATTGAAGCCGAGGAAAAGGTGAATAAGGACATTGATGCCTATATAGATTGCAAGCGTGAAATCCAGGAGGCTATCGACCGTTTGGAAGATGATAATTGCCGGCTTCTTTTAGAGCTTCGCTATCTTTGCATGAAATGCTGGGACGATATTGCAATAGAAATGCATATCAGCCGTGCACATGTTTACCGGCTGCACAACCTGGCACTGGCAACGACTGAAGAAATCGTTGAAAAACGGAGGATGCAAAACGATGCAAGCTGTCTCCATGCGTAACAATCCTCTTTATGCTCTTCCTTACTACAAGGTCCTCCATTTAGCCAATACTGTCTCTACCATATACAGCTTACCTTTCATTCCTGCAAAAACGCTTATGCAGCATTATAGTACAAAAAGTCCGATGCCTATTATTCTGGAAAACGAAAAGGGCAGGATATGGGTTGACAAATACTATATCGCCATTCAGATGACAGACGACATTGTTCGATATGTGTATCTTACTAGGCATCACATCCAGGAAGAGTATCAAAGCTATCTGTTGGCACGGCGTACACGAAGGAACCGGGTATACCTGCCGGACACAATCAAAAAGGAGTTTCAGTCTGCTACCAGTAAAATGAACCGGGATAATAAGAACTACTACGTTTTTGAGAAGTGGATACTAAAGGAGACATAATGAGACCCATAAGCATGTTAATATAGTAGTGTTGAATCATATCTCCCAAGCCTTCACGGTGTATGAACCGCGAGGGCTTTTCTTTTGCGCATGGAGGTGTGCATGCCCAGAAAACCAAAGCGCCCTTGCAGCTATCCTGGCTGTCCAGAGCTTACAAACGAGCGGTTCTGTGCATCGCATCAAAAGCGTATCGATGCCGACTATAACAAATACGGTCGTGATCCTGCAGCCAAACGTCAATATGGCAGGCTTTGGAGGAAAATACGGGCGCAGCATCTGTCAGAGCATCCTTTGTGTGAAGTTTGTATACGGGAAGGCCGGACCACACCCGCCGAGGAAGTGCATCACATCCTTCCGCTCAGCAAAGGCGGCACCCATGACTCTGCTAACCTTATGAGTCTTTGCGTTTCCTGCCATTCCCGTATTACTGCCCGCGATGGCGGACGCTGGGGGTAGGGCTGGAGCAATCTCCAGCTTTATCCACTGACGTACGGCCCCGGCCCATTACGTGAGATTTCGCGCTTTCAAGAAGGGGTATATCCCCTCCATTTTTTCTGATAGGAGGTCTCGGCATGGCGAACGGTCATGGCGGTGCTCGAATCGGCGCTGGCCAAAAGAAAAAAGCACTAGCTGACAACCTCCTGGAGGGAAATCCGGGAAAGCGCAAGATCACGATATTGGAATTCCCCGACACCGCAGATCTATCAGGTGAAGCCATGCCGCCTCTCAGGGAGTATCTGGCGGCTAAACAGAAAAACGGCAAGGAGCTCTTAGCGGCAGAAATCTATCGCAATACCTGGACATGGCTCCAGGAACGGAGATGTGCCGGGCTTGTTCCTCCTCAATTATTGGAACAGTACGCTATGGCCATCTCCCGGTGGATTCAGTGTGAAGAATGCATCACCGAATATGGCTTTCTGGCCAAACATCCAACTACCGGCAACGCTATTCCATCCCCCTATGTGGCCATGAGCCAATCCTTCGGCAAGCAAGCCAACAACCTCTGGTACCAGATATATCAGGTGGTCCGTGAAAACTGCGCCACTGACTATAAAGGCAAAACACCTCATGACGATATGATGGAACGCCTTTTGAGCGCACGGCGCGGCACATAAAAAGCGCCCGTTTTTTCGGACGCTTAGGCATTAATGCCCACGGTGCTTGGCCTTCTTCTTTTCGATGCGAAGTTCGAGTTTTCGTTCCTCCTCTTGCTCCTGCTGTTCCTTTGTCCTGGCTTTACGAGCCTGCTTTAGTTCCTCGTGGGCAAGTTGCATAGCCTGCTGCGCTTTGGTGCTGATGCTTTTCCCAGAAGCCTTTGCTGCCTGCCGCTGCCGTCTCTTGGGATTTGCAGCAATGCGAACCTGCTTCATACCATCAACTGGTGGTGAAAACCGAAGCCTATAGTAATTTGCAAGTATCCATTCATATACCTGCTGGTCACTTGGCTCGGCCCCAAACACCACCTTCGAAACTCGCAATTGCCCTTCCTCGACTTGCTCGAATACGCCCGCATAAAAAGGATCATCGAAGAAAACCGTTAGTGTAACGCCCATGCGCTACACACCTCCTGTCGCCGGTCCTTTTCTTGGATCACTGGACGACCCACAGGAGGGAGGGTTACTGACAGCATGCACTGCGCCTGGACTACCAACCAGGCTGTGTTTTTGTGATCCGAACCGACATCCCCATTATATGCAACAACTCATCATACGTAAAGAGGCGCAAACATGAATATTGTCCAGTTGCCATTATCAGAAATACACCCATATGCCCGGAATCCTCGTAAGAATGATGAAGCCATAAAAAATGTTGCTGCCAGCATCCGGCAGTTTGGCTTCCTTGTTCCATTGGTGATCGATCGAAACCATGAGATTGTGGCTGGCCACACCCGTTACAAGGCTGCGCAATCCCTTGGCATGAAGGAGGCCCCCTGCGTCATCGCCGATGAACTGACGGAGGACCAAATCAAAGCCTTCCGGTTGGCAGATAACAAGGTTGGCGAAATGGCTCAGTGGGACATGGACCTGCTGCCTTTGGAATTGGCCGATATCGTTATGCCAATGACGGACTTCGGGTTCCAATCCATATCGCATGATGATTTTTCTGATCAATTCACCCTGGATGCCGGAGAGAAAAAACCTTTCCAGCAGATCAGCATAACGGTCCATGATGAACAGGCTCGGCTGATCCTGGCGGCGATCAAGTACGTTTACGATCAGGATGCTGTAAATGAAACGTTTACCAACGAAAATCACAACGGTAATGGGTTGTATGAGGTGGTGAGACAATGGGCAGAGCAAAAGAAATTGTCATGAAGGTACTGCCATCTGCCATTGCCAACGCCTTTATTAAGGCTCATCACTATTCCGGCAAGGTCGTGAACAATTCCAAACTTCATTTCGGCGTATTCCTGGATGGCCAGCTTCATGGCGTCATGTCCTATGGGCCGAGTCTGGACAAGAGCAAGATCATCGGACTAGTGGAGGGCACCGGCTGGAACGAATTTCTGGAGCTGAACCGAATGGCCTTTGACAGCGTGCTTCCCCGGAACAGCGAAAGCCGGGCCATAGCAATGAGCATACGGCTTCTAAAAAAGCATGCGCCGCAGGTAAAATGGATTATTTCTTTTGCAGACGCTTGCTCTTGTGGGGACGGCACTATTTACCGAGCAAGCAATTTCGTGCTTACCGGCATTAAGGAAAATTTGAACCTTGCGGAATTGCCGGACGGTACTCGCATCCACAAAATGACGCTTGCCTCCAATCCCACCACGCCACGCCGGGAACTGGGCGGGCTGACCTTCTTCGATGTGACCGGTGGTACCTACAATTTCAATAAATACCTGGACTATGTGGGTGCAAAGCCCATTCCCGGCTACCAGCTACGGTATATGTACTTCATTGACCCAGCTTGCCGTGAGCGGCTGACAGTGCCTTTGATCCCCTTTTCTCGTATTGATGAGTTGGGGGCAGGCATGTATAAAGGGGAGAAAGTAGCACAAGCGGATCGGCATAACAAAAGTATGATTTCGTCAACAGTATGATACAAATGTTTAATCAGGAAAAATTATTCTTAGGCTCGTTTATATAAGCAATGTAGCTTTAATTGCGACTATTCCTTGTATCATGAAGAGCCGCAACTAGAAATAGTATTACTAGCTCATTTGCAGGATCAGAAAAATCCAAGACAAATGTTTCTTCATCGCATGATGTGGTTCTTGAAATTCGTGCAATCAACGTTTCCCCTTTATGCACTGTATAATTTGATTCAAAAAAGTCACCTTCTACGCTCCACCCGTTGAAATCGACCTGACACCGCCTCTTTGTTCCTTTACGATGCGTCTTCACCTGTCCAAGACGGTCTCCATTGATTTCGATTATATAATCCCGAGCATAAAACTGAAATGAAAAGGGCGATCTAAGAGCAATGAGCTTCTTCTTCACCAATCCAAGTTCGGAGCCATTTGAGTCAATTAAGCGCAAATAGTGTTTCGAAAGTGTCTTTCCCTTAACGCTATACTTCTTATTCCCGAACTCATTATATACATCAAACTTTGATTTTCTTGCGGGGGTACTCTGTCTGGTTATAAGCCTAAAATTATTAGGGTTTTGTGCTAACAAATCAGCTTCTGTGTGTTGCTTCATCATCTTTCCTATTTTTTCTGAAGCAGCAGGGCCAAATTTCTCTACGGCTTTGTCTTCCACTCTTCCCACCACTGTGCTTGTTGCCTTCTCGGCAACAGCACCCGCAGCTTTTCCCAAGACTTTGCCAACGATTTTGCTATGCGACTGTTCAACGTTGTTCTTAACGATTTTCTTAGCCATCTCGCCAGAGAGCCAACCTAAGATACGCATTGTACACGTCCCCCGAAAACTTGATTTTTAGCGCTCTGTAATATCATGTAAGTTTATTACAGTATAAGCCTCATCAGGAAAATCGTCAATCGTGCGTGAATAGGCTAACGGAAGACCATCTGCCAACCTGGTAGAAAACGGCGGTTCAACCCCGTCCTTCACGCTCCATTTTATTTCTTTACATGCAGGTGATTTTCATGAATATACAATCCATCCCCGTTTCCCGGCTAAATGCCGCAGCCTACAACCCCCGAAAAGACCTAAAACCGGGTGATAAGGATTTCGAAAAGCTAAAACGCTCCATTGCTGAATTCGGGTATGTAGAACCGGTGATTTGGAATATCCAGACCGGGAATGTAGTGGGTGGCCATCAACGCCTCAAGGTACTGCTGGAGATGGGCCGGGTGGATATTGACTGTGTGGTAGTGGATCTTGATCTCCAGCGGGAAAAGGCATTAAACCTTGCCCTGAACAAGGTACAGGGGGACTGGGACGAAGGAAAGTTGGCCGTTCTCATGGCAGACCTGGATGCCTCTGCATTCGATATATCTCTTACTGGCTTTGATGCCCAAGAAGTAGATGCGTTAATGAATGGGTTTTATTCCAAGGAGGCCGTAGAGGATGGATTCGATGAGAAAAAGGCCAGGGAGGATATAGAAACCTCTGGCGGGCCTGTATCGAGAAAAGGCACCCTCTGGCATTTAGGTCATCACCGGCTTCTGTGCGGCGATGCTGCCTCACCAGATGATTTCGCTATGCTCATGAGCGACGCTCACGCGCAATGCACAGTAACCTCTCCGCCCATCCCCCTCGTCTGGGAATACATCCGGGACGGCATGACTCCCTGGCTGGAGAGGATGGAAGCCGCGGTTCGGAATATGTGCAATTATGCAGATGTGATCTGCTGGCACCTGGGTGACCTGTTCCAAACTGGCAGCCAATTCATGGAGCCTACAGGTTTTCATAGCATGAGGCTGTTTGCAGATTGTAATTATCGCCCGCTATGGGTACGGGTGTGGAAAAAGGAAGGCACCAAGCGGAACACAGGCTCCCAGCATACTACCAGCAACAAGCCGGTGGCGGAATATGATTATGTCACCGCCTTTGCTGGGCAAGAGCAGGAGGCTTACAACGATCAGGAGTATACATGGATTTCGGCTTTTGCCGCCCATAGTTTTCAGTTTGTCCGCAGGCTCACCAAAGAAGAACGCCGGAATTGGGGATATACCGGCATCTGGGAGATTGCACCCGCAGGCTCAAATGATAAGGCTGTTATGTTGCCTGTGGAGTTACCCTGGCGCTGTCTCAAGATGCATTCAGATGTGGGTGGGCTAGTCATTGATCCCTTTGCCGGAACCGGAACCACCCTTATAGCCGCCGAACAAAGCGGAAGGCGATGTTATGCCATGGAAGCCAACCCTATTTTATGTGATCTGGCTATCAAACGCTGGGAGGAATGGACCGGTGAAAAAGCGGTTTTACTCTCCGCTTAATGGTGACGAAAGCCTTCCTTTCAACAACCTTCCAGGGTAAGCTGTCCACACTTCATGAAAGAGGTGGTAACATGGCAAGGTTTGTAATGGGACAGGTATGTGTGACTCGCGGCGTAAACGACTTGATAGCGGAGAATTCGGATTTCGCAAAATTCGTGCACCAGAGCTTCAAGCGTTATATCTCCTGTGATTGGGGCGAGCTGTGTGACGGCGATAAAAAGCAGAATGACGAAGCTTTGAAGAACAATGATAACCGCCTTCTTGCGGCCTATGAAAACCCGGAACATCCTGATTGGCGGCTATGGATCATTACTGAATGGGATCATAGCGCAACGACCGCGTTATTCCCCAGCGAGTATTAATGGAGGCAACCGATATTGAAAGCTCCGCAAGGGGCTTTTTTCATGTCGTTTTCCTGACAGGAGGCAGCCATGCGAAGTCTCAAGCGGTACAAGCCTACCGCCTTTATGATGGAAGGCTCCGTATACAGTAAGGCTTCCGCTGATGCTGCTGTTTCTTTCATCGGCTGCCTTAAGCATACCAAGGGCGAGTGGCATGGCCAGCCATTTGATCTCATCGACTGGCAGGAGCAAATTATCCGAGATGTGTTCGGGATCATGAAACCCAACGGTTACCGCCAGTTCAACACGGCTTATATCGAAATTGCAAAGAAGCAAGGTAAAAGCGAATTGGCTGCTGCTGTTGCCCTTCTGCTCACCTGCGGGGACTATGAACATGGTGGCGAGGTATACGGCTGTGCTTCTGACCGGCAACAGGCATCTATCGTATTCGATGTTGCTGTGGACATGGTGGACCAATGTCCGGCTCTCAAAAGCCGAATCAAACCGGTGCTTTCCCAAAAGCGCTTGATTTACAAACCATTGGGTAGTTTTTATCAGGTACTGTCCGCTGAAGCATATACCAAACATGGTTTGAATGTACACGGTGTCGTATTCGACGAACTACATGCACAGCCAAATCGGCAGCTATATGATGTCATGACCCACGGCTCCGGCGATGCCCGTAAGCAGCCCTTATACTTTCTGATCACTACAGCCGGCAATGATCCGCACTCCATCTGCTACGAGGTGCATCAGAAAGCAAAGGATATCTTGGCTGGGCGCAAGATCGACCGAACGTTTTATCCGATCATATACGGTGCCGAGGAAGATGAAGACTGGACAGACCCGAAGGTATGGGCAAAAGCGAATCCCTCCCTCGGTATCACGGTAGATATCGAAAAGCTGAAGGTGGCCTGCGAGAGCGCCCGGAATAACCCTGCCGAGGAAAACCTGTTCCGACAGCTTCGTTTGAACCAGTGGGTAAAGCAATCCGTCCGCTGGATGCCCCTGGATAAATGGGACGCCTGCGCCTATTTGGTGGACGCCGAACGCCTTAGAGGTCGCCCATGCTACGGTGGGCTTGACCTTTCCTCCACCACGGATATCACGGCCTTTGTACTGGTGTTCCCGCCAGTAGATGAAGATGACAAGTACACAATTCTTCCTTTCTTCTGGATACCAGAGGACAATGTAGATTTGCGGGTTCGGCGAGACCATGTGCCGTATGATATCTGGAAGCAGCAAGGCTTCCTTCATACCACCGATGGCAATGTTGTCCATTATGGTTTTATTGAGGAATTCATAGAAACGCTAGGTACCCGTTACAACATCCGAGAGATTGCTTTCGACCGCTGGGGAGCGGTGCAGATGACGCAGAACCTGGAAGGCCTTGGCTTTACCGTGGTTCCCTTCGGCCAAGGGTACAAGGACATGTCGCCGCCCACTAAGGAACTGATGAAGTTGACCTTGGAGCAGAAAATTGCCCATGGCGGCCATCCAGTCCTGCGTTGGATGATGGACAATGTTACCGTTCGCACCGATCCGGCTGGAAACATCAAGGCGGACAAGGAAAAATCCACGGAGAAGATAGATGGAGCTATTGCCACTATCATGGCACTGGATAGGGCTATCCGGCATGGTGGAGAGAATAGTTCTGTGTATGAAACTCGAGGTCTATTGATGATATAAAGTATATGCAAGAAGTCCTTGCTTGTATCGAAGCTGGTCGGTATAATGAATATGGCAATGACTGGTACGTCTGAGTAAAACTTGGGATAACCTTTGAAATAGCGTCATCTTTCGTATCTTTTGACTAAAGAACTGAGAGGATGCAATAATGGAACGTACTCAATTTGTTCTTGATGAAGCCGAGTTCTTCCTAAACAAGATGATAGAGGAACAAGAGAATATGCCTTGTTTTAACTACTATCTTAATGCGTTTATAAGCTCGGCAAGATCAACTCTTTGGATTATGCAAAGTGAGTATCAATCAGTTCCTGGATGGAAAGATTGGTATGATGGCACAGATGTTGATCGCAATAAAGAGAAATTGCTCAAGGGAATTGTAGACCTAAGAAATCGATCAGTAAAAAATACTCCCCTACAAATACGAGAAGAATATATAATCGGTGATGAAAACAATAGCTTCAATTTGTTTGACGAATTCAGGTCATACGATGGTAAAAGGATAGATTTGACCATTCGGCAGGATGAAACACCACATCCGGCGAGCAGAAATGTATCAGGAAATACGATTACTCTACACGGTACAGTTAGAAAGGTGCGTATAGTAGACGAATTCAGAAATAGAGATATTATTGATGTTTGCAATGAGTACTTATTGTGGCTAAAAGAGACATTTAATTTGTGCGTCGTAAAATTCGGGTAAATTGGTTACTGCTACTTGTTATTACGTCTATTTTAACACAAAAGAGAGGTATTGCTTATGGCCACCATTGATGATGCAAAAGTTTTTGAACACTGTGAACGTTTATATAGGGAACTGATATCACAAGATGGTGGTTATCATCCGTCGAAGCAGGATGATCGAGTTTTTGCTATGACAGCACAAGAATTCTCAATTCCCGAAGTGGAAGTAAGGGCAATATATGATTCCTACACCAAGAAGGTTGGGGACATAACAGTTGCTCGTATTCATAAGCTTCCGAAGAGCCAGCAAAAGAAAGCTATGATGGATAAGATGGTTAATATCGTCCGTGAAAACATGGATCTTCCGTTTGGTAGAACAGAAGGTCCACCCACCGAGCCATCAGAAGACCATCTGCGTGTACTAACAAGCGAGTATGAGGGGCTTGTTAACAGAATTGCTCAATCGGGTTGGACTATCCCCTTATCCATAGACATTCGTAGGTTCGATGAGCTTGAGTCCTGCGGTGATGATGCGTCTCTTGATAACTTCTTTTCGAGATTCTACTCTCCACGGGAAATAAGGCAGGCTTGTCGCAGAATTGAGAGATGTATCACCAATCCTGGGCAGCAAGAAAACTTCAGACAAGCTATGGTAGCTTTTAGTTCGGGACTGTTTTCAGTGGCTTTAATCACTCTTGTAACTGTTCTAGAAGGCCTTATTGCCACATTTGGAGACAATCCACAGAATGTTAGGATTATGCGGATTTGTTCTTTTCATGCTCAAGAAGAAAAGACTAAGCGTAATGATATAAAAGGATTATGTTGGGATTCCATGTATGCATTTACAAAGATACTTTTTCAACCAAGTGACTTTACACAGGCGGAACCCTCAACAATTAATCGGCATTGGATTGAACATGGTAGAACTGAAAGGATCGCAGATGAAATATGTTGCCTAAGGGTTATCAATGCACTTTCGACCATGGCTGTAA
This sequence comes from Bacillota bacterium, assembly GCA_023436585.1. Taxonomy (GTDB): domain Bacteria; phylum Bacillota; class Clostridia; order Christensenellales; family Aristaeellaceae; genus JAEWAH01. Next base: position 94,275 of record JAEZIN010000009.1, on the reverse strand, counting down.
TAAAAGAATACGATAGATAGCTTGAGTTACATGCGTTTATATGCGCTTCTTCGGAGGCGCTTTTTTATGCCTATTTTGAAAGGATCGTGGCCTATTGAGCCTCCTGAACAAAATCTTCAAAGCTCGCGACAAGCCCACTAACAGTCTAAATGGCAGCGCTTATTCTTTCTTTTTCGGTAGTACCACCTCTGGCAAGGCTGTGAATGAGCGCTCCGCCATGCAGATGACAGCCGTTTACGCCTGCGTTCGTATCCTGTCCGAGGCAGTGGCATCACTCCCGATGCACTTATATCGGTATAATGACTCTGGCGGCAAGGAAAAAGCACTAGAGCATCCGCTATACATGCTGCTGCATGATGAACCGAACCCGGAGATGTCAGCCTTCTCCTTCCGTGAAACCCTCATGACCCATCTGTTGCTTTGGGGAAATGGATATGCACAAATCCTCCGCAATGGGCGCGGAGAGGTCCTGGGATTGTATCCCCTCATGCCGGATCGTATGGTGGTGGACCGGGATGCCAATGGACGGCTGTATTACGAGTATACACCTTCGGATGGTGATGCCCGGTCCCTGAGCAGAAATTCAAGCGTGATATTGGCCCCCTCGGATGTGCTCCATATCCCCGGCTTAGGTTTTGATGGGCTGGTCGGATACAGCCCCATCGCCATGGCGAAGAATGCTATCGGCATGGGACTGGCTTGTGACGAATATGGTGCTTCCTTTTATCAGAACGGCGCACAGCCGGGCGGCGTACTGGAACATCCCGGCGTGGTGAAAGACCCCAAGCGCGTACGGGAATCTTGGAACGCCATCTATCAAGGCAGTGCAAACGCTCATCGTATTGCTGTGCTCGAGGAAGGGATGGCCTATAAACCTATCTCCATTTCCCCAGAGCAAGCACAATTTCTCGAAACACGAAAATTTCAGATTGATGAGATTGCTCGTATCTTCCGGGTACCGCCTCATATGGTAGGCGACCTGGAGAAAAGCAGCTTTTCAAATATTGAGCAGCAGTCCCTGGAGTTCGTCAAGTACACGCTAAGCCCATGGATTACCAGATGGGAACAGGCCATTCACCGAGCGCTTTTCTCGGATACCGAGAAGAAGCGCTTTTTTGTACGCTTCAATGTAGAGGGTCTTTTGCGTGGTGATTACAAGAGCCGTATGGACGGATATGCTGTCGCCCGGCAAAACGGCTGGATGTCGGCTAATGACATCCGGGAGCTTGAAAACCTGGATCGTATTCCTGCCGAAAATGGCGGAGACCTATACCTTATCAATGGTAACATGCTCACGCTCGCGCAAGCGGGTGCGTTTGCAAAGGAGAAATCTACATGAAACACTTTTGGAGCTGGGTGCGAGATGAAACTGTGCCGGATGCCCGCACCCTGTATCTGGACGGCGTAATTGCCGAGGAAAGCTGGTTCGAGGATGATGTGACGCCAGCCGCATTCAAAGCTGACCTTTATGCCGGTGCCGGTCCCATTACTATCTGGATCAACTCACCGGGCGGCGATTGTGTGGCTGCGGCGCAAATCTACAACATGCTCATGGAGTATCCCGGCGATGTGACGGTAAAGATTGACGGCATCGCGGCCAGCGCAGCATCTGTTATCGCTATGGCGGGGACGCGTGTGCTCATGTCGCCCGTTTCAACCATGATGATCCATAATCCGCTGACGGTGGCCATCGGCGACAGCGAGGAAATGCGCAAAGCGATCCAGATGCTTGACGAATACAAGGAGTCGATCATCAACGCTTATGAGATCAAGACCGGTTTGTCCCGCGCAAAGCTCTCACATCTCATGGATGCCGAAACGTGGATGAATGCGAACAAGGCATTGGAACTAGGCTTTTGCGATGAAATTATGTTCAATTCATCGGCACCGCCTGCAGCTTCGCCCGGAGACAGTATTTCCTTCTCTCGCAGGGCTGTAACCAACAGTTTGCTCGATAAAGTGAAATCACGGATTCCCATAACCGAACAACCCCGAGTAAAAGCGCTGGACCTCGAAAAGAGGCTGGCGCTTATTAAATAGGAGGACTTTTATCATATGAATCAGATTCTTACCGTTCGTGAAAAGCGTGCTAAGGCTTGGGATGCTGCCAAGGCATTCCTGGATTCCAAACGTGGTAACGATGGTATGCTTTCCGCCGAAGATGCCGCCACCTATGACAAAATGGAAGCTGATGTTGTGAATCTCGGCAAAGAGGTGGAGAGGTTGGAACGGCAGGCCGCCCTGGATCGGGAGCTTTCTCAGCCCACATCCTCCCCGCTCACCGGCAAGCCCGGCGCTCCCTCGGACAAAGCCAAATCCGGCCGTGCAACGGATGAATACAAAGCTGCTTTCTGGCAGGTCATGCGCAATAAATCCGTTTCCCATGAAGTCTATAACAGCCTAAAGATCGGAGAGGATGACCATGGCGGTTTCCTCGCGCCGGATGAATTCCAGAAAACCCTCATCGATGCGCTACAGGAACAGAACATTTTCCGACAGCTGGCGAATGTCATCACCACCTCCTCCGGCGACCGGAAGATTCCCGTGGTTGCATCCAAGGGCACAGCTTCGTGGATCGACGAGGAAGCAGCCTATCCCGAGAGCGACGATTCCTTCGGGCAGGTATCCATCGGCGCATATAAACTGGCTACCATGATGAAGGTGTCTGAGGAACTGTTGGGTGACAGCGTGTTTGATATCGGCTCCTATATCGCAAAGGAATTCGCACGCCGGATCGGTGCTGCCGAAGAGGAAGCATTTTTCACCGGCAACGGAAGCGGGAAGCCCCTGGGTATTCTGGCTGCAACGGGCGGAGCGGAGACCGGCATCAATGCCGCAAGTGCCACTGCCGTCACCATGGACGAGGTCATGGACCTTTTCTACGCATTGCGAGCACCATATCGCCGCAGCTCCGTGTTCCTCATGAACGACAGCACCGTCAAGGTGCTGCGCAAGCTGAAAAACGCTAATGGGGATTATATCTGGCATCCTTCCGTCGCGGCTGGTGAACCCGACACTATTCTGAACCGCCCGGTACATACCTCGGCCTTTATCCCATAGCAATCAATGGGAAACGACGGTTTTGCTCAAACAGCTGCCGCTTTGCCTGGAACTATTCCCATCGTATATTAAGCACCCTGAATGCGGTCGAGAAGAAATGCGCTTGCTGTGGCAGGCGCTTTTTCAGCTATGCATCCAGCCATCGCAAATACTGTTCCCGCGCCTGCTATGTCACAGACCGCTATGGCAAGGAGGATTGCCATGATGGGCATGCGATATAAGCAGAATCAACAATACCTAGCAGCAATCTCCGTTGCCAGCGATATGTTTCACTGTGGCCTTATTGACGAAGTGGATTTCTCGGCGCTTGAGACAAAGTTCGCCGCGAAATATCAGCCTCTCTTTCGTTATGAAAAGCCTTGTCTTTCTACGACCCTTCCTATAAGACAGACAGACGAAAGGAGGGGTTGAAATGGCCCGAATCATAAAGAAAATGCATCCGACGCTACCGCTGCCGCCGCTCCTACTGAATGTTACAGCATATGCGAGGGTGTCGCTGGTGAAGGATTCCATGTTGCACTCGCTGTCCGCGCAGGTAAGTTATTATAGCAGTCTCATACAGAAAAATTCTGGCTGGCGATATGTGGGTGTGTATGCAGACAAAGCACTTACCGGCACCAAAGCCGAGCGCCCGGAATTCCAGCGGCTATTGGCCGACTGCCGGGCCGGGAAGATCGACATGGTGATTACCAAGAGCGTCAGCCGGTTTGCCCGCAATACAGTGACGATACTGGAGACGGTGCGTGAGTTGAAAGCATTGGGCGTTGACGTCTACTTCGAAGAACAGAATATTCACTCTATAAGCGGGGATGGCGAGCTGATGCTTACCATCCTCGCTTCTTATGCGCAGGAAGAAAGCCGCTCGGTATCCGAAAACTGCAAATGGCGTATCCGCAAGAGTTATGAAGTGGGAAAGCCGGTGACATGGCGCTTTCTCTATGGTTACCGTATCCGTAAGGGAGAGATCGTCATTCATCCTCAAGAGGCCGAAATTGTGCAGGAGGTATTTGATTCTTACCTGGATGGCATGGCCACCGCTGATATTGCGGCTTCTCTGCGCGATCGAGGGATACCGTGTTATCGCGGAGGGAACTGGACGCCCAAGCGTGTCATTCAGCTTCTTCGGAACGAAAAATACGCCGGGAACGCGCTACTTCAAAAGCGGTTCGTGGTCGATCATCTGAGCAAGAAAGCTCAACGGAACATGGGTCAATTGCCTGCATACTTCGCCGAGGGGACACATCCGGCCATCATCTCACCGGAAAAGTACCAAAAAGCCCGTGAGCATATGGAGCGGAACCGACTACTCAACGGGATCGAATGCAAGGCACCACAGGGCGGCGTATTTACCGGCATGATCACCTGCGGCTGTTGCGGTAAGCATTATAAAAGGAAATGCACGCACGGCAAGATTGCATGGAATTGTACGACATTCCTCATGATGGGCAAAAAGTATTGTCATGCCAAGCAGATTCCAGAAGATACCCTTAAGGACATTACCGCTTCAGTGCTTTGCCTTCCCGAATTTGACGAGGCCATATTCAAAGAGCGTATTCGAGAAATCCGCGTTCCGGTCTTCAATCATTTGATCTATTTATTCAAGGATGGAACCGAAGAAACACGCGTGTGGAAAGACAAATCCAGGCGAGATAGTTGGGATGAATCTATGCGCCAGCAGGCTGCGGAACGTACGAGAAGGAGATACGAACAATGAGCGAAGCAAGAGCAAATGCACCCAGGGTAACTATTGTGCCTGCCACCCTGAACCGCTTCACGGCTATGCCGATAAGCACCACAAAGAAACGGCACGTGGCGGCCTATGCCCGCGTATCCACCGACAATGAAGAACAACAAACCAGCTATGAGGCACAGGTTGATTATTATACGCAATATATCCATTCCAAGGATGATTGGGAATTTGTAAAAGTCTACACTGACGAGGGTATATCTGCCACGAACACAAAGAAGCGCGATGGCTTCAATGAGATGGTGCACAATGCCTTGAACGGAAAGATCGACCTCATCATCACAAAATCCGTCTCCCGCTTTGCTCGCAATACGGTTGACAGCCTTACCACAGTACGAATGTTAAAAGAAAAAGGTGTTGAGGTTTTCTTCGAAAAAGAAAACATTTACACGCTGGATGCCAAGGGCGAGTTACTCATAACGATCATGTCCAGCCTTGCGCAAGAAGAAAGCCGTTCCATTTCTGAGAACGTGACCTGGGGCATGCGGAAGCGCTTCGCAGACGGCAAGGTTGCTCTCCCCTACAAGCAATTCCTCGGCTATCGAAAAGGCGCTGACGGGCTACCGGAGATCGTGCCCGAGGAAGCAATCATCGTCAAGAATATTTACCGCATGTTTCTCGAAGGCAAGTCACCTGCATATATCGCGCGCTACCTATCAGATCAAGGCATTCCAACTCCGGGCGGAAAACGCAGCTGGCGGCCCAATACCGTCATAAGCATACTCACCAACGAGAAATACAAAGGCGACGCTATCCTGCAAAAGACCTTCTGCACGGACTTCCTGACCAAGAAGATGAAGGTGAACGAGGGTGAAGTGCCACAATACTATGTAGAAGGAAGCCACCCGGCCATCATCGAGCCCGAGATATTCGACGCTGTTCAGGTCGAATTGAAGCGCCGGAAGCAACCGGGGCGCAGGAATTACACGCCACATTGCTTCTCTGGCCGGATTTACTGTGATGAATGCGGCGAGCTGTATGGCAGCAAGGTGTGGCATTCCCATACTGTGTGGCAATGCAATGCGAGACATAAACAGCTTACTACCTGCGGAACACCCGCCTTGCGTAACGAAACTATACAGGATGCCTTTGTGAGGGCTTTCAATCAGATCGTTGAACGCAAGGACGAAATTATCCAAATATGCGAAGATACAATGCAGGAACGCTGCGATATATCCGAGCTGGCGGCGCAGCAGGCCAAGTTACACACTGAATTGGAGATCATCACAGATCTTATGCAGCGCCATATCACTGCCAATGCGCATATGGCAATGGATCAGGCCGAGTATCAACGGCAATACGACGAGTATGAAGCCCGGTATCACAATACCAAGCGGCGCATTGCTGAGGTGGAGGTACACCGTGAAGCACTTACCGCCAAGCGCGGGAAGCTTTTAGGGTATCTTGATATGCTGCGTAAGCAGGGACCAATCAGGACGTTTAACGAAACGCTGTGGTGCGGCACGGTTGAGCAGGTGCGAATACTAAAAGACGGAACCATGCGCTTCATTTTCAAGGATGGGGCTAAGGTGGAAGGGTAAGGCCAGGAACCATTATCAGCGAGCAATAAATACTTCCCGTAACACAGACACACTATTTTTACCATGAATCATTGCTGAAAATACCACAGAAATCATAATCAAAAATTTTGTAAATATTACTGCAAACGTTCTGAAATCGCCTTTGATGTGATTTCCTTCTTGCTCAGGGCTAAATCGGTAACCCGCTTGAATACGGCATTGTAAAGTACGTCTATGACAATCAGCTGTGCCATTTTGGATGACAACAGGCCACCTTCATATGGTCCTTCCTTCGATCCATGAAGAAGTACATGATCTGAAAGCTTTGTGATTGGCGATTTGGCATGATGCGTGATGATGATCACCTTCGCCCCTGCTTGTTTCGCGGCTTTTAAGACTTCAAAAGTATCTTTGGTGCTACCCGAAAAAGAGATGCCTACCGCAACATCCGCCGGAGTCAGCAGCGATGCTTGCATCAATTGAATATGGTAGTCTGTAAAGACACTGATATCAAACCCGATTCTTAAAAACTTATATGCCGCATCCTGTGCGGTGATCTGCGAAGAACCAGCGCCGAAAAACGCAATTTTTCTGGAATTCACCAGCAATTCAACTGCTGTACCTACTTCCTCTAAATCCAGCAGAGATAAAGTTTCCTGTATTGCAGCAATATTGCTGTTGACGGTTTTTCGAGCAATGGTTTCAAAGGAATCAGCAGAGAGAATTTCGTTGTCCTTCATATCTGCAGTCCCTTTTTCGGCATTGGCATTTTCCTTAGCAAGTTCGAGCTTGAAGGATTGATAGCTTTTGAACCCGATTTTCCTGCAAAACCTTAGAACAGTGGCATCCCCCACCTCACAAGTTTCTGCAAAATCAGAAATTGAGCTGTAAATCACCTTTTCATTGTCATTCAAAATGGAGAGTGCCACTTTTTGCTCAGACTTTGTGAGGGAGTTAAAGATACTTTTAATGAAAACAAGAATCCCACTGGTGCTACCATCGCCTTTCATGGTATTCCTCCATCCTACGTTTTTGTTGGCATGTCTTATTTGCTTCTTCTATCACTGCTCCGTCTTTCGATGCTCCCCTAGGCACATGGGCTAAACAGGTAGGTGCTCACACCCAAAATGGATGCATTATTGCCGGTAAGCGCAGGCAACACCTTCAGGCTTCTTTGAAATATGGGCATTACGTTTCTGATGACTTTTTCCCCCACCAGGTCCATCAGTAATTTGCAGGAACTGATAGCACCTCCGATAATTACCGCCTCAGGATTAAGAACATGTACCAGGCTCGCAATGCCAGCCGCGATATCTTCTGCATATGCATCCAGTATGTCATTCAGCCTGCTATCCATGCCGTTCTGTGCAAACAGCCATTCGGCTCCTGCATCAGCAGGAATATAATCGCTGCCCAACGTATCCGAAACGGTTTTCATAAGGGATGACACCGAAGCATACTGCTCATAACAGCCAAAGCATCCGCAATTACAGCTTCGTCCCCCTTTGTGGAGGATTATATGTCCAATCTCGCCGGCAATGCCGTCCGTACCGCGGAGCAAACGTCCGTTGCATACAATCGCACCGCCGACACCAGTGCCGATGGTCATGCATAAAAAGTCATTATATTGCCTTCCACTGCCGAAGAAGAGTTCACCTAGTGCTGCACACTTCACATCATTGTCTATATGACAGGCTATAGAAAACCGATCTTCCACAATCTCCTTCAGCCGGACACCAGACCACCCAGGTAAATTACCAGTAGCAGACAGCACAACACCGGCCTCGTGGCTAACCTGTCCGGCACTTGCAATACCGATGCCGGCAACTCCTCCGTTGCCGGCATCGGTCAGCAGCTCCTCTATGATCATAAACACCTGGCAAAGCAAGGCGTCACGACCTGCTATACTTGTCCTTTGCCTACCCGCCATCGTCACCCTTCCTTCCGGGTCCACCAGGCCGTATTTGACAAAGGTTCCGCCGATATCCAGGCAAATGGCACTTTCCATAAGTGTTTACAATCCTCCCATCAGCGACACCTACAGAGTGTGCGGTGTTTGCATTCAATCACGATAGTCTTGAGCCATAATAACTGCCTTTTCTTCTTTGTTCAACGCAATAACCAGATTCCCTTCCATGTCATACTCTATTTTCATGGAAAGCCCATTCTTTGTGATTGTCAGACGATCCACTTTAAAGCAATTTTGTAGCTTAAAAAGACCGTCCTTTGTAGCCTCCAACATAACGAAAGTTACCCTACCCCCCTGCATATTCGCGGAAACGAGAATCCCATTCCACCCTCTTAAGCGGGAATAACCTACGCGCTTGCGCTTCCAGTCCTCCGGGATTGCCGCGAAGATGCGGAGGATGCCCGCATTGTTTTGAAGCAGCATTTCCTGCAGCGCATCGGCGGCGCACATGTTTGCCTCCAGCGTAAAGGGACGGTAGTGCCACCATGAGACGCCTCTTCTTTTATAGTCGCCATTCAGGTGAAAACCGTTGGGAGAACAGAAGTTTTTCCAGAAAAGCGATAGATAGAAGGCAGCTCCTTCCCCATTTCCCTGCACGGCGTAGAATTCGGCCATCCACGGAAAACCAAAACCCGTCCAAAGCCCGGTTCCCAGCTTTTCAAGACTTGCGATGGTAGCGTCTACGACAGCCCTGTCCCCTTCACTCCCAAAATAATCAAGCAAGCGGAGGGGATAGATCGCGATGGCGTGGGAATGGTGGCGGTGGCTCTCACCAAGCGGTTCAGACGGATTGAGTAGAAGTTCATTCTCCTGGTTGACCGCCAGATCATGCAAACTGTCTAAATAACGCTGCCATATTGGTCCCTGTCCGTTACCCAGCACAATTGCCATATCGGCAAGTGTTTTGAACAGATACCGCAGCATGGACAAATCGAAATTGCTGTTTGGCTCAAGCCATGCCTCCGGTGCGTTTTCGTGAATTTCCGGCGAGCTGGATATGGGAAGCCGGAGTTTTCCCTGCGCATCTGGCGCAAGCCACCTTAACACGCAGGATGCAGTTTCCTCAAAATACGGGTAAGCACGGGTTTTGAGAAATGTGTCATCCCCCGTATAGCGCCAATACAGCTCGAACGACTGGCAGAGCCATATCTGTGTCGTCATGCTGTAGGAATACATGGTCCATCCTCCCAGCGCTGTGCCCTTCAGGCTCATCACGGAAGGAAGGCATATGCCCGGCGCATCATAAAAATCCTTGGCGAATTGGCGGGCGGCCGGAACCAAGTCCCAAAGAAAGTCGAGAAAGCTCTCTCCCTCCTCCAGGTGGTTTGCCTTCAGGTAGTGCAGGTAAGAAAGCTGCGTATTCAGATCGTTGTGATAATCGCCCTTCCATGGCGGCAGCTCGCCGTTGTCGGCGGTCCAGACACCCTGCAGGGGCATGGGCGGGGAGTATTTCCTTGAGCAGGAGCCGAAAAGATAGTTGGTCTGATACCAATTTCGCTCAAAGGTTGGATCTGGTATTTGAACGGAGCTTTTTTCCCAGAACTCCTTCCACCAGCGTTTATGTTTAGAAAAGCGCCGGTCATATCCAATCTCCAGCCCCTCGCGAGCTTTTTGGGCCGCCTGCTCAAACCAGCTTCCGCCCTCTGCACCGGCCGCCACTGTATACACAACTTCCATGCACCCGCATTTTACCTGGGACGCCGCCAGAAGGCAGTATACCTGCCCCTCCGCCGTTTTCTGAAGAATCCAGCTAATGTTGCCATCCCGCCCTTGCCGGGGCGGCTCGTAATGAAGCTGCCTTAAGGAACCGTTGGAAATGGAGGCTTGCCGAACGGCCGGGATATCTGTCTCTACTGGCACTCCGCCAAAATCAGGAATCGATAAAACAAGGTTTGGCAGCTGGTTCGTGCCGGTAATTTGAATATATCCATAGGAATCGGTTGCGTCAAGAAAACTTTTTACGATAGCCGTTTCATTGGCAAACCGCAGGCGCACCTGAGCCTGCGCATGGCGCAGGAATAGGCGGGACGCAATGCTGTCGGCCTTTTTGCCAAAATCGAGATACAGCTTGCCCGCGGGAATTTTTGTGGGTGTAATGTCGTTATAGGGCGACTCAAAGATATCCTTGACAGCCTCATGCTTCTTGCTTTGAACCAATTCGACCAGCTTTTCATACCTGAAATTGGGGTTTGAGATATGGGGGGAAGGCCGGTTATCCCACAAATCTCCCCGGTCCAAGCTGAACCGCAGGGGATTGCCGTTCCCCCAGATCAGGCAGCCCATCTGCCCGTTCCCCAACGGCAAAGCTTCGTCCCAGCGTTTAATCTCCTGATCAAAAGAGATATCCCAGGCGGGATTGGGAAGTCCAGCTTTAAGTTCGCACATGGATTGTATCCTCTCTGGCGCTTGCATCTGACTGTACACTTTTCACGTTTGCTGTCACCGCGGTGCCTACCACCGCTATTCGCGCCTGTAATGCTTTATCAGGGAATCGCATTGCTGGCCAAGCAGCAGCCCGGAGAGAATTTCGCCAACCGTCCAGCCCGATTCCATGGCCCAGGGCCCCCAGCCCACATCGTTGGGGAGGGCAAACACCTCCATACGCTCCATGTCCATGGCGCGGGCCCATCCGCCGTTGATTGCGGTATTGGCACTGTGCACCTGCGCTGAAATCATGAAGCGGGCAATGTCCTTCCAACAGGCTTTGAAATAGGGATCGCCGGTGATCATGTACGCTTGGATAAAGCCGGATGGGAGCCAATTGACCGAGTAAAGCAGATCGGCAACAGGATCGCCGTTTTTTGTCAGCAGGGAGCATTCTTCGCCGTTTTTGCCGAACCTGACGGACTGGTAACCTGTGTCCCATTCAGCATAGCCGCCCGAAAAGTGTCGGAACCGCTGCAGATCTTCAGCTACCTGATAGAGCCAATCCTTATGTTGCGCAGCTCCGGTGATCCAGTACAAATAGGCCAAGGGCAGCACAAGCCTGCACATCTCTTGTGTTTCGCTATGCTCACGCACCGTGTTGGGATACACGGACATGATGGTCTCCAAGCCTTTGACGCCAATCTGCCTGAACATATCGATTCCGGTCAGCCTGTAGGCAAGCAGCAGGGCGGCATGGTAATAGGCATTGTAGTGGGCGCAGGGAAAGTTACCCGGCTCCGATGCAAGCGCTTTTAGCTTTTCCTCCGTCAAGTCTTTCAGATCTGTTCTGAATATCCGGGTCCCGTCCGTGCCTGTTGTTTTTACAAGGAACCACAGCGCGCTTACGCAAGCGTCAAGGTATCGCTTTTCCCCAGTAAACAGGCACCTGAGCAGCACGGGTATCAGGGCCCGGGCTACGTCATCCTGGTAACATACCTCCCAAGCCATCGACGACCACCGCAGCATTCCCTCAAAGGGGCCTCGATCCGTTACCTGCATATCCGGGAGGAAAAATGAGGTGAGATTATCAGCGATTTCGTTGGAAGTTTTGCCCCCGGTATTCAGGGAATGGAGAAAAAAGGCGAGTGAAACCTCTCCCATACAGTCCGGACGAAGGCTTTCCAGCATCCGTTGGCTGCCATCCGGATATATTTCTGTAGCAACACCTTCACGAAGGCCTTCTTTGCCGTGTTCTACCAGCAGGCCTGCATGCTCAAACCAAGCAAGACCCCTTTTGATACAGTCGTCCAGCTGTTCATCAAATCCAGCGCTGCCATCACAAGGGTGTAATTGATAGCCGGGTTTCGCATAGAGCATGTCGATGTCTGTTTCGCATAGCCATTCCAGGATATAGCGCACCAGGCAGAGCCACCTTTGAGCAGGGGCAAAGCGAGCTTTGAGAAAATTCGAAAGCTGAAACGCGCACACCAGAAGGCTTTGCTGCTCAAACCAAATGGCGCGTTCATCAATTTTATCAAAGGTTATCCGGTTTACATCCATGCTGCTGTGCTCATTGACCCTTACGTATTGGAAAAGGGGACGGGCGTCTGTGCAGGTGATGTCCCACGGCTTTATCCTGATGTTGCACTGGTCATCCAGGAGATCACCGGGCGCGATCCCCTCAATACTGATGCAGTCGTGGCAAAAGCATAGCCTCTCAAACCTTGTGGTGGATGCATCCTGTGAGTAGACGTGACCGATGCTTGAGCAAAATTCGCTGAAAACCTTTTTCCCTTTGTGTAGCTGCGCCTCAATGACAGCTCTGTCCCTTGGCCGGAAAAGAACGGGGTCTTTCGTCGCGCCGCCAAGGATTGCAATTGCATGGCATGCCTCAAGCACATCTTCTTTTAGATCTCGGGTTCTTAATACACGCAGTTCCAAACTGCTGTTTTGTTTCAGCACATTCAATAGGTCGCTGTCATTTTCGGTGATGACTGCAATGATTTTTTTCGTCATGTTTCATTCTCCCGCTATATGCATGGATACGCCGGTGGTTTTCAGGGAGGTCTCGCCAGCAGGATTTGCTCCCTAAGGTATATTACATTTTGATGCCCCCGGTTGAAATGCCAGATGTGATTTTCTTTTGCATCAGCAGATAAATCGAAATCGACGGAAGCATGATCATGACCATCCCGGCAAACAAAGCACCCCAGTCGGTGTGATACTGCTGCCTGGCCATGAGGTTCACAAGGCCGATGGGCAGCGTTCTTTTCCAATCCGAAATGATCATCGTGGTCGCATAGATGTACTCGTTCCATATGCCCATAAAATTGAAAATCCCGATGGTCAGCATCGATGGCATTGCCAGAGGCAGAATGATTTTGAACATGATGCCATAGCGTGTACAACCGTCGATAAATGCGGCCTCCTCATAATCTCGCGAGAGCGACGACAAAAAGCCCGAAAGGATGAAAACCGTAAACGGCAGGATGATGGTGATATCAATTAAGATCAAGCCCAGCTGGCTGTCATACAAGCCCAGCTTGTTGAACATAAGGAACAATGGGATCAGGCCGAAAATGGCCGGAAGCATGAAAGCCGACATATAAGCCCGCCGGAGGATCCTAGTATAGGGATTCACAAATCGCGTAATGGTATATGCTGTAGTAAAGCTGATCAGCGAACACGCGGATACTGAGATGATGGAGATGACAATGGAGTTTAAAGCATATTTGCCCATGTTCGCCTCGATGAAGGCATTGTAAAAATTTACGAAATAAAACTGCGCAGGCAGTCGCCATGGATTTTCCAAAAATTCACGCGAAGTTTTCAAAGAACTGTAAATGGACCATATAAAGGGAAACAGAAAAATAATCGAGAAACCGATGAGAACCATTTGGGTGGCCGTTTTCTCAACCCTGTCATGTACATTGCTTCTTTTCATATGCCCACCTATTGAAATTCTACGACATCCCGTTTGGACATCCTGTCGGATATAAGGGATAAGGTGATACCTATAACAAAGATCGCCACGCCTACCGTAGTGGCATAGCCGAGGTTGGAGTTTAGGAAAGCAAGGTTGTACATGTAGTTCACAACCGTTAAGGAAGCGTTGTTGGGGCCCGAGTTCGTCATCACCTGGACAAAGGACAACGCCCCGTAAAAGGAATTGCTGATGAGCAGAATCACCGCCACGCGCACAATCTCCCACAACAAGGGCAATGTAATCCTGATAAACCGCGTGAATTCGCCCGCTCCGTCGATACGTGCCGCCTCAAACAATTGTTCGGGAATGCCGCTGATGCCGGCCATGAACATGACCAAATAAAAACCGGTACTCGACCATATCATCGTAAGTCCGACACAAAGTAAAGATGTTCTGCTGTCGCCCAGCCACACCCTGGCAAGGCTGCCCAACCCTGTGGCATCCAAAAAGCTGTTCAAAATCCCCAGCGTGGGGTGATAAATCAACTGCCATAACATGGACACGACGACTACCGATAAAACGTTCGGCAAAAAGAAAACAGCTTTGTAAACGTTGTTTGACCTTAGGTTCCGCTTGGTAAGCAATACAGCCAGGAACAAGGAAAAAAACATGATCCCGACAGGTACTATCAGCATTAAAACCGCGCTGTTTTTCAGGGAAAGCCAGAAGACGCGGTCGCCCAAGAGCTTATCAAAATTGCGCAGGCCGATGAACTTTTCAGTGCCTGCCATCAGGCCGCTCCATCTGTAAAAGGACATCATGATTGCCCGGATAATGGGATAGATAAAAAAACTGCCATATAACAATAAGGCTGGTAATGTTGTTACTGCTATGAAGCCAACCTGGTTTCTTTTCTTCATACGCTCTCCTTGCCGGCTATCATACCTTTTCAAAAGGGCTCCCTCCGGATACCCTGATAGGATATCCGGAAGGAGTATTAAGCCATACAGTTTACTTTGCTGCTTCCATGTCTTCACGCAGCGTGGCCATGGAGCTTTCGATCATTTCGCTCCACTGATCCACTGTTAGCGCTTTATTGGATACATCCGTCAGCGGGCTCCAGATGGCGTCAGAAGGCTTTACGGAGGAAGCTGTAACGGCAGCCCAGCTCATGATAAGGGGTTTGACACCGTTGTCATAAGCCTTGAAGGCTTCATAGATGGAGGGATCAATATAAGGCTTGGCAAGCTCAACGGCACCTTTGATGCAGGTGATATCCTGAGCCTTCTCAGCATTGAGGATGGTGCTTGCTTCGGTATACTGATATTTCAGGAATTCCTTGGCAAGCTCGGGGTTCTTGGCCTGAGCGGGAATCAGGTAATATGAGGTTCCGGCTTGAGCGTACTGCTGATCATCGGCGCTGAACACGGGAGGAGCGATAAAGCCGAAGGAGAAGCCAGACTCAGGAATTACATCCTTCATTTCCCCGGAGAACCATGTTCCGTTCGGGCAAAACAGGGCGTTGCCCTTTAAAAATTCCGTCTGGGCCTGCGTATGGTTCATGCCGGTTGTGCCGCTGAGCAGATAATCCTTTTGCGCCATATCATAGTAGATGCTCATGGCCTTTTTCACATTTTCATCCGCCCACGCACCTTGCGCATAAGTTCCAATGCTCTTCATCAGATCCATGCCGCCAAGGCTGGCGATGACGGGGAACATAACCATTTCATTGTAGCTGGGGTAAATTCCCTGGTATGTGTAGAGGGCTTTTCCCTCCGCCTTGGCCAAGTCGCCCAACGCGAAGAATTCATCCCACGTTTTCGGCGCTGTCCAGCCCTTGCTTTCAAAATACGTCTTGTTGTACCAGATGCCCATGATCGCCTCGTCGCTAGGCGCATAATAGATTTTGCCATCGCCCAGGGGTTTGCAGGCGTCCAGGAATCCATCTGTAATGACATCCTGCAGCGGGACCTCCTTATCAAGGGCCTGGCTCGCAAAGACATCGGTCAGATCCAGCAGGGCGCCATCCGCTGCGTAAGTGGAAACATCCGTGGTATAGTAGAAATCAGGCGGATTTCCTGCCAGAAACTGCGGCTTTACAAGGTCTGAGATTTTCGGACTGCTGGTAATGTTGACTTTGACGCCGGGATAATCCCTCTCAAAGCTTTCGACTACGGCATCCCAGTACGCCCGTCCAAAACCGCCCTCAAGAACGGCAATATTCAAGGTTTTGTCGGCAAATTCCTTGTTCCCAACGGTCCCGGTTTGAGCCATGGCTTGCATAGGCAGCAAGGCGGCCAGCATCAGCAGGCAGAGTACCAGAGAGATAGACCTTTTCATGATTAAACTCCTCCTTGTTTTTGTTAGTTTTTGAGGGACAGCTTTAGGAAGGGGCTACAAGGGTTTCACATCCATATACCTCCTTTGCTTTTGCGCGCGTCAACTGATAAAATATTTCTTGCATGGGATGCTATATTGAAAGAATACACTCTTCCAGAGCAGCGGCAGGTTGCATGTGAGAAATACGTTAAGTAAGGGCACAACTCATCGTATCAACAAAACGCTGCGTAATAATTTGTGGACGAGTAATGGCACTCCCGACTACCACAGCATAAGCCCCAGCTTTCAAGCACTCCAAAGCCTGTTCCGGCGTCATGACATTTCCTTCAGCCACAATAGGAATGTCAAGCACTGCCACCAATTTTCTTACCAGATCAAGATCGGGCTTTTCTCGTTCTCGTGTGTACTCGGTATAACTGGATAGGGTGGTGGAAATAATATCGGCTCCCGCTCGGCATGCATTAATCCCTTCTTCCAGTGTCGAAATATCTGCCATCACAAGGATGGGATACTTGGATTTAATTGCAGCAATGAACTGCTCTGGCTTTTCAAATCCGGGTCTTGGCCGAAAGGTTGCATCAACAGCGATTACATGGATGTTTGTTTTAACCAGTGCCTCAACCTCTTTCATGGTAGGAGTAATATGAACATCATAACCGGTATAACTCGCTTTATAAATTCCGATAATTGGAAGATCACACGCTTTGTTGATATCCTCAATGTCCTCAGGCCCGTTCACCCTCAGCCCTACAGCACCACCAAATTGAGCCGCGAGTGCCATCTTGGTCATAATACCCGGACCATGTAGCGGCTCATCTTCAAGTGCCTGACAGGATACAATCAAACCTCTCTTAAATGCATAACGCTCTTCTTTTAATGCCATGTTGATTCTCCCTGACTCTTTAATCTATACGTAAGTATATAATAGCGCATATTTCCTCCAAAGTAAATAGAATTGGTGAAAATATTTTTCATTTTTAAATACTTATTCTTCTGTATAATTTTCATGATGCTATGCGATTTTCTTGAACCAACTAATGGTTGTTCACGGCACAGCTAGTAAGCAAGTAAGTTGTATGACGTCAAAGCAGTATATCGTTAAATATTGAACCGGTAATGAGCAGAGCCAAAAAAGTATTTGATCGTCTTGCCAATCTTATAGAGCTTCTATTTCGTTTAAAATCAAGACGGCAATGGTGTGTAATGATGCACCCATCATGCACCCAATGCACCCGCGTAACTAATGTCGGATTAGACACAACTACCAACATTCGTTGGTGCAAAGAAGCTCGCCGATTGCGGCGGGCTTATTTGTATGCCTGCAAAGCGCTGTTCCTACGCCGAATTATGTTTTCGAGATCGATCTTCAAACGAAAGAGTAAAATCCTCTATTGATGCAATTCGTTTTCGCCCTGAACACAAGATTGTACCGTGTCATTGTCATCAGTATATCGCCGGTCTGATGATCCCACATCCGAGCCGACATTGTCACCAATTATGACTATGCGTCAAGCCTTGATTCCCTTCGTAATTGTGTATATAATCAGAAGCAGAAGGTGTGTGGTAGGTGGGTGAGCCGGGATGGAGTACATTCCTGTAAAAGAAACAGCAATTTATCCGTATAGTCCCAAAGAAAAGCCCGACCGGGGGGTAAAGGAAAAGAATGAGTCTGGATTTCGACTATCTTGTCAGGGCGATCCCACCGGAGTTATTTGCCAAGACAAAGGCTACGATTTGCCAATACATCGCCATCTTTGAGCCGGAGGAATTTGCCATCGGCGAAGTCATACGTGTGGACGACTATCACTTTGTTTTATTCCTTTCCACCGCGCCAGTTACAAAAGTGGGAAGTGTTTTGTATCAGGTCAAAAAGGGTGATATGCTGGTGATTCAGCCCTGGGAGGAGGTGTATGGCGTACCCTGTGAAGCAAACGCGCATGGCAAATACCTGCACATAGCCGTAAAGAAAGAATTTTTCAAATCGATCGCCGATGAAACAGCGGGTGAGGATGTGTTTGCGTTCAAGCGCATTCAGGGGCATTACAGCCATCAACTCCTGGATTTGATCGGCGAGTTTCAGCTGGAGATCATGAATTATGGCGAAGCGTATCCGCAGATGATCCGCAGCATCTCCACCCGGATCGTCTTTCAGCTCATACGGGATCTGAGTTCCGGGCAAGAGAAAAGCAGCAAAATGATCGTCAAGGAAAATCATTATATCAGCAAGGCGATCATGTTCATGCAGGAGCATTATCAAACGAATATCAGCATCAATGATATTTGCAACCGCATTTATTTGAGTCCCTGCCATTTTAAGCGGGTATTTAAGGAACAGACCGGCCGCACGCCCCACCAATACCTGATGGATATTCGTTTGGAAAGGGCCAAGGAACTTTTGCAGAGGAAGGAAAATACGATCGCGGACACTGCCAGGTTGTGCGGCTTTATCAATGCCGGGCATTTTGCCGTCGCCTTTAAGCGCAGCACAAACCGATCCCCCTCCGAGTACAGAAAAATACACAGCGATACAATATAAGCACATTTTGACTGTTCACCATCTTGGTGAACTCAGCGTGTCAACAAAGTGGCTGCGCCACTTTGTTGAGTTTTCCCTCGCTGCTACTTCCAAATGGCTGTGCCATTTTACGGCCGTTTGCTCGGGCAAGGTAGGAATTTCTTCGAAATTCCTGCGCAAACCACCGCACATGTCGCTGGTTTGCGATTTACAATTGGAGGACTTCGGTCCTCCAATACCTCCTATGAGGTTTTTTGACAGTCTGTGTTCACCAACTTGGTGAACTTTTTTGTTCCCTTAAAAAAGCCGTGAAAAACGTCACTTAGAGAAAAGCAAAATGGTATTTCTACAAAACCGGGAGCCTTCATGGAATGATAGTATATAGAGAAATCATCGAAAGTGTGCACGTTTTGGCAGACGCGGCTTGCCAGTTGCAGGTTTATGTCGAGACGTGCTGCGCATGTTTCATCTACTAAATAGAAAGGAAGATGTGATATATCTGATCCATTCAATGGCTTTGAAGGGCTGTTTAAAGGACTATCCGCCTTTATGCCTCAGAATGACCCCGAGGTAAAACTGATGACTGCCCAGGCGGAACTTGCCGATCTGCAAAGGCAGGAATTAAGTTTGTATGCCGAAATCGGCAAGCAGGCCCTAAAGCGGGAAAGCGGACAGTTCCCCGCACTTGAGGGCAAGCTGGAGCTGGTACAAAGAAATCTGCAGGAGATTGCGCAAAAGATACAGGCAGCCCAAACAGAAAAGGACGCACAGCAAGCGGCCCGGCAAGCGGAAGAAGCAGCGCACACCTGTCCCGCATGCGGTCATGTAAATCCGGAGGGCGTGAAGTTTTGTCAGGAATGCGGAACGAAGGTTGGTGCACTCCGCTGCCACAAATGCGGCGCAATACAGACGCCCGGTACACGCTTCTGCGGTGAGTGCGGTGCAAAACAGGGGGGATAAGCCTATGGCCTCTTATAAACGGCCCTGCCTTCTTTGTGGCGCTTATATTGAGACGGATGCCCGCTTCTGCCCTGCTTGCCGGAGCCGAAGCCCGTTCGGCTATCACTGCCCGTCCTGTTTGCGTTCCGTCGAAAAAGGACAGGCCCTTTGCGCAGGCTGCGGAAGATCTCTGCATATTGATTGCCCTGCCTGCGGTAAGCAGACCTTTGTACAGGAAGCCTGCGAGCATTGCGGTGGGACGCTGATGGTACGATGCACAAATTCCCGATGCGGCGCACTTCAGTTTTTTGAGAATAACCATTGCACTGATTGCGGTCATCCAATGAAACAAGTCAGGAAATGAGGGAATAACATGCTGCATTCCTTTGCGCGCAATTACGAGGACAATTCCACCGAGGCGGGATTTCAGTATACCTTTTACTGCGATCTATGCCAGGATGGATTCAAAAGCAGTTTTATCGAATCAGAAACATGCAAAAAGGGGCGGGGGCTGCGGGGGCTTGCTCAGGGGATCGGCGCCATCGGGAGTTTGCTCGGCGGAAGGCTGGGAGACATCGGCTACTCGCTGGAACGGGGCAGCAGCGTACTCTCTGAACGCTTCACCGACATGAGCCCCGAATGGCAGAAGGAGCACGAGAAAGCTTTCGAGCGGGCAAAAAACGAAGCCCAGCATCACTTCCACCGCTGCCACGGCTGCCACAA
Source organism: Bacillota bacterium (assembly GCA_023436585.1). Lineage (GTDB taxonomy): Bacteria > Bacillota > Clostridia > Christensenellales > Aristaeellaceae > JAEWAH01. The sequence goes on along the minus strand of JAEZIN010000009.1, from coordinate 74,169 downwards.
TTGGGTTTGCGATGCCTGTTACAATGAGGACGAGATGCTATGTACCGATTGTGCTCCCCGTCAGGAGGTGGCGGTTTCCAAGGGGCGGGCTGAAGCCATGCGCCGCAATATTGAGGAAGCTGCCGAGAGTGCCGTTGTATGGCACGGCAAGCTGGAGAGTAAAACGGTGGTCTGTCCCGCCTGCGGCAAGCCCGCCGGAGCGGGAAAATTCTGTAACAATTGCGGCGGATCGCTGGAGCTTAAAACTTGTCCCCAATGCGGCAAGACCAATGCTCAGGGAATTCGTTTTTGCAATCACTGCGGAGGGTCCTTGACTGCACCGGTCACGAATAAATGCCCTGGCTGCGGCGAGGTAATTATGCCCGGCGGCAAGTTCTGCGGGGGCTGCGGGCATAAGCTGTAAACCAGCCCATGAAAACAAATGATTTTGGAGGAAAACCCATGAAGCGTATTTTTAGCATTCTCCTGCTGGTTTTGACACTGACGCTTACCGGCTGCGGCCAAATGACCCCATCCTCTGCAGGGGGAGCAGCCTCACAGAATAGTCAGCCCGATCAAAGCAAGACCGCTCCTGCGCAAAGCTCTGCCAGCCCGGAAATAGTAAATGCAGCCGGTGAGATCAAAACCTTTACAGTCACGCCAGCCGAGGGCTGGAGCTTTTTGACCACCGCTTCAAACGATACGTTTAAATCCTATAATCTGCTGGAGCCCTATGTTGGATCGGCCAATTTCTGGGTTCGTTACGTAGGAAACAACGTCTTTGACGGTGAAGAGAAATCGGCCCGGGCAGCCGTCGAACAGCTTGGCTTTGCGGAGTATGAATTCGTCAGCGTTGATAAGATGGAATACGAAATGCCCACCGTTCGCTGCATCATAAATGCTGCTGTCATGGGCCAGAAATTCACATTGGGACATTACTTCATCGATGCGCCGGGCGATCAGGATATTTATTTCCAGCTTTCCGCCGCACCGTGGGATTTTTCAAAGGCGCAACCGCTTTGGGAGAATGCGCTTAAAACATTGACAGTGGAGTAATGAACGGAAGTACATTGTTCGTATAGCCTTTGGCGCAGGCGCGAGTGGGTGCATCCTCTTGTACCCAGCATCTGCATAACGAATATCATATGTACATGAAAAGGGACATTCGTTCCATAGAAAGACTCGTCAAATGCGACGGGTCTTTTTCGTCGTCTGCGAAATGATGAACAGGGGATGATTGTTATGTAAAGAGCGGCGGGGTAGTACAGTTTGACGATGCGAGAATTTCCTTTTCCGCACAAAAAATATATTTTGGTTTACCTATTGACATGCTGCAGGTGCCGCGTTATACTAACACTGTTAAAAAAATTAAACGACGTTAGATTTTTTAAACGAGTGGCTGCCCTGATAGGCGCGGCCAGCAAAGCACCAGGCGCAAAGGAGCGTACGATGAGCGAGAAGCAGAGTCGAAAACGGAACAGAACAAAAATGTATTTTCTTGAGGCAGCCAAGGATATGATTGTGAGCCAGGGGGTGGAAAATGTTTCGGTGCGAAAAATTGCGGATGCTGCGGGCTATTCTTACCCGACCCTATACAGTTACTTTCAGGACCTCAATGAACTGCTGTTGGAAACAAAGGGGTTCATGATCCTGGATCTGATGGAAATCCTGCGCAAAGATGTGCAGTACCCGTTGAAGGACCTGGCAGAGGTGAAAGACGCGTTCAAAGCATACATTCAGTATTATCTGGACCATCCAAACGTCTTCAAGTTCTTCTATTTGTATCCGTTGAAACAACCCGATGGATTGAAGGATGCCCCCACGGAGCCGGACTTTGGCGCTATGTGGCGTGAATCATTCCAAGTTTTTGTGCAAAGCGGGAGGCTAAGGGAGGAAGATGTGGAAGTCGCCGCCAAAACGCTGATCTACGCGATACACGGAATGCTGATGCTAAGCTTCTCCAACAACGGTGACTTGGTTGACGCGGCAAACCTGTACCGAGACCTTGATAAAATTGTTGACTTTCTACTATAAACGGAGGTGCAGCTATGAACATTGGGATCATCGTTCATTCGCAAACGGGTAATACGCTTTTGCTGGCGCAAAAGATAAAGGAAAAGCTCTCAGCTGCCGGACATATGGTCTCCATCCAAAGGGTATCCGCGGCAAACGACGAGGAAACCGACGTTGGAAAAATCAAGCTCATAGAAAAGCCCGACATCAGCGCATACGATGCATTGCTCTTTGGCGCGCCTGTACGAGGCTTTTCGCTCTCGCCGGTCATGCAGGCGTATCTGAGCGGCATTGAGCCCCTTCGCGGCAAAAAAGCTGGCTGCTTTATGACGCATTTCTTTCCCTACGCCTTCCTGGGCGGAAACCGTGCATTAAATCAGCTGTGTCAAACCGTACAGGCCAAGGGCGCAATCGTTACTGGATCGGACATCGTTCATTGGTCGAAGGCGGCAACGCGTGAAACTCAGATCGAAGCGGTGGCTTCAAAGCTGAGCGCAGGCATCTTAAGCCGCTGAGCAGCGGCACGATGCGGAAGGGATTTTGAGCATGAGAAGAAAGCGCGCTGTGATTTTGGTCATCGTCATTTTGATTCTTGCCGCCGCATTGCTTGTCATACGGGGGATTTATAGGAACATTGAGTCAAACCTTAAGTTGCTTGCAGACACGGCGCTGGCGCAGATCGACATGGCCGCGCTGGAGGATGGAACCTACTTGGGCAGCTATTCCGTCTTTCCCGTTTCAGCAAAGGTCAGCGTTACGGTAAGGGACCACAGGATCACCGCAATCGATTTGATGGAGCATAAAAACGGACAAGGCGCTTTGGCGGAAGCTATTCCAGGGAAGGTGTTGGATGCCCAATCCCTGCAGGTAGATGTCGTAGCAGGTGCCACGTACAGCAGCAAGGTCATATTGAAGGCAATCGAAAACGCGCTGCTTGGCCGTCAGCCATAGCACAGCAGAACAGGAGCGAAGAGATATGTTTTTTCAAGATTCCTATCAAGCCATGTCTGTGCAAGACAGGATCCATTTCCAGCACGAAGCAGAGCTTCAAAAGTGGCGCCTGCTTTACTTCATCACGGGAATAGCGGCCATCGTGATGCTCGTATTGATAGCTGTTCAGATTGCGGTGTATACCTTGTGGCCGACACCCAAGACTGTGCTTGCGTGGTTTCAACTGTTTCAAAGCAGCTGGATTCTGGGGCTTATGCACCTTGACGTTCTATATATCATCAACAATACCATTGTAGCACTAATGTATCTTGCCTTTTATCTGTCTCTCAGAAAAAAGAATGAGTCTCTGATGCTCATCGCTTTTATATGCGGTATATTGGCTACTGCAGCCTACTATGCATCCAATCCGGCATTTGATATGCTGATCTTGAGCCAGCAATTTGCAGCAAGCACCGCGGAGCCGGATAAAGCCGCGTGCCTTGCAGCCGGCCAAGCGCTGATCCTTCAGTGGAAAGGCACAGCCTTTGATATTTACTATATCTTGAGTGCTATATGCCTGATTATCATTGCCCGCGTCATGACTAGCAGCGTCCTCTACGGAAAAAAGATGGCCGTTATTGGCCTTGTTTCCGGTCTGCTGATGCTTATCCCCTCTACCGCCGGGACGCTCGGCATGTACTTCGCACTGGCATCCCTTGTTCCCTGGGCAATCTTTTCCTGGCTGGCAGCCATTAGGTTTTTTTTCTTGGGATCAATCAAGGTTTAACTTTGGTAAATGACCAGATGCCGTGTAAGGATGCACACCTCCCTCGAAAAATACGGTACAATTATTCGGCCTCCTGTCCTCCGTGTATTGTATTATATCAACTCATGTCCATTTAGCCATGTATAACGACATATGGTGGTGCATATAAGCTCGCCGGTTGCGGCGGGCTTTTTTGAATACATGCAAATCGCATGATAATTCTGGCCTTTAGCTGAGAATTTGCTGGAGTACACGGGCAGGTCTTTTGGCATGGCAATGGCTTACATACTTGCATTCTCAGTAATTTGGAATGAAATGCAATGTCTAAACGGAAGGTTGTTTGGTAAAGCTTTTATTGATAGCGGCTAAAAATGGACTAAATCGAATGAGGAGAATTTGGCATGGAAACAAGAAAGCGCAGGTTGCATGCTAAACTCATTTTTAATCCCAATGCCGGTGCAGCCGATGAAGCAAATAAGAAGTTCATGGAGGTAGCTGAGGAGCTACAGGCTACGGATATTCATACCGAACCTTATTTAATTGAACCAGACTGTGATTTGCCCAAAGTCATACAGGAGGCTATCGGGCAAGGAATTCGTTTGTTTATAGCTTGTGGAGGCGATGGTACTGTTTCTTCTGTTGCGAAGGAATTGATCGGTACAAACGCGATTCTTGGCATTATTCCAACCGGAACTCAGAATAATATTGCATATAGTCTGGGAATTTCAACAGATATCGCATCATCCGTTGCTGTTATCGCAAGTGGCCGGCACAAAAAAATAGATATAAGTAATTGTACTTGCAACAATCAAATGACGCATTGCATTGAAGTTTGTTCGGTTGGGCTATTTTCGGCTATATTTCCATCTTCAGATGATATTCTGCACGGTGATTTAACACGGATTGGTGATTTTATAGCTACTATAACGACCACTCAACCATCTGAAATACAAATATTGTTGGACAATGAAATAGAGTTCCATTTTACCGGTCATGTGGTATTGATCTCCAATGTGCCTTATATTTTCCGTCATTTTCAAGTAGGCTCCAATGATTCGTTGGAAGACGGATTAGTTGATGTTTTATTTTTTGCAGACCAATCAAAATTAGCTTTAATTCGACACGCGATGAAAAGCCCGGGGACCGATTTTGAACGAGATCCTCGCATACAGCATTATCGCGCACGCAGTATAACAATTGACACCGTACCTCCTATGCCCATTATGGCGGATGGCACAAAGATTGGTGAGGGTTCCGTCAAAATTGATATACAGAAACGTGCCCTGTCAGTATTGGTGCCAGCAGGGAAGACCAAAGATAGAAATAAGTCAGGTGATCGTTTTGAAAAATAGAAGTACAAAACCAATAAAAGAAATCGAGATTCCAGAATTACAGGTTCCAGGTGTTTTCAAAAAACTTATTTCTTGGACGAGTCATGTTAAGCATTCTTATTGGATAGTATTGCTTGTACTAATTTTGATATTTATTTCATTTCAAATGCCCCTTGAGTTTTGGGCAAAATTATGGGTTTCTATAAAAGCAAATACTGTTTTAGTAACGCTGTTAATATTTTTTAGTCTGGTAACCGTCTCGGTTACTTGGAATGAGGGACAAAAAGCGGATGAATGGATTTTCTTATTTTTTAACTCACGCGGGAAACGCCCGCCTTTATTGGATTGGTGCATGCTTGGACTTACTCAGCTTGGGCATTTTGTTTTTGCGCTAATACTCGCGCTGATATTTTATTTTACCGAAAGCAGGCTATTTGCCTATTCCCTAATCTTTGGCGTAATCACTTTAGGGTTAATGATTGAGATCATAAAATTATTTATTCGCCGTGCCAGACCTTATATCAAGTTGAAAAAGATTCGCATTGTTGGTTCTAAAGCCAGCGGCAGATCATTCCCAAGCGGCCATACGGGTCAGGCGTTTTTCTTGGCTTCCTTAATTATGCACTATTATCAATTCAATATTTATCTATGGATAGGATTGTATGCTATTGCCTTGTTGGTTGGAATTACACGGATTTATGTTGGGATGCACTACCCAAGAGATGTTTTAGCCGGTGCTATACTTGGTACAGCATGGGGTATTATAGGGGTTATGGTGAATGGTTATATGCTTACTCCGAGCTAATCATGGAAGGCTTCTGAAATAGTCTAAACGAACACCTCCATTTTTGTATGCCTGTATATTCACTGCGCAATATAAAAGCCGCCCTCATGGCTGAGAGCGGCTTCGTGATTACACGTCATGTCTCTAGCCTTCTACTTCAACTTGAAAACCGCCATAAGCCATTTGCTTCATGTCAAAAGGCATCGACATGTCTTCATGTCCTTCCATCTGCTTATTCATTTCTTCCATTACTTTCGCATTGACTTCATCCCGATGTTCTTTGGATTGAAAGACGATAAAAGAAAACCATACGGTATCACCACTTGCTGCTCCAGTCATTTCGGTAAATGCACGCGCTTTCTCACCGCCCATTTCCTGGGGGATAAGGTCATCGCCACGGCATTCATAGTATTCAAGCGCGCCACACTTCATCCACGTATCACGGCCGCCTTCTGCCATTTTCTTATATTCCTCAGCTTTGTCTTTTGGAATTACAAGCACAAATCCGTCTACATACTTTGCCATGTATTTATTCACTCCCTTTTTATGTATTGGTTTTCAATAGTAATATACCACGTACCCTGGATTGTCAAACCAAAATCGGACAGTAATGATGGGGTATAGATTTTCTTGAACGCCACCGGTGACAGGCAGCCCAGTGTGCCGTGTACGCCGAGCCGGGCCTCCTTGTTTACATGCAAATTTTTATCAGGCCGGTGATTTTCAAACTTTCTCTTGACACGGACACCGTGTCGTACTTTATGATTGTCTTGAAAGGAAGTGCAAACACACAATGAATCCATTGCAAGCCGTTCGTGCGGTATCGAAAAACCTTGGCATATCAAGCCGTATGCTGCGTTATTATGAACAAATCGGCTTGATTGAAAGCCGGCGCATGGAAGATTATGCGTACCGGGTTTATGATGAAGATGCAATACGCCGGCTTCGTCAAATCATTATATTGCGGAAACTTCGTGTTCCTGTGAAGCAGATCCAAGAGATTTTTGGCAACAGTGATGCTGTGAGCGTGATTGATATATTCGAGCGCAACATACGTGAATTAGATGAGCAGATCACAGCCGTATCAACCGTTAAATCTATTCTCAGCTGGCTTGTTCGTGAATTGCAAGAAAAAGCGAATATGCACTTACAGCTTGATTATCTTGGGGAAAGCTCTGTGTTTGCCGTTGTGGATAGTATATCTTTTCAAAAAAACACATTGCAGGAGGAAAAATCAATGGACGATCTGAACAAAGCAATTGAAGCGTTAAGTAAGCTGGAGGAAAAAAACGTACGGATCGTTTATGTGCCGCCTATGACCGTAGCCGCTTCTTACGCTTCGGGGGAGTTTGAATGGGGTGTGGGGCCGGAAGCTACCAGCAAGATAGAACAATTTGTGTGGGAAACCGGACTCTTAAAAATCAAACCCGATGCCAGAGGGATGGGTTTTGACTGTTCCAGAGAAGACCTAAAGGTCGGCGTTGAGGGGACGGCTGCAGCATATGAGGCATGGGTATCCATACCAGAGGAAATGGTCGTTACGGCCCCTTTAACAAAAAAGACATTTGGCGGAGGCTTATATGCCGCCCATGTATTGCGAGATTGGAATTTTCAAACGGACTGGCGCCTGCTTACCGAATGGGCAAACGCAAGCGAAAAATACGAAGCGGACGATGGGCGGCCATGCTTTGAGGAAGCATTGAATTATTATAACCTGATGCAAAACGGCGCAAAAATGGAAGATACACAGCTTGATCTGCTGCTGCCCATTAAGCTGCGATGAAAAATGTGGTCAGAAATGTAGTGGGAGATTAGTCTCATAAGGAGACTTGCCAAATGCGGCAGGTCTTTTTCCATATACAAGCGGTAGCAGAACGTTATGTGCTTATAGGAATAGCAAAGTACCCCCTCCATAGAAATACGGCCTGCCATTTTGTGGCAAGCCGTTTTTCTACCATAACTTCATGATAATCGACAAACTGAATTAGCTTTCATGCATTTGCAGAAAAAAATGAACACATCACGGTCAGATGATCTCCAGTTCATCCCTGGAACCCAGGGGCGGGAAGGTCCTGGAAGGCGTATCCTGATACCAGTAGGCGACGGAGGCCAGGTCATCCTGCAAGGGCAGGTACCGCCGGCCGCTGCGCCAGCCAAGTGCCTGAATGGTTACCCGCAAATCCTTTTGAAAGTAGATGGGATCGGTAATGTGCCAGCGGTACATGCCGAAACGCATCTGGGAATCATACAGCCTGTCGGGGCGGATGACCTGGGGAAGCCCGGCGTAGGCGGTGGAAAACTCCTCATACTCATGGGTCTTCTGGTTTTCAAAATCATAGGAGCCGCAGAAGTAATCCTCGGTTCCTGTGCCGCAGATGGTGGGGAACTCCTTGTCCCCATCCATAAAGAACTTGATCTCGCCCTCGCCCCACCAGCCGCAGTTGTTGGTGCCCCAGGCCATGTAGGTACCTACATACTGGCCTTTGCCCTGCACGCCATCCAAAATGGTGTAATCGGTCTTGTAGGGCAGGGGATTGACCCTGCGGAACTGGGCATGGAAATAGCCCGCCGTCTCGGGTACCGGCTGCAGGATGTAAGTGATCTGATAGTATACGGTCACTTGATCATCGTTACGGTTTTCCAGCGTGACACGGCAGTTTTTGCGGAAGGGCATGCTCCAATAGCAGTTAAATGCGCTGCCGGGGTTGACGCACACCGCCATGGAATTGACCGGCGCGTACCGGCCCCAGCCGCAGGCAAAGAAGTCGCCCAGGGGGCATTCCACAGACGGAACTTCGCTGTCATCCCAATAAAAGCGGATGATCTGATTGCGCCACACGCCGGTGGGGGTGAGCCAGATGTGTTTGATGACACCGGGGCCATCCATGCGGGCCAATTCGAGGGTTTCACCCGCCGGGATGTGCAGGTAAGGGTTCACCTTCCAGCCGGTGCCCAGGTCCCTGGCGGCAACCTTTGCCGTGCCTTCTTCCAAAGGCGTACGGCCCCCCATGCCCTTTTCACCTGTCCTGTTTTCCGGGGAAATGGATCGGGTTTCATATCCATGCAGGAGTGAGAGGTCTTCCAAGGCGCGCATATCAATCATCCTCCGATTTTCTGATGAAGTGAATCACGGCAGGTCTGCCCGCATCCACATGATGTTGTAGATGGGGAAGAACTGGCTCATGGCGAAGTAAAAGGTCTTGCCGTCATTTTCGATATACTTGGGGTGCATGTAGGCGCCGTACAGGGAGGGATACTGCACTGAGGATGCCAGGGTATAGGCTTTTCCCCATTCGCCCCATGGCGTAACGCCTTCCTGCATGACAATGGCGTGAGCTTTTTCCGACAAATATGTCATGATGAAGTTACCCAGGTAAGGATTGTAGATTACAGAGATTTCGCCGACAGGGCCGTCAATAACAATCTTCGCCTGCTTTACGCCTTCTTCACCTTGCACCCACAGCGGGGCCCCATCTTTATCAAGACCGGTGAAGTAGGAATAGCTTTGATAATTCTCGATCTGCGTAACCGGCACCTTCATCAATGCCACGCCGCCATCCCTACCGCCGGGGATGCCCCAGATGTACATGGTGTCGCCGATTTGGCAGTTGGCGGTCTGAATAAAGTTGGAATCGCCGGGCCATTTCACGTCATTCAGCTTCGTCCATTTCTTGCCGCCGTCTTCCGATTTGGCAAGTCCGGAATACCGGCATTCCCACCGGCCGGGGTCGCCCCAGTGGGAGACAGACATGTAGATGCAATACAGCGTATCCTCCACCGCGAAAATGTTGGTGGGGATCACCGTCATTTCGGTGTAGTCCTGCTTCAGGCTGCCCAGCAGCTCCTTGGCCATGCCTCGCTTGTCGGTAATGGCATCCACAATGGTAAGACCATCAGAGGGATGATCGTCCTCGATCAAAAACAACACGTTGCTACGCCAGTGGCCGTTTTTCTCGTCGCCGAAGGTATCGCCGCCGAACATATAAGTTGTGTCGCCGATCACGGCCATAGAGCCAAGATCTGTACCCCACACTCCGAAACGGGACTGGGTCTTGTTTTCGCTGTCCTCACCCGTGATCTGCGCGACCTTGGAAACGCTTGTCTTGGTCAGGCTGTGCAGTTCCCATTGCTTGTTTTCAAGCATCCCTATGGCGCTGTCATCGCCCAGGGGGAGAGGTTCGGCCAAGGATGCGGAAAGGGAGAAAAGCATCATGGCGCAAAGGCACACGGACGCAAACCGTTTCATTTTACAGCACCTCTTCTCCCCAGCGCAGCTTCTCCGCATCCAGAGGCAAGCGTTTTTCTGCCGGCAGGATAGGTTCAAAGGGCTTGTGGGGCTCCGTTTGGTACCAATAGGCGGTGGTGGCCCAGTCGTCGCTGCGGTGGTTGTTATGGCCATGTTCGATGGTCACACGGATGGATTTTTCAAAGGTGATGGGGTCCTTAATGTGATACCGGTAATAGGTGATTTTGCCCTTCCAGTTGTTGTCTCCGCCCAGGATGATGCCGTGGTACGGTGCGGAATATTCCTGCTGGGGGCACCAGGACATGTTGACGTAATCCTCTGTGCCTGTACCGTGAATCTTCGGCGGCCAGGTTTCGCCGTCCACAAAGATCATATCATCGCCTTCGCCGGGCCAATCCCACTTATTGCTTTCCCGTAGGTTGTGAATGTTGATGTTGCAGCCTACATAATGGCCGGCGCCTTCGGCTTCCAGAATGACATAGTTGCCGGCGCCCGTGGTATTCTGTCCGCCAAAGCAGTAAAAGCGGTTGTCAACGCCCTGGTCGCTGATGCCTTCGGTGGGGCATTCCCTGTGCCACTTGGCATGGAAATACAGCGTTTCCTCCGGCAGCACTTCCATGGCCTCATAATCGAAATAGAAATAGGTCAGCAGAGGCAGCGTGCCCTGGTTCACGATCTCCACTTTGGCTGACTTGTTGAAGGGCATGGGGAACCAGCAGTTGAAGCCCTTGCCGTTTTCCGGGCTCATTTGCAATGGCTCGGATACGAAATTCCGGCTGATGGCGTGACCCATGCCAAAGAAGTCACCAATTGGCGCTTCTACGCTGGGGCTTTCCTCGCCATCCCAGTACATGCGCAAGAGCACCTTCCGTAAAAAATGGGGCTCATCCTGGGGCGCGTTCATCAGCGTGAACCAGATGTGGTTGATGCAGGCGGGGCCGGTGATTTCCGCCACGACACGGGTCTCGCCTGGGGCAATGGTCCAGCGGTCCTCATTGCCGCCGTTGATATCGAAGCTTGAAAGACGCAGCCTTTTCGTGTGCCGCCGAAGATGGATGTTGGATAAATCAGCCGGTGCAAATGGTTTGCTCATATCTTACCTCATAAATTTCTTTATTTAATGCCGGAGATCATAAGTCCCTTGACGATGTGCCGCTGGAACAGCAAGAATACCAATATGGGGGGCAGCGCCGCGATGGCGGAGCCGGCCAAAACAACGCCGTAATTGTTGCTGTACATGTTATTGTAAGACCTTATCACCTGCATCACCTGCATGTACTGGCTGCTGGTAACCGTCATGGCCGGCCAGAGGAAGCTGTTCCAATACCCCAGAAACGCGCCGGTGCCGATAATCACGTAAGGGGATTTGGCATTGGGGATAAAGATGCTCAGAAAGATACGGAACCGAGTGGCGCCGTCGATGAGCGCAGCTTCCTCAGTGGCCATGGGCATGTTCAAAAAGAACTGCCGGAAGAAGAAGATGGAACCTGCGCTGGCCAGGCCTGGCAGAATCAGCACCCAGTAGGAATCCAGCATGCCAAGGCTGTTCACCACCACAAAAGAGGTGATGAGGATGGTGATGCCCGGAATGTACATGGTAAAGATGGTCATGCGCCAGAACAGCTTTTTCAGCTTGAACTCCAGCCTGGCATAGGCGTAGGCTGCCATGGAGTTGATGGTGATGGCCAGAAGGGCAGCCGTGATAGCCACAAAAGCACTGGACTTCATGGCCTGCAAGAAGGGATAGTTGGTATCGCCAAAAAGCTTCTGCAGGTTTTCCATGGTCCACACACTGGGGAAGAAGCGAAGGGGATTGGCCTTTAACACTTCTTTTCCGGATTTGAAGGCGGAAACGATCATCCAGAACAGCGGAAACAGGGAGATCAGCGTCACGGTCAGCGCCAAAGCGGTAAAGACGGTTTCAAGTGCTTTTTTGTTTTTGTTTACGGAACTCATGCGGTCATCCCCCTTTCCCTATTCATCCTGGGCTTTTTGCGAGCCGATCAAAGTAAACACGATGCTGTTCAGGGCACCGATGATTACCATCAGCAAAAGCGCGGCCGCAACGGTATAGCCCATGGTATAATCCGGGCTTTTAAAGTTGTTGTAGATGTATATCATCGGCGTTAAGGTACTGTTTACCGGACCGCCGGTTCCATTCATCATAAGATATGGCAAATCGAACATTTGTAGGGTGCCAGTCATGAGGCCAATCAGCAGAAGGATAAAGATGTTCCGCATGGAAGGCAGGGTGATTTTGAACAGCTTTGTCAAGGCGTTTGCCCCGTCTACCTCTGCGGCCTCGTAATAATTCTGCGGTATGTTTTGAAGGCCCGCGTACATAATCAGGGAGTTGTAGCCAAAGCCCAGCCACAGGGATGCAATGGAAACGGCCCACTTGGCAAGGTCAGGCTCGGCCAAAAAGCCTATACGCTTACCGCCCAATTGGCGGATGAACCAGTTGAGAATGCCGCCTTGATAATTGAAGATAAACAGGAAGATGACCGATGCCACCACGCCTGCGATAACGGTGGGGACATAGATCGCTGTTTTCGCGTACGCGCCGATCTTGGGGCTCATATCCCGAAGTACATGGGCAAAGAGAAAGGATGCTATCATCTGAACAGGAACAATAATGGCTACAAAACCAAGGATATTCAAAATGGATGTATGAAACAGCTGGTTTTTTAATACCATGATGAAATTATCAAAGCCGATAAACTTGGTTTCCTGATAAAACTGCCAGTTGGTAAAGCTTCGGCTCAAGGCCATAAACAGGGGAACCAGTACAAACACGCCCAGGCACAATATGGAGGGCAGGATCATCATATAGGCTGTCCAGTGGTCCATACGCCTGGTGGAAAGACCGCTTGCTTTTCCCTTGGTCACATTGCTTCCTTCCTTTCAAATTTGATGGAAAGGCCGGAAAAGCGCGTGCTTTGTGCGGCCAGATGTCGATAGAACCTCTGGGAGGTATTGGAGGGTCGAAGCCCTCCAATGTGAAATCGAAAATCAGCGACATGTGCGGTGATTTTCGTTGGAATTTCGAAGAAATTCCTTCCTTGCCCGAGAAAACGTCCGCAAAAGCGCAGCTTTTGCAGTGCAGCGAGGGAAAAGCTCGACAAAGGGGCAACGCCACTTTGTCGACAGCAAGGGGGAGGGGATAAACCCTCCCCCTATTAAGTGTATGGATGCGTTATTGCGGCTTCTTGGTGGAGTAATCGTTGTTCTGGATGAACAGGTTGATGGCGTCCGCAGCGGCCTTCAGGGCATCCTCCGGCGTTGCGCCGTTGACAATCACTTCACCCATGGCGGTCAGCATATTGGCGCTGACATCCCAGGCGTAGAGGGGCTCACTGATGGCGTTGGGGATAATCTGAGTGGAGATGGCCTGCATCCATGCATCGTCCTTGGCGGCGGTGTTGGTGGTCAGGTATTCGTCCACAGACTTGCGGGGGGAGTACTTCGAAAAACTGGCAGCCTCGAAGAAGGAGGCGGCGCGGGCAGCATCGGAGCCCAGCAGCCAGGTGATGTAAGCGGCGGCGCCTTCGGGCTGCTTGGCCTTGGCATCAACCACGTACGTCCAGCCGCCAACGGTGGAGTGGAAGGGGCTGCCGTCCTTGGTGGGAGCGGGAGCAACGCCGATATTTTCCACCATGTCGGGAAAGTTCTTGGTAAGGTCCGCAATACCCCAGGAGCCGGAGAAGGTCATGGCCACGCTGCCCTCGCCGATAAAGCGGGCAGATTCGTTGTACCAGCCCAGCGCCTGTGCAGGCACAACTTCATTGGCATACAAATCCTTCATGAAGGTCAAAAGATCGATGTAACCCTGGTCCTGGCAGTTGGCGGCAGACCAGTCATCAGTAATGGGCCAGTGGCCGGCGGCGGTATGCTCCCAGCCCCACATGGACCACTCATAATTGAAAGTGGCGCCGTACACGTCATCGGTGGTCATGGCTTTGGCGGCGGCAAGGAACTCATCCCAGGTCTTGGGGGGCTCGTTATAGCCGGCGGCAGCCAGCAGGTCCTTGCGGTAGTACATGACGACAGCGGGTTCCACCATCTGGGGATAGGCGTACTTGTGGCCGCCCAAGGAGACCATGTCCAGTACGTTGGGATACACGTCATCCCAGGCTTCCTGGGGGATCAGCTCATCCAGGGGCAGGTACAGGCCCTGGCTGGCGCCCCAGGGGATTCCGCCGTAGTTCATGAGCAGCATGTCGGGCATGGTGCCGGCAGCGCGGGCTGCGGTAACCTTTTCATCCCAGGCAGCGCCGTCCACGAATTCCTGGGTGATAAAGTACTTCTGGTTCGGGTCGGCATTAAAGGTTTCCACCATCTGCTTGCACCAGGCCTGGTTCCAATCCTCGAAAATGCGGTTCCACAGAACCACTTCCGTTTTGCCTTCCGTGGTGGCCAGGGCCGTGGGCAGTGACACCATGGTAAGGGCCAGAACGAAAACTAGGGTCCATGAGAAGAGACGTTTCATACCAATGATCCTCCTTTATTATTTGATCTCCAGCATGTACGGTGTGAGGGGATTTATGGTCAGTGAGACCGCAAGCGTTTCCCCTTCGCACAACATGCCTAAATCCATTGTTGTAAGCTCCGCATCCTTGCCAAAGCCATGCAGCAGCCGAACTGTATGGCTGCCTTTTGCAAGGCGGAGCGTGTGGTGGGATAGTGCGAACGAAAGTTCATGGGGTTTCTCGTCTGCGTTGGCCAGAAAGAGGGCATAGCCGCCGCTTAGGTCCTCATACGCCGAGGTGAGCACGGTCTTTACCTTCAAAACGCCCCTGGCCTTGTAGGAGGTATCCGTCTGGCCGTGGTTGTAGTGATACCAGCTTGCATCCATCTCCGGGATTTCCATGTCCGGCTTTTTCGTCATTCTGCCGTAGGCGAGATAGGGAAGTCCCGCGCCTGTGCGGAGGCTGGCAAACTGCTTTACATAGCTTGCACGGTCGGGGGCGTAAGCGCAGTGCTGCGGATCAAAGTGGAAATAATGATCTTCGCCGCTGTTTTCCGCCCCATCCAGCTCCTCCATGGGGCTGTATTCATGGTTGATTTCATACAGGCCGCCCCACAAATACACCTTAGCTACATTGTAATAAAACAGGCTGCCGATTTCATCGACCAATTTCCCCCAGCCGTCCATGCGCACCACGCCCATTTCGTGATACACGTAGTCAAACAGGGGAATCATTTGGGCCAGGCCGCTTCGCATCTGTTCCCGGAAGGGGTAGGTCTCCAGGGTGGAGCAGGGCTGTGCCCAGGCCCGTGCCTGGTAAAAATCCAAATGGGAGAGGAAGGTTTCGTTCATCATTTCAGTGCCGAGGGGAATGTACTTGCCGGCCTCTTTTGACAGGGCATCATGCGTATCTGCATACACATCACAATAGCCGTCGGTGATTTCCTTGCCGCCGCCCCTTTGATGGCCATGGTTTTCATCCATGCAGACCTTGATCAGGTTGTTGGCGGAAATATCATAGTACATGGCATCCGCATGGGCTTCGCGAAGCATGGTCAAGTTCTTTTCCCGATGGAACTCCTTTGTGAAGGGGTCACAGGGGCACAGCATGTGAAAGGGATACCCGTCGTGGCTATAGGTGGGGGAGGGGAACTTTTGAAGATGGGGCCGCAGCTTTTCGGGATTGCTTTTATTCATGGCTACCATGAAGTCAAACTCAAAGGGCGCAAAGTAATCGCCATTTTCCCGTATCGCCTGAAGGTTTTCTTCATTGAACTTCGTAGGCACCCAGTCGCACATGTCTCCCGGAACGCCCCAGCCGAAGGTTTGGGGGGTGTTGGTCCAGTCAGGCCCAAGTACATGAAAACCGGGCGTGCCGATATCCTGGCGGTAGCGGCGCAGCCACTTTGTACGGTCGTGCCCCGCATTGACGCCGAAGGTGCAATAGCCTACCTTTTCGTGCAGCCAATCTGACTTGTCCGTGCGGTCTTTGGCCAAGCCCCTTTCGCACCAGGGCTGATCTTGCGCCCAGGCCTTGTATAGTTCCGCCGCTTCCTCCCAACCATTGCCATGAGTTGCACGCACAGTAAAATCGTATGTCATATCAATGCGGCTGCCTGGAACGGCGTTTTCAAAGCCGGCCATATGGCTGGCGGTCAAATGATCCTTTTCTTTATAAACATTGAGCCACTTTTGGTGGCCTTTACCGTCCAGGGCGGCAAAGTACAAGCCGCCCTTGTCTTCCTCATAATAGGTGAAAAACTGCATGGAAGCGCCGGAGAAGGATTCGGGATACGGCGTGTACCTGAGCGCACCTGTTTCCGGCATGTAGGAAAGGGGATTTTGCAACAGAACGCCGGTGGCGTAGGAGTGAGCCAAATATCCCTGCGCACCAAAGTCACGTAGACCAGAAAGAATTGGGTATTCAAAAGCCTTGATGCAGCTGCCATCATTGTTTTGAAGGGAAGCCCGGAAGGACACGCCGTCTGCAAGCAGTTGTATATGGACTTCTAGTGTGGCATCTTCCATACCCCATACAAGCTGAAGGCTATCATGCGCTGATGTCGCACTGAAACGGTAGGTAACCGCTTGGGCGTCTGCGTCCATAACGGCCCGAAATGGAGGGATGTCATGAACGCTGTTCACATAGGCACGGTTCAGCTTTTTATCCTCGAAGCCGGTAATGCACCCAGTCGTGTCTTCCACTGTGAACCGGATGCGTTCGTTCTCAAGAACCATGTTTCCTTCCTCCCTTGCAGCGGTTTTCATGATACAAATTGTGACATCGATGTCACAATGCGGATAAAAGACGGAGCCATTTATTTCAGGAGAAAGCCATTATTCTCTTTCCAACCCAGAAAGAATTCTTTGGACTACCGAATGATATAACATCGGTCTCATACTAAAATCATAACAGGATAGAGGGGGCGTGTCAATACACTTTTCACAAGAAATTGCCGTTTTCGCTACAGTCGGCGGCTGGAGGCCCTCAGGCATAGCTCCGGCTGCAGGCGGATCGTCCGCTTTTCCTGGCGTGCACTTAAGATCCTTTCCATCAAAAGCGTGGCCGCGTAGCGCCCGATATCCTCTTCCTTCATGTTGATGGAGGAAAGTTCTGGTGAAGTGCAGGCTGCCATATCGGTGTTATCCATGCCGATGATGGCCACATCTTGGGGGATGCGCAAGCCCCGATGGCGGCAAGCTTTCAAGGCGCCAATGGCCATCAAGTCGTTGGCGACTACCAGCGCTTCGGGTACGGTGCCGGCCGCAATCAGTTCCTCCATGGACCTTTCTCCGCTTTCGCGGGAGAAGTCTCCTTCCTTTAACAGCTTCTGATTGATGGGCACGTTGCCTTCGTTCATGGCCTTCATAAAGCCTTCAAAACGTTCGCGGCCGGTTTGCACGGAGGTGTCGCCGCCGATATAGCCAATTTTGCGGAAGCCGCTGTCAATAAAATGCTTACACGCCATGTAGACGCCTTCGAAGGTGTCTATATATACGCAGTCAAAATGGTCTTCCCCCCGCAGGGATTGATAATTGTTGGTCAAAACTACCGGCAGGCCACAGGCGTTGACTTCACCGATGTTTTCCTTGTTGAAATCGAAGGATACAAAGATCATGCCGTCGCCATACCCTTCCTGCAGGTTGCGCAGCATTTTCTTTTCCATCTCCGCATCGCCTCTTGTATGGCAAAGAATGCAGTAATAGCCATGCTGGTCAAATACGTCGCTGGCCCCTTTGATCATACCGAAATAGAAGGGGTTGTAAATATCGGGAATGCAAAAGAGGATTTTGTTGGTACGCTTGCTTTTTAAGGATCTGGCCGCATGGGATGGCACATAGTTGAGCTTTTTGGCGGCATCCATGATCTTGTCATAGTTTTCTTTGCTGCAATAGCCGGTGCCGCGAAGAGCCCTTGCAACTGTAGAGGCAGAAACGCCGACCTCTTGGGCGATTTCATAAATACTTGCCATAAAGGCACCTTCTTCCGGTTTTCTCTGGAGAATTTGTGTGACATCGAAGCCACAACGCTTCTTGCTTCAAGGATTGGCTAGAATCTATTAAAAAACGACGCAAGTCCACTTTCTCGCACATTGTAGCATGCTTCTGGTGAAAATGCAACGATATTCTATTGACATTTTTGTGGCTGTGCTTTATGATTTGAGACAGCAGCAATGCATCGGAAGGGAAATAGATATCGAGAGAATCAATTATATGCGAATTGAATTAGACACGAAATGACATCGATGCCATAATCGGTCAGAAATGAGGGAGTCAGATGGCGCGCTTTCCCCAATTTTCAAACTTGTCACCGAACGCCGCATTTCCCTTGGGAGGCTTGGGAGCCGGCAGCATTACGCTGCACGCCAGCGGAGCATTTACAGAATTTGAAATTTTCAACCGGCCTGCAAAAGGCAATAAGCTGCCCTATTCTTTTTTCGCGCTTCACGCAGCCTGGGGAGAAAAGACGGATACCCGTGTGCTGGAAGCGAAGCAGGTGCCGGATTTTGATTTGGGCCGAGGATATCATCCCCAAAGGGTGATGGGATTACCCCGTTTCCATGCCTCTCAGATGGAGGTGCAGTTTCCCTTTGCCCGCATTCATTTTCAGGAGGACGCCCTGCCGCTTGACGTTTCCCTGGAGGCATTTGTTCCTTTTATCCCTTTGAAGGAAGATGATTCCGGCATACCTGCGGCGGCCTTCCGTTACCGCGTAAAAAACACGGCAGGTGTTCCGGTAAAGGTGCTGATTGCGGGCTCTATGCCCAACATTCACAATTTCCACGGCTATGATTGCTTCGAAAACTATCTGCCCAGCAAGGATTGCCGGAATGAAGAAATGCGGGAGGAGCAGCTGTCCGGCGTCTTCATGGATGGCGGTGCGGCGCCAAAGGACGCGCTGGCTTACGCCAACAACGCTATTCTTGTGCCGTCTGGCCATGCTCCGCTTAAGCCTACCTGGTACCGGGGCGGCTGGTGGGACAGCATTACAGATTTCTGGAACGCATTCACGGCTGGCCGCCTTGAACCTACGCAGGAAGATGATGAAAAGCGGGGGGCGATAGGCCCGCAAGGATACCCCGTCGGTTCGGCCGGACTGGAGAAATGGATACAGCCAGGGGAAAGCGAGGACTTTTTGTTCGTGCTCTCCTGGTATGTGCCTAACCGCCTGCGGGGCTGGTTTCCCGGAGAATCGCCGCGCGGAACAATGAAAAATCACTATGCCACCATATTTGAAAGCGCCTTTGATGCCGGAAAATATTTGCTGGAAAACATCGGCCGCCTGGAAGCGGAAAGCCGGCTGTTCTCCGACGCATTGTACAACAGTACTTTGCCTCCGTATGTAATCGACGCAGTGGCAAGCAACCTTGCTGTGCTGACCAGCAACACTTGCTTTCGGGATGATTCCGGCACGTTTTTGTGCTGGGAAGGGTGCCACGAGCAGGAGGGAAGCTGTCACGGCACCTGTACCCATGTTTGGAACTACGCCCAAAGTGCAGCCTACCTGTTTCCGGCCATGGAGCGCTCGGCTCGGTTGAACGAATTCCTGATGGAAGTGGAAGAGGACGGGAAGATGAACTTCCGCACCCAGAAGCTTTTCGGCATGCCGCCCTTTCAAATGCACGCGGCTGCCGATGGACAGCTGGGCACCATCGTCCGCGCCTACCGGGAATATCTTTTGTCCGGTGACAAAGCATACCTGCAAAGCATCTATCCGTCCGTTTTGAAGTGCATTGATTACGCAGAAAAGACTTGGGATGCGGATGGGGACGGTCTTTTGGAGGGGCTGCAGCACAATACTTATGATATCGAATTTACCGGCGTCAATCCCTTGTCCGGGGTGATGTACCTGGCGGCGCTGCGGGCTGCCGGCAAAATGGCGGAGGCACTTAGGGATGAGGGGACTCAAAAGAAGCTAAATGATAAGTATGAGGCGTCCTCCAAAGCCCTGGACGCGGTGTGTTTCAAGGACGGTTACTATGTGCAGGCCATCGATCATGTGGATGTGCTGCCCTATCAGTTTGGGTCGGGCTGCCTGTCTGATCAGCTTTTCGGCCAAACATTGGCGTATTTATGCGGTCTTGGCCCGCTTTTACCCAAGGATCATCTCAAGGAGGCAGCCGGCGCGATCTACCGCAATAACTTCCTTACAGGTGATCAGCGCCCCGCCTGTCTGCAGCGGCTCTATGTCCATGACGACGAGCCAGGGCTGGTGCTCTGCACCTGGCCCAAGGGTGAAAAGCCCCGCTTTCCCTTTGTCTATTCCGATGAGGTGTGGACGGGGATCGAATACCAGGTCGCGACGCTATTAATATATGAAGGCTTGGTGGAAGAAGGGTTATCCATCGTGGCCGCCGTGCGCAAACGGTATGACGGCATCCGCCGCAATCCGTTCAGTGAGATCGAGTGCGGCTACCACTATGGGCGGAGCCTGGCCAGTTACGGCGTGCTGGCAGCACTCAGCGGATTTCAGGTTGCGCCAGACGGCACTGTCACGTTTGAGCCTCGCTATCAGGCGGAAGACTTCCATTGCTTCTACTGCGATGGGCGTCACTTTGGCATCCTTCACCAGACGGTAAAGAAGGATGGTACAAAAGAACAATCCGTTCAAATACTGCAATGACAATCAACAAAGGAGGATCTTCTATGCCGGATTTTGTTCATGTGAAACCCCATAACACGCTGCATGGCGGGCTGCCCAAGGTGGGTATCCGCCCCATCATTGATGGACGGCGCAATGGCATTCGGGAAAGTCTGGAAGGCCAGACAATGGATATTGCCAAAAGCGTGGCACGCCTGATCGAGACAAAACTGCGCCACGCCTGCGGGCTGCCGGTGGAATGTGTGATTGCCGATACGACCATCGGCGGTGTTGCGGAAGCGGCCGACTGTGCCGAAAAGTTTCAAAAGGCCGGTGTAGGCCTTACAATCAGCGTAACCCCCTGCTGGTGCTATGGCGCGGAAACCATCGATATGGATTCCCTGCTGCCCAAGGCCATCTATGGCTTTAACTGCACCGAGCGGCCCGGCGCGGTGTATCTGGCCTCTGCTTTGGCCGGACATAACCAAAAGGGACTGCCCGCCTTCGGCATCTATGGTCAGGATGTGCAGGACGCGCAGGATACCTCCATCCCTGCGGATGTGGAAGACAAACTGCTGCGCTTTGCCAGGGCAGGCCTTGCGGTAGCTGTCATGCGGGGCAAAAGCTATCTGGGCATGGGTGGCATGTCCATGGGCATCGCCGGCTCCATCGTCAGTGCGGCGTTTTTGGAAAAGTACCTGGGCATGCGCATGGAATCCGTCGATATGTCTGAGTTTGTCCGCCGCTGGGAAGAAGGCATTTACGATCATGAGGAATTTGAGCTGGCGAAAGAATGGGTGAAAGAATACATCCACATCGGGTACGATAAAAACCCGGATTCCGTGCGCCACAGTGAAGAAAAGAAAGCGGATGTGCTGAACAAGTGCATTCTGATGACCATGATCGGCCGGGATTTGATGCAGGGCAATGAAAAGCTGGCTGAGATCGGCTATATTGAGGAGTCTTGCGGCCACAACGCCATCGCCGGCGGCTTCCAGGGCCAGCGGCAGTGGACAGACCATTTCCCCAACGGCGATTTCATGGAAGCGGTTTTGAACTCCTCCTTCGATTGGAACGGCATCCGGGAGCCCATGATTGTAGCTACGGAAAACGACCACCTCAACGGCATATCCATGCTCTTTGGCAAGCTTCTAACCGGCACCGCCCAGGGCTTTGCGGATGTGCGCACCTACTGGAGCCCGGCGGCTATCGAAAGGGTGACAGGCTGGCAGCCGGACGGGCTTTGCAAGGATGGATTCATTCATTTAATCAACTCCGGCTCTGTTACGCTGGAAGCAAGCGGAGCGTGCAAAAAGGACGGCCACCCGGCCATCAAGCCCTGGGTGGACATTACGGCAGAGGAAGCCAAGGCCTGTGTGGATGCAACGCAATTCTGCTATGGCGATCTGTTCTACTTCAGGGGCGGTGGGTACTCCTCGCAGCTGAAAAGTGAAGGCAGCATGCCCATTACCATGTGCCGCCTGAATCTGATTGACGGTCTGGGACCGGTGATGCAGATCGCCGAGGGCTGGACAGCATCCGTGCCGGAGGAAGTGCATGAAAAGCTGAACAAGCGGACTGACCCCACCTGGCCCACCACCTGGTTTGTGCCAAGGCTCACCGGTGAAGGCGCTTTCACAAGCGTGTACGAGGTCATGCGCCGCTGGGGCGCAAATCATGGGGCATTCAGCTACGGCCATATCGGCGCCGATCTGATCACGCTGTGCGCCATGCTGCGCATCCCCGTATGCATGCACAACGTCGAAGATGGGCTGGTATATCGGCCCAGCATGTGGGATGCTTTCGGCACCAGGGATCTGGAAGGCGCGGACTATAGGGCGTGCGAAAAGCTGGGGCCGCTGTACGGCAGGAAGTAATTCATGTTCCATATGGGGATAGACAATCGTCTATCCCCTTTTATAAGGAGGCATATATGTTAAGGGGCATATCACCTTTGCTGTCGCCTGATATTTTGAAGGCGATCTGCGAAATGGGCCATGGAGATGAGTTGGTATTGGCGGATGGAAATTTTCCGGGGTACGCGCTGGGTCGGCGGGTGATCTCCTGTGCCGGGCACAGGGTTACCCACTTGCTTCAGGCGCTATTGCCGCTGTTTCCCCTGGACGCACTGGCGCCGGCCCAGGCTGTATTAATGGAGGTAACGCCCGGCGATTTGCAGGAGGACCCGCCCGTATGGTCTGAGTACAAAGAGGTGCTGGAAAAGTTTGAGCCAAAGGCGAAGGTGGACGCCATTGCACGCCAAAGCTTTTATGAGCGGAGCAGCCGCGCATACCTGATCCTTCAAACGGGAGAAACAGCCTTGTACGGCAACTTGATTCTCCGAAAAGGGGTCGTGATATGAGCAGGCAATACGCCATTGGTGTAGATTTTGGCACCCTGTCCGGCCGGGCAGCACTGGTGGATATCACAAACGGTCAAGAAATTGCAACGGCCATGTATGATTATCCCCATGGGGTCATGGATAAATGCCTTCCCACCGGCAGGCAGCTGCCGGCCAACTGGGCGCTGCAGCACCCGCAGGATTATCTGGATGTATTGACACATACCATTCCTGCTGTCTTGCAGAAGGCCGGCGTTGATTCCAAACAAGTCGCAGGTCTTGGCATCGATTTTACGGCGAGTACCGTTATGCCCATTTTAAAGGATGGTACGCCTCTTTGCTTTTTGCCGCAATATGAAAATGAACCTCATGCCTATGTGAAGCTGTGGAAGCACCATGCCGCCCAGGACCAGGCCAGCCGTATGACGGAAACGGCAAAGCGCAGAGAAGAAAGCTTTCTGAATCACTATGGCGGCAAAATATCCTCCGAATGGGCGTTTCCCAAACTGATGCAGTTGCTGGAAGAAGCGCCGGAGATTTACGGGGCGATGGATGCTTGGATAGAAGCGGCCGACTGGCTGACCTTTTTGCTTACCGGCACGCAAACACGCAACGCGTGCTGTGCCGGGTACAAAGCATGCTACCATATGCGAATGGGGTATCCATCCTCCAGCTATTTTGCCGCCCTGGACAAAAGACTCGAAACTGTTGTACAGGATAAGATGAATGCGCCTGTTCTCCCATCCGGAGCCAAGGCTGGCTTTCTTACGCCTGTAATGGCCGATAAACTGCGCCTGCCTGCAGGGACTGCCGTCAGCGTGCCGGTGATCGACGCACATGTATGCGTTCCGGCCGCCGGTATCGATGGCCCGGGTAAAATGCTGGGCATATTGGGCACATCCGCCTGCTACATGCTATTGTCCAATGAGGAGATGCAAGTGCCCGGTATTTGCGGTATGGTAGAGGACGGTATTGTACCCGGGTATCTTGGCTATGAAGCCGGGCTATCCTGTATGGGGGATCATTTTGCCTGGGCCGCGGAACACTGTGTGACTGAGGCGGACAGAGAAAAGGCAAGAGCGGCCGGTATGGGGCTGCACGCTTATTTGACAGAACAAGCCAGGAATCTTCAGCCCGGTCAAAGCGGGCTGCTTGCGCTGGACTGGTGGAATGGGAACAGGTCCACGCTTGTGGATGTGCACTTGACAGGGCTACTCCTGGGGCTGACGCTGCATACCACCTCCGCCGAAATCTATCGTGCCTTGTTGGAGGCCACCGCCTTTGGCACAAGAATGATTGTGGAAAACTTTCGGGAGCACGGTATACCGGTAGAGGAGTTTTACGCCACCGGCGGCATTAGCCAGAGAAACAGTCTGGCCATGCAGATTTATGCGGATGTGCTGCACATGCCTGTGAAGGTTGTGGACGCGTCGGAAGGCGGCGCATTGGGCAGCGCCATATTTGCGGCTGTGGCGGCTGGGTTGTATTCCTCCGTGAAAGAAGCGACTCATGCCATGGGCCGGCCATGCGCTGCCATTTATACGCCATGTGACAGCAATACACCGGTGTATGACATGCTGTATGCAGAGTACGCACGCCTGTACGATTTTTTCGGGCGGGGTGAAAATGATGTAATGAAGCGGCTGCTGAAAATCAAGGAAGCCCAAACACCGGACAGTTGACGGAGAGGGATGTATGATATGAGCATTATTACAATCATCGGTGCCGGGATGATGGGTTCCGCATTAAGCATACCGGCTTGCGACAACGGCCATCAGGTACGCATTGTGGGCACCCACTTGGACAGGGCGATTATTGAGCATGCCAAAGCGCATCAAACCCACCTGACCATGAAACGCAAATTGCCTGAGAGTATCACCTATTATTATGTGGAAGAAATGGAGAAGGCTTTGGCCGGAGCGGACCTGTTGATCGGCGGGGTCAGCAGCTTTGGTGTGGACTGGTTTGCGGACAATGTACTGCCGCTGGTGCCGGAGTCCCTGCCCATCCTTTCTGTCACCAAGGGTCTTTTGGACCTTCCGGATGGAACGCTGATGACTTTCCCTCAAGTCTACAAACACCGCACAAAGAAGCGGCTCTCCTTCAACGCCATTGGCGGCCCCTGCACCAGCTATGAACTGGCGGACAGGCGCCACTGCTCCGTCACCTTTTGCGGCGATGATATCGAAATTCTCAAAAAGCTCAAAGCTTTGCTGGAAACAAGCTATTACCATATCAGCCTCTCTACTGATGTGATTGGTGTCGAGTGTGCCGTCGCCATGAAAAACGCTTATGCCCTGGGCGTTACCCTGGCAGTTGGCATGATGGAAAGGGAAGAGGGGATAGGCTGTACCCAGGCGTATAATCCCCAAGCTGCCCTTTTCGGACAAAGCGTGCGCGAAATGGCAAAAATGCTCAAGCTCATTGGCGGCAGAGAAGAAAATATCGTCTATGCCGCAGGGGATCTGTACGTAACGATATTTGGCGGCCGAACCAGAATGCTGGGGACGCTGCTTGGCCGGGGGCTGAGCTTTTCTCAGGCAATGGATGAGCTTTCCGGCATAACGCTGGAGTCCGTTTCGATTGCCACCCGCACGGTGCGTGCCATCCAAAAGCTGGCGGAACGCGGCATTGCCAGAAAGGAAGATTTTCCGCTGCTGTACCATGTGGGCAGGCTGCTGCAGGATGAAAAAACCGACGGTATTCCATTTGCCAGTTTTGAGGTTGAGGAGATTATATAATCACAATGGACGGATGAATTGTAGGCGGAAGATACTTCCGGGCCATATATTTTCCTTCATCACTGGTAACCATCTTTTGGCAAGCGTGAAGAAGCATCTCTCCTCGCGGGAGGTGCTTTTTTTCATTTCTTCCACCAGCTTACAGCGCGCTGCGCGGCGTGCGAAAATTTCGAATATTTTTCAACAATATGGTTGAATCGTTCGTTTTTATCTGGTATGATGCATTTGTGACAACATACGGCGCATATTGATCAAGGCCTCATAGACACTGGAAGCATAAGGAAATTTTATCTGTACTCATGCGGCCGTCATGCATGCCACCTTACAAAAACCCGAACATTCGCGATTATCGAGTGCGGGTAAAGAAGGGACGGATCTTCGGTGAATTGGGGAATGATAGGGACCATGGTATTTGCCATCCTGGCGGTCGCGGTCAACGGAATCCCTCAGCTTTTGTACGCCAAGGAGCGGGGCTTTAAGCTCAAATCCGTTGCGTATGCTTACTTCATCGCGGCCGGGCTCAACATGATGCTCGGATCGGTCACCCCCATTTCCGCCCAGGCCGAAACCATCACGGTGGCGGGCAATACCAAGGATGCCCGCGCCCGGGTTACTGCGCTGATACTGGCCGCCATCGCGATGACGCTGTTGGGCCTGTTCGGTCTGGTCAGCCAGATTGCCGATTGGGTAGGCGCCGGCGTCGTGGCCGGCATGATGGCCGGTGTTGGCTTCATGCTGTGCGAGGTTTCCTACAATTTCACCAAGAGCGATTGGCAGATCAGCGTTGTTTCCATCGTGTCCGCCGTGGGCACCTGGATGCTGCTCAGGAGCGACCCCAACGCCGTGGTGTATACCATCGGCATATCCGTGGCCCTTTCCACGATTTATTATGTGGTGCGGATGAAGGTCCGCGGGCCGAAAGATTCCGCGGAGACAGTGGCCGAAGCCGGCGAAAAGCAATCCCTGATAAAGGATTGGCGCGATGGCTGGCGCGGCATGATCTTTAACAAAACCGCCATCCTGGCGGCGCTGGGCTTGGTCTGCATGGGCATCGGCTGCAACATTTCCTTTGGCAATATCACGGCCAGCATCGCGGGCACAACGCAGAACCTGAACCACCTGACCATCGTCAACGCCGTGGCGGATTTCGTGAGCGTCCCGGCCGGCGGCCTTCCGCTGGAAGGCATCATCAGCGGAACAGCCGGCGCGCCGAACCCAGTGCTTACCGGCGTTTTGATGATGGTATTCATCGGCATCCTGATCTTGACCGGCGCCGTGGAAAAGCTGGCCAAATATGTGCCGGCGGAATCCATCAGCGGCTTCCTGCTGGTCATCGGCTTTGTGCTCACCGTGCTGCCCAGCGTTGGCGGCGTCATCGCCAGCGGCGCCATCGCGGCGGGTATGGCCGCCCTGGGTATGACCATCCTAAGCAAGAACCCCTTCTACGGCATGATCGCCGGTGTGATCATAAGATTGCTCGGGCCTATGCTTGGGTTATAAGAAAGGTCACAATCACATGTCTGATATGAAAATCCCCGGGAACCTTCCCGCGCAGCTTGTACTGAAGCTGGGCGGGGATATGGAAATGACACTGGACCTTGTGCCTTCGGGCGGTGTATGCTTTTATTCGCTGAATCTCCTGGGCCATGCGCTGATCAACCGCCGCGCGGCCCAGGCGCTCTATGAGCAGATGCAGCAAAATGCCCTTTCTTGCGATGTGCTGGTGGCGGCTGAGGCCAAATCCATCGGCCTCATACAGGAGCTTGCCATGCTGCTTGGCCACGAGCATTACGTGATATTGCGCAAATCCCGCAAGGCGTACATGGTGGACCCGCTGGTCACCACGGTCAAGTCCATTACCACCACCAATGAGCAGCAGCTGATCCTGGACCGGCAGGACATGGCCCTTCTCCATGGGAAGACGGCCTGTTTCGTGGATGATGTGATCTCCACCGGCGCGACATATATTGCCGCCCAGGACCTGTACCGCCAGGCCACAGGCAGGGAGTTTGCCTTCTGCGCATGCGTGGCCACGGAAGGCGCGGCCCTTGAAAACAACCCGCATGGGTATGTCCGCCTCGGCCATCTGCCCTTGTTTGACGCAGCAGGCCATTCCATTTAAATCCTTGGGACTCAGCTCAAGCAGGCCGTCCGACCTCGCGCAATCTATGCGAAGGCGGGCGGCCTTTTAAAGTAAGCATAAGCACGTAGGAATTATTTTGCGCCCATGAGAAATAATGGCATGAAGCCACCAGGATTTTCCGTCTATATATTGTCAGGATGCCTGCGGTTAGCCCGGATGGCAAATCCATGGTATCCGGGGCCAAGCTGATTGTGATATAGGGAAGGAACTGGCTATGAAAAAGAAGATCGTTTCGCTGATTCTGTTCTGTGTCCTGCTGGCATGCATGAACATCACCCCGGCGCTTGGTGATGACTACGGAACGGCCATTGTGAACGGCCTGAATGCGGACCGGGTGCATCTGCGGCAGCGGACATCCACAGAATCGAAATCGCTGGGCCTTTACTTCACAGGCACCCAGGTGGTGTGCGAGTCTGACCCTGACGAAGAATGGGTGTCCGTCACCATCGGCACCCAGTCCGGCTACATGCAAGCCAAGTATCTGTACCGGGGCAGCAACCCGGGCAGCATCAAACCCAAACAGCCGGTGGCAAAAGTAAAAGGCGAAACGGCCGGCAGCTGGGTCAACCTGCGAAAGGAACCCTACCTGAATGGGGCAGTGGCAGGAAGATGCTATACCGGCGATACAGTCACTGTACTTGGCGAGACTGCTTACCATTGGTATTATGTCAAGGCGGGCGATTTGTACGGCTATATGTTGTCCGACTACGTTATAATAGGTGCTTCCGTTCCGCCGGATGGCTCCGGCTATGGGATGGCCATCATAAACGGCGGGAGCGCCGACAGGGTCCATCTGAGAGAGCGGGCCTCCACGGAATCAAATTCGCTGGGTCTTTTCTTCACAGGCACGAGAGTCCTGTGCGTGTCTGATCCAGAAAAAGAGTGGGTAAAGGTCACCATCGGCAGCCAAACGGGTTACATCAAATCCGAATTCCTGTACCCGGGGAGCGATCCTTACAGCGTCCGGTCGAAGCAGCCGAGGGCGACAATTAAGATCAATAAGACCGGCAGCTGGGTCAATTTACGCAAGGAGCCATCCATTACCGCTGCCGTGGCAAGCAAGCTGTATCACGAGAACGTGGTCACCGTGCTTGGCGAAACTGCCAGCCACTGGTACTATGTCAAGGCAGGAACCTTGTACGGGTATGTCATGACGGACTATGTGTCGATGGATTCCTCCTCTTCCGGCCCTTCCTCGAAGGGGTATCAGATGCTGCTTTATACCACCGCGCCTAACAAAAAAAGTTCCATTAGAATACAATACCCAAGGTTTACCGGCACCGGCTTTAATGCGCTGAACGCAATGATTTACGCAAAAGTGAAGAGCTTTGTTCAAAATGTTTATTCAGAGTACTCCAGCGATACTGGCCTGACCATAGATTATAAGTCCGCGGTAACGCTGCAGAACAAAAAGATCGTAAGCATGATTTTCTGGGGCTCCAGCTATGTGGAGGGCGGCGCCCATCCATACACTGATTTGATTGCGTTCAACATTGACTTGTCCTCGATGGAGGAAGTAACGTTTGGCGATTTGTATGCTACCGGCGACAGTTTTGAAGAGGTGTTTTTCGAAAAGGCCTTCTTCCCGACAAATCCGGTCACATCGTATGACGCGGCACGATTCCCCGAGATGCTGCGGCAGCAATCCCCGGAATACCAGTCGGTAAGCCCCTTTGCCTATCCGGACAGCGTTTCCTGCTTTTTAAAGCCGGATGGCATTGTTTTAAGCATGGGCGCGGTGCATGCCACCGGAAGCGACCACTTCGAGGCACAGCTTAGATACAGCGATATACAGGAGTTCTACCGGCTGGCGCTGAAGTATTGGGAAAACTAAAGAATATTAGAGATTCGCATCTGTGGATGCGACCAAAGGGCTTTCCGATCGGTCCAACCTGCTCAATAGTCGCATTGCTACACTTCGTTAGCACTGCTCCTTTTCGCAGGCCTCCTCCGCCTGGCTTCATTCCTCCATCTGGCTCAATCGTCGCATTGCTTCGCTGCCGCTCGCACTGCTCGTTTCGCCAGCCTCCTCCACCCCTCCCTTATCCGCCACTGGCGGGGTCGGGGCTACGGAGCCACAGGCGGCGCCAGGCTACGGAGCCTTTGGAGACCTTCGGGGAGCATCTCTACTAATGATGCAATTATGCTACATGGAGGACTGCTCCCCTATTTCATTGCCTCCACAAACCACCGGCTTTTTTCATCGTGAACCAATACGCGCTGATGCGTGCGGTTTTTAGTGATGATGTCGCACAAATACCGCAGGCCCAGGCCGCCCGCGCCGCTGTGGCCGGGCCGGCGGTCCTTCACCCTGTCAATCCTATAGCACAATTCATCGGTCAAGTAAATGACGGTGGGGGTAAAAATCCCCTCCTCGTCATAATACCCTTCCACCTTTTTTAGAAAAACCTTTCCTGTCTTCTTTTCGCCTTCCGGTGCCCCCGGTTTTGACGCCCTCCCCGCCGCCAGCCCACTGTTTATTTCCTCCATGGCCGGGGCCTGGAAGGCCGGCATGCATTCATCGTCATCGGTAGTTCTGATATCAAACATGGGCAAAACCGCATTGTATATGGCATCCACGGGGATGGTTGCGGGGATTGGCTGCTCCGGAAGATTAAGCAACGCCGCGCGAAGCCTGACCGCCTCCGCAAGATTCCATTGGCGCGGGGGCTGTACCTTTTCGGAGAAAATCGCCGTGAAGCACGCCAGGGACAGTTCTTTTTCCGTCATTGCGCATCACCTTTATTTCCCTGTATAAAAGGGCACGGGATGGATTTTGTGATCGTCCTTGGGGGACAGGGAAGCGAAATCAAGATCAAGCAGCATTCTGCCCCGGAGGATGGAGGATGGCCCGTAGCGGAGCCTGATCTTATCCTTTGTATGCTCCAGGGCCATGGCCTTCTCACGCCGCTCCTGGTCCGCAAAAAGGTCCAGCTGCACAGGCGCGGAGGCGGAGGACAGGGCCGTGCAGTAGATGCCCAGGGAGCGCAGGGGAAGCATATTGGAATAGCGCTCCCGGAAAAGAATTTGCGCTATTTCGGCTATTTCCCCGGACAGGGAGGTGGCATGGCGGAGGGTGCGCTGGCAGGAGGCGCAGTTCAGCTTCGCGTCACGCAGGCCAAAATGCACGACTCCGGCCACCTTATCCTGGGCGCGCAGGCGGGCGGCGACAGACTCGGCAATGATATAGCTTCCGGCGGTGACCTCATCCACCGTTGACAGGTCATGGGGAAAGGTGATGCTGTGCCCGATGGACTTGGCGGCATCGGTTACGCCCACGGGGCGCACCGGGTATATTTCCTCCCCCTGGGCGGCCAGCAGATGCTTCAGGCCGTTGATGCCAAACATCCGCTCTAAAAAATCAGCTGGAGTGCCGGCCAGTTCGCCGATGGTGAGGATATAGTTTTTCGCCAGCTTCGCGACGGTCTTTTCCCCTATGTTCAGCAAGTCGCCCACCGGCAGGGGCCATACAATATCCCGGTAATTCTCCGGGGTGATGACGGTGATGCCGGCGGGCTTTTTATAATCCGAGCCGAGCTTGGCAAAGGTTTTCGTGTAGGAGACGCCGATGCTGACAGGAAGGCCGAACTTTTCCATAATAAGAAACTGCAGGTGCTTTGCGAGCCTGCGGCCATCCGCCAGGGTGGTGCCGCGTTTTGTAATCTCCAGCCAGGCTTCGTCACAGCCGTAGGATTCCACCAGTGGGGAGTACTCGCACAGGGTATTGTAAACGCCTGTAATATAGGGCATGTACTTGTCAAAATCCACGACTTTGATAATGAGATTGGGGCATAGCTGCAGTGCCTTCCACGTGACCAGGCCCGTTTGAATGCCATACTTTTTTGCCTCATAGCTTTTTGCCAGCACAATACCGTGGCGCAGGACCGGATCGCCGCACACGGCCAGCGGTTTGCCGCGCAGGGACGGGTCTTCGGCTATTTCGCAGCTTGCATAAAAGCAGTTGACATCCACGTGCAGGATGACGCGGTTTGCTTGCACTATTAAGCCTCCTATCGGCTGAGACGATAGGGGAACTTGTGTTCCCGTTTCTATTGTATGATAGCACAGTTAAAAAAGTGATTGCAATGAGAGATAATGGATTCCTATGTGTGCATAACTTTCGATGGGGTTGGCGGGGGGGGGAGCAATGATCTAAGCCGCATTGCAAAGACCCTCTTTATGAAGCCGGTTCTTCTGCATGTGTAATTATCGTTTACATTGCAATCGGGTGCGATAATGGATGACAACGCATCCTGTATTTGCTAAAATTGGGAAAACGTATTTGGTAGAAAGGGAGAAATGATATGAGAAAATTCCTCAGTCTCATGATCGCTCTTTGTTTGCTGCCGCTGGCCTATGCCTGCGCATCGCCCGCACTAGACAATATGCTGGTATATAACAATGAAGATGTCATACCCGGTGTCACGCTGGATGCGCTGCAGGTAAAAGACGGTATGCTGCTTGTTGGCGCTTCCGACTACATGGATAGCGGATGGCTGGCCTTTTTTGATGAAAAGGGCAAGAAGCGCTGGTCGTATTCGGCAGACACCACCGATCTGTTCCGTTGCCCGTCCCCTTTACCCGGCGGCGGCTTTTCGATTCTGCGCAAGCGCAGTGTTGAGGAGACTGAAGACATGGGTGCCTATCAGACATCGGATCTGGTTATCTTTGATCGAAAAGGAAAAATCGTAGAGGAAACCGGGCTTATGCGATCCACGGAATGGCTGCTCACCCATGAAGGCGGATATTACGCGGCGGCAAATTATCCGGTTTCTGCGCCTTCAGAGGAAGACGGGATGGAGACAATGCGGCCTCTTCTTGCGCGGCTGGATGGTGAGGGTTTATCAACCTGGGAGTTGGAGTATACACACCCCGACTATTCAAGCATGACATTCTTAAAAGCCGCGATGGCTGGGGAATCAATCATTATCATGGGAGATGCGTATAACATCAAGAATCAAGCAGGCGTCGGCCTGATTCACCGGATAGCCAAGAATGGAGATGGGATATGGCTCATGGAGTTCGCTCTTGGCACCAACTCCTTTATCAACGACTTTTGTGTGACAAGCGACGGCCTGATCGCGGGAATATACACCGACATTGCATATGGTGAAGAAGACAAGGCTGACCGTTTGTGTTCCGTATTCTTAATGAACATGGATGGCCAGGTGCTTTGGCAATATGCGGTAAAAAAAGGTTCGATGCTGGACTATATACTGCCTGTGCAAGGAGGCTTTCTTTTGGGAAGCCGGGGACTGGATTTGGAAAATTGCCCGTTCATCGGCGACGGATGGCTCCTGCTTCTGGATAAGGAGGGAAAGGTGAAGGCTGCGGACAGCACACCGGATATAGGTGGCGGAAAATATGAGATTTTGAAGATAGCCAAAAACATGGATGGCGAAGCGCTGCTTTGCGGAAACGTGCTCGATGAGCCGGGTTTTCCGGGCGCACCTTTCGTCGCCCGGCTGAGATTTGAGGAGGCTTATCGGTAGAAGCATGCACCATGCAAAGCACCCCGGCTGCCGTTTTGACTGCGGTGTCCGGGGTGCGTTATAATTCGTATTTGCGATTTTACAGTTTTGCCAGCACCTTATATTCGTTCTTCAAGGCCTTGTACAGGGCGCTGTAGCAATTCAAGTATTCTCGGTAAACCCCTTGATTCTCGGGGTTGGGATACTCGGGCGGATTGACCTTCACAAGGGCGTCCGCGCCTTCTTCCACGCTATGAAACACTTTCGCGCCGACGCCGGCCAGGATTGCGGCGCCCAGCGCCGGGCCTTCGTCCACTTTCAGCGTGCTCACCGGGCAGCCGTACAGGTCGCAGAGGATTTGCCGCCACAGGCGGCTCCTGCCGCCCCCTCCGCAAATAATCATGTTGGAAACAGGCACATTCATTTGACGGAACACTTCCACGCATTCCGCCTGGGAATAGGCCACGCCCTCCATGACTGCGCGGATGAGATGCGCCTTTTGGTGGACCGCCGACAGCCCGAAGAATACGCCGCGACAGTCAGGGTCGGGATGCGGGCAGCGTTCGCCCATGAGGTAGGGCAGGAACAGCAGGCGGTCCGATCCCGGCTTCACTTCTGCGGCCAGTTGGTTCATCAATTCATAGGGGTCAAGGCCCAGGGCCTTGGCCTTTTCCACCTCTGCCTCGCAGGCGGTATCCCGCAGCCAGCGAAGGGAAAGTCCGGCTGAAAGCGTGCAACTCATGACGGTATACTTGCCGGGGATGCTGGCGCACAGCGTGTGCACGCGGCCCTCGGGATCAATTTGCACCTTGTCGGAAATACCGTACACCACGCCGGAGGTGCCGATGGTGGTAAGCGCGCTGCCTTCCCGTACCACGCCGCAGCCGATGGCGGCGGCGGAGTTGTCGGCCGCGCCGCCCACGACAAGCACGCCTTCCGGGATGCCTGTTGCCTGGCTGGCTGCAAAATGCACCTTGCCAGTCACATCCGGGGATTCGTAAATGCCGGGCATCAAGCCGGCGTCAATGCCAAGCTTTGAGAGCACCTCGCCGCTCCAGCGGCGCTTGGGCACATCCATCAATTGCGTTCCGGCGGCATCCGAAGCCTCCGTGGCGATTTCGCCCGTGAGCCGGTAACGGATGTAATCCTTGGGCAGGAGGATGTGGCGGCATTTTTCAAATCTTTCCGGCTCATGCTGCATCACCCACACCACCTTAGCGGCGGTGAAGCCAGTCATGGCTGGGTTGGCGGTGATTTCGATGAGCTTCTTTTGCCCGATCACGGATTTCATATGTTCCACGGCGCCACCTGTGCGCTGGTCGCACCAGATGATGGACCGGCCCAGCAGTTCGCCGTCTTTATCCAGCATGACAAGGCCGTGCATCTGGCCGGAAAGGCCGATGGAAACAAGGCTTTCCCGGGGCACGCCGCTGCTATACAGCACCGAATTCGCGCCTTCACAGACAGCGTTCCACCAATCCAGCGGGTCTTGCTCCGCCCAGCCGTTGCGTGGTTGGTAGAGGGGATATTCCACCGTCTTCTGTTTAAGCAGCCGGCCCGTTTCATCAAACAATGCCGTCTTTGTGCCTGAGGTACCAAGATCGATTCCCATCAAGGTTTTCATGGCTATCCCCTCCAGCCGCTTTTGTAGTTATTCAAATACGATAACGCTCTTGACTACGTTCTTGATATTTTTCACCGTCTCCTCGTAAGCCCGCGGCGTCTCCCCAAAGGGATAGCGGTTGGAAACGATTTCTTTCACGTTGATTTTTCCACCGGCGATGGCCGCGATGGTGGTGGGGTACAGGTTTTTGTAACGGAAGATGGAGGTGATTTTCAGCTCCTTCGCGCTGATGGGCCCCAGCGGGATGCCATCCAGGGTATCCGCCGCCATGCCGACGACGACGATGGAGCCGCCCGCCTTGCAGGTATGGATGGCGCCGGTGACGGTGGCGGGCACGCCGGCGCAGTCAAGCACCGCATCCGCACCCTTGCCGCCGGTAGCTTTCATGATTTCTTCCACCACGTTCACCTGGGTGGAATTCAGCGGGATTCCGCCCAGCTTCTGCGCCAGCTGCAAGCGCTTGTCCAGCACATCCGCAATAAATACGGTGGTGGCACCGTACGCCTTGGCGGCCAGCAGGGACATGAGCCCGATGCAGCCCGCGCCGTAGATCAGCACGCTTTGCCCCAGGGACACGCCGCCGGTCTTGGCCGCGTTGATGCCGATGGCCAGAGGCTCCACCAGGGCGCCTTCTTCAAAGGACATATGATCCGGAATCTTGAAGGCCCACTCCGCCGGATAGGCGATGTAGTTCATCAGGCAGCCGTCATAGGGCGGCGTAGCCAGGAACTTGACATCGGGGCAAAGGTTGTAGTGGCCGCTTAAACAAAATTCGCACTTGCCGCAGGGAACGCCGGGCTCCAGACATACGCGGTCCCCCGCCTTTAAATGGGTGACGCCCTCGCCGACCTCCGTCACAATGCCGGAGCATTCATGCCCCAGGATGAAGGGGAAGTTTACGACAAAGTCGCCGATGCGGCCATGCTGATAATAATGAACGTCGGAGCCGCATACGCCGACAGCCTGCAATTTCACCATGACCTCGCCCGCGTTAAGCGTGGGCATGGGGATTTCTTTCATTTCCAGGGTATTAAGTGCTGTCAGAACAGCTGCCATGTTTTTCATATAGCCGCACCTCGTAGTGAATTTTGAAAAAAAGGGGGGCGGGGGATAAAGCCCCTCACCCCCCCGGACGGAGCGCTTATTGCAGAGCGCCGGCCTGCTTGTGGATATCGATCAGTTCGGTTACGTTCTCCAGGGTGTACAGGGGGTTGCCCACGTCGGTGTCGATTTGAGCTTCTTCGCCAGTGAGAAGCTTGTGGGAGGTGGAGAGGAGCAGGGCGGCCAGTTCATAAGCGTTCTGCAGGCAGGTGGCGGTCATGCGGCCTTCCTGGATGAGCAGGGCGGCTTCAGCGGTGCCGTCCACGCCGAAGGACAGGGTGTCTTTGTAAGCTTCGTTGTCCTTGATAACTTCCAGGGCGCCGGCGGCCATGTTGTCGTTCATGGCGGCGATCAGGCCGATGGTGTCGTTGGCGGTAACCCAGTCTTCCATAAGAGCCATGGCTTCGTCCTTGTTCCAGTTGGCATAATCGTCGCCAACGATGGTCACGTCAGGGCGCTTCTCGAAGAATTCCTTCTGCCAGGCAACCAGGCGCTCATCAGCGTGGAAGTTGCCGGCGGGGCCACGGAGGATGACGGCCTTGGCGCCCTGGGGAACATGCTCAAAAGCATAGCGGGCGTTCACGGCAGCCTGTTCGTAGGGCTGGGCGTCCACGGAGGAAGCGCCTTCGATGCCGGAGATACGGGCGTTGGTGGTGATGCAGATGATGCCGGCCGCAACAACCTTTTCGGCGTAGGGGCGCTGGGCTTCGCCGTTGTTGGGCTGGATGATGATGGCATCATATTTGTTGGTGATGGCGTTTTCGATCAGGGAGTTTTCGATTTCGTCGTTGGCCTGGCCGTCAAAGACGTCCAAGGTGATATCCGGGTACTTGGCGGCTTCTTCCTTCACGGCGTTGGCCAGCCAGGCGGCAAAAGAGTCGGCCTGAGCGCGGGCGATGTAGGCGATGCGATAGGTCTTTGTTTCCGCGCCGGCGGTTGACACCATTCCCAGGGACATTCCCAGGACCATTGCCAGAACGAGAACCAGTGACAGAACCTTTTTCATGATTTTCCTCCTTGTTTGTTTAGGGTTACCCCTTCTATTGCCACCGCGCAAAGCGGCTGCGGCCATTGGAAACCTGTGTTATGCCTTGGATACCCTGCTTTCGATGTTGCCAAGCTTTTTGCGGGTCCTGCGGGTCTTGGCGTAGATGTCGTAAATGACGGCCATGGCGATGATCAAGCCGCGGATAATCTGCTGGATGTAGGAGTTGACGCTGGTGAGGTTCATGATGTTGTTGAGGAAGCCGACGATGAACGCGCCAATCAGCGTGCCGCCCGCCGTGCCGATGCCGCCGGAGAAGCTTGTGCCGCCGATGATGGTGGTGGTCAGCGCGTCAAACTCGTAGCCCTGGGCACCGTTGGGCAAGCCGGCGTTGACGCGGGACATGAACAGCACAGCCGCCACGCCCACCAGCAGGCCGTTGATCAGGTAGGCGTTCATCTTGACCCGGTTGACGGCGATACCGGAGGCGTTTGCCGCATCCTCATTGCCGCCGATGGCGTACAGCGAACGGCCGAATCTGGAGTGATAGAGGGTGTACCAGGTGATGCCGAAGAAGAACAGCATGATGATGATGGGGGTGGGCACGATGCCGATGGAGCCCTGGCCCAGCGCGGTGTATCCGCCGATTTGATATACGTTCTGGCCGGCGGTCATATAAAGGGCCGCGCCCCGGGCCATGGTCTGCATGGCCAGGGTGGCGATGAAGGCGGGGGCCTTGAACTTGGTGACCATTACGCCGTTTAAGAAGTTGCAGAACATGGCAACGGCGATGGAAACCAGGATCGCAAGCGGCATGGAGCCGGTGGACTTGAACACGATGACAGAAAGCGTACCCGCGAAGGCGATGACGGAGCCGCTGGACAGGTCCAGAAGGCCGCAGATGATAAGGATCGTTTCGCCGAAGGCCAGGATGGTTGTCACCGAAATCTGGCGGGAGATGTTCGTTAAGTTGCCCCAGGTCAGGAAGTTCGCGTTAAGCAGCGTGCAGGCCAGGAACAGAATCCCCAGAACAAGCAGTATGCTGTAACGGCTGAGTAGGGCGTTTACTGAGCTGAACCTTTTGTTATTCATGGATACCCCTCCGAATGAATTGATAATGAAGGAAACAACTCACGCCCGTCAGGAG
Organism: Bacillota bacterium; assembly: GCA_023436585.1. Lineage (GTDB taxonomy): Bacteria > Bacillota > Clostridia > Christensenellales > Aristaeellaceae > JAEWAH01. Next base: position 36,017 of record JAEZIN010000009.1, on the reverse strand, counting down.
GCGCTGCTGGTAATCCCGGTTGCCAGGCCCATGATGGCCTCGGCGGAGAAATTGTCGCGCGTAAGCTCGCCGGCAATGCGGCCCTGGCACATGACATAGATGCGGTTGCACATGCCCAGAAGCTCCGGCAGTTCGGATGACACCATCACCAGTCCCTTGCCCTGCCTGGCCAATTGAATCATCAGCTTGTATATCTCGTATTTCGCGCCCACGTCGATGCCGCGGGTCGGTTCATCCATGAGGAGTACTTCCGGATCGCGGATCATCCACTTGGCCAGCACGATTTTCTGCTGGTTGCCGCCCGACAGCGCCTCCACGGTGGTTTCCAAAGAGGGCGTCTTGACGTTCATGGATTTGCAGGCTTCCGCAACGGCGTTCTGCTCCTGCTTTTTGTGCAGATGGCCCTTGTAAATAAACTGCTTCAAGTTCGGGAGCGAGGCGTTTTCCATCACCGAGCGGATAGGCACCAGGCCATAGCGCCGGCGGTCCTCCGATAGCATCACCAAGCCTTGGTCGATGACCTTGCGGATATTTCCCTTGGCCAGGGGTTTGCCCTGAAAAGTTACATCGCCCGCTTCATACCCATCAATGCCGAAGATGGCACGCATGGTTTCGGTGCGCCCGGCGCCCATAAGGCCAGCAAACCCGACAATCTCGCCCTCGTTGACATGAAAGCTTACATTATTGAATCCGCCGCCGGTGAGGCCATTGACCTCAAGCACCGTCTTGCCGGCTTTCACCTCTTCAAAGGGATACTTGCTGTCCATCTTGCGGCCCACCATCATGGTGATGACCTGGTCGATGTCCAGGTCGCAGGCCGGCTTGGTGCCTACGATGCTGCCATCGCGCAAAACAGTGATCTCGTCGGCAATCTGAAAAACTTCCTCCAGCTTGTGGGAGATATAAATGACGCACGCGCCGCGCTTTTTCATCTCCGCGATCTTTTGAAAAAGCTGCTTCGTTTCCTTCTGGGTGATGGCGGAGGTGGGTTCATCCATGATAATGATGTCGGAGTTGTTGGATACGGCCTTCAAAATCTCCAGCATCTGAATATCCGACACGGTCAGGTCTTTGAGCTTCTGGTCAGGGGAATAAGGAAGGTTCTCCTGCTTTAAAAGCTCGATGGTCTTTTGCCGCATGGCCTTGTGATCTACGCGGCCCATGCGCGTCTTGGGCCAGCGCCCAAGAAAAATATTTTCCGCAACCGTCATCTCAGGCACGTAGGAAAGCTCCTGAAAGATCATGGAGATCCCCAGGCTGCGCGCGTGAATCGGATTTTCGATCACGACATCTTTCTCGTCCAGAAGGATCGTGCCCTGATCCGGGGTGTGTATCCCGTTGATGATTTTCATCAGGGTAGATTTTCCGGCGCCGTTCTCGCCGCACAGTACGTGGGTTGTGCCTTTGCGCACACGAAAGGAAATATTGTCCAAAGCCTTCACTCCGGGAAAGGACTTGGAGATATTTCTCACTTCCAGCTTGACCGGCAACGTGCTAAGATTCTCAGTAGAGGACCGCGGCTGCGTCATGGTTTGACCTCCCCATGGAAAACATATACGGAAAATACTTTGTTAATTTTGTTTTGGAAAACTGTTTTGCTTAAGTGGCTTTATTATACCTGTCACTATCGTCAATGTCAATAAAAAATTACAAGAAAATATGACAACTATTTAACAAGAGGCTGTTGACGAATAAAATCGAATTTGCTACAATATGAATTAAGAAAAATACTTTTGCCAAAGCTGGTGATGTTTTATGTCTCAAAAGAAAACCAATACCAGTGAGATCCGAAAAATTAACCGCAGCGTCGTATTTCAGTATTTATATCATCACCCCCATATCACCAAGCAGGAGCTGGCGATGGGGTGTGAGTTGAGCATGCCCACCGTGACGCTGAATTTGTCGGATCTATTAAGCATGGAGCTATTGGAGACAACCGGCGTCAAGGATTCCACCGGCGGGCGCAAGGCGCGCCTTTTATCGGTGAACCCCTCTGCCCAGTATGCCGTTGGCGCCAACATCACCGCGCATCACATCTCCGCCGTGCTATTGAACCTGTACGGAGAAATGATCAGCCACAAGCGCATCCGCCTTCCCTTTGCCAACTCCAAGGAATACATGCAAACACTTTCATCTTTCATATGGGAACTGATTCATGAGCAGGGCATAGAAAAGCGGCGCATTCTGGGCGTGGGCCTGTCGATGCCCGCGATCATATCGAAGGATGGCCAAACATTGGCCTATGCGTCCATATTGAACTTTACAAACGGCCGTTTGCAGGATTTTTCCGCGCCAATCGGGCTGAACTGCCGCTTCATCAACGATGCCACCGCCGGCGGTTACGCGGCGCTGTGGCACAATCCCCTGTTTTCCGCCTCCGGGAACCACCGGGCAGTGGTCTACCTATCACTGAACAACAGCATCGGCGGCGCTTTTTTCCTGGATGGCAAGGAATATTCCGGCGTGAACCAGCGTTCCTCCGAGTTTGGCCATATGACGCTCCATCCCGGCGGAAACACATGCTATTGCGGCAAGACGGGCTGTTCGGATGCCTACCTGCAAGCCCTGAGGCTTTCCAACCCATACGACGGGAACCTGGCCGCCTTTTTCGAGGAGCTGCACAAAAAGGCCCCGGATGCGGTGACGCTCTGGAAGGAATACAGCAGGGACCTTATAAGGTGCGTGAACAACCTTCGGATGGCGTATGATTGCCAGGTCATATTGGGCGGCTATGTGGGCGAGTACCTGGGGCCTTACCTTCATGAGCTGCGCAAGCTGGCCTCGGAACTGAATACCTTCGAAAACGACGGCGATTATTTGTTTGTGTCTTCCGATAAGCTGGAAAGCTCGGCGGTCGGCGCAGCCCTCACCTGGATTACGGAATATATCAATACCGTGTAAGCGGCGAAGCGTAGAGTTACTTATAAAGTGGAAATATTTTATCCTGGGGAAGGACCCGCGATGCAGGCGGGTCCTTCCCTATTTGCCTGGAATATGCTATCATTCTTAGCAGATGTCATGACAAAAATTGCCGGAGGAAAGCTGCCATGAACACAAGGGATTCCTTTGTACATATCGACGGCCAGGTGTTTTACAAGGTGGAAAACAGTCAATGGCTCGCGCCATTCTTCATTAACGTGGTATCCGCCTGCGATGTGTGGATGTTCCTGTCCTCCAAGGGCGGCATTACCGCCGGCCGCAAGGATGCGCAAGGCGCCGTTTTCCCGTATGAGACGGATGACCGACTGCACGACCAGGCGCATACTGGCTCCAAAACCATTATCCGCATCGGAAGCCAATTGTGGGAGCCTTTTGCGCACACCACATTGCAAAAGTGGCATATGACGCAGAACATTTACAAGGCGGTACAGGGCGCCGGCGTGATGTTCGAAGAGGTCAACGAGGACCTTTCCCTGAGCTTTTCATACAGGTATGAAAGCAGTGAACAGTTCGGCATCGTGAAAACATCCGTCCTCAAAAACCTTTCCGCCAGCGGCGTACAGGCGGATTTACTGGACGGTCTGCAAAACATCATGCCCTGCCATGTGGACAAGGGTCTGCAGGCGAGCTCCTCCACCCTGGTGGATGCTTACAAGGCAAACGAGCTTTACCCCGGAAGCGCGCTGGCCACCTATTCGCTGACGACACTGATGAACGATACGCCCAACCCCATGGAGATACTCAGGGCCAATGTGGCATGGACCGACTGCAAAAAGGCGCAAATCGCATTAAGCTCCCATGTAGTGGAAGCCTTCGTGCATGAAACACCCTACCCCTACGGCGAGTCTGCCTATGGGTGCAAAGGCGCTTATTTCGTCAGGTATCAGGAGACGCTTTCGCCGGGCGGCCAATGTACGCACCGCATCGTGGTGGATCACGGGTATGACCATTGCGCTTTGGTCAAGCTGTCTGAGCAGCTTGCGAAGCCCATGCAGGGCGAACTGGAAGAAGACATTCAAAACGGCAGGGAGCAATTGAACCGCTTTGTAGCCATGGCGGACGGCGTACAGAAATCGGCCGATGAAACGGCCATGTACCACCATTACCTGAATACACTGTACAATGTGCTTCGCGGCGGGATTTTTGCCGGTGCCTATACGCTGGACACGGAGGATTTTCTGGATTTTGCGCAGGCGCGGAGCCGGGCTGCCGGAAGCGACGTGCTGTTTATTGAGAAAGTGAGGCAGTGCCAGACCATCCACGAATTGAAGCAGGCATTTGAAAATGATCCGCAGGCTTTGCGCCTGGTGCTGGAATACCTGCCCTTGAGCTTTTCCCGCCGGCACGGCGACCCCTCCAGGCCCTGGAACCAGTTCCAAATCAAGCTGAAGGATGAGCAGGGAAAGCCCATCAAGCGGTACGAAGGAAACTGGCGCGACATTTTTCAAAACTGGGAGGCCTTGGGGCTTTCCTTCCCGTGCTACTATGAACACATGATCGTAAGGTTCGTCAACGCCTCCACTATAGACGGCTACAACCCTTACCGCATCCACCGCAACGGTATCGACTGGGAACGCCCGGAGCCCGACAACCCCTTCAGCGGCCTGGGGTATTGGGGCGACCATCAAATCGTATATCTATTGCGCCTGCTAAAGGGATTAAGCAGCCACTTCCCCGGCAGATTAAGGTCGCTTATGCGCACAAACGTATTCACATACGCCAATGTGCCCTACATCATCAAGCCCTATGAGGAAATTGCCAAAGACAGCAAAAACACCGTCGTGTTTGACAGGCAGCGCGACGCCGCTATTACAAAGCTGTGCCAAACGATGGGCTCCGATGGGCAATTGGTGCTGAAAAACGACGAGGTGTATTGCGTAGGCCTGATGGAAAAGCTGCTGGTGCCGCTATTGAGCAAAATGGCCAACCTGCACGCCGACGGCGGTGTGTGGATGAACACGCAGCGCCCGGAATGGAACGACGCCAACAACGCCATCGTGGGCATCGGCCTGTCGATGGTCACCGTATACCACATGAGGGCGTATGTCCAGTTCCTTCTTTCTCTTTTGCAGGAAGAGAGCGAGGATTTTGCCGTCTCCCAGGAAGTGGCTCAATGGCTGCATGCTTCCCTGGACCTGATGCAGGCGTATACTGCGCAGTCGGACGGCAGCGCAAAGCAACTGCTGGATCAAATGGGCAAGGCGTTTTCGGATTACCGCCAAAACGTATACAATAACGGCTTTTCGGGAAGCGGGGCGCTTGCGGCGTCTTCCATCCGGCAGTGGCTAGCCTGCTGCCTGGCCATACTGGACGGCACCATCCGCAAAAACAAGGGTTCCTTGTATACCACCTATAACCTTTTGCACAAGGACGGCAGCGTGGAGCCCATGCGGGCCATGCTGGAGGGACAGTCCGCCGCCATCGGATCGGGGATTGTTACCGCAGAGGAGATTCAGGCTTTGCTTTCGCACATGGATTGCACGCTGGGCAGCGACCGGCTTCATGCGCATTACCTTTACCCCAGGCGCATGACGGTCCCCTTCTGGCAAAAGAACAGCTTTACAGCCCCGCTGTCCGCCGACGGCCTGATCGTATGCCGGGACGGCAAGGGCACGCTTCACTTTGGCGCCGGCATGATCACGCAAAAAGCATTACAGGAGGCGTTGAAGTCCTCCGCCTACAGCGAAAATGAGCAGCAATACCTGCTGGAACAGTTTGAGCGCCTGTTTGGGCACCAGCGGTTTACCGGTCGCAGCGAAGTGATGTACAAATATGAAGGAATCGGCTGCATCTATTGGCATCAAAACGCAAAGCTGGCATTGGCCATATTGGAGCTGGCCATCGCAAACCGTGAGGTCAGGCATAAGGCCCGGACGGTATACTGCGTCTACCGGGATGTGACCCGCCAATTCCTGTACCGCAAGGATGCCGCCACTTGCCAGGCGATCCCCATCGAGCCGTATTCTCATTCCTCCTTTGACGGGAAGAGCCAGCAGCCGGGCATGACCGGTCAGGTAAAGGAATCCGTGATCATGCGCAGGGGCGAGCTGGGCGTGATTGTCGACAAGGGCCGCCTTCAGTTCGATCCCTGGTTTGTGGCGCCCGCGGAGTTTGACGGGGAAGGACGCTTGTCCTTTACTGTGTGCGGCATAGCCGTCTGTTATGTGAAAGGCGGGGCCGATGACGGTCAGATCGATGTCCATTATACCGATGGCAAAATGGAACGGGTGCAGGGGTACACGCTTCCCGAATCCATCAGCCGCGATGTCTTCTTCCGGCGGAGCGATATTGCGTCCATCGATGTAAGGTACGGTGCGCCGCTGGAACAGGATCACATAAGGGAAGTATAAAATACATCCAACGAAAACATCCCCGGTCAGCAAAGGCCGGGGATGTTATGTTTTCGCTCTTGGCTTTTTGTACGCATCCGCACCCAGAAAAAGGGAAATTATGGCGCGTGGCGAAAACATACCTGCGCGTTCTGTCTTTTCGGTTGCGATTCCGCATCGTACAAAAGGGGGAAAGCATATGGACAATTGGAAGGTTCTTCTCAAGGCTGATCCTACCGATTGGCTGCTGGAGGAAAATGATCCATCGGTCCGTTACTTCACTTTAAGAGACATCCTGGATAAGCCGGAAGCGGGTTGTGAAGTGGAGTCTGCCAAACGAAGTATCATGGAAACCGGCCTGGTCCCCGCCATACTGGCTTTGCAGCAGGAAGCGGATTATCTGCGAACCTACCCCGGTTTTTATACCAGGAAGTATCATGGCCTTGTATGGACACTGATTGTGCTGGCAGAACTTGGCGCCGATCCAAATCCCCAAATCAGGGAGCAATGCGCATACCTTCTGTCCAACTCCCAGGAGCTAAAGGAGGGCGGCTTTTCTCAGCATGCGGCTATAAAAACAGGAGGCGGAAGGCCGTCTGAGGTCATCCCCTGCCTTACCGGGAACATGGTATGGGCCATGATACGACTGGGCCTTTTAAGCGATCCCGGTGTGCAAAAGGGCATCGGCTGGATTACAAGTTTTATGCGCTTTGACGACGGCATAGAGAATCCGCCGCAAGGCCCACCGTATGACCACTATGAAGCTTGCTGGGGCAGGCATACCTGCCATATGGGTGTAGTCAAGGCGCTCAAGGCCCTAAGCGCCATACCACGGGAGATAAGAAATTCGGAAGTAATCGGCACCATCGAAAAAGCATCCGAATTCATGCTGATCCATCACATTTACAAGCGAAGTCACAACCTGAACCGGGTATCCAAGCCCGGCTGGCTGAAGTTCGGCTTTCCCCTGATGTACCAGACAGACGCCCTGGAGATTCTGGACATACTGACCGGCTTATCCATCAAGGACAGCCGGATGGACGACACCGTCGGCATCGTACTGGAAAAACAGGATGATATGGGCAGATGGAGCTTAGAAAACACCTACAACAGCGACCGTCTGCTGATCCCCTTTGGGAAACAGAATGAACAGAGCAAATGGGTCACGCTCCGGGCCATGCGGGCTTTGAAGCGGTATTACTCACATTGAGACCGTAATGCCCTGGGTATTCCACCGGCTGCTTGACACCTTTTCTTTCCATTGGTATGATGCGATTGATATAAAGGATGATACATAACTCCAGGCTCTTGTCAAGGAGGAACCCATGCAAAAGCTGCATTTGGCGCGCAGGCAATCTGAGGACATGGATTACAAGCGAAGCACCGTGCAAAAGCCTGCTGTGCGCTTTTTGCGCATGCTGGCATCCTTCGGCTTGATCGCGGGGATCATGGCGCTGGCCACCGCCATCTCCGTCATGTTCAGGAACCTTGGCTTCCATGAATCCAACTATATCATGACATACAACCTTGGCGTCGTTTTGATCGCATACCTTACGGAAGGCTATCTGTACGGCATCGCCGCGTCCCTGCTGGGCGTGCTTACGTTCAATTACTTTTTTACGGAGCCTTACTACACATTGATCGCCTACAGCCCGGAGTACCCCGTCACATTCATCATCATGCTGATTGTGGCGCTGATTGCCAGCACGCTGACAGCGCGGGCCAAGCGGGAGTCCCAGCGGGCTGAGATCAGGGAAAACCGCATCCAGATCCTGTACCAATTGCAAAAGAACCTTCTTTCCGTCAACAGCAAGCCCGAGCTTTTGAAGGTGGCCTCCAAGGACATCGGCAGCCTGTTTGACGCTTCCGTCATGATTTGCGCTTCGGATTTGAGCGGAGAATTGACCATGCGGCACGTAACGGGCATGGATATATTCAAGGAAGAGCGGGAAAAGGCTGCCATGATGGAAACCTATCGTTCCGGCATGGCCAGCGGCGCGGGAAAGGAGCTGTTCTCCGCCTGCGGCGCCTATTACCTTCCTGTCAGCGGCCCCAGTGGCGTGCTGGGCGTCATCGGCATCGCTTTCCCTGACAGGTATGTGCTTTCCGACAGCCAGAAAATGTTCCTGGATACCATCGGCGCCCAGATCGCGCTTGCCCTGGAAAGGGAGCGGCTGTATGAAAAGCAGCAGCGAACGAAGATGGAGATTGAAAAGGAGCGGCTAAGGGGCGACCTTTTGCGCTCTGTCTCCCATGACCTGCGTACGCCGCTTACCAGCATCCTGGGCTCCGTCGGCACCATGCTGGAAAACTATGACGAGCTGGATGACAAAATCCGCAAGGATTTTCTGGGCGACGTATACTCGGAAGCGGAGTGGCTCAGCACCCTGGTGGAAAATATACTGAGCCTGACCAGGCTGGAAGGCGGAAAGCTTACGCTGCACAAGGATATGGAGGCGGTGGAGGAGATTGTCGCCGAAGCTGTCTCCCGCGTTAAAATGCGGTCCGGGCAGCATGAGATCAATATAGATATACCTAAGGAGCTTATGATGATCCCCATGGACGGTACGCTGATTGAACAGGTGCTGGTCAATCTGTTGGACAATGCCATTAAGCATACGCCGCCAGGCTCCAAGATCCAGATAAAAGTAAGCGGGGAAGGCGGCAAGGCCGTGTTTGAAGTCAGCGACAACGGGCAGGGCATACCGGAAAACGATCTTCCCTTCATATTCGACCGTTACTTTACAAGGCCTGGCGGCGGTATGAAGCGTCACGGCATCGGCATCGGCCTTTCCATATGCAAATCTATTGTAGAAACGCACGGCGGCACCATCCTGGCGCAAAACAAAGCATCCGGCGGCGCCATGTTCAGTTTCGCGCTGCCTTTGGAGGAATAGCGTATGAATCCGCTGATTCTCGTTGTGGAAGACGAAAAACCCATCCGCCACTTTATCAAGGTGGCGCTGGAAACACAAAAATACAGCTGCCTGGAGGCGCAGGACGGCACCACGGCCCTGGCCATGGCCGCTTCCCATCATCCGGACGTAATGGTGCTGGATTTGGGTCTGCCGGACATGGATGGACTGGATGTGATCCGTACGGTCCGCGCATGGTCGGCCATGCCTGTCATCGTTGTTTCCGCCCGCGGCCACGAGCGGGAAAAGGTGCAGGCGCTGGATATGGGGGCGGATGATTACCTGACCAAGCCCTTCAGCATCGCGGAGCTGCTGGCCCGCATCCGCGTATCTCTGCGGCGAAGAGCACAAGAGCAGGGAGAAGGGGGAGGCGGTACCTCCTGGAAGCTTGGCGATTTGTTTATAGATTACGACAAGCGCCGTGTCACCATAGCCAATGAGGAAGTCCATTTGACACCTACGGAGTACCATTTGCTGACGCTGCTGTCCAGCCATCACGGCAAAGTGCTGACCCACAGGTTCCTGATTCAGGAGATATGGGGCGGCGCGCCCAATAACGATACCCAGTCCCTTCGTGTCAGCATGGGCAACCTGCGCCGCAAGATTGAACAGGACCCCGCCCAGCCCAAATACATCATTACGGAGGTAGGCATCGGCTACAGAATGGTCGACGAGCTGTAATCTATATAAATACCGCTGTCATGGCCGCCCGCATGGGCGGCCTTTTGATTATTCACAGAATCATCACAACCGGGATATCCTATTCACACAATCCTTATGCCGGGCGGTTTATACTTAAATCATTCTTCGGAAAGGAAGGATGCAACATGAAGAAAACCGTGCCGTCTCCCGCTTTCCTTGCGACCATAGAAAAGGCCGCGCTGACCTTGGCCGCCGGAAATTTCAAGCTTTCACGTGAAATCATCACCGGTGCCATGTCCATGGATATGGATGCCCCGGAGCCCCATAACCTGCTGGGCATTTTATATGAACTGACAGGGGATGACGCAGCCGCGCGCCAGCATTACAGGGCCGCTTACGCCCTGGACCCGACGTACAAACCTTCCTGCCGCAACCTGGAAAGGCTTGCGCTGTATGGTTTCAACGTAACAGGAAGCATTGATTATGGTGTTCCTGCCGTTCCGGTGAATAAGACACAGGCACAGATGAATATAAGGCAGGCAAAGAGCAGCGAAGAGGTGGAATAAGCATGTATGTTATCATTGCGGGCTGCCGGAAGGTAGGCTCCAATCTTGCGCTGGAGCTATCCCAGGAGAACCACGATGTGGTCGTCATCGACAGTGATCCTGCCCATTTTGATGCGCTGGGCTCGGGCTTCAACGGCGTGACCATCACCGGCATGCCCATTGACGAGGATGTATTGCGCAGCGCCGGCGTGGAACAGGCGGATGCGCTGGCAGCCGTCACAGACGATGACAATATGAATATCATGATTTCCCAGGTGGCCAAAGAGCTGTTCCATGTTCCGGCGGTCATCACCAGGGTATACGATCCCAGGCGTGAGGCTATCATGGGCAAAATGGGGATGACTACTGTCTGCCCGACAACGCTGGCCGTAGCGAAGATCAAAAGCAAGCTGCTGCATGAAAGCCAGGCGGAAACATTGAACATCCATGGCACGGGCGTTGCGTTCCGGATCATCAAGCCTCAGCGGCGCCTGATCGGAAAAGCCATGGCCGAAATCCGGGACGAGGCCATTCTGGGCATCATCAGGAATGATACGTTCGCGTTACAGACACCCAGGACGGTCGTTGATCACAATGACCTGCTGGTCGTTGCGGAATATGCATCCACAGGGGGGTGAAGCAAGATGTATATCGTCATTGTAGGCGGTGGCAAGGTGGGCTACTATCTGGCCAAGACGCTGGCTCCCGGCAAACACAAAATTGTGCTCATGGAAGAAGATGACGCCCAATGCGAAAAAATCTCGGGCGAATTGAACGACCTTGGCGTCAGCCTGGTGCACGGGGACGGTACGGACATCCATTTTTTGCAGGATGCCGAGATTGAACATGCCGATATTCTCATTGCCGTCACAGGCCATGATCAGGACAACCTTGTCGCCTGCCAGCTTGCAAAAGATTACTTTAGCGTGCCAAGAACAATTGCCCGGGTCAACAATCCAAAGAATATACAGGTTTTCAAGCAATTGGGCGTTGATTCCGTCGTCAGCAGCACAGCCCATATCGCCGGCATGATTGAGCATGAGGTGGACTGGGCCGGTATCAACCAGATGCTGAAGCAAAAGGTGGGCGATGTGCGTATAAAGGACATGCCTGTGTCGCAAACCTCTTTGGCAGCCGGCAAAGCGGTGGCGGAGCTTAACCTGCCCAAAGGCACCATCCTCATATCCGTCATACGGGACAAGGATGCCTTCATCCCTGACGGGCATACGCAAATCCTCGCCGGCGACAGCGTCATTGCCCTTTCCCATGACTGCAACATGAAGATGCTCTCCGAATATTTTTCGGGATGACAGGAGGAGACCAGTATGAAAAAAATCCGTGACGGCGCATTGGGCATGCTGGCGGAAATCCTGTTTGCCGGCGGGCTGATTCTTGCAGGCTTTGTTATCTCGCTGCTGGGCGGATGGTGATCTTGCATGATCGAAAAACGGAACCACGAAAGCCAGCTTGGCCCCATATGTTATTACATCGGAATCGTCATCGTCGGCCTGGGCTTGGTAGAGCTTATCCCCCTCATCACTTCCCTCCTGTACGGTGAATGGTCTGTTTTGATTGATTTTGCCATTGGCGCTTCCATTTCGCTCCTGATTGGCGGATTTTTGATGCTCCTGTTTGGCAAATACCGCAGGCAGCGTTTGGGATGGGGTGAGGGCATGGTGGTCACCGCCGGGGCCTGGTTTACAGGCATGCTGCTGTGCGCGCTGCCCTATTACCTCAGCGGCAGTTACCTCAGCTATCTGGACAGCTGCTTTGACGTGATGAGCGGCTTTACCACCACGGGGCTGACACTGATACAGGATATGGACCACTTGTCCAATGGCATCAACATGTGGCGTCACATATTGACCTTTGTGGGCGGGCAGGGCATGGTGGTACTGGTGCTGACGGTACTTATCAAGGGATCCAACGGCGCGTATAAAATGTATGTGGGCGAAGGCAAGGATGAACGGCTTTTGCCAAATGTCGTCCATACCGCACGGTATATCTGGATCATCAGCATGGCTTACCTGGCTGTGGGTACGCTTGTCCTGTGGATTGCCGGGCTCCGGGCAGGCATGGCAGTGGACCGCGCTTTCCTGCACGGGCTGTGGATCTTCATGTCTGCATGGAGCACAGGCGGTTTTGGCCCAATGAGCCAAAATATCCTTTATTATCATGACGCGTTCTATGAAATAATCACCATGGTGTTCTTTGTGATTGGCTCGTTCAATTTTGCGCTTCACTATGCGGCTTTTACGGGCCGCAAAAGGGAGCTGACAAAGAACATAGAGACGATTTCCTTCTCCATAACCGTTACAGTACTCACTCTTGTTGCAGCTTTGGGGCTTATGCAGAACCATATCTATCCCGGCGCGGTGGCCATGTTCCGCAAGGGCTTTTACCAGCTCATTTCCGGTCATACCACCACGGGATTTATGACCATCTATGCCCGTCAGTTCTACAAGGAGTGGGGTGACATCGCCCTGTTCGCCATCATCATCGCCATGCTGATTGGCGGCAGCGCCTGCTCCACGGCGGGCGGCTTCAAGGGCTTGCGCATGGGCATTATCTTCAATGCTTTCCGCAAGGATGTAAAACGCATGGTGCAGCCGGAATCCATGGTAGCTGTGCAAAAATACCACCACATCAAGGATGTCCTGCTGGACGACAGCATTGCCAGAAGCGCGCTTTTGATCGTGATGGCTTATATTGTGACCTATACACTGGGTACCCTCATCGGTATGCTGTGCGGCTATCCCTTCGGCCTGGCCGCTTTTGAAGCCGCGTCGGTCACCGGCAATGTAGGCTTGAGCGCAGGCCTTACATCCTCCTCCATGCCTGCGGTATTGAAGGTCACCTATATTATCATCATGTGGCTGGCCCGGCTGGAGTTTATGTCGATCCTGGCCCTGGGCGCATATTTTGCGGTGAAGGTGAAAAAGAAATGTCAAAAATGCTAACCGCGCTTATCCTCTCCATCATCGCCATGATTTTGCTTCCCCACCTGGCGTTGGCCGCGGAAGTAACCAGCACCGGCCTGATTGAGAAGGCAAAGGAGCTGGATGGACAGGAAGTTGTCTTTACCGGCGAAGTCATCGGCGACATCATGGTACGCGGCAATTACACCTGGATCAACGTATCCGACGGTGCCAATGCGGTGGGCGTATTCGCGGATAACCGGATCATGCCTCCTGATATTACGCTGGCCGGAAAGTACGGCATACACGGCGATGAAGTGAAGATTACGGGCATATTCCGCCGGGCCTGCCCGGAGCATGGCGGCGATTTGGACATTCATGCCTTCACGGCGGAAGTCCTGGAAAAAGGCTACCCTATCACCTATGAAATCAGACCTCTTAAATTTGCTGCCGCCGCAGTACTGTTCCTGGCCGCTGCCGTCCTTTTTGCCCTCTTGCTCAGGAAGCGGCATATGCGGTAAGGAAACAGCGGCATGAAAAAGGCCCGTCGCCGGGCCTTTTTTCATGCTAGAACCATTTTTTCTTTTTGAAATAATACACCATGCATCCCGCGATAAGCAGCATCACCAGCCAGGTGACTCCATACCCCCATGGCCATGTAAGCTCCGGCATATAGTGGAAATTCATACCGTACACGCCCGCGATGAAGGTCAATGGAATGAATATGGTGGAGATGATGGTCAGCACCTTCATTATTTCATTGAGCTTGTAGCTGGTGTTGGATATATGCAGGTCGGTCAGGCTGGACAAAAGCTCCCGGCTGGTTTCCGTGGAATCGATGGCCTGTACAATATGATTGTACACGTCCCTTAAATACGGCTCGGTAGAGGAAGCGATCAGCGGCGTGGATTCCTTGCCCATCAGGGAGGCCACGTCCCGGAGCGGCCAGATGTACCGGTTTACGAGCAAGAGCGATTTCTTGATCTCCCTTATCACGTGCAGGTGCTCCTGGGATGTCTCAGCAATCACCATTTCTTCCAGAGCATCGATCCGCTCGTTGAGCACCTCCAGCACGTCGAAGTATCCTTCCACAATGGCATCCAGCAATAGATAGATCAGGTAGTCGGCCCCGGAACCGCGGACATGCGCGCCTTTTGAATCAATCCAGCCTCGGATGGAGTCAAACACGTCCCCTTTGAGTTCCCCAAAGGTGATGACATAGTTCTTCCCCAGCAGGAAGCTGACGTGCTCCACCACCATCTCTTCTGCCGAAAAGTAGATCATCTTGGCCACGATGTACAGAAAATTGGGATAAACCTCAATCTTGGCGCGCTGCTCCTTGTTGGTAATATTACGGATCACCAGGGGATGGATATGGAAGGGGGCGCACAGCGCCTCCAGCATCTCCTGTGTGTGCTGCCCATCCACATTGATCCAGCGAACCCGCTTTTCCGGTATATCGGCGAGCGCCGAAAAAGCATCCGTCCTATTGCAGCCCACCTGATATTTTTTGCATTTCTCCTGGTCATACTCAATAACCTCTATGGCTTCGCAAGCATGATTATCCTGTTTTAAATCCTTGACCGCATCCTCCATGGGTAAAGCCTCCCGCAAAAGAATCCTTGCCGCATACAATGGATTTCATACAATCATTTCCTATTCGCTGGCAAGGCGGCGAATCCTTTCACATGGATATTATTTAGGCATCCCGGCGCACGGCATTCTCCCGGGCGGCGCTGACACCCAGCAGCACCATGCCGCCGGCGATAAGCATTCCGCCCGAAAGCTGCACGATACCAAGCCCTTCGCCCAGAATGAGGAACGACAAAAGCGCGGAGGTGAAAGGCATCATACCGGAAAACGCCGCGGCAGTCAGGGCTCCGCATCGCAGGATTCCCTCATACCAGCATATAAAAGCCAGCGCCGTGACAAAAACACCGTACCATGCAAGCGCCAGCCAGCCGGCCGGTCCGACAGCAGATAGCCGCGCAAGGGGATTTTCTGAAAGCGCCGGAATAAGGCACAGCATAAACGCCATAAACGATACGATGGCCGTTTGGACGGGCGGCTCCAGGCCGGGCCGGGGGCTTTCCCTGCCCTTCACGGCAAACGAACGGGACAGAATATTAAAAAGCGCCTCACTGGAGGCGGCACATATCACCAGCATGTTTCCCCCAAAGTGCCCGGCGGAGAAGCTGCCCCCAGGCAGCAAAATGCCCTGTATCACAAGCACGCCCGCAATGGTCAGCGCGATGCCCGCAAGCTTACCCGCGCCGGCCCGCTCCTTCAGGAACAGTATGGCAAGCACCGCCGTAATGGAAGGCGTCGCGCTGGTCAGGATCCCCGCCTCCCCTGAGCTGGTGCCCCTTAGCCCGGCAAGCAAAAACATGCGGAACAGAAATATACCGCATATGGCCTGCAGTGCCAGGTACATGTATTCCCTGATGGACAGCCTGAAGGCTATAGGAAATATCCTTCTCCTGTAGCGGAGGACCAAAAACAGCAGCGCAAAAACCAAACTGATGGACGTGATCGTGAAGATGCCCAGCTTCCCCGTGACATAACGGGCGGCAACCACGCTGGTACCCGCCAGCGTAAAGGCGAAAAACAAATAGGCCGGCCCTTTTATGCCATGCTCCATAGCGCCTTCCCTCCAGGTCTTTCCTTTGCAAGGAAGCCATGGTATGATTATAGTCATCAAACCGGCATGGTAAAGAACCAGTAGGACGCATGTTTGAACATACCAGTTGGAGGCATTATGCTGGGCAACAAAGGCCGCAAAGAGCCCTTACTGCGGACTTCCGCACCGGCAGCCCCGATTTGGACCTCCTGCCTGTCTATCTGTGGCGGCAGATGATGCGGCGCGCCATGGAGGAACTTCCCCTTGCATGCTATGGCTATACCGGGCCCCAGGGCCTAATGGAGCTTCGATGTGAAATCGCGGACTGGCTGTACCGAAGCCGCGGCCTTCACGTGCATCCGGACAGCGTTTTCATTACGGCAGGCGCGACAAACGCGCTGCGCCTTGTTGCCGATCTTTTGTTTGAACAAGGAAGGACGCTTCTTGCGGAGGACCCATGTCATACAGGCATGCTCAAAACCTTTCACAACAAGGGCTGTCCCGTAACGCCCATTATGGCGGATGAGCGCGGCATGAATACGGATCTTCTTCCGCCCGGCGAAGGAGCCTTCGCGGCGTACGTCACACCTTCCCACCAATTTCCCCTGGGCGGCATTCTGCCGGCCGGGCGCCGGGCCGCACTCATAAGATACGCCCGGGAAAAGGACATCTATGTAATCGAGGACGATTACGACAGCGAATTCCGTTATGCGGGCGAACCGGTGGCACCCCTGTACACGCTGGACCCTCAGCGGGTAATCTATGTGGGCACCTTCAGCAAAACGCTTTTCCCGGCGCTTCGGATTGGCTTCGTGCTGCTGCCCGCAAAGCTTCAAAAGCGGTGGCTCACCCTGCGCACGCATACGGATGTGCAAAACCCGCCCTTTGAGCAGGCCGCCCTGGCGATGCTGCTGCGTACACGCAAACTGGACATGCATATAAAGAAGATGCGCAAAGTCTATGGGCAGCGGCGGCAAACGCTGCTAAAGGCTTTGCACAATTCCTTCGGGGATGGCTTCATTCCCTATGGCGACGCGGCGGGGCTGCACGTTTGCATAAGGTTTCCCGGCCTGTGTTTTCATGAGGATTTTCACGAGGCATGCCTGTCCCAGGGCCTATATATTGTTCCGGCGGAGCGGCACAGCATTCAAAAGGGCAGGCATCAGGATATGCTTTTGATGGGATACGGGCACATGACAAAGGAGGAGATAGAACGAGGCGTACTCCTTTTGGCACAGGCGGTGCGGGGCTGACGTGCATAAAAAAACGGCAGGCCTTCCTATTCCGCCGTACGCTTTTTGTACTGCAGGGACAGCCATATTCCGCTCTATCCCTCAAATCTCGACATATTTTTCCATTATGCGCATTTCACTCTTGTCATTCCTGTCCGGGGAATGATATGATGCTTTCAGTTAGCTTAATATTATACGAAAGCAAGTGAGCACATTGGGGACCGACCTTATCAAAGTATTGGTTGTGGATGATAACAGGGACCTTACCTCCATTATTCATCGGTTATTTATGCAGTACGCGGACATTGTGCCGGCAGGCGTTGCCGGCAACGGCCATGAAGCACTGGATATAATCCGCCGGGAAAAGATCGATGTGATGCTTCTGGATATTATCATGCCGGACATGGATGGCATGCAGGTGTTGGAACAACTGAAAATAATGGATGGCAAAAAGCCGGCTGTTATTATTTTATCGGCCATTGCCAGCAGCGCCATGATCAGCCGTGCCATGGAAATGGGCGCTGATTATTTTTTGGTAAAACCGGTGGATGCTACGACCATGATCGAAAAAATCAGATTGGCCCATAAAGCCCACAGGAGCAAATTAACCAAAGTCGATATCGGATAACTCCATCTGCACGCGGCTATGAAGCCCCATACCGCTGAAGTCGGCATTATGCCCATCATCCTGATAGTGCTTCACAGGCAGCTCTACAGAAAAAACACTTCCCACTTTAAGCTCGCTCTGAAAAGATATCTTGCCGCCCAAAAGTTCCGTCAAGGCCTTGGTGATGGATAGGCCTATGCCGCATCCCTCGCTTGTGCGGGCCAGGGAAGTATTGACTTGCCTGAAACGGTCAAAGATTACATCCCTTTTTTCCTCCGGGATCCCTTCGCCGTTGTCTGCTACCGTGATGACGGCTGTTCCGTCACGCTCTGAAAACGCCACCTGGATCGCCCCGCCCGGGGGTGTATGCTTCATGGCGTTGGATAACAGGTTCATCAGAATTCTCTCCAGCATAAGGCTGTCGGTGGACATATAAAGTTCATCAGGGCATGCAGAGAAGGACATCGCAATGCCCTTTTTGGCGGCATAGAAATCAGCCGAAGCAACAACGCTTTTCAAAAGGGCCGCCACGTCCATGTGATCCCATTGCGGTTCCATGAAGCCGGCGTCCAGTTTTGTGATATCCAAAAGATTTGCAACCAGCCGCCTCAGCCGGTAGGCATTTACTCGCATCATTTTCAGGAAACGCGCATCATCCGCATTTGGCATGCCTATGCGGCCGGCCTCTTCCTCCATCATATCGGTAAGAAGCAAAATGATGGAAAGCGGCGTCTTGAACTCATGGGAGATGTTGATGAAAAAATCGGTGATCAGCCGGTTTTTCTCTTCCAGCTCCGCGGTTTTCCGCCTGAGCTCCGTCTCCATAGCCTTTCTTGAGGTAATGTTATGGGCAATGCCGATGATACCCAGCAAGCCGCCTTTTTCATCCAGCCACGGCGTCTTGTTGGTCAGATAGGTTTTAGGTCCATCAGGCGTCGGCACTGTTTCCTCAAAGGACATGGCAGAGCGCAGCATAAGAACCTGCCTGTCGTTATCCATGATGTATTTTGCCTTCTCGGGATCGGTATAGACCTGCGCATCCGTGCTGCCTATGATCTGCTCCAGGGGCAAGTCCATGGCCTGGCTTAAGGCGCGGTTGCCCATCAGGATTACGCTATTGCAATCCTTGATGAAAACCGGGTCCTCGGTGCCGTCGATAATGTCCTGCAGCAAAGCTTCCTTCCTTCGAAGGGCTTGTGCCGCCTGTTTGCGCTCCGATACATCGTACAGTACATAGGTACAGGCATAGCCTGCGGGCAGGGTCCTGTAGATCGCGGCGATTTCCACAGGCACAAGCCTGCCGCCCCTGCCGGATACCTGCATCTCCATGGGCATGGCAAGCCTGCTGGTCTTGTGAAGGGTGTACATCTCAAAATCCCGGCGTATAAAGCTTCTGTCCGGTTCCTGAAACAAATCGAAAAACGAGGAGAGCATAAGCTCTCTTTTATCATAATGGAGCATTTGCGCCGCGGCCGAATTGGCAAAAAATATGCGGCCTTTGCCATCCGCCGTAATTACTGCCTGGGCCGCGCGCTCCGCCAGGCTGATATAGTTATCTTTGTCCCCCGAGAAAAATTCCGCCATAATGGCAGTCAGCGAACTTCCGTGCCGCTGCGCCGCCTGTACGGCTTGCAAAATGGAAAAAAGGGCAAACAGGGCCCCGATGTATTGGGCGGCTCTCCCTGCCCAATTCATAATCGTCCCCAGCCCGCCCGTGATAAAAACAGCCAAGGCGCCTTGCGCCATCATAGCTAGATACAGGGAATACCAGTAAAGATACCCTGCACTGTAGTTTTTGTACTGTTTGTGCATTTGTAAAAAAGCGAAAAAATAAAAGGCGGCTGACAGTAAAAGCACAGCGTCCCTTAGCCTGGTGGAACCATTGTGATCCATAAAATAGGGTGTCATTCCACTCAGCGCGGCAGCGAGCAAGCCGGTGACCAGAAAACAGGTCATGGCAAAAGCAAATGCAAGCTTCCATTCCCGGTTCCTGCTTGACCCTGTCTTCAGCAAAAACACCTTCTGGGAGGCAGCCAATTGGCATACGGCACAGAGAAACAGGCAGGTGTTGTATACCGTTACGGACATATTAGCCGAATCAGGCCTGAAACGCAGTATCCCCGCAATGGCCGACCCCATGCCAAGGGCAAGCATGCCGCAGCTCATAAAAAGGGCATTGACACCATTGTTCTGAATGTAGGCATAGCCTGCAAACGCAGCGACCATAAGGGGTATCAAGCCAGTGAACAGGGCGTTGCAAACGAACAGGAGCATTTCGTTTTCGTCGCTGCCGGTATATCCCCCAAAGAGGAGAATAACAATTCCCAGGGCATAAAGGAGCACAAGCATTCCGCCAAGGCGCATCCGCGTATTCAAGGCCGGCCTCCGTAAAATGCATTATAAAAAAAACTTGTAAAACAAAGTATAGAGGATGCGCTCTCCAATTGTCAACGATTTCGGGCGGATATGAGCCTGTATTTTCGTCCGCATGCGGCGCTGTTTTGATGACCTCTTTTTTTGGTATAGTATCTGTAGCGCCAGTTTCGGATTTTAAGGAAAAGGAGTAAATCCCATGGCAAGCAAGATTTCCAAAATTGTCCCCAACCTCTGGTTCGCCTCTCAAGCGGAGGAGGCGGTCAGGTTCTATACCTCCGTATTCCCCGGTTCAATAATGGGCACGATCACCCGCTACGGCAAGGCCGGCCATGACATACACGGCATGGAGGAAGGCACCGTGATGACCGTGGAGTTTACGCTTTTTGGCCAGGACTTCCTGGCGCTAAACGGCGGGCCTGTTTTTCAATTTAATGAGGCCATCTCCTTTATTATCAACTGCGACACCCAGGAGGAGGCCGATTATTTCTGGAGCAAGCTTACGGAGGGCGGGGATGAAAGCGCGCAGCAGTGCGGATGGCTCAAGGATAAATTTGGCGTATCCTGGCAGGTGGTTCCCGTGGAATTCAACGAGCTGATGAACGATCCCGACCCCGAAAAGTCGGAGCGTATGATGGAAGCCATGCTGCAAATGAAAAAGCTGGATATCAGTGCGTTGAAAAAAGCCCGCGAGGGCTAGATAAGGCATGCAAAAACCGGGTCTGCCATACAGAGGCCGACCCGGCTGTGGGTGTTTTTCCGTCCCTTATCAGACAGCGACAGCAAGCACGCTGAGAACAGCGTTGTTGACCGTGGCACCCGGCGTGATATCGACGATGGAGTTCGTCGACAGGCTCACCGAGTAGGTGTAGTAGCCTTCCGGCACGTTTGCGTCCATGAACTGGAAGCTGAAAGCTTCCGACTCCAATACGACAACCGTCGTGGAGAACGTATAGGTGGAGCCGACATTCAGGGGAGAACCGTTGTTGTATACGCGCTGGATCTGGAAATTCAGCGTAACGGAGATCCCCAGGGGCAAGCTGATATTGCTGGTGAATGTCAGCAGGTTGTTTGTATTGCCCATTCCGGTGGTATCTATGGACGTTGAAACCACATTGATGGGGCTGGACAGCAGAGTCGTAATAATGGGCAGGGGGCCGGCGCCACCGCTTGACGCGTTCAGGGCAACCTGTCTGTCACATACGGGCTTTTGCCATTTGCCGTACGATTCGTTCTGCGCCACGATATCGGTGCCGGGCTCGGCATAGCCGTTGTCATATCCCATTGCGGGGTAGTACCCGTTGCATCTATCTTGGATCATAAAGACATCACCTTACTTAGATTTGGAGACCCTCTCCGCTTCATACTATTCTGCCTTCATGATTTTGTGTTTCTATTGTGAGGGTATGTTTTGCTTGTTTCCAATGCAATGGATTTTTGACCGTTTCTGATTGCCTGAAAGCGGCCGGGAGAACAGAATCGGGCAGGAACGTCCGCTTAAAATCCCGGTGCACCAGGCAGAATCACGCCTTGCCGCTGGCAAAGGCGCTTTTTTTTAAGCCGGCCGCTCCACCGGTCCTCCGGCAGGAAAACGCAAAACCGCAGGCGAATGAGATATCAAGAAATAAACTGCGTGTTATGATCCCTCTATAAAAGGAGACGGTTGCTATGCCCGTGACCATCGGCTATGACGCTTCCTCCAAGCTGGTTTTGAAGGGCCTTGCGTGTTCGTGTCCTTTGGAGCACCATCTGCCGGCCCAGGATATCTATGTGGGTACGGACCTAATGAAGCATCTGCCGGACTACATCAAAGCGCGGAACCTCGGCACCCATTGCGTGCTGGTGGCCGACAACAACACCTATGAAATCGCCGGGCGGGAGGCGGAGCGCCTCCTTGTGGAAGCCGGCTTTTCGGTGATCCCCTGCGTCATCCGCCGGGAGCATGCCATGGACCCGGATGAGCGGGCCTGCGGCGAGGTGCTTTTATCCATTCAACCTGAAACTCAGTTTCTGGTAAGCGTGGGGTCGGGCTCCATCACCGATACCACCCGCATAAGCGCCACACGTACAAAGCTGCCTTTCGTCTGTATCGGCACGGCTCCCTCCATGGACGGGTACACCTCCGTGGTGGCTCCGCTTTTATTGCGCGGCGTAAAGATCCACAGGGCCGGTGTATGTCCGGAGATCATTGTCTGCGACATTGACATTCTGCGAACGGCCCCTCTATCCATGGTGCAGTCCGGCGTGGGGGATGTGCTGGGCAAATATATCGCCAGGGCGGATTGGTTGATCGGCAGCATCATCAACGGCGAAACGTACTGCCCGGTGTGCGGTCAAATTGTGCTGGACGCAGTGAACAAGCTGGTGGAGAACGTAGGCGAAATACGAAAAAGGACGGAAAAGGGCATACGCATCCTCATCGAAGCGCTGCTCCTGGCCGGCGTAACCATTATGATTGTCGGCCACACCAGGGCGGTGGCTTCGGTGGAGCACAACATCGCCCATTATTGGGAAATGATGCAGATCCTTCACGGGAACCATCCGCCGGCCCACGGCGCATCCGTCGGAGTGGCGACACTATTGTGCTGGCCTTTGTTTACACGCTTTGCGCAGGAGGATCTTTCAAAGCTCGATCTTGAAAAAATAAAGTCCCGGCGTCAAAGCCGGGAGGAGAGGGAAAAGTGGCTCCGCTTCGCCTACGGGAACGAGGCGGCCAATGCCATTATTCAGGATAACCCCGGTGATTTTCTCACCTGGGAAGAACAACTGCGCCGCATCAAAGCAGCGCAAGAAGGCTTTTCTCATTTAAAGGAAGTTATTTTGGAGCTTCCATCGCTTAAGAGCATCGAAAACGCCATGCGGGAGCTGGGTGCGCCTATGACGCCCGCGGAGCTTCATGTGGACGAACCTCTGTTGCATGTATCCATGCATTGTGCCAAGGATTACCGCACACGCTACACGCTGTTCAAGCTCATTGACGAATGCGGGCTGATGGAGGAATATCTCAAAGATTATCCGCTGCCGGAGGCATTTTAGCCTGGGAATCACGCATGATTGGTATGCTGTCCAGGATGCGCAGCCAGCGCTTGCGCATCCACTGGATGGTGGGACCGTTGGACAAGGCGGCAAAGAAGGTGCCGACGCCAATGCCCTCCAGGCTGCCGTACAGCACAATAGACAGGATCAGGCCTACCGACAGGACGACCATATCAAAGCGCAGCTTGACGCTTTGTATGCTCATGTTCTTGTAGTAGCTTACTTCCCGGAGGAACATATCAAAAGGCGCAATGGGCAGGCGCGTCAGCATAAGCGCTCCCACGCCGCAAGTGAGGATCAAATATCCCATCAAGTAATAAAGAATGCGCAATGCCAGCGTGTCGGTGGGCAGCGCACGGATGCAGAATATGAAAAAGTCGATCATATATCCCGCCGCCACCGATGTCAAGAAGGATGCCAGGTAGTCCACCTTGACTTTGCGGACAATGGCGATCATGGAAAGCATGGTTAACCCCTGCACCACATACGTCCATACGCCGAAGCTGAAAAACAGAAATTTGCGGCTGACCACATACGCCAGGGAGGAGCCCACCGCCGTGCCCATGGCGCTTTTGGCATACAGTGCCGTCCCGAAAGCCACCAGAATCAGGCCGACCACGTAACCGAACCAATCCCTCACGTTTGGCTTTTGCAGCATGTTATTCTCCACCCTCATGCATTAAATCTATCTTTGTTTCTAGCCGGCAGTGCATACCCCAGGAATACCCGTCCAGTATACAGTGTCGATTGTCCTTTCGCAATAGAAAATATCCCGGTGTTTCGCTGCGGAAAGTCACCCACTTAGAAGGCCGGTCCGCCGCCAATTTTTACAAGCTGTCCATTTTCTGACCCGCGCCCGGTTGTATCTTTCGTGCATTTTTGTCAGAACCGCCTTGACAGGCGCAATCAGCTTCCGTATACTGCAACCATTATCCTTGTATACAAAAAACAGGATTGCATGCGCAATGGAGGGCATCATGAACCTGACGCAAAAAATACTCGCGGCCCACCTTATGGCCGGAGAATTGATCCCCGGACGGGAGATCGCCGTCAAAATTGACCAGACACTGACCCAGGACTCCACCGGCACAATGGCGTACCTGCAGTTTGAGGCCATGGGTGTGAAAAGGGTGCGTACCCAAAAGTCTGTGGCGTACATCGACCATAACACGCTGCAAACCGGCTTTGAAAACGCCGATGACCATAAATACATACAGACCGTGGCGAAAAAGCACGGCGTGTACTGCTCCAAGCCCGGCAACGGTATCTGCCACCAGGTGCACCTGGAGCGCTTTGGCATTCCCGGCCAGACGCTTTTAGGCAGCGACAGCCATACCCCCACCTGCGGCGGGCTGGGCATGATCGCCATCGGCGCCGGCGGGCTGGATGTGGCGGTGGCCATGGGTGGCGGCGCGTACTATTTACATTGTCCCAAGGTGGTAAACGTGCGGCTGACGGGCTCCCTGCGCCCCTTTGTGGCGGCCAAGGATATCATACTGGAGGTGCTTCGCCAATTAACCGTCAAGGGCGGTGTGGGAAAAGTGATGGAATACACGGGCGAGGGCGTGAAAACCTTGTCGGTGCCCGAGCGGGCCACCATCGCCAATATGGGCGCGGAGCTTGGCGCAACCACTTCCATTTTCCCCAGCGATGAGGTCACAAGGGCCTTCTTGAAGGCCCAGGGCCGGGAGGGGGATTATATGCCTCTGTCCGCCGACGAAGACGCAATGTATGAAGAAACGCTGACCATTGACTTAAGCGGTTTGGAGCCCCTGGCGGCCCGGCCCCATATGCCCGACAACGTGACCAAGGTAAGCGAAATCGGGCCTATCAAGGTGGATCAGGTCTGCATCGGCTCCTGCACCAACTCAAGCTACCTGGATATGATGCGTGTCGCTGCCATCCTAAAGGGGAAAACCGTCCATCCGGATGTGTCGCTGGTCATTTCCCCCGGCAGCAAGCAGGTGCTTAATATGCTGGCGCAAAACGGCGCGCTGGCGGATATGATCAAGGCCGGCGCGCGCATACTGGAATGCGCCTGCGGACCCTGCATCGGCATGGGCCAAAGCCCTGCCAGCGACGCGGTCAGCGTGCGTACCAACAACCGCAACTTCTATGCCCGCTCGGGGACAAAAAGCGCCCAGGTGTATTTGACCAGCTGCGAGGTGGCGGCGGCCACCGCGCTTGCCGGCGTGCTCACAGACCCCCGGGGGCTGGAGGTAAATCTTGATGTTGCCATGCCGGAAACGTTCATGGTCAACGACAACCTTATCCTGCCCCCTGTGGAAGCGGGACAGGAGGATACGGTGCAAGTGGTGCGCGGTCCCAACATTCATCCCTTCCCCGTCAATGAATCACTGGAGGAGCAGTTGACCGGCTCCGTGCTCCTAAAAATGGAGGATAATATCACCACCGACCACATCATGCCCTCCAACGCCAAGCTGCTGCCTTACCGCAGCAACATTCCGTATCTTTCGGACTATTGCCTGACGCCCGTGGACCCGGATTTCCCGGCCAGGGCCAAGACGGCAGACGGCGGTTTTTTGGTGGCGGGGCAGAATTACGGCCAGGGCTCCAGCCGGGAGCACGCGGCGCTGGTACCCCTGTACCTGAAGGTGAAGGGTATTATCGCCGCCTCGTTTGCCCGCATTCATAAAGATAATCTCATTAACAACGGAATTCTGCCGCTAACGTTTGCGGATGTCACTGATTATGAAAAAATCAGCCAGGGCGATGTAATCACCTTCCCCGATGCCAGAAAGCAGATGGAAAGCGGAGCGGAAGCATTCACCCTTGTCAATGAAACAAAGGGAATCATATTTCAGGTAACGCTGCCTTTATCCAGCCGCCAGCGGGGTATGCTGCTATCCGGCGGGCTGCTGAACTATACCAGGGAAGCAGGGGCATAAGCAAGCCGGTAAAAAGGCTGTCCCAACGCGGGTCAGGCGCGTTGGGACAGCCTTTTTTTGAATGTGGGGTATTTTGCACATTTGGTTATCGTTTACATATGCGGCCCATGCTGAAAATAACTTCCTGAACGGTTCAAAAATGTCTTGAGCGGCGGTACCGTGCATATTCCTGCTCGGCCGCCTCAAGGCTGCGGTTCCAAAGGTCCTTGTCTTTCTCCAATAAAACGCCGTTATTCACCACATCAACCATACCCTCAAAATACGTGTTTTTGAAATTCTTTAATGCATCCCTTGGAATGATCGCAAATGGGCGGGTCATCACATTTTCGCCGGCAAGAACCTTGTCCAAATTGAAATAGCCATCTATCTCCAAACTGGTTTGGATCGCATGCACCAAACCTGTTTCCCATATTCTAATTCCCAGCATGCGCAAATAGGATATTCTTGCTTCACGTTCTTTGCTGTTCCCATCACAATACAGGATATCGTATTCAGGAATGATCAGGCTAAAGCTGATCTCAGATTCGTCATATGACCAAAATCCCCGCATTTCGCTGAAAACCTGGGAATCAAACAAAATTTGCATATAATCATTACGGCAGTGTTCCGTACGGCCCAGCTTAAATCCCTGCTGCAGTTTCGTTTGGTTCCAGCTTACAATTTCTTCGTACGTTGCGACTTCGTGAAACCCATATCCGTATCCGCTTTTGAAAGGGCAGCCAAAGCCCATGATTGCGGCGTAGATTTGCGCCACATAATTTTCAGGCAAACAACCTGTTTTCCGTTGAAGATGCATGCCAAAGTATGGCGGCATTTTCGCCCTCCTTCGTTTTTATTTCGTGTAAATGCTGCATGTTCCAAATGTGTTTTCTCAATCAATCAGGCCGCTCCGCGTATTTGCCATGACAAATTATATTGAAACATTTGCTTGAAGTAAAGCGCTTTATACGCACGCATGCGGCAGCTATTGAATGGTATAAAAAAACAGGCTGTCCCGCCGCGCATTTTTCGCATTGAGACAGCCCTATTTGCAGCTTGCTTTTCAGCCGCCGTCGTTGGCCACGAGCCAATTGGAGGTGTCTGCATCCAACCTGTTTTCAATCTCATCCGCTATGGCAAACTGCGTCTCCATATCCGCAATGCCGTTTACATGCTTGCCGGGCATAAAATCCTTTTGAAAAGTGCGGACGGCCACGGCCGTCTTTCCGCCGAAAACCCCGTCGATATCATTCTCACCGATCAGGGCAAGCTCCTTCAGCTTCGCCTGCAATTGGCGCACCTTTTCGCCCTTGTTGCCGGGGCGCATGGTGACCTCCGCCATATCCTTCACGGTGCCGTAGCCCAGTATGGTGGGGTCGGACAGCAGGTATTCCTTCCTTGCCACCTTGGAGGGGTTGTTGCCCTCGATGGTATGGATGACCACCTGCCCCTTATCATTCACGTCGGTGTATTCCACCATGGCCACATGATCGGTATCCCGGCCCTTGCGCCAGGTGAAATACATCCAGTCGCCCGGCTGGGGAATATACTCATCCCTTAGCATGGGCGCCTGCTTGCCGGGGAACCATTGGGCACCCCAGTCGTCGATGGTGCCCCTCCTGTCCACATAGCGGCCTCTGGCGATGAACCAGTCCCGGCCCACATTGCTGCCGCTGTACAGGGGATATTGCTTCTTCAGCAGGTCTGTGCCATAGCGTTTATCTGTCTGGTTTACGGACCAGCACAGAAACTCGGCGCACCACTGCGCGTACGGGTCGCCGGACCATTCGCCAAATTTTGTGTAGCCGCTTTTCTTTTCCGTATATCCGAGCTCTTCCTGGGCCACAGACAGCAGCAGATCCACAAAGGACGCTTCCGGAGCCTTTGTCGCCTCTGGCGGCGCCGAATCGGCCGGCGCCTGCGCAAGTGCTGAGTCAACCGGCGTAAAGGGGAGAGACCCTTCCTCCGCCAGGGTGCATGTCAGCACGAACAGCAAGCCGAGGGTAAGTAACAGGAACCTTCTGCCCATGCAGACACCTCCTTCGCAGGTCATATGCTATCACATTTTGATTGATTTTCGCAACGGCAACTCTTAACAGGCAAACTATACAAAAACGGGAACCGGGTCCCCCATAACCAGAGTGTCCTCCGTAACCCGGCAGTCATAGGCCAGCACATGGACGCCCGCCTCCGCCGCATCCCTCAGGGCCTTGGCAAAGGCGGGATCGGTATCCGTGTTGGGCGAAAAGCCGCGCGCACCGCTCATCTGGATCACAAAAAACGCGTAACTTTCATAGCCCTCCGACACGGCGTGGATAAGCTCGCGCAAATGCCTTTCCCCCCGCTGGGTGGGGGCGTCAGGGAAGCGCGCATGCCCGTCCTCCTCGAGTGTGACGCCCTTGACCTCAATCAGGCAGCGCTTTTCATCCGTTTCCACATAAAAATCCAGCCGGGACTGTCCATAAGCGTACTCCGGGCGGATCAGGCGGATACCCTGAAGGAAACCGCCGCGCTCTGCCCATTCCCTGAACACCCGGTTGGGCGCCTGGCTGTCGATGTTGATGAGCTTGTCCCCTTTGTATACGGCGATGACATCGTACCGCGTCTTGCGCAAGGTATTGATGCTTTCGGACAGCACCACCTTTGCGCCCCCCACAAACAGCTCGCGGCAGCGGCCTGTATTCTTCACATGGCAGATTGCCGTTTCCCCGCCCAGCAGCACATGGGCCACAAAACGGTTGGGCCGGCTTTGAAACCGGCCCACGCTTACGTTTTCATACCGCATGGTGCCTTACTGCTTCCAGATGCATATGAACAGGGCTCCGTCCTGGGCGCTGGCCTCCACCCGGAGCGGGAAATCGTAGTCATTTTGGAAACGCAGGTTTTGCGTGTCGTTTCCCACAGCCGCGTCCATCCCGTGGGGCAGGTAATAGATTCCGCCGGGGCCATGGGGTACGCGGCGGAGAACCGTAATATGCGGCAATTGCATGATCGTGTTGTATAAGGTGGAAGATACCTGGCAGGTACCTCCGCCGTACCCCAGCTTCGTGCCGCCATCCGCGAGAATCGGCGCTTCCATGTAGCCGATCTTCCTGTTGTATGGGCCGATATGGGCATTAAAATCCAGTACTTCCCCCGGCTCAATGACCCGGCTTAACCGTTCACACGCAACGTGGATGTTGTTCATGCGGCCTTTGTTGTCTTTCGTTTGGACCACCTTATAGTAAGATGTAAAGGCCGCGATGGGCGTTTCTCCGCTTCTGGGCGTGTCTGTGGCTGATACAGGCGTCAGTTCCTTGAGGTTACGTGTGTCAATATAGGCGTACTCCCGCCGGAACGGGACACGCGCCCAGCCGTCGGTAATATCCAGTATGCTTACTTTCGCGCCTTCCGTAAGTGTCATAACCGCCTCCGCATCCGCCTGCGGCGCGTGTAGAACCGGCGTTATGCCCGCCGCCGCCGCCATAAACGTATGCTTGAAAACGCCATAGGGAGGCGTGTTCACCGGATCGATCGCTGCCACCTTGTAAAATTGGGTGCGCACCACATAACCGGTCTTGCCCGCATATCGGGCCAGAGCCCACTCCGGATCCACCCTCAGCAGCTCGATGGTTTTCCCTTTGGCGATGCGCGTTACCATTTTCGCCGTTTCGGTTGGCTGCTCGCGAAAAAAGCAGTCATCCGCGGTCACCGCCGTATACAATGCCTTCTCCTCGGAAAACCCCGAGGGCAGGATACCCAAAAGCAGCGCCAGCGCTGCAAACAAAACCAACAATCTTTTTCCAACCCGCATGTAAAGGTCTCCTTTTTACACCCATGTTGCCATCTTTGATTATACCATCCATTTCCTTCAAAGCGCAAGCCGGAGTGGAATGGTTTTACATACGATACAGCTTGTGAGAAATTTGACGAATGCACGCAGAGTGCTGTTCAAAAAGATGATCCTTTGATATAATAAGCTGAATCGACGCAAGGAGGGTTTTTTTGAATGCCACTTGTCAACACAAGGGAATTGTTCCGCAAGGCATATGAAGGCGGTTATGCCATTGGCGCCTTTAACGTCAACAATATGGAAATCATCCAGGGCATCACCGAAGCCGGTAAAATGGAAAATTCGCCGCTGATCCTGCAGGTTTCCGCCGGCGCCCGCAAGTATGCCAAGCATGTGTACCTCATGAAGATGATCGAGGCAGCCCTGATCGATACCGATCTGCCCCTGGCGGTGCATCTGGATCACGGCGCGGACTTTGAAACCTGCAAAAGCTGCATCGACGGCGGCTTCACCAGCGTGATGATCGACGGCAGCCATCATTCGTTTGAAGAAAATATCGCGCTGACCAAAAAGGTTGTGGATTACGCCCATGACCGCAACGTGACGGTGGAGGCCGAACTGGGCCGCCTGGCCGGCGTGGAAGACGCCGTGGCCGTCAACGACGACGACGCCCGCTATACCGATCCCGCCGAGGTGGAGGAATTCGTATCCCGCACCGGCGTCGACAGCCTGGCCATCGCCATCGGCACCAGCCACGGCGCTTTCAAGTTCAAGGGCGAACCCCGCCTGCGCTTTGACATACTGGAGAAGGTAGCACAAAAGCTGCCCAACTTTCCCATCGTGCTCCATGGCGCTTCCTCTGTCATACCCGAGTACGTGGACATGATCAATCAGTTCGGCGGCGACATGCCCGGCGCCCAGGGCGTTCCGGAGCACATGCTGCGCAAGGCCGCCCAGCTGGCCGTTTGCAAGATCAACATCGACAGCGACCTGCGCCTGGCCTTCACCGCGGTGCTGCGCAAGCACTTTGCCGAGCACCCCGATCACTTCGATCCCCGCCAGTATCTGACCGACGCCCGCACCGCCCTGCGCGACATGGTCCGCCACAAGATCGTCAACGTCCTGGGCAGCAACGGAAAGGCGTAAGGAACGACGGAGAGGCTCCGCCAAAGGCTCCGTAGCCGAAGCGCCGCCAGTGGCGGATGAAGCGAGGCGGAGGAGGCTGGCGAAACAAGCAATGCGAACGGCAGTGAGCAGTGCGCCGATTGAGCCAGATGGGAATGTCCCTTTGGAATCCCTAAATTAAGTAAAGAATGAAAATCTGCTCCTTCCAAATGCATGTGAGGAAGGAGCAGATTTTTTATGATATGCTTCCTATTACGGCAAGTGTTCCATAGACAGATGAAAAGGGCCTCTTATTTTACCGGAGCCTATGGCTGGCTCTCCGTCAGCCTCCTGGCCAGTTGAAAATACTCCACCGCGCCGGCGGCGATGGCCCTGGCGATCTTTTTTTGGTATTCGTCGCTGAGCAGAAGCTTTTCTTCTGCCGCGTTGGAAATGAAGCCGCACTCCACCAGCACGGAGGGGATATCCAGCTGCAGGATAAAGAAATCCTCCGATTGTGCAATCCGCTTTCGCTTGGGCTCCAGCCCGCTGATCAGCGCCTGCTGCATAATGCCGGCCAGCAATCGGCCTTCATTCTTTCCCTTGCGGAAAAACACCTGCGGCCCGGCTTGGCTGCGGTTCCTGTATTCATTCATGTGAATGCTGATGACCATGGTGCAGCCCTCATCCTTGATAATTTGAATGCGCCGCTCCATGTCCTGGCGCTTTTTTGTGCTGCCCTTGGGCCTTTCCTCATCGCACAGCGCATAATCCGCAGTCCTGGTGAACACCACCCGTGCCCCCAAGTCTTCCAATATCACTGCGGTCTTTTGCGCCACAGCCATATTGATGACTTTTTCCCAAACCCCGCTGTCCCTGGCCTTGGCGCCTCCGTCATACCCGCCATGGCCGGGATCGACGCAAATCACCTGACCCTCAAGGGGCATATCCTCAGAAGCGGATACGCTCTGGGCAGGATGGGCGGGGACAGCCGGCCGGGGAGCAAAAGGCCCCTTCCCACTTTGAATATATCCTTCCAGTCCCGCCAAAGCCAAAAGAAAAACACCGCACAGGCTGAGGGTGATCAAACGGCGTTTTACGAAATCGTGACGCGGCTTCGTCACTTTTTCCACATCCTTTCCCGCTGCTATCCTATGCCTCCTTCCCCCGCGCTATGTCCGCATGAACATGCGCAAAGCCGCGTATGCAAATGTTGCATGCACAGCCATTTTTCCGGCATCATTTGCAAAATGCCATATTCTTCGCGCTTTTTAGACAGCAAGCGCATACGCTTCCGCATATATGCATTGCATATGCCGGATATGCTTTGCATGTATATGATGATAAAATCACAAGTGTTGTCCGAACCTACATATCCACACTATCCACATGGTTATCCACAGTTTTGCACCATATAACGCTTTATTTGCCGCCGTTTTCGTTTGTGCATGTGGAGAATCCCGCCCAAAAGCGGAGTTTTCCACATGTGGAGACACGTACACATAATTCTTACCAGTTTATTACAAGGTATGTTTACCTGTTCTGCAAACAGTTACAAATCCATTGGAAAATGGACAAAAATGTCGAAGAAATGTCGAGTTTTAAGACTAAAATTCCCTTTCCTCCAGACGATACATAAAGAATGCGGGTTGCTCCGCAGGCAAACAGTAAATATGCATCAGACAGATTTGTGCAGAGGTTCTCTACAGGGAGAGCTGCATTGGGCGGCTACCACACCTTCCAAGGCCGGTGTGAGGTATGCAAGCGAATCATGCGAATAACGAAAAAACAGGCCAAATGCTAAGCATTTGGCCTGTTTTTTCGAAATATCAGTCGACTGTAAAGGGCAGCAAGGCGATGGCACGGGCGCGCTTGATGGCCTCGGACAGCTGACGCTGATGCTTGGCGCAGTTGCCGCTCATACGGCGGGGCAGAATCTTGCCGCGCTCGTTGGTGAAACGGCGAAGACGGTTGACATCTTTGTAATCGATGAATTCAATTTTATCTACGCAAAAGGCGCACACTTTGCGGCGGGGCTTGCGGCCCCGGGGGCGTGCCCTTTTCTCGCCACGATCCTCAGACATGGGTGAATCCTCCTTCTTGTCGGGTTAGAATGGTAGCTCGTCCTCATCCACCTGGGTAAAGCCGCCGGTGCTTTGATGATCCGCGCCAGGCGCGCCGCCGGAGACACGGCCTTCGCCGTCGTCCTGCCGGGAGGAGAGGAACTCAATGTCGTCAGCGGTTACCTCCAGGGAGGCTCTTGTCGTGCCATCCTTACCTTCGTAAGTAGACACGGAGACGCTTCCCGTCACGCATACCTTGCGCCCTTTTGCCAGGTACTTCTGGCACAATTCGCCCAACTGGCGCCAGGCCGTAATGCGGAAAAAATCCGCTTCGGGCTGATTCGCATTGCTTTGGGAACTGCGGCGGCGGTTCACCGCGATGGTGAAGGAGCACACATTGAGCCCAGTGCTGGTGGTGCGCGTTTCAGGATCGCGGGTAAGGTTGCCGATCAGGATGATTTTGTTCATCTCATGTACCTCCCTTGGGGGTCATTCCTCCGCGTCGGCTTCTTCGGAAGCATCCTGCGCAGCTTCCGCATTCACGGGAGCGGCGGGGGCAGCGGGCATCGCCGCGCGCACGGGGCGGGGCTTCACGCTGGAGCGCTTTTCTTCGAGCTTGACCACCAGATACCGGATCACGCTGTCGGAGATCTGCAGATTGCGTTCGATTTCCCTGGGGACCTCACCATTCGCTTTGAAGGTGGTCAATACATAGTAGCCTTCGGTTTTGTAGTTGATGGCGTAGGCCAAGCGGCGCTTGCCCCAAGTCTCATCAACCTTCTCCACCTCGCCGCCGTTTGCCACGATCATCTGGGTGAACCGCTCGATCAATTCCTTGCGGGCGGATTCCTCCAGCGCGGTGTCGATGATGTAGGTCAGTTCGTACCTATTCATTCCTTTCACCTCCTCATGGACGTATGGCGCTGTAACGCTTGTACAGCGCAAGGATGTGCCAATTACGAATTATAGCATCGCCTGTCATCAATTGCAAGAAAAAATTCATGATCTTTTAGAGAATGTATATCCTTGCCTCACTTTGCACACGTTACGCCCAATCCTGCGCGTCCAGCAGCCTCTGAAACGCTTTCAACCGAAGCCTGCGGTTACTGTAATCCGGCAGGATGGCCCTCACAATCGCCCAGAACCGCGCCGAATGGTTCATTTCTTTAATATGTGCAAGCTCATGCACCACAACATAATCAATCACATCTTCTTCTGCCAAAATCAGCCGCCAGGAGTAGTTGATGCTTCCTTTGCCGGAACAGCTTCCCCAGCGCGTTTTGGCGGAGCTTATTTTGACGCTCGCCGGCAATACGCCCATTCTTGCGGCAAACTCAAATGTTTTCGCAGTCAGGATCCGCTTTGCAGCCTGTTTATATATCTGGATACAGGCATCCTTGATTTGCCCGGATATAAGCCCCGGCGGCATAAAAAGTTGCGCTTCATCAAAGCCTATGCCGTTCCCAGGCCTGGCTGTGATAGGATATTCCCTCCCCATGACCATAACACGATCTCCATAGTCAAGGCGGAACAACGCCCTGCCGGCAGACCGTTCCTTCATCAAAAGAAGCTTGTCCCGTATCCATTTTTCCTTGGCTGCCACAAAGCGGTCGATATCGGCTTTGGCCATTTTTAAAGGGGCTCGGACTTCCACAGCGCCTGCGGGCAGAATATGGATCGCAACTGTTTTTCTTTTGGAGCGTATGATATGATAATCCATGTTCCCATCCTTTTTGAGTTATCATTTTCCACTTTACCTCCAAAGCACGAACTGTTCAAGCCTTTTGATTGGTTTTATGTGTGTACTCGCCGGTCTGCGGTACAATACAGGGGGGGAGGATTCAATATGCAGGAATTTCACCGCCCAACGCTGTACCACGTGCCGGGTGCTTCGCTGATTGTATTGTTTGTACACGGTTTCCTTGGCGGACCCGGACAATTTACCCGCCTCGTTAAGGCTGTCAACGAAGCCGGTTATGCCGCAGAAACGATCCTGCTGCCCGGCCACGGCAAGAATTCATGGGACTTTGCGCGGCACACAGCCCGGGAGTGGCAGGAGGCCGTCAATGCGGCACTTCAATCACGCCTTACGCAATATGAAAAGGTCGTGCTGGCGGGCCACTCCATGGGCGGGCTCCTTGGCGTAAATGCATCCTTGCAGGCTGGGCCGGCCCATGGCCTGGTTTTATGGGAGACGCCCCTCCGCCTGCGGACGAGGTTAGGCGGCATACGAAACGACCTTCAGGTGGCGCTCCTGCCTCCAAAATGGCATGGCCCGGTAGCCAAAGCCTATCATGAAGCCAGCAATGTGCGCTTTTACACGCCGCTGGGATACCTGCTGACCATACCGCGGGCGCTGGATCTATTAAAATTGGTGGCAGGCACGGAGCCTCAGCTATCCCATATGAAGTGCCCCGTGCTGTTGATACAGTCCGGCGCGGATGAGGTCGTCCATCCCGACAGCCTGGAAAGGCTGAAAAAAGGCCTGGTGAACGCCGAGGTATCCACGCTCACGCTTCAATCCTCCTGGCACGCCTATTTTCCGCAGGAGGAGCTGGACATCATCCAATCGCAACTTCTCGCCTGGCTGAAAACCATATGAAATCAAGCTTTTTCCATAAACCGGGCCCGTGAAAAAATTGATGGAAGGCCCTTGACAATGCAGGTGCTTTCGTGTACAATACATTTCGTCGCTCGTGAGATGCGGCCGTATAGCGGGGTGTAGCGCAGTCTGGTAGCGCACGTGCTTTGGGAGCATGGGGCCGGGGGTTCAAATCCCTTCACCCCGACCACAATGCCTTCTCCCCGAGTTTTGACAGGGCTCCTTGGTCAAGCGGTTAAGACACCGCCCTTTCACGGCGGTAACAGGGGTTCGAGTCCCCTAGGAGTCACCATTTTCCCTTTAGGGTATGGGCCTTTAGCTCAGTTGGTCAGAGCGGCCGGCTCATAACCGGTTGGTCCGGGGTTCAAGTCCCTGAAGGCCCACCAGCCAAGTGGCCCGGTAGTTCAGTTGGTTAGAATGCCAGCCTGTCA
>JAEZIN010000025.1 GCA_023436585.1 Bacillota bacterium | reverse complement strand
TTTCCGATCCCAACGGCCTGGTACTGGACAAAATCAGCCTGCCACTGGTTCCCACGAATATTTCCTACGGCAGAACCAGCGGCCTGAACGGCTTTTTTTATTATGACGCCCCCACCATGGGCAATGTTAACGGCACCGGCTTTATGGGCTTTGCGCAGGTGCCCTCCTTTTCTTTAAAGGGCGGCCTGTACTATGAGCCTGTTTCCGTGTCCATTGATGTGCCGGCCGGGACCACCGTCCACTATTCCCTGGACGGCAGCATCCCCACCCCGCAGCACCCTGTATATGACGGCAGCCCCATCCACATCAACCTGACCACGCCCGTGCGGGCCAGGGCCTTTAAGCAGGATCTGCAGCCCAGCGAAACCGTGACGCAGACATACCTGGTTAACGTCTATCACACGCTGCCCGTAGTTTCCCTGGTAATGGACCCCAATGAGCTTTGGAATGAAACGGACGGCATGCTGGCCACAGGCGGCCCGCTGAACAAGGAAAAGATACCTTTCAAGCTTGCAGGCTCAGGCGGCGAACCCATCTACCGCACACTGGGCAAGGTGCCAAGGCCGGGCTTTGTGGAATACTACACGAAGGACGGCGCGCAGGTATTGTCCCAGGGGATAGAATTCAGCCTGCAGGGGCAGTACAGTCTGGATATGCCTCAAAAATCCTTCAAGCTGCGGGCGAAGGCCGCCCAGGGAAAGCCCTTTTTTGAGGCGCCTTTGTTCAGCGACCGGACATTTACGCAGTACAAATCCTTTGTGCTGCGCATCAGCGGCAACGACGCTGTCTGGACGCGCATCAACGACGCATATCAGTCAAAGCTTATCGACAAACTGGAAACCACCGTCATCCACCAGGCGGTCAATCCCGTGGTCGTATACCTGAACGGCCAATACTGGGGCCATTACAACATGCGGGAGCGGGTGGACCGGTTCTTCGTAGCCCAGCATGAGGGTATCCCCCTGGAGCAGGCCGATCGCATGGATATACTGGAATCCAGCAGCACCGTGGTGTACGGCAGCAACAAGGAATACAAGGATATGATCGCCAAAGTCAAGAACCTGTCCCCGGGCACAAAAGAGGAGGACCTGAAATACATTACAGACCGCATCGATGTGGATAACTACTTCGATTACATGGCCCTGGAAATGTTCTTTGGCAACTCCGACCCCGGCAACATCCGTTTCTACAAGCTGAAAGGCGAAGGAAACAAGTGGCGCTGGATATTCTACGATTCGGATTACGGCATGTTCAATTCCAAGTTTGACAGCCCGACTTCCTACCTGGATCCCAAGGGTGCCGGTCAGCAGAATATCAACAACGTACTGATCCGAAAGCTTTTGGAAAACAGTCAGATGAAGGAAAAATTCCTGCGCCGCCTGGGGCATATATTCCAGACGTTCACTACCCAGGTCATGCTGGAAACGTTCAATGACCTTGCCGCCACGATCGCGCCGGAAATGCCTTTGCACTTTGCACGCTGGGCGGAATTCAATGAAAAAACAATCAATGTGGATTCGCCCCTTACGGCGGAAGGCGCCATACGGTACTGGAATACAAGGCTGGATTTCAACCGGAATGTTATGAAAAAGCGCCCCACTTACTTCTGGGAAATCGTCAAAAAGTACTTTAACCTGTCTGATGCCGCCATGGTGGAGTATTTCGGTGAAAAGCCGGCCATGCCGGCGGATGCCATTATATAGCCGGTTCCATATACGGGGCTGCCGCACGGGAATAAAAATTCCCACGGCAGCTCCGTTTTTTTGCGTTGGCAATCAAACAAGAAGCATATGGCGCAGGCTTTTCCGTGAATTTGGTATTAACGCGTATAAAAACGCTTGATACTTGCAAAATTTGTATGAGAACCATCTTATTTGATTTTGTAGAAAGGATTGTATGTTATAATGCTGTAGAATGGAATATTCATCCATCCCTATGCTTTTGTCCTAGATACAAGGAATGCCCCCGATAAAGGAGCTTTGTTCCATGCAGGTAACGACGATTCCGCGCTCGCCCCAAAAGCGCAAGCCAGCCGGCGGACCCAAACAGAAGAAACCTTCCGTGCTGCCCGGCCTTTTTTTGCTGCTTGCAGTACTTGTCCTGATGGTGGCAGTACTCCCCAGGGAGCCGCTGACCCATGCCATGACCTCTGTGCAATCTCCCGACGGACAAGCCCCTCAGGGCACACCCTCGGCCTTCTACAAGGGACTGGTCATCAGCGAAATCATGTCCGCCAACAGCTCTGCCGTGCCCGATGAGAACGGCGAGTTCAATGACTGGCTGGAGGTATGGAACAATACCGGCCATCCCATCAACATGAAGAACGTCGGCCTGTCCGACCGCAGCGACCGTATTTTGTTTCTGTTCCCGGATGCCACGCTGGAGCCGGATGGAAGGCAGGTGGTGTTTGCCTCCGACACAAACAGCGCGGAGCCTCAAGGCCCGCTGCACGCCAAGTTCAAGCTTTCCTCCGCCGGGGAGACAGTCTACCTGTTTGACCCCAGCGCCTATGTTATCCACAGCGCTTCCGTACCCATACTGAACAGTGACGTGTCCTTTTCCATGCAGGCCGACGGCGTTACCTTCGCGCAGACGCAGGAATACAGCCCCGGCTTTGAAAACACGCAGGAAGGCTTTTTGGCCTACCGTGACACAAGTGCCGTCACCGAAGGCGCCATCCGCATCAACGAGGTGATGGCGGACGCCAAGACGGGCATCCTGGATGAGGACGGAGAGCTTAGCGACTGGATCGAGTTGTACAACACCACGGACAGGACGCTTTCCCTGGACGGGTTCGCATTGAGCGACAAGGAAAGCGATCCCCTGAAGTGGCGATTCCCCAAGGAGGCGGTAATCGCCCCCCATGGCTATTATCTTGTCTTTTGCAGCGGAAAGGACAGGATTCTGGCCGCCGACAGGATTCCGCATACCAATTTCCGCATCAGTGCGGAGCGGGAGACCGTGATACTCTCCGACAGCCGCGGCAGGCAGATCGACCGGGCCTATATCGACAACCTGCCCATGGATTTTTCTTATGGCCGGGACGACAGCGGCAATTGGACGACGTTTCAAACGGCCACGCCCAGATACCCCAATAACGGTGCCGGGGCCGCCCAGGCGGAAAAGGACCTGATGGCCGCCAATCCAACCAAAGTATACATCTCGGAAATCATGTCCTCCAGCGATGACCTAAACGACTGGG
>JAEZIN010000033.1 GCA_023436585.1 Bacillota bacterium | reverse complement strand
AGGCTGGCGAAACAAGCGATGGGAGCGGCAGCGAACCAGCGCGCCGATTGAGCCGTCGGGGGAGGAGGCTGGCGAAACAAGCAATGGGAGCGGCAGCGAACCAGCGCGCCGATTGAGCCAGATGGAGGACCGGAAAGCCCTGGTCGCCCCCGCAGGGGCGAAACCCCTTTTCTCCCCCCTCACTTCTGTGCATAATTTCCCATACATGGTATAATCAAGTATTCCGTCAAAGAGCATGCCCCGAAGGTCCAGGGCGACCGGAAAGCCCTGGTCGCCCCCGCAGGGGCGAAGTCTTATCCTATTTTACTCTTCTGCCCATTATCCTCCAGGAAAAACCCAATGCCTACCCTGCTGTTTTTCCCCACTCACTTCTGTGCACAATTTCCCATAGACGGTATAATCATACATTCCGTCAAAGAACATTCCCCCGAAGGTCCAGGGCTCCGTAGCCGAAGCGCCGGCTGTGCCGGATGAAGCGAGGCGGAGGAGGCTGGCGAAACGAGCGATGGAAGCGGCAGCGAACCAGCGCGACGATTGAGCCAGATGGAGGACCGGAAAGCCCTGGTCGCCCCCGCAGGGGCGAAACCCCTTTTTCCGCGCACTTCCTTGCACAATTTCCCATACATGGTATAATCAAGTATCGATGCGAATTATTGCATTATCATGGAGGAATTGTACATGGGACGGTATTACGCGGGCGGATTGATCATTTTCATATACCTCCTCGCATGGCTCATTCCGGCTTGCATTTGCGGGGCGGTCTCCAGGTACATCTCCAAAAACAAAGGCTATGAAGGCGGCTTTGCCTGGGGCTTCTTCCTGGGGCTCATCGGCATCGTCGTTGTCGCCAGCAAGCGTGACTTGACCTATGGCGATCCCATCCAGCCGATGGGCAGGTGGGTTTGCGCAAGATGCAACGCAGCGAATGCCGACACCGCCAACTTCTGCGGCAACTGCGGCGAAACGCGGCCCAACCATTGGATCTGCCAAGGCTGCAGCGCCAGCAACCCGTTAAGCGGGCGCTTCTGCCAAAAGTGCGGCAGGGAAAAAGCACACTGACGGATATCTCCTGGATATCTTGCACAATTCCCCATTTATGGTATAATCAAGCACAGATCGGACCCGTATATCTTCATATTATGGAGGAATCATTCATGGGTTACCTCATCAGCTGGATTATCTCGGGCTGCATCTGCGGGGCAATTTCCAGGTACATATCCAAAAACAAGGGGTATGAGGGCGGCTTTGCCTGGGGTTTCTTTCTGGGGCTGATCGGCATCATCGTCGTCGCCTGCAAGCGCGACCTGAACTACGGCGATCCCAGCCAGTCTGTGGGCAAATGGGTCTGCCCCAAATGCAGCGCCGTCAACCTGAGCTCCTCAAAATTCTGCACCGCCTGCGGAGAAGGTCAGCCAGGCCACTGGTTCTGTAAAGACTGCAGCACCAGCAACCCGTCGGACGGGCGCTTCTGCCAAAACTGCGGCAAGGAAAAGGCCCTTTGACAAGCAAGCACCAACACATTTCGTTCAAAACCTTATGGAAGCTTCTCATCCAGAGTGCGGAGAGGGAGACAGAGCTCACCCTCTCCGCCTTCGTTATCCCGCATACGCTTCCATCCTGGTATACTCATGTTGTTGAGGGGAGTTCCGCCATGGATCATGATAAAAGCAGCGCACCGGCTTTCGGCGGTGCGGCAAAAGCGCTGTGCGAAGCTTTTGAAAAGCGCTTTCCCGAGATTGAATACTTTTCTCGCATGGATGAGTCCAGCACGCCAGATTTGATCATCCCCTGCCCCAATCAAGACATCGGTACCATCGATTTATTCGTAAATGAGCACGAAATCATCGTTTCCGTCGGGAAGCATGTACATATGCATATTGGCAGCGATTGCGGCGCGGAAGAAGACGCAAAGAGCGAAACAAGTCAAGTGATTGAAGATACGCTTCACTTTCTTTACGGCCTGTTTAGCGGCGAGTTGCTGCTTCGCTTAAAGAAAAAGGGAGGCCGCTTAATCTCTGCCAGCATTGTGGATGCATCGGATGATGTCATTACGACTGTGATCCTGCCCTCGGGACTGTTGTATGCGCTATTGCCGCTGAAAGCAAAAACGCTGTACCATGCCTTTTCGGGGAGGCCGGTGGATATTCAGGCCTAACTTATCTGAAAAGACACCTGCCGCATCCTTAATTGGGCCTGTCCCAACCCCCGCACCGATGCCGCCAGAATATTCCCCTTTCTTTCCCTTGACACCCGCCTCCCAGATGGTATACTGTTCCATGCATTCATACATGCAAGGGAGCTATTTCATGCGTTCACTTGGCAGGCTGATTCTGTTTCTGGGCCTTATATCGCTGCTGGCGGGGGGCTACGGCTTTACCGTCCTGTATACCTCCTACGCCCCGGCGCTTACGGGCTGGGTGTCGGAGGCCTACATGCATTTCGGCGGCATTGGCTTCAGCCTGCGCCACCCGGAATACCTGTTTCGAGGCTTGCAGGCGTTTACAGTCACCTACCGCATGGGCCTGGCCCTGGGCGGCTTGGGCGGGACCATTGTGGGCGGGCTGCTAACGCGGCATTAAGGAGCGCACCATGGAGCTTATGGAAGCCATCCGGTCAAGAAGGTCCTGCCGCTCGTTCCTGGATAAGCCCGTCCCGCAGGATGCGCTTTGCGACATGCTGGAGGCGGCCAGGCTTTCTCCCTCCGGCGGCAACGGACAAAACCACCTGTTCGGCATCGTAAGGGATCAGGAAACAAAGCTGGCCCTGGCCCGCGCCGCCGGAAACCAGTTGTGGATCGCCGAGGCCCCCGTGGTCATCGCCTGCTGCGCCCGTCTGGAGGAGGATTTGAGCCTCCTTGACGAGGATGATTTCGGCCTGAAGGTGAACCGGCTCCGCTTTACCAAGCCCTTTATCGATTATTTGAACGCTTACCCGGATAGAAACGCGGTAGGCACACTGTTCGCCAATGCCGCGCCGCTCATCCCCGCCGAGCACATGGTGCTGGCCGCCGCCGCCCACGGCCTGCAGGCCTGCTTCATCGGCCTGTTGGATGTAGCGGAGGCCGGCCGTATCCTGGGCCTGCCTCATGACACCGCCTGCCTGTTCCTATTGCCGGTAGGCTATCCCAAGCGCAAGCCCGGCGCGAAAAAGCTCAAGAGCATCGAGGAGATTACGTTTCACGACAAGTACGGTTCATAACCGTTCTTTGCTTCATTCGATACCGGCATACGTTTGAATCAGCAGCCACCGGAAGGTCAAGTCATAGACCCTCCGGTTTTTTGTTTTCCAGTCGTTTTCCAGCGCAAGGCCCATGTATTGCGACCACTCCGTGAAATAGGGATGGCGCAGCTCTTTCGTAAACAGGCCGCCGCCCTCTTTCACCAGGCCAGATACGTATTGCAATTGCCGCATGACCGCCGGAACCTTCGCCGCTATATTCAGCCTGGCAATCATCTCCGCCCGGTGGAACCATTTGGCCCATCCCGCGCTGTCAAGGCCGGCCAAGTCCTCTTTAAAATCGTTCATGTACACGCTGGCAGGAGAAATGATCTGCCCCTTGTGCAAAAGCTTTATTTCCGGTATGGGCGAGAGCTCACCAAGGCGCGTCACCGCCTGAGCCAGCATGTTCAAATTGTCCTCCGTCCGCCAGTTTTGCGTGTGCGCCAGCAGCCGCAGGTGATAGATGCAGGGCCACAGCGCGCCTTTTCTAAACACCAGCTTGCCCTTGTACGGCATACTGATATCCTCCGCCGACCGCACGGTGAGTACGGACCGGAAAACCTCCAGCGCCTCCAAAATGCCCTGCCGCACAAATTCGTGCTCCTCCGCCCCGGCATAGGCAAACACGCAGGCGCGCATCAGCTTCGAGCCGCCCAAACGCCAATCATCCAGCGGCTTGCCCACCCGTTCCATGCTGCCCTTGTCAAACGCCACGCCGCGGTTTTCGATGGCAGTAAGCGCCCCCCGCACCACGGGATGGCTGCCTTCCACGGCTTTTTCCATCAGGTACCGGATTCCGCTTTCCGGCTCGTCCCTTCCGTGAAACGTCCCTCCCAGCCAGCCGTCCTCCTGCGCAAGGGCTAAAATGCGCATCACCTGCGGGTCGCGCAATATCGCCTCCTGCAGCGCCATCATATCAGGAGAATGGATATCCTCCTTCAGTATCTCCCTTTTGATGCGGTAAGCAATGGAAGGACAGGCGTTTTGAACAAGCGTTTTGAGGATATGCTGATCCATGGCGCACCTCGATTGCAGTTTCTCAATTTTCCCAATTATATCATACATAGAAATGACGTTTTTCAGGGATGGGCGCGGGAAGGGAGATTTTTTCAAAAAGCTCCCTTCCCGCACAGATCCCTTGACAAAACCCCCGCCCCATGTTATCATTCCCTTGCAAAATTGAACACCTTATTAAGAGTGGTGGAGGGACGGGCCCGATGAAACCCGGCAACCGGCTTTTTGCTAGGTGCCAAATCCCGCAACGCGGCACGCCATATGGCAGCGTTGGCAGATAAGGTAAGATCGAACCGATCAAATCCGCCTGCTTGTGCCGAGCAGGCGTTTTCTTTTCTGAAAGGCTGATGCCTCATCAGCGATTCCTCATTTTGCAGAAGGAGAGGTTCCCATGCGTCAACTGTTCACCTCTGAATCCGTCACCG
This sequence comes from Bacillota bacterium, assembly GCA_023436585.1. Lineage (GTDB taxonomy): Bacteria > Bacillota > Clostridia > Christensenellales > Aristaeellaceae > JAEWAH01. Next base: position 111,608 of record JAEZIN010000033.1, on the reverse strand, counting down.
AAGGACATCCCGACAAAATGTGCGACCAGATTTCCGACGCCGTTCTGGACGCGATTCTCGAAAAAGACCCCATGGCCCGCGTCGCCTGCGAAACCTGCGCCACCACCGGCATGGTGATGGTCATGGGCGAAATCACCACCACCACCTATGTGTCCATCGATGACATCGCCCGCAAGGTCATCCTGGACATCGGCTACCAAAGCTCCGACCTGTGCTTTGACGGCAAAAGCTGCGCGGTATTAACCGCCGTGCACGAGCAGTCCCCCGATATCGCCATGGGCGTGGACAACGCCCTGGAAACCAGGGACACACTCAGCGAGCACGACACCGGCGCCGGCGACCAGGGCATGATGTTCGGCTTCGCCTGCGACGAGACCCCGGAAATGATGCCCATGCCTATCGCCCTGGCTCACCGCCTGACCCGCAAAATGGCTGCATTACGCAAGGATGGCACCCTTCCCTGGATGCGGCCCGACGGCAAATCGCAGGTCACCGTGGCCTATGAGGATGGCAGGCCCGTCCACGTGGATGCCGTGGTCATCTCCACCCAGCACAGCCCGGATGTTTCCCTGGATATCATCCGGCAGGAAATTATCCAGCACGTGATCAAGTCGGAGATTCCCGCGCACCTTCTGGATGAAAGGACGAAGTTCTTCGTCAACCCCACCGGCCGCTTTGTTCTGGGCGGCCCCGCCGGCGACAGCGGCCTTACCGGCCGCAAGATCGTGGTGGATACCTACGGCGGCTACACCCGCCACGGCGGCGGCGCCTTCAGCGGCAAGGACCCCACCAAGGTGGACCGCTCCGCCGCCTACGCCTGCCGCCATGCCGCCAAGAACGTGGTGGCCGCCGGCCTGGCAAAGAAGTGCGAAATCCAGGTGGCCTACGCCATCGGCGTGGCGCATCCCGTCAGCCTGTTTGTCGATACCATGGGCACAGGTACAATGCCCGATGAAGACCTGGCCCGGCTCATTGAAAAGGTGTTCGACTTCCGCCCCAACGCCATCATCAGCCGCTTGGACCTGCGCCGACCCATCTACCGCCAAACCGCCGCCTACGGCCACTTCGGCCGCACCGACCTGGACCTGCCGTGGGAAAAGACCGATATGGTGGAAACACTCAGGGGCGCTGCCCCTGAACCCCGCTAAAGGGACAAAGCCCCTTTAGAATCCCTATATTAATGAAATTACATTTTATTAAGATTAAGCAAGGCCATAACTTTATGTTATGGCCTTGCTTTTTTTGCAACATATTTTCTACTATAGATTGTCTGATTAAAATGTGTTACAATTTATAATACAGAATTATACATTTCTCCAAAAGACAAGAATTCCTTCTCATGTATAGGAGGTCTATATGAGTAAACCTAGCCCCAAAGACAAGGTGAAGGTATTTATTAGTTCCGTTTGTGGTGAGAAAAGATATGACGATATTCGTATGCGCCTAAAAAAGGGTATTATTTCAACTAAAATTGCTGATGCGTTTGTATTTGAGGATCCTCCCGCTAGCACAAAACCTGTTATATCATCATATATACATAAACTTGACGACTCTCATATTTGCATTTTTCTAATCGATAATAAAGATGGTCCACCTTCAGGGGTACTAAGGGAACATAAAAGGGCTTCCGAATTGTCAAAGAAATGTGTTTATCTATTTTGTGATGCAGATTGTACCGAACCAACTCAAATGCAAAACGAAATAGCAAGTAAAGGTAACTGCAAGTATCAGGTTGTCCATAGCTTTGAAGAATTCATATCAGTTGGATTAATTAGCCTTGTTGAGGACATTGTCACCATTTATAGGGATTATTGCTCTGGCAGATTAGCATATCCAGAAGATGATATAACAATAATTGATAAAGAATCAACGATTGAGGCACCAATCACACGACAAACCATTATACCCTCGAATAAGACAAGAAATTCGCTTCTTCAATGGTTTGATTTTAAGAATACATCAATGGAGGATAAGGAAAAAGACCTTGATTTTTATTGCTCCAAATTTCTCGGAGTAGTTATGGGACAAAAACGATGGAATGAATATATCTATATCGAAATTAATAATTGTCTTGGAATATTACATCCTCAAAATATTTATGAAGTAATAAAACTCCGCTGGGAATGCATACGCAATTACTACTATGGCGACCTTCGAGCAGCACATCAATCTTCAAAGAACGCATATGAATTAGCGGTCCAAATACAAGATATCCCTGATTGGCTTATTAATGATTTACTTATAGATATGCGCAATCTTGAAATGCAAATAGATGCCTTAGGCAATATATATAGGCCGAAAACTGATGCCCAGAGGCTACTAGATGAAAGGAACAGTAAAGTCTATTACCCAGTGATTGATCGCAACGAATCACATCTCTTTGAAAAGAATTTCAACCTTTTATACGAACGCGATACGGAATCGATTTTTACCGTCCATATGGGTTCTTCAATCGAGGCAAACTGCGAGATAATTGCAGAGTCCTTTGTAATAAAGTGTTTCTATGGTTCTTGGACGCAAATAACGCTGACACCACGAGATATGATCCCGGTGCTATCAACTTACTCAAAGCTCTACCAAAGCCATGAGATGTATATTGCATGGCTTTGTATACTTGCAACTGAACATAATGGAAAGGGTATCGATGCAGCAGCCAAATACCATTTGCAAACAACAGATACATTGCATGAAAATGATATCGAAAAAATATGTGAGTGCGTAGATAATATACCGATATTTCATGAAAGGTTTAAATCCAAACTGATTGTCTTGGAGAAATTTGCTTACTATTTTTCTGACTACCACTTTGCTTCATTCTCATATAGCCTTTTAAAAGAAATTGATGAATGGATTGATGAGGATGAAACCAACAGAATAGTTAAGGTTGGGGAATATATTTTCCCAGCATTAAAAGCATCCGCAATGAGATCAGATAATGAAAGAATCGCCAAGATTATTGTAAGATTATTTATAAAGAGACTAAAATTCTTTTATGACGGTGCCCTTGATTGTATCAGAGCACTTAAAATTGAAGGATTAAAAGAAGAAACTCAATCCATTTTAGTAAACCAAATCATTTTAGTGATTAAAGATAAGAATGCAGAGGCCACTTACCGTCATCTAGCCCCTGTGATTCTATACATAAAAGAGCATTGCACTATATCACTTAATGAACTTGACCAAGTAGTTCTGATGCACATGTCAAACACTTTTCAGCGTGATTATACCTCTGACACAATCGACTATAATAATCCTGTCGCTTTTATTTACGAGCAGATCAAAACAATTGATCAGCGAAATATCATTCAAGGAAGAGGTGGGGCTTATATTGGATGGGGGGATAACCCGTACGGTTCACTTCAAAACCTGATTCGAATAAATGGTAAGGATCTTCTGGATGAGCAACTTGTTCGAATGTATGATGCTATAGAAAATACACTTATTCGATCAGAGCAAACAATCTCGACAAAAAGGGAAGCAGTCTGCCTGGCCATTGAGGCGTATGCAACTATTCATGATGTTACACTGATTAAGAATAGGCTAATTTCTACTCTATCCGAACTTATCGTTCAAAAGCACCATTGTGATTATTTGTTTCAAGATACCGAATGGATCATTTTATTTGCAGCGCGTTTGTTTATTGCCATAATTAAAGAGAAAATGGACTATGAGCTGATTGAAATGCTATCAATATCTGCTAATACAAAGAGCGCTGAACATGTACAGGTACTTGACCTCATTGAAACAGTCACATTTAATAGCAAGTTACTAGAACGAAACTCCTCCCTACTTCATACGCTCGCACAATACGTTGTAACATCAATATACAATGAAAAAGAGGAAATCAGGTTAAAGGCAGTCTATTGTTTATTCGATCTTGCTGCAACAGAATTATCTACTCTTGCGCTTAGTCAATTATCAAAATGTATGGATAATGACACTATGCTTGTAAAACGTCGTATTCTTTGGCGTTTAGAAACAATTAAGAATAAGGATGAAAAAATGCATGAATACATGCTGAATAAAGGTCTTGCCGATAATCACTATCTGATACGCTGCATTGCACAAAGAATTCAAAATCAATCTGACATATAATAAATCTTGGTCAGATAAGTTCAAATTTTCACCAAAGTAAAATCTCCTCCCCCGGGAACAAACCTCCTTCACTGCATCGTTAAATTTTGGATGATCCAAAACGCCCCGCCTTGAAGGAGGTATTACTATGAAAAAGTTATCGGCTCTGCTTATTCTATCCCTTATTGCAACGCTCGCAATATCCATCGTTTCCCCCGCCGCCCTGGCCGAAACCGCCCCCACGGATACGCCAGCTTCCACCCCGGCCGATTCCGCCTCCACGCCCTCCCCGGCCCCCATCGCCTTAAAAGCCATGATGGAAGCGTACGGGCAGGTGCTTGCGGGCAAGCAAACCTACTTCCAGTGCAACAACTTTGGCGGCGTAACAGGCGAAGCCACCCTGCTGTTAAGCGAAATCACCAATTGGTACGGCTACGAGTTCCCAACCCCCAAAACGTTCGTGGAATTTTGCGTCACCGACCTGGACGCGGACGGAAATCCCGAAATCATATTGAAGCTTTCCGACGATTACGGCTTTGAGCTTTTGCGCTATGAAAACGGCACGGTGTACGGCTTCCCGTTTGATGCCCGCGCCATGGAGGATATTACCCTGGAAGGCGACATTCACGGCAGCAGCGGCGCCGCCGACAGTTCCTGGTATCAGGTCCGCTTTCAAGGAAGTGAAATGAAAGTGATTGGGATTTGCGGGACGCAGAGCGACCTGGCCGGCGGCGCTCTGTATTTCATCGATGATATGGAAGTAACGAAAATCGTATACGAGGCCTACCAGGACGGCTTCAAAGCCAAAAAGCGCCCCACCTGGCTTGACTATACCACGGAAAACTTTCAGGACATCGTATCCCGCTTTTGATCCCTTCCCGGCTTAAAATTCCGCTGTTCTCCCTTCCCGTTCCGCGGTATAATACATTCATCCCCGTAAGTTGAACCGGCTGCCGGAGGCGCCATGAAAAGCAAATCCCTTCCCATCACCAAGAAGCGGCTTTTTCTCCTCTCCGCCGGCGAGGCGGCTTTGCCCTTCGGCTTTCTGTATGCGGCCATCGCCATCGGCTTTGCCATTGCGGCCGCCGCATACCATACGGCTTTTGAAACATATCTGATCTGCATGGCGTTCATGCTTGTGTTCTTCTTCCTGATTGTGCTCATGCTGTCCAGCTACGCCATCCGTGGTTTGCTTTTTCTTGGCCAAATGGAAAAGCGGCTGAACGTTGATTTCAACCGCGAAATGGAAAACCGGCGCATCACGCGCACCGGCAACGCCGTCGCCTGCTGGTTTTATGCAGATGATCAGTGGTTTGTTGCCGTTTCCGGTGTATACCTGCATGTGCTCCATAGGGATACTTTGAATCTTCGCGTGGTGCCGGACACCTCCACCACCCGTGACAGGAACAGGATTACGGTAAACGTACCGCTTAAGGATGGCGGCGCCCGCACCATGCAGTTCCTGGTCATCACGCCAAGGGCCGCGCGGGCCTTTACGGATTGGCACAAAGCCCTTCGGGAGAAGGGGCAGGCAATGTAGGAATGTCAAAAGGGCTGACCAATATTAACATAATTACATCGTTATTCATGGAGGTGGCCTCCGAAGGTTTCCAAAGGGCGATCGGAAAGCCCTTTGGTCGCATCCGCAGATGCGAATCACCTTATGGGAAAATACAGCGCCACGCGGTCGGTATTCCCCGGCTGCGGATAATGCTCATGCACCGCGCCGGCCAAAGTATAGCCGTTTTCGGGGAAATACTCTTTCAGCACATACCGGAACGTATCGCCATACTGGCTTTGGGTGCATTCCGCCACCGCGTACGTAAAGGCGGGAATGGTCCAAACCGTCCAGCCCTCCGGCGCGATGGCCCCCATCGATGCTTCGCACCCGGCCAGGTATTTCCCCTGATCGTCCCAGGGCTTGAAGGTGCCGGCAATATCGCTCATGGCGCCCCAGATATAGGGGGCGCTGTTTGCTTCGTTAATCTTCACAAGGTGCGCAATCTCACAAAAGTGCGCGTTGGCCTCCTGCCACAGGGGCGGTATCCACTGCTGCGATTCCGCCGCCGGGCCTTGCCCTTCTTTTCCGATGACCGTAAACGAATCCCTGCTGATAATCTGTATCTCCATGCACGTCACTCCTTTTGTGTACAATCTTAGCACATGAAACTGTACAACAGTATGTCATGTTTCAGGAATGCACACATTGGGCCATCATGTAAAGGGAAGTTGATGTTTGCATCATGTTTTGAAAGAAAGGTTTCGCGTCTTCGGACGCGACCAGGGCTTTCCGGTCGCCCTGGACCTTCGGGCGCATCTTCTTGGATTCATGCAATAATGCGCTTGGCACGACAGCCCCTCTCATCAACCTCATTCCCTGTACTCCAGTATATCCCCCGGCTGGCAAGAAAGCGCCTGGCACAGCTTTTCCAGCGTGGAAAGCTTGATGGCCTTCACCTTCCCGTTTTTTAAAAGCGACACGTTGGCCATGGTCAGGCCCACGCGCTCGGTTAGCTCCGTCACGCTCATCTTCCGTTTGGCCAGCATGACGTCCACATTGATTACGATCATACGGTCCCCTCGTTTTCTTCCTGCAAGGCGGCCGCTTTTAAGATGTAGCGGGAGAGTACCGCCGCGCAAAGCGCCATGGCGATGCCGAATATGATAATGATCAGCGACATCATCACAATGGGCGGGCCGCTCATTTCCAATATGGCGAACACCGCGTTGCCCAGGAAGAACAGGCCGATGTCCGCAAACAGGATCAGCGACCCTGTTTTGATCCATTTGGCTGTTTGTATGGTGAACACCTGGTCGTTTTTGACGGCGGTGGAAACCTTCCACACGTAGACAAGGATCACGAAGAAGGGGATGGCCACGGCCCACAGAAAGTAAATCCACGGCCACACGAAGCCCGCGGCCATGGGGTCCTCATGGATCATGGCGTTGGCCTGCACCGGCAGCAGGAAAGCACAGATCAAAAGCGCGCAGAACGCCACACCGATATCGGCGATACGGACCCAGAAGCAAAGTGTTTTGGATGACATGTTTGCCGCCTCCTTGATTGGGATGAGGCCATTATAGCGGGTGCAGATTCATATGTCAATCAAAATTTATCGTATTACAATAAATATATTACGCAAAACAATTAGTACGTATTTTTCTTTCATAGAAAAGGCAGCCCGGAAAAGCATTCGAAACAGTGCGCGTCCAGGCCGGCTGGAAAAAGCCTGCCGCATCCCCCCTATCCTCTCCAGGCTGTTTTCTGTTATAATTTGCATATCGCAATACCGTCCGCAATTCCACGCAGCAAATACATCCCCGGGAAAGGATGACATGTATGAACGCACCCGTTCGTTTCGGTATCATGGGCTATGCCCGCATTGCCAGGCTCCACCTGATTCCCGCCATGCTTCAGGCGAAGAACGCCGTGCCCTACGCCATCGCCTCCACCGACCCCGAAAAGCGCAGGCAGGCGCAGGCGGATTTCCCGTTTGAAAAGGTGTACGGCGATTATGAGTCGCTGCTTACTGATCCCAATGTGGATGCCGTGTATATTCCCCTGCCCAACACCCTGCACAAGGAATGGACCATCAAGGCCGCCAAGGCGAAAAAGCACGTGCTGTGCGAAAAGCCCATGGCGCTTACCGAAGATGACTGTCTGGAAATGATGGCGGCCTGCCGGGAAAACGGCGTTGCGCTGATGGAAGCGTTCATGTACCGCTTCACCCACAAAACCGCCAAGCTGAAGGAGCTCCTGCAATCCGGCGTGGTGGGCGAAGTACGGCACGTGCATTCCTCCTTCCGCTTTGTTATGCGGCCGGGCCCCAACATCCGTCTGGAGGCATCCCTGGGCGGCGGCAGCCTGTGGGATGTGGGCTGCTACCCCGTCAACCTCCTGGGCATGATCCTTGGGGAGGAGCCCGTATCCGTCTGCGCCATGAAGACCGAAAGCCATGGCGTGGAATACTCCCTGGACGCGGTGCTCAGGTACAAAAACGGTGTCCTTTGCACATTGGGCTCCGGGTTTGATTCCCATGACGTGCAATTGACCGAGGTGAACGGCACCCTGGGCACGCTGCTGGTGCAGGAGACCTTTGACGGCACCGGCCTGCCCATCCTTTTGTACAAGGACGGGGCTGTCACCGAAATTCCCGTGCCGGAATGCAACCGGTATGTCATGGAGATTGAGGATTTTTCCGACGCGCTTATAACAGGCCGCGAACCGGCCTTTTCCCTAGCCGAGACGGTGCGGAACATCCGCCTCATCAACAGGATTCTGGAAGCCGCGCGGTAAAGCATTTGATTTCCTTTTTAGAAAGGAGTAACCCTATGCAGGATGAAAAACAAGCTGCCCAGCAGATGGCGGAAATCATACGCAAGCAGGAAGCCGCCTTGCGGTTTGACCATTTTGACGGCGGCGATGCCTGGCGCCTGGGCTGCCTCCTGCGGGAGAACGCAATCAAAAAGGGCGGCAGCGTATCCATCGATATCACGGCAAACGGCCTCGCGCTTTTCCATTGCGTGGCCGGCCAGCCTACCCCCAACAATGACAGTTGGCTAAAACGCAAGCGCAATACCGTGCTGGAGTTCTGGAAAAGCTCGCTGCTGGTCACCCAGGAAATGACCATATCCGGAAGGACGCTGGAGGAATTCGGCCATAGCCAGCAGGATTTCGCCCTCTCCGGCGGCGGCTTCCCCATCCGCCTTACAAGCGCCGGCGTTATCGGCGCCATCGTCGTATCCGGCCTGCCCCAAAGGGAGGATCACCAACTGATCGTGGATACGCTGTCGGAATATTTGGGCGTGCAAACGGAGGCCGTGCCGCTGGCGTAAGGCGGAGCCCGATATCGCCTGCAACAAATAAGCCGGAGCGCATAACGCGTTCCGGCCCATAACCCCGTCATTCCTTCGGGATGATAAAGGACCACAGCTTCCAATCCAGCTTGGCGGGATTCGGTTCATTGGGAACGGCCATCAGTTGCAATGCCGCTTCCATCTTCGCGCATTCTATCGCAGCCAATTCGTCATACACCTCTCGCTCCTCACGCACACCCGCCTTGGCGTAGGCCAGCGCCGCCGTGCCGTAAAAGGCGATGCCCAGGCAATGGGCCGGCACATGAATGGTCAGCGCCGCATGGGCGGCGGCCCTGGCAGCCGCCTGCGCCGGGTAATTTCCTTCCGCCTGGGTGGCCGCTTGATGGGCGCCGTAATTGGTTTCCTTGGCTTGTGAAAATGTCACCCTGCCCTCCAGCCAGCCCACGGCGTTTTGCAGCGCATCCCTTGGCCGGTTGTCCGCGGGATATGCGCTTTCATAGACCGGCAATATGTGCTCCCGCACATAGCCTGTGCCCCAATAGATCAGTGCCGCCTTGCTCTGCGTTTCTATCAGCCGCATCAAAGAAACAATGGAAGGCCACCGAAAGCTCCCCAGCGTTTTTGTAAGTTTTCCGCTCTTCAAACAACCACCGCCTGACAAGGGTATTATACCTGGAATTCCATCCTTGGGAAATACGCGCAAAGTACAAAAGGAAGTGCCCCCGCTTGTGCTTATCTTCCGGGGGCGGAAGGGTGAACGCCATGCCTGATTGGGATGCCATCCACTGGCTGTACGAAAACGGCGGGCCGGTGATCCGCCTGCGCACCGCCCGCGAGCTGCTGCCCGGCGGCGGTGCCGGTGAAGCGGGCCTTGCGCAAGCCCTGCTTCAGGAACCCATTGTGTCGCACTGGCTTTTAAGCCTGGACCCTGGCAAAGTAACGCCGCGCACCTATCACGGCAGCGCCGACACCTGCTTTGAAAACAGCATCAGCATGCTGGCGCAGCTTGGCCTTGGCGCCGGCATGGATGTGTTGGATGAAAAGACACAGCCCATTCGGGATTGGTTCTCGCATGCAATGCAGGAGGACGTAAGCCGCCGGGATGTGTTCGCCCTGGCGTTGTTCGCCTCGCTCCTGGCCCATATAGGATACAGGGATGAAGCCATTATGGCCTTTTTGCGCAAGCGGCTTTGTACGCTGTTCGGGTTCGTACAAAAAGCCGATTATGACCTGTACGACGACCCTTCCCTATACAAGGGGATTCCAACAGCCTTCAAGGGCAAGCCCATCCTCCGCCCCAGCCTGTATCCCGGCGGCGATTATCAATTTCCCCTGATCTACGACCTGTACGGGCTCGCGGCCCTTTCGGATGGGGCCGATGCGGAAACTGCAAAGCAGATATCAGCCGTGATAGATTACATACTCGCCCCGGAATACCACCAAAAAGTCGCCGGCGGATATGGCATACTGGCATCTCCTGGTGGCAAATACCATGCCATGGGCTGGGATTGCAAGCTGCCCTGCTATGAAGGGATCGGGGAGGACGCGCAGGAAAAGGGCCCCCTTCTGATCCAGCGGGCGCTTTTGTTGGCCTGCTTCCCAGGTGCGGCCGGACACCCGTGGCTTATGGGCGTCCTTGCCCATCTTGAAAGCTTTGCGACCGGCCGGGGCACGTATCTTTTCGCCAGGCATTACCTCAAGGAAAGCCTGGGCTACTTTGTCAGCGGCATGCACATGAGCCTTGGGGAAAACCGAAGGAACAAAAACGCCCTGGAGCTGGAATCCACCTTTTACATGCTGCTCCTCAAAAAGCGCGCGGGGCTGCCGCAGCGGCAGCCGTTTATAGAAAAGGAGGCTTGACCGCATGAACCTCATTGACCCAAGCAACCTCATCGGCCGCGGCGCCCAGGCAGACGTATACCTGCACGAAGGCCAGGCCATCAAGCTTTTCCATCCCGGCACCCCGGAGGATGCCGTGCTGTATGAGGCGGATATCCAGCAGCGCGTGCATCTTTTGGGTCTGCCCGCGCCACGTGTGTTCGGCATGGCCGTCCTTCAGGACCGTTTCGCCATCCTCATGGAGCACGTGCCCGGCCCATCGCTAGGCGCGCTGATGGAAAAGGACCGGCCCCACGCCATGGACTATATGGCGCAGGCCGTAAACCTCCAGGCGCAGCTGCATCGCACGCAAGGCACCGGCCTGCCTTCCCAGCGGGAAAAGCTTTTTCACAGAATTTCCTCCGCCGATGTCCTTTCGCAGGATGTAAAGCGGCAGCTTTTAAACCGGTTGGATTCCATTGCATCCGATCGCGTGGTCTGCCACGGCGATTTTCACCCCTATAACATCCTGCAAACGGAAAACGGCCCCGTGATCATCGACTGGGTGGATGCCTCCTGCGGCAGCGCCGGGGCGGATGCCTGCCGCACCTACCTGCTTTTCCTGCTCCACGGCAAGGAAGCCGCCGAGCCTTACCTGTCTCTTTACTGCAGCCTGACCGGCACTGAAAAGGAAGCCGTTTTGCAGTGGCTTCCCATCCTCGCCGCGGCCCGCCTTTTAGAATACGGCCGGGGTGATGATACGGATTTGCTGGTGCGGCTTGCTCATGATCCCCGCCCCTGAACCCCGCCAAAGCCCCGCGGCCGATGTTCTATTTCATAACTGTATTCATTTTTTATTGTTTTTCGATTTGCAATGTCGTATACTACTAGCAAGGATTCCGTTGTGAAAATAATGTCGTATTGCCCGGTATATTGTCAGCTTTGTACCGGGCAGCATGCATACCGCGGCAGCATACTGGAGGGAGTAAAAGCGATGCGAGATGAAATGAGCAGCAATTCCCCCCCAATTACCATCAACCGTGAGATGGCAAACAGAATTGTTGACAGCGCGAAAAAGACAATCAACTATAACATAAACATTATGAATGAAAATGGCATAGTGATTGCCAGTTCAAATCCTATGCGCGTGGGAAGCTTCCACGAAATCGCATATCAGGTCATCAACGGGCCGCACGATTTGCAGGAAATCAATAATGCGGATGAACTTATCGGCACAAGAAGCGGAACCAATACGGTTCTAAAGTATAAGGATTACAAGGTAGGGGTTCTGGGGATAACCGGAAATCCGGATGAAATACGTCCGTTTGTAAGTGTTTTGAAGCTCGCTGTTGAAACAATGATCGAATTTGAAATGCAGCAGCAGGATTATATACAGCGCACCTCTCAAAAGAACCTCTTCGACGGAGGCTTGATGTATGGGTCAGCCACGGATGTGGATCTTGTGAGGTGGGCTACAGAGCTGAAAATCGACCGCGCCATATACCGCATTCCATTATGGATCAATGTGGACAGCAACATTTCCGTTTCCTACAAATCAATGCTGCTTGAGGCATTGATGAAGAACAAGCATTATTCCGTACAGGATATCATGACCCAGTGGAAAGACAACGGGCTGGTCATATTCAAATCATTTGCAAACATCAAGCAGGCTTACGCCAGTTTCAGAGACAATATTTTTGAATTTCTGGAGGACTTTATTGGGCAGTTGGAGGCTGCCGGCCTGCATGTAAGGGTGTTCACCGGGTCGTTCTGCAAGGCGCTGGGCCGATATCACGAAGCGTACAAGCGCGCATTGTGGATCTATGAGCATTGCCATCAAACCGACAATAAAATTGAACACTTCTATGATCACATCGGCAAGTGGATGAAGTCGCTGATCCCCGCAAAAGAGCTGCACGATATTTACAGGTTCTTTGCGACCGAATGCGATGAAAAGTATATAGAGCAAATGATCAATACGGAGGAAGCGCTTTCCAGCAGCAACTATAATTTTGAGCGTGCCAGCCAGAAGCTGTATGTTCACAAGAACACGCTGTTTTTATGGATGAACAATTTTCGCAAGCTATATAATATAGACCCCGTGCAAAATCCGTATGACCGTTCTTTTTGGTCGTACCTTTGCTATTACCTGAAAAGCAAGCCGCCGCAATCATGACCCGCGAACGGTATACACATGAAACACCGGCTGACCAGCCGGTGTTTCAGCGTGTCAACAAAGTGGCTTTGCCACTTTGTTGAGCTTTACCCTCGCTGCTACTTGACAAAGACTTCGCCTTTGTGCGGCCGTTTGCTCGGGCAAGGTAGGAATTTCTCCGAAATTCCTGCGCAAACCACCGCACATGTCGCTGGTTTGCGATTCCCGATCGGAGGACTTCGGCCCTCCGATACCTCCCTGGGTTTATTGATAGTCTGAAACACCGGCTGGTCAGCCGGTGTTTCATTATGGTATGGCAAATCAATGGAAGACCCTGCCTGAAGAAAAAATCACTTAACAATGGTGATATTGGCTTCCGCCATCCCCTGCTTTATGGCGTCCAAATGCTCCATATGCGCACCGTCGTAATGGCCGAGGGAAATGCCGTCCAGGCCCATTTCGGCCAGGATCTTCAGCGACTCCTTCAACAGCTCCACCGTCGCGTTGGGCCTTGTGGCCAGGGCGGAGATCAGCCCCTTTTCAAACCCGATACCCCGGCGGATCTTCAGCAGCGTATTGCGCCTATACACAAACCGGTCCGGCGCACCGTACTGCTCGGTGTAATCGGATTCGCGGACGGAATCCACATAGGGCGCGATGTCCTTGAAGGAAATGCCGGTATACTCGGGAAAACGGACATGGTTGTTGTACCGAAAATCAATGGAAGGCTTGGCCTCATGGACGCTTACGTAGATATCCCGGAACAGCTCCGTAATACTCTGGATACGGAAGCGGATAAAGTCCATCAAACCGGGGTATTCCACCAAAAGCATGCTTTCGGTAAGGTTGCTGCCCAGGGTGAGGTTGTTCTCCATCAGGCTGTCCTGGAACTTGTAGGGGGTGGCGTGGGCCACGGCGTACAGCCGTTTCATATCCCGCAGAATTGCATCCCAGTCATAGCCCCAGGCAACCGCCTTTGCCCTGCAATGCTCGCAGAAGCAGCCGCCATCCGAAAGGCCGATGAGGCTTGAGAGGTTGGCGTTATTGATGTCCATCCAGGGGCTGAAAAACCAGGGGGCTTTTACCTTGCTCTCCCCGCCGAAGGTCAAAAGGCATGTTTGTATGAGGTCCACATCGTGATTTTTGACCGTATCATAGAACATGGCCCTTTGGAATTCATGCACGTCCGGGTTGTTGGGGCAAAGCAGGCCTTGCGTGCCCTGCAGGATGTTTCCGTTCACATCCCGCTGCAGCACATCCGGATGCTCCTCAAAGGCGATATTCGTATCGTACAGCGTGTGGGATAATTCGATGCCCGTTTTCATGCCGCGCCTGCGGGCTTCCTTCGTCAGCTCGTCCAGCCAATCCTTGCCCATCAGGAATTCCCGCTGGGTAAAGCCGGGCTTGAGCTTTGTATTACGGAAGCTGTCCAGATCCATATGGTAATAGGCCCGGCTGTTTTCCGGCAGATAATACTTGCGCACGCTGTTGTGGGTATAAAAAAGGCTGGTCAGCGGGCGCTTTTCATAATGCATGACGCCCACCAGGTACAGGCAATTCACATTGGCCCGCTCCTGCAGGTTGTCGGCAATGGTCCCGATCCCCTCATCGGCCAGGTCCCACGGATACAAACTGGCGGCAACTTCCCTGATATACATGGCAATACCCCCGTATGATTGTCCATCCTAAAGGGAGGGAAGGGGAATCTCCCCTTCCCAAAGCGGCATCGTTACTCCAGCACAACAGCCTCAAACCGGTCCAATTTGTCAAGTACCACCGCGCAGCCGTTTTCCAAAGGCTCCAGATGCACCGTGCCACCGTTCAGCGTTTTAGCCGTCTTGGCCGCGTAGGGGACCTCCACCCGGATATTGTGCATGGGGATGGCATCCTCCACCGTGGTGCCGTTAAAGCCTGACAGGTTCAAAAGCTGCAGCAGCATGGCATCGCCTGTCTTGTCCCAGAAGATTTCCGCGCTGGGATGCGCGGACGTCTTGAAAACCCTTGCTTCCGGCGCGATGTGGTCGATGATGTCGGCCAGGATGTACTTGTGGTCGGGATAACCATGCTGATGATACAGTTCGCCCAGATGCCAGGGTACCACAACCAGCTTTTCATCCTCTGTGGCAAGCACGCAGCCGCTGTTTGTCACACTGCCGCCATAGGCGCGCTCCGCCGGGCCGAACCATGCTTTGGACACATAGGGCAGCCAGTTCTTGAAGCCCGGCGCGTCCGCAAAGCCCAGCCTGCCGGTGATAAAGACCATGTCCTTGTTCGCAAAGTGGCGGAAGATATCCTTTTCCCGGGTCAGCATGTAAGCGCCTGCGTTATCCGTTTCCACGGAAGCAATCTGAAGGCCGATCTCACCGGCCACATCCGCGTCCAGGGGCTGCGTAACGCCAAGCACGATCGTCTTCGTTCCCGCCCGCCGCAAAACGGGCAGCAGCTTTTCATTGATGAGCTTCACATCCGGGATGATGACCAGGCTGTACTTTGCAAGCAGCGCCGGGTCTTCCATAAGCCGCTTGTCCAATTGCATATCGAAAAGAAGGTGCTCCTCCTTCAGCGCCCTGAAAACGCCGGCAACATTTGGGGAGCTGTCGTGTATGACCTGGGCATCCCCCGGGCGCACGACGGCGATTTTTGCCTGGGAGCAAAGCTTGCCGTAATACTTTTCGTTTTGCTTGTGGTAGCGGAACACCTTCTTGGCGTTTTCCACACTGGCTCGGTCGGGATAATCCGCAAAAACACCGTTGATGCAAAAATCCAATATGGAGCCCGAGGCGATGTTTTCATACAGGCGGATGTCGGTAAGGCCGTGGGGCACACCGGCGTAGCGCCAGCGCAGGTCCGTGGCGTTGATGACGCAGTTGCCCAGCACCTTGTCCTGCCAGTTTTCGCGGACCCTTGAGACATTGGCGGCGGATTGCGACAGCAGGAAGGGATAAGGCCTGCCGACGCCGCTGTTGGATTCGTTGCGGATGATGTCCACATAGTCCGTATTGTACGTGCAAACAGCCAGCTCCGGCCCGTATCCGCGCGCCAGTTCATAGATGCGGCGCAGCGCATCATTGATGACAAAGCGCTTGAAAGATTTGTAGGACGCGTACGCAGGCTCCTCCTGGCTTTCCGTCATGGGCACATCCATGCCGCCGCTGAACTCGAAAAAACGCTGCTTGCAGTTGTCGCAGTGGCAGTTGCCGTAGTTGTTGCCGTAATAATCCCAGTTGGAAAACCCGAAGGCGTTGAAGAAAATGCCGTCCAGCGGATACCGGTCCAGCACCTCCTTGATGATTTCCAAGGAATATTCCCGTTGGTACCAGCTGTTGATGCAGGTTGTCACCGTGTCGTTGCAGATGAGGTGACGCCCGTCCGCCGCCTTGAAAAACCAGTCCCTGTGCGCATCAAAAAATCTTTCATGGGTGCGGTTGAAGTCGAAGCGGCCGATGACGCGGATGCCCGCCTTGTGGCACTTTTCCACCATTTCGGCCACCTTGTCCTCGCCCTCTTTCAAATAGGGGCTGACCACTTGATATGCAAGCTTTGTAGGGAAAAAGGATGTGATGCCCCCCACACCCACCATGGCCACGTTGCACTCAAAATCCTGAAGCTCCCTGATCCATGCATCCACATCCATGGCGGCATCAATATCGCGGGTGTTGTTTTGAATCATGCGGAAGTTGTTGTCATTCCACCAGGCCATGCATATCCCTCCATCAGTCAATTACAATCGCTTCAAACCGCTCCAGCGTATCAAGGCAGACGGCGCAGCCCGTTTCCGTGGCTTCCAGCCGTACCGTACCGCCGCACAGCGCCTTTACAGCGCTTGCCGCAAACGGGATTTCCACCCGGATATCCCTTACCGGCAGATGCTTTGTGACGGTCGTCCCGTTAAAGCCCGACAGGTTCAATAGCTGCAGCAGCAAATGCTCGCCGCTTTTGTCAAAAAACAGCTCAACGCTGCTATGGGCGTTTGTTTTGACGATTCTAACCTGCGGCGCCAGCCAATAAAGAAGGTCAACAAGCGCAAACTTGTGATCCTCAAAGCCATACTGATGGTACAATTCGCCGGGCTGCCAGGGATAGATGGCCACCGACTCATCGGGTGAAAGCATTATACCGCCAAAATCGGTCACCTTATGGCCGAAGGCGCGCTCGGGCGGGCCGAACCAGGCCTTGGACACCTGGGGAAGCAGCGAAGACCAGCCGGGAGCGTCGGCAATGCCGAAGTTCTGCGTAAGCACGATCCAGTCCCGTCCCTCAAAATGGGTAAAGATATCCTTTTCCCTGGTGCAAAGGTATGCGCCCTTTGTATCGGAAGTGGTCTGCGTAATCTGAAAGCCAAGCTCCCTAGCAACATCCGCGTTCAGGGGGCTTGTCACGGCCGTTACGATGGTTTTCACGCCCACGCTTTGCAAAGCGCGGATCACCCTTTGATCGATGCCGTTTACCCCCGGGAGGATGGCGGCCGCATATTTTGCCATTTGCGAAGGGTCTTCCAGGATGCGTGTATCCGCGATCACGTCAAAGGGGATGTGTTCTTCCTTGAGTGCACGGAAAATGCCATGGTATTCCTTGCTCCCCCCCACCACGGGCCGGGTGTCCAGCGGCTGCACCACCATAAGCTTCGCCTGGGAGACAAGATGCCCGTAATACTGCTCGTTCTTTTTGTGAAAGCGGAAAACTTCCTTTGCGCTTTCCACGCTGCGGCTGTCGGGATACCCGTCAAAGGAGCCGATGATGCAAAAGTCAAGCCCGGAGCCGGACGCAATGTTTTCGTACAGGCGGATGGCTGTCAGCTCCTCCGATACGCCTGTGAAGCGCCACCACAAGTCCGCCGCGTTGATAACGCAGTTGCTGATGATCTTGTCCTCAAAATTGTGGCGCACCCGCAGCACATTGTTGGAGGAATGCATCAGGTGGAAGGGATAGGGGCGCTCCAGCGCGGTGTTGGATTCGTTGTGGATGATGTTCACGCCGTTGAGATTGGAGGTGCAAATCGCGATATCCGGCCCGAAGCTGCGCACGCATTGCTGTACGCGGCTCATGATCTTTGCGATCCTGTCCCGCTTGAAGGCTTCATACATGGCATAGGCGGGCTCATCGGGGCTTTCTGTCAGCGGCAGCTCCATGGAACCGCTGGTATATTCCGCAAAAAGCTTTACGCAGCTATCGCAGTGGCAGATACCGTACCGGTTTCCGCTGTAATCCCAGCTGTGAAAGCCGAACATGTTGAAGAACACGCCGTCCAGCGGATATTTGGAAAGAATCTCCCTGAGGATCTCCAGGGAGTATTCCTGCTGGTACCAGCCGTTGAGGCAGGTTTGAACGGTATCGTTGTAATGGATGATTTCGCCCTGGGCGTTTTTGAAATACCAATCCTTATGATCCTCATAAAAGGAATCGTGGGTCTTGCTGAAATCAAGGCGGCCGATAACACGGATGCCTTCCTTGTGACATTTTTCCACGATCTCACCCAGCACGTCCCTCCCCTTAAGGTAGGGGCTGGGGGTCTGGTAGGCAAGGCGCGTGGGATAAAAGGAGGTGATGCCGCCGGCGTTGACCCTTGCCACATTGCACTCGAAGTCCTTCAGCGAACGGACCAGGCTGTCCACGTCCATGGCCCCGTCGATATCCCGCATATTGTTCTGGATCAGGCGCAGGTTGTTCTTAAGCCACCATGCCATTTTGCCAGCATCCTTTCCTATGTGCTTTTTAGCCCTTATTCCACCGTAACTGCAAGCATTTCCCACAGCTTCAGCCCGCTTAACGTGATATGAACATACTTGCTCCGCACTTCCCAGCGGACACCGCTGCCGGAGATTCTGGCCGCCACATCCTTCACCCGCTTCCCGTCGGGTACGCGCACGTCAAGCTCCATATCCGGGCAAACGATATTGTTCATCAGCGGGCGCTGCCCAACCCCGTTTACCAAATGCACAAGGATGCGGCCGCTTTTTTCGAAGGAGGAGGCCACCAGGCCCTGGAGCATACTCATCCGCAGGCCGAGTTCATCCCCCAGCAGCATATCCAGCAGGTTCTTCCATAGTTGATACGTTTCCGCCAGGCGGTAGGTGTTGCCAAGCTCCGCAAAGCGGAAGGGCAGCATGACGGCGGTACCCTTGCCATAAACGCTTCGGGTGCACAGGGGGATTTCTGTATGCTTGACAAGGATGCTGGCGCGTTCGGGCGGCGAGCCCACGGAGTTAAGCGGCGCGAAGGGGGGCACGAGGGTGGCAAGTATATCTGTGCCCGGCTTTGCCCTGGTGTAGGCGGTGACCCCGCGATGGGGCAGCAGCGGCGTCTGCTCAAAGGTTTCCCGAAGGCAGGCCCCTTTTTCTTCAAACTGCCAGTAGGCGGCCGTGAGGGCTTCGCTGGAGCGGACGCTGTCCTCAATGCCCAGCATGTCCGCAAAGGGGGCAAGTTGCTTTTGCGCGCTGCCTTCCACAATCAGCCTGCCGCCGGCCTTTACATACGCGTGCAGCAAGGCGCATATGGCGTCCGTCATGGGGTAGGCGTCCGGCAAAACGACTACGGGATACTTGCTTAAAAGTTCCTCCGTCAATTGATAGGGGTCGCGGATATCGAACTGCGTTTGGGTGTTTACAAGCAGCTCCGCCCAGCCGTCCGTCTTTTTGCTGTTCCACAAAAGCAGCACATCCGACCGTTCCCTGGCGCCCTGCATATCGTCTTCGGTCTTTAATATTTCTTCATCCACATCCTTTACGATTTGCAGGATGCGCTTGTCGCTGACGGTATCGTTAAAGCCGGTGATGCTGTGCCAGAGCGTGCCGCCCGCGGCGGGTATCTGCCGCAGCCAGAACTTGTATTCCGCGGTGGGCAGGCCCGTATGCCGCCAGTCCATGCCGGGGCAGGAATGGATGATGCCAAAAGGCGCGGGGTTGCCCTCCGGCTGTGTGCGCCCCATCTTCATAATGATGGTGGGCAGCCAGATGGGCGGGATATCCTTCCACCCGCGCGATAATATGTCCTGCGCCTCGGTGCAGATCATGTCGGACGTGGCCAGGCGGTCGTTGAGGTTTTCATTGTAGATGCCGTAGTACAGTATCAGCGGCATATCCGGGGCTTTCGCCTTGATGGTGCCGTAGAGCTTGCCGATGTTGTCGCGGTAGCAGATACCGGAGAAGCTGGGCTCCATGCCGGCCGGCGCTTCCTTATGGCCGAAGGAAACCTTCGGGTCAGCGCCGGAAGCGTCCATGGGCAGCGGCTTTCCGTACAGGTCGAAGTACTTCTTCTGGCACGCTTCGCAGCAGCAGTATTCGTAATTGGGGGCATTGAAGAAAATGCCGTCAATCTTGTACTGGTCGATCACTTCGTTCAGCACGGGGATGGCCAGCCCTTCGTTCCGGTAGCCGGAATTGATGCACGTGGCATACAGGATCGACCAGTTGCCCGGGCGCAGCGAGCCATAGGAGCGCGGGGAGCCGTCGGGCTCCCTTACGAACCATTCCGGGCGCTCCTGGCATACATAATCGTCCGTCTTGCTGAAGTCGAAGCGGGCCACCACCTTGATATCCCGCTTGTGGCATGCTTCAATGAGATCGGCAAGCAGGTCCGTATCCTTGGGGAGGTATTCGTTCACATGGTGGTAGCGCACCTTGCTGGGATACCAGGCATAAATGCCTCCCACATTGATGACCAGCACGTTGGCGTGCATTTCCTGCGTTTCCCGGGCGATTTTTTCAGGGTTCATCAAAGGCGTATCCAGCACCTGCAGGTTGTCCTGTATCACCCGCATGGCACCATGCCACCATTTTTTGTCGCTCATTTGTTTAGTCCTCCATCCATCCCACTTCTATATGCATGTACACGAGGAGCCATCGGGGGAAAGATTCCGTGCCTACGGGCACGGCCAGGGCTTTCCGATCGCCCTGGACCTTCGGGGCATACCCCTACATACATTGCTTGCAGCAGGAGTTACTTTTACGCATTTACCACATTGACTGGCTCCCCGGCAAGAAACTGCTTCAGATTGTTCACCGCGATATCCATCAGGCGCTGGCGGCTTTCCTTGGGCGCCCAGCTGATGTGGGGGGTGATGAAGCAGTTCTTTGCCTTCAGCAGGGGATTATCCTCCCGGATGGGCTCTGTGGATACCACATCCAGGCCCGCCGCGTAGACCTTGCCGCTGTTCAGCGCATCCGCAAGGTCGCTTTCCACAATCAACGGCCCGCGGCTGTTATTTAGAAGAATGACGCCATCCTTCATCTTGGCGATGGTGCTTTTGTTGATCATCCCCTGGGTAGAGGGGAAAAGCGGGCAGTGCAGGGAGATCACATCTGATACAGCCAGCAGTTCATCCAAGCTCACATATTCCGCAACCGCCCTGCCCCAATCATTGGGCTGCTCGTCAAAGGCGATGACCTTCATCCCCAGTGCTTTGGCGATGCGGCCCGTCGCCTGGCCGATGCGGCCAAAGCCGATGATGCCCATGGTTTTGCCGGCCAGCTCAATGAGCGGATAATCCCAGAAGCAAAAGTCCGGGCAGCTTGTCCAGCGCCCATCATACACCGCGGCGCTGTGGTGCGCCACATGGTGGCAAATCTCCAACAACATGGCAATGGCAAACTGCGCCACGGCGTCGGTGCCATAGGTGGGGATGTTGCTTACGGGAATGCCTTTTTCCTTGGCGGCCACAACGTCGACCACATTGAACCCGGTGGCCAGCACGCCCACAAAGCGAAGATTCGGGCACCGTTCAAACACGATGCGCCGGAGCGGGGTCTTGTTGGTGTACACAATGTTTGCGTCCGCGATCCGCGCGATGATCTCCTCATCGTCATGAAGGGGCGTGCGGTCATAGACCACCACTTCGCCAAGCGCCTCAAAGCCCGCCCAGCTCAAGTCCCCCGGGTTTTCCGTATATCCGTCCAGAATGACAATCTTGTTCAATGCAATCACTCCTTAATGGAATTTCGTGCCTTACGGCACGACCAGGGCTTTCCGATCGCCCTGGACCTTCGGGTGCATCCCAACAGGATTCATTAATCCTCCAGCAGCGCCCAGGCGCGGTTGATAACGCGCTTGGTGCCGGCAAGCACCAGGTCGGCATCCTCGCCGCCCCAGGGCTTGACTTCAAAAGACAACACGTAAGGATGCTCCTTGCACAGGAAGCCTTCCTCCTTCAGGACACGGAAAAAGTCAAGAAGCTCCGGCGTATCGTTGGCACTATTGGGAAAGCCAAAGCGCGGGTGCATATCGCCGTAGGCTTCGCAGCCAGGCTTTACCACGGCATTGCCGATGTGAAAGTGGGTGATGTAGGGGCGCAGAGCCTGCACCACAAAGCGGGAGCTTTCATACGTGGTGGGGAAATGGCTCAAATCCACCAGCAAACCAAAATTGTTGCAGCTTGTACGCATGTCGGCGGCGAAGCGGGCGGCCAGCGGCGCGGGCCCGATCAGCGCGGCCTTGTCCATGTCGTAATCGAACACTTCCAATTCCACCATCATGTTCTTGGACGCGGCGTACCGGCATACGGCACGGGTGGTTTTTAATAGCTGCGCATAGGCTTCTTCCTTATGCTCCGGGCTCCACTTGCCGGCCAGGAAAGCGATGCCCGCCGCGCCAAGGTACTCCGCCTCATCCACCGCCTCCATCAGCGTCGCTTCCGCCTTTTGACGGCCCTCTTCAATAAGATCGTTGGGGTTGAGCTTGGGCCCCAGCAAACGCGGCTGCGCGCCGTAGCACACCTTCATATGCGCCTGGCGGAGCATATCCCTGGCGGCCTTGCGGGTTTCCTCGTCCGCAAACCGGCCCACCTCGATGGCGTCAAAAAAATCGTCACAGGCGATCTTCTTGATGGAATCCAGAATGTTGTACGCGGGGTGGCTCATCCACTGGATGGTGCCCATTTGAAAATAAGCGTGAATGGATTCCTTCATTTGTATCCTCCTTTATTGCGCAAATTCTATCAGCAGCATATCCCAAACATCAAGCCGCGGGATGTGTATGGTCAGCATGTCGTCCGTAATAACGGTCCTGAGCGCCAGGCCTGCGATCCTGGAGGTCACGCCTTTGAACTGCCTGCCGCCAAGCTTTACGCCAAGCTGTATATCATGGCAGGGAATGGTGTCCTGCAGCGGCCGCTGCCCGATGCCGTTGACCAAATGAACCATCCGCTTGCCGCCCTTGCCAAAGACAGTCATCATCACACGCTGGGGAGCGTTCAAATAAAACACCTTATCCTTGTCCAGCATGCGGTCTACCAGCGCGCCCAGTAGGTCATAATGATCCTGCAGGCCGTAATCCCTTACAAGCAGGCTCAGCTCAAAGCTGATGAACATTACCTTACCCAGCCCCAGCGAATGCACGGCGCACAAGGGTACATCGGTATGCGCGGCGGGCAGGCTGGCGCGCTCGGGCGGAAGGCCCGCAAATTCCACCGGGCTGAAGGGGGGCACCCAGGTCAGGAGCACATCGGCACCCTGCGCCGGCTGATAGAGGCCAACCTTGCCGCGCAAGGGCAGATAGCCGGAACCCTGCAGCCTTTCCTGAATATCACCGGCTGTGCCTTCGATGGTGATATAGGCTGCCGCAAGCTCTTCGCTGGAGACTACCGGCCCGTTTGTATTCAGCAGGCCGATGACCGGGGCCAGCTCCTTTTCGGACGTTCCCTCCACGATCAGCCGCCCGCCATCGGACACAAACCGCGCAAAGGCTTCCTCCGCGCCGGCGGGATACTTGAACTGCTTGGGTACGATAACCACATTGTAGTCCTTGATCCTGTCATAGGAGAACTGATAATGCGCCAGCATGTCAAAATCGATGTGCTGGCAGAACAGCGCCTCCGCCCAGCCCTGCACATAGGGGCCGCCGTCACTTAAGAGCAGGACTTCCACGGCGCTTTGCGCCCCGTCCATATCCTCCACGATCCTGTTGGTCATTTTGTTGAAGGCTTCCACCGCCCGGATCATGCGCTTGTCGGTGACGGTATCGTTAAACCCTGTGAACGTCGTCCAATAGGAGCCGCCGTTGGCCGGAATCTGCGCGGCCCAGTACATAAATTCCGCCACAGGCAGGCAGGCGTGGCGCCAGTCCATGCCCGGGCACGCGTGGATGATGCCCACGGGCGGGGGATAATCCTTTATGGTGCGGCCCATCTTCATGCGCAGCGCCGGCGTCGCCCATTCGGGCAGCTTTTTCACGCCCAGGGAGAGCACGTTTTGCGCCTCGGTGCAAAGCACGTTGCACTGTTTGGCGTTCACATCGATGTTGTCCGCCGGGATGCGGCCCATTTCGATGCCCAAATCCAAATCAAAGGGCCAGTAATAGCGGATGAATGGCTTATTTGGCATTAGCTCATCCATGATCACCCGGTACTTCTTTAGCTGTTCATCCATGCGGTGGGGCCAGAAGTCAGGCTCCAAGTCCTTTTTATCGGCCGACATTTCCTTGCCGTACCGGTCGCGGTACAGCTTTTTGCATGTTTCGCACCAGCACGCGCCGCTGAAGCCGCCCACGCCGAAAACGCCGTCGATATCGTAGCGCTCCAGCGTTTCGCGAAACGCCGGGATGCCCACTTCATCCAATTGAAAGCCGCTGTTGGGGCAGGCCGCGTACAGCCTGCGCCACAGGCCCGGCCGGTCGTTGCCCAGCATAAAGGGCGAACCGTCGGGTTTGCGGCGCACCCACTGCGGCCTTTGAAAATAAACATCCTCTTCAAAAGCGGAAAGCATCCAGCGGGCCACCACCTTGATGTCCCGCTTGTGGCACTCTTCAATCAGCTCCGTAAGGATATCCCTGCCCTCCGGCAGGAAATCATGGGCATGATGGAAAGGAACATCGCTGCGGTAAAAGGCCGCACCGCCGCCGGTCACATTGATGACCGCCACATTGGCGCCCATCACACGTGTTTCCTCCGCGATCTTTACGGCGTCCATAAGCGGTGTATCCTTGCTTTGCAGGTTATACTGCACCATGCGCATCTGCTTTTGCCACCATAACCGTTCAGCCATGCTGTCACCTCTTGCATCATCTTTCGAATTCATACGTCCTGCGCGCAATGCCCAGCTCCTCGTCTGTAGGCACCACTTTGACCAATACGCCTGACTCAGGTGTGGAAATCACGCCTTCGCCACTTGTTATAAGGTTCTTTTCTTCATCAATGCGTATATCCAGCGCGTGAAGCCTTGCGCAGACAAGGCGCCTGACCACATCGGAATTCTCCCCGATACCGCCGGTAAACAGCAAAATATCCAGCCCGCCCATTTCCATATAAAAGGCACCGATGTATTTGACAATGCCGGCCGCGAATACATCCAGGGAAAGCTGGGCGCGCTCATGCCCGCTAGCGGCGGCATCCTCCACATAGCGAAGATCGCCGCTGACGCCGGATATGCCAAGCATTCCCCCGTTGTTCTGGAAACCCTCGTTGATTTGCGCGTCGGTAAGCCCGACATGGCGCAGATAATTCACAAGATCACAATCCATATCCCCCACGCGGGTGGCATGAATAAGGCCCGACTGAAGGGACATGCCAAAGCTTGTATCCACGCTTTTCCCGTTCATGATGGCGCATACGGAGGAGCTTCCGCCCAAATGGCAGGATACGGCACGGTAGCCCTGCGGGAACTCCTCATTAAGCAGGTCTGCCATATACCCATGGGATGCGCTGTGATAGCCAAGCCGCTGTATCCCATATTTTTCATACCATTCATAGGGGATGCCGTACAGGCGGCGTTCCAATGGTACGGTCAGGTGGAAGGCCGTCTCAAACGCGCCCAGGAACAGGGCGCCGGGCAGGGCCTTGCGCATGACTTCCATGGTGCTCAGGTAGGCGGCGTTGTGCTGCGGCGCGATGGGCAGCCAGTCGCGCATGCCCTGAATCACTTCCTCCGTCAGCTCATGCACGCCCAGATGGCCTTTGGATACGGTGGCCTTGTAGCCTACCCGCTCAATCTCCCGGATATCTTGCAACAGGCCGATTGTGGGGTCGGTCAGGCACTGCAAAAATCTTGATATCCCTGTGTAATAGTCCGGAACATTCTGACCCGTTTCATTGATGGATGCCTTGCTCTGCTGGTTGTTGTACTGGAAGATGGCGTCATCCCTGCTGCCGACCCGCTCAATCTTGCATTTGGCCAGGACATTGCAGGCGGGCATCTCATACAGCTTAAATTTCAATGAGGTGCTGCCGGCGTTGCATACCAGTATCTTCACAGCGCCACCTGCCTGTCTTTGGATTTTT
Organism: Bacillota bacterium; assembly: GCA_023436585.1. Taxonomy (GTDB): domain Bacteria; phylum Bacillota; class Clostridia; order Christensenellales; family Aristaeellaceae; genus JAEWAH01. Next base: position 85,539 of record JAEZIN010000033.1, on the reverse strand, counting down.
TTATGGCCATCACGCTATGGGTCAGCGATTCGGCCACCCTTTCCAGCAAGGCTTTCACCCTGCCGCAAGACTCGCTGTATGTCAGGGGTCCGTCCGCGATGGCGTAAATACCGTCCACACCATGTTCGTACACAGCTTCCGCACCTGTGCCGATACTGCCCACCAGCGCAAACACCGGTATGTTTCCGTGTGCCTTCGCGCGCCTGGCTACACCAACCGGTACCTTGCCATTGACAGTTTGATCGTCCAGCCGGCCTTCCCCCGTAATTACAAAATCCGCGTCCATTAATTTGTCGTCAAATCTCACAAGGTCCAGCACGGCTTCGATTCCGGGCTGGAATACGGCGCCGCAGAAGGCGAACAGCCCGGCGCCCAAACCGCCGGCGGCACCGGCCCCGGGCATATCGATGACCTTTATGCCGCACTGTTCTTCTATGACCTTTGCATAATGTGCCAGCGCATGATCCAGGACACGAATCATTTCAGGGTTCGCGCCTTTCTGCGGCCCATACACCGCCGAGGCGCCGTTTTCCCCGCAAAGCGGATTTTTCACATCCACCGCGCAGATGATCGAGCACTCCTTCAGACGGGGATCCATACGGGATGTATCAATGGTATGGAGCCTTATCAGCTCCGCTCCGCCAAACGCCAGCTCTTTCCCATGTATGTCCTTGAAGCATACGCCCAGCGCCTGTGCCATGCCGGCGCCGCCGTCATTTGTGCCTGATCCGCCCAGGCCGATCAGTATTTTGCGGTAACCCGCATCCAACGCGTTCTTAATCAATTCCCCCGTGCCATACGTTGTTGTCACCATGGGATTGAGCCGTTGCTGCGGTATTAAAAGCAATCCGGAGGCCAGGCTCATTTCGATAACGGCGGTGTCGTTTTTCAACACGCCATATCCCGAAGTGATCATGTCCCCCAAGGGGCTCATTACCTGGCATGAACGCCATTCACCGTCATTGTTTCCGATGATTGCTTCCACTGTTCCCTCGCCTCCGTCTGCAACGGGAACATTGTCCACAATGGCGGAGGGGTCGGCCCGCAGAATGCCTCTGCGGACCGCCTCGCCTGCTTCATAGGCTGTGCAACTTCCCTTGAAGGAATCGATTGCAAGTATTGCTTTCACAATAGTCTCCCGCCCTCTTCATGAACTTTCGGCGTGTCGGTCAATAAATTGTTGCATTGGCGAGTTTTTCATAAAACTTGGCCAGGGTGCTATGGTCACACTGGCCCATGCCGTCGGCATGCAGAACCTGCATCATTTCCATCACGAGTGCCGTCAGCGGAACAGGAGCGCCATTTGCATGGGCCGTTTCCAGCACGTTGTTCAGGTCCTTGATATGCAGATCGATCTTGAAGCCCGCCTTGGTATTGTTGGACAGCATCATCGGGCCCTTCGCGTTCATCACCGTGCTCCCGGCCAGGCCGCCCTTGATGGCCGCCATGACGGTGTTGGGGTCGACGCCGGCTTTTTTCGCCAGCATAAACGCCTCCGCCAGCCCGGCAATGTTCACCGCCACAACGATCTGGTTGGCAAGCTTTGTGGTATTGCCGGCGCCTGCCGCGCCGCAATAGACGATGTCGCTGCCCATCAAGGCAAGAATGGGCCTGCACTCGTCGAACAAGTCCTTCTCGCCGCCGCACATAAAGGATACGGTGCCGTCGATGGCCTTGGGCTCGCCGCCGCTGACGGGGGCTTCCAGCATCCGTACGCCCTTTTCGGCACAGGCCTTCGCTATTTTCTGGGAGGCGCCCGGCGCGATGGAGCTCATGTCGATGACGATGCTGCCGGGCTTAGCCGCGCTCAGGACACCGTTTTCACCGCAGACCGCGCTTTCCACATGGGTGGAGTTGGGCAGCATGGTGATCACTGTTCCGCACTGGCTTGCAACATCCATGCCGGATGCGGCCGCCTTTGCGCCCGCGGCCACCAGTGCGTCCACGCTGGACGCGTTTACATCGTATACAACCAGTTCATGGCCGCCCTTGATCAGATTCATGGCCATGGGTTTCCCCATGATACCAAGACCGATAAAACCGATTTTCATTTACACCGCTCCTATTCTGCTTACAGGCCGCCCAGCAGGCTCAAAAGGTCTTGCATTTCCTTGTCGCCGCCGGCTACCGGTTTCCAGTCCACCTGTACAACCTCAACGTTTTGTTTTTCCAGGGCGTTTGCAAATACCCGGGAACCGATATTGATAACCACCAGCTCGGATTGAAACAATTCTTGGATTTTATCGGTCATCCCGTTCATTGCGCATCCCTCTCTTTTTTCAGGTGGATGATCTCGCCCGCCAGCAGCGCGGCACGGTAGTTCGTTTGGCAAACCAGCACGCCGGCCTCCTGAAGGATTGCCGCCTGCTTTTGCGCGTTTTGAAAATCCTTGTCCGTGCCCAGTACGGAGGCTACAATGACCAGCTTCCCGCCCCGGGCCTTGGCCATGGCCTGCGCCTTTTGAATATCGGCGATGATGGCGCCGGCCGGGTTGAGCGGCCCGGGCGCGCAAAGGATCATATCCATCAGGATCACGGCCACCTCGGGGTCGGCGGCTTCCCGCATGAAGGCCGGTTGGCGGACGCTGGGATCAATGGTGGGGTGGGGCTTGCCGCGGGTGAATTCTTCCTCCCCGTAATCGATGACCGTATTCTTTACGCTGACGTAGGAATCCTTCAGCTGCAGTTCGGGGGACAGGGGGCAGTTGGAGTAGATATCGCCAATCTTCTCCCGCATGGTGCGCATGGCCTCGTCGCAATACGTGCCGCCAAGGTACGCCCCGCGGACATATTTCTGAACTGGGCTCATGCCGGCAACCGCCTGCTCAGCGATTTTTAGGATCTCCTCATCCGAAGTAAACCTGACTTCCTTGCCAATCAGGGATAGAGCCTTGGCGGCGCAATCGTCCAGGTTGGCCGCCCAGATGGCCCCGGATGCCTCGATTTCTTCCTTTTGGGTACCCATCATGAATACGACAACGGGCTTTTTGCAGGTTTGAATGCGTTGCAGTATGGTTTTGAGTATCCTTTCGCCAGGCTTGCGGGAAACGAGCACGATGTATTTTGTATCCGGGTCCTTCTCCAGCGCGTCGATGCCCATCAGCATGGAGATGCCGCCGATGGGGTCCTTGAGGTCGCTTCCGCCGGTGCCGATGCCCTGGGAGATGCCGCTGCCATACTGGTGGCAAATGGCCGCCACATGCTGTATGCCGCAGCCCGAGGCGCCGCAGATGCCGAAGGGACCGCGGGTGTTGATGCTGGCCAGCACGAAGGCCACGCCGTTGATGTTGGCCACGCCGCAGTCCGGGCCCATGCACAACAGGCCCTTTTCCCTGGCCAGCTCCTTCATGGCGCGTTCGTCCTCAAAGGAGACATTGTTGCTGAAAACGATGCAGTGCAGCCCGGCTTCCAGCGCTTTTTTTGTCTCGGCCAACGCATACTCGCCCGGAACGGCGATGGTGCAGATATTGGCTTTGGGATTGCTTCTGAGCGCGGACTCCAGCGTCGGGTAAGAGACGGATGACTTGCCGTCCTTCGTATACGCGTTTTCCGATTCCTTGACGGCCTTTAGCGCGTTTGCAAAAGCATCTTCCGATTCCGCCAGGACGGCCACCACCAGGTCGTTGGCCGTGGCGCGTTCGATTTTTTCGCCGCGCATGTCAAGCTGTGCCATGGTCGCCTTGTTGGTATCCGTGGCCATGCCCACGTAGGCCGCTTTCACCCCCGGGACTTCACTGGCCACAAAGGTGGCCTGAAGGGTCCCCAAGGAGTCACGGTAGGTGTTTTTATACACTTCCACAAACAGAGACACGCTTTTCACTCCCCTTTAATCTTGCCGGAAAAAGCGATCAGCGCCTTTTTAAAGCACTCCATGGGGAATTCCGCAAAGCCTGCGCCGCCCTGCCCGCCCACCTTGAGGGTGGAGCCGCCGTGGCTGGTGGGCAGAATGTTCAGTCCTACCACCTTGCGCATATCCACGCCCACCGGGAAGCCCCTGAAATCATCCCACGGGACAGGCGCGAACTTGTGCTCGCCCAGGCTGACGGCGCGTGCCGCCTCGGTGCGGCGCTTCGCCTCCTCAAACGATCCGCCCGTCAGGCGTACATAGGAGGGCCCGGCAATGGCCGACATGCCGCCAAGGCCATATACTTCCGTCACGCAGCTGTCGCCCAGAAAGCCCACGATGTCATCCACCGTATAGGACGGGTTCAGGAAGCGGCCAAGGATCAAAGGCGCCTTGGTGGTAAACCATTCATTCCCCGTGCCGGAGAACTGCAGGCCGAACTCCGTGCCGTTGCCGCCCATGGCGACCATGACGGTGGACATGGGTGTGTTTTTGGCGGAAGCGACGACGCTTTCCACCCCGGCCATCATCACATGCAGGAAGAAGCGGTCGTTGCTGGTGTATTCCTTGATGATTTTTGTCTTGTGGGGAAAATCCAGGTCCAGCATGTACTGCAACAGGTCCAGGGCCATGGCCATGGTAGCGGCGGGCTGACGGTTATGGTTTTCATCACCCATGCCGGCGGTTTTTGCCAGCAGGGTATGAATGTCCACACCGCCGGCCGCCCGGACGGTCGCGCCAAGGGCGGGGCCGTAATAATCGCGGAACCACTCCAGGTCCTTTTGCACGTTCCCATCATAAAAGCCCCAGCGGAGCACCTGCATGGACGGGCCGGGATGCGGCACGCAAAAGCCCAGGCCGCCAAAAACCGTATCCTTGCAGACGATCACGGGCATGGAGGCGGAGGTGGCCATGGCGGCGCCGCAGGCACAGCTGTAATCCTGGCCGGAAGCCACGATGATTTCCCCGGAGAGAACCTTTTCCCAGGCTTCCTCCATGCTGCCGGCAAGGCCTTCATAAACGGCCGCGCCGCAAATGGCAACCTTCACCGGCTGCACACGCTCTTCATTGGCGATGGGCGGGCCGGCCACCAGCAGCAGGTTTTTCGCCATACCGGGTATAACATCGATAGCAGGCTGCACATCCACCCACCTGGGGCGGCCATTTAGAAAGATATCCATCACCTTTTGGTTGGCTTCATTGATTCTTTGCTCAATGGTATTGCTCATATGGGTTCCTCCTGTTGATCCTTTCTAGTCCGCCAGAATGCAGCGTACATAATGGCCGGGGGAGACTTCACGCAGCCCCTGCGGCTCCTTGCATTTGGCCGTGGCATGCGGACACCGGGGATAAAAACGGCATCCGGGTTCCGGATTGATGGGGTTGGCAACCTCACCCTTCAATAAGTGGCGCTCGCGGTTGCGCTGGGAAAGGTCCGCCGTGGGGATGGCCGAAAGCAGGGCGCGCGTATAGGGGTGCACATGCTGGTCGAACAGCTCGTCACGCGTGGCGTACTCCACCACCTGGCCCAGGTACATCACCATGATGTAGTTGCTGATGTGCTTGACGACGCACAGGTCATGGGTAACAAACATGTAGGCCAGCTTTTTGGCGTCCTGCAAATCCATGAGCAGGTTCAAAATTTGCGCCTGGATGGATACGTCCAGCGCGGAAACAGGCTCGTCGCAGACGATAAATTTGGGATCGACCGCCAGGGCGCGGGCCAGGCCCACCCGCTGGCGGCGGCCGCCGTCCAGCTCATGGGGATAGGTGTTCATGTACCGGCTGGGCAGCCCGCACAAATCCATCAGCTCTTTTGTCCGCTCCCTGATGGCTTCCTTCCCCTTCACATTTTTGATGACTCGCATGGGCTCCGCAATGATATCCTGGATGGACAAGCGCGGGTTCAGCGACGTAAAGGGGTCCTGGAAGATCATCTGCATCTTGGTGCGCATGCCTTTTAACTGGCTCTTGTCGTATTTCAAAATATCGGAGCCTTCGTACAGCACCTGCCCGCCGGTGGCATCCAATAAGCGCAGGATCGTGCGCCCCAGGGTGCTTTTTCCGCAGCCGGATTCGCCGACGACGCCCAGCGTTTCGCCTTCATTGATCTTCAGGTCAACATCATCCACCGCATGAAGGAGGCCGCGCTGAGTGCGGAAGTATTTCTTCAATCCCTTGGTTTCAATCAACGCCATCTTTATTTCTCTCCTTCCTCATACAGGAAGCATTTGATGCTGTGGCTGCCGTTTGTAAAGACCGGCGGCGCTTCGGCCTTGCATTTGTCCATGCAATGCGGGCACCGTTCCGCAAACTTGCAACCCACCGGCAGGCTGGTGGGGTCGGCCATGTGCCCCGCGATGGGGATAAGGCGGGTGGTGCAGGAAGTGAGGCAGGGGATGCTGTTGAAAAGGCCCGTTGTATACGGGTGGTTCCTTTTAAAGGAGTACACATCCTCCACGGTGCCCTTTTCGATGATATCCCCCGCGTAGATGATGGCGACATTTTCACAAAATTCCGCCACAACGCCCAGGTTGTGGGTAATGAGCACCATGGCAGAATTGAATTTTTCCTTGAGCTGCCGCATCAGGTGGAGGATCTGCGCCTGAATCGTCACATCCAGCGCCGTGGTGGGCTCATCCGCCAAAAGCAGCTCCGGTTCCGCGATCAGCGCCATGGCGATGCCGATGCGCTGCTTCATGCCGCCGCTGAACTGGTGGGGATATTCGTTTTTGCGCGCCGGGGGGATGCCGATCAGCTGCATGATCTCATCCACGCGCCTGTTCTTTTCGGCGGTGGTCATATCGGGATAATGCAGGCTCAGCACCTCCAGAATCTGGTCGCCCACGTTTAAAATGGGGTTCAGCGCCGTCATCGGGTCCTGAAAGATCATGGAGACCTTCGCGCCGCGAAGCTGCAGCATTTCCTTCTTGCTGGCGGTCAAAACATTCAGCCCGTCGTAATCGATGGCGCCCTTTGTGATGACGCCCACCCGGTCGGGCAAAAGGCGCAAAAGGCTCAGCGCCAGCGTCGTTTTGCCCGCGCCGGTCTCCCCGACGATGCCCAGGCTCTCGCCCTTATCAATCGTCAGGTTGATGCCGTTTAGGGCATATACCGTATCCGTATCCGTTCTGTACTCTACGTGCAGGTCTTTTATTTCCACCAATTTCTCGCCCATGGTTTTCTCTCCTTACGACTTCGTTCTGGGGTCGAGTGCGTCACGCAGGCCGTCGCCGACGAAGTTCAGCGCCACAACCGACAGGCAGATGAAAAAGCCTGGGACAAGGCCCAAATAGGGATAGAAGCGAATGTTGGAACGGTTTTCGGAAAGGATCGTGCCCCATTCCGGCGTGGGAGAGGCGATGCCTATGCCCAGAAAGCCCAGGGACGCGATGGACAGGATGGTGGCGCCCAGGCCAAGGGTGGCCGATACGATCACCGGGCCCAGGCCGTTGGGAAGAACATGCTTGAACAGGATGCGGAAGGAGCTGGTGCCGCAGCATTTGGCCGCCTCCACAAACTCCTGGTTGCGCAGGTTCAGTATGGAAGCCCGGACCGTTCTTGCGAACCTGGGGAATCCGCCCATGGACAGGGCGATAAGCATCTTGAACGTTCCCTGGCCAAGCGCCGAAACCACCGCCATGGCCATGAGCATTTGGGGAACGGCCATGAAAATATCGCATATGCGCATGATGATATTGTCCGCCTTGCCGCCCACATACCCCGCGATGCCGCCGAGCACAATTCCCACGACCATGCTCATGCCCACGGAGATAAGGCCCGCGAACAGGGAAATCTGCCCGCCGTAGATGAGGCGCGCGAACAGGTCGCGGCCCAACTGGTCGGAGCCCAGAAGGTAGAGCGTCGTGGCGCCGTTGGCGCCCGTCACAACGGTTCCTGGGGCCTTGAACCTATTGAGCATGCTTTGCTGGTACACCTTTTCGTATGGCAGCCACAGCGAAGCGCTCAGGCAGAGGGCCGCCAGTATCAGCAGGATCCCCAGGCCGACGATGGCCAGCTTGTTTTTCTTGAACCGAAAGATGATCAGGCTCAGCTGCGACTTGCCTTCGAGACTGAACTTCTTCTTTTTTCTGACTTCCGCTTTCAACATAACACACTCCATTCCTGGCTTATCGGCCAAATTTGACACGCGGGTCGATCAAACCGTACAGCAGGTCGACGCACAGGTTCACCACGCCAACAAAGATGGAGATCACGAACAAAATGCCCATCACCACGGGAACATCGCGGATCTTGACGGCGTTGATCATCAGCGACGCGACACCCGGTATGGAAAAGACGCTCTCTGTCACGATGGCCCCGCCCAGCAGGTTGGCAAAGGACATGCCCAGGCCCGTAACGACAGGCAGCATGCCGTTGCGCATGACGTGGTGGAGCACAATGCGCTTTTCCGTGCAGCCCTTGGCCCGGGCTGTGCGGACATAATCCTGTTTGATGACATCCAGCATGGAGCTTCGCGTCATACGGACCTGGCCCGCCAATTGCGCAGCGGCCAGCGTAACCGCGGGCAGAATGAAGTGTATCCATGAATCCGCCCCGGTGGCGGGCAGCCAGTGGAGCCTTAATGCGAAGTAGATTTGCGCCATGAGGCCAAACCAGAAGGCGGGCATGGAGGAAAACAGCATGGCGACGGCCAGCGTCACATAATCGACGCCGCTGTACTGCTTTACCGCCGTCACAACGCCCAGGGAAATGCCTACCAATGCAGATATGGCCATGGCCATCATGCCTAAACGGAGCGTGTTTGGCAAACGCCCGACAAATTCACTCATTACGTTGAATCCGCTGAACCATGAATTCCCGAAATCCCCTGTGACAGCCTTGGCCATGTAGGTGACATACCGCACCAAAAGAGGATCATTCAAGCCCAGCTCTTCTCTCTTTTCCGCGATCATTTGGGGTGTAGCATCTGCGCCGGCAAGCATTGCGGCAGGGTCGCCCGGTGCGACCGACAGAATCAGAAAAATGAAGAATGTGATGCCGATTACAACAGGAATCAGCATGAGCAGGCGCTTACCGATGTATTTTATCACGTGCATCCCTCCGCGGCAGTTAAAATGATAGGGTTAACGATCCCATGAGGATGGAGTCGTTAACCCTACGGGACAGTCTACTTGCTACATCGACCGTTGACTACACTCCGCGATTACCAGGCCCAATCGCTGAAGTAGTACATGCCCACAAGCGCGCCGGGTTCTACGCCTTTGATGTCCTTGTTGAAGGCAACGACGTTCAGGTCATAGTACAGGCAGGTGGCAAGGCCATTGTCGGTAACCAGGTTGGCGATCTCGGTATAAATCGCCGTGCGCTTTTCGTTGTTGGGCTCGAAACGGCCGGCGCGGACGAGCTCGGTGAGCTTGTTGTCCAGCTCTTCGCCCAGGCCGCGGTCATACGTCATGGAGAGATTGTCTTTGTCATAGGTGAAGTAGTAGGCGTCGCAGTCCATCAGCGAGGAGGAGGAAGCGCGCATGTTCATGCAGAACTCGCCGCTGTTCTTCAAATAATCGTCATAGGTGGGCGCATCGACGGCGGCCAGGGTGGCGTTGATGCCCAGGTTGATGAGCTGGCCCTGAACGATCTGGCAGGCCATTTCGGCCTTGGTGCCGGAGACGCAGACGATTTTGACTTCTTCGCCCTTGTAGTTGGATTTGGCCAGGTATTCCTTGGCTTTGTCCAGGTTGAAATCGATGGCCCTGTAGGTGCCGGGCGCGGGGCGGGCATTAAAGAAGAACGGCATCTGGATGTCGCCGATTTCGGCCAGGCCTTCGTTGGTGCCGATGTTGACTTCTTCTTTATTAATGGCATGGGCGATGGCAAGGCGGAGATTGAGATCGGCGGTGGGTTGGCTGGCCTTCAGGTTGAACTGCAGGTTGCTGAAGGTAGCGGCAGACGCCGTTTTGTAGGTAACTTTGCCGTTGGGGTCAAGCTGCATGAGGGGGGTGATGTTGGCGTTGAGCAGCACGTCGATTTCGCCGTTTTCCAAGGCGATCATCTGGGTGTTCACGTCGGACATCACGCGGAAGGTAACATCCTTGATGGCCGGCTTCTCGCCCCAATAGAATTCGTTGGCGGTGAGGGTGGTATGGTCGCCGGATACGTACTCTACAAACTTGTAGGCACCCGTGCCGATAGGCGCGGCATCGTAGCCGTCCTCGCCGACCTTTTCAAAGTAGGCTTTGCTGTAAATCAAGGCATAGCGGTTGCACAGAGCATTGATAAAGCCGCCGAAGGGAGAGGTCAAATAGATCACCACGGTCTGGTCATCCACTTTTTCGCAGCGGTCATAGTTGGTCAGCTGCGTTTTGCCGCCCTTGGTGCTGGCGGTGTAGTTCATGGAAAACACCACGTCGTCCACCGTCATGTCGCTGCCGTCGCTGAACTTGACGCCCTGGCGGATCTTCAGCGTATACGCCAAACCATCCTCGGATACGCTCCATTCCGTGGCCAGAAGTCCTTCATACGAGCCGTCGAAGTTGCGCTTGATCAGGGAGTCATAGATGTTGTGGATGATCGGAACCTCATCCATGTTCGTTCCCTTTGTGCTGTGGCAGACGAAGAAGGCGTTGGGTTCGGCAGCCGCGCCGACTACAACGCTTGTCTTTGCTTCCGCCTGAGCCGGGATAGCGCCCAGCAGCATCAGCAGGGCCATCAGTAGAGCGATCAGCCTTGAGTGTTTCATTTGTTTACCTCTCCATTCACAAATGTTGTTGCTCCGGCAAAGAAGACTGCGGTCTGGGTATAGAAAACACACCGTTGAACAGCCAATGAATTGAATGAGTTTCTGCTCAACAGTTTTTTTCTGTTTACCGCATATCTTCGTTTCCGAAGACAATCTTTGTATTTAGTATAAGGTGGACCGGCAGGATTATCAAGTTACAATCACATAAAAAAGGATCGGTATTTTGTGTCAATAGCACATTTGGCCATGCGTGCGCTGTGTACGGTCTGTCATCAAAACAAAATCCATCGGGAAACTAGCGAAAAAAAGAGCCACAGGCGAATAAAGCCTGCGGCTCTGCCGGGAATCAACAATACCTTTGGCACATCCGCCATGAAATATGAGGAGCTGCAAGTACCGGCAAACTGGAAGCAGCCGCTTATTTGCGCAAAGCCAGTATGCCCATGTCGTTTTTGTCCAGCAGGAACAGGATATCTTCATCGTTCCCCGTAGGTCCAAAGGGCTCCAGCACATACCTGCTTTCGTGGCAGCCGGAGCATTCCGCCTTGAAATTGGTTTCCCACTTGTTGTTCATAAGCCAGGAATAGGCGGTGCCGGTGTCCTCCGCCTTGGTGGAGTAATGCCACAGCTTCAGGCCGCCAATCATCATAAGCGGGGCATCCAATGTATTAATGGCCACGCCCCCTTGGGAACCGGCCAGCGCCAGCCCCCGGTGCAGCGGAAAATAGTCGCTGCAGGTGCCGGGCAGTTGCGTGCTGGGCCTTTCAAAGGAACCGGGTTTGTCCAAATGCCATTGGGCATTCTGCATTTGAAAAGGCAGCGCCACATACAGCCCTTCCGGGTCCAATACCAGATTCTTGATGACTTCCGCGCGCATTTCTATCTGGGGAAGATCGTAATACATTTGATATTGCACACGGCAGCGCAGCACGGAGGGAAGCTGATACGTCGCTTCCAGTACGGCAAACACGGGGCCGTGTTCCACAAGCTTCATTTCCAACAATTCGCCCGCATATGTTTTCTGCTCCGGTATTTTTCTTGATCCGTACCCGAACCCCGCGGCGTCGCTCCTGTTCCCGCCGGGGAAAACCTGGTACAAGGGCTGCCCCAGCCTGAATGCGCCGTCCGCCAGCATCTCGCTTTGGGCAAGCTTGTTCACCCAGGATACGATTCCATCAGCCCTGCTGTAGCGAAGGCGGTAAAAATCATTCTCGAAAATGCCCTCCGCTTCCCCCACGCGGTTTTCAGCATGACTCAAACCGGGGCGGACGCTCAACTGCTTGCGTTCCCTGGGCAAAAGGCTGACCACCACGACGGCAAAAAGACCGCGGAGCGTCCTTGTTGTCTGCGCAGGCAGGGAAAGCTCTCCATCCAGCACCTGGACACCGTCCGCAAACAGCCCGGCCTCCCAATCGTCTATGGGCAGATAGGCCGCCATTTTCACCGGCCTGTCCAGCGGGTTGATCACGATATATTCAAAAGGCCTCTTTGTGGTAAACTCCCCGCCCCCCAGCTGCCTTACAACCTGGTCCAGCAAGGAGCTGGCGGCAATATCGGCATCCACCGCGTATTTGGCCTTCCGGTATTCCAGCTGCTGCACCAGCAAATTGCAGGGCGAATAGTAGGAGGCGGAGTGCCCCCAGGTATGCTCCGCGTAATGCAGCAGGTTCCTGGTGATGGCATCCAGTTGGGCAGAAGAGACGCTGGCGCCGTTTCCGGCAAGCCTTTCAATAAGGCTTTGGGTGCGCTGCGCGTTCCTGAACAGGCGCAGGGGCTGGGGTGTGCTCATCACGCCGTCCGTCCACCAGTCCGTCCATTCTCCCGCGTATTCCGGAATGTCCGCCTGCCGCTCAAGGTGTGCAAAAAACTCGCCCAGCGTGGCGGTGACAATTTCAATTTGATCGCCATACCGTTCATTCCATTGCCGTATGAGCCCGCAATGGGCGTCTCCGGCAGGGCTGTTGTCGGTATACAGCCCCGACCCCATGATGGGCAGAAAATCGTACGGATACCCCTCCCGCTTCAGGCCTTTAACCATATCAAAAAGCTGGGAAGCCGCGTAATCGTCTATGCCAGTGATTTTGATGCTTTTCATCTCGCCCCGGGTCATGCCCGGAATCCCCGGATCGCCCACCACAGCCAGGCCTGGTATCAGCCCCAGCAGGTTGGCTTTATGGTAAGTAAGGCCGTTCCACACCAGCAGCCGGCTGCCCTTGGGGGTTTTCCAATAAAAAGGCACAAGCGCCTTGCCAAAGGCGGGGCCGCCGTGGTGAGAATTGATATTGGTGGCAAGATACCGCACGCCATGCTCATACAGACAATCGGAAAAACCCCAGGAAAAGCCGTTGATATCCGATGCCATGGCCACCTTTACCGGACCCCAGCCGTTTTCCTTGGAAAAATCCTGGGCATAGTCCAGGCTGCGGTTCAGGTTCGCAAGGTTCAAAATATCCGCAAGGTGAAAGTAGCAGGCATTCAGCTCAAAGTCGCCTGTTTGAATGGCCTTGAGCAGCCGCTGCCTGCCTGCCTCCCCATATTTTTCGAGGTATTGCTCAATGGCCCAAAACCCGTCGGATGTAAAACGGAAGCGGTCCCTGCCGCTCCGATGCGCCTGCGCTTGCGAAAGCACGCACGCCACGGCCTGGCTGATAAAATCAGCCTGATGGGAGGAGATGAGCTCCTGGCGCTCGGTATAGCCGATGTCAATGTGCGAATGGTAAATCAAGTAGATGCGGTATGCCATAAACAATCCTCCCGTTTGCCGCAAGCCTGCCTTGTATTGGCACCTGGTTGACAAGATCAAACCGGTGTTGCTATAATTTTTACTATAACAACCGACCGGAAAAGCTGCAGGGAGCTTTCCCCTCCCTAACAGCCGCTGGCACCAATACGCCCAATATGATTATAGCCATATGCGCGCATGATCGTAAATGGCCATTTCTTTTGTTTTCTGTATAATATACTTAGCAAACGCTTTCGGAGCCAAGGAAAACATCCCATACATCGCGCATAGACAGCATGTGCGATTGTTTGGCATTGCCAGCCTTGTATTTTGCCGGGACCCATAAGCCACCGCAAGGGAGATTACGCGCATGAGTAAGGAAAACAGGCTATGATGTCATTATTGAAGCGGTTCAGCTACGACACGAAATTATCCCACAAGCTTTTTTATATGATGATGCTTGTGGTCATCATTCCCATTTTGTTTCTTGGGATCATGTTCAATCAACGGTTTGAAGATATCATTGAAGAAGAAATCGGCTTTTCATACGAGCAGATCGTCAGCCAGTATACCGACAACATCAGCTACAAGCTGGAGATATACCAGAACCTCTTGGAGAATATCGTTTTGGACAAAACCATCCAAAAGGTGTTTTTGGACCAGCAATCCCGTAAAGCTTCTGATACCGTTACAGTGGGCGAGCAGATCACCGACGAAGTGGAGTCCTTGATTTTCGGGAAAAACCTCAATGAGATTCATTCGCTGAAGATTTACGCGTACAGCGAGGGTTTTCCCAGCGACGGCAGGTACATCAGCAGCCTAAGCAGGGTCAAGGGAGAGCCCTGGTATGAGGAGTTGCTAAACAGCAGCGAGAAGGGCCGGCAGTTTACCTATGTCACCGAGGGGCTGAAAAGGCAGATCATATCGTTTACAAAACCCATCTTCAATCTCAACGGACAGCGTTTTGCGGAAAAGCTGGGAATTGTCAAGCTGGACATCGACGCGGAAAAGATGTTTGGCGTCAATGAGATGATGGCGCGGGTCAACTGTGATGCCATCCTGCTTTTTAGCAGCGACGGCCAGCTACTTTCCGGCAGCCTCTCCGGGGGTATAGACCCAAACAGCGTTTGGGGGCTGTATCAGGAAAAAAACGCGGCGGGCTGGAACAGTCAAATAAAATTTCAAGGCTCGCAGAAGATTGTTGCCTTAAAAAGCGCCGCGGCGTACGGCTGGCTCGCCTTCTTCGTTTTTCCCTTTGATGAAATCGAGTCGGAAGTCAACGCGATGACGGTTCAGGTGCTTTTGGTAAGCGCCGTGCTGCTCGTCGTGCTGCTGGGGCTGACGGGGGTTTTCTCCTACCTCTTCTCCAGAAGGATCAGGCAGCTTATCCATAAAATGAACCGTGTGGAGGAAGGAAACCTGGAAATCACCGAGGTGATGCCGGGGAGGGACGAAATCAGCCTGGTGGACAAACATTTCAATCAAATGGTAGATAAGCTCCGCCGGCAGATTGATGAAAATTACGTGCAAAAGCTGGAGCGGCGGGAAGCGGAGCTCAATGCCCTGCAGGCCCAAATCAACCCGCATTTTCTGTACAACACCCTGGAGGCCGTAAACGCCATAGGCGCCATGTACGGGAGCACTGAAATCTGTACCATCAGCCAGAATCTTAGCGATATGTTCCGCTACAGCATCAATATCGGCAGAAAGGAATTTGTAACCCTGGCGGACGAGCTTGCGCACATACGCAATTATGTTTCCATACAGCAGATACGGTTTGACAACGCCTTCGAGGTTACGTACGATGTGCCCAAAGAGCTGGAAAAATGCAGGATTCTGAAATTCATTCTCCAGCCCATTGCGGAAAACGCCTTCACCCACGCCTTTCGGGGAAAGAAAAAGGGAGGCCTGCTCACCATATCCGCCGCAAGAAGCGGTGACCGGCTGGTCATATGCGTGGAGGACAACGGCAAGGGAATGGCCCCCATCCGCCTGGAGGAGCTGGAAACCAGCCTGAACCAGAAAAAGCGGAGCATTATCTCCACGGAACGGATGAGCATCGGCGTGACAAACGTCCACTCCAGAATTCAATTGGCCTATGGCGGCGGCTTTGGCCTAAGCTTTCAAAGCCGGGAGGACGCCGGCACAAAGGTGACCATCACATTGCCGTACGAGCTGTAAAGAGGAGCTGCAAATACATGTACAAGGCTTTAATAGTGGACGACGAAGTCTGGGTCCGCAAGGGCATCCGCAAAAAGCTGGAGGCGGAGGCGTACGGCTTTGAATGGATCGGCGAAGCCTCCGACGGCGAGGAAGCGATGGAAATAATCGCCGCCCAGCGCCCCCATCTGGTCATCACCGACATCCGCATGGGCGAAATGGATGGGATAGAACTGATCCGCGAGACGGTGGAGCGCTACGGCGGCACACAGTTTGTAATCATCAGCGGCTATGGCGAATTCGATTATGCCGAGCAGGCCATCAACATGGGGGTCGCGGGATACATTCTCAAGCCGGTCCGGGACGACCAGTTTCACAAAACCATCAGCAAGATCATCAAAGAACTGGAACGCCGCAATGAAATGGCCGGCCTCAGCACAAGGAACGAAATGCTGGAAAAGGACCGCGTATCGGCAGCCTTGCAGCAGGAGATTTTCAAGCGGCTGGATGATGCGCAGCCGGCGGACGGCGATGATTTGACCGGCAGGCTGCCCCTTTTCGGGAAGGCCGCCTTTGCGCTTGCCATTTTGCATATCGACAGCGTAAGCTACAGCCTGTCCGACTTCAAGTATATGGATGCCGGCCTGCTGAAGTTCGCCGTGAAGAACATACTAAACGAGCTTTGGGCGGAGGAAGACGTTTGTATCCTGGATGATTTCAAGGGCGGCAGCCGGGTGCTGGCGCTGTTTTACAGCGACCAGGCCGAAGGCCTTATGCTCAAGTGCAACAGGCTTTTAACGGGAGCGCATTCAAAAATCACCGTCCTTTTGAATATCAAGATGACCTTTGCCGTAAGCTCGGTCTGCGACAGAATCAGTAGCACGCTTTACAGCCGGGCCTGGGAAGCCTTTGAGTCCGGGCTTCATTTGGGCAGAAACTGCATTTACCGTTACGACCAACTGACGCCGGATGAGAAATTCAATATCCCCGAACAGAAGTTCACCCTATTGAGGCGGTTTTTCGAGCAGAGAAACTTCAGCAATGCCCAAACCATACTCCATGACGTATTTTACAACCCCGGCGGAGGCGTTTCCTCCGGCAAATACATGCGCTATTTATACACGGAATGCGTCAACATCATTTTCAAGGCCGGCACCAGCCTGGGCGTGAATGTGGCGGAAAAGATGGATTCCGGCGCCTTGTCCGGGGATTTGGCCAGGCAGTTTGAAAATGCCGGAGAAATCGCGGAGTATCTTGCCGCGCTTGCCCGCAAGGTCCTTTCGCCGGACGGATACGCCTATATCGATACCGACGGCCTGGTAAAAAAGGTGAAGGAGTACCTGGAGAGCAACTATCACGAGGATATTTCCATTGGGGACCTGGCCACGATTTTTGCCATCAACCCCAATTACCTGTCCACTGTGTATAAAAAGAAAACAGGCAAAGCGCTGATGCGGCACCTGATGGAGATACGGGTGCAGCATGCCTGCGCGCTGCTTCGGGATGGCGCGTTAAGCACCGTGGAAATTTCCCGCAGCGTGGGTTATCATGAGCCGCAGTATTTTTATAAGGTTTTCAAAAGAGTGACCGGAAAGACCCCGCTTGATTTTAAGAACGGCACGTGATGGCGGTTCGCCTTCTGTGTACAAAAATGGCCGGCCGGCCATTTTTTGTTCTGCACGATTCAAGTAAATTACACATCAGTCAATAAAAATATCCACTTCCTTTGCGAAAGGGAAAAGGTATAATCACCTCATCAAACTTCCGCCTGCGGATCGGCAAAGACACCAAACCTGTGTTTCATAAATTATTCAGCGTCTGTAAGGAAGATCGTGATGATTGGGAAAAAGAGCCTGCTAAAAAGGGTATGGTCGTATAAAAAGATTTATCTGATTATCCTGCCGGCGGTTATCTGGTATTTTATCTTTCTCTACATCCCCATGTACGGCGCCACCCTGGCCTTTCGCGAGTACCGTTTCAATACCGGATTCTTTGGAAGCCCGTGGGTGGGGCTGGACTATTTCATGCAGTTTGTCAAGCACCCGGATTTCTGGAAAATACTATCCAACACTTTTATCATCAACGGCTTGAAAATCCTGCTCGGCTTTCCCGCACCCATCCTGCTGGCGCTGCTGCTCAACGAGGTGAAGAGCGGGCCCTTCAAGAGAGTGACGCAAACCGTATCCTACCTGCCGTACTTTGTCTCCTGGGTGGTGGCCATCGCGCTGTTTTCCAAGTTCCTAAGCCCCAACGGCGGGCTGGCCAATGACCTGAAAACTTCGCTGTTCGGCGGGAAACCAATCTTCTTCCTGAATGAAAGCGAATACTTCTACCCCATTGTGGTGTTGACGGATATCTGGAAAAACGCCGGCTGGAACTCCATCATCTACCTGGCCGCCCTGTCCACCATCCCCCCGGAGCTGTATGAGGCCGCCATGATCGATGGCGCCGGGAAGTTCAAATCCATGCTCAGCATTACCCTGCCCAGCCTTTTACCTACCATTGTAATCATGCTGATTATGACCATTGGCTCGCTGATAAGGTCTGGCGCAGACCAGATCATACTGCTTCAATATCCCGGCGTGCTGGACCTTTCCGAAATCCTGGACACGCATGTGATCAAACAGGGCTTGCAGCGCGGGCGGTACAGCTATGCCACCGCCGTGGGGCTCTTTCAATCCCTGGTTAGCCTGGTGCTGATAGCGGTGACCAACGCTATCTCCAAAAAGGTATCCAGCATATCGCTGTGGTAGTTAGCAGGGGGGATACAATGCCTGTTTACAGCAAAAAAGCTTCCGGAAAGATATTTAAGTTCTTGATTTATGCCTGTCTCATCCTGTTCGGCCTGACAACGCTGTATCCGTTTTATTATTTCCTGATTCTCTCCTTCAACGACGGCATGGATGCGGTGCGGGGCGGCATTTACCTGTGGCCAAGGAAGTTCACCCTGGCAAACTATTTGAAAGCCTTTGAAAACCCCAACATCACCGGTGCCTTTTCCATCTCCCTGTTCAGGACCGTGGTGGGCACGACTGTATCGCTTATCCTCAACTCTCTGCTTGCCTACGGGCTGACCAAGAAAGACCTGCCTTTTCGCAAGCAGATTACCTTCTTCCTGTTCTTCACCACCATTTTTACGGGAGGAATGATCCCCTTTTATATCCTGCTCAGCCAGATGGGGCTTACAAAAAGCGTCTGGATCTATGTGGTGCCCTACCTGTTCGTTTTCTTTTACATGGTAATCATCAGGACCTCTTTTGACAGCATTCCGGCCGAGCTTTCGGAAGCGGCGCTCATCGACGGCTGCGGTGAGATTCAAATCCTGTTCAAGATCCATCTTCCGCTTTCCTTGCCCGTGATGGCCACGATGGCGTTGTTCTTTGGGGTGTACCACTGGAACGACTGGTTCACCGGCGCGTTCTACGTATCCAACAAGAGCATGGTTCCCGCCGCGACGCTGCTGCAGCAGCTGATGACGGAGGCGAGCTTTGAGGCATCCGGCGGGGTGAGCCGGGAAATGCCCGGGCAGCTTTCCCTGCAAACCACGCCCGAGGCATTGCGCATGGCATTTCTTGTGATCACCACCCTGCCAATCGTCTGCGTCTACCCGTTTATACAGAAGTATTTTACCAAAGGCATCATGGTGGGCTCTGTGAAGGGCTGACGCGCCAAACCCATTGTAATAAATAGCCCGTGTGCGCAATGTGACGGGTTATTAAAAAAAAGGAGGAAAACCCATGCGTTCTTTCAAAAGGAAAATGTGTCTGGCATTGTCGGTGGTGATGATGCTGACGATGCTGACGGCCTTCGGGGGAGCCGCCGAGCAGCCCAAGGAGGTCACGCTGAAGGTGCTGGTCGACTGGAACGGCTCCAGCTCGCTGTCGGCCGCAGACCCGCTGAACAACACGGTAGCGAAGATCATCAAGGAAAAAACCGGTGTGACGCTGGAAGTGGAGTATGCGACGATACCGGAAAATGAGAAGCTGAACCTCATCTTCTCCTCGGGCGATATGCCGGACATCATCAACGGGCCCATGTGGGGAACCGGCGACCCCTGCACCGAGCTGTTCAAAAAGGCCGCCGCCCAAGGGCTGTTGATGCCCCTGGACGACCTGGTGAAGGATTACCCCCTCCTTCAGCAGGCCATGACCGGCATCCAGGATGCCGACTACAAGGGCATTGCCACAGACTTTGTGGAGACCCAGTTGAATGATCCCTCCTTCAACGGAAAGCACTTTTTCATTCCATGGCAGACAGCGCGCACCAAAGACGACGTCACGCAGTGGGGCTTCAACGTGTGGTGCCGCCAGGACATCCTCAACGCGCTTAACGTGAACCCCGCCGATGTCAACACCTCCGAAAAGCTGTACGAGCTGATGAAGCAAATCAAGGACGGCGGCTTCACGGATATCAACGGCAAGCCCGTCATCCCCGCCGGGTCGTGGAGCAATGGCTGGACGTATGATATGTACTATGCCTCCTACAATGTGATGACCTTCACCGATTACATCCCCATGGACGGGAAGGTTGTGAACAAGGTCTTCTCGCCCAACATCGAAAAGCAGATTCTCTTCATGCGCAAGCTTGTTTCGGAAGGCCTGATCGACCCCGAATGCTTCCGGCAGAGCGATACCGCCGCGAAGGAAAAGGTGGCCGCCGGCAGGATTGCCATCCTGGCCCATCACTATGACCAGATTCCCTATGCCATTACCCCCACCCTGTACCAGACCAATCCCGAGATGAAATATGTCCCCATCGGCCCCATCCCCAACGCGGAGGGCGAAGTGTACGGCAGCATCGAGCTTGACGGACGGTCCGGCTCCCCTACCATCTGCGTCACCTCCGCCTGCAAGGAACCCGAAGCCGCGCTCAGGCTTTTGAACTTCCTGAACTCCGAGGAAGGGCTACGGCTCATCTGCTACGGCGTGGAAGGCACGCATTACCAACTGAATGAGCAGGGGCAGCCGCGCTTTACCCCCGAATGGCTGGAAAAATGGAAGAAGGATCCCCAGCTTTTGCGCAATGAAGGCATCCAGGGTGTGTACACCTATTTCATCACGCTGGACAACCGCCTGAGCACCTGGGGCGAAAAGAGCCCGGGGGATGCCGACGCCATCGATCCGGACAAGGTAATCGCCCAGAAGAATTCGCCCACAAAGTTCCTGTCCGGCTACAGAATCACCAACTTCCACGATGCCTACCCCAACAAGAACACGCTGGACAGCCTTGTCAGCGGTGACTTGACCGGAACCAACAAGGACATGCGCGAAAAGGCGTATTTCGCCGAGTCCGATGAGGAAGCCCTCAAGATACTCAACGATTACCGGCAGCAGCTCATCGACGGCGGAATCGAGGACTATCAAAACTACCTCACCGAAATGTCCAAGACCCGGGATGACATCATCTATTAAGCAAGCGGTGTTTAATAAAGCCAGGCCTGAAGGCCGCGTGCCATAAAAATGCGGGCGGCACTCGGGTTTGGCAACCGGCGGGGCGCGGCGCTGCAAGCGTCATCGTATACGAAACGATGCGCCGGGGCACCGCGCCCCGCCCCATTTATTGCAACAGGGAAATGTGCCGAGAAAGGGAGCTTCATATGGCGACGTATATCAGCAGTGTGACCCAAACCCCCTATATCCTCAAGGTCCGTGGGGAGCTTATGTCGGAAACGCTGCTTGCGGTTTGCAGCCCTATTGGCATGGGCAATGCCTTTATAAAAACCACCGTCCCCGGCCGTGCGCCGTATGTGGAAGCTGCCGGCTTCCTGGAGGCCGGGTCCTCCATCAAAACGGTGCATGTGCCGGAGCTTTTTTCGGACGGCGACGTAGTGACCTTTGAGCTGTTTGACAATGCGCCTTGCGAAGGAACCGCCGCGGCCAGCATATCCCTGCCCCAGAAAAAGGTCAGGCATTGGACGGTGTATGTTTCCCACAGCTCCCATATGGACATCGGCTATACCGATTATCAGGAGCACCTGCGGAATGTCAAATGGCCCAGCCATATCGACGACGCGCTCCGGTTTATGGAAGACACCGATTCCTGGTGTGAAGAAAACAAGTTCCGGCATCATATTGAGTCTTCGTACATGCTCTATGGCAGCGCGCTGAATGTGCGCAGCGCAAAGTGGGTGGAAAACCTGAAAAAGCGGTTGGAGCAAGGCAGGCTGGCCTACTCCTCCAGCTGCATGAACAGCTCTCTGGAAGTGATGGGCACAGAACAGCTTGTGCGCTACTATTACTATTCGCAAAGGCTGCTCAAAGACATGCTGGGGGCGGACCCCAGCGGGATTGCCATGATGGTGGACAATCCCAGCATTTCGTGGGCGGCCATCGATGTGATGGCGGGCGCCGGCGTAAAGTACATGTACCTGGGACCCAATTTCAACGGCAACACGCCCCTGACAGTTACGGAAGCGTATCCGCGCCTGTTTTACATGGCCGGCAGAAATCCCAAAAACAAGGTGCTGCTTATCAGCGGAAACCTGTACAACCTGGATGAAATGCAATTCGTATACGACGGCCCCAACGCCGACCCCATTTCCCTTGAAACCACGGTCAAGTGCACCGGCGACGTATTGATGAACGTTTACCACAAGGAAAACTATCCCTGTGACGCGGTGCTTCAGATGGTGGACCAGTTCTGGGACAACGGCCCTCTCTTTGCGCAGGTCATGGAGCGCGTGAAGGAAATGAACGAAAGGACCGACGGGCAGGGCAGGCCCTACGTGTATCCCCGGTTCATCAATTCAAGCATGAAGGATTTCTGCCAATACGTGGAGGAAAAGTTCGGGGCGGCCCTCCCCACCTATACCGGCACGTATGAAAACTGGTGGTGCTTTGGCACGCCTTCCGATGCGTATTCGGCGGCGGAGATACGGTACGCCCACGACCGGCTGCCCCAGGCGGAGATGCTGGCATCAATGGCCAGCCTTTTTACGGACCGCTGCCGGTATCCCGTCGGCAGGATTTCCGACGCGTACCAGTATATGATGCTCTACGATGAGCACACCTTTGGCCCGGCGGTCCCCAAGGTGAACGAACAGTATATCTGGAAACGGAACAGCGCCATCGCCTGCAAAAGGCTTGCCGATGATGTGGCGGAGCAGGCGGCGGACCGGCTTGCCGCCCTGATCCCGGCGAAGGGTGCCGCCATCGCCGTGTACAACACCCTTTCCTGGGAACGGTCGGACATCGTCAGCGTCAGGCTTTCGCAGCTCCCGCTATGCTTTGATATCGTTGATCTTGAGTCGTCGGCGGCGGTAAAATATCAAAAAAAGGACGGGAACGCCGTTTTCCGCGCGGCGGATGTTCCGGGCCTTGGATACAAATGCTTTGGCATACGGGAACGGACGGACGATCCGGTTTTTGAACCGGGCGTGACGGCCGGCCCAAGCAGCCTGGAAAACGCGTTTTTCAAGGTTACAGTAGACGGAAGGGGCGAGATTGCCAGCATCCTGGACAAGCGGAACGGAAACAGGGAGCTTGTCGATAAATCCGCAGACTGCGGCATGAACGCGTTCCTGTACATGACCAGCGACATGCACGGCAACAAAGTGCATTCCGTACGCCGGGCGGAGAACACCTCTTTTGAAATGGAGGCCGGCCCTGTGGAAGGCCGCATTGTAAGCCGCGGCTTTTGCGAAGGAACCGCGGGTATTGAAAGAATCGTGATCCTGTATGATGACATTCCCCGCATAGACATCATGAACACCATCAAAAAGAACGATGCCCTGGCCTGGCGAAAGCAGGACGAGGAAGGCTTCTTTACCTTCCCGCTGCATGTGCCGGAGTTTGTGCTGCGCCATGAAATGCCCACGGGAGACGTAAAGCCTTTTGTGGACGCAAAGCACGTAAACCCGTCTTTACAGAGTGAAGGCCTGGAGCAGTTCTACACCTCCAGCACGGATTTTTACACGGTGAACCGGTGGATTGACGCCTCCAGCGAGTCCCAAAACTACGGTATCACCTTCACCTGCCCAAGCACACCCATTGTTCAATACGGGGAAAGGCGGTCCCTGCTCTACGACGTCAACTACAATACACAAAAGCCCTGGGTGTACAGCTACGCGCTGAACAACAAATGGGGCACCAACTTTATGAAGACGCAGCCGGGGAAGGTTACGTACCGGTATGCGCTTGCATCCCACGCAGGCGGGAACTGGCGCGACGGCAGGGCGGACCATTTCGGCTGGGAGACCTCGGTGCCGCTGCTTTGCCAGGTGATTCAGGCGGCACAACCGGGCGCCGGCCTATCCCCCATCAAGGGCCAGTGGATATCCATCGATGCCGATAACGTAGTGTTGACGGCCATGAAGCCCGCCGAAGCCAACGGAGAGGGTATGATCCTCCGGTTCAACGAAACCTTGGGCAAGAACACCGAGGCTTTCGTAGACCTTTCCTGTTTTGAACCGGCGAAGGTCATGGAGACCGACCTGGTGGAAAACGATAAGGCACCTGTGGCGCTAAATAACGGCCGCATACGCCTATGCCTGGATGCCTATGGCTGGAAAACCCTCCGGGTCACATTCGGATCAGCGCCAGCGATGGTAACGGGTGTGAAGGCCGTTACGGAAGAAGAAGGCACAATGCTCCTTTGGGATGCCGTAAAAGGGGACCGGATTGCGTTCTATGAGGTTTTCCGAAGCACAAAAGCTGATTTTACACCGCAGGCCGGTGATTACCTTTGCAGCACCGACGGCTGCAGCTACTTTGACAAGCAGGTGACAGCGGGGCTGGCGGACCGCTATTACTATGCCGTACGGGCAGTCAAAAGTGGCCTGAAGGGGCAGGCCTCCAAAGCGGTAAAGGCAAGCCTCTTAGAAAGCTCCGTTCAGGAGGTTGTATGCGCGCCGTCTGCCCTTCGGGCCGATTATGCCATAGGAAACCGCGTTTCCCTGTCCTGGCTGCCCGCGCCGGATAACGGACGCGTAAAAGGCTACAGGCTGTACAGGGAGGGCGCTCAGATTGCGGACCTTGCGGGCATACTCAACAGCTATCTGGACACCGATGTCCGCCCAGGCCGCACGTACAGCTATACCGTCCGTGCCTATGACCGCACAGGCAGCCTTTCCGGTGAAAGCAATACCGTGACCGTGACGCTGGAAAAAGGCGATATCAGGCCGGGGAACATTGCGCCATACGCCGTTTTTCAGGCTTCCTCCCAGTTCAGCGAGGCATATCCCGCCGCGGCGGTTGCCGATGGCTTTGTTGGCGTGACAAGCGAATGGATTTCCGCCGGCGAAGCGACGCCGTGGATCATGCTCTCCTGGGAGAAGGCGCACACCGTCACCCGAATCGTTCTGCACGCAAGGGATACCGACGCCAACTACATCCGCAAGGGAATCCTGTCTTTCAGCGACGGCAGCTTGATTGAGCTGGACGGTATGCCCAGCGACGGCAGCCCGAAGGATGTTGTGTTTCCACAAAAAACAGTTGATTCCATAAAATTTCAGGTTCTCTCCGCCAAAGGCTGGAATGTAGGGCTGGCGGGAATGGAAGTGTTCGTGGTGCAGGAAAAAGGATGAATCGTGTGAAAGAGATGGTATGGAAATACTGCCGAAGCAAAGAGGGAGCATGTATGAAGCCGTTTACGCTGTACGTATTGCACACCTCCCACACGGACGTGGGCTATACGGATACCCAGGAAAAAATGAAAGCGCACCATATCGCCTTTATCCGGGAAGCGCTTGAGCTGATTCAAAAACAGCCGCGCTTTAAATGGAACTGCGAAAGCTACTGGTGCGTGGAACAGTTCCTGAAGGAGGCGGACGCCAACGAAACCGCGGCGTTTGTAAAGGCCGTCCGCGCGGGGAACATCGGGCTTTCCGCCAGCTATCTCAACCTGACGGACCTGGTGCCGGAATATGTCCATACGCCTGTCATGGACGCGTGCCGCGCCCAGCGCGAGGCTCTTGGCCTAAAAGCGCCAAGTGCCATGACGGCGGACATCAACGGCTACAGCTGGGGCTTTGCCGACATCCTGGCCCGGCAGGGCGTGCGCCGTTTGATGTCCAGCATCCATACGCATCACGGCTACCATCCGCTGCGCCGCAAGCAAACGGCGTTCTGGTGGGAATCTCCCCTGGGCAAGCGCGTTCTTGTCTGGAACGGAGACCACTACAACCTTGGCAACGAGCTGGGGATTGCCGGCACCCCCTGGTTTGAATACACCTTGCAGGATGGCATGACCGGCGTTTGCCTGCCGCCGGAGGAAAAGGCGGTACAGCGCATCCACGCCTATGTGGATACGCTGCGTGCGCAGGGATATGCGCATACGTTTGCGCCCATATGCGTAAGCGCCTATATGACGGACAACGCTTCCCCGTCCCTTGCGGTGCTGGATTTTATCGACCGCTTCCACTTGCGCGGCGGGGACATCCGCCTTGTAATGTGTACACTGGATGAATTTTTTGACGTGCTGGAGCAAAGCGGCGCGGAATTCCCGGTATACCGCGGTGATTGGACGGACTGGTGGGCCGACGGTGTCGGTTCCACGCCGGCGGACGTCATGCAATACCGCGCCGCGGCGCGCAGCTTTCACATGGTGCAAAAGCTGGATACCGCGCACGCCATCAAGCAGGAATCCACCTATAAGGATGCGCTGTACAACCTGATGTTTTACGGCGAGCATACCTGGGGGTATTCCTCCTCTATTACAGAGCCATACCACCCGCAGGTAAACAATCTGGACCAGTGGAAACGCCTGTACGCGCTCAAGGCCTGCGAAGCCGCCACCATCATGCGCGAAAAGCTGCAGCGCCAGTATGGCGAGACGGCTGTCTCCGCCCACAGGGAGCTGAAGTTCCGCGCCGTCAACCCCCATGATGTACCGGTGCAGGACATGCTGGTGCAGGATATGGAGCATTTTTACGGCCATACGCACTTTGAGGTTGTGGATGAACGCACCGGGGAGCCGGTGCCGTACCAAATCAGCCGCTATTCCCGCGGGCCGGAAATGTGCATCTGGCTTTCGCTTGCGCCGCGTGAGGAAAAGACATTCGTGCTACGCGAGCTGCCTGCCCCACCTCTTTTAAGTGCCGGGCTGTGTGCGCCAGCAGGCATTGAAGGCGTGGATGATTTGCTCTGGCGCAGGCGGGATGAATTGAAAAACGGCGGGACAGTGAGCATAAGCGGGATGGAAACGCCGTTCTTCCGCATTGCCTTCGCGCCTGAAAAAGGCATCTTTTCGGTGTATGACAAGCAGAACGGCCGGGAGCTGATAGCTCCGGAGCGCCCGTATGCCGCCTTTACGCCAATCTATGAAGTGACACTGCCGGATATGGGCGAAGACCAGCTAATGGTGCGGCGCAACATGGGCCGTAACCGCAAGGCTGTACGCACACAGCGCTGCGCGGGCGCTTTGTATGATGTAAAGGTGCTGGAAAACGGCCCGCTGTATGTGCGCGCGGAATTGCGCTACCGCATGGAGGGCACGCAGTTTTGCAGCCTGCTTGTAACCGCCTGGCGGCTTGCCCCGCGGGTGGATGTGGATTTGCGCCTGCATAAGGACAGCGTATGGAACCCGGAGAATGTATACCTTTCGCTGCCTTTTGTGTGCGACCAGCTTGCGCTGGACAAGGCCGGGGCGGTGGTGCGCCCCAGGGTTGACCAGCTTCCGGGCACCTGCGTGGATTTTTACGCGGTGCAAAATGGGCTGGTGTTTGGTTCCGGGCATCCCTTCATTGTCACCTGTCCGGATACGCCCCTTGTGGCCATGGGCTCTTTGCCCGCGCATCCCATTGCGTTGATGGGCGACGGCGCGCCCAATAACGATGAGGTGTACGCGTGGGTCATGAACAACTTCTGGGAGACAAACTTCAAGGCGAGCCTTGGCGGGTTTTACCAGTTCCGCTATTCGCTGGCGCTGGCCAACGGCGCGGATGTGGAATCGGCGTTCCGGCAGGCGGAGGCCATCAACGAGGGCGTGCTGCAGTTTTACCTGTTTGAAGGCGAAAAGCAAACGTGACGGAGGCTGCCATGTCTGTTTTGGGGATTGACCTGGGCGGAACGCAAAGCAAGCTGGGTATTGTGGAGCATGGCACAGTTACGGATACGTTTGTATGCGATACGCCTGTTGAGGCCGGTTACGAAGCCGTGGTGCAAAGCCTTGCTAAAGGCGCGCAAACCTTGCTGCGGCTCGGGGGCGATGTAAAGCTGGTGGGACTTGCCAGCCCGGGGCTTGTAGAGAACGGCGTTGTGCGCTTTTCCAACAACTTTGGCTGGCACGATAGGCCGCTTGCGGCGGATTTACAGGCGGCGCTCAAATTGCCCGTGAAAATGGCGAACGACGCGCAGTGCGCGGCGCTGGGGGAAGCGCTGCACGGCGCGGGGCGCGGCTTTTCCCGCGTGGCCATGCTGACGGTTGGCACGGGCGTGGGCGGCGGGTTTGTTCGGGACGGCCAGGTGGAAACCGCCGGCTACGGCGCGTTCGCCTATATCTTTGGGCATATGGCGGCAGAGCATAACGGGAAGCAATGCAATTGCGGAAGGCGCGGGTGCCTGGAGTGCTACGCGTCGGCAACCGCGGTTGCGTTAGCTGGCAGCCGGGTGCTGAAGCGGGACGCAACCGCAAGGGAAATTTTTGACGCGGCGCGCGCGGGGAATGCTTCGGCATGCGAAATTGTGGCGCAGATGGCGGACTATCTGGCGCAAGGGGCTGTCAACATCGCCAATATGCTGCGCCCGCAATTGATCGTCATCGGCGGCGGCGTGTCCGGCTCCTGCGATTTGCTGCTGCCCCAAATCAACGCGGCGTTGTGCCGGGATGTGTATGCCTATGCCTACGCGCCGGTGAAGGCCGTTTGCGCACAGCTTGGCAACTACGCCGGTTTGGTGGGGGCAGCCTGCCTGTGGAAAAACGAGGCGGAATCAAAAGAACAGCCGGCAGAGGATTGAAATATGAATCAATATGCTTTTGACAAATACCCGGAAAAGAGATTTTCAGACATTCCTGCCGTGCAAGGCTGGGATGAGATACGCGCGCAGCTCCTTGCCGCCTGCGGCGGTAAAGGCGTGATCACGGCGGAATGCTATCCCGGTACAAACATCGAAGAAGTTGCGACAGAACTGCAAAAAACAGGGGCCGCGATGTTCAACGCGGAAGACTGCGCCTTGCCAAAAATGCAATATCTTGACCGGGTGCGGGAGTTTCTGACGGATGACCGCGTGTTTGGCATCATGAACACCCTGCGGCTTGAGGATGTATTTGTGGCAGAAAAGTGCGCCGCCATGCGCCAACAGATTGCCGGGCAGGAGGGTCTTGCCATTGTCTATGGCGTCGGTGCGTCGCTGATTGCGCAAGGGGACATTTTAGCCTATTTCGATATGCCGCGCTGGGAGATTCAGTGCCGGTTCCGCGCAGGGGCGCCAAACTGGAACACGGACAACCCTAGAGAAGAATTTTTACGCAAATTCAAGCAGGGCTATTTTCTGGAATGGCGCATGGCCGACCGGTTAAAGCGCAAGCTGCTGCCGCAGATGGATTTTGTTTTGGATACGGTAAAGCCGGGGCAGCCCGCCATGGTCAGCGGCGAAGGGTTCCGCAGGGCGCTGCAGCAGTTTGCCGGCGAGCCGTTCCGCCTGGTGCCCTACTATGCGCCGGAGGTATGGGGCGGGCAGTGGATGAAGGAAGTTTGCGGCCTTGACCGGAGCATAAAAAACTATGCCTGGGCCTTTGACGGCGTGCCGGAGGAAAACAGCGTCTTCATGCGCTTTGGCGATGTGCGGATGGAGTTCCCCTCTTTGGACATATTGTTTTACTGCCCGCGGGCGCTGCTGGGGGAGCGTGTCCATGCCCGCTTTGGCGATGAGTTCCCCATCCGCTTCGATTTTTTGGACACGATGGGCGGGCAGAACCTTTCCTTGCAGGTGCATCCGATCACGGAATACATTCAGCATACCTTCGGCATGCATTACACGCAGGATGAAAGCTACTACATTCTGGATTGCGGCGAGGATGCCGTGGTTTACCTTGGCCTAAGGGAAGGGATTGGCCCTAAGGCCATGCTGGCGGACTTGAAGCGCGCGCAGGCGGATGGCGCGGAATTCCCCGTCGCTTCCTATATCAATACCTTTCCCGCAAAAAAGCACGACCATTTCCTGATCCCGGCCGGCACGGTGCATTGCAGCGGCAAGGATACCATGGTGCTAGAAATCAGCGCCACGCCGTATATTTTCACCTTCAAGCTTTGGGATTGGGGCCGCCTTGGCCTGGACGGCAGGCCGCGCCCGGTGCATATTGCCCACGGCGAGCAGGTGATACAATGGGACCGTACCACCGCCTGGGTGCGGGAGAACCTGGTCAACCATATCGAAACGGTGTATGAGGACGCGCAATACAAAGAGGAGCGCACAGGCCTGCACCAGCTCCAGTTTATCGAAACGCGCCGCTGTCACCTGCGTGGCGCGCGGCGCTGCCAAAGCAACGGCAGCGTCAGCATGTGCAATGTGGTGGATGGAAGCGGCGCCGTGGTCACCTCGCCAATTGGCGCATTTGAACCGTTCACGGTGCATTATGCCGAAACCTTTATCCTTCCGGCGCACGTTACGGAATTTGAGCTGCGCCCGCTGGACAATTGGTGCACCGTCCTGCGCGCATGGGTGCGGTGATGCCGCATCCTCTTAACACGCGATGCCCGGCTGCAAACCCAGGTATTCCATTTTGTAATGGATCATGCGAACCACCGTACCATATGGATATATCCCTTGCCGGTGTGCTGCCTTCCAAATCGGATGGCAGCCTTTTTTATATTCGGTAAACATACTAACAGCAAAACATATGCTGCCTGGGCTTTAAAAAGCCTTTCACCCGGCAAGCTGCGTGAAATGGAAATTATCATCGAAACGTTTTTATTGATATTCGAAAGTTGCAGCCAGCAGGAATTCTTCACCAGCCATATGCATAGAAGAAGCAGTACATCTTGTTGACAAATTGCCATGGATGCATTATGATAACTAAGTCGAAACGTTATGTATACATCTGGTACATATGCCGTTCGTGTTGGCGCAATATCAGACAGAAAGGCTTTGAAGACATGAGCAATACGATTGATCCCAAGAAGGTGCCCAAGGTCACCTTACCGACCGGCGAGCAGATTCCCTGCATCGGCATGGGCACCTTTGGATCAGACAGGTTTTCGGCGGAGCAGATAGCATCGGCTGTGGCGGGGGCGATCCGCACCGGTTACCGGTTGTTTGACTGCGCCGCCGTATATGGCAATGAAGACCGCATCGGCACGGTTTTTGCCCAGGCGTTTGAGCTAGGCGAGGTCAGGCGCGAGGAGCTGTTTATCACTTCAAAAGTATGGAATAACATGCATGGCGCCGGCGATGTGCTGCTCTCCCTGGCCAAAACCCTCAGGGACCTGCGGCTTGAAACGCTGGACTGCTATTTTGTGCATTGGCCTTTTGCCAATTATCACGCGCCGGGCTGCGACGGCGACAGCCGCAATCCCGATTCCAGGCCCTTTGATCCTGCCCGCTTCCTGGACACGTGGCGTCAAATGGAGCGCCTGCATGATATGGGGCTTGTGCGGCATCTGGGCATGTCCAACATGACCATACCCAAACTGGAAGCCGTACTGCCCCGCTGCCGCGTGAAGCCTTCCTTGATCGAAATGGAGCTGCATCCAAGCTTCCAGCAGCAGGCGCTGTTCGACTATTGCGTTAGCCATGGCATCCGGCCTGTGGGCTATTGCCCCATCGGGTCTCCCCGCCGGCCTGACCGTGACAGGACGGATGAAGATGTTACGGATATCGAGCTGCCTGAAGTGGTGGAAATCGCCAAACGCCATAACGTGCATCCCGCCATCGTTTGTTTGAAATGGGCCGTACAGCGCGGCCAGGTACCGATTCCCTTCTCCGTAAAAGAGGAGCAGTATGCATTAAACCTGCGCTGCACTGTAGAGGACCCGCTGACGGCGGAAGAAATGGCGGCCCTGGCTTTAGCGGACCGCGATTGCCGCCTGATCAAGGGTCAGGTATTCCTATGGCCGGGCGCCAGTGACTGGCGCGACCTGTGGGACGAGGATGGCACAATAACAAAGTAGGAGCGGGTGAAAATGCTCAAGGGAATACCGCCGGTTATGGCACCGGAACTGATGAAAATCCTTATGGAAATGGGCCATGGCGACGAGCTGCTGATCTGCGACGGAAATTACCCGAAGTTTGGCTGCCCGGACCGCTGTGTCCGCATGGACGGGCACGGCATTGCGGACATTCTGGACGCCATATTGACCTTTATGCCGCTGGACCGCTACGCGGCGCATCCCGTGGTGTTGATGGCCGTACTGCCCGACGACCCTTATCAGCCTGTCATTTGGGAAACGTATAAGGAGATCGGCCTCCGGCATGAGGAAGCCGGCCTGCGGGAAATACCGCTTGCCAAGGCCGATTTTTACCAGCGGGGCAAAAATTGCTATGCCTGCGTCTCCACCAGCGAACGCGCGCTGTATGCCAACATCATACTGAAAAAGGGCGTCATCTGATTTTGCGCTGCCGCAGCTACGCCGAAAGGATATGCGATCATGATGTTTGAGCCAAGCTTTCAATCTCTTTACACCCATGACGTCCCCGCATGGTTCAGGGACGCGAAATTCGGCATATGGAGCCATTGGGGGCCTCAAAGTGTTCCCATGTACGGCGACTGGTACGCCAGGAACATGTACCTTGAGGGTTCGCCGCAATACCTGTACCACCTGCGTCATTATGGCCACCCATCCAGGTTTGGCTACAAGGACATCTGCAAGCTTTGGAAGGCGGAAAAGTTCGATCCCGAGGGATTGATGGCGCTGTACTACAAAGCCGGCGCGCGCTATTTCGTGGGGCAGGCGATGCACCATGACCACTTCTTCAACTACCCCTCCAGGCTCAACCGCTTCAACAGCGTGGAAATGGGCCCAGGCAAGGACATCTGCGGCCTTTGGAAAAAGGCGGCGGAGAAATATTCGCTGCCCTTCGGGCTGACGGAGCACCTGGGCGCTTCGTTCTCCTGGTGGAATGTGAATAAGGGCAGCGACACGTACGGGCCTTACGAAGGCATCCCTTATGACGGCGGCGATCCCGAGTATCGGGACTTTTACCATGCCAATGAGGAGCACATCCGCCATACGGGCGAAAAGTTTGATGTATGGTATACGAAAAACAGCCAGTTCCACGATTATTGGCTGGCCGTGATGCGGGAGCTGATCGGCATGTACCAGCCGGACCTGCTATACTCCGACGGCCCGCTGCCCTTTGGGGACAGGGGTGAAACTGCCGCTGAAGATGATGCATTCCGTACCGGGCTTACCGCGGTGGCGCACCTGTACAACACTTCCGTGCAAAAGCACGGGCAAAACATGGCCGTGTACTGCCAGAAGGACACGCGGCCCGAAATCCACCGCGTTGGTGTGATGGATATCGAGCGGAGCCTTTTGCCAGGCATTGCCGAGCACCCCTGGCAGACGGATACGTGCATCGGCGGTTGGTTCTACAATGTACGGGAAACGTACAAGCGGCCCGAACATATCATAGAAATGCTCGTGGATATCGTATCCAAGAACGGGCAGCTTCTTTTGAACATCGTGCAGCGCCCGGACGGGACGCTGGATGAGGAATGCCTGTATACCCTTGCGGAGCTTGCAAAGTGGTTCTCAGTCTGCGCCGAGGGCATCTACGGCACGCGGCCGTGGCGCGTGTTCGGGGAGGGCGACAGCCGCGTTGTCATCGAAGGCTTCAGGGAGGACAAGGTCGCCTGGAACAGCTCCGATTTCCGCTTTACGAAAAAGGGGGACCAGGTCTATGCGTTTATGCTCTGCCCGCCTGAAAAAGGCGTGTGCGTCATAAAATCCTTCCTCCCCGGTGAAAAAGTGAAGGCGGTCCGCCTGCTGGGCGAAGGCAGCGTGCCGTTTTCCCAGTCGTTTGGCGTGCTTACCGTGAAGCTGCCCGATACGCTGCCCACGAAGTACACCAATTGCCTGGCCATCACCGTCTGATAATGGGGAGATATACGGGCCAAGCCTGGCCCCAGACCATCAAAAAACCCCGGGAGGCATCGGAGGGCCGAAGCCCTTCGATTCTAGATCGCAAACCAGCGACATGTGCGGTGGTTTGCGGGAATTTCGTAGAAATTCCTTCCTTGCCCGAGCAAACGGCCGCACAATGGCGAAGCCAGTGTGCAGTGCAGCGAGGGAAAAGCTCAACAAAGTGGCATGGCCACTTTGTTGATACGCTGCGGGCCCGGCCTGGCCCCCGCTCTTATTCCTGCCATGATCCGAAATGTTGCGGTTTCGCCGGTTTCATTGTATACTTAAAAAAAATGTTCGGAGGGCGCGGCATGGCGGCAACATATAAGGATATACAGAAGATGACCGGGCTGTCCCTGTCCACCATATCGAACTATTTCAACGGCATCAGCGTGCGCGACAAAAACCGCAAAGCCATCGAGCAGGCAATTGATAAACTGGATTTTCGTATCAATGAATACGCGCGGGGGCTGAAAAGCCGCAAATCCCGCACGGTGGGCCTATTGATTCCGGAATTGAACAGCACGTTCCATACCACCATCATGGGCGAGGTATGCGATGTGCTGCGCACCAAGGGATACAGCGCCATCGTATGCGACTGCCATCAAAAAAAGGAAGTGGAGCGGGAGGCGCTCACCTTCCTTTTAGACAAAATGGTGGACGGCGTGATTACCATCCCCCTGGATAAAACGGGCAAGCATCTGCAATTGGCGGCCGAGCGAGGCATCCCCGTGGTGCTGGTGGACAGGCTCGTCACCGATTTCAAGACGGATGCGGTCTTATTGGACAATACCGGCGCGGGTGCGCTGGCAGCCCAGGAGTTTGTGCAAAAGGGACACCGTAATATCGGCATGATCTGCGGGGAGCAGGCCATATATACCATGCGCAACCGCCGCCTGGGGTTCACCGAATACCTGGAGAAGCATGGCATAACGCCTTGTGAGGATTGGCTCATCTGCACGGAATTTTCCATGGACGGCGGATACCAGGCAGCCAAGCGTATGCTTGGCGGCGCTTCGCGGCCAACGGCCCTGTTTACCGCCAACTATGAGCTGACGCTTGGCGCCGTCATGGCCATCAACGAGCTGGGTATCCGCATCCCGGAGGATGTTTCGCTGATCGGTTTTGACAACCTGCCCCTGGCCCAGATCGTAAAGCCGCGCCTGACCATGATCGTGCAGCCCATGCGGGATTTTGCGGTTTGCGCCGCGGATATCATGCTTCGGCGGCTGTCGGATGACCCGCCCAGGGGAAATCAAATCATCGAGTTGTCCGCGCAAATGGTGCCCGGCAACTCTGTGCTCCAATTGTAGGCATGGGCCGTGTGTGGCCGGTGCCGCTTTGAACCTCAATTTCGAAACGTTTCGTATTTAGCGGTATAAGGAGCTGTAGATATGCCATTGGTTCATACGCGGGATATGCTTCTTGCTGCGCGCCGGTCAGGGTATGCCGTAGGCGCGTTCAATGTGGAAAATATGGAGATGGCGCAGGCGGTGGTGGCGGCAGCGCAGGAGCTGCTCGCCCCCGTCATCGTCCAGACGACGCCGGGCACGCTGCGCTACGCCTCCCCGGCCGTGTTCCTGGCGCAGGTCAAAGCGCTGGCGGAAGCTGCAAAGGTACCGGTTGCCATGCACCTGGACCATGGCAGCAGCATCACGCTGTGCGGCGACGCGCTTCAAGCGGGCTACACCTCCGTAATGATCGATGGCTCGGCGATGCCGCTTAATGAGAATATCGCCGTCACACAGGCGGTTGTAAAGCTCTGCGGGGATATTCCCGTGGAGGGCGAATTGGGCCGCGTGGGCGGCAAGGAAGACGACACGGAAAGCGACGGCGCGGGATATACGGACCTTGAGGAAGCCATTCGCTTCGTGCGGGAAACGGGTGTATCGTCGCTGGCGGTAGGCGTGGGCACGGCCCACGGCATATATGCGCAGGCGCCGGTGCTCAATGTGCCGCTGATTGGCCTGCTGCGGGAGCATATCGCCATCCCCCTGGTACTGCACGGCGCGTCCGGCCTGCCCGATGACGCGGTGAAGGCTTGCATTCAAAACGGAATCAGCAAGGTGAACTTTGCCACAGACCTGCGCATCGCCTATACGGAGGCCGTAAAAGCCTATCTGAATAGCCATCCCAGCGTGATCGACCCCAAAAAGTATGGGGAGGCGGCCCGCGCGGCCGTTTGCGCCCTGGTGAAGGACCGCATGCGTGTATGCGGCTGTGACGGCAGGGCAAACGCATGAAAAGCTATTTGATGGCCGTGGACATCGGCACATCGGCCTGCAAGGCGGCGCTGTTCCACGAGGATGGCACGGTCGTGGCATCCTCGTCCCAGCCCTACCCCGTCCATTATCCCAGGAAGGGTTGGGCGGAGCAGGACGCGGACGACTGGTGGCGCGCGGCATGCGATGGGATACGCGACTGCCTTTTAAAAAGCGGCGTTTCGCCTGAGGATATCGCCTGCGTGGGCGTGGACGGCCAAAGCTGGGCCTGCGTACCGGTGGATGCCCGGGGTGAGGTGCTGTTCCGCTCGCCTCTGTGGATGGATACGCGGTCAGCGGACATCTGCCGGGAGGTAAGGCGGCGCGTTCCGGAAGATGCAATCATCGCCGTGAACGGCAACGCGTTTCGGCCCACCTACACAACGCCCAAGATATTATGGCTCAAAGAGCACCATCCCCAGGTGTACGCACGGACCAAGTGCTTTTTGCAGAGCAACAGCTTCATTGTATACCGGCTGACGGGCGCGCTTTCTCAGGATGTAAGCCAGGGGTACGGGCTGCATGTGTTTGATATCAGGAACATGCGCTACGACGACACCCTGTGTTCCCTGCTGGGCATCGATGCGGAAAAGCTGCCGCCTATATTCGGCTGCGCGGATGTGGGGGGCGAAGTCACCGCGCAGGCCGCCGCGCTGACCGGCCTTCGCCCGGGCACCCTGGTGGTGGCGGGCGGCCTGGACGCGGCGTGCGGTACGCTGGGCGCCGGCGTTGTGTACGCCGGGCAAACCCAGGAGCAGGGCGGGCAGGCAGGCGGCATGAGCATTTGCCTAAGCGAGCCCGTCATCGAGCCTTCGCTGATTTTGGGCGCCCACGCCGTGCCCGGCAAGTGGCTGCTTCAAGGCGGCACGGTAGGCGGCGGCGGGTGCATGCGCTGGCTGGCGCGGGAGCTTGGCGCGCCGGAAATGGATCAGGCCAACGGCTATGACCTGCTGTGCGGCCTGGCGGCGGCCATCCCGCCGGGTTCGCAGGGCGTAACCTTCCTGCCCTATCTGGCCGGGGAACGCTCACCCATCTGGAATGAGGATGCCAGCGGCGTATTTTTCGGGCTTACATACCAAACCACAAAGGCGCATTTTTTCCGCGCGATGCTGGAGGGCGTGGCCTTCTCCCTGCGGCACAACATTGAAACCGCCCAGCACGCGGGCGTTTCGGTGGGCGTGATGCACGCCATGGGCGGCGCGGCGAACAGCGCTGTCTGGACGCAAATGAAAGCAGATGTCACCGGCAAAACGATCCGCGTGCCGGATGCGGACGCGGCCACGGTGCGCGGCGCGGCCATACTGGCCGGCGTTGGCGCCGGCGTGTACAAAAGCTGCGAGGCGGCGGCGGACGCGACGGTGAAATACAAGCGGGAATATCACCCTGACATAGCTGCACAGGCCGCCTACGAAAAGGCGTACGATATCTACAGGGAGCTCTACACGCGGCTTGCGCCGCTGATGCACAAGGCAAACGGGGAGGCAAACGCATGATGAAAGCGGCTGTACTGCACGGCGTAAGGGATTTGCGCTATCAGGATATGGAGACGCCCGTGCCTGGCGCCGGGGAGGTGCTCCTCCGCGTGCGCGCCTCAGGAATCTGCGGTTCGGATGTGCCGCGGGTGAATGCGGGCGCCGCGCACTATTACCCCATCGTGCTGGGGCATGAGTTCTCCGGTGAAATCGCGGCGCTGGGCGAGGGTGTAACGGGCCTTTCCATCGGCCAGCGGGCCACCGCCGCGCCCTTGGTGCCCTGCATGCGCTGCGAGGACTGCCAAAAGGGCGACTATTCCCTGTGCAAAAAGTACTCCTTCATCGGCTCCAGCCTGTTTGGCAGCTTTGCGGAATATGTAAAGGTTCCGCTTCAAAATGTGGTAACGTTTGACGACAGCGTAAGCTTCATCCAAGGCGCGTTTTTCGAGCCTGCCACCGTGGCGCTGCACGGGCTGATCTGCGCGGACTACCGCGGGGGCGAGGATGTTGCAATCCTGGGCGGCGGGACCATCGGGCTTTTTACCATGCAATGGGCCAAGCTTTTGGGCGCCCGGCGCACGGTGGTGTTTGACATAAGCGGCGAGCGGCTGGAATTGGCCAGGCGGCTTGGCGCGGATGAGGTCATACTTACCACCGAGCCGGATTTTTTGAACCGTGCCGCTGCGCTGACAGGCGGCCGGGGCTATGGCTTTGTTTTTGAAACGGCCGGCCGGATTGAGACCATGCACATGGCGTTTGAAACGGCTGCCAACAAAGCCGGCGTATGCTTCATTGGCACCGAGAGCCGGGATGTAACCTTCCCGTGGAAGCTGTTTGAAAAGATGAACAGGAAGGAATTCCGCCTGACCGGCTCGTGGATGAGTTACTCCCCGCCCTTCCCCGGCAGGGAATGGCGCATGACCGCCGACTATTTCGGGCGCGGGCTTTTAAAGTTCGACGAAGCACTGGTGTATAGGCAGTTCCCGCTTGCGGACGCCGCGAAAGCCTTTCAGATGTATTTAGAGCCAGGCGCGGTCAAAGGCAAGCTGATGCTGACCATGGATTGAAGCTTATGCGGCAGGCAATGCAACCGTGAAATGGAAAGGTGCGGATGACTATGAAAATCAGCCTTGAGGCCTACCGGGACAAATTGCGCGCCGCCATGCTGGGGCGCTTTGCGGGGTGCATCCTGGGCGCGCCTGTGGAGGGCTGGAGCGTGGAGCGCATGGAAAGCTATGCCAAGGAACTGGGCATCGCGTATCCGCCCGCCGACTACTGGCCCAGCATGCCCAATCCCAACGACATCCGCTATCTGTACAGCAAGTTCTCCGATTACACAAAGCCCAATCTGTGCGCCGTTCCCTGCGACGACGATGTGAGCTACACCATTTTGTCGCTGCTGATCGCGGAAGAGGGGCACGGAAAGGACTTTACGCTGGAGGATGTCAAGAACGCCTGGATCAAATACATCACCCTGGCCTATACGGCGGAGGATGTGGCGCTGAAAAACCTCAAGAACGGCGTTCCTGCTGAAAAGGCCGCCGAGATGGACAACCCGTATGACGAGTGGATCGGCGCGGACATCCGCTGCGACGGATACGGCTATATGGCCCCCGGCGACCCGAAAAAGGCGGCGGAGATGGCGTACACCGACGCGTATATCTCCCACCGCAAAAACGGCATCTACGGCTCCATGTATTTTGCCGCCGTGATCGCCCTGGCTTTTGAAGCAGACGATACCATACAGGCGCTGACGGATGGGCTGCAATACATCCCTGCCGATTGCGAGCTGGCCGAGGGCCTGCGCTGGGCGCTTCAAACAGATGTCAGGGACTACCGCCATGCCGCTGAAATGGTGGATTTAAAGTACCCCGGCATGCACTTTGTGCATACCATCAACAACGCCTGCTTGACGGTGTTCGCGTTGCGGTTGGGCGGGGAAGATATCGGAAAGGTGTTCGCCAACGCCGTGGCCATGGCCCACGACAACGACTGCACGGCGGCCACCGCCGGTTCCATCGCGGGGGCGTGCTACGGCATGAAAGCGCTGGACAAAAAATGGTATGAGCCGTTCCACGGCAGGGTGCTTTCCTTCCACAACGGGCCGAGGGAATATTCCATTGATGACCTGCTCCGGCGCTATGAGAAAATGGCGATGAGCTGACGAAAACAGAGTGGACAATATAAAAGCGGCTGGCCAAGCAAGTTTGGCCAGCCGTTTCAGCATGATTGGTTAAAATGGGCTTCGCATCTGCGGATGCGACCAAAGGGCTTTCCGGTCGCCCTTTGGAAACCTTCGGGGACCGTCTCTATCACAATAATGAGATGATGGCGTGTTGGAGATAACTCATAACCCCAGAGACTTTTGACAGTTTAAGGCGGCTGGCCAAGCAAGTTTGGACAGCCGCCTTACTGCAAAAAGCCGCGTCAGAACAGGAATCCCGTTTCCGGCATGTGCATGATATCGCGCCATTGCATGCGCAGCGAGGAGGACGCGTCTGTTGGCCGCCAGCGCAGCAGGATATGGTTGAAGCCGTTCTCGATGGAGATGTCCGATGCTGTCACCGTATCGCCATGCATCACCCCGCTGCATGCGTGGTGCGTATTGATCCATACATCGACCGTGCCTTCGCCCGTCAAATCCAGGAAGGTTTCCGCCGTGGGATCGGGCAGCCCCAGGTCATTGTTCCCGCGCTTGCGGGTAATGCGCGATTCCACGGTAAAGTAGATCACGACATCCTTGCCTTTTTCAAAGGACGACGCCGATAGCGTGCCGTCTTCCAGGCGCACCCTTGCAAAGCCCGGCTTCTCCAGCAGCGGCTTGGGGTTGATGTGCTCGTTTTGGTAGGCGCAGTAATCCAGCATGCCGGCGATGGCGGCATCGTCCGCGCTGACGTTCATGCAGTACACCGCCTCGGCATAGCCGCGGCTTGCGCCCTTCTTTTCCTTCACGCACGCCCCGTCCAGGGGATCGTCTCCCCGCCATACGCCAAACACGTTCCGGTAAAGCGTATTGTACAGCCGTGAGAGCTTCTTATACCCGTCCTCCGGCTTTTTGAAGGTGGAAATATACAAGAATCCTTTGGCATAGGGGATGCGTCCGGCAACGACATACTTCTTTTCCTCGGCGTGAGCGCAGTACCTGGTGGCGGTATAGGTGCGCAGTATCTCGCTGCTGCCGCCGTAGACATAAAACGGCCTTAAACAGCTTTCCGGCGCCGTCACCGCCAGGGGTTCAAGCCCATCCGCAAATTCCAGCACGTGGTCCGCAATGACCGTATTCTTCGCGTGCACCGTGTAGTTGAACTTCTCAATGCCGCAAAGGTCGGCGTTGTTAAGCCCGGCAAGCACCTTGCGCCCTGAAGGCGTCAGGATGCAGTTGTAGGTGCCCTCCGGCTCCAAAACAAGCTTCAGCTCCATACCGGTGGCCGCCGCAATCCTCTCCGCCGTCTCCGGTGTCAGCTCCGCCGCCACCGCCGACGCGCCGTGATATACCTTGTCAAGCTTATCAGAAAGATGGGGATCATCGGCAAGTATGTCGATGGGTTCGCTTTGGCCAGGCGCGCTGTACGAAGCGGCGTAATCAATCATGTTCACAAACAGCTTCACCGCCGCCGGCACCTTTTCAAACCGGGCGGTAATGTTCAGCTGGCAGGCGATGACGGCCCCCCTGCCCTCGCTTATTTCCAGCAGGGCCACCCTCTCCAGATCGCCGTCGCCAAAGTTGCCCTCGCCGGAGTCCACCACGGGCAGCATGCGCGTTCCGTCGTCCTTCATATACAGCCTGTCTGCCACATACGCGTCGCCGGATTGCAGGGAGTAGGGTGAGTCGCCCCAGTACGTAAGCTCGCTTTCGTCGATGCCGGAAAGCATCGGGCTTTCCATGCGTTTGAAGGAGGTGAGCAGTGATTTTTCCGTGATCTCAATGCCAGGGAAGGGCGAATCATGCTGCTCCAGCAATATCACGCGGCCGCCGGCTGAGCAGAATGCCTTGATGTCGTTGTTGATTGTCATGCCGGGGCGGACGTAGCCGCGCTCGATGAGCAGCAGTTCAAAGGAGCCAGATTCCGGCACGCAATCCACGCGGTCATACATGACACCAGACAACTGAAGAAGCTTATCAGCGGAACCGTCCCCCAGCACAGCGATGCGGCCCATGTACAAGGTTTTTGTGGCGGAGGAAAGGAAGATGTCCCTCTCCCAGGAATCGATCACCCGGCCATCCGCAACGACACGCACGCCCAAGACGCACTTTCCATTGGGGTAGGGGTGGCTTAAGTCAAACGTAAGCGTCTGCGTATAGCCCCGCGCCACATCCACCTGGCCGCTCACCGTGTGTACGCCGCCTTCCCAGCGGATGTAGGCTTCCGCCACGGCTATAACACCGGCGGCGGTATCGTTGACGAAGGTGATTGTCTTTACGATGGGCTTATCGGCGTAGAAGCTTGTGCGGTAGCTTACATCGATGGCCGCGAAGGGGCGGAAAATGAAGGGGATATCCTCGGTCATGGGCGCCTGGTCATAGCCCTTGCCTTCCTTTTCCCAGAAGCGGAATTCGCTGGAATTGGCGTTGGCTTTGAGCGGCTTCATGCCGGGCACGGTGTAATCATCATACGAAAATTCCATGTACCCGTGCTCGCGCCGGTTCACAAGGCAGCTGAAATTCCAGGGGCCCAGCGCCGTGACCTCGTTGACGCGGGCATCCAGGCATACCTTGGCCGTCTCTTCCAGCGCGTAATGGTTGATGTAGTCCTGGCGTTCCCAGACCTTGTCCCCGCCGAACTGCAGGGTGTTGTTGGGCCCGGCCAGGTGGTACAGGCCAAGCTCCCCGCTGTGGAGCGGCTGCTTTTTATCCCACCAGCTCATGCCGGTGCATTCGCGCCCGTAATGGCGGCTTAAAATGTCCTGTTCCTTTTCGTTAAAGCATGTGGTATCGCCCTCGTGGTACGCGGGCCTGGTGGGATCCAAGCGCTTGAACAGCGCCCGAATCTCCGGCAGGTGCTTGCGCATGAGCTCCTTGGAGCTTTGCGTGGGCGTGTTCCAGCGCATTTCGTTTTCACAGCTCCACAAAAGCACGCTGGGGTGGTTTTTGTCGCGTTGTATAAGCCGCGCCACGTGGCCGTAGGCGCGCTCCCAATACACCTCCGCCCCCGCCCCCTGTTCGCAGGCGGAGCCATGCATGGCCGTTTCGCAGGTGATCATGATCCCTTCCTCATCGGCGATGTCCAGGATCAGGGGCGGGTGCGGGTTGGTATGCAGGCGGGAATGGTTGAGGTTGTAATCCCGGATCATGCCGAACCATTTGCGAATCCAGCCCTCTGTGTACTGGTAGGGCGATGTCTTGTGCCCCCAATCGGCGAACAGGTGGATGGGATGGCCGTTGAGCATCACATGGATGCCGTCGATCCACACCTCCCGAAACCCGAAGCGCTCGTGCACGGTATCCGCCGTCTGCCCATCCTTGCTCAAAACGGAGGTCAGCATGTACAGGTTTGGCGCATAGTTATCCCACAGCTTGGGTTCCGCCCAGGCTTTTTCCAGACGGAATTCCGCTTGAGCCCCCGCCGCCACGCAAACATCTTCTATTTCGCCCTGCAGTTCCCTATCGACCGTGGGATAAGGCGCTGCGGACAGCGCGATCTGCCCATAAAACGGCGCGCCGGACTTGTTGACGACCTTATAGCTGACGGCAATTGTTTTTTTACGCACAGAGGTGACGATGGTGATATCGTCGATGTACACGTCAGGCTTTTTGACAAGATAAATATCCTGCCACAAGCCGCGCATGCTGTAGGGCGTCCATCCGCCGGAGGGCCACAGCGTCCACCGGCGCTTTTCATCCTCATAATCGTAATCGGACAAAAGCAGCGCCAATTGGTTTTCCCCATCCACCACATAATCGGTGATGTCGGTTTCAAAGGGGAGCGTGTAGTCGCGGAAAACGGAAACATACTGCCCGTTGATAAACAGCGTGGCCCGGGGGCCGACCGCCTCGGCAACAATGAAATACCGCTCCCGGGGCCGCTTCAAAACAGTAAACGTGCGTCTGATCCATACGGCACGAGCGGCGGACCAACTGGCGGGGTACCCGTAAGCTTCATAGAGCACATCGGCCTTTTCATCGCTGACGAGCCCCGATTTTTCATCCACGGGGTGGTAGTATGTTTCGCCGGGGAATTTCACCGCGTCCCACGGGCGGTTGTAAAAGGAGGGCACAAGGTACGCGCCTACCTCAAACCCATCTCCCGGCACAGCGCTTTCGTCATGATTCTCCTCATATTCGGGCCGGATATCCCACCAGCCGTTCAGGCAGACCTTTTCATCAAAACGGTACAGCATGCGGCTCTCCTTTGCGCGCTTTTATCTTTATTCCGTAACAGTGATGGTACGTGCCGCCCGGCCGCCCAGGCCCTGCTCATTCCAAACAATCAGCGTCACGGTATAGGTGCCGGGCTTTTCATACACACAGGTCGGATCAATTACATCACTGGGAATGCCCGCGCCAAAGTCCCAAAGCACGTGCTTGATGGTGGCATCATTGCCGATGGAGACGCCGGTGAATGGAACAGGCTCGCCAACTTTCACCGTGGCGGGGCAGGCAAACGATACCTGGGGCAGCTTATCCGCTGTGATTTGCATGCTCGCCGGCACGCCGTCCTTGGAGCCCCGGTTGCCCGAAAACTCCGTATCCAGGAAGTATACTTCCTTCACATGGCCCAGCTTTTGGATGCCATCGCCGTCGTTGTCGAAGATATTGCCGCCTTCGAAAACGAAATACTCGCAGCTGTCATTGAAACGGAAACCGTGGCCGGCGTCACGGGGATAGATGGGGGCCTTGTCTTTATACGTGCCGCTGATTTGCAGGTTGTAAAAATACTGGTACCGTACAAATCCTTCCTCGCCCTGGAACTGGGCCCCCCACTGCTGGCAGCCGTACACCTTTGTGTTGCCCCAGTAGGCGTATTCCTTCGGGTCAGAGTTGGAGGCCGAAATGCCGATGTACTGGCCGTGATCCACCGTGTTGTCGGTAAGGACCACATTGTTGGAGCCCACCGTCTCCAGCCCCAGGAACTTCACCGTGCCCGTCTTGTCGCTGACGGTGTTTCGCCGGATGGCGGTATAAGGCGCGTTGTCCAGGCTCAGCCAGTGGTCCACGCTGTTGTCTTCCACCACGGAATAACCGCAGTCGCCCCACAGCTCGATGCTCAGGCCCTCGGAGGTTTTGCCCGAGCCGGTGATCGTATTGTTGGTGATGGTCAAGTGGGTGCTGTTGTTGTTGCACAGGATGCCGCCGCGCCCCGTATCGCGGATGATGTTGTTGTCCACCACATTGCGGGCGCTGCCGTGGGCCAGGCGCACCGCGCAGCCCCATTCGCTGCGGACGGAGATATTGGAAAATTCGCAGTTTTTGATGATACTGTCCGTGGTGCCGACGAAATAGATGGCGATGGGCGTAGTCATCCCGTCCAGATCGTAAATATGAAGGGAATCGACGGTGACGCGGGTGCAGTTCTCCGCGATGAACACGTGCTTGATCACGGTGTTCGCCCCGTTCACCGCAAAATCGCGCAGGGTGATATCCTGCTTTTCATCGGCCTTGAACACGGCTTGAAGACCATCCTTGGCAATGGTGAGGATGGTCTTGTCCTTTCCGGCACCCTTTATGGTTATGCCGCTGCGCAGCTTGACGGATGCTGAAATCAGGTATTCCCCGGCGGGGATTTCAATCGTGCTGCCTGCTTCCGCTTTGCGAACCGCTTCCATCAGGCGGAA
This sequence comes from Bacillota bacterium, assembly GCA_023436585.1. Taxonomy (GTDB): domain Bacteria; phylum Bacillota; class Clostridia; order Christensenellales; family Aristaeellaceae; genus JAEWAH01. The sequence continues at coordinate 40,607 of JAEZIN010000033.1, read as the reverse complement.
GGTGATGTCGGTGTTCTCCGCAATTTCCGTCATAGCGGTTGCCTCCACATTGTTTTGGGGGGATGCTTGTTCTGCGGCGGCCGGGAATGTGCCTAAACTGACGGTACAGCATAGCAAAGCTGCTGCAGACAGCGCCGCCGCCAGGCGTTTTGGGGATTTCATTGCATACTTCCTCCGGTCTGTTATGATTCAGCCGTGGCAAGCTTCAGCGTAACGGCCTTGTACGCGCCTACATCCACCTGCACGAACCCATCCTGGACAGGCAGCTCCTCCAAGGTCTGTTCATCCATGTTGGAGAGCCAGGCCTTGCCAAAGGAGCCGATGCCTATTCTGGCGGCAATGGGCTTACCTTGGTTTTCAAAGAACCGCAGGATGTACCCTTCGCCATCCAGGCATTTCTTGAACGCCGAAAAGCGAATATTCGGTTCCTGCCATGAAAACGCGGGGCCGATAGCGTTGAGTTTCCCTGCGGGCTCCACCTCCGGGCGCACCGCGTGGGTAACGGGCGGGTACAGGAAGCTTTCCACTTCCGGCAGGAACGGCGCCACATCTCCTTGCGATACGCTGTATGGCGCGTAGGACCATTCCATCTCCTGTATACCGCGGCACTGCGCGCCGGGCGTGTCGTTGGCATCGGAAGCCGGGCCGCTGCGCTGCAGCGTATTGAGCCTGCCCATCATGCCGATGCCCCGCAAAAGCGTAATGCGAAGCTCGGGCTCATTGGTCAGAGGGTTCACGGTGGACTCGTAATCGTACATGCCCTTCAGGGCCGTGGCCAGGCCCACGCTTCCATCGTCAGCGGCCACCCATTCCCTGCAGGGGAAGAGCAGCGTAGGCGGCTGGCTCCAGCGCTCGGTGGCTTTGTAGCGCTCTGTGGAGCGCCTGATCACCGCCAGATGCCCCTGGGAGAGGATCGTTTCGGTTTTCAGGCGGAGCGGGATAAAAAGCCGCAGGCGGTGGTCGCGGGCTGTGTTGTCGATGGTCAGCTTCACATCCACCCGGCGGATGCCCCGGTAGATGGAAATCTGAAAACGGATGGGCATATCCACGCGCTCGGGGGAGCGGATGTCGCCTATCAACCGGGCGGGCACGTTCATATTCCCACGCAGCTCAAGCATAGCGCGCACCGGGCCGCATTCCAAAAGCCGGCAGGAAAAGCCGGATGATTTCACGCTCTCCCCCGCGATCCACGGCGGGGAATAATCCCACGCGTCGCCGGCGTCGGCGTCCTCCTCCAGAAGATTCAGGTTGTAGAACGTATGGCCGCTGACCTTGTCCATGATATTGATCAGCGCGCCGTCGGCCTCCACCCGCAGGTATTCGTTTTCCATAAAGCTGCCGCCCGCCAGAAGGCGCTCAAAGGAATCAACTCCCTCCCGCGTGGCGTAGGAAGCGGCCGCGCCTGCCGTAAGGCGGTCCATAAACAGCACCTTGCGGAAGACGGGATTCGGGTATTCGTCGTTGCGGGGCTTGCCGATGCCGTTTGTTTCCACGATATCCCGCGGCAGTACCTGGGTGGGCAGCGTCTTCCCATCCGGCCCGGTCATAACGACATTCCTGTCGCCGATTGCCAGCCACACTTCACAGGGCTGTGGAAATGCCGCGGAGCCGGGCGCGTATACCAATGTGCCGCGCTCGCCGTTCTCCCGGTTTTTCCACCAGCGGTCCATCCTGCCGCTCAGATGCGACAGCGCGTCGTGTATGACGCCGGCGGCAATCTGCCGCGTGCCCGCGTAGCGGGCCTCCATCTCCACGTGCACCTCGTCCACGCTGGAGCCGTGGATAGAGTCGTGGGCGCTGTTGATCATCATGTACCGCCAGGCTTCGTCCATCAGCCGCGGCTTGGGCCTATAACCGTTAAGCTCCGCCAATGCCTCCAGGGGTTCCGCGTAGCGCTCCAGAAGCGCTTCGCAGGCGAAATTTTGACGCTTCAAATACGTCCTGGTGGACAGCGCGCCCAGCAGCACATAGTGGTAGCGGGAGCCGATCAGCTCCATATCGTATTCCTTGGGCGCGTGCAGGTTTTGATACACAGCGCTTACGTAATCCTCCGCCGAGCCCATGACAAACTCGATCTCATCCTGCATTTCATTGGCCGCCCGCACGGAATCGCCCACATTGATTTGCGGCGGAAGGTGGTCGGCCCCCGCGATCAGCGGGATGATGCGGGAGGGGTAGCGGTCCTTGATCCTGTGCACGTTGTCGATCATGTTGCGCGCCGTGGTTGCGGGGTCGTCATGCCTGGCGATAGCCCTGTGGTACTCAAAGGAGATGTAATCGGCGTAATACGGCACATCCCTTGGCTGCTTGGGGTCGACCTGCTTTCGGAATATGTCAAACGCGCCGGAATACCCTTCCCTGAAAAAGCTGACCAGCACTTTGGAGCCGTCGATTCCCCTGTACATAAACTCGTCAGGGTGGCCGCCCGGCACCTCTGGCATGCCGCGCTCAAACAAAAGGCTGTCAATGCCAAAGTTATTCAGTATTTGCGGTATCTGGCGCGGATGGCCGAAGTTGTCGGGCAGGTAGCCGGCCCGCATGTACCCGCCGTAGGCCATGGCCTTTCGCTTGCCGTAGAGGCAGTTGCGGATCATGTTCTCCGCGCTGGGGAGCCATTCGTCAAACTGCGTATAAAAAGGCCCCACGGCCAGCTTCCCCTGGGCAATATACCGCTTGAACTCCTCCGTATCCTCCGGCACGACCTCCAGATACTCCTCCAGGGGAAATACCTGGCCGTCCAGCACATACGTTTTGAAGTCGGGCCGTAAAGCAGCCTCCTTGAGATCCTCCAGCGCCTGGGTCGTCCAGAACCGGTAGGAGCGCAGGGGCTGGTACCACTCGATGTCCAGGTGTCCTGCCGTGATGATAAAGCCGGTGATCTTCTCCATAGTACCCTCCGCAATCATTTCAGCCGGTCAAGGCATTCGGCCAGGGCGCGCCCCGTATGGTAGATGGCCTTCCAGGGGTTGCCGATCCTTGCGATGATGGGTTCCCCTTCGCGGCTGAGCATCTGCCTGCTCTCGCCCACATCCATGTTCATGAACTTCGTTTTCACAAACTCCCATGTCCGCAAAAACGCGTCGCCGTACTTTTCATCGCCGTACTTTACATAGCCGTTCAGGTAGCCCACCAGGGATTCGAAATTTTGCCACCATTCCTTGTCCGTCACCAGGGCCGGCTGGTCCGCGACGCCGTCGCGGTAAACGCCGCCGAACTCATAGTCATAGCCGTATTTCAGCGAATGGTCCAGAAAGTTTTTAAGGGCCGGCGCGTACTTTCCCCCGTCGGTTTTCAGCACGGAAAACGCCTTGTCCGCAAGCCAGCTCAATTCCACATTGTGCCCGTAGGAGGTGGTGTCGGTAGGCGTGGCCACCGTTTGGTTCGTTTCCCTTTCCGCGTTCCACGTCCTTCTAATGTTGATGGCGGGAATCTTGCGGAAGGCAGCGTCGAACTGGTTGAATCCGTAGCCTTTTTCCCGGTCGGCCATGCGCTCCATGATCAGCGAAGTCACTTCCTGCAGCTTGCGGCGGTGGATCTCCTCGCCGCTGGCCTCATAGAGCGTAGTAAACGCCTCCATCAGATGCATGTGGATGTCCAGCGATTTTCTGTCCCCCGCGCAAAAGCCGCCGGGGGATAATGACCAATCAGCCTCCAGGTTCTCGAAGTATCCGCCGTACAGCGTATCCGCGGCGTACAACTGCAGCAGCTCAAATGTCTTTTTGGCATACTCCAGCGCCCGCGCATCCCCCGTTTTCAGGAAATATTCGCTGAGGGCGTATATGGCAAAGCTCTCGCCGTAGACGACCTTTCCGTCATCCAGTACGGACCCGTCCCGGGCCGTGCGCCAGACGAAGCCGCCATGCTCCCTGTCCCAGAACTTGTCTATAAAAAACTCAAAGCCCTGGCGATTGAGCGCCCGAATCTTTTCCCTGTCCTCTTCCCGGGCATAGGCTTCCAAATGGGCAAGGCCCCAGATCATGCGGCATTGCGTGACGATATACTTGTCCCCATGGCCGTCGAACTCGCCCCGCTCGTCAAAGGAGGTGAGAAAGCCGCCGTGCAATGTATCGCCGCTGCGCTCAAGCCAAAATGGGATGATTTTCTCCCTGAGGGTATAGGCGATTTCCTTTGCGGCTTTTTCCATTCTCCCATCCATGTAAGACAGCCTCCTTCATCAGCCGGTGATACCGGACCGTTCGATTCCCTGCACAAACAGGTTTTGCAGACAAATATACACGATGGCCAGCGGGGCCACCGCAAACACGGCGGCGGAGTTTTTCAGCATGGCGTCCAGCACGTCGATGGTGTAGTCGTACACCGCGCCTACCTTGTTCACCATCAGCGGCATATTGCTCATGAACATGCTGCTGAAAATGGTATCCGTCCACTGCCAGCAGAAGGAGAGCACGAAAATCACCGTCAGCATGGTGATGGAGGATGGGAGGATGATCTTCAGGAACGTTTGGAACATGTTGTTGCCGTCGATGTACGCCGCCTCTTCCAACTCGTGGGGCAGGTTTCGGAAAAACTGGCGGAGGATGAAAATATACAGCCCGTTGCGTATGCCAAGGCAGGTCAGCGACAGGATGGACATAGGCGCAATGGTGCCGATGAGGTTGATACTCCCCAGGAAGAAGCGGAACTTCGTGTACAGCGGTATCATCACCGTCTGCGGCGGCACAATCAGCGTCAGGATGACCATGCCAAAAAGCAGGCGGTTGCCCTTGAACTTGAACCTGGCAAACCCGTAGGCCACAAACGCCGACACAAATGTCTGGAGGGAGGCGATCAAAAGGCAGACAAGGGCCGTGTACCCCGCCGTCTGAAAGTAGGACATCGCCTTTACGATTCTGCCCACATATTCGGTGGTAAAGTGCTGCGGAACGTATTTGATGTTGATGTTGTACAGGTCCCGCACGCTTTTGAAGGTGCTTGTGATCTTGGAAAAATAGGGATAGAGGATGATAAAGCATAGCCCGAAAATGATCACGGCGCGCATTATCTTCCACAAAATTTTCCCTAGCCCGCTTGGGCTGACGTATTTATAGCGCAGGATCGTCAGCCTTTTATGTAGCGGGCCCCGCCGCTTCTGTTCCTGTTTTTTTACGATCAGCATCGCCGCGCCTCCTTAATTGTTTTCGATATACGTCATGCGCTTGGAGAAGAGCAGCGTCAAAAGCCCCAGAACAATCAGGATGATGACAAAATAAATCCATGACAGCGCCGAGCCCAGGCCCATCTTCGCGTAGCCGAAAGCCTGGGTGCGGATGTAGTCCATGATGCCGTACGTGGGGTTGGTAAAGGAATCGATGATCGTATAGATCATGTTCACGAAAATCATGGGGGTGATGATGGGGAAGGTGATCTTCCAGAACTCCTCCCACTTGGTGGCGCCTTCCACCTTGGAGGCCTCAAACAGCGAGGAGGGGATGGCCTGAAGCGCGGAAAGGAAGATGATGATCTGCACGCCGGAGGAATTGACGATGCTGTAGGTGTTGTTTACGGCATACACAATGGCCGAGGACAGCGTGCTGTTGACGCTCAGCTTGTAGAGGAAATTGCTGAGGTTGAACAGCGTGCTCAGCCCCCCGGACGACGCGAACTGCCCGGTGGTGGAGGACGCCACCGCCATCGGGTTGGCGGCCGATGTGGCGGCCTGTATGCTGGCCACGATGCCCGTGGTCAAAATCACGGGCAGAAAAAAAACGGTGCGGGCAAACGACCGGCCGATGAACTTCTGATTCAAAATGTTGGCCGCGAAAAAGCTGAAAATCATGATCAGTATGCTGTCCACCAGCATGCCGCGCACGCCGTTTATCAGCAGCACCCGAAACTCCGTATTGACAAAGATGGCCTCATAATAGTTCTGCCACCCGGCGGGCGTTTTGCGCACCTCATTGAAATCAATGACCACCTGGCTGAAGGAGTACGTAAAAGATTCCACCAGCGATGGGAGGAATATGAATACGAGACCGATCACGAAGGGCGCCACGAATATATACCCCGGCGTCGTGCGCCAATGAAATAGCCTGCGCCTTTTTTTCATGCGCTTTTCCCCCTTTGCCTTTTCACGGCCTGACGATTGCGTACCCCAGCGGCGCAACCTGCACGCTTCCGCTTTCATACAAAGAATCAGAATAATTCACGATCACGCGCACGCCGTTTTCGTAGGTGGTTTCAAACACACCGTCGGAAAGCCTTTGGTGACTGCCGATCCGCTCGTTGGCCAGCCCATGGAATTCGCCGTTCAGCTGTTTGTATTTTTCCATAATGCTGTTCAGCCAGATATCCGCGCCGACGGAGTACATGTCCGTATACTCCGTATCGGCAAGCAGGAAGGAGTCCGCCGCCATGATCTCATAATGCAGGTCGGCCCCGTTCTCCAGCGTTTTTAAAAACATGCGCTCGTATTCGTCGGAATTGTTGATGGGCGGGCCGGTAAAGGGGATGTAGCCCTTTAATACCATGGCGGTAAAGGGAACGGCGTACGTTTCCAGGCGGGACATGCTGGAATCCAGCTCCACATTAATCAGGCTGTCCGCGCCGGAGAGAAGATACGCGTTGCCGCCGTCCAGCTTACATTCAAGGCCCGCGTCCGACAGTTTTTTGATGGCACCGGCGGTCAATATCTGGCTTTCTGTCCTGGTAAGCCCGCTTTTTTCGTTGTAGTTGCCGGAGAGGAAATAGCCCAGCGTGGGAAGGTACGCGCCGCTGCCTGAAAGCTTTTTGCGGCCTTCCAGGAAGGAAGAAACGAGGGATTCATAGCGCAAGGGGTTTACAAAGGACGCGGCGACAGTGTCCGGCGGAAGGGTGATGCCGTCGTAGATGACCGCGTCATTGCGGCTGATGGTCAGGATCACATCGTCGCTGCGGGAAATGCCGTTGCCTTTTTTGTACACCTTTCCGAAATCCACGCTTGGGAAAACGCCGTATCCCATTGAGTTCGCGTAGGAAACAAAGTCGTTGTAGCCTGTAAGTCCGCCCAGTTGATCCTGGATATCGATTCTGGAAGGCGCTTTGTATTCCCTGGCCCCGTTCATGATCTCGGAATAAATGATATCCACGCTTAAAATGCCGGCATCGTGCAGTGTCTTGAGGATTTCCCTGCCCTGCGCGAAGGTCGTGGCGGGCACCACTTGCTTTAAGGGGATGCCCATGGTGCGGACCACCTTGTTGATGGCGCCGAACAAGCGCAGGTTGAGCTTCATTTCCCGCTGGCCCGCAATTCGCGTGAGCACGCCCGTCTGCTCCAGGTACGTTCTGTAATACCGCGCCATGCCGGAATAGTTGGCGTCGCCGCCGTAGAGAAAGTGGTACCTGACCATAAAATCCTCGGTGGGCAGCACCTGGGAATAGGCGTAGACGTTGGACGTTCTGTTCAGATAGTCGCGGGTGTAGTAATTGAAATACGGGTAGGCGCTGCAGTACGCAAATGTGGTAAGCCCCGCGCGGCCCTGCACGCCCGCCATGGCGTCGCTTCCCTCCACGATGGCGAAAACAGCCGAGTCGGCGCGCTTGATGCCAAACACGGGCATGGGCGCGTACGGCGCCAGGCTGCTGAAGCTGTCGTAGGAAACGCCGAAATCATGGCCGTAAAACGGAACATCCAGCTGCGTCATGCCGTAGACAGAGGTGTTGTTGGCGATGACCGTGCCGCTGCCGTCCGGCAGGAAGATGTAGCCGTCCTCTTTTGTGCCGCCGGCCGCAAAGGTGTTGAGCACGTAGACCTTTGTCAGGTGAGTGCCGGGCGTATATTGAATCTTTGCCGTTTCCACCGTGACAGTGAGGTCTCCCTGATCAAAGCGGTAGACAACGGGGATCACAAAATAATCGGATTCGCTGGAATGGGCGCCGCTGTCTGCGGAGCTGGATACGCCCACCAACTCCTCCTGCTGGCGGATGAAGTCCGCGTCGATTTTAAGCGCCGTGGCCACCGCCGAAACATTGCTCTTTTGCTTGTCGGTAAGGTCGGGCATGAGCACGTAAACCGTGCCAAGCTCCGCGATATTTACATACTTCCCCACATATTCCTGCTTTTCATTTTCAGGGAGCGTGGCCACAGAAACCTTTCTGTACGCTCTCACGAACTGGCCCATGGCGTTTTTCGTGATTACCTTCTGGCTGGACAATTCCTGCGCCTCGCTTTTAAAGCGCAGGTATGCTTCGCTTGTCAGCACGGGCGGGATTACAAACTGGTCGTTGCGCTGGCCCAGGCTGTACGTTACGCGGACGAAATCCTCCCCTTTTTCCACCTGTACCTGCTGGATGGATTCATCCATGTAACAGTCGGGATAGGAGGATTTGGCCCGGGGAATGGAGTTTTTGTCGTAGTACTCAATGCTCAATTGGCTGGCCGCCAGCTTCATGGCAGCGCTTTCCGCCGGCTCGCCATTTGCATCGTAGAGCGCGTCGCCCGACAAAAACACCTTGCCGGTTATCTTGTCGCGCACCGCGATATCGTGGTATGCGCCAAGGTAGAGCGCCAAATATTCGTTTTCCAGCGACAGGTCCATATTGTCCAGTATGGCAAGCTCCCTGAATGAGGCAAGCTCCTGGGCGTCCTTGCCCGATATCACATATCCGTTTGCCACGCTGATATCGCGGGTATGGCTTTGAACGGCGTCGTCCAGCATCAGCGTGCAGCCGGAAAGCAGCGGCGCTGCCAGCAGCAGCACAAGCAGTAGGGAAACAGCCTTGCGCATATTTTTCATCGTATGTCTCCCTCCCGTCAGCGAAGTGTGATGCGTATCTCGTCCATCAGCGTCGTGAAGAACACGATCATCACCTGAAGCAGATTTAGTAAAAGAATGCCGATATACGTAAGCACCGCCATGCCCACGATGGTGACAAAGCAAACCAGGAGCGTTTTGCCGAAGGAATACTGGTGCACCACCAGCGTGCCGAACACGATCAAAAGGCCGGACCAGAAATAACCCAGCGACATCAGCAAACTATAAAGCGACGCTTCCCGCATGACCAAAAAATAGCTCAGCGGGATCAATAGGACCTGTATGAGGATGTAGGGCACCAGCGCGTACGCCGTGACGGTGCAGATGTCCTTGAAGGTGCCCTCGCCGTCATTTAAGCAGGTGAAGCACCAGTTGGATACGCACCAGCCAAAGAACAGGCCAAGACCCACAAGGATCGTCGTGAGGAAATTGTAGTTTTTGAGGTTCTCGCCATTGAACAGGTATTCGGTGAAAAAGGCGGAACCGACGGCAACCAAAAGCGCCGTGCCCAAAATCAGCATGGCGGTACGGAAGCTGCCCTCGCCCTCGTGCTTCAAATCCCAGAAGCCCTTGAAGGGATGAAGTGGAATGTACAACGAATACCGCAGTTCCTCAGGAATTCGTTTCATGGCCATGCTTCACCCCTTTCCTAAAGTAACCGCGCACCTTTTTCACCGTGCCCGTCACAAACAGCACGGCTATAACCGCCGCCAGCAGCAGGAACAGCACCGGGAACGCCTGGGTCATGTATGCCTGGCGGACCTTTTCCTTGGCCTTGGAATAATTCTTGCGGTTGCCCGCGTATTGGAAATACTCCATGGCCTCTTCGTACTTGCCATCCTCAAAGCGGATTTTGCCAAGCCCCACGTACGCATAACCGAAATTGGCGTTCATGCGGGCGATGTCGCCCCATTTTTGATAGGCGGCCTCGAAATCGCCGTTGTATTCCGCCGTGATGGCCATCAGCACGGTCTGGCAGTATTCCGTGGGCACAAACACCATGATCTGGGAGAGAAGCGCGTCCAGCACAAGGATATTGCTCCCCTGGTAATCGATGGCCACAGGGCGCTCGAAGCTTTCCTTGCTTTTGCCGGAGCCCCCGAACACGTGCAGCAAAACGCCCTCGTCGCTGTAGGTGTACAGCAGGTTCTTGGAATTGTCCAGCAGCGTATAGCTGCCGGCCGGGCCAAGCGCCACGTCAATCATCCTGGATACGGAGTTGGCGACGGTAAAATCCAGGTTGCCCAGCGGGGAGTTTTTGCCGTTGCGGTTCAGCACGTCATTGCCCATGCTGTTGAGCTTTTTAATGGGCGTCACATCCCCGGGGTTTGCGCGGTCATGATATTCCCTTACCGCATCCGCCTGGGCGATGGAGGAGATGCAGCCGTAAATGAAACCGGCCTTGTCGATGCTGATATTGCTGTACTCGGTGGGCACGAACTGCTCCATTTTCGCCTTTTGTTCCTTGGTGGAAAACTGCTTCCACAGCCTGGTAATTACGTTGACCTTCACCTTGGGCGCGCCGGTGTACCCCGTGAAGTTCCCGGCGGCGTCAAACTGCAAAAGCCCCATGTTGATATTGCGGGCCACCACGCTGAGCCGGCCTGAGGAGTCTGCCACCACCTTGGTAGGGTAGAACGTTTCCACCGATGTGCCCCGGAAGGTGGCGGGCTTTTCGGTGATGAACAGCACGCGGCCGTCCCCGTCCAATTTCAATATCCGCTGGTTTTTCGTATCGGCGATGTAGATCACGCCGTCTTCCGTAACGAACAGCCCCTCCGGCTTGTTCAGCTTCGTTTCGCTGCCGTCTTGAAGAACAAACGCATCAATGATTTTTTGAAGCCTGAAATCCGGGCTGTAGATCAGGACCCTGCCGCCGCTCATATCCAATACGTAGATCCTGCCATCCCTGGCCACAAACAAATCCTGCGGCTCCGGCGCGACGTTGCCCTCAAAGTCCGCCACGGTAATGGTCTTGTACAGCTTGTACGTATCCGGTATGGTGATCTGCGTGGCGTTTTCAGAAAAAAGAAAGGTCTTGCTCTGGTCTATCCCCGGATAGGCGCGGCCTGCCGGCCAGGGCATAAGTGCCCAAAGCAGAAGGGCGGCCAGGCACCCCGCCGATAAACGCTTTAAACGCATACCATCACCTCATTCCTTCATTCCGGAGGTGGACATCGTTTCAATAATGCTGGATTGCGACAGGATGAACACGCTGAGCGGCACCAGCAGCATCAATACCGTCGCCGCGGCGCCGACGCCCGCCCTGGCAATGCCGGCGGCCTGAATCTGGCTTAAGGCATAGGGCAGCGTCTTTAGTTGCTCGCTGTAAATGTAGGGTGTGCTGCCGATGCCCCAGAGCGCCTGGATGGAGAAGATCATCAGCGTCAGCCACGCCGGGCGCACCATGGGCATGACGATGACCCAGAACTTGCGCCATTCGTTGGCGCCGTCCATTTCGGCGCTTTCCAGCACAGCCATGGGAATCATCTGGTCGATGAACTGCTTCATGAGGAAAAGGCCAAGCGATGACCCGAACGCGGGAAAGATCAGCGCCCAGTGGGTGTCGATGAAGCCCAGCTTCGACAGGATGAGGTAATTGGGGATGCCCGTCACGGCCGCGCTGAACATCAGCGAGCCCTGCACGATGGTGAACAGAAAGCGCGAGCCAGGGAACTTGTAGCGGGAGAGCACATACGCCGCCATGGAAGCGATGACGATGTGCCCGAAGGTGCCGGCGATGGTGATAATGCAGGTGTTGAATATGTACCGGCTCATGGGCACCCATGAATCCGACATGGCGATAAAGAGGTCGGAAAAATTCTTCATGGTCGGGCTGTGCGGCAAAAATGTGGGCGGAAATACCCAGAATTCATGGGGCGATTTAAGCGCCATGGAAACGGCGAACACCAGCGGTATGCCCATGACCGCGCCTACAAGCATCAAAAAGGAGGTAAGCGCCACGTCCCCGCCGACAGACCTGGAGAGCCTTTTGTGTAAGATGCGCGGCTTCATTACGTTCCCACCTTGCCAAGCAATTTTTGAATGGCCTTGTTGCATACGATCATGACGATAAACAGCAGCGTGGCAATGGCCGAGGCATAGCCCATTTCATAGCGGATGGCCCCATAATCCTGCAGGTGCAGCACCACCGTGTGCGCCACATACTGCGTGCTGGGGTAGCCCACCAGGTTGTTGATGATGTCCCCGATGCCAAAGGATGCCGTGATGCTCAGCACCGCGCCGAATATCAATTGCGGCTTCATCAGCGGCAGCGTGATAAACCACAGCTCCTGCCACCTGTTCCTAATGCCGTCGATGGCGCCGGCCTCGTAATATTGCACGTCGATCCCCTGCAGGCCGGCGATGAACGCCAGGAACTGCGTGCCCAGGCTGCCCCACAGCACAACCGCGATGACGATGGTGTTGATATAGTCCACATTCTGCAAAAACAGCACCGGGCTGCTGAGCAGCCCCCAGCGCAGCAGGAAGGCATTGAGCACGCCGTAGGAATCGCCGCTGAATATGATCTTCATAATGGAGATCAAACCGCCTGCCAGCGACGGCGCGTAAAACAGAACGGTGAAGGACACGCGGCTTGCCCTGGTGCGGTCATTGATGAGCCAGGCCATGAACAGGGAAATCAGGTAGCCCACCGGCCCCGTGATGACGGCGAATACAATGGTGTTTTTCAGCGCCTGTATGAATACCTTATCCTCCAAAAAGAGCCGGAAATAGTTTTGCAGCCCGATAAAGGCCGGCGCCTCCAGGATGTTGAAGTACGTGAAGCTCAGGTAAATGGAGATGCAGACGGGAAGCACCGTAAACACCGTGAATATCAGAAAATACGGCGCAAGGAACAGATAATGCACCCGGTGCTTTTTCACCTGGCCCCACTGGTATTTCAAATCGCTTTTTATGGTGTTTTGAACCCCGTTACGCACGCGCAGCATGGCCTTCCTCCTTCCCGCCCATTATTGAAGCCCGAATTCCAAACGCTTTTGCCGTATCTCGCCGTTGATCTCGTCCACGTATTCCAGAAGCGTATCCTTGGGGTTTTGATTCTGGTCATACACGGCGATCTTCGCAAAGTCCAGGTACCGGGAGGTATAGTAGCCGCCGGGAACCTGCGGCGTGCCCTGGGTCAAATCCATTTGCAAAAGCAGGCTCTTCCTGTCGGCAGCCGACCAGGGCAGGCGGCTGAAAGCCTCCATGTTGGCGGTGTTGTACCTGGCGCCGGTGCCCATCACGGCCTCCAGCTCCGTTCCGTAGCGGTACTGCACATCGGCGGACGTCCACCACTTGAGGAATTCCCACGCGGCAGCGGGGTCTTGTGCCGCGTTCATAATCACAGCACCGGCACCGCCGGAGGGTGCGACGTTTTGGACGCTGCCATCCGCCTTTTTCATGCCCGGCAGCAGCGCCATGCCCCACAGGCCCTTGATTTCCGGCGCGGATACAGACAGCAGGTTATAGGTGGTGTAATCCGCGATGCCGATGGGCATCTCGCCCGTGCGGAAACGGTTGACGAAGCTGAAGTCCCGCTCCAGACCATAGTTGGTGTAGAACTCCATCCAGAAGGTGAAGGCGTCGATGGCCGTCCTGCTGTCAAGCGCGGAGGCCGAGCCGTCCGCGTTGTAATACGAGCCGCCCATCTGGTACAGGAACATGGAATAGACGGACATGTCCGGGAACAGACCGAAGGTCATGTTCTGCTGCTGCAGCGTGGGCAGAAGGCGGATCACATCATCCCAGGTGGCTATCGCATCGGGGCTGATATTCAAATCCCGCAGTATGTCCGTGCGGTAAAAGAGCATGGGGAAGCTGAACGTTTCCGGCAGGGCATAGACGCCGCCGTTGTATTCAAAAGGAACCATGGCCGAGGCGGGGAACCGCCCGGCGATTTCCTTGTAATCCTCAAAGCGCGCAAGGTCGTACAACGCGTTGCGCATGGCATAGTTGACGGGGGAGCCGCCATCCAGCTGCAGCGCCACGTCCGGACCGGTGCCCGCCAGCGTCGCGGCCAGGATGGTGCCGTTTGGCACAAGCTGCAAATTCACCAAAATCCCATGGGTGCGTGAAAAATCCTCCACGATCATCTTGTTCAGCGCCGCCGCCTGGTCGCGGCCGCCGCTTAAGCCATTCCCGATCCACACCGTAATGGCCTTATCGCCGCCCGAACCAATCTGGCTCCCGGACAGGGAGGTGTAATCGGTGGTAAAGGATGAAAGGAACGACTCAAAGCCATAGTACATGCCCTGGAAGAAGTTGGGCTCCGCCTTGGGCAGCGGGGCTCCTTCCTCACAGACGAACAGGTAATCCAGCAGCAGCGGCTGCTCGCGGGCTTCCATGATCCAGTTGCCGAACACGCGGATGGATTCCCTGAACAGGCCGAACAGCTCGGCGATCCTGTCGGGGCGTTCGGCCATTTCCCCCGTTTGGAAAATCAACTGGTCAATCTGCGCGATCATTTCATCGCTGTTCCCGGCAGTCAGCAACAATTGGGCGCGCACGTCCTGAAGCTCGGCATTTACATCCCTGATCTGCCCGATGAGCTCCGGCATGAAAACGTCGATCCTGTAATCCCTGTCCGTGTCCGGCTGCGTCCCCATCAGGGCGATAAGCTGGAGGTTGATGTCATTGAGCCGTGTCAGGATCTGCGCCGAATGCATCAGCACATCCTTGATGCCGCCCAGGGAAACCGACAGCGTAATCTCATGGCGGCCTTTTGTCAGGTACAGGAGATAGCCCTCCTGCCCGCTGCCGATTGTTTCCACCTTCCACCTGTCGCTGAAGGTGAAGGTCACGTCCGCCGCCTCCTGAAAGGGAATCTCCCCGTCGATATACAGCGAGCGGCAGGCCGTCATGTCCCTGTAAATGTTCTGCTTGCTGCGAGCACCCAATTGATACAGTCCCGTTTCCGGCACGCTTATCTCCCAGGTAATCCACTGCCCGCTTTGGCTCCAGCGCAGGCCGCCCATGGCGTTGAGCTTTTTATGGGCCGTGTCGTAGGGATAGGTGTAGGGCGATGTATTGTCATTCACGGGGTACAGCGAGGAATGCGACTTTTGGGCTGCATCCTCCGCCTGCACCGTCACGATGCCGTTTTCCAGAACGCCTGAAACCACCTGCGCCCCGGCGGCCCGCTTTTCCGCGAGATAGTCCGCATAGGTTGGATACGTAAGCTCCCGGGAGATCAGCCTGATTTCACTGACCGCCATGGGCTCCTTGAGGGAAAGAAGCGTCAGGGAATGGGCCCCGGCGGGCAGGTAATAGTACAGTGCTTCCCCGAAATACCCAAACTGGTCGCGCACCTTTTCAACGCGCCAATCAATAACCTCCGATTGTGGTGGGCGGAAGTCGTCCCCGTTGGGGCTTACGGCAATCTCCCCGTCATCCCGGAAGACGCGGGAGAATTGGATGTTGTAGGATTCGCCAAAGGGCAATTGACCGTCGATGTAGAGCGCACGCTCCATGGCGCTGCCGGTGCCTCCGGCGGCGCGGTATTCCACCTCAATCCTGTAAAGACCAGTTTTCAAAACGTGAAAGTCCCAGCGGGCGCGGCTTTCCTCGCCCGTTACAAGCGCGGAGCGGCCATTGTAGTTATCGCTTTTTTCGGAGCCTGAAAATTCGGCGGCGTCAGTGCCGAGCAGGATGATCTCATCGCCATTATAACCTGCCGAAGCGTGGTCTGCCTGATAATCGCTGTAAGCGATATCCGCCCATATGGGAAGGCCGGCTATCTCCCGGCCGGAGGATGTTTCCGCACCCAGCGCAAAGGCCGGAAGGATCATTAAAAAGATCATGAGGGCGAGTGATAAGGCCGCCGCCCTTTTTATATATCCGGGAACCTTTTTCATCCCGCTCACCTCGCGCATGTGAATAAAGGAAATTTACCGGGAACCGATCCTTCAAAAACGTGGTATATCCGTCCCGCAAAGGAATTTTGCGGGACGGATATACAATTGGGGGATTGTTACTTGTTGGCTTCGTCCACGGCGGCCTGAAGCTGCGCCGTGATGGCGCCGATGGCTTCGGCAGGGGTGGATACGCCGCCGGCAATCTGCGCTGCCGCGTCTTCCCAGCCGGGCACTTCAGAGAGCAGGACGATGTAGTTCATGGACAGGCTGTTGTTGATCAAATCGGCCATTTCCAGCGACTCGTCGTCGGAGGCGTCATAGGCCAGGTCTTCCAGCCAGTTGTAGGGCTCGGCCGCGTCTTCGATGTCCAGGTAGGTATCGGCTTGACGTTTCTTGAGCGCCAGAAGGACATGGGCAGCAGCCTCGCCGCCGTCGCCGTTGTCCACGATGGAGTAGATTCTGATCTGGTCATAGTAGGAGGCGTAGCTGGTGGCATCGGGGCCCATGGGCATGGGCAGGATGCCGAAGTCCGAGGGGAGCTCTTCGCCGACTTCGCCGATTTCCCAGCCCTGAGCAATGTAGAACATGCTGTTGCCGGCGATGAAGTAATCGTAGGGATCACCGGGGTTGTTGATGTATTCCATGTCGATGAGCTTCTTGCCGATCATGTCCACCACGAACTGGCAGGCACGGATGCCCTTTTCCGTGTTGATCTGGGTGACCAGCTTGCCATCCTTCTGCGTGAAGGGAACGGCGTCGTTGGAGGTCATGAACTGCTCCAGCAGCGCCTTGGGCATGCCATACCTGGTGACAATGGAGGAAACCTTGCCGCCGGACTGGTCATACACCTTTTCGGAAACCTCGAGGAACTTGTCAAACGTCCACTTGTTGTCCTTCACAAGGGCGTACATATCCTCGATGCCGTACTGCTTGGCGTAATCCTTGTTGTACAGAAGGAAGCTTCTGATGTAGCCCAGGGGGGATTCCGCGTTGAAGCCGTAGATCTTGCCGCCGTATTCCGTGCTGCGCGTCGCCGGGGACCATGCGCCCAGGGAGTCGTTCAGGGCGGGGATATCCTGGGCTGCCACAAGGTAATCGCGGTATACGACAGGACCGGGGTTCATGTTGGTCTGCCAGTCAAGGATATCGGCATAGGTGTCGCCGGAAGCCTTGGCCAGCGCCAGCTGCTCCACAAGCTCCTGCTCCCACCATTCGATGCCTTCCATGTCCACCAGCTCGATCTTGCAGTTGTAATCCTCCTGGATGTCCTTGAGGATCTGCATGTTCTTGAGCACTTCGGTGGGCGTCTCGTCCTTTTCTTCCCAATAGTCATACGTGTCCACCCAGGCAGAGGCCAGCTTGATGGTGCGCCCGCCAAGGTCGACGATCGTCTCGGTAAACGGGTTGTCAGGGTTCTCCACGATGTTCCGCTTGGCCGCCTCCGCGCTGCATACCGCCGAGGTAACAAGCATGATCAAAACCAGCAGGATGCCCATGACCTTCCTTGCCATTTCCGATTCCCCTCCTTAAAAGTCTTTCTGTATGTAACCTGGCGGCCAGTTCCCCGCCAGGCAAATACCAAAGCCATTAATCCCGCACGCCGGCCCGCCGCACATCAAAAGGCTGGAAGCCGTACGCCAAGGCGATGGAATCCTCCGCGATGGTGAACCCATCCTCCGTCAGTGTGATGCCTGGGTCGGCGTACGCGCACTTGTACGCGATGCCCAGCTTTTGCAAATCCTCAAAGCTCAAAACGCGGTTTTCGCCCTTGTATTTGGATATGGCCGCGCTGCTTTCCCCGTCTTCCTTCAGGGCCGTGTTCCAGTACACGTTCAAAAACGCGGTGAAGATCCTGTCCTCCGGCGGCGTCGTGGCAAAGATGTGGAAGGGCTTCCCATCCGACAGCACGATGTTGCGCTCAAAGGTGAGGGAGTTATTCGTGTAGGAAGAAACGGGGCACAGCCTGGGCGGATTGCCCACATCCAGCCTGGTAACGGACAGTACGCTGTCGCCCGAAAAGGCGAACACGTTGTTGCGGATGATGTTCTCGCGCCCGTAATGCTGGTTGAAGCATTGGTTGCTGACATCGCGCACCAGGTTGTTTTCCACCAGCACGTAGGAGGTGCCCTCATCCAGATAAATGCCCCAGCCGCCGTAGTTGCAGGACTTGATGTTGTGGATGTAGTTCCCGCGGACCACCGTGCCGGCCTGAATGCCCAGGATGTACACGCCGCCCATGTCGCTGATCAGGCCCTTGCCCAGGTGGTGGATGTGGTTGTTTTCGATCAGGTTCTCCCTGGAGATGTTGTCAACAAAGCCCCACACCCAGCCGCTGGAGATTGCCGTGTAATAGTAGTCGTGAATCTCGTTGTGCCGGACGATGTTCTTGTAGGAGTGGATCAAAAGCACGCCCACGCCGCTTAGGAACACCTCGCCGCCACGGTGGATCACATTGTCCGATACGATGTTCATGCCCGTCTGCAAAAGAGGGCTGGCCGCGTCCGCACTGCCGCCCATGCGTATGCCGCCGGCGCCCGTATCCTCGATGACGCAATCCGTGACGCTGTTATGAAAGCACCCGTCGCGGAACTCCACCGCGTAAAAGCCCACATGGCGGATCACGCATTTATGAAAGGCGCAGTTTTTCACGCCGCGCATGGAGATGGCGCCCGGCGCGTGCAAAGCCGCCTGAGGCGCGGTGGCGCAGGGCATGTCACCCGTGTCCATACCGCCCACGCCAAAATATTCCGACTCCTTTTTCGGGCGGGGCATGGTGTGGTACCAGTCCGCGTATTCAAACGTGATGCCGCTGAAAGTGATGTTCTCAATATACTTGCCTTCTTCGGGGCTTCCGTTCATAAGAAGGAACTGGTCAATGACAGGCGCAATCAGCTCCGCCGTTTCCAGCGTTTCATAAGGCAGCGGCAGGTACGTCAACTTCCCCCCGCGCCGGTCAAGGTACCACTGACCGGGCTCACTCAAGCCCTCGTACACGTTTTCAAAATAGTAATTGGCAAAGCCCATGTTGTTGTCGTTTTGCAGCACAAACACACTGCGCGCGCTGGAGGTGATCAAACGGGCGGAGAAATCCACCGTTGCAACAGGCATCCTCTCATCGGCCCAGAAGTGGTGCGCGATTACGTCGATATCCTGAAAATTTCTGTAATCGCCAAAATCGCCCTCGCGGTACACAAAGCTGTTGGTGCCCTGGAATAACTGTTCCCAGCAGTTGCGCTTGCCGTCCACGCCGGGCACATCCTCCATGGTGAAAAAGCCGGTTTTGGGCAGGCGTGTGCGGCTGCGCCGCTGGCCGCCCACAAACAGCTCGCGGAAATACCATTGGCCGCTGGCCACATCGGGAAGCGTTGCCGTCCAGGCGCGCAGGCCCGTTTCGGTGGTTTCCTCGCGAAGCCCTGTGATCCTGCGGCCGCCGCTGAAAACGGGCTTCTCACCTTCATACGGCATAAAGCATATAGGCGCGCTGTTTTCATAAGCGATGGTCATGGGTTTTGCAAGCGGGTATTCGCCGCCGCGAAGGTATACGCACACGGGAGCGGTCCGCTCCCCCATTGAAGCCATTTCATGCAGCCTGCGGAATACACCCTTAATTGTCAAAAGCGGCGTGTCAAGCGTGCCTTGGGCGCTGTCGGAACCATCCGGAGCCATATACAATGCAATGCTTTTCATAGAAACGCCTCTTTCTTATTAAAGTGGAACTATCCTTACGGCCTTGCTTCTTACAGCCCGGGCGGGTTAAAAACGCCTGTATTCCTGGCGATTTTAAAGCAGTACGCGGGCGACTCGGCCGCGTCCTGCGGGAAGGACACGAGTATCTTCCCATCCTTCACGGTGTATTCCAGCGGGCGGCCGTGGCCCAGGAGGCGGATGCTTTCCATCTCCCCCGGCAAAAGGTGCGGGGCCACTTCCGAAATAACCGCCTCGCCCGCGGGGCGCGCCAGCACCGTGGCATAGATTGCGTCATCCTTTGCGGTGAGCCGTATATCCTCCGGCGTGTACTTCATCTTTTCGCTTTCGGAGAACATGCCGCTTTCCTTCATTTTGGTGGGCCCTGTTCCGTAGGTGTACCAGGGCGTCGTGCCGTAAATGGCCTCGCCGTTCACGGCAAGCCATTTGCCGATGCCCTTTAACGCTTCTTGGGCCTCCTGCGGTATTGTTCCATCCGCCCTGGGGCCTACGTTCAGCAGCAGATACCCGTTCTTGCTCACGTTGTCCACCAGATAATGGACAAGCTCTTCCGCCGTTTTGTAGGCGGCGCCCTCCATATAGCCCCAGGCCTGGCCGTCGTCCACCGTGGAATCGGTGATCCAGGGGTGGTACATCATGTCGTTGAAGCGGCCCAGCTCCAGATCGATTATGCCGCCGCCTGTCACCAGGTCGTGGAATTTGTAGCAGATGCCGGCCTCGCGCTTATCCGCCCCGGCGCGGGCATAGTAGTGGGCCAGCATGTTGCGCTTATAGACATCGGGTATGGATTTTAAGCCAAAGTCGAACCACAGCATATCGGGAGAAAACTTGTCGATCAGTTCCACCGTCTTGTCATACCACAGCTTGCAGAACCTTTCAAAAGGCCACAGGCCCGCCTTGGAGAACATCATCTCGTTCTCTGGCTTTTCGCCGTCGGTGCCGGGCATGCGGTTCATGTACCAGTAATTCTCGGCGTGGTGCAGCGCCAGCAGGTACTTCAAGCCCCGCGCCCTGTACGCCTTTTCCAGCTGGGCGACAACGTCCCTGCGGGGCCCCATATCGAAGCTGTTAAAGGGCGTCAGCGATGTCTGCCACATGGCGAACCCGTCATGGTGCTCTGCCACCGGGCCCGCAAAGCGCGCGCCTGACTGCACGAACAGGTCCGCCCATTCTTCGGGATCGAACTTCTCTGCGGTGAACAGCGGGATAAGATCGGTATACCCCTTTTTGCCGAACGGCCCGAAGCGCTCCTCAAAAAGCTTGCGTTCGCCCTCCTTGCCGTTGTACAGATGATGGGCAAACCAGGTGGTATTGGGGCCGAAGGCGTGCACGGAATAAATGCCCCAGTGAGTATAGATACCGAATTTCCCGTCCTGCAGCCAGGCCGGGGTGGGATGGCCCAGCAGTTCATGCCATGTTGCGCCGTTCACGAGATACCCCCGTTCGATATTTCATTTTCGTCCTGACAGCTTTTCGTTAACTCTATATTAACACAGACAGCAGGCATTGTTCGCGCATTAACACATATTGACACTGATACTTCCCGTTGGCGGAAGGCATACTGCCCCTTCCCCATTTCAGGCCGTATCCCCGCCTTGAAAATCGGAGAAAGGCTTTGGCATCCTGCAATTACCCGCAACGTTTCGACTTTCTTATCATAAATCATTCCACCTATGTTGTCAACAACTTATTTGAAATTTCCTGTAATTCTTATTTCAAATTGCCATCTTTTTAGGTTGCCCTTTTCACTGTCAACAAAAACGTTTCGCATACGGGACGCAGGTCAGCCCGCATGCCGGCGCGGACAATGACATCTCCGGCCGTACCGGGGAAGCCGTGCGGCTGGCGGCGTAAGCCGCCGCAAGCCAGCCCCGGGCGGGCGAAGGCCAGATGCCATTGTCCGGCCAGGCCGCCGATTTCAAAGCAGAAAATGCTCGGGCGCAATCAGAAAGAAACGCCCATTTTAACGCTCATGTCGGGATTCTGTTCAATGCGCATGTACATATCCGCGGCCTCGTGAAAGGGGACCACGGGATCGACGATATTTTCGCACCTGATGCTGCCTGTTGAAAGCATATGCCAGCCGGCAGCGCATATGCGCTCAAAGCTCCAGCGCGGGTAATCACGGTTGGGTTCGCTGCACGCGCGGGAAAGAATGATGTTGGGCTGGTTGAAATGGGCCTCGCGCCCAAGGTTCAGCGCGCCGTGGCATTCCTTGTACCAGCCGACCACGGCGACATTGCCGGCGTAGGCCACGCCGCGGATGGCCGCCTGCAGGGCTGTATACGCGCCGCTGCATTCCAGCACCACATCCGCGCCGCGCTTGTTTGTCAGCTTCCTGATTTCCAGGCCCGCGTCGCAGGCGGTGGGGTCCAGTGCCGCGTCGGCTCCGTTTTCCATGGCCGCCTTGCGCCGCTGGGCGATGGGATCCACCACAATCACCTGCTGCGCGCCGGACAGCTTGGCCAGCTGCGCCGCGATGAGCCCGATGGCGCCCAGCCCGAACACCGCCACATGGTCGCCCACGCGCACATGCCCGTCCCGCACGCCGCCCAGGGCAAACTGTATGGGATCGTGGCATACAACTTCCTTCCAGGTCATGGACGGCGGCACGATGATGCAATCCTTGGCCGCCAGGATGTGTGTGGGCCGGAGCGGCCCATAGCCCGCCACACGCTGCCCCACGGCAATGGAGCCCGCGTCTTCGCCGGTTTCCGTCACACGCCCCA
Organism: Bacillota bacterium; assembly: GCA_023436585.1. Lineage (GTDB taxonomy): Bacteria > Bacillota > Clostridia > Christensenellales > Aristaeellaceae > JAEWAH01. The sequence goes on along the minus strand of JAEZIN010000033.1, from coordinate 18,584 downwards.
CCCACATGTTGCCGGGCCGCATGCCAAACTTGCCGCTCACGCTGTCCCTTGGGAGGAAGCACTTGTATTCTTCATCGTAATATTCACTGATGAACGGGTCCGCCGCGCGGAAGCTGACGAATTCCGTGCCGTGCTTTACCGCGGCAAATTCCGTTTCCACCTTGACGCCGCCCTGCGGCACAGGGCCGTCCGCATACGGGCGGTACACGCATTTCCTGGGTTCTGGGGCGAATATCTCCAACAATTCCATAAAAGCAGTCCTCCTCTCTTACAGCGTGATGATCATTCCGCCGCGCTGTGCGGATTCCATGGCCGCGCTGACAAGCTTCAGCCCGAAAAGGCCTTCTGAAATAGGCGCAAATTCCGGCCGCTCACCGCGTATTACGGAAATAAAGTATTTGTCCTCCTCAAGGTACGGGTCGCACGTGCTGTCAACCGTCTCCTCGCGCACGCCATCCTTGGTGTAAATAAATCTTGCGTGGTTGTAATCGGTAAAATCGGCCACCATGTGTTCAAACACCATGCGGAAGCGCGCGTTCCACAGCCCCGGCACGGCGCAGTTGGAGCCGGTGATGCTGCCCATGGCGCCGGATGTGAAGCGCAGCGTCATGGCGCTTGTATCCTCCACCGTATAGCCGGGCACGCCGCTATGGCAGATGTTTGCCGCATGGCCCGCGACAGAGCCGGCCTCGCCCATGCAATACAGCGCCATGTCGTACAAATGGATCACCTGCTCGAACACCTGGCCGCCGCACTGCTCCTTCACGCGCCACCAGGGGGAATGGAGCGAGTTGCATTCATAGCTGGCGGAAAACAAGGTGGGCCTCCCCGCCGTGCCGGCTTCCAGCAATTCCTTGAACCTTGCAACAGCCCCGCCAAAGCGCATGTGGTATCCCATCTGGGAATATACGCCGCTTTGCTTCACGGCCTCCGCAATGCTCCTGCCCCGTTCAACCGTAAGGGCCAGCGGCTTTTCGGCAAAGATGTGGATTCTCTTTTTCGCCGCGGCTTCAATTTGGTCGTTGTGCGCATACGGCGGCAGGCATACATACAGCACGTCCATGGGCACTTCGTCCAGCATCCTTTGAAAGTCCTCATAGACGGGGTAAGAAGATTGATGCTGTGTGTTGAAGCGTTCCGCATCGCTTTTTGGCAGCGAGCACAGCGCCGCGATGCTCACCCCCTGAAGCTTTTCCATGTTCCCCGCGTGCCGAAAGCCCATGCCGCCCATGCCAAGAAATCCAACCCTTACAGGTGAATGTGCCACAAGAGCACCCCCTCAAGCTATGTAATTGACAGCGCGTCCGCTTGCCATAACCTCATTATAGGCTTCCGCCGCGTTTTGTACATAACACTTCTACACGGCTATTTGACACTTTTACAGGTGGTGGAAATCCATATGCCGGTGTGGTAGAATGAGCGCGCGAAAACATTCAGGGCTTTATTGGGAGTGATTGTTTGGCAGGTTTTGTAGAGCTGATCTCACACGCGGCCATACGCATCTTTGATGAGGGCATCACCAACGAGGTTGCCATGAACACGGTCAACCGCACGCTGCCGTTTTACGTCATGTCCTATATACAGCAGGGCGGCGCGCTGCTTCGCGCCAACGGGAAGGAATATGTGCTTGGCCCGCACAGCGTGATCATCATTCCGCCGGGCACCACCCATGACCATATCAAAATCGGGGGCGAGCCGACGCTGTTCATGTGGTGGCATTTTGATTTTATGATTTTCGATGTCATCGACGTACTGAAAATCATGCGGCTGCCCATGGTTTTTCAGCTTCAGGAAAACCAGGCGTTTGAGGATGCCTTTTCAAGGTACGCCCATACCATTGCCCAGCCTGTATCCCTGAAAAACGCCATGATGAAAAAGGCTCACACCGCGGAGATCATGGCCCGGCTGTTTGAGGCTGCGGAGAAAGATTATCATTTGCGGCGGGAAGGCGCTGTGCCGGAAGCGTTTATGGAGATGTTCAGCACCATCATATCCGGCACGAACACGGAGCTTTCGCTGGAAGCGCTGGCCAGGCGGTACAACCTGCACCCCACCTACATATCCAACAAATTCAAATCCTTCTTCGGCATTTCCCCTATCCAGCTTGCGCGCAAGGTTCAAATACAGCGAGCCATCGACCTGCTCTACCACCAGGGCAAGCCCGTGGGCGAAGTGGCGCTGGCCCTAGGCTTCAAGGATGTTTCCACGTTCACACGGTTCTTTACCGCACAGACGGGCACGGCGCCTTCGCGCATCAGTAAAACAAGCGCCGTATTGGGGATCACGCCAAAGTATTACTGACAGCCGCCCCGCTTTCCGCTCATTCCTGCACGTTGATAATAACCTTCATGGTCGTTTCGCGGTTGGCGTCAATATAGTCGTAGGCCTTTTTATATTCGGCGAACGGGAAATACTTCGAAATCAAGGGCGAAAGATGGATTCTTTCTTCCTCCACCAGCCTGATTGCTTCCAGATAGTCCTCATTCCTATACATCATGCTGCTGTTTATGCACAATTCATGATCGTTCATCACCGCCAGGTCAATGGTAGCCGGCCCATCAAACACAGCTACGAGCAGGATGGTGGAACCCTTGCGGGCATACCGTATGGCCTGCCCCATGGTTGTGTTGCTTCCAGCGCAATCGATGATGATGTCCGCCCCATCCGGCCCAAAGTGTGCTAAAATGGCATCGCCCAGGTCATGATTTTTCGTATTGACGCTAAAATCGATGCCGCATTCAGCAGCCTTTTTAAGCCGGAAATCGCTGATGTCGGTGATCATGACCTGTTCGGCGCCAAGGCCCTTGGCCGTCTGCGCCACGAGATTGCCGATGGGCCCGGCGCCCAGGACCAGTATTCGAAGGCCGCTCACATCGCCGGCGCGCCTGATGGCATGCACCGCCACGGCCAGCGGCTCGATCATGGCGCCGTGGTCCAGGCTCATGGCATCGGGAAGCTTTGTCACCTTGGCCGCATCCACCGCGAAAAAGTGCGACGCCATGCCCGTTGTCTGAAAGCCCATCACCTTCAGGCTTTCGCAAAGGTTGTACTTCCCATGCCGGCACGGATGGCATGTTCCGCAGACCACCTGCGGCTGTATGGTAACCTTCTGGCCCACTTGCAAGCCGGTAACATCATCGCCCAACTCTTCGATTACACCGGACACCTCATGCCCCTGCGTTACCGGATACTTTGTAAAGGGATGCTTCCCGTGATTGACATGAATGTCGGAACCGCAGATACCGATTTTCATGATTTTGATCAGCACCTGGCCCGCCTCGGGCCTGGGTGTCTTAACCTCTTGAAACGTTATAACACCGGGGGCAGTCATCACTTGCTGCAGCATAAAACACACCTCCCACGCATTCCATCAGGCTCTTGAATAGCACTTTTTAAGCAGGCTGTACATTTCATCGATGGTGGCCACGCGGGGGTTGTTTTTGTAATCGCCCAGCACCTGGCCGCAATCCGCTATCTTTCTCAAATCCTCCATGGAAACCTTCACATCCTCAAAGCCGATCCACAGGCCGATCTCCTTCAGGAACGCGTCCATCGCCCCGCAGGATTTTTGCGCCGCCGCATCGTCTGATTCCTGCTGAAGAGCGGGATTGAAGATCCTTCCCACCGCCGCGAATTTCGGTATGGCGGATTCGTATGTATAGCGCATGAACTCCGGATACAGGATCGCCAGCGCCTGGCCGTGGGTAACGTGCGGGCAGTGCCCGCCAATCTGCATGCCCAGGCCGTGGGGCAGCGTTACGCCGGCGGAGGCATTCGTGAGCCCCCCCAATGTATCCGCCCAGCACATCTGCGCGCGCGCTTCCATGTCCCCGCCGTCGCGCACCGCTTTGGGCAGGAACTTCGCAATGCGCCGGATGGCGTCCAGCGCCATGGTTTCCACCAGGGGGTTGGTGTTCACGGAAAGATATGCCTCAAAGTTATGGCAGAACGCGTCAAAGCCTGTTTGCGCGGTGATATTTGCCGGCATGGTCGCCGTAATTTCCGGGTCAACAATGGCCACCCTGGGGAAAATGTTCTTATGCCAGATGGCCGATTTATCCTTGTTCTCCGTTTTGGTGATTACGGCGCAGGGCGTTGTCTGCGAGCCTGTTCCGGCGGTTGTGCCCACGGCGATGATGGGCAGCGTTTTCTTGGTAGGGCCTTTTGTGTAGTGCAAATAGTCCCATGAGGTGCCCGGATGCGTCGCCTCCACCGCGATGGCCTTGGCGGTGTCCATGGACGAGCCGCCGCCCAGGCCGACAACTACATCCGCCTGAAAGGCCCTGGCCATTTGCGCGCCTTTGGTTACGACATCGGTGGTCGGGTTGGGGATTACGCCATCAAAATGCGCTACCGCAAGACCCGCCTGTGTGAGGCTTTCAATTACCTTCGCATACAGCTCCTTCACCGCGGGGAACTCCGGCACGGTGACCAGCAGCGCTCTTTTCCCATAGGCGGCGGTGTGCTGCCCCACCTTCGTTACTTTGCCGCATCCAAAGTCGATCAGGGTTGGCGCGAAATACTCGAAGCTTTTCATGGACGCTCCCTCTCTTTCCATAACCATTAAAATAAACCGGACTATAACGAACCGTTATTGAAACACGCTTGCGCCTTGTTCAATGAATTTTTTAATGACAAGCGTCGCGGCGCCGATGGCGGTGGCATCCAGGCCAAGCTTTGCCGTCTCAAACTTTACCTTTCTGCCGGCATACTTCATTTGGCGCTTCTTTGCGGCCTCATGAATTGGATGGATAAACAGGTCGCCCGCCAGCGCCAGCCGCCCGGCAAAAATGATCTTGTCAGGGTCCAAAAGGTTGATGCAGCCGGCCAGGGCAATGCCTATATACTCCGCCGCCCGGCTGATGATGCCTTTTGCATCCTGATCCCCCAGCCTGGCCGCGTCAAACACCGTTTTGGCCTCGATGCTTTCGATATCCCCGTGCGCATGCTTAAGGATGAGGGCGCCGCCGCCATTTTGAACGCACGCCTTGCCCGCCTGCTCAATGGCCCGGCCCGACGCGAGGGCTTCCAGGCAGCCCCGGTTGCCGCATGCGCACAGGGGGCCTTCCTTTTCCAGGGTGATATGCCCCAGCTCGCCGCTGCTTCCCGAGCTGCCGCGAAAAAACTCGCCCTCCGAAATGATGGCGGAACCAATTCCATGACCCAGGTTGACGCACATCAGATTATTGCTGGCCGCGCCAGCGCCGAACCAGTTCTCCCCCATCGCCAGGGCGCGGGTTGAATTGTCCATGATGATGGCCGCAGATGGCAAAATCAATCCTTTTTCGTCTTTGATTTTCCTGCCCACCAGCTCCAGCAGGGGTACGTTATTCCAATCAAAGTCCGGAGAAAAAAGAACGATGCCGTTGTCTATGTCGATAATCCCCGGCATGCCGATGCCAATGCCAAGAAAACGGCCGCGGGGGATTTTGCTCTCCCTGATTACCTCTTCCATGAGGCCGCATATGCGGTCGATCAGATCACTCTCCGGCAGCACATTCCCGGTGGGAATTTCGGCTTTGCAAACCAAATCACCAGATAAATTCGTACAAACCGCCTTCAAATGGCTGCGGCCTATATCCACGCCGATGACATAATAGGCGTTCACAACAAATTGAAGAAGCTCCGGCCTTTTGCCGCCCTTGCTTTCCCCCTTGCCGGTCACCTCCACCAGGCCGCTGAGAATAAACTCATCCACAAGCTTCATCACCGTCGGAATGCTCAGCCCTACAATTTTCGCGATCTCCGAAATATTGATGGGCCCCTGCGTTCTTATGGTATTGATGACTGTTTTTTTGTTCATCGTGGACAGAACAAATTTGTCTACTCTCATCGCACTAAATCCCCTATGTCAATATACGCTCTACTTACTTAGTTAACTTAACTTATATATAAGATAACATGCACAAGACCGGTTGTCAATAGGGTTTCATTCAGTTTGGGTTCTTGTTTTCGCCAAAAAACCGATGTCATGCATCGGTTCTGTATTTATGGCCCAATATGCTGAAAACCGCCTGTTGAGGGCGGTTTTTCAGATGTCTTGTATGATGTGGGAATAGACGGCCTCAGCGGCAATCCATATGCAGTTCCACCAGCGAATACGGTTCCGCCTCAAACATCACGGCATTCCCCACCACACGCGCCGCGTTTGAAACATCCAACCCCAGCGCGTTTGTCAGCCTTACGCTGCGCGCCGGCCGGTCAAGCCGCAGGCATACCTTTTCGCGGCGGCCTTCCGTTTCATAAGCGCGCACGCGGATCGCGCCATCTTCCGTATAGCACACGGAGGAAAGAACAATGTTCCCCTCCTCCAGCTCCAGCATGCCTGCCCGCATGGGCAGGACGCCTGTATGCGATGTGCCTGACTGATAGCTGATGGCATGATTCAAGCGGCTGGCCATGCGCTGCGCCAAGGCGGGCTTAGCATAAGTCCCGCACAAGAAAAGCGTCATATGGTGCACGCCGCGCTCAGGGTAGGGATCGGGGCTTGTGGAGCTGTTGATAAGCGTCAGAGAAAGCACATTATCCTGCCCGCGGTAGCCGTACTTGCAGTCGCTGACCAGGATTGCACTTTTGCCCGACTCATTCACGGCCAGGCCGTATTGCAGGCCCGGCACATCATTCCCCATTTCCTCCCGGAAAATCGCACCGGCAGGGACATCGTACAGGTATTGCGTTGCGTGATAACTTACGGGCACGCGGTAGGTAAGAACTGGTATGATCCTGCCGCCGATTTCGTGCCAGTCGGCCTTCACATCGATACGGAGCCCTTCGGCGCCCTTATCCAGGGTATACACAACTTCCAGTGTGGAGCCTGCCACATCGTACTTTGCCAGCACGCTCTGTCGAAGCCCGCCGTTTACCAGCCATTTCAGCTCCGTGCAGCGGTCCACCGGCAAGGTGCGCAGGTGCCGGCCGATCTTCCACGCACTGGAGGTCGTGGGCTCTGTCTCCACAAAGGCAAACCCGGCGGACTGATCCTTTGCGATCATTTCTTCCCCGTCCACCCGCAGGGATTTCACCCGGCCCGAGCATGCGTCCAACAGAACGTCCACATGTCCGTTGCTAAGCCTATAATCCTGGAAGGCAGCGGAAACGCGCTCGCTTAACTGGAAATAGACAGGGTAGCGCTCCGCGTCGCTTTGGGATAGTACGATGGTCGCATAGCCCAGGGCGGGCACAGGGACCTTGACAAGAAAGCGGAAAAACTTATGGTCCCAATACTGCTGCAATTGATCATCCACAAGCTGGCTGGGCAGCGGATTCCCCTTTTCATCGGCGGCGTGTATCCGCTTCAAGTCCCCCGGCCAATCCCACGCGGTGATTTCCACCACCTCATCCCGGTCCTCCGCCAGGGGGTTGAACAGGTGGAATATGCGCGTCATGCCGCTGCCCCCCTCCGCGCAAGGCGCGCCGGACAGGTGACTTAAGCCATACCCCGCGCCGGCGCCTTCGGACTGGGAGCGGTACGCATCCTTTTCTGTAGCGAGAGACGAAGTATCGATAGCCGCCGCAATGGCGCGCATGGCCCTGTCCCGCTCGGTATTGGCGGCGGCCATGGCCTGCTGGTACAGGCCCATGGCATGCTCGCGGGTGTCCTGCACGCAGGAACCGGTAAGGATATCGTGAAAGTGCGTAAAGAGAACGTTTTCCCAGGCGCCGCGCATCAGGGTGCCCGCCGGTTTAAAACCTGTCCACAGGGCGGCAGCAGACGAAAGTGCCTCGGCATCCGCAAGCGAAGCTTCCAGGCGGCGGTTGCCGCGTTTGATGCGGCTCTGGGTCGTGTAGCAGCCGGGCGCGAAGTAATTCAGCTCGTGGGAAACAACGGGCAGCCTGTCCCGAACACCTTCGGCGGCCTGGAAAAACTCCAGCAGCGTGCCGAAACGGATGGCCGGGAAGATGGGCCATGATGCCATATCCAGCGCGCGCTCGATATCGCGGCGGGTGGGCCCGCCGCCATGATCGCCCACCCCGTACACCGCAAGGCCGGTTTTCAGCCCGCCGCAGCGGCTTGCAATCAGCGGCAGCCCCGTGCCAATGCGCGGCGTGACCGCCGCGTTGTACCAGTAGGGCTCGCGGTAGGCAAGCAGCTCCCGGCCGGATGGCGAGCGGTAGCGGTAGAGGATGTGGTCCTCTTGCAGCCCCCGGCAGTGATACAAATACTTCACGCCGGCAAACGTATCGATTTCAGCTAAATTTATGTTGTGGCCGAAGGTGTCCGGCGAAAAATCAATCTCAAAATCCTTGGCGCCCCAAACGCGGGAAAGGTAATCCCGGGTGTATTCCACATGGCGCAGCATCGATTCGGTACCGGGCATGTTGTGGTCCGCTTCCACCCAGGCGGAAGCCGTCACTTCCCAGCGGCCCTCCGCGATGCGCCGCTTGATGGCCTCCATCAATTCCGGGTCGTATTGCTCCACCATCCTGTACACGGCGGCCTGCGACTGCGAAAAGCGGAAATCGGGGTATTCGTCCATTAAATGAAGCATGGTGCGGAACGTGGCGAGGACCACCGCCACCGTTTCATGATAGCTCCACATCCAATTCATATCGATATGGGCATGGGCCATCAGGATTACCTGATATTCCTTGGAGGCCGTGTGAAGCGGCATCAGCAGTTCTTCCGCTCTTTGGCAGGCAGCATCGGTCAGGGCACCTTCCTTTTGAATGCAAAGAGTCAAATAGTCCAGCGCCTGCTCAATGGGCCCGTCAAAGCCGCCCTGCGCCTGCATAGATAGGTTCAGCGCAAATTCCAGCTCGCTTATTATGCGCGCGCTCCACCGGCTGGGCGGCGTGATATGCGCCTGCTCCTCCCTTGGCATGCCGAAGGTATCCTCATAACCTGTCTTTTCGCGGTTCCCGCCGACAGACGTTTTCAGGCGGATAAATTTCTCCGTTAACTGTTTCATGTTGGTCGCGCCTTTCTTACGCGGGCATAAAGCGGGGGACGGGCGAAAGTCCCCTCATCCCGTATGACTTTCTTCTTTTATATTACTGCTGACCGATATGCACGCGGCGGTCATCCTATCCCTTGATGCCGGCCGAGGCGATGCCCTGGATAATATATCTTTGCAGAAACAGGAAGATCAAAAACGGCGGCAGTATCGCCATGGTCGACATGGCGAACAGCTTGGGATAATCCTTGTCCCCAAAGCCCTGCAGCGCCGCGTTCATGGTGGCGATATACGCCGGCAGCGTGGAATCCTGCACCCTGTTGATGTACATAAACGGGGTCATCCAGTCATTCCAGGTACCCAGGGCCACGTTTACGGCAATCACGGCGATGATGGGCAGCTGCAGCGGGATTACAATGGTGAATATGATTCGCCAAAAGCCGCAGCCCTCTATTTCCGCCGCTTCCTCCAGCCCCCTGGGAAAGGATTTCATGGACTGCATAAAGAGGAATACCCACAATAGATACCCCCAGCCGAACTGCAGGTACAATATCGCCGGATTGTTGATGAGGCCCCGGCCGCCCATGCCCAGCCAGTTGTTTCCGCCAAAGAAGGGCAGGCGCGCCACCATAACAAAGGAAGGGATCAGCGTCAGCGCGCCGGGCACCAGCTGGGTGCATACGATAATGCCCAGAAACAGCTTCTTTGCCCGAAACTCATACCTGGCCATGACGTATCCAAAAAGAATGGCCATCACCGAGACAAGAACTGTATACCAAAGCGTCCGAAAGACCGTGTTCATAAAGGGCCGCAGGCCGGAGGGCGTCAGGATATAGGCAAAGTTGGACAAAACGGGGTTTTGCGGGACCGGCAATAGCGCCGCGCCCATATTGGAAAACTCCGTTTTCGTGTTCATGCCGGCCAGGAAGGAGAAAAGGAACGGATAAATCATCAGGAACGTCAAAACGCCCATGACAATCAGCCATACAGTTTTAGTGATGATTCTGGCTGACCGGTTCATTGCTCATTCTCCTTCATGACAACGAATTTAAAGTACAAAAGCGCGAACACCACCGTCACCAGGCCAAGGATGGTCGCTTCCGCCCCGGCCATGCCCAGGTTGAAATTTATGATGCCGTCCCGGTAGAGGCGGTACATCAAAACGTCGGTTTTCCCATAGGGGTTCCCCTTGGATATGAACATGACGACGTCAAACATCTGCATGACGCCGATAATGCCTGTCAGAATGATATACGCCGCCACAAACCGCAGCCCCGGTATCGTAATGTAACGTACCTTTTGATAAAAGTTTGCTCCGTCCACGGCAGCCGCCTCATACAGCGCGGGGTCGATGGACTGCAGCCCGCCCAACCAGATGATGGCGGCCGGCCCCAGGGAACGCCACAGGTAGAAGATCATGATCCAGAAAACCATCCAGAACTGGGAATAATGCCAGATGACCTTTTGCCCGCCCAGGGCGACCAGCATTTTGTTCAGCACGCCGCTGGCAGGGTCCAGCAGGGAGACGAAAACCGCCGTCGTAATGGAGACGGCCGCGATGGACGGCACATAGACGCTGGTGCGGAAGAAGCCGCGGATGCGGCTGTTCACATTCAGGCTCAGGCCCACGGCAAACGAGAGAAGGATGTTGGCGGACAGGCAGACAAGCCCGATCCAGAGCTGGCGCCAGAGCAATGTCATGTATTCCCCGGTAGTAAAAAAATCCACATAGTTCTGGAGGCCGATGAACTTGGGGGCCGCGCTTAATCCGTTGAATTCCGTAAAACCCAGGTACATGCCATAAAACAGCGGGATCAGCCCCCATATGCCCATATAAATAAGAATGGGGACGGCAATCCTGTACGCCCTTCTGGCTTCCCGCCGGGCACGGGTCATGGGACGCTTGTACTTCACGGCTGGCGCTATCACACTGCTGGCCACAACGATCTCTCCTCTTGGTTGGCGGTGAACAGAAGATATGGGGGGAAACTGCTCGGGTCTCCCCCCATACCCCATGTGTCTGCCAGGATTACTTCAAAAGGGCCGCGATTTCCGCGTCGGCTTCCTGACAAATGGTCTCAATGCTGTCCTGGGTCATGGTGGTTCTGGCAAGCACCTTGGTATTAACGATTTCCCACACCTGCGCGTCATTCTTCTGGAAGGAGGCCAGGCCGGAGTAGGTGCCGTTGTTCAGGGCGTTCATGGCCGCCAGCAGGGTGGGGTTGTCAGCGAACAGATCGGTGTTCTCAATGATGGACTTGAGGGGCAGGCATACAGTCTGCGGGATCCAGAGCCTCTGATTCTCTTCCTTCAGGGCGGCACGGATCAGATTAAAGGCTTCTTCCTTATGACGGCTGGCCTTGGGAACAGCGTTGTACACGGAGCCGACCATGCAGTTGCCGTCCACGCCGCCTTCGGGCAGCGGCAGGGTGGTTACGCCCCAGTTGATGCCGTTGGCGGTAGCGCCGCCGGCCTCCCAGATGCCGTTGATAACGAAGGCGATGGTCTTGTCTTTTTCAAAGGCGGTCCACAGGGGGCCTTCATCGCTGTTGTTGCCCAGGCCCACCGGGAAGTTGGCATCCATTTCACGGATGAACTTCAAGGTTTCCTGCAGCTTGGGATCATTCAAATTCGAAAGGCCGTCCTTGGAAAAGTCGGTGCCCATCTGGCGGAAGAAGGGCGTGGCGCGCAGCGCGCCGCCGGCATGCGGGAAGGTGGGGATGCCGCCGCCGTAGAACTTGCCTTCGCCGGCCTTGGTGATGGCATCGGACATGGTCTTGAACTCGGCCCAGGTCTTGGGGGGCTGCTCGGGATCAAGGCCCGCCGCGGTCATCAGGTCCTTGTTGTAGAACAGCATGAAGATGGCGGACTTGTGGGCGACGGCAACGGCCTTGCCATCCCTGTCAAAGATCAGGAAGGAGGGATTCACCATGTCCACGATGTCCTGGGGGAGCGGCTCCAGAATGCCTTCGTTGGCATAGGTGGGCATGAAGGTCTCGCCGGCAACGATGTCCGGAGCATCGCCGGAGGCGATCAGCGCGCGCTGCTTCTGGTCCAGGGTCTCTGCCCAGCCCCAGTCGGCCCATTCCACTTCATAGTTGGGATAGGTCTCTTCCACGGTTTTACGGACGCTGGAGTAGTATTGGTCGGCGGGAGAATAGCCTTCAGGTTTGGCATCCGCGGCGGCGATCTGGTCATCGTTGAAGCCGATTAGCGGCGCGACGAGCTTGATCTTCTCTTCCGCGCCAGCGGTGCCAAGCGAAAACAGGGGCACAACCAAAAGCAAAGCTACCAGGAGGGCCAAGACTTTTTTCATTTTTCTCTCCTTTTTCCGCAAAGCTTTGTATTATTTGTATGCTTTGCATCTTTTATCAATATCATAACATTGCACAAAATGGTTGTCAATATGTTGATATATGATTCAATAAATTTATTTTTTACGGGTCATTTCATGCATTTAAGTTGTGTTTGACATATTCATGTATAATGCATATAATACAATCTGTAGCAAAAGCCGAATGATGCTTTAGAGAGGCTGGCAAATGACCAACAACGATTCCTTGTACATAAAAATAAAAACAGAGATTGAGCAGGGTATACAATCGGGAAAATACCCGCCGGATTTTCTTTTGCCCACGGAAAACGAAATGGCGCGCAAGTATGACGTAAGCCGGATCACCGTATCCAAAGCGATGTCGGAATTGAAAAAGGCCGGCGTCGTGATACGTTACCCCGGCCGTGGAACATACATCAGCAAGAACGCGGCCGATATCCTTTGCGGCATGCACGAAGGCGGCAATGCGCATGTAAGGAAAATGGAATCCAAAATCGCGCTGCACAAAATCATGCTGATTATTCCATCGGTGGCGGACAGGTTCTGCCTGTCCATCATAGCCGGCATACAAAGGGCGCTCCCCCCCGACAAATACCAATTGCATGTCATCGCCAGCAACTCGGCCGCCGGGGAGGCCTTTGCCATCGCACAGTCCATGGAGGCAGACGCCAGGGGGATCATTCTTTTCCCCATGGACCAGGAGTATTACAGCGATGAAGTGCTGAACATGAAGGTCAACAAGTTCCCGTTTGTTTTGATTGACCGCCCTTTCCCCGGCGTAGACACCAACTACGCGCTGTCCGACAACTATCTGGGCGGGCAGCTGGCCGCGGCGCATTTATTGGAGTTTAACCACCGCCATATCGCGTTTTTAACGCAGTCCAATCAATCCACCTACACGGTGGAAAACAGATTGAAGGGCTGCAGAAGCGAGATTGACAAGTACCAGGACAGGACGCTTACCTGCATCGAGTCGCTGGATATCTCAAAGCCCCACGGCTACTACGCGGACATGTTTACGGATTTGATAACCAACAAGGGCATCACCGCCTTCATCACCAGCGAATCCCAAATGGCGGTTTATTTGTACTGCCTGCTGAAAACCATGGGCATTCGCGTGCCCCAGGATGTTTCCCACGTCACCTTCGACGATCCCGTCTCCGACATACAGGATTTTATGTTTTTCACGCATGTGGACCAGCACGGCGACATGATCGGCCACACGGCGGGATCCATTATCAGAAGCCTGCTGGTAAACGCAGCCGGAGAGGAAACCACCCGTAAGGAAGTCATACTTCCCTCCCTGGTGGTATCCAAATCCACCGGGCGGCTGGAACTGTAAGACTCCGCCGGCGGGTTCATCCGCCGCTTCTTTTGGGATTCATTAATTTGGAGGAATAGATGATGCAAACCATGACACGTTTGCCCGCGCTGCCGCTGGTGGCCAATGACCCTTATTTTTCCATTTGGTGCGCGGCAGACCGGCTGACAGACACGGATACGACCCATTGGGCCGGTGCCAGAAAGCGCCTTCGCGGAAAGCTGATCATCGACGGAAAGCCCTACCGCTACCTGGGCCACGGCGAGGGCCAGGCCATGGAAACGGTTTCCATGGAGGTGACGCCGACATCCACCAGGAGCGTACTGGAAGCGGCCGGCGCGCGGCTATCCGTTGCCTTCACCACGCCCCTTTTGCTGGATGACCCCGATGTGCTCTCCACCCCCATCACCATGATCGATCTTTCCCTGGAAGCGGCGGACGGCCAAAGCCACGTTGCGGCGCTTTCCTTCACCGCGTTTGATGAACTGTGCTTTGACGGCGATGAACGCCCGAACATGACGCAGGATGTATATGCGTTGGATGGGCTGCAGGTAAGCTACATGGGCCAGCGCAGGCAAAAGCTGCTCTGCCACGCGGGCGACCACATCACCATCGATTGGGGCTACCTGTACCTGGCCGGCAGGGCGGCTATGCAATGCACGGCGGACGGCCTGGAGGCCCATGATGCCTTGAAGCTTGTGCCCGGGGAGAAAAAGAACGTTTCCCTCCTGCTGGGCTATGACGATGTGGCCTCCATCAATTATTTTGGTGTTCCCACCAAAGCCTGGTATGCCAGAAACGGCAAGACCATAGTCGAGGCCCTTTGCGAGTTTGACGCAAGCCATGATTCGCTGCTTGCCCGCTGCGACAAGCTCGATGCAAGCCTTCTAAAGGAGGCAGCCGAAAGGGGCGGCGAGGATTATGCGCTGATCTGCACGGCGGCCTACCGCCAGTGCATTTGCGCCCACAAGCTCATCGCCGACGAGTACGGGCAGATGGTATGGCTGAGCAAGGAAAACGACTCCAACGGCTGCATGGGCACGGTGGATGTCAGCTATCCCTCCACCCCGCTGTTTTTAAAGTACAATCCGGAGCTTGTGCGGGCCATGTGCCGACCCGTTTTGCGCTTTGCGAATATGCCCGTGTGGACGTATGACTTCGCCCCCCATGACGTGGGCCAGTACCCCCAGGCCATCGGCCAGGTGTACGGCACAAAGCGGCGCGCGTTAACCGGCGGCGAAACACGCAACGGCGATATCCAGCCTGCCTATTACCTGTATCCCGCACAGGCGGATTGCTATGAATTAAGATACCAGATGCCCGTGGAAGAGTGCGGAAATATGCTCATCATGCTGTATTCCGCCGCCGCAATGGACGGGAACTTCAAGATGGCCCAAGAAAACCTTTCCCTGCTGGAAAAATGGGTGCAGTACCTGATGAAATATGGCGAAGACCCCGGCGATCAATTGTGCACCGACGACTTTGCCGGGCATCTGGCCCGCAACGTGAACCTGTCGGCCAAAGCGGTGGTGGGCGTAGCGTGCTACGCAAAGCTTCTCCGCCTTGCGGGCGATTCCAAGGCGGATTTCTATGAAGCCGAAGCCAAAAGGATGGCATCAAGCTGGCTCGCCCGCGCAAAGGCCGGGGAGCATACGGCGCTTACCTTTGACGGGCAGGGCTGGAGCATGAAATACAACCTGGTGTGGGACAAGGTGCTGCATCTTGGGCTGTTTGAGGATGCGTTCTACAGACAGGAAACAAAAAGTTATCTCCCCCGCAACAACGCCTACGGCCTGCCCCTGGATTCCAGGCGCGCCTATACCAAGTCCGACTGGATTTTGTGGACGGCAGCCATGGCGGAGGACCCCGACACCTTCCGCCGGCTCGTCGCCCCCGTGGCCAAATACCTGCGGGAATCGAAAACAAGGGTTCCCTTCAGCGACTGGTACGACACAGAAACAGGCAACTACATGCATTTTATCGCCCGCAGCGTACAGGGCGGCGTATTCATGCCGCTGCTCTAAACAGCGTTAACAAAGCATAACACCAGAAACCGCCGGATGAAAGCTCCGGCGGTTTCTTTCTTTTGCAGCAGGCGGATTTCAAAAAAAAACGCGAATTCGTTAAATAATTCACTTGACAAGAAAGCCCAATGGATGTATTATACATAACGCTGTCAGGTTTTTAAACAACGTTATTTTTTATAACGCCGTTCAATCGCATATCAGAACCAGCACAGCAGGGAGGTCACGCTTTGACCAGGGAAGATCAGAAGCTGCGCAGCGACGCGGTGCGGCAGGCCATACTGGATACGGCGCTGGAAATCGGGCTGAACGAGGGGTTCGAGGCCGTCTCCATCCGCAAAATCATCAGCAAAATGAACTATTCCACCGGCGTCGTCTACCATTACTTCAAAGACAAGCAGGAAATCATCGACGCCATTGAAGCGGTGGAAACGGCCTGGCTGGGCGCGGAGATACGGCGGCTGATTACCGACGATATGGACGCCGTCACCAACATGAAAACGGCCTTTTTAAGGTCCATGCAGCTTGCCATGGAAGAGCCCGAAAAGTACAACCTGATTGTACTGCACAAATACTCCAGGAGCAATCCCAGCTCTACCCCCTGGCTGAATTACCTCGCAGGTAACCTGCAGCGGGACATGAACGCGGGCAAGCTTCGGAAGGTGGACCCCTATCAGGCCGCCTTCGCCATCTGGAGCTCGTTTCTGGGGTTCAACCTGATGATATCACGCCAGGCCGGCATCCGGCCCGAAGAAGCCGAAGCCATGTTCAACACCCAGATGGACATCATACTGAAAGGAATTTTGAGCCATGAGTAATGCCGCCATCGTTTACGCTACCAAAACCAAGCATTCTAAAAAGCTGGCCGAAGCCTTAAGCCTCGCCCTGAACATCGGGGCGGAAAACATACTGGACAATCCGAAGCTTAACAACACCGGCCTTCTGTTCATCGTGGGCGGCATTTACGGCGGCGCAAGCATGCCCGAACTGGCGGATTATGTAAAGTCACTGGACAGCAGCACGGTTCAATCCGCGGCCCTGATTACCTCCTGCGCGTCGGGCAAGCAAAAACAGGATGCTGTCAGCCGCATCCTTAATGAAAAGGGCATACGCGTCGCAGGGGAAGTAATCGTGCCGGGCTCCATTCTTTTTATAAGGGCAGGCCATCCCAACAAAAAGGATACGGAACAGGTTGTTGCCTTTGCCAAAGGGCTGCTCCTGCAGGGAGAGCAAAAATGAAAAAAACATTGAAAGTCCTGGGCATCCTGGCCGCAGTCCTGGCCCTTGTCTTCTTCGGCGGCCTTTTTATCATCAGAAGCCAGGCGCAAAAGGCGCTTGCCACCCTCACCTACGAAAAGGTGGATATGGAAAACGCTGCTGACGGCGAATATGAAGGCCTTGCCAACGCAGGCATTTTGCAGGTCACGGTGAAGGTGACCGTCAAAGATCACGCCATCGCAGGTATCGCCATCCTTACGCATAACAGCGGCATGGGTCAAAAGGCCGAAGCCATCACAGCGGCCATGGTCAGCGCCAACACATTTCAAGTGGACGCTGTCAGCGGCGCAACCCTGTCCAGCGAGGCCATTAAAAGCGCGGTCAGCAAGGCGCTGAACAAAAGCTGCCAACAATAATCAATAGGAGCGGAAGATGATATGGTCACCATACTGGCGGATGAAGGAAAAAACCAAATCGGTTTAAAATTGTATGAGGCTTTCCGGCAAAAAGGCGTGCCGGCGGAGTATATTCCGCTGAACGATGTAACCGTCAAGCCTTGCGTGGGCTGCAACGGCTGCACCTATAAAACCTTCGGCAAATGCGTGGTAAGGGATGACGGAGACTGGATTTACGGGAAAATCCTCCGTTCCGACGCGGTTTTGGTGGTATCCCCCATCCTCTTTGGCGGCTATACCGCAAAGACCAAGCGTGTCCTGGACAAATTCGGGCTCATTATGGACAGGCATTACTTTGTGGTCAAGGGCGAAATGACCAAGGGCGGCTGGATGGACCGGCAGTTCAAGCTGTATGGCCTTGGCATCCAGGAGGAGCCAAACCCCAGGGAAGCGGAAGCCTTCAAGAGCCTGGTACGGGAAACCAACACCATCACCAGGGGCGGCGGAAAGGGCTATACCACCATCGCGGCGCTATCACAGGAGTTGAAAGAGGCGATCGTAAGGGAGGTGGCAATGATATGAAGCACTTTTTGCTGATCAACCTAAGCCCCCGCAAAGCGGGCACCAGCGCCATGCTGGCCTTTCGGTGCAGGGAGCATCTGGTGAACAGGGGCCACAGCGTTTCGCTGCTGCATTTGTATCCGAGCCTTACCAAGCCGGAGGAAATCATAAGCGCCGTGGAAAAGGCCGACACCCTTGTGTTTGTCGGGCCGTGCTATATCAA
The DNA here is from genome assembly GCA_023436585.1 of Bacillota bacterium. Taxonomy (GTDB): domain Bacteria; phylum Bacillota; class Clostridia; order Christensenellales; family Aristaeellaceae; genus JAEWAH01. The sequence continues at coordinate 614 of JAEZIN010000033.1, read as the reverse complement.
CACCTACCCGGCCGACACGTACGCGCTGCTGGCCGAAATAGCCGAGCACAAGGAGGTTCTTCACGGGCAGCAGGTCTACGGCATCATCCAGGGGGGTATGCCCCATCCCCACACCCACGAAAACGGGCTGATGGCGCTGGAATTGTTCTCGGAAAAATGCAGCCTGCAATACATGGGCGGCTTCATCATGGGCCTGGGCGCCATGCTCAACGGCCAGCCACTGGAAAAGCTGCTCAACGCCAAAAAGGTGATCCCGCAATTGAACCTGTTCTTTGATCACATGGACAAGGGCGAAATTTCCCCGCGCCGTGTGTACGAAGCGTCGCTGCTCCGCTTCCCGGGCCTGGTTTGGAGGCTGATGGCCCGCATGGCCAACAAAAACATCGACAAGGATTTTAAGTCCCATGGCATCGATGCGGCACAGCCCAGCCCTTACCTGTAAGCGTTCCATGTAAAATAGAAGCGCGGCCAAGGCAGCCGCGCTTCTTCAGCGTATCAACAAAGTGGCTATGCCACTTTGTTGAGCTTTTCCCTCGCTGCTACTTGACACTGGCTTCGCCATTGTGCGGCCGTTTGCTCGGGCAAGGAAGGAATTTTTTCAAAATTCCAGCGCA